>NZ_AP018232.1 GCF_002368095.1 Calothrix parasitica NIES-267 | reverse complement strand
ATTAACAGACATAACTGGTTATCTCTGCGTTGAGGGCATCTGCTTAACTGGTTATCTCTGCGTTAGACGTTATGCATATGTGCAATGGCTGAAATGCCTGTTATATATAGGTTTTAGCTACTAGTTGACCCCGCGTGTCCGGATACAAGCCCCCGTAAATAGTTACTGGTTATATATATTAGCATAATATAACTGGTTAGCATAGTGTATCTGGTTACATATTGATTAACAAGATAGTTTCATATCTTTGACTGTTTGGCAACACCGAGCAATTATTCTTAACATTGCATCCAGATAGTTAGTACATTGATTGTTAAAGTACGTAGTAAATTAGCATTCTTACCCTTTGTTCGCTTTTGTTGAACAAACAACTATTTACTGACTATTGTGAGTACATAGAGTTACGCAGGCAATAAAAGCAAATTGTGCTGGTGTTTATCTATGGTCTGTTCCAGTATTTAGTTTAATAAGCACATAAGTATACGCAAGTAGTTTAGGCGTAATACTATGGTATCTCTCTATGGTTCGTTGATGGCTACTTCAAATTATGCTGTTATTTGCTTGCAACGGCATAACTAAAACTATGTAATTGTGAACTTTTGTTAACAGAATTGCAAGAAATTTTTTGATTTATCATCACAATTTTCTATGGTAAATCTCGAATCATGGCGTAACTTTTGATGGTTTTGAAATTGCGAAAATTTGTGGTGTGTGATTTTATTTTTTGGCTCGGTTCGCGATTGGCAATAAAAAACTTTTTCTGGTGACTGTTATCTACTCCTAATTCCTAATTCTCTACTCCCCATCTTCCGATTCCGGCATTCCCTATCTTCCTATAAGGAAACATCCCAACACCTACACAGATGGATGTTTCCTTGCATTTTGGTTTATCAGTTAATAGCTTCAGTAATATCGCCGCGTCCTTTGTTGTGGTAAATTCCTAACCCATATTTATTGTTATGGTCGTCAATCGCTGTTTTATGGCGTTCCATCCAATCTTTAACTAACATCCCGTTGCAGCCAGATAACTGACGTAAAGCTTGATTATTTATTACCCACATTTGATTAGTATCGGGTTGACCATTGTTATCTCTTGCTTTGTGGTCGTTATGGTTGGTAATAGCCAGATAGGAACGTCTTAATTTTTCTTCTGCTGCACCCCTAGATTTATTCTGCTTTAACTCCTCGCTACTCATTGATTCCCAGTCTGTATCATCTTCCTTGGGCTTAGACTTTGCAGTTTTATTGTTAGTAGAATTCGATTCACCTTGCTGTAATTGGGGCATTAGTCGAGATAACTTTTCATCCAAAATACGGCTAATTGTTGATTCTAAATTTTCCATTGTTTCTGTATCCGTTTCTTGTAATTGTTGGTTTTTAAATTCTTCTAACTGTGCTTGAGTATCTAATAACTTTTCTTCTAATTCTTTAGCTTTTTGAGCTAATTCAATTAAATTTTTAACTGTGGTTTGTTGGTTGGGTAATTCCCATTTCTCTTGTAACTCCTTAATAGCTTTGAGGTCATCAACAAATACTCTTACATTAGTTTTTGGTTGTTTATCTTCTACTAAATTATTGGGAAATGGTACGGACTTAGTGGTGTAGTAATCGAGATAGCCAAGGGTAGTAACTGTTTGACGTAAGCTACTATCCGTAGGCTTTTCACCTACATAGTGACCTAACAACCTAGCAGCGTGTAACATCTTCTCCCCTACGGACTTGGGACAATCCCGTTCTGTAGCCAGTGCAGCATAAGCAGCCCGTAAAGCTTTGCAGTTGTCTTGTTCTTCACCATGCCTGATTGCGAGTACCGGACTAGAGTCATCTTTATCGCCAAAATAAGCCCGTACAACGCGGTTCACAGAACCATTACGACGGGAATCAATTCTACGGTTTTGAGCAACTGTATCTTTGGGGAATTCTGCTTTGACTTCCTTAAGTAATGCTTTGGTGCTTGGTTCCTTGAGCAATGCCGTGTGAATTTTGATGATGTAATCAGCAGGATAAAGAGTAGCAATTTTAAATACTGGTTTTTCACCGCGCTTTTTACCTTGCCCTTCAAACATTACTTGGTAATCTTCCCCTTCTATTGGGGTGAACTTAGCACGGGCTAATATTTCGTGTGGTCTACGTCCGGTGCTAGCGATTAGCCCTACTGCTAATTCGTGAGGGTCATCACTCGAAAGTAATTTACCAACAACTTCTAAATACTGTTCGGGGTCGATTTCATTGCCATTGCTTAAGCGGTCTGTAGCGCGTGTAGTGGTGTTTCTAACCTCCCAATCTTTCTTAGTTAAACCGCATTGAGTAAGAACATAATGCTTTAATTCGGTTCCTACTTGATTCCCGTCCTTATCCAACTTTGGAACGGATACCGCGTTAACTTCTTGTTCTAGGGGTAAACCTTTGAATTTCTTGTAAAAGCCAACGCGGGAAAGTACTGTCCCTAGTGATTCTTGACTGTATGTGGTGTTTTCCTTAATCCAGTTATTGAAGTCATCACAGTGGGGTTGCATTTCCTCAAAAGTTTTTAGGTTTTTGGTTGCTTCAAATAGCTCGTTTACCTTTTCCTGTACTGCTTTAGACATTTTAAAATGCTCCGAATTACCAGTTATAGTTTTTTATTTAACTGGTTACAATATAACCTAACTAGTTAGCCATCGTCAATAACTAGTTAGGCTATTTAAGAACTACTTGCTGTTGGTCTGACGGTAATAGTGATTTATTGAAGTGTATTTTTTGGTAATTCGTATGGATAATCAAGCACTTCTTTAAGCTTTAAAATCACTTTCATATCATCGGGGTCATTGTAGTGAAGATACAAAGTTGATTTATTAACAAGCGATAAGCAAACTACCGTTGCACCTGTGGGAGTGTTTTCGATGATATGGTTCCAAGAAATATGGGTTATAGCGTCTACATTTATAGATTCATACCTACTGTGTACGTACATAAATTTTCCTCTTTTTACTCTATTATTAGTTGCAAAAAATGCAGATGGTGATAATTCCAAACTATTAACGTTTACCAATTTACCGCTTATACCCCTATGGGCATTTTACCGGGGGAATTACCAAAAATGGTAAAGGCTGTATTTCCACAGCAGCATACATTATAGACTTTAGCTTTACCACCCTTACCAACCTTTACCAGCACTTACCAGTGTCTTACCAACTTCTTACCAGCATTTTTACCAACGTTTGTAGGGGGTAATTATAATAGCTACTACAATTTATTTGCTAATAGTAACTAATTCATTATTTAGCTTTAGGACGAAATGTCCTTTGTCCGCAATTGTTCAGACATTGGTACCTACCTTGACTTCCAAATGGCTTGGTATTGGTGCTACCGCATTTAGTGCAAGGGGGATTATTCTTAATAGTTTTTCTTGATTTTTTGGGAGCATCATCACATAAGTTTTTAGGTTCTCTCTCGTCATCCCCATTAGGCGTTTTAAACTGTGTGCTTTCGTCAAATTTGTAACTCCCAAAGCTTGGTAGGCTAATAAAATACGGTTTCTTACCAGGTTCCACTACAAAGCCAAAACGGTAAGCTTCTGCATCGGTATTGTCTAGCCCTAACTCATTATTTTTAGCTTCACAATAAGCTGTAAGCTTGTCTGCAATTGCTTTTAGCTTATTTTGTTGATGCGTAGTGAACTGGTTACTATTTTCTATAGCATCGTAGCAGTTAGCCCCAATGTGGAGGTTAACCGCGCTATTCCAGTCAGAACGGGACATTCCCGGATACTCGCTAACATTGGCATTTTGACCGATAAACACCACACCTAAGTTCTGGTGACTAGCTTGCTTGATAATAAAGTTGACGTTATCACCTATAACTATTTTCTTACCTTTGGTGTGACTCATAGTTGAGTCAATTTCATCAAAAATATTCATGCAGAAGCAGTCCTTTGGTTCTTCCTCGTTTGACCGGGAATCAATCTTTTTAGCCAAGTCAGCAATACCTTTCTCACTGTCCTTATGAGTAGTACCAGTAACTGGAATACCCCAATGATTTTTAGTTGAATTTTCTTGTGGGTTGAATAATTGAACTGTTCCCGGTCGGTTCCGTAGGATAGCTACTACTAGGTTTTCAGCAGTGGGAGACTTACCCGATTCACTACCGCCAGTAATTCTTACTCGTGACCACTTACTAACAATTTTCTCAAACTCGTTTGCTGGTTTCCAAAGTCTTGTATCTTCCTCAACCGTTGCTTTTTTCTTATGCCTTGTTTGGATGTAAAGCGTAACATTACCACCGCGATTGTTATACTCAAACTTCGGTTTATTTAAAGCACCGGATAATTCTTTTATTTTGTCGGTAGTACCATCATTTAAAGTATCGCAGTCAATAAAATATCTACCGTTTCTACTAATAGAAAAACATAGCTTATAGCCAGTATCATCAGTTGACCACTGTAGGGCATCAAGACAATAATTTAGTTTGTAATAATAGTCAATTAAACTATTACCTACCCTAGCCTGTTCTGTAGTACCGGGAAAACGGTTAGGTTTTCTAGATTCTAATAGCTGGCTTTCTAAATTAAGGATGTGTTTATTCAATTCTTCCATCTTAGAAACGGCATATTTAGCAGTATCCAAAGTATCGGTATATTCTGTTTGGTATCTTTGAACCATTTCTTGATTGCTGGCTATCCACTCAGAAGCAATGGCTTTTTTATTCCCCTCATGGAATTGGTTTAACTGAAGTATTTCTTGCTTGGCTTTTGCTGCTAAATCGCTAATATAGCGCTCGTAGTCCATCAAGCTAACCGAATCATCAACTATTAGGGATAGGTAGTTAATAACGATTGCTTGGGCTTTAACTCGCAAATCAACCGACCTATCAATGATTTTTTCTTGCAGTTCCAAGCCAATATCTAACAAGCTGTCAAAATCATCAATTGATTCGTACTCGTTTATTTTGTGTAGGTAGTAATTTCGGAACTTATCAACCTCTACCGCTAAATTATCAATTTCTTCAGAAATAGCGGGATATCTACGACTTAGGGAATTAATTAAACAATCTACTTTCTTAATCTGATGTTTATAACAATCCCTGACAATTCGGTGTTTTTCGGATGCGGTAAACTCCCCAATTGATTCTAACTTCTGGTTTAATTCTCTAACTATTTGCTGTTGCTTAATAATTTCTAACTGTTTATTGCTAGCTGCTTTATTTATGCTTTCTAGCTGTGTTGCTAGCTCGCTAGTAGCAGTAGTCAGTTTTTCAATTCTGGCTTGTTTGATTTTGATATCTTGCTCAAACTGATTAATATAACTGTCCTTTTCATCAAGCAATTTATTATTATTTGACTCAATCTTATCAATCTCTCGTAAGTACTTGGTACCGCAATATTCAGCAATAAAGCCAGCACCGATAAAGCAAGCTATCCCCAATTTTAAATTCTGCTTTATTTCTTCAGAGGGGAGGATTAAAGCCAGAATAGATAATATTAAACTACCGCTTAAACTGACTAGGAATAAGCGGTTTTTGAGACTATTTAGAGTAATCATGGTAAACTTTTACTGCTTAATCAAAATTGTTAATTGTGGGGGAATAATAGCCCCCATTTTACTTTTATGCTGCTATCCCTTGAATTGAATCTTGTAAATATTTCTGGGATATCTGGTTAGTTTGAGCAATTATTCGCTGTATTTCTGCTTCTCTCTTATCTTCCTGTGCTTCTAATTTCTGACGTAATTGTTCTGTCTCGTTAATAGCAGCAACAGTTTTAATTTGCTCTTGTTTTAATGTTTCTTCTGCTTGGTTACGCTTTTCTAATTTTTGCTCTAATTCAATATTCGCTACGTCAAAATCAACGATGTTTTGCTGTACTTTAACTTCCTCAGTTACTCCTTTAATGATTGATGATTGGGCTTTGTGGGATTGCTGCTTAACCTTACCGACATCGGCAATGTACTTGTAGCCAGCTTGATAAAGCTGCATAGCACGGCTCGCACTGGCGTACTGGGATAGCCCTTGATTTAGCTGTTCGTGGGAGCATTCGGGTAAGCCAGAGGGATTAAGTAAGTCTGTGGGGATAAGACTGCTTAAATTTAACTCTGGGAGTCCTAAACCACCGTAGGGGTCACTGTTGGTTGTTGTTTGGGAAAGTTTACCGCTGTAGCCTTTCTCCCCTACCAGCGCATTACGGGCTTGGATACCATCGGTAACGGCTTGTTTAGCGTTAGAAACTGCTGTAGTGGTAGCGTTTGCTGTGGAACTGACAGCAGTAGCAGCGGTATTGATTGCGGTTTGTCCCGCGTTGGAAATTGTTGATTTAGCCGCGTCTTTTAATGCGGTCCCCGCTTGTTCTGCCATCTTCTTAGCGCGACTACCAGCGGAAGCTGCTTTCTCTTGTTTGACTCGTTTTGACCCGGTTAGGCTTCCAGGTTCTTTTCTTCTGGGCATTTTGATAAAATCCTTCTGTTGTTTATCGTTTTGCGGCGGTAGCGCATTCTTGTGGCGAGAAACCGGGCGGGGTTACTCGCTTCAAAAAATTACTCACCAGTGAAATATCTAGTAATTGAGTTGCTGACATTTTTGGTATCAGCACAGAATTTTGATTGATAGGGACAGCCCAAGCCAGTAACTAGAAAGCTGACAATTACAGCGCTAGCACCTATCAAAAGCCACAAGCTACAAACTTGATTTAGCAGTCCTACAAATGAATTTTCGTAGCTTCTGTCCCTATCAATCTCGTTGCTCAAAAGGGCTATGGTTTTTCGCAGTTCTGACGTGTCCTTACCCGCTCGCACATCCCGGTAAAGCTGGTATTTCAACAGCCGTAATTTTTCGCCATCTGGTAATAAGCCGATTTCACGGTTTTCTCTCTTCCAAGCCAGCTGTTTATCTGTGGCCCGGTCGATGCTGTTGCCTAAGTTCGTTAGTCCGTTTGCGATTGCTTCTGGTAGTTTTGGCTTCATAAAAATTTACAATTATTTTCTAAAAAGGAATTGGGGAGATAGGGCAGCGGTTTGTATTTTGGTTGGGACAGTTAAAAGCCCGGTCGTAGCCTACGTTTCGGTGGCATCGGTAGCAGTATTTTGAGCCATTTAGAAAAACGTCGTTACGAGTGCGGTATCGGAAGATTAAAGCCCGAATTGTTCGCACTGGATTAATAAAAAAGAACTTTTTCACCATTAATTCTCCGAGCTTCTATTACTGTTCTTTCCAATTGACTAATCAAAGGTCGGTACTTTTCCGAGTCTTTTAAATGGTAATAATCGGCTATAGCGTTTAATATTTGGGGTTCCGTATAGCCATGAGATTCTAAGCTTTCCATAAAGGTTTTGACGATAGGCTCTAAAGAATCTTGTTTTATTTGACCAATCACTTCTGATAGCCGTTCGGCTATGTAATTGAAATCCGGCTCAATCTTTTTGAAGTTCATAGGACACAAAGAAGTTTCACGGGAATTAAGTTAGAAATTCTCGTGGGTATGACTGCGTAATATAAGCAAAGATAGCAGTGTGTGCATATTGCGTCAACTGCTACTTAGTAGTATGATGCCACTGCTAGCTAAGAAATACACTATTAGGGGAAAGTAATAATCTATGACTAATTCACAGAATGCTTTTATGAGTAAACGGATATCTGTTGTATTACCTGACGATATAGGAGAAATGGTAGAAGCAATGGCAGGGGATGAAATGCGTTCACTGAGCCAGATGGGAGCAATTCTAATAATGGAAGCGGTTAAAGCTAGAAATGCTGAACAAGAAACCCTTTCATCCAAGAAAGATAAAGGGGCAGCGTAACCAAATAAAAAATGTAGGAGAAACAATGGTTAGCCTCAAGGAAGCTAAAGACGCTTTAGGACAAGAAGTACATCAATTACAAGAAAAACTAGAACTGCTAGAAAACCTTACACAACTAGAAGTACTAAACGATTCTTTTAACCTAGAAGCATTAGAACTAACTCATACTTCGGACGGCACTCAAGCTGTTATTCAAGGTGTAAGTTGGGACAGCTATGAAACCCTACTAGCCAAGTTAGAAGAAAACTCGCATTACCGCGTATCGTATTTAGATGAAATATTAGAAATTGTGTCGCCATCAAGAAAACATGAAACCACAAAATCGCGGATACGTTCTCTTGTAGAACTGCTTCTAATTACTAAACGAATTAAACATACTCCTATGGGGAGTACTACAGCCAGAAATCGTTTAAAAAAAGCTGGAGCGGAACCAGACGAATGCTATTCATTTGGAGGAGAAGAAAAAGATATACCCGACTTAGCCATAGAAATAATAATAACTAGTGGCAGTATTAAAAAGTTAGAAACTTATCGACGTTTGGGAGTAAAAGAAGTTTGGTTTTGGAAGAAAAATCACCTTCAATTATTCTACTTGCGAGAAGAAAACCCAGCAGAATTTTCTCAAACCTACGGCTACGAAGAAATCAAAACTTCAAAGCTTATTCCACAAATTGATATTGATTTATTAACTGAGTGTATGCTTATCCCAGACCAACTCGACGCAATAGACCAATTTCAGCAAGGTATTAGCTAACCCAAAACTGGTAAAATTGAGGAGTATTTATAAGCAATATTTAGGACTCTTGAGATACCGCGATTCTTTCACAATACCGACAGCAAAAACCCACAAGCCACTGTCAAAAATGTACGCGGTTCTGAGCAGTTCAGTGTCCCAGCATCGGTTCTAATTTTTCCTTCACTATCTGACTTCTAACGATTTACCTTAAAATACCTTTTCTTACTTGATTTTGTGGTGCTTAAATCGGCTGTGGGCTTGGGCTTGCGGTCGATTATCGTTTGATTGCTTATTCTTACTTTTTTCTATGCTGTTTTGCTACCGTGAGTACATCCATGTTCTACGGTATTTGTTGTTTTGAGGAAATAAATGTAACAGCCCTTTAGAGTAATAGCAAGCCATGCTAGTAAGCTATCAAAACGCAACTAAACTTCGGCTTGAGGCTAACAATGAGTTCAATTACAAACCAGACAGAAGACACACTCAGAGAAATTAAGTTACTTACGCTAGCTATACAAAAATTACCGCCAATTCAGTTGGTACTACTACGAAAATTATCGATAGAACAAAACCAGATATGGCAGCACAGACAAAATTACTGGCGACTAATCGGACAACAACTTGATTATCTACAACTGGATCAATTGGGATTCAAGCCAACAAACCTGCTTGAATCAGTAGAACTCCATCCGGCATTCAAAGAATTAATAAATATTACTGCAAAAGGCTTTTTGGCTGAGCTAAATCTTATGAATGTGGGATGGGATTTGATTAAGGTTTTTGCAGCAGAAAACAAAACAGATTTTCCTTTTGAAAACCCCAGACAGATGCTCGCCGAGAGATGCAAGCAACTATCTATGCTCCAAGCTCAAAACTTTTTAACCAACGATATAAATCAAGGAATCACTTTAGATGAAGTAAGAGAAGACTACAGACATTGCACAGCTTTTATGCGAGACAGGCTAGACCCAGATGAAGAAAAAACTGCATTCTCAGCCCTACTAAATTCGGGAGACTGGTTCGGGTTTACTGTTTGCGCTATTTGGAACTACCGACAAGACAAAAATTATAAAAAAGGCGAGCTAAAAAAGACTTGGAAAGCTTTCCTACAAAGCTTCAAGGAAGAATCAGCGATGTGGTGCAGAAAAGATTATTTCAAAAAATATGGGGTAAAACTTTCTTCGCTGAAATGGAGCGAAGGCAAGCCAGTATGTGCAGATAGCAGTCAGAAAACGATACTCTCGCCTTAACCTTCTGTTAATCTGGTCGGAATTTTTTCCAGTATTTGCTTTTTTATGGTGAGATTTATATAGGCACTCAGTGGTGTGATTGCCTAAAAAAATTGATCTAACTCCCTGTTGCCTTAATGCAAACAGCACCACCTGTTTTTGCAGCCCCAAGAAGTTAAACCAAACTTCTTCAAATAAAAAATTTAATTACTTATAGAGTATCAGCTGCAAACGAACATGGACAAATAGCTAGAGGCAACAGGGGAACTTGAAAAGAGGAACCCCAAAAATGCAAAATGCCGCCCCCCAGCAAGGAAAACGGCACTTCAACAAAAAATCTTGTACTCCCATAGTACAAGATTCAGCCAAGAAAAAGCAATACCGAAAATCGGGAATATCGGACAAAGGAAAGCGATATCCCCACAGCGATAGAAGCATAAATCTCTCAAAGCCTTGCCCCTATTGCGATTACGCTACCGGGCTTGTAATTGTTCGCTGGCATGACGACTTAGGCTTTGTCAAGTGTGGTCGGTGCGATGCGGCGCTTTTCTCGTTGAATGAAAGCAAGCCAAAACAAGGATTGCAGCATATTGGTGAGATTTTAGATAGCTATCTTCCTAATGGGGAGGTAGGGAAATGAAAGCCCCTCAAGGATTCGGGAAGCCAGAAAATAAAAAGCCTTTAACCGCTGGTCAAAGAATTACTAAAATTCTCCGAAAAATCAGATTTGAAGACAGCGAGCCGATATTATCAGAAGTATCCAAGCTCTCAGAAACAGCGAACGAACAGCAAGCTGACAAGGAAAGTAATTTACCCGAAGAAAACACAATAGAAAATTCGGTAATCTTCCCACACTTAGCTCATCACCATTCGGAAGAATTACAAAAAAGTGCCATAGCTTCCGAAATCATTCGTTTAAATTTTAAATCTTTAACTGGTAATGCTCCTGGGAGCTATCTGCTTTACTCGGACGAGTTAAAACGTACTAACACCGGGCGGGTTAGTTTGCGAACGATTGAGCGCTATTCTCATTGCAGTAATGGTGGTTGGTATTGTGGTGGGGTTGATGTTCTCACCGGGGATATTTCCGAATGGGGTACTTTTAAACCGGACAATCCCTATTTTGATATATCCAAGAGCAAGTACGTTAAATACGAGCATCCCCTCAAGGTTCCGACTGAAATTTTTGCGCTAAGAATTCCCGTTGATATTTGGGAAGTAATCGCACGGCGTTACGATGTGGCGTTACCAGATAATTACCGCGACGTTACGACCCAACCCGAAATTTTCTGGAAGTGGGTTATTGATAATCCCAAAATTCCTTTGATTATTACCGAGGGAGCTAAAAAAGCAGCTGCAATTCTTAGCTGTAGCTATGTAGCGATAGCGCTACCCGGTATTACAATGGGCATCCGCAGACCCAAAAACGATGATGGGGAAGTCGTAGGAATGCCCTATTTAATTCCCCAGCTACAAATATTTGCTAGTCCACAACGGCGTATTTATTTCTGTTTTGACCAAGATTCTAAACGGAGTACGAGACGCGACGTTAACAACGCCATTGGTAAAACAGCTAAATTATTTAAAAAATTCGGCTGCCAGCCAGCGGTTATCAGTTGGGATAGAAAAATTGGCAAGGGGATTGATGATGCGCTTTATAATTCCTCCCTACTGGGAATCAATCCAGAAGAACAATTCAGCAATTTCTACCGTAGCGCTTTGGGCTTTGATGATTGGGAATCTAAGCAGCTAAAAGAGCTAACCTACCCAGTCAATCAAAAACTAAATCGACGCTACTTGCTAAACCAAGATGACCCCAACGACACCTTACCACCAACAGAAGCGCAACTAATCGGCGTTAGAAGCCCCAAGGGGACGGGTAAAACTCATTGGATGGCTTGGTTTACCTCTCCCCTACTTTCTAGCGGTGAGAAGCGCATTCTACTGCTTACCCATAGAATTCAGCTTTCTACACAAACCGCTGATAGGTTGGGCATTCCTTACGTTACCGAGGTCAAAGACTGCGAAGCTAAAAATTTACAGGGTATGGGGCTTTGTATTGATTCCCTACACCCCAATTCCCAAGCAAGATTTAAACCCGAATATTGGGGTAATACCGTGGTCATTATTGACGAGGTAATGCAGGTAATTTGGCATTTATTATCATCAACTACCTGTGTTAAAGAAAGGGTAGCGATTATTAAAACTCTCAAAGAACTTCTACAGAATGTTATTAGAAGTGGAGGGAAGATAATTATTGCTGATGCTGATTTAAATGATATTGCGATTGACTTTATTAAGGGGTTAATCGGTTGGGAAATTAAAACTCATATCATTGAGAATGAGTACAAGTTTAATCAGCCTTGGAAGGTACATAATTTTAAGGATAAAGATGCTAGACGGTTAGTTACGCTACTCAAAGAAAAGTTAAATAAAGGTGAAAAACATTTACTTTGCGTGTCCGGTCAAAAAGCAAAGTCACGATGGGGAAGTATTGCCCTTGAAGCATTTTTTAAGAAGCATATACCCGACCTCAAGATACTTAGAATTGACTCGGAAACTGTAGCTAATCCCAAACATCCCGCTTACGGTTGTGTGAACAAAATAAACGAAGTCATACTCGATTATGATTTAGTAATTGCTACACCAACTATTGAAACTGGTGTAAGCATTGAAGAAAAACATTTTGATGGTGTTTGGGGAATATTCCAAGGTGTTAGTACTACCGATTCTGTACGGCAATTTTTATCAAGATACCGCGTACCAGTACCGCGCTATATCTGGGTAAAGTCAACTGGGATAGGCTTTATTGGTAATAAGTCTACTAACCATAAAGCGCTTATTGCTAGTCAAAGGAAGTTAGATAAAGCTAATAGGAATCGTTTAATTGATTGTGGTTTTGAGGAAACTTTAGACGGTAATTTTGAGCCAATAGCTTTAACTACTTGGGCTAAGTTAGCAGCAATTATTAATCAAGGTAAGTGGAATTATTCGGAGCAAGTATTACACGAACTTGAAGCAGAAGGACATATCATAATTGATATTGATAATTCGGATGAATTTATTGATAGTGATGATAACGAAAAAATAGAATTACCATCTGAGAATCAAGCAGAAAAAACCAAAGTAGAAATTGACAACAACCGAGACGAACAATACCAAAAACACCGGGAGAATGTTGCACAAGCAGAAAGCTTAAATGATACCGCTTACGAAAAATTACAAAAGCAACAATCCCGTAACGATGACGAATTATTACAGTTGAAAAAAGGTAAACTAGAACGTAGTTATGGGGTAGAAGTTACACCTTTATTAGTACAGAAAGATGATGACGGATGGTACCCACAGATACGATTACATTATTACTTTGATGTGGGTAGGAAGTTTTTAAAAGCTAGGGATGTATCTATAATAAATTCTGCTTTGAGTAATGGCAATGGGGAGTATTTTGCACCGGATATTAATAAAAGCTTGTTAGGTAAAAAGATAGACGCTTTAGATTTTCTGGGAATTAATCGGCTCTACAACGATACCAATTTTGACAAAAATCACCCAGTAATCCGAGACATTTACGATAAATGTCGTAATAATATTTATTCTTTGAAATTAGCGTTAGGCGTTGATTTTTCTAAAGTTGATAATCCAATTGAATGTACCCAAAGGCTTTTAAATTTAATCGGTCACAAAATGCCCTTCATTAGAAAAGAAGGGGGAAGGGGGAAACAAATAAGGATTTACGGTCAGCCCTCAGCCGATTTTGAATACATAACTTCTGATAAAAGAAAGTCTAAGAAAATCTTACTCGATGCAAACGGTTTACCAATTGTCAAATTGGATGGTAGAGAAAATGTTTTTGATGGTTGGCTTAAACGAGATTTTCTGGAGGAAGAAAAAAGAAATGGGGAAATAGCGGAAAGGGAATACTGGAGCAACCCCAATACAGTTGCAACTGCATTTCAAGAAATATCAAGTAAAGATAAATTTCACCGATTACTTAACAATCGATTTAATGCTAGCAGTAAATCACTAGAAATTATTGAGAAAGCACTTGAATTATTACCAAGTGAATCCGAACTACAAATAAAATTATCTACCTGGCTATGGCAGTGGGATAAGTTAGAAAGCGCAGTAGCTTAATCCAAAATTTCCACTACTCGGAACGGAACAACTCGATTACCCCATCTATCCTTAAATTCTTCACTAGGGGATAATTTTACTTTGAAGCAATGAGGATTATTCCTTTTTATATATTCACCTTGCTTGTTGTCTGCCAAAACTGAAGTAATAAAATCATCATCAACTGCAAATTGCATATGCCATTGTCCTGGCAAATCGTTTGCAATAGAGTAATACTCTACGTGAAAAGTCATGCTATCCCTATGACCATTTTCAAGTGAATGCAGCCCATAATCTTTGGATAGTTTTTCTGGCAGTGGCAGTTTAACAGTTTTCTCGGACTTCTCAGACTTCTTGCCCTTGAGAAATGACCAATCGTTCTTTTTCAACATAAATAATACGTCTATACGAAAAACGCAACAAGCATACCCCAATTTTAGGGGGTGACTACCATCAACTTTTCTTGATACGTCGTGTCCACCACTCGCTGTAGTCATATCTGGGAAATGTCTAAAGGTAGTCACCATTAGTACTATCTATATATATACAGGGGGTGACTACCATCAACTTTTCTTGATACGTCGTGTCCACCACTATTACTATTTCTGCATCGGGAGAATGAGGAAAAGTGAGGAAAGATACTCGTTTTTATCAATTATTAAGTTCATGCTATCGGCTGTATTAGCTGATATAACTAGCTTGTAGCTAATGTCTTATTGTTAAAATTTTGTACGATATAAGCCCGGTCAAGTCTTCTTTTATGGAAATAAAGCGCAAAAAACACCTTTATTTGTCCTTAATTTTCCCTATTTTTCCTCACTTTTCCGCATTTGTCCTTCATAAGCCAAACTCGATAATCGGGCTAATTATCGTTTAAAACATCAGCAGCAATCTGTAATTCACCAACAACTTTAACTGCATTTGTGAGCGCTGTTATTCGTCTGGGTTCCGAATCCCTATCAAGAATTAACTCAGTCAACTTTTGTAGTGCAATATTCAAGCATTTAGTTAAGTCTTGCTGCCAACCAGATACCAGCAATTGTTTCTTAGTAAGATAAAGTGAAGTTAGATGTTTGTCTTCGCTTAACCTAGCGCGATAATTTCTAATTGTGCGGACATCGACTCCCCATCTTTCTGATGCCTGCTTATCTCCAAAGAAATCGCACTCAGCAAGAATTGTAGCAGCCTTCTCGTAGGGGAATTTCACGGACTCAGCAAAGGTAGTAAGGATTTATTATCAACCGCTATTCTAACCCATACAAAATTATGCTTTAGAAACAAACGCGACTTCCACGACGTTCGTGAGGTTATGCCGTGGCAAGCAAATTAAAACATAATTTAAAAGTACCGGTAAGTGTATTTTTGTCAATTAATTGTAAAATTACTAATCATAGATAAACACCAGCGCGACCGCGCTTTTATCATCACTTAGATTAAATGTATAAAACACCTAGCATTACTGAGGCGCTTTATTCGATAAAACCGAATAAAAGAATAATATCTAGTTAAGCAAAATAATAACTGGATACATTAGTAGAACTAGTTAGCTATTATATATAACCAGTAACTATTTACGGGGGCTTGTATCCGGACACGCGGGATTGACTAGTAGCTAAAACCTACATATAACAGGCATTTCAGCCATTGCACATATACAGTATGTCTAACGCAGAGATAACCAGTTAAGCAGATGCCCTCAACGCAGAGATAACCAGTTATGTCTGTTAATCTAGATTAACAGACATAACTGGTTATCTCTGCGT
>NZ_AP018231.1 GCF_002368095.1 Calothrix parasitica NIES-267 | reverse complement strand
GGCATTGAGCCGAGATACGTGTAAAAACCTGCAAGATGGTCTGAAAACTCTTGCTATACCTAGCTTTCAATAATTTCGGGTGGAAGTTTCATCGCTGCCTCTAATGGTTGCGGAATCGCCTGTAAATTCACTACATAATCTCCGTATCTTTTAATATGTCTGGTCACGTAAGGACTCAAAGCTTTAAGATATCTACGGTTAACCTCTTCTCCCTGTGCAGATAGCGTCTGAATCGCCAGCGACATATCTACCGTGTTTTGTAAAATTACAGCAGAAGCAACTAAATCCAGGTATTTCAATCGCTTTTCTTGTTCAATTGGGTCATTCTCAGTAATCGCACCTTGTTTGCCAAAGAACACCCAATCAAGAAAATGGTGATATTTCTCCACAACATTAGTGATGGCAGTAATTTCTCGACGCATCCTGACGTTGGAGATATATTCCAGCAGGAACATTGTCCGTACCACCTTACCCAATTCCTGGAATGCTTGGTAAAGGCGATTCTTACGACTGTAGCTGCCCAACTTGCGTAAAAGCGTAGAAGGCATTACCTTCCCGGCTTTTATCGACAATACGACCCGCATCATATCATGCCAGTGGGTTTGAATCAGGTTCCAGTTGACTACACCTTTGAATAATGGGTCAATATATTCGTAAGTTGCATCTGGGCTTGGACGTAAAAAAGCACAATCTTTCCAGTTACGGATGCGAGGCATTAATTTGATACCAAGAAGGTAAGAAATAGCAAATACTGGTGCGGATTGACCTTGGGTATCTGCGTATAAAGAATCTGGTTGAATATCCGAAGTATTTTTTAGTAAACCATCTAAAATATACACTGCTTCCCAAACACCGCAGTTAATGAAGTGAGTAAACAGAGCGATATATTTATCAGAGACGTGGTGATATGCAATACCACCATAGCCTCCATAACGAATATGGTATTCACTATGTAGATTATTCTCGTAAATCTCAAATTTGCTACCATCAGCGGCTGCTCTTTTCCCAGTACCCCAGAGATTCGGAAGGCTAAAACGGTTGAAAGCATTAATCATATCCCGAATCGCTGCTTCAATCTTTGCAGTACTGATATGGCGACGGTTGGTGTAAGAAATCATGTGAGATGTTACCACGTCTCTGGAATGACGCGCCATTTGATTCGGTCCGAGATTACATCCGTAACTAAAAGTGGTAAAAATATAGCGCTCCGCAGATTGAGAGAACTTTGGTTCGCTTCCTGATAGAGGACCAAAATGTCTCGTCCAATTTAACCAATGTTCAACATTGCAGAGTATGTCTAAAATACTACGTTCTGGCATCAGGTCACGTAATTTATTTTCTAGTTCTTCTACCTCTTTTGGCTCGGAAGTTGATGGAACTCGTGTCAGTACGATTTCTCCATTCTGATTAATTTTTACCTGCTTGTCGTCTGCACAAATCTTATCTACTTTTTCTGCAACATTCGTCAATTCTTGACGCAAATATTTAACGAAATCTTCTGGGTTCGAGGGAAAGTCAACAGTTGAACAATATTCTTCTATCAAAGGTCTGCACTCCGCCCCCGACAGCAATTGTTCTCGGAAATCAGCGTAACTTTCAGAACCAGCTACACAAGCATCTCCTGTCTTCAAATCCAAAGCCAAGTAAGAAAAAATACAGATTTCTAGCTGCTGACGTACTAAAACCTTAGTTCCATTAACCTCAGATATAACCAGCGTCCGCCATTGTTTGCTGATAAAATCTAAATTAATATCAAACGGTAAATGCTTACCACGCTTGTGCTGATTATCCAATAAAAACTTCAGTGCATCAATGACAGATTCATCCGCAGAAGTGCTGCTGATATCCATTGAACGCACTAAATCGAATAAAGATTTACGGTGGCTGTAATAAAATCGCCACATCAATGGTAAGTAATTGTTCGTATTATAAGCTGCAATTTCTTCATATTTTTCTAGCAGCAAATCTATACCACCGCCTTCATCTATGATGGTCTGCACCTTACCCCCTAAAGCTTCTTTATCTTGAGTTTGTTTTGATGCTGTTAGGACTTGTGAAAAGGTATTTAACAACTCGGATGTTTGTACTAAATGTTTCTCCCGTAGCTCCTGCAATCGCTGTTTGGCATTGTTTTGAATCTTAAGCATTCGTTTGAGGAACATCTCAACCAGATTGTCACGGGTTTTGACCTGTGCTGAATATAGCAGGCATATCAGTAATGTTCGGCGTTTAGGTATATTAATATCCCGAAACTCGGATATATCCAAAGCCCTTGCTTGGGCTGCAAAGTACCTTACTTTTGTTGGAGCTACGCTCGATAATAATCTTTTGGCATTCCCAAAAGTCATGAGAGAATCAAACTTAACCAACAGTTGTTTCATCCCACCAAGAGTTGCACTCCTGGGTGGGGATTTTAGTAAATTGAGTGTTGCAATTGACTCTTCCGGTTCTCCTACCAGTAGTTGGTCTAAATAAAAAATATCTGTAATTTCTAGAATACTGGATACCCGCAAAAACAGACGGTTGTTGACCATTGCACGAATGTGACCAATTAAACGGTCAAGTGTACTGAATGCAGGTAATTCGTAGCGCTCTTTAACTAACTCTTCAATTGCTACATTAATTAAATCAGCAGGATGATCTAAAACTTCTGCTTGCTTTGCAACCAGGATAGCGATTATTTTCTGGGCTAGTTTATCGTATTGTTTAACTTCCAAGTATGAACGAATCGCATTTTGATAAGTGTAACGCTGACGTTCTGAAGGGATTGTTTTTACCCAATTCTGTAAATTTAAACACGACCGTAAATGTTTTATTACAGTGATTGGCACCAATTCGGGATGTGGAAAATATCCAAGCCGTTGAAAAGATTTCAACATCACCATAAAGCTAAGAAAACCATTATGGCTCTTGGTTTTAGACTTTACAAACTTAATTTCTTCTGGTGTAGGTGTATAAAGTTCTGCTAATTCTTTAGCATCAGGAAACTGTTTAAATTTGGGATAGGCAGTACGGTTAATTGAGGTCATTTAAGTAAAAATAGCAACGCCACTGTATAAAAAACGAATTTATAAAATTTATCTCTTATTCTCCAACCAAAGAGTATTTTATATTCTTTTGGGTAAACAGCTATTTTTTTTGGATAATAGAAGTATGTGTAACTTCTATTATCCAAAATGCACCTCATAAAAGTGCATTGAAAAACAAATTAATTTTATTCAAATCATGTCTTGTGAAGAATGGTACAGTGTCAAAATTAGTTATGAAAATGTATTAAAAGAAAGTAATTGGCAGCATACTTATTTATCCCATATGCTGAAGGTTGATTGACCAAATTATTGAATCAAAGTACGCTTCAATATTTTTTCCAGGGTTCTCACATATGAATCTTTCTATACATCCAACTTCTAAACTACGTACACTACACCGTCGCATCATAATTTATCCAAAAGGGAACTGGTTCACATTACACTATTCTTACTTGGGTAAAAAAGATGTATATAGATATGACTTGTATAAAGTTGTATTGGCAGAAGTAAAAGATATTCTTTTAGAACTTATGGAACGTCTTGAAAAATGGAAAATAGAAAACCGCTAGCTATGTGAAAGCGAATGTTTAGAGTTGTAATCCGTTTTTTATTAAATTATTAAGTGCTTTACGTGCAACTTCTTCCGCTTTCTTAGAGGTTACTTGTTGATAACGCAATGTTGTTTGAATACTGGAATGTCCCATCAAGGAACGTAATTCTTCAATACCCATCAATCCGACTCTTTCTGTAGCATATGTATGTCGTAAATCATGGATTCTTATTCCATTTAATTCTGGATTTTTATTTGTGATTTCACGCCAATAATCGTGTAGTGTATGATAGCTAATTCTAGTAACTTCTAAGGTAACTGGGTGTTGTGCTGTAAACAACGCATTACTTTTTTGATGTCTTGAATATTTTAAATATTCATCTAAAGATTTAGCTGCATCATCGCTGTAAAAACACCAGCGTTTTTTATTACCTTTCCCTAATACCTGAAATTTTTGATTTTTAATATCTATACCTTCTAAATTTAAGGCTAAAAGTTCACCTATTCTACATCCTGTGCGATGTAGCAAGTAAATTATTGCTGACATCCGTAGGTCATTTTTAGTGACTTTATAGAGTATATTTAATTGTTCTGGTGTTAAATATCTTATTGTATCATCGCTTTTATGCTCGCCTTTTTCTCGTTGTGGAGAACGCTGCTTTAATCCACGAATTGGGTTAGATTTTATATACCCGGATTCTACTGCAAAATTAAGTAAACTTTGCAGTATTGCTTGATGCTTATGATGAGTTGTGTATTTTAAGTGACTAAGACTATTTAAATACTCAACTAATGTTTGTTTACTGATAATTTCTATTGACCAACTTCCATATTCTTTGAGCAAAGAGCCAAGAGTAAATTCGTATGTTCTCCTGGTACTTGGTGCCAGCCCAGGACGCTCCAAGAATTCAACTACAATGGTGGCTAAAGTTACAGTCAAAACGCTGATAATTTATGTGTTTACAGCAAGGTTTTTTCTAAGCAAATTATATATCTTTTAAGGGTGTAAATGGACAGCTTTTCATGAACACTTTTAAAAATCCCCAACAAAGAGAATCCCTTGCTGACTATGTAACGAGAATCCGAAAACATTTGAGAATGACTCAGTTTGAGTTAGCGGATGCTGCTGGTATCCATTCTCGTTCTGTAGGAAAGATTGAGCGGGGGCTGACGGTTAGAATCAATCGTAAAACCATGCAAGGTTTAGCGATTGGCTTGGGAATCCCACTTGAATACTTGGAAGCTGTAAGTAGGGGTGAAGAAGTTAAACAAGTTCATTCGATTAAATTTTGTCCCCAGTGTTGGACTCCTGGAAGTGATGCTGACCCAATCTGGGGGAATGTTCGAGCAAAATTCTGTTATCTATGCGGTACTCAGTTACGAGCAAGTTGCGCTAATTGCGGGCATCCTGTTGTGTCGTTGAGGTATAAATTTTGCCCAATGTGCGGAAAGCCTTATAAATCAGAAAATCAAAAACCTTGAAAGCTATATATAGAAAGAGTTTTAAGACCATCTTGCAGGTTTTTACACGTATCTCGGCTCAATGCCTTCTTGGCTGTCAGCTTTCCCCCACAGTACGGGCACCTTAATTGGGTTTTACCCCTGGGGGAATCTTCAATTGCAACAAGATTATTATCTTGGTTAACGCCGTATCTGAGCCACATAGAGCGCACCCTTTATTTGACACACTCCATAATTATATTTTGCCATTACCCGCAACCGTGCTTTACGCCTTGGACATTGCCCAAAACGTAAACATATCCGTTCTAAAACACGCAACGATAGCGGGTAGATGAAGTTTATTAGCATCCTGGCAGAAGAAAACTACAGTCCTTATAATGCCCAAATTATGTTCATTGATAGCTTTAACATATGGGTCTGATAAAACAAGCTTTATTAAAAAAACTTTACAAAACGTAAAATATACGTTAATGTATAAATATAGGTAAGCAAAAAAGCTTACTGATATATATATAAGACAAACGCAATTATCTGAACCATGACAACCACATTACAAAGACGCGAAAGCGCTTCGGCGTGGGAGCAGTTCTGTGGATGGATTACCAGCACCAATAACCGCCTATACATCGGTTGGTTTGGCGTGTTGATGATTCCTACACTACTCTCTGCTATCACCTGTTTCATCATCGCTTTTGTTGCAGCACCTCCTGTTGACATAGATGGTATCCGCGAGCCTGTTGCAGGTTCTTTGATCTACGGAAACAACATCATCTCTGGTGCAGTTGTTCCTTCTTCAAACGCAATCGGTTTACACTTCTACCCAATCTGGGAAGCAGCTTCTCTAGATGAGTGGTTGTACAACGGTGGTCCTTACCAATTGGTATGTTTCCACTTCTTGATTGGAGTATTTTGCTACTTAGGTCGTGAGTGGGAATTATCCTACCGCTTAGGTATGCGCCCTTGGATCTGTGTTGCATTCTCCGCTCCTGTAGCAGCAGCAACCGCAGTATTCTTGGTATACCCCATTGGTCAAGGTTCTTTCTCCGATGGTATGCCTTTAGGTATCTCTGGTACCTTTAACTTCATGTTCGTGTTCCAAGCTGAGCACAACATCTTGATGCACCCCTTCCACCAGTTAGGTGTAGCAGGTGTATTCGGCGGTTCCTTGTTCAGTGCAATGCACGGTTCTTTGGTAACTTCCTCCTTGGTACGTGAAACAACCGAAACCGAATCTCAGAACTACGGTTACAAGTTCGGTCAAGAAGAAGAAACCTACAACATCGTAGCTGCTCACGGTTACTTTGGTCGTTTAATCTTCCAATACGCTTCCTTCAACAACAGCCGTTCCTTGCACTTCTTCTTAGCTGCATGGCCTGTAGTCGGAATTTGGTTCACCGCTTTGGGTGTAAGCACAATGGCTTTCAACTTGAACGGTTTCAACTTCAACCAGTCTGTAATCGACTCCAGTGGTCGTGTTGTAAGCACCTGGGCTGATGTATTGAACAGAGCTAACTTGGGTATGGAAGTAATGCACGAGCGTAACGCTCACAACTTCCCTCTTGATTTAGCTGCACTTGATTCTGCTCCTGTAGCAGTAAGCGCTCCCGCAATCAACGGTTAATAATTGAATAATCTGGAGACGTAATGCATTACGTCTCTAAATAATAAAAATGCCTTCCGAGAAATCGGGAGGCATTTTTTGATGGAAAAATTTTCATCATAAGAGTTAATTCTATACGTGCTGTAATAGAGAGAGCGAAAGTTTTGAACGGTTGTCAGCCACCCCGGACGATTCAACACCTGAACCCTCTATGTGAAAATCGGAGTCAGTATGATTTGAACCATAAATGGAGAGCGATTTTTTTCCGAGGGAGATGGCAGGGATTTATGCTGCATGAAACATCTACCAATCAAAATTTATTGATGCATTAGTCAATATTTTGTATGCATAAAAATATCACAATTGCAACTATACCTGTGACACTTTGATAATGTAATAATGTATTACGCTATAAAGTAAGTTAAAAGTAAGATTTTTAATTGTCACAACAAGGTACATATCCTTTAACCGCAATAGTTTCAGAAACCGTTACCGAGCATCGGTACTGCACAGTTTTACATTAACATCGGCTGAAAGCTTTATATAACAATAATTTAGGACACTTGTAGTATTATACCTCACTTTTTGCTCGGTTTTGGTTTGAAAATAAATTAATAGTCAAATAGTTAGCATGCTAATAATTGCTGGTTAGACATTTTATATACAAACTTTTAGTAACCGATTATTTTATAAGCATAGTAGCTTGCCAAGGTTGTAGCGGGCAAAATAAACGTATACGAAATTTTTATCTATAAAAGATTTATGCACTGAGTTTTATAACTGACACCGGGCAGAAGTCACGAACGGTGGAGGACGTAAAAATAATGGTAAGAAAAATTAATCGCTTGTCGCTGATACAAACGCAGTCACGCGATTCAGTCTCCCAAACTTACCCATAAATGGCCAATTTTGGGGATGTTTCTACAACAAAGGAAACACTCAGTTCAATATTGAAACACGTTTTATCAATGGTTTCAAATATCTGCTTAACATATCTTTACGTCGTGTCCTAAAATGCAGATATCCCGGCTGTACCCCGGATAAAGCTGCAACGCCACTTTGCTGTCGCCTTTTACGATGCATTAGTAGCTGTTGCGAACTGCAAATATTGTAATAGTAATAGTGCTAATATGTCGAACATGGACTGTTTGCAGCAATTAAGTTGTAGTTGTGGAAAACAATAACTTTACTACATCAGCCCTCTCTTTTGATACTCTTTTTTTTGCGAAGGTATTGTTGGGTAGCACATTATTATGAAGGAGAATTGAGAATGGCTGATTCGTCCACACTTACTCCACAAGAAGCCCGATTAATCGCGAAAGATGCATTCATTTACGCATATCCGATGGTGGACAGCTATCGGATTCTTTTTGCCTACTTTCTTTGGCCCAATAATCCCGAATACAAAGGCCCCTTGAATAAATTGCTTGGCGCAGCACGACTGTTCACGCCATCGGACAAAGCAATTCAGACACCAAACGCGGATACACCTTACTGTGTGGTTGGCGCAGATCTTCGCGCAGAACCTTTAGTTTTGACGGTCCCAGTTATAGACCCTCAACGATACTACTCTATCCAACTCATCGATGCTTACACTCACAATTTTGAATACGTTGGCACTCGGACAACGGGTAATGGCGGAGGCAAGTACTTGCTGGCTGGTCCTGACTGGACGGGGCAGATACCGGCTGAAATCACCGCAGTTATCCGTAGCGAAACCAATCTTGCGCTAGCCTTGTACCGCACCCAGCTTTTCGACTCAGATGACTTAGAGAATGTCGAAAACATCATTGAGAACGGTTACAAGGTGCAGCCGCTGAGTAAGTTTACAAATACGGAGCCGCCAGCGGAAATGCGAGCGGTGAAATACCCGATCCCCGTAAGACTGGACGAGGGCGAAACTTCACCCAGAATATTTAGCCTGTTGAACTTCCTGCTCACGACGTTTTGCCCAACACACGAATCGGAAACGGAATTGATGGCTCGCTTCGCAAAACTAAACATCGGACCTGGACTGACCTTTAACCCAACAGCACTCTCTTGGAAATTGAAGCAGGCCGTCGAGCAAGGTGTAAAGGATGGTTGGGATGCTTATCTGGAGCTGAAGCAGAACAAACTTGCCACCCAAGAAGTCACCGCCGCCGACCTATTCGGCACACGTGAGTACTTGACGGGAACAGGTAACATTTACCTGTACCGAATGGCTGGCGCGATTCTTGGCATTTGGGGCAATTCCATTGAGGAGGCTATGTATCCTTCCTACTATAACGATGCAGACGGCAACGAATTAAATGGATCAGGCGATGTCTGTTATACGCTACGCTTCGAGCCAGGTGGATTGCCCCCGGCTGACGCTTTCTGGTCGGCAACGATGTATAATCTCCCCGAGCAGCTTCTCGTGAAGAACGAACTCGAGCGCTATCTTATTAATTCAACGATGTTGGACAACAACGAACTCGTTCTCGACGAAGATGAGGGACTGACGCTTTATATCCAGTCCGCTCAACCAACTGAAGAAAAAAAGAGGAAGAACTGGCTCCCTGCACCGGATAAGGGCTTCTTCATATCCTTGCGGCTTTATTTGCCACAACAAGAGGCGATTAATGGCACATGGCAACAGCCACCACTAAAGCGAGTAAACCCCGCAACGAAGCACTGCACTGGGGCGTGAGTATCATCGTTATCATAAAACTGAGTTAAGCTTAAAAGCTTTATTGTGTAAGAATTTTATTGAAAGTTGTAGTAGCTCACTTTTCTTTTTACCAACTACTGCCTAACGATTTTTCAAGAGTTTCAACACCTCCGGCGTTTTGTAGTATTCATGTAATGCTTCTTATCCCGGTTTTCTGTTCCGATGATACTTGTAAACCGTTATAAGCAGGTAGTCTACATAAACAAAAATGAAAAAGAATTGTTGAATGCGACTATTCTCGGTTCAACTGTTGCATATAAATTAAAATAATTTGATGGTAATAATGTTGAATGCTAGCGCGTAACTTCTTGTAGAGAAACAGCTTTATCGTTATTTCAATCTTCTGCTATTTTAAAAAATAATTAAATCGGGAATTTTTCAACTTTTAATAAATTAAAATAAACGCTACGCTCCAACCGAATTAACTAATAGTACGCGGGATTACGTCGTCACATCCACACTCCCAAGATGTCCCCCTACATTACTCGTCCCGCCTACCCCCGAAAGCAATTTCGAGTAGTTTCGTTATAATCGAAGTGTACTCACTTCACTTCTGCGCCCCTGCGGGGTGGGCTGCGCCCATCCTCGCTCGCTGTACGCTCTCTCGGACACAGAAGTTGCGTTCGCCCTACGGGGCTTATTTTACTCTCGTTGTTGGTGGGGTTTTTCAATGACTGCTTTAGCAATCATGCGCGTTGGAAAATTAAAAAGTTTTGGGAATGTGGGCGGTAGCGAAAAACATACAGCCCGACTTCAAGATACACCCAATGCTGACCCTTATAAAGAAAATATTCGGTTGATTGGAAATGATAATGACCCGTCTTTAGAGGAAATAGTAAAAGCCAAAATAGCTGCATCTACTAAACACAAACCGCGTAAAGATGCGGTACTATGCAGCGAAATTTTCTTAAGCGCATCCCCGGAGTATTTTCGTCCTCATGACCCGGACAAAGCTGGGGAATGGGATGATAAATTAATGCGGAATTTTGCTAACGCTTCAACAAAATGGTTGCAAGAAAACTTTGGAGAAAAATGCGTTCGGGCTGAACTACATTTAGATGAATCTACTCCCCACATCCACGCTTATATCGTCCCCGTTAACGATAAAACTAAAAAACTAAGTCATAAAGCTATGTTTGGGGGAGATGGCAGGCAAGCTAGCATTAAAATGTCTAAGCTTCAGGATAGCTATGCCAAAGGGTTGTCACATTTGGGCATTGAAAG
Source organism: Calothrix parasitica NIES-267 (assembly GCF_002368095.1). GTDB lineage: Bacteria > Cyanobacteriota > Cyanobacteriia > Cyanobacteriales > Nostocaceae > Rivularia > Rivularia parasitica. The sequence continues at coordinate 54,139 of NZ_AP018231.1, read as the reverse complement.
GGGTGTGAAGGGCAGCAAAGCCACACACACCAAGGTTAAGGAATACTATCAAGCAGTCAATCAAGAACCTTTGACTTTGGAATTAGACCGACTGGCACCCAAACGGGGGGAAACGGCACAGCAATTATTTGAGCGCATCAAAGCAGACCCCACAATTCAATCTATAAATCATCAGCTAGCCGACCATAGAAGAATTGTAGAGTTAGAAAGACGGGCATCTCAAAGAGCAACGGCTTCTGAAAAATTACGGCTCTCATTAGAAAAGCGCGTAACTGAATTAGAAGCGGAGAACTTTTATTGGAAACAGCAAGCTGATAAATTAAGGGATTTACCTCTGGAAGAAGTGGCATGGAATTTAGGATTAGATAAAGCTGAAAAAGGAGAAAATCGTTGGAAGGGCTTGGGACAAGCTATCGGTATTAATGGTTCTAAGTGGTATGACTTGAAAGAAGGAAAAGGTGGCGGTGGGGCTATTGATTTAGTCATGCACGTTAATAATTTTAACTTTAGGTCTTCTGTTGCCTGGTTATACGACCAATTTGGGGAAGAAGGGATACTGCGTGCTACCAAGCCTTTGATAGATAAACAAGTTACTAAAATCGTCAAAGAAGAACCCACACCAACTTTTGAACCACCAACCCCGGATGAATCAAAGTGGCTCGACGTACAAAATTATTTGGTACAGAAACGCGGATTAACTAAAGTTTTAATTGCTGCGCTTCATCAAAAGGAATGGCTCTATGCTGATGAGCAACAAAATACTGTATTTGCAATGCGCGAGCTTCCAGTAAAAGAAGGAACGCAATACAAAAATGCAGAAACTACTTTAAAAGGCGCATTTTTAAGGGGGACGCGGGGAGAAAATAATTCGTTTATGGGATACGCACTCAATTCAAGACGGAAAGAGGGATGGTTTTACTTCCCTTTGGGCGGTAAGCCAGGAGACGAAATACAAAAAGTAGTCCTTTGTAAATCTCCTATTGAAGCGCTATCAGCCGCCAGTATTGGTTTAATGGGACGTGGAGATGTACCATCCGAAAGAACCATGTATATGGCGGTGGATAGCCCCAAAAGTCTTCCGTTAGAATTTCTCAGAGAAGTTCCTGCTATTATAGCTGCTTACGATAACGATGATACGGGACGCAGTAGGGCACGAGCTATAAAAGAATTACTACCGCAGACAACCATAGCGCAACCACAAGCACATGATTGGAATTTAGAACTATTGGAGCGTTTGCGGCTTCAAAAAGTGCAGCAAAAACAAGCATCTAAGAAAAAGAATCGGGGATTGGAACGCTGAAAACTATCGGTTCTTTCTATGAATGAAAAATGATGACCTTCAAGCATTGGATTCTTATGAAGCTTTTACTAACAGGTCTGACAAGGCTTGCATTGACTTATTATCCACTTGAGGCGACCAAACGGTGGCACTGGTCAAAGCAAGTTGATTCAAGAGCGTATTCTCTGCATCACTGGTTTCTAAGCTACATCCTTCTTCTTTAGCAACAGCCAACAGTAGAAAGTGGATTAGCCGTAGTTTATCTTGATGTGATAGCTGGCTAACTGCGGGTAAAACTTCGCTAAGATTCATGGCTTTTTAAAAAGGTAATTTATATTTAACTCAATCCACACTCAACACCATTCAGATAATTGTTTGCTCCATGCTAATTCAATACTACCTTGCTCGGAAGTCAAAGCTAATACCCTCGAAAAACTATCGCTCATTGATTCATAAGCATCTCCCGTTATATAAACCCACGCTCCTGTAATCAGTAACAACACACTAAGAGGGGGACGCAACTGAAAACCGCTTCGCTAATCAGGCGGGAGTAGGCACTGCTACAAAAATTGCTCGTGAGATAACACAGTTACTTATCGCAGCGCCTACTCTTCCGCCAGATTTTTCCAGTTGCTAGTGAGTTGTTTTACCATACAACGAGAATCGAGACGTTATTACAGCATTCCTGCTTTCGTTGATAATAGTTAACCTTCCAAGGCATTTAAGAATTGGTAGAACGAATTTCACCATGTTGTTCAATGTGTTCTACTAACCGCTTAGTTTCACCACCAGCCCGTTTCAATTCCTCAAGATTACCCACTAAAACAAATAATTCTTTTGCTCTACTAACGGCTGTATTGAGTAAATTAGGTTTACGATTGAGGAACCAAAAACTATGCTCCTGGTGGCATTGGTAAGGAGATAATATTATGGCTGCTTTCTCTCCTCCTTGGAAGGTGTGAACTGTGCCAATATCGTTCCAAGAAAGGTTTTGACAACGCTTCATAAGTCGATATTTAAGTGCATTGGCTTGTTGCAAAAACGGCGATATTACCCCAATTGTTTTTGAATTATCCTCGCCGTCAGCAATATAGGAGGTAAGAAAGGCTTCTATGGCATCAATTTCTTCTGGGTTAGTGTGATTTACATGGCTTCCTTCGACGTGGTAAGCCAGTAGGTGTGGAGGTTGTGTAGAACTATCGTAATTTGAGAGAATTTGTAAACCACCGGGATAGTTAGGGCTGCAAAATTGGATAATAGGCGCAGCACAGCGGTAGTGATTCCTTAAGACTATTCCGGTACCTAAGTTCCCTTCCGTGCCATTAGCGCCAGCAGCACGATGATAAGCGGTAGCGGTGTATTTGGCTGTGGGGGCATAACGATAATAGTCTATCTGGGTCATCCCTTGTTCCAGAAAGGCGGTTTTGAGGTACTGTTTGATGGTGTCGTCGCACAGGTTTATAATTGGCTCAATTTGTTTTGGGTCGCCTGCTACGACTGCTTGTTTGGAACGAACCAGTAAGGGAAATAGTTGATGTATTAAAGTGGTTCCTGCTTCATCTGCTAATGCCAGCGCAATGCTATTGGAATGAAGAGTTGGTAGCATGTTACGTACCGATTGCAGGCTGGAGCTAATAACGGGGAAAATTAAACTTAAGTCACAGTAGATATTTTCTGGTTCCGTTTCTAGTTTGAGCAGTGCATCCCCGTCTCCCGTTAAGGCGCTTCCGTAGGTTTCTACCGCCTGCATGACTTTATCTTTACGTCGGAGTGTTTCTTGTTGAAGGAACTCAAAAGCGCGTTGAAATAGTTCTACCTGTTGTGAATGGTAGTCGCGGTAGAAGCGGCTGTAAAAGTCTTCGTCTGGATAGCTATCAAGTTGTATTTGGAGTTGTTGGTGATGAGTTTGTTTTGACTCCAGTTGCTGGTTTAACTTTGTCAGTTGCGTTTGAAGTTCAGTTACTTTTGGGTTAATATTCTGCCATTGTTGGGAGGAATCCAGTTTTTGATTAACTTCCGTCTGGGATGCAGCTAAACCTTCTCGGTCAAGGGGTAGCTGGAAAGGATGCGCTGTTGCCAAGGTATTTAATACAGCAGCGTTTACGCGATTCGCCAGACGTTTAAAAACTAGTTTATCGGTAGTAAAATTAATCCAGTCAAAAGCGCGTTTGGCGATTGAGTCGGATACATGAGGTAATTCCCGTTCTGCCTTTTGTAATCCTTCTTTTATTTGCTGGTAGGCATAAGAAGGAAAATCTACATAATCTCCCAAGCTCTCTTGCTGCTCGCTTACTACTTCTAACTCCTCATGAATAGCAGCAATTTCGTTATTGAGAGATTGAATTTGGGCATCTAGTTGTGATAGCTGTTCAGCCGACGCAACTTGCTGGCTTTCGTTAAAACGGTCTTCTTCTATCAGTTGTTGGATTTCGTTTTCTGCTGACAATAAATCAAGTTTGGCTTGCTCCCATATCTCCTGGTTAAATTCAGTAGCTCGCAACCAATCTTGTGCTTGTTGTAGTTTTGGCAGTGTTGAACGTCTGATAACTCCTTGACTACCACCATCTAAATAAAAGTGTTCGGTGGGGAATTTTTCAAAAAGTCTTTGCTGGAATTTTTGAATAGCACTGTTGTTAGTGCTAGCAAATAAAGTTAGATTACTCGCATCTTCTTCCCCACGAACAATTCGGAGCGCTCTTTTTACGATTTGCTGCGCTACTAAATGCAAGAATAATTCAGTTTTCCCAGTACCTGGTGGCCCGTGAACGGCAGTGATGGGATTATGTTGGGCGTGTTTGAGTGCTGAGGCTTGAAATGAATCAGGTGCGTGAGAAGGAAACGCTCCCCAAAACATGACTTCATGTTCGGGTGGTTTGGGCGAATTACAGATATACTCTACAGCAGGATGATTATCAACCAGCCATTTACAATTATCTGGTGTATCTTGGAATTGCTTTAATATGTCTCGCAGGTCTTGTTTTAATTGAGCGTTGTACGGTACAAAGTCGCAGCGCAGTAAATAAGGTTGTCGGAAAGATTTGTATCTACCTTCTGGTAAGTCCACCTGGTCGATAAAGTCATGCAGGCTGGGGAATTTTCTTTTAAAGGTATCTTCTAAAAATTTAAATATACCTTCTGTGACAATCAAAGATTCGGCAACTTCTTCTTCTAAACCGTAGAGTCGCATTAAATTTACAATTACTGGTTGAAACTCAAACTCAGTCAAATCCCAACCAGTTTTACGATATCTACCTCGGAATATTTTAGAAATATCAATGGTGAAGAGTGGTAGAAATTTCAGCTTCTGTTCTCTTCCTCTCCCCTGAACTAAATATATTTGGGGTAAGGCAGCAGCTATTTGAAATTCGTTGGGCTTATCTCGGTTAATTGCGGCTTGTTGCTGTTGCTGAAATTGTTTGAAGAGTTCGTTAGTCAGTAATAGTTTATTGCCGACAAGTCTAACGTTATCACTGAACACGTTTGGAAACCGTTCCGACCCACGTTCTACTTCTGCTTGAGTCAGTTCTTCCAACCTGATATACGATAACCAGGCTTGTACGATTTGAATAAGTTTTTCTGACTCTAGCATGGGAACTCCATGAAGTTATTTACTGGCTAAAATCTAACTTAATATTTTTTCTTGCTTCTTGCCAATCAATGTTTAATTATTGCAAACTTTCCAATCTTCCAAACCGACGTGTTCTGTTGGGTTATCTAATAATATATAGCCGGATTTTCATATTTGCCCCTAGTAATTTGTGCCCTTATAAATTGCTCCGAATCAGGCTTGAGTCGAATATTTATATTTTTGATTGTAAATAACGGTGGAAGTACTTTTTATTATGACTCAATAGCTTTTAAAGGAAAGGAGAACCAGTACGCGACTCCCTCCCTATCAATATTCGTCAACCGTCTTCTCAGTACCTCAACCTTCCTGCGTCAACGCTTCCAGTTGTAAAACTAATTTTTCTATCTGCTTGCGTTTCTTGGGGTTCGACCAAACACGCGACCTTTTTAACTTGGTAGTCGCAGTAGCAAAACGCTCTTTATAATTGCTAGATTCATTTTCCGGGGTAGAGCTTGGGTTTTTCTTCTCGCTAATACGCTGTTTGATTTCGCTTAAAGACCAATTTTCTTTAATGGCTTGCTCTAAAAATGCAATGCGCTCGCTCGTTTCTTTAATTTGAGCGATGGCTTTTGCTTTGGTGTATTCAAGGGAGCCTTTTCTAAGTGCTTCTAAAATGTCTTCTGGAAGATTTAGCAGAGGCAAGCGGTTGTTGGCGAATGATTCCCAAGCCATCAAACTCAATCTTTTAAACACTTCTTCTACAATTTTTAACTCTGGGTTTTCTTGACTTGATGGCTCCGGGTCATCTGATTCGTCTTTTCCAATAACGTTATTGGAAGATTCTTTTGAGTCTAATTCCTGTTCCCCAATAACATTATTTTCTGCATTCTTATTATCCGAATCTTTTTTCCCAATAACGTTATTGTCAGATTCTTTTTGAGAAGTTTCTTCTGTTCCAATAACGTTATTGTCAGATTTAGCAGATTCTTTCCGTTCGTGCTGTAAGCGGCGCAGTAAGGGGGGAATTTCTTCAATCGCTCTACCTAATTTAATAGCCAGTAAATGTAGAATACCTTCTGTTTCTTCTACGGGGTTGAGGTCTTCTCGTTGCAGGTTTTCAATTAATGCTAGTTGAAAAGCGGCTTCGTTACTTAACTTGCGGATAACAACGGGTACATCCTTTAATCCGCATTCTTTAGCTGCACGGTAGCGTCGCTCTCCTGCTACCAATTCGTATCCAGTTCTGGCTCTAGGACGTACCAACAGGGGTTGCAAGATGCCGTGTTGTTTAATGGATTCGGCTAACTCTGCGATTGCTTTGGGGTCAAAGTAGCGGCGCGGTTGAGTTGCGGCTATATGAATTTGTTTTAATGGTACGTTCTGTGTGGAATCGGCTTTATCGGTAGCTGAAATATCTGTGGTGTCCCAAGGTATGTCAATTTGACTTTTGAGTGGTTGGCTGCGTTTGCGGTTCATAGTGACTCCATGCTGCTAGCTATTTGTTCAAGTACTTTAACGGCTGGATGCTTTGGCTGATATACGGCTAAGGGCATTCTTTCTTCTGTTGCATCTACAAAGGTAGTAGAGCGAGGAATGGGAGGCAGGATTTTTCCTACAGATTCAAGTTGTTCTTGGATGGCTCCCAAGGTGCGGGTGTCTTGGGAGTTACGAGCATCGTATTTAGTAGGGACAAATCCGCCTATTTCTAAAGAGCGGTTGACTCTAGTGCGAACTCTGGCGACAGTTTTAAGAAGTTCGTTGGTGCCTTCAAAGGCTTTGAAATGGGTTTCTATGGGTACGAGGACGTGAGTCGCTGCGACGAGAGAAACGTAACTTAGCAGTCCCAAGCTAGGAGGACAATCTATCAATATAAAGTCGTAATCTTCTTGAATTGGTTCAATGGCGTATTTGAGGCGAAAGTCGCGCAAATCAGCATTGACTAATTGCATTTCCGCCGTACTAAGAGTGGTGTTAGTAGGTGCCAAGTCCATGCCGTGAATCCCCTCATAAATTGGTAGGGGTTGTTCTTCGACTATGGCATCATACATGGATTTCTCCAATTCTCTGGGAACTAAGCCCATAAAAATTGTTAAGGAACCTTGCGGGTCCATGTCTATGAGCAGGACGTTGTGTTTCCTGCGTGCTAGGTGATAGCCCAGGTTTTGGGTTAGGGTGGTTTTGGCAACCCCGCCCGCCTGGTTAAAAACTGCGATGATTTTGGTCATGAGTAAGTTAATTGACCTGCCCCCATTCTCTTTTAAAGATAACTGGTTATGTGTGAATTTTTTAGCGTATTGTACTTAGCCGACAAACAATATAATTACATCACAGCAAATTCGGTGTATTGTCTCACATCAATAGGATGAAAAGCTAAAACAATTTGTGATTTAGGAATACCTGCGGCTACTAGTTCATTTGCAATACCGTATTCAGTTCCATCTCGTTGAATCCAAATTTTTTCATCAATAATTTCGATATGGATTATACAACCGTGAACCCGTTTTTCTCCTTCCCATCCCAAAGTCATTACTAAATAATTATTTTCTTTTTTATCAATGATTAGTTCACTTTCTAATTCTCTATTAGAGTAAGGAACTTTAACATATTCAGTCAAAATATTCTCAATGATTTGACGATAATTTAAGCAGGTATCCATTGTACAATTACCTCTTGTTTGGGTTCAAATATAATTAAACGCAAACGTTTCTTTTTTAATAAAATTTGTCCAATAGGTTCAGAAAAAAGCTCAGTATAAGTTCTTTGAGGAATTGCAAGATATAAAACTCTATCGCTTCCTTGTTCTTCTAAAATATCGTAATAAAGAATAAACTGTCCCAAAGCATTTTCTAGGTCACTAACTGGAGATGGACTAAGAAAACTTTTGATTTCCACTGCAATTTTTTCTTCACCTTTTTGGGCTGCTAAAAGTTTTTCAGCACCTAAATCTACGTACAAATCCTTTGTACCGCACTTTAACTTGAATGGGTCGTCAGTAATTACCCAGCCATCTTTTTCTAAAGCAGTTCTGACAACATTGTGATATACATCTTTGGCGGGCATAAGCACTAATCGGCAAATCGGAATTGAAACATAACTTAACTTAAAAGACAGCAAAAAAATAACTTGTGAACACCATACGTATCCAAAATACCTTTTTATTACCCCATTGGTGACAAGTTAAACTTATATTACTTTTGTAAAGAGAGTTTTTAGAGTCACCAATGGGGAAAGTTATCATTATTGTTACGACTCCGATACATTCTTAGGCATACACTATCTAATCTTTACATTATGAAAATTAAGTCAGTATTTCTACTAATACAGTCCCAAAAATTAAGTGCTATGGTGTGTCAGAAACATTACATAAATAAGTTAATATGCCTTCTAGAGCGGAGCAGGTCGCTAACATAGTTGAGCGTAGATCTGGTTATCTTCCCAAAAAAATAGCAACAGTTGAGGAGAAACTTCAAACAAGAGCATCAGCTTTGTATAACCTACAAAATCAAAGAGAAGCATTACTAAAAGAAAATCAGAATAGTGAAGTTTTAGAGCATTTAAAGGCAATTGATTTTGGTGATATTCAAAAACGCATTAGCTCTGAATTAATTATACTTTCTAAACTTAGGAGCAGATTTTCCAGGAACACCCTAAATATCGGTGTTATGGGATTGATGGGACAAGGAAAAAGTACCTTGCTCAAAAGTTTAAGTGGGCTTAGCGATCGCGAAATTCCGGCTTATGAAGGAGCAGCTTGTACTGCTGTTCGTAGTGTGGTTTACAATCAAGAAGGTTCTGTTGAAGTTAAAGTCATTCTGCATTCAGAAAAAACTTTCTTAGAAGAAGTTATTCTTCCTTACTACAAATCGCTTCAACTCAAACCTGAACCCTGTAGCTTAGATGAATTTGCTCAAGCATCTTTACCAGAAGAAATGCCCGCTGGAGCGACAAATGAAGCAGTTTATCAACACCTTCAATCTGACTATTTCAAAAATTTAGAACAATATCGACATTTAATTGTTCCGGGAACAGAACCCGTAAAGAAAAACATAACTGTAGAAGAAGTATCTGAATATGTAAGACAAGAACGCAATACTCACGGAGAATTACTTACCTTCAAGCATCTGGCTGTACGTGAAGTCAATATCTTATGTCCTTTTGAAAATCCCGATGTTGGTAAGATTGCTCTAGTTGATATTCCTGGTTTGGGAGATTCTAAACTGGGTGACGAAACAGTGATGCTAGAAACTCTGGGGACAGCAGTAGATGTTGTGCTATTTATAAAAAGACCGGACCCCCAACGCTTCCAATGGGTTAATTTTGACACAGAACTTTACGATACTGCGGCTGAGGAGTTAAATAACCTTGCAGCTAGGGCATTTATGGTTATTAACCATAGCCAAAGAACACAAAATATGAATGCTTGCAAAGCTCTTAAAGATACCTTAAAAATGCAAGTAGTTAGTTGTGAAATAGCTGATTGTTCAAACCCTGATGATACTAACCAAGTTTTTAATCGCATCCTTAATTACTTAGCAGAACATATTTTAGACCTTGATGAAAAGTATGCTTGGCAAAGTCAAGAACGTTTACAGAAAATTCAGCAAGATATTGATTTGATTATACAGTCTGCTCGAAAAGTTTTTAGTGGCACTAACAGTGATTTATCTAGAATTATTGATGATAAATATGAAGATTTGTTTGGCACCGATCAAGATGGATGGTGGCGAGAAATTACCATCGCTTTCCAGGATTTAAGACTTGAATTTGCTAAACGCTGTCAATTGCCATCCCATAGTCTTGAATCCAGTATTGAGAAAGTGTACAACAATTGTAAGCAAAATGCTGGAATTTTAACAGCTAGTAATCCAGAAGAGGAAATTAACCAGCAAATTAAAGCCTGTAATCCGATGAAAGCTTATGGTGATTACCGAGATTTGCTACGTACTTTACTTTCCGACCACTTTAGTGATTTAGATGAAGGACTCAAAGAATCAATTCAAGAGTTAAAAGTACGAATAGCAGAAATTTTAATAACATCGGGAAAATTAGGTGTATTACTTAATTCTTTAGAAGGCTCAGAATTTATCAAAACTTTTAGAGAATTGTTAGAAAAAGAACATTCCGATTTGAAAAGAATTCAGCAAGGTTTCCATATTATTGATAGTTTTAAACTTTCCTATAGTGGTTTAATTGAACCACAAATTTACCAACATTTAGTTGAACTTAGCAATATTCAAATTTCTAATGGTGAAGTAACTTTAAAAGCCGGACCAAATACAAGTGCAGACTTGATTTTTAACGCACTACAAATTGACTATGATCGTACAGTTGCCAGAATCAAGGCAGCTTTAGAAGAACTAATTTATCAACCTAATATTGCTGCTTATGCAAGAACTGAGAAGTTTATTGATAACATCATCTATCATAAAGAAGCTCAAAAAGACTGGAAAAAGTTTCTCAGACGAGTAAAGGCTAAAGTCTGGGCTGAAGAGATTGGTAAGCTTGAGCAAGAACAAAAACTTCAAGAGAATTGGTTGAATAATATTAAGCAATTGGAAGAGGTTAATAGTATAGAAACAATTCAGTTTTTGAATTGAATTTTCAAGCTATTGATAGATTACGAAAAATTTTATGATTACAAACTAAACTTGATTTTCACCCTGGATTTATTTTCATGAGTAAATTACAAGAATTAAATATTATCATGCTTGCGCCTAGAGGAGTTGGCAAAACCAGTTTATTGGCTGCTATGCACGAAGAATTTGACAAAACCTTTGAAAGTGCAGGGCTAACAACATGGGTTAGTGATAGCCAAACATTAGATGCAATCGAAGAATGTAAACGTCTGCTACAAAATATGGACTATCGCTTACAGAAGCTAGCTGAACCAACTGTACCTAAACTCAATCCTTGGGAAGATGAAGGATTTGTGTTTGAAGTGGGAAATGGCGGAAAAAAATTCATGAAAATTCGCTTTACTGACCCTTCTGGAGAGTATTTCAAACCAACAGCTACTCCCGATCAAAAAAAGTATGTCAAGGAGCAGTTAACTCTATGTGATGCGGTCATTATTCCTATTGATGCAACCGCTTTAATGGAAAAGAAAACAGGCAGAACCAGGAATGCAGAAATTGGATCTTGGCATGTAGAAAAAAATGATCCTGAGCGTATTACCAAGTTATTAAAAGATGCCTATGAAAGTTTAACAAAACCTAGGCTGGTTATCCTAGCACCATTAAAGTGTGAAAGTTATATGAAAACGGATGAAGATGCTAACGATTTGGTCGATCACATCAAAATTGGTTATCGTAAATTACTGGATTTCTTAAAAGAAGATGCACTGTATGACAAACTGGCAGTAGTCATAGCACCTGTACAAACTATTGGACACATTACTTTCTCTCATGCCGAAACTGATAACAATAGTTTTACTAAATTCTTTTATAATAAAGTTCCGATAGATGCACCTTATGCTCCTAAAGATGGAGACCAGCCACTACGCTATGTATTACGGTTTTTGTTAAATGTATATAATCAAGTCCTCAATTCACAACTCAAAAAAGCTAGAAAAAACCTTTCTGAACTTGAAGAACAAGTTGGTGTAAAAGCCGATCAACTCGATAGCGCCCGACGCAAGGTTAATGTGGCAGAACAGCGAGTGAATCAGCGTAAACGTTGGGGACCTTTCAAGTTTATTGCCGATTTGTTTGATGACGTTGATACAAAACATAGTCAAGCTAAGAAGAGTTGTGCGGAAAAAGAAAATGTTTTGAAAAAGACAGAAAATCAAAAGTCTCAGATTGAAAGCACGGTAGATGCGACAGAGGATCAAATCGAAGCCTTTAACACAGTTATTTCCAAATTTGCAAATGATTGTAAACAAGAGCGTGGCTTTGCCATCTTACAGGGTAGAGCCAGGTTAAATATTCCTAAATAAAAAATTATAAGATAAGGCTTCTATGAATGAGAATCAAGTAGAAATTTATATTAGAAGTTCTCCGCTAGGCGACGTTGGTATTCATTGGCGCAATATCAGCAAACCCGAACAGCCAGTGGAAGAGCCAGTTGTACTAAAGCAACGAATTATTAATAGAGATGACGGTCAAAAGGTAACAATTAACTCCTTAATAAAGGATACTAAACCATCCTTGATTTTGGCTCGATATGGAAATAAAGTACTTTTACAACTTACAGGACTAGATGCAACAGAAGCTCGTTCACAAGAAATGGGTCGGAGAATTTCTGAAAGCGTTTTATGGGTTGTAGATGATTCGCCAGAAGCAGAGTCTCAACTGAAAAAACTGGCTGCTTGTGCCTTACTCAGTTTTTGTGAAAAAGAGTCAACTTTTTTGACCATAATTCGTAGTTCAATTGACTTTGATGGACTTAACGGCTTTAAAGTTGATGCCGAAAAAATTGAGCAGTTATACAGTAATGTTGATAAGCATTTTAATCCCCTTCTCTCAGAAGTATCTTCAAGTGATATAAGTCCTTCTGTTTGGTCAACCCCGGAAACAATTGATATTCAAAGCCCAGAATTTAAGGTTCTGGTAAAGCAAATTAGTCAAACCTCTTTATCTAACTTATCTAAAACTGAGGAACCCGTTGTAGTAGTAGCTCAGTTTAAAAAAGAAGACAATCGCCAACAGCTTGTTTACAAGGGTAATGTCTGGAAGCCAGAAAAAAAAATTCCAGTTCCGGCAGACTCAAAACGAAAAGTACAAGTTCCGCCACCACCAGACCCATTACCACCCAAAAAAAATCGCCTAGCGGTTCCTTTGATAATTCTGCTGATCGCAATCCTGGCAATAATCTACGTCAACTATCAATTCCCAGCAACCCCGACACCGAAACCGAAACCAACTCCAAAATCAACTCCGACACCGACACCGACACCAACTCCAACCCCAACACCAACTCCGACACCAACACCAACTCCAACACCAACTCCGACACCAACTCCAACAACAACCCCAACCCCAACACCAACTCCAACCCCGACACCCTAAAATTAGTTACAATACCGAACTCCATCGAAAGACGCTTAATTAAATATGATTGGAATGTTTGGGATGTGGGTAACGCAATCATTCCTTTGTTTAAAGAAAATATTAATAAAATTGATTGTTTAATTAAAGCTCTAAAACGGATTGAAAGAAATAAGGGTTCGAGTGAAACGAGAGATATACTCAATCAAGTAGAGAAGTATCTTCAGGAATGGTTAAATAACAAAGATACTTTAGAATATTTAGAACAAGAAGAAATCACATCGCTTAAATCACCATTTAATTTGCTTGAAGAAGTAGTAAAAAAAACAGTTGATGTGGTTCAAGAAAGAGCTGATGAGGATACAAAAAAAACTAAGGTTATTTTTAAGATAAATGATTATAAACTGAAGCAAAAAAAAGAACTGATAGTACTGGGTTACTTTTTGCAGGGAGAGTTGCAAGATTACCCGGAAGAAATCAAGTATATAAAAAAGGTTTTACGTTCTTATTTGGCAACAATTGAGCAATTCCGAAGCTCTCCACGTTCTCAGTAATAGGTGCAACGAACTACAAATAGGATATGGAATTTACTTTAAACTACAATACGGATTCTGTTGATTTTATGCCGAGATGGCTTTAGAGTCCTGTAATTAGCCCTCTTCCATTCTGCTGAATGCAAAGCGCCCACGTCTAAAACATAACTAAGCTGTACGAGTACAATTCGATAACTCAAACTATACCTCATAAGTGCATAATGCAACTCCATCAAGATGCTACTGGAAAGTATTGATTGACATTCCAAACAGTACCGCGTTAATCACTTAACTGGTTGAGATAAATATTTCTCTTAAAAATCAAACGAACCTCAGCGGCTCAACTCAACCACGCATAAAAGCTTGGTATCATTTGCTCCAGCTTACGTAATTCACTTTCAGCCACTTCCTCCAACAGCAGCACCGCACACCACCGTCGCTCAGAAGTCCAAGAGCATATAGTGGCTTTTACAGCTTCTACACCCCCAACAATCGCTTCTCGGAACATTTGAAGACTGGTTCTAATCGGAGTACTGTCCCCGTCATTGGGTTCCAAATCCCCACCAACTCCATATATAGGAGAGGAATTATCACTTTTCTCCAAATTCACCCCATTGGAAGCGGTAGTATTCACCCCTCCCAATGGGGAATTCCCTATACCATTAGGGGGGGGGGTGGATACCGGGTCGGGCGGAGGCGAAATCCCGTACTGGGCTTCTCTTCCAGCCTGATGTCGCCGTTGGTCTTCCGCTTCTTGACGCGCTCGTTCTTCTTTTTGTTGACGCTTCATCTGACGATGCTTAATTACGAACAGCGCAAACTCCAATTTCTCCTCTTCTAAGAAGTGATGTTTGACTTGTTTACCCCTTGGACCAATTTTTTTGTTATCTAGCTTTAAGCCCAATTGGTCGAGCAATGACCCCAACAACCATATTGGTTTGCAATCACCGGGGACTGTAAACCCAAGGATGTCTTTTATATGTTGCCCAATTTGTTCGGCAAGCTTGGTCATCCGTAATAGCTCTGGGTCTTTTGCGGTAATTTTTTCACCATTCATCAAGCGTTGGAGTACTTTATCTAGCCCCAGGAAGAACCGAGCCTGCCACTTCGCTGAATAATTACCCCAATCCATACACAACGGATAATGTAAGCGTTCTGAATGGTCTTTATCGGTGACAATTTTTGGCGGTGCTGGGTGTTGTCTTCCCGTTACTTCATCAGTAATTACACCATCTGTATTAGATAAAATTGCCTCCAGATTAATGATTGACTTAATTAACTTACCTTTGTCATCCTTAGCTACTAACTCCTCAGTGATTTCCATGCCGTAAGCTTCTTTGATGCGGAATTTCTCGCACTCCAGCATTTCTTCGGGATTGAGATAATCCTTGCTTCTGTAGCTGCGATATTCGCTTGCGGAAATATCCCTGGCTTTGACCACACCAGTGTTATATGCAACATCTAAAGCAGCTGCGGCATCTTTTAAGCTTTCTGCGGTTTCAAAGTCATCCTCCGCCCCCATTGGGATAATTTGATTGCCCATTTCCGTCAACAACTCGCGTAAATCTGTCCGCAGGTTGTTCATTGACTGATTGCGCTTGGCTTCAATTTGACAATATGCATCCAAAGCCCAATCTTTTTCAGCACCGCGCTTACCCGTCTTCCGGTCAATTCGGATGAGGAACGCGGTCAGTTCGTTGGTTTGCAGTAACCGCTCTTTGATTTTCTTAGCATTAGTATCTTTGTACCCAAAAGGAGGTCTGGGAGCGACCCAAACATGAAAGGGAACTTTGGGACGATAGCGGTAAAGTTGTTGGGCGCATTCGGTAGCAGTTTGAGAAACCCCGTGAAATGCCCCGTAAACCACATCAAAATGGTAATTAGGTATATCGACCCCTGTACCCAAGCTAGGAGACGCTAGAAGGGCATCTACGTCCGTTATAGAGTTCGTTATGTCTTTGATGAAGGCAACATTTTCTTTACTACCGGAATTATCGGAGTGAATTGACCAGATTTTAAGAGGAGTGGGGGAGTGTGTCCGTGGGGGAGTGGGGGAAGTTTTTACCTGCTCCTCTGCTCCTGGTGTCCCCTTGTCCCCTTGCCCCCTTGTCTCCTTGTCCCCTGCTTTCTCCTCAGAAGCAACCTCAACCCGCATGGACATACAAAGCGATTTTTCAAGTTTCTTAATGAATTTTTTTGAATCGGCAACTACCATGATTTTCTGCCCCGTCATCAGCGATGCAGAAATTTGGGCTACCAAGGTGGAAGAATCTTTGCCTTCGTACCAGTGAATTACTCGCTCCCCGTTTCTCCAATCGTTTACAAAAATTAACGGTTCTTCTCCTTGGGGACGCATTGCCAATAAGAAGTCCACGGTTAAGTCATCCATGTGCGCGTCCGCAATCACCACCAGTTGGGCGTTGTAGACGATGTACTCTAGTACTTCCAAAATCTGCGCCCGGTATTCTATACAGGTTTTGGAGTGGAGCAGGTGGGTTAGGTATTGGCAAGCCTCATCAATGAATACGCAGCCGTATTCTAGAGCTTCGGTGTTGAGCTTGTGCAAGCTGTCAATGGTGATGCTCAAAGCCTTGGCTTTAGCTAAATCCCCGTAACTCAATTCCGAGTACATATCGGTTTCCAAGCGTTCTGACAGGTTTTTGAGCAAGTTAACCCGATGCCCGTTGTTAAGAAATTTTACATTGGGATGTTCCAACCGCCATTTTCTCAACAATTCGGTTTTTCCGGTTCCCATGTCGCTGGAAAGCACCACCAGTCCTGACAAGGGAAGTTTTATGGCATCGGACAAGTACCTGGCATGTACGCGGACGTGGGGCTTGTATTTTTTGCTTAGTCCCCGGTGGCTGATGTGGAATGAGCGCCGATAATCGTCGAGCGACTTGGCATCGTCGATGATGGCTGTGAGTAAAAAGTCAGCGTCCATTCTCCGGGCGCTAGCGAAGTCGTCAACGCCCTTTTCTGGCCCCGGAAGTGTTATGACATCACATTGACATTTGACGGCTTCTAGAGCCTTTCCTGTGCGAATGGTGGCTTGGAAGACTGCCCACCGGGTTTTGAGTTTGGTTTCGTGGTCGAAAAGAATTTGGATTTTGCGTCCCGGTTGCGCTAGGGGCATTAAGTCGGGATGCAAGCGTTCGTCAAAGTCTTTCTTACCAACTCGTCCGTTCCAAATACCGGGAAGGGCTATGGCTACAAATCCCAGGCTTAACAAAGCAGCGGCTTTCTTTTCGCCTTCGCACAGGATTATGGGGATTTCTGGGTGTGCGAGTACCCATTCCCAGAAGTTCAGCGGACGTGACCTATCCCGGAGACGCAAGGCTAACGGGGAATTGTACCGCTTGATTCCGTACCGTTTGGCTACTTTGTCCCAAATGCAGTCTGGTACGTCGAAGTAGGTGACGCGGTTGGGGATTTTGGGCGGCGACTCGTATTTGATGAATCTGCCTTTTGAGTCAATTCGCGGGTGGGTGGGCTTAAATCGTCCCCACTCCATCCGCTTCCAGTTGTTGTAGGGGTCTAGCCCGCTAACCCACCATCCACCGAGTTCGGCGTGTTGGTAGCGTCTTAGGAAGCCGCTGCTGATTCTTCCGGGATTGGTTCGGGGTAGGTCTTTTGAGATGAATAGGTAATCGTAGACGGTTGCGCCTTCGATGTGAAAGAAGTTCGCTGCGATTAGCGCGGGGTGGATGGCGCTTAAGAAGGCGAGTTCTTGATATTCGTTGGGTGTGAGGTTGTTGGGGGGTTGGGTGTTTTCCAACATCAAGATGCACCCCCACAAGCCTTGTGACAAGTGCGGATTTTTTGCATTTTCGGACTCCAAAGTATTGGTTGGAGCCGATTAGTGCTTGTAAATTCTCCTAGAAATTGAGCGGTTTTGTAACGGAGCCTTCAAACTTTGTGCCTAAAAATTTGTTAACGTTTTGGTGGTTTTGTATTGGTTGGCCTTGAGAGTTTAGGCTCATGGCGCTTCTTCGCTTCGCTTGAAGTTCTACTGAAAGTAGGTAAGGCTAAGGCATTAAGTGTTTGAAGGCTCCGCCGTTACTTTCCCGCTCAATTTTTAGGGGAAAGAGCAAGCGCTAACCAACTTTTCTTTCTGAAATTTTTCTACTTGGCATAAATTTGGTTACTCCTGTGTTTGTTTTTGATGCAGGTGAACTTTAAAGTCGGCACTCAAATATCATGCCAGAAGTGCAAACACGAGTTCGGAGTTTTGATCTAAATACTCTAATTGATCCGGGCTGTTTTAAGGCTCTGAAATCCTTACTAGATAAGGACTCATTTTTTTTTTCATCCGGGGATGTGGATGATTTCATCCGGGGATGTGGATGATTTCATCCGGGGATGTGGATGCTTTTGTTTTAAAACTCAAATTCATATGTAGTAAGGGTTTAGGTACAAATTTTTCAACTTTTTTTTTTAAAACAAAGAGGTGACGAAAAACAGCCGTTTCAGCGTGTTTGCTGACGTGTAATCTGGGCGAATTATTTTGCATTTTCAAAATTGATTATCCGGGGGTGTGGATGATTTCATCCGGGGATGTGGAGGTTTTTATCCGGGGGTGTGGATGTGGTTAATCATCCGGGGTGTGAATGCGGGCAATCCCTGGGGATATGGATACGGTTAATCATCCAGGGATGTGGATGCGGGAGATTGTCGGGGGATGTGGATGCTTTTGTTCTAAAGCTCAAATCATTGCTGTATATTGATTTGACAGCAATAAGTTTGGATGTTTGTTCTAGAACAAAAGCGTTTGCATTTGTGCAGCTAATTGAGAATTGATGGAGCGCTCGCCCCGTTCAATCAAGGAGACTAGGTTTTGAGAAATTTGCAGAAAACCAGCCAGTTTAGCCTGCGACCACCCTTTGGTAATACGTGCTTCTTTGACTTGACTGCCAGTTAAATTTACTTCTTGCGGTTGAACGGGTGCGGTTATGGGTTTTGACTGTTTGGCTTTGGATTTCTTTCGTTTGGTTTTGACTTTGGATGCTATGAGTTTGGGAATGGGGTCTGGGGGTTTAATTATCAACTTGGCATCTAGAAGATGATTTATGTATCCTTTTGGTTTTTTATCCTTGGAATCCGGTCTTAGCCAAGAAAAGTAAGTTTCTGAATCAAATACAATCTGCCAGTTCAGTTTGAGAAGTAGTTTTATGGCACTATCCCAGCGCTTCTTTAGGTCATATGCTCTGCGAAAATCTGACTGGGCTTTATCTATCACTGTTTCGGGAAATGCAATTCGCAATAACTCATGCACCTTGTACTTACCGTCAAGGCGAACTCGACTATCCAATGTCAAATGTATGGCTAACCTGAGCGCCAGTTCGTTGTGGTGGGGGTCAATTTTTAAAACTTGTTGGGCTAAGTAACCAAACTGATATAAAGCTTCTCTTGATGTGGCTCCGGCTCGGTTCAAAAAATCTCGCGTCCATAGTCCTGGCTGTATTGTTATATACACTTCGTCGGGGTTATCTATTTTCCCTTCCAAATTAAATTGACCTGTAGCTTGAATATGTACGTTCCACATTCTCCCCACGGGAACGCTACCTATCATTTTTCCTTGTTTATTTCTTCCCTCTACCCAAACAGTTTTTACCAAAAGACAATCAAGAGCAAAGGCGGTACTAGCAATTTCTAATAGCTTTTCTACTTTTGCTTTTTTATGGTTTTTATCCCAGCCAAATTCTTTAATAATATCGCTTGCTTTTAGATTGAAAGTGCTTTCCCAAGGCTTCTCTTGGTTCATAGTATGGGCAGCAAAAATTAAGTGTAATTTGGCAGTTGTAAAGCCAAATTTATCAATAATTTGTTGAGCCTCATGCCAAGGAAGCATGGTTATATCACCAGGGCTAGAAATATAATGCTCAATGTAATTTTCAGGATTACCTTTAGCTGTATATCGTAAATATGCTGTTCCTTCAGTATCCTTATGCCATAAGTCTTTCCTGTTAAGAGCTTCCATACTGGAAAACATTACTGCTGATGAAGGAATAGGAACTACAGTCTTTAAATTTTGTTCTACAACTGGTAAATCTTTAGGTAGTAAATTTTCCGTTTTAGCTTGTAATTCTGAATTATCTTTCAGTTCTTTTGTAAAACTTTCTGCTATCTCCTCAGCAAGTTTTTTAACAAGAGTATCGTATTCAAATTGATGCAGTTTACCTAATGTGTCTTTCTCTATTAGTTTGATAGCCGCTGTTGTAGCTATTTCATTAATAAAATCTGAGAAATCGCTTTGTAATACTGTCAATAGCTTTTGACAATCAAGAAGTAAATTAGGGTCAATTTTTGTCGCAAAATTACTAATATTAATTACACCAGAACTTTTTGAATTACTAACACTCTGCGTTCTTTTATGTTTATTTTTACTAGTATTATTTTTTGCCATAAGATTAGTGCTTCCATTGATGATTGTTTGGCTATCTTTGAGCAAAATTAATTATTATTTTGATGCATGAAATGCAGTCGCGTCATTTGTGATGCTGCAAACGTTGTTGCTAACCAAAACGTTTTGGTTAATTTAGATATGCGCGGATAATTCTCCTTTTTCTTTCGCTTTCCTGATTGCAGATTCCACTAAGTAAGCGCCAAAATTTGCTGTTGGGCGACTTTGATATTTCGCCCAAGCTTCTAAATCCTTTCCGCTTGATTACCCCTTTGAACTTAAAGTCGGTCATTGGGGTCAAGATGAGGGATTTTTATTGTGATTCTCATCATGTTTTTTCCTCAATGTGCGGTACTCTCCTTTCTCTTTCGCTTCCCTAATTGCAGATTCGACTAGGTAAGCAGCAAGATTCGCTGTTGGGCGACCTTGATACTCAGCCCAAGCTTCTAATTCTTCGTAAACCACATCGGGAATGGTTAAATTGACTCTCTTGCTCACGTTATCTTCTATTTGAATATTCTGTATATCGCTTCTATCGTACATTTCACGCTCTCAAAGTAGTCAAAAGTAACTTATTAGTACCTGATTCGTATTAACCATGTACTTTCATGCGTTATACTAACATTCATGACGCGACTAGTAACGCTTAGTAACAAATTAGTTCCTTTTTAGTTTATTGCGTCCTAACGCAAGACATGGACAACAACCACTGCGTTTTTGATAGGAATCTAATTACACTAAAACATTGAAAACTCTTGCTAGAGCGTTGTTTCAACCCTTGTAAAAATGATTTTTTATTTTAAATTGTCCAAGTTATCAGATAGGTGTCCAAGGGTATTGATACATGGTTCAAAGTTATTGACGTATCGGATAACTAAGAATTTGCAGATAGTCATCAACTTGATACATCACCACCGTATATCTATTTATTGGAGGGTAGCGATTAATATATGGCAAGCAAGAACTACTTAAGAAAATACAGAAAGCTCAGAAGTCTTTACGAGCAGACTTTAGGGAAGAAAATCTCGGATATAACTTGGTACAGATTAGTTGCTTCGATGAAGCGTCATTTAGGGTTTGTAGTAGAAAATCCTTCAAGTGAAGCAATAGTCAAATCAGTTGCACAATTTAAGTCACGCTATAAGCGATTTTCGTTTACGAGTGAAGATTTTCAAGAGTGTTGGGAAGTTTTTAATAAGTATAGAAACAGCAATCAAACCTTTACTTGTGACTCGTTTCTATACGACTTGGCAAAAACATTAGAGATAACAGAAATACCTAGAAGCACAAAATATCACTGGTTTAGTCGCTGTGGATTATCTTATTCAGCTAATAGAAAGTTCAGTAACGATGATTTCGCTTTAGTTGCACTTGGTGCTGCCAAATGGGCACTTAATAAGCGAATTGTTAGCTCAAAATTTAACACTCCCAGACCTAGTATTGAAGTTTTAGCTATTGAATGAATATGACTCAAAGACGGAATTTCAAAATCAAACAATTAGAGTTAACTATCTTGAATTGATAACGGAGTAACTGGAGAAATACGACATGGCTACTACAAAATTTCAGAACAACGTTCGGACAAGGTTGTACAAAAAGAATTATCAAGGTTTCTCACAAAGCGATTTTTTAGAAGCAGCAAAAAATATAGGCTGCGATGACTTAGATAACCCTACCCACGAGCAAATAAAAGCAGGGGTACAGTACTTGATTGATAGACATAATCAATCTTTAGAAATTCCCGATTCAGAAAATTTAACAGAGGCTTTGACAGAATCGGAAACTATTCAACAAACGGAAAATTCAACCGCAATTACCAATCAACAAAAAGAGCAATTAATAACAGTACAAGCCCAATCGTTGGGAATAGAGTTGAGCGAATCAGAAATCACAGATATTTCCCAAACCGTTAGCGATTCATTTACCGACTTTGTTAGTGCTGTAGAAACCATCAATTCACTAATTAAAGATTATGCACAAAGTAAATTTGATTCTATAGAACAACAAATCGATGCTAGTAATAACAACCTGCGCGACTACATTGATAAAAGAACTACTGGCTTGCAGAGAAAGAGTGTAGAAGGAGCCATAACAACAAAGGAGGTGTTAGAG
The DNA here is from genome assembly GCF_002368095.1 of Calothrix parasitica NIES-267. Classification (GTDB taxonomy): domain Bacteria; phylum Cyanobacteriota; class Cyanobacteriia; order Cyanobacteriales; family Nostocaceae; genus Rivularia; species Rivularia parasitica. The sequence continues at coordinate 32,256 of NZ_AP018231.1, read as the reverse complement.
CAAAAAAGCTCTAGTCTTAAAAGCTTCTCCAAAAGTCTCTCAGCAACACTCAAAACACAATAAACACTCAACATTTAGCAGAGCATTCAAACTACTATCAATCCTTATCCCCGCTCTATTCCTAATAGATTGCTGTTACCAATCAATTAGCTATCACTTCAAATATCAAGCCTACCTAGAAAGAAAAGACAGGATACAGCAATACCAACAGTGGATGCAATATCAATGCACAGAGATACTAACAGAAGAGAGGGTTAATCGTTGTGAAAAATACTGGCAAGCTAAAGAACTTGGTAAGTTCCAAATCGCGCCACCTAGAAAAACAACTACGTGGTAAATTCAACGCTTCCACAAACCTAGTTTATAGAGCATTAATGGGCGATAAAAAAGCATTAAAGCTAATCGGTCAAATGGGTAATGATGGAGCAAAAATAAGTGAATTTGCACCAAAAGTTAAAGACAACATGATTGCTGCAATCAAAGGAGCAGAAGATTTAAATACAACCCTTGCAGCTATTTATAAACAAGCTGGAGTCAGTGGAGAACGCATAGAACGAGAAATCCAATCATCTACCCTCGCTGACGATAAACTAGCAAATCAATTAGAAGAATTAAACCTTGACTTTGAAGCAGCTAAAAGTAAAGAAGAATTGCGCCATAGACAAGCAACAGAACATATTAGATTAAAAGCTTGGGTAGACCGTCATATGATGAGTATTGATGGCGAATACAAAATGCTTCAAGAAGAATTGAAAACAGAAGTAAGACAGCAAACAATTGATTTACAACACGATAAAGAACTAGGTAACTATTATCTAGATGCTGGTGATAATGCCAGAGATGATTTAAAGCCAAAGAAACAATATGCAGGTCGTTCAATAATTCAAAAGATTAAAGATACGATTCTTGGATTTTAATCAGAAGGAAGAGGGAAGAATTGCAGATTAATGAACTAATAACAACATTACCTCTATCTTCTTCTCTCTTCAATTATTCAACTTCTAACTCTCTCAACATACAGTTACATATGTTAGAACAATTTGACGAATTAGAAGAACAAGAACAATCAGAAACTACACCAGATACACCATTACCCAAAGATTTAATAGAACACTTAGAACAACGCAAAAAACACAGAAAGCAAGTTATTCAAACAACAGAATTAGTTCAGAAATATTTCATAAGTTGGTCGCTAGGTACAACCGGATTTTTTCTAGCAAGACTACTTTTATTAATCAACGGTGGTGCATCTCTATGGCTTGCAGCAGGACTATGTTTTTCTATTTGTTCAATTAGTTCAATAGTTGGTTTATCTGGATTTAGAGCTAATTATAACGACGGATTTGAGGTAGAAGGTATGGAGAAACCAGTAAAAACAATTGGTGGATTTGTAATCGCTGCTGGAAGTACTTGGCTAGCAATTAAAGACTACCAATACTTCCAACAAATTACCGCAGACAGTGCATATCAAATCAGCGCTGATATTCAGACTATTTATCAGGAAAGACCTTGGTTAGACCCTTGGCTATCAATTGGTATTGCAGCAGGAATAGTACTTGGTTCTTTATTTATTATTAGTAGGAGATGAGTAGAAATAAGATTGAACTATCAGCAATCATTATATCAGCAGTAGTCGGTATAACCGGCTTCTGCTTTTCTCATTCACGCCAACCTTACCCACTAGCTCAAATACAATTCTGTCCTAAATCAGCCAATAAAAGAGAGAATATTTTAGCGGATAAAAAGAAAGCTAAAAAGCTGAAATACTACGACTTAAAAGCGCAAGAGAAATTAGATAACAAATACTGCCATCAACCAAGATATGTCCTTGCAGAAGAGTGGGATAAATATAACAGCTATGGTTCAATTATTCCATATATGGGTAGCACGATTAGCTTAGTAAGAATTATCCCCAAAGATAATCCTTATCAGATATACGGTAATGTTGCATCTGTTGTCGGATTGTGGGGTATTTCAATAACCCTGGCTTCTCGTGTCTATAGACTTAAAAAAACCGATTATCAACTAGGAGAAGAAGAGAAAACTACAGCTTATTATAATTGGCAGCAACACCGACGCAAACGAGATATTAAGCAACATTCCAACCAATTACATACAGATATTTTAAAAGACGGGTTAACCCAAGAAGACTTGCAGCAAAGAAAAGAATTAGGACTAACCGACGATGAAAACGAAGCTATTAAAAACCAACTGCAATTAGAAGATTATCTCAAAGCCAGAGCCGTAAAACATTCAGAAATGGACAAACAAATTGCATCCAACCTATTAGATAAACACAAAGCAGAAAAAGAAATAGATAAATTACAAAATAAAAAATCATCTCAATCGAATATTACTCAACAAAGCGATAAACAGTTAGTTAATTCCTTAATAGAAGCCCTAAAAGCCCATGAAGACGGTTGGCTGTATTCGATTGTCAAAAACGCTAAACCCCTATGGCTGATTGGTTCTCAAGGTAGCGGTAAAACTAATACCGCTGGTGCAATCGCATTAATTCGTAAATACTGCTTTGATGCACCAATCTACCAACTGATTGATAGACACGCTACTGGGGAGAATTGGGAAGTATGGAAACTACTTGATGCTACCTTAAAAGCCGAATCAGAAGAAGAAATCGGACAGTCTTTGGAAGATGCGACGGATAGATGGTTACAACGAATTAAAGAAAAACCATCTACCAAACAGCAAATTATTATTGATGAATTTACCAACTTGAAGAAAATTGATAGCTGTAAAGATGCTGCAATGAAATTTTTCTCCATGCATCTTACAGATACCCGTAAAGCCAAAGAATACTTTATTGGTGTTAATCATTACTTTACCAATGAAAGCACCGTAGAAGGAACATTTGAAGCCAGAAAATCAGGCACAATTCAACTTAAAAAATTCTCTGCTAATGGAGAAACACCATTATCTAGAGTACAAATTGTACATGGGTTAGTCGATGAGAATGGTAACGAATTGGAAGAAGTAGAAAGAACATTACCCAATTGGTTAGAAGCGAATAAGATTTATCAACATTTCAACGGTAAACCAATAGATTTTAGTCATGAATAGAATAAAAAATCAATTACAACAATTCCAAGAAATAGGGATTTGGTATTCGTTAGCTTGCTTATCATCCTGGGCAACAGCTATAAGTATTAGCATATTTATTATTTCTGGAGTTGGATTAATAGCTTTTCCACTAACAGGAAATAAAACTCCACAAACACTTAAAAAGGTAAATTATGGAAGCTGTGGATTTGCAATTGGGCTTATTCTATTTGGGACAGGAACAGCATTCCAAGGGGATAGAGATACTTCATATATGCTGGTCAGATTAAGTAGAAATTACGATTCATACCTAGTGGAAAGTGGAGGCTATTTATCCTGTCAGTGCTTGGGTTGTAAATATGCTAGTGGCGATTACTTATTACCTTGCGCTGTTAATCCTAATCTTCAAAAAGATGAATATTGTAGTTATTTTGAAGTAGAATCTTGATAATACTATATAATGTTAAATCAACTATTTTAATAACTCAATATCTGCTACTCCAAAATTGCGAAGTTTAGTGACAAATTGAGCGAATATTGCTATACAATCTAAATTTTTTGATAAGACCGCTTGGTTTAATCAATAAGAAGTATAAATAATTGGTTATTAATTAAATTTTATTTAAGTCGGGGATAAACTCTCCGACTTTTTACATTTGGCGAAAACTGAAATGGCAATAGTTTATCTGACTCAAACATAACTGAAACTATTAATTATTTATCAATAAAATACTCACCGCTGTCTGGTTCAACAGCAATATACCAATTTTAATACGTTTTTATTTTCATTAATTCTGGTTTATAATATAAAGCTTGCTTTAACATATCAATTTATTATATAAAAATGTTTGGCTTCAAATTGGTTTGTCTTCAAATTAGTTTGTCTTGAAATTGATTTCAAATTGGCTTTTAATTGCCCTAAGAAATTTATGCTTTTGATAAAGTGTTTTTAGTGGTTAAACACTTCTATAAAAAGTAGAAATCAAAGGACAAACCATGAACAAATTTATTATTTCACTTGGATTATTAACTATCTTGACTATTCCTTTTACTGGTGGTTCAAGTGTTTTCGCGCAAAACAATATGGACCCAAAAGATAGAGGATGTGACGAGGATGCAGAAACAATTACATCTACATCAGGTGGAAGATACTGGTATGGTGCTTTTCAAGCAATTGATATTCGCATTGAATTACGAAAGTCTGAAAAGTGTACAGCAAAGTGGGTTAAAGCAAATGTTCCTAAAAATACACAACTGTATCTCAAAAACCAATCCGACAATAAACTTGTCTCATATATGACTAAAGTGAATGGGTGGCACTATAGCAATATGTGGAATTATGATGAGACATTAGAAGCTTGCGTGATGCTTCCGAATAATCGAGAAGTTTGTACAAGTCCTATCTAATATATTTCGTCCTTAAGTAGCAATTTAATAACAGAAAACTGGGTAAAGCTTAAAAGTCTTGTAGGGGTAAAGATTGCACGTCAGTGATGGTCAGTCAGAGAGCATTATCCTACCAGTAACTACTCAATGAAAAGCAAGGGTTTTAGGAAACAAAACATCCTGTAGTATTACTTATCCCAGTTTTCTGTTCTGATGATATTTGTACCCCGCACCCAATGAATTAGCTGACGCAGAATTCTAACATATTTCCATACCCAACATCGGTAACGTCCAAAGGAGTTGTCATCAATATATTGTGAGCTATAGAACCTAAACTCATGGACGAAATAAAACAATGAACACTTCAGCGTTAGAGGACAAACTCATGAAATCTCGACTGAACAAAACCCCTCTGCTAATTATTAACATTGCATTTGTGATTCTTGGTATTCCTCAAAAAAGTCAGGCTTTAGATTTAAGAGGTATTACAGACCATTTACTTAAACGTGGTATCTGTGCCGCATTGCAAATGGATGTAGGCGATTGTAATCCAGAGGTTGATTCGCCAAATAGCTCAAAACAAGGGGAATCACCAACAAAAACCTATCCCGATAGCCCACAAAACTCCTCAATACAAGAATCACCAACAAAAACCTATCCCGATAGCCCACAAAACTCCCCAATACAAGAATCACCGACAAAAACCTATCCCGATAGCCCACAAAACTCCCCAATACAAGAATCACCAACTCAGCCTAAATAGCCAAGATTACGGAAACAATATAGTTTGGACAAAATCTAAACACGCCCGTAGGTAACAATCGAATATAAAACTTGGTTAAGCTTAAAAGTCTTGTGAGATGAAGATTGCACGTCAGTGATGGTCAGTCAGCAAGTATTATTCTCCCAGTAACTACTTAATGAAAAATAAGGTTTTTAGGAAACAAAATCTTCTGTAGTGTTGATTCAGTACTGCTAATCCCAGTCTTCTGTTTCGATGATACTTGTACCCCGTAACTGACCACAACTTATGTAGAATTTTTACTCCATTTTACTTTCAGGCTTAGCTCAGTTTTCTGTTTGATTGTTATTTACAGGCGTAGTATCACAATTCCAATTAGGTTAAGACCTGAATCAATCTGGAAATATTTACTGATAATTAAGCAGATAATAACAATCTAATAGGTTACGAAGATGACTCTAAATTTGTGGATAAAATGCGTCCGTAGCTAGCTAATAATATTAGCTTCAGCGATAAATAATTAGAGCTAAAATAAAATTGATTACATAGTCCAAGTCTTATTACCTATAGTCCATACATAATACAAAGTGAGCATTCTAGCGACCCTACTTATATTAAGTATTTTTAACTTTTGATAAAGATTAAAACTTTTAATTAAATTTTTAATAGATATTAAATATTGTTTTTTATGCCATTCTACAAGTGCTAAATCAAGAGTACAACTTGCAATACCATGAGAACTACCAGTATTTTCTCTAATATTTAATGATTTTGTAAAATAATCTTCTGCCTTTTGGATAAATTCATTACCTTTTGCTAAATGGATAAATCCAAGTTGTTCATAGCAATCTGAAATTCCTCTTTTATCTTCAAAATTTGCATATCCTTGTATAGATATATTGCATTGTTCCTCAGCTTTAGCATAATTGCCTTGATTGAGAAAAACCCAAGCCAGGTGGTGAGCAATCCATATAATTGTAGTTTCATCTTGAATTTCTTCGGCTTTTAGCTTTGCTTCTTTTAAATAATGTGCTGCTAACTTATAGTTCTCCCGAAGAGTTTCATGAATGTCCAATTTAACAGGAATAGGATAAGACTTTAATTTACTGTTGAGGAATGTTAGCCAGTGCAAAGGAGGAATACAGACTCTACGATGTATAATTCCTTTATGAACTAAGGGACCTATAATTTTATCAACAAAGCCTTTCATAATTCTAGTATCCAAAACTTGTGAATAAAAAATTATGGCATTGTCAAAGTTTCCTCTAGCCATTTCATAAAATGCTATATTCTCTAATAGTTCGGTCATTAAGATGAAAAAAGCTGATTCGGAGGTAGATAATGAATCTGATTTTAAAACATCTATGACAGTATTAATATTTGATATTCCCTTATCATAAATTCCAGCTTGAACCTGACAAATTCCTAAACGAGCTTTGGCTTCTATGTAATATTTTTGATTTTGACATGATTGTTTACATATATTTTCAAAAGTTTTACAAGATTCTCCTAAAGATCCCATTCCAGACAATGCTCTACCCTTTAATATGAGGATAAAGTTTATGTCTGTATCTGTAGATTGAAAAACTTTGATAATATCTTTGGTAGTTTCTAGTAACTTAGAAAAAAGTGCTGCGGATTCTAGATACTTATATAACAGTTGCGGTTCATCTGAGGATTTTTTGATGGGTGCTGAAAGAATAGGCATAATTAGCCCCCAATCTTCAGCTTTACAGGCTTGGTACAAAGATTCTAAATAGCGACTCACTTTTTCTAAATCGCTCGCACCAGGTGGAGGTTCATCTTTAACAGTTAGGTAGTATTTTATGGCTATGTAAAAGGGGCGTTTATCTTTTGAAATTTTACTAAAATCGATGTTTAGATTTGCAAAAAGTAATTGACCTGGCGTTGTAGAATTATTCGTCATAATTATACTTTTATGCTAAATTCGTTTCAGCTTCCGGGCTATGTAATTCTTTTAGTATTTGTTCATAATGAGCCAGCGCTAAACTGCGAATTAAATTGTGCTGCCCTAAAAGCCGCTTATTATTATGGTTAACTGATATTTCAACAAAGAAACGATTCATTAATTCATTTAAAGCTTTTTCTTGTCGTTCTTTACTGCATTCTCCATCCACCAATCCTTCTAACTGCATCAGCCATGCTTCCTTTTGTTCTGGAGTGCGATAAACTGAGGCAACGCAAATTAATAGATAAGCATCTGGGACATCTTTTTGCAGTCGTGAAAAGGCTGCTTCGAGCCGTTTATTGACTTGATTTTGCAGTTGATAGGTAAGGTTATGTAGCTGCAAACTATCCTTTTTTCCTAAAGTGTTTCCTCGCTCTGCTTCTGCCAAAATTCGTTCAATCTGTTTTATTTTGTCACCATAATCATTCCAATAAGCTTCTACATTCTTGTCAAAAGTCTGATTAATTTCCCCAGCAATTACCTTTAAAACCAAAGGATGTCCCATGTAGGCTTTTCCAATCCGTAATAAGAAGGATTTATTTACTGGATCTGAGCTAACATCTAATCCTGTTTTCTTGAAAAATGCTTCCTGTTCCGATTCTTCTAATCCATACAACTCTTGCCGGTACCAGGAAATGCTGTAGCGGGAATCTATCAATACAACAGGCAAATCTTGTGATGTAATAATTAAACGACTTTTGCAAGATTTTGCTGACAATAAACTTAAAAAGAACTTTCTCCACCATTCATCGGCAAAATCACCCCAACCATCTTGTTGATTTCCTGTTAAAAGTCTTTCCAGAGAATCAATTAGCACTAACACCTGATTATTGCACAAGTGTTCGGTCAACTTTTGCAATAAAAGTTCTGACTTGTTATCCCCTGTTGGAACTTTCTCCCCCCACTCTTCTAACCATTCAGTAGCAACACTGGCAAAATCTGTAGCTTTGCCTTCATAGTCAAAATTTTCTCTTTTAAACCTATTCTTCCAGTCTCCTTCTAACCAATTTACTAATTCTACCGACGCTAATCTTTCAGACAGAGCAGTTTTACCTATCCCCGTAATGCCGACGATAAGCAAAAGACGACACGACCCGCCGATTTTTTCACTCAATTTCTGAAGTAATTCTTCTCTCCCTACCCAAGAAGAAGGTTCATAAGCATAAAAATCTACAGGAAAAGTAGGTTGTTTTGAAGATGTATCACTACTTTTATTAGTTTGTTGATTAACTAAATTGTGTTCGGGCGTTTCTAATGAAGCGCTTTGAACCTGTGTAAGCGATTCGTCTAATTCAGTATATTGACAATTGAGCAATATCTTACATAAGCCATTAATAAACCAAAGCTCATGAGTGTTATGTTTCTCATCGAAAAAATCGCGTACAGTTTGATCAGCGGGAGGTTGTTCTTCAAGTAATCTAAACCAGTCATCGCTGAATTTTTTCATCAAGTAACGCTGTTTTGACTCGTATTTTTTTTCAAACTCTTTGCGTAACTTTAGCCGTAAATTTGAGGGTACAGGAATACTATAAGCATTTTTCCGTACCGGTTGGTTTAATTCAGGAAACTCATCCATACAATTTTAGATGATGAAGTCAACTGTCTTCTCGGTCTTTTACCTATTCTAAGGCTTTATTGGTCTTAAATTGACTTTAAATTGGTATCTAAAAAAGTCTGTTGTAAAGTTATGCTTGATAGAACTTATTAGTCAGGGCTTGCACAACTGCCACAAACCTTTCTCAGCAAAACACACAATCGTGCCATTGATGACCAAAAATCTTTTTAGGTACAGTTCTACCTATTAATCGTAGCTTCAGCCACTCCATCGCTTATTCAATTTTTGGAAGCTTAGTAAACCAGATTTCAATGTAGCATAAGCCTTACCCCATCGCGCTTCTGGTGAAGCGCGAAGATGCTGACAATTCTACAAACAAACTTTCGCCTATGCTGTCTAACTCATCACTACTCACCACCAATAAATGCAGATGCTACCAACGGTCTTTAAACGTGGAAACACAAGCTACATAGGTCATAATCAGCAGTCTAAATGTATTGTAAATACTAGAATAATTTGCTACATTGCAACAAAATAGGTAAGTAAATAATTCCCTCGAACCGCATCTGCTCATGACCAGTTCTCAGCCTGCATCTCCTAACTTTGGATTCCTTGCGTCACATGATTCGCAGTTGGTGCGATTGGGTACTTTGGCAGAACGGTACTTTGCAGATGACCCCAATACTTGTTTAATCAAACTACGGCAATTTGGCGAACTCTTGGCACAGTTGGTAGCAGCTAACGCGGGGATGTACATATATGATGAGCGTCAAATTGATTTATTGCGCCGATTGCGGGATAAAAATATAATCGTCGGGAAGGTATATCGCTTATTTGATGAATTACGGTTTGTAGGTAATAAAGCTAACCACGAACTACAAGGGGATAGCCGCACGGCACTAAGTAATCTTAAATATGCCAGGGAACTTGGTGTATGGTTCCACAAATATACAACCAAGCAACGCAACTTTAACCCTGGCGCATTTGTTCCACCACCCAATCCCAAGCAGGAAACACGGGCACTCAAGGAAGAACTCGCCAAGCTCCAAGAAGAATTAAATGCCAGCCGCAGTGCAGCGGAATTAGCGCAAATCAAGGTACAGCAGGAAGCACAACTTAGGGTATCGGCAGAAGAACTAGCCAAAGAAGCAGAAGCAGCAAAGGTTGAAGCATTAAACCATCTCGCCACAATTCAAGCCAACGCCGAAACCCAATCCCCGCAAACAATTAAAGAAACGATTCAGGAAGCGCAAATTGCAGGGGATAAAGTAGACATCGACGAACGAGAAACCCGCCGTCTTATTGATGCACAACTGCGAGAAGCCGGATGGGAAGCGGATTCGGAGAATTTAACTTATGGTAACGGTACTCGTCCCCAGAAAAATAAGAATATGGCGATCGCCGAATTTCCGACTGAAAAGGGTAGGGCTGATTATGCGTTATTCGCGGGGTTGCAAATTATTGCGGTAGTGGAAGCCAAGCGTCGGAGTAAGGATGTTGCTGCGGATATTGAGCAAGCAAAGCGCTACAGTCGAGGATTTAAAATACCTTCAAATAATCAAAGCGATGCTACTCAAATAGAATACTCCGCTGCTGGTTCGTGGGGAGAATTTAAAGTACCGTTTGTCTTTGCGACTAACGGACGGGATTTTTTACAGCAGTTGCGTACCAAAAGCGGTATCTGGTTTTGTGATTTACGTCGTCCCCAAAATCTGAGCCGTCCTCTAACTACTTGGTACAGTCCCCAGGGGTTGCTTGATTTATTGGAACAAGATATCGACCAAGCACACCAAAAATTACAGCAAGAAGGTTTTAATTACAACCTGGAATTAAGGGATTATCAAATCCTAGCAATTGAGAAAATAGAAGCAAGACTCTCAGAAGATATCCGCAATATCTTAGTAGCAATGGCAACCGGGACAGGAAAAACTAAAACCTGTATCGCCCTGGTGTATCGTCTGCTCAAAACCAAGCGGTTTCGTCGAGTATTGTTTTTAGTAGACCGCAGCGCTTTGGGAGAACAAGCCGCCAATGCTTTTAAAGATACGCGGATGGAAAGTTTACAAACTTTTGCAGATATTTTTGATATCAAAGAACTGGGAGAAGGCGCACCGGATAGAGATACTAAGGTGCAAATTGCTACGGTGCAAAGTTTTGTTAAGCGGATTTTTTATCCTTCTGACGATGCCACTATCCCCACTGCCGACTCATACGACTGTATTGTAGTTGACGAATGCCATCGGGGATATCTGCTAGATAGAGAACTCAGCGAAACCGAACTTACTTTCCGCGATTACAACGATTACATTTCCAAATATCGCCGCGTACTCGACCATTTTGATGCGGTCAAAATAGGTTTAACCGCTACCCCAGCCCTGCATACTACAGAAATATTTGGCGACCCCGTTTATACCTATAGCTATCGTAAAGCAGTCATCGAAGGTTGGCTAATAGACCACGAACCCCCCATCCGCATTACTACCAGACTTTCACAATCGGGAATTTCTTGGCAAGCTGGGGAAGAAATGGAATATTTTGACCCTGCAACTGGTGAAGTCGATTTGGTTCACGCTCCAGATGAAGTCACGATTGAAATAGAACAATTTAACAAGCAGGTTATCACCACTGAATTTAACCGGGTAGTTTGCGAAGCCCTAGCGCCAGAAATTGACCCCTCAATGCCAGAAAAAACGCTGATTTTCTGCGTTAGTAACGACCATGCGGATATTGTTGTAGACCAACTCAAGCAAGCATTGGAGAAGGAATATGGCAGCGTAGATGATGATGCGGTAATCAAAATAACTGGTAGTGCTGATAAACCATTACAGCTGATACGACGCTTTAAAAACGAGGCTAATCCCAAGATAGCAGTTACCGTAGATTTACTGACAACAGGTATTGACGTACCGCCAATTTGTAACTTAGTATTTATCCGTCGCGTTAACTCCCGCATCCTCTACGAACAAATGTTAGGACGCGCTACCAGACGCTGTGACGATATTAATAAAGAAGTATTTCGGATATTTGACACCGTTGATTTATATAATGCCATTGCTCCTTTCAACCAGATGAAACCAGTTGTCGTCAATCCCAACATTACTTTTACACAACTGGTAGATGAATTGGACAAGGTACCGGACGCAGAAGCTTCTCAATTAATCGTAGACCAATTGCTTGCCAAACTACAGCGCAAACATCACAAATTAAGCGACACCAACAGTCAAAACATAGAACTAGCAGCAGGAATGACTGTAGGTGATATGGTAGAACATTTGCGTCAAGCTTCCCCACAAGAGGTAAAACAATGGTTTGCTCAACGTAAAGCAATTGCTCAAATGTTGGATGCTAAAGACGGGGGCAGAAAACCGATATTAATTTCCCATCACGACGACGAAGTTATTAGTATAGAAAGAGGTTACGGCAACGCCGAACAACCAGAAGATTACTTAGATAACTTTCAGACATTTTTACGAGAGAATATTAATAAAATCCCAGCTTTGATGGTTGTTACCCAACGTCCCCGCGAATTAACCAGAGCGCAGTTGAAGGAATTACGTTTGCTGTTAGACCAAGCCGGATACAAAGAAACTTATTTACAAGAAGCATGGCGACACCTGACCAATGAAGATATTGCTGCAAGTATCATTGGTTTCATTCGTCAAGCATCTATTGGTGATGCACTTGTTCCCTATTCTCAACGGGTAGATAAAGCAATTAATAAAATCCTCGTTGCTCAGAATTGGACTACTCCCCAGCGCAAGTGGTTGGAAAGAATTGGGAAACAATTAAAAGTAGAAACCGTTGTGGATAAAGAAGCATTCAACACCGGGGAATTTAAAGCCCAGGGAGGATTTAACCGGATTAATAAAGTGTTTCAAGGGAAGTTGGAAACGATTTTGATAGAGATTAATGATGCTTTGTGGCAAGATGTGGGATGATTTAAAATCTATTAATCCGTAATTAATTAACCAATCTCTTGAATTTTTAAAGCTAAATCAACTATGAATTTCAGTAAAAATTTAGTATCTTCTTCTGTGTAATTGTTGTACTTATGGATAACTTGAATATTTCCAACACCAAAAAAATTAGCATGAGGCAACATTTGTGAAAAATGATTGTATTCTTTGACGGATATACCTAAAATATTAATTATGCTGATTTCTCTTAGTTTTTTCATATAGTCAGACATATATCTAAATACTTTTCTAATCTGAGAGCTAATCTGTTTGTCAAATAAATAATCTACGATTCCCAGATTTCTATCAACTTCAGGTATGAAAAGCTTAATCTTGTAAAATAGCTTCGCCTTCGCTTTAGCAATTTCATCTACACAAGATTTATAATCTTTAATACTTAAATTTTTCTCAGCTTGCTTGATTAACAATCTAATTTCATCTGATGCAATTAAATCAGACATTGATATATCATCAAAATCCTTTTTAAAGTACAATTCAAAAATTGTTCTTAAATAAGCTTCTGTATAGCCATGAAATTTATTAGCTTGTGATATATCTGGTAAGATACCGTAGTGTTTAAAACTTACTCTTGCTTTGTTTAACTCTTGAATTTTAGCCTTGAGTGGAATTTTTATAGATTGATTATCATCTAATTCCTGATGAACCTTATCTAGAAGTACCGTGAAAGATTCCTTCTCTTTTATATTAAGCCCCAAATCTTTGGTAACTAACCATATTACACTTTCAATAGAATCCTGAAAAAGCGAGATTGCAAGCCCAGCAGAAATAGGGTCATTTTGCAAAGAATACTTTTCTCCTTCTTCAAATAATCTCTTTGTTAATAATAATTGTTCAATCATACTATTGCCCTTTCATAGTATTAAACGGCTAATTTTGTTTTCAATATCTCCATTAGCCTTGATTGTAACAATTATGAATCATAGTTGTAGTTTTTAGTAATACAAGAATAAAGAATAATGTATTTGTCAATCTTAAAATTGTGTCGATAATCTTAAGGAAAGTAGAATTAACACCGCAAATATGCAAAAATCATAGCTTTGGTATCTTATTTACATCCACACGATTATTAACCTTGAGCGCAACTACTGATATCGTCCAAAAACTCTGGAATCTCTGCCACGTACTGCGAGACGATGGTATTACTTATCTCGCTTATGTAACGGAATTAACATATTTGCTATTTCTAAAGATGGCGAAGGAAACCGATACAGAAAACCAAATCCCTGAAGGTTATCGCTGGGATGATTTGGTAACTCTGGAAGGAATCGAACAGTTAAACTTTTACCGTTCCGCACTGCTGGAATTGGGTTCTAATACAAATTCGCCACGGATACAAGCAATCTTCGCTAATGCTCAAACTGCACTCAAACAGCCGCGCATCCTTAATAAGCTGGTTACAAGTATAGACGATTTGGACTGGTATTCGGCTAAGGAAGAGGGTTTGGGCGACCTTTATGAAGGACTTTTAGAAAAAAACGCTTCTGAGAAGAAATCCGGTGCGGGACAATATTTTACACCGCGTCCCTTGATTGACTGCATGGTTAATTTAATTAAACCGCAGGCTGGAGAACTAATACAAGACCCCGCAGCGGGTACTGGTGGATTTTTGATTGCAGCCGATAGATATATCAAACAGCGCACCGACGAATTATTTGACTTACCCGCAGAAATCCAGGAATTCCAGCGCACAAAGGCATTTTACGGCATTGAACTGGTACAAGATGCCCACCGCTTGCTGTTGATGAATATGCTGCTACACGGGATAGAAGGGGAAGTTGGTTTGGGTGATACCCTTTCTGCTAACGGACAGCAGTTGTCCAAAGCTAAAGTTATTCTGACAAATCCCCCCTTTGGAACTAAAAAAGGTGGTGGTTTACCTTCCCGCGATGATTTTACTTACCCCACATCCAACAAGCAGTTAGCATTTTTACAACATATTTATCGGGGACTGAAGCCTGAAGGACGCGCAGCGGTGGTTTTACCGGATAATGTGTTGTTTGAAGACGGTCAAGGAAAGAGCATCCGCGCCGATTTGATGGATAAATGCAATTTGCATACCATTCTGAGATTGCCTACGGGTATTTTCTACGCTCAAGGTGTTAAAACCAACGTTTTATTCTTCCAACGGGGAACCACAGAAAAAGGTAATACCCAGCAAGTTTGGTTTTATGATATGCGTACCAATATGCCGACATTTGGTAAACGCAATCCCTTAACTAAAGAACATTTCCAAGAATTTGAAACCGAATACGGAGATGACGTGAATGGGGGAAGCAACCGCGTAGATACTGGAGAAACCGGACGCTGGAGGTGTTTTAGTCGAGAAGAAATCGCCAAACGGGGAGAAAACCTTGATATTACTTGGTTGCGGGATGAAAGCTTGCAGTCGGGGGAAGATTTACCGGAACCCGATGTAATAGCAGCAGAAATTATGACCAAGTTGCAAACCGCTATGTCAGAAATGGAAGCGTTAACAGCGTTGTTGTCAGAAGAAGAAAACCAAGAAGAGGAACCGATTCTAGAATAAAAGCAAGACAACGAGCGAGGTTGAAAATGACAGCACAATTATCAATCGCAACAGAAGTTACCCCAATGGTGTTAAAATTTCATCCCGTTATTAGGATGACGGATGAGCAATTATTTGACTTTTGTCAGCTTAATCAGGATTTTCGCATTGAACGCAAAGCCAATGGAGAAATTGTAATTGCTTCCCCTACAAATTCAGAAAATGACCAACGTAATTTTGATTTAATCGGACAATTAGGTATATGGGTTAAGCAAGATGGTACGGGTGTAGGGTTTGGTTCGAGTGGTGGTTTTACATTACCATCCGGTGCTGTACGTTCCCCGGATGCTGCTTGGATAAAAAAGACACGTTGGGAAGCAATACCAGCCGATTTACGTAAAAAATTCGCTCCTATCTGTCCGGAATTTGTAGTGGAATTGCGTTCGGAAAGCGATAGTTTGAAGGTTTTGCAAGATAAAATGCTTGAATATATTAATAATGGTGCTTTATTGGTATGGTTAATTGATAGAAAAGAACGCAAAGTTTATATTTATCGTCCTAATACTGAAGTTGAGAAATTAGATAATCCTTCAACATTAAGTGGAGAAGATATTTTATCAGGTTTTGTGTTGGATTTAAGTAGTATTTGGTAAATATTTTACTTGTTAAATAGAAGAAATATAATAATACATTTAATTCAACTTCAGGATAAATCAACTATGCAAAGTATTAAATTAAAAAAACGTGTCGGAGAAGATGGTATTTTACATTTAGATATTCCCTTGGAAATGAAAAATAAAGAAGTAGAAGTAATGGTAATTTATCAGTCAATTGAAACAGCAACACAAACACCAGAAGACTTAGGATATCCCCCCGGTTTTTTTGAACAAACTTATGGTAGCTGTCAAGATGACCCGATTGTTATTGATTCGGAAGGAGGTTTTGAACAAAGGGAAGAAGTTGTGTGAAATATTTGTTAGACACTAACGTTTGCGCTCGTTATCTTAATGGTAAATCGCCAGCAATAAGATAACGCATCCAAGCAACAAAGAGACAAGATATTGCAGTTTGTTCCGTAGTCAAAGCAGAACTATTTTATGGTGCAATGCGGAGTAATAATCCACAAAAAACACTCGCCAATCAGCAACAATTTCTCAATTTATTTGTTTCCTTACCTTTTGATGATAATGCTGCTCTTGTTTATGGAGAAATTCGCGCACAATTAACAGCGTTGGGAACTCCAATTGGTCCGAATGATTTTCCTTCTTGCTGCTATTGAAGCAGGCGAATAATTTAATTTTGGTAACGCATAATGTGCGGGAATTTAATCGGGTTAATGGGTTGAAGATTGAAAATTGGGAGGAAGAGAGTTGATTAAAAAAGAATATTTTGATGTTGAACAACTATCAAGCTTACCTAGTAACTGGTGTTGTACTACGCTTGATGAATTAATGAATAAAATTGTTGATGGAACACATCATACTCCTACTTATATTGAAGAGGGAGTACCATTTTTATCAGTTAAAGATATAAGAGATGGAGAAATATATTTTGATAGCTGCAAGTATATTTCTCAGGAAGAACATGAAGAATTATGTAAAAGATGTTATCCAGAATACGGTGATTTACTAATTACAAAAAGCGGGACTATAGGGCGTTGTGCTGTAGTAAAAACAAAACGCGATTTTAGCTTATTTGTTAGTGTTGCTTTGCTTAAACCAGCTATACCAGAGGTAAATATATCTTATATATCACTAGCCTTTCAATCCTGGTTTCAAAATATTAATGTTCAGAATGATATTACAGGAACAGCTATTAAAAACTTTCACCTTGTAGATTTTCGACGATTAGCACTTCCAATTGCACCCCTCAACGAACAAAAGCGAATAGTAGGGAAAATCGAAGCGCTACAAAAGAGAAGCCAACGGGTAAAAGAAGCAATAGACGCAATACCGCAATTATTAGACCAATTCCGTCAATCAGTCCTCGCTGCTGCATTCCGTGGGGACTTGACTGCTGATTGGCGCGAGAATAATACTGATGTGGAACGTGCTTCAGTTTTGCTGGAGAAGATTCGCACTGAACGTCGCCGCAAGTGGGAAGAAGCAGAACTTGAGAAGATGAAGGCTAAAGGGAAGGTTCCCAAGGATGATAAGTGGAAGCAGAAGTATAAGGAACCCGAAGCGGTTGATGATTCTGAGTTACCGGAATTACCGGATGGGTGGGAATGGGCAAGAGTTCAAGAAGTAGGAAAAGTCCAACTTGGAAGACAACGGTCTCCTAAAAATCATTCGGGTTCGTATATGCGACCATATCTGAGAGCTGCCAATGTATTTGAAGACAGAATAGATACATCAGACGTATTGGAAATGAATTTTGACCCTCGTGAGTACGAAATTTTTAAATTGAAATCAGGTGATATTCTACTTAATGAAGGTCAAAGTAAAGAATTAGTTGGTCGTCCAGCCATTTATGGTGGTGAAGTTCCTGGTAGTTGTTTTCAAAACACTCTTGTACGTTTTCAAGTCTATCAAGGTTTATTAACCGAATATGCGCTAGTAGTTTTTCGGGGATATATGCACAATGGACGTTTTCAACAAATAGCTCAATGGACAACTAATATTGCTCATCTGGGTGCTGGTCGATTTGCTGAACTTGAATTTCCTTTACCTCCAGAAGCTGAACAAATAGAAATTATAAATAGGATAAAAAAACAATTTGAAATTATTGGTAGATTTGAAGCCATATATAAGACTATTGTCAAGCGCTCAGACCAACTCAATCAATCAATTCTCGCTAAAGCATTTCGCGGAGAACTTGTACCTCAAAACCCCAACGACGAACCCGCATCCATATTACTAGAACGCATTCGCGCAGAAAGAGAAAAACTCCAACAACAAACCAAAGCTGCTAAAAAATCCAAAAGTAAAACTACCAAACGTCGGAGTAAAAAAGCACCGCAGCAAGCAGAAGAAGCAATACAACTGGAATTACCGGGGATGGAAGAGTAGGAATGTTATTTCACTCCTGCGCCTTTTTTTCAAGCTTTTCAATTGCTTGATTGAAATATTCTTTGGTTAGTAATTCTAAACTATATCCACTTATCTTACCCTTTCTATTATTAGCTTCTTTTAATAATAAATCCCTAACAGTTTTGAGCCAGTCTAATTCTGAAAGCAGTTTTTCATTACTATTACTAAATTCGTATCGTTCAGTTAATGCCCAACCAACACATTGTTTGTCCTCAAACTTCATGCTTATGAGTTTTTTTACAAAGACGGATGGTTCTATATATTTTAGTATTGGAATTTTATAGTATTTCTTCCCAGACGAATTATTTATACAAATCATTTCATAAAACTTCCATGTATCGTTCTCCATAATAGTAAGTAAATCTTGAGCATCACCAGGCATATTTTCAACCTTTACTGACTCTTGAACTTCTTTAATATAAGAGCAAAATTCTTTAAATTCTTTAATTTCTTTTCCTTGATAACCAAGTCCCTTATAAGCTCCTCTGAGTATATCTCCAGCAGAAGTATATTGATTTGCAGGAATATTAATTAATTTATTATCCTTTAAATAATCAATATAAAGTTTTGATTCTTCAAAAATTTCTTTTTTACTTTTACGATACAGCCCATCATGGGAAAACATTAAGAAAAGTCCAGTAATATGCTTAACAATCCCAACTTGATTATATTTTCTATTTAAATATTCTAATTCTACTTCTTTTAGTAAATCAACAAACTCATCATCATTAAGATAAGAATAGTGCCATAATCTAACCCAATTAGGAGTGCTGTCATCTTGAAAATATTTACTAGTTAATAGTAATGTTTCTAGCTCCTGGGAATTTAAAATACCTTTATCAAGAAAATTTTGCCACCATACCTTACCTAGAAATGGCTCTTGTAAATTCAGTTCGGAATATGTACTAAGAATTTTTGCAAGTGTGGTTTCTTCTTCATTATTCTCATTAGTTACTGAATTAGGTGCTTGATACATACTAGCTATCTTTCTTTGCATAGCTTCACTTGTATATCCATTCTCTAATTTACTGATATCTGTCGGAAGCATATTTCCACGTTTAATTTCAATAGAAAAAGCCATAAGCACTTTCAAGATATCTTGAAGAATCTCTGGCTTGCCTTTCGCTTTTTCTGGTAATACTTTATAAATTCTGTCAAAATCTAATATAATTTGCCTTAAACATCTTAAATTTTTATAATTTGCTTTCTGATATAATGTTTCTATTAATTCAATCTTTTTAGATAAAAACTTACCAGCATTTGAATTATTTACTATACTAATAAAGTTTACTAATGCACTCTCTAAATCAAGTGATACACCAAAAGTTTTTCCAATCAACTTTTCTTTTATAATTTTATAGCTATTACTAGAATTATCGCTAATGGAATCATTACTATCTCGTTTGAACAATTCATCTTCATTAGCAACGATAATTACTTTTAAATCATCATGTTCTACAAAGTAATTAATATAACCTAATAAATTGCTAATATCTATTTGACAACGTTCTAAATCATCAAATATTAAAATACTTTTATCGGTATTTTTAAGGTATTCAAGAAGGTTCATGTCTGGAATTTGACTGTTTAGAATTATGTCACCTTTATTATCATTATCAAAATCAATTTTTACCGATGTTTTGATTAATCCTGTTAAAATTTTTCTTGCTATTGCCATTCCTTTTGATGACAATACAGGATGCAACTGCTGAAAGAAAGCTTCTCCTATCTCAGAAAAACTAGTCATCCCATAAAGACTGACATACAAGCATTTTTGATTCTTTGCTTTTAACTTATCGCGGTACTTTTCAATAAACCATGTTTTTCCACATCCCCATTGTCCTTTTAATAAAACTGCGAATCCAGGAGCATGAGATAAATTACAGTAGTAATCCAAATACTCTTCAATATGGTTGTTAATTGAATTGTTGTCTTGAGTCATTTTTGATTTAATCCTAAATACAGAACCCTTCACCCATCGCATACGAAACCAACGAAGCATTTGATTGAGCAATTTAAACATTATTGAGTAATTTTAATGCTAATCTTTAAGCGGTAAAAATATTATTATGAATTATGCCTTTTTATCAAGTAGATACAGCAAATAAAAAATTACAACTTATAAAACCTAAAAACTTCACTAACTCACAATGGCTAGAACGAGAACACCTACAACCTTTATTTAGAGATAATCCTCAATCCATAGACCCAAATTTATTCATTATCTCAGAAGAATTCAGCAACTGGGAAAACAGTTCCCGCAGAATAGATTTACTCGCTTTAGACGAAGATGCTAACCTTATTGTCATCGAATTAAAGCGAGTAGAAGACGGCGGACATATGGAATTACAAGCCCTGCGCTATGCTGCAATGATTTCAGCAATGGACTTGGAAGACGTAATTCACGCCCACGAACAGTTTCTTATCAAACTAGAAAAAGACCCCACCAACGCACGTTCAGATATTAATAAATTCTTGGGTTTAGAAGCAGAAGAAGAAGGATTGATTAGTAATACTCCCCGCATTATCTTAATTGCTCCTAGCTTTTCTCAAGAAATTACCACAACAGTTTTATGGCTCAATGAAGCCGGAATTGATATCCGTTGTATGCAAATAAATCTTTACAACATTAACAATGAAGAATTCCTCAATATAGAACAAATAATTCCCTTACCATCAGCAGAAGATTATCAAATTAAAATAAGAGAAAAAACCAATCAAGCAGTAAGAGAAGCATCCAACAAACAGCGCCGAGAAAAAAGCATCAAAACCTTAATAGATAATGGTATCCTCACAGAAGGTACAAGAGTTCAACTAATACGTTCCCCAAAATCCGAATTAGAATTTAAAGATATTAAAGATAAAGCCAAATATGCCACATTTGAGAAGACTTCCCAAAAATTCAAATGGGATTTTGACGAGCAAAGTTATTCCTTAAGTCTTCTATGTAAAACTATTTGTCAACTATATGATGCTCCAATTGGTGCTGGTGCTTTCCCCGGTCCCGATTTTTGGGCTGTGGAAGGTGATGATAAACCACTTTCGGAACGTGCTAAGGAATCGCTTTTGAATAAATAGTAATTCCTCAGCCCCACCGCGTTGTAAGCTATATATATACGGTATGTACGTGGGTGTAGACATGACGCGAGTTGAACGCGAGTCAATGAATTTCAAATTGCCCAAACCTTTGGCAGAAGCACTACGCAAAAAAGCTTCTCCACAACCGGGCAAAACCGCCACGGATATAGTAATCCGGGGGTTACTTCATGAACTAGGGGATATACCGGGTGTAGACGTATGTACAGAAGTGCGCTTGCAAAAAGTAGAGGAACAGTTACAACAACTGGCTCAAACAATCAGCAAGCAAGGTAACAAACCCTCCTTACAAAGCAATGCTTCTTCCGAGCGTACTGAAGAAAAACTAGAAGCACTCAACAATCGAGTAGCACAGTTAGAAGGAGCATTAATTGCTATTCAACGTAATGGTGGTGCATCTAATAATTACAGACGATATAAAAATTCGGGCAACCCATACAATCAAAGTGGTAGACCACCTCAAATAGAAGCCCTTGATGAAGAAAAGCTAGCACTACGACTTAACGTTAATATCCCAACGCTGCAAGAAAAGCACGCAACCCTTGATAAGCGAGAATTTGAAGAATGGAGTAAAGAACGGGATAGAAGTAAATATATGTGGCGATTTAGTGAAAAAGATAAACTTTATCACCCGGTGAAATAATTAATAATAAGATAGCGAAGAACCGCATACTTTTTGTTTAAAGAAATTATACAATGCAATGAAAGTTATCGGCTGTTATCGGTTTTGCCTCAGCCACTTAAGGCAATTTATAAACTAATGGAAAGAACAAAAGCAAGATTCGATACAGAAAACGGTATCGCTGCAATTATTACAGAAAATAACGACTGTAAGGAAGTGACTTATATAAACAAGGACGGTAAAAAACTAATCCAAACAATAATTATGGGTTCTACCGTTGCATACAAATTAAGTTAAAAATAATCTTCGCTTTCAAATACTCCCAATAATCCCATATAGTTTTGATTATCTTCCTCCTCATATAGCTGTGGTGCGAGTAATTTTAGAATAATTTTTAACTTTATCTAAATTCTCTTATATAGTTTCCGAAGCCTTACTGTTTGGTGCTTTATACCAGTCACATTTACCGCAAATAAACAATTCAGATTTGCTACGAGTTAACGCTACATATAATAAATTTTCTTCCTGTTCTAGCTGCCATTTTTGTTGATTCTGCTATATCACCCGGTAAAATAACTAATATTGAGTATAAATGTAGAAAACAAGTAGAAAACTGTTATGAAAACCAATGAATTTCAAATTAATAAAATACAATTTTACTGGCTTATTGAATCGATAAAGGGATGGAACGAATTGCAGCGAGTAGAAGATAACCCGTTATTCGTGATAATTCATGAAAGCATTATTGACGCTGTTTCCTCTTTTCTTTTCAACCACCATTTAGATATCAGTACAATCAAAGATTACATGAAACTTTATGCAGAAGAGATAGAAAAACATAACGATTCAATTAAAGCGCCAACAGAAGAAAATAACCAAGCGCGTCATAAATTTTATATGAAAAGTAAACCGTATTGGGAAATAGAAATAATTCCTAAAATTTGTGAAATTTACCAAGGATACGCAACTGGAGAAAGATGGGGAGAAGTCGGGTATAAGTGGGAAGACCCACCAACGATGGATGATGATTGCTGGTAATTTTCAATTATATTGCATCAATATCCTTTCATATTTACTTAAAACAGAAGAGACTGTAGTTAGAAGTAGGAACATAATCTTTCTTTCATCGGCATTTGAATAAACCTGTGCGACCACGCTTTAATAGTTTTTAGGGTCTAAATAAAAATTTAGGCTAACATTGCTTTTTTAATTTATGCTGGAATAAAAACCGATAGCCAGCAATGGGTGCTACATTAATTAACATGAATAATCTTCATAAAATAGAATCAGCTATTGATATCCTTTCATCTGTAGAACTAGATAATGAAGAAAGTATGGTAGCAAATGAGAAAGAAATAGAAAACTTGATTGAGGAACTAAATAAAATTAAGAACAAATTAGTATATAAGGATTATTCCCCCAACGACTTTCTAGAACTATCTAAGTCAAAAGAAATATTTGAAGTGGGATATGACGGGATGGAGAGTGAAGTTTTAAGAAAAAGTTCATTAGACTCTCTTCAATTCTGCTTCAATAATGCGGCTAAGAAAAAATGCTTTTTTATGAAAGACTATAATCATTTGCGCTTACACATTGCATCATCTGAAGATTTAGAAGACGGAATTTATCAAGCATTCGTCATAAAGGTCTAACAGTCAAGCAGTTACCGCGATACTCGGACGTTGGGGAATAGGGAGTCGGGAGTAAGTTTCGTATTTAAAATGCATTTACTTTTTGCTCAAATTGCTTACTGGGTAAGGGATAGAGGCAATTTTTATGCTAATGGTGGCATTCTTTACCCGTATTCTTGATATTTGGTGGTTGCTGCGATAAATGTAGATAATTGCTGTATTTACCACTGACCAATGAAAAAATTAATTGCTAGCTGCTGTTTAGAAGCGGATAACTCGTATAGTCACTACGCTGCGATTTATGAGGACGGGACTATTTTACGTAGCTATGAAGAGACTTACTACGACGATTGGGAGGAAGAACCAGACCCTGCCAATTGCGAACCGCAAACACATTATCACGAGGAGATAGATAATTACCCGGAACTACGCGGGGATTACTGCTATGAAGATAAAGTAAAAGCAGCGGTAAACCAAGCCTATAGCGACGGTAAAATTAACAAGCTACCCGAATGGTTATAAAACCCCACATCCACCGTCGTAAGTAATAACTATTCTTTGTTTGAGCTAAAAAACGTAAATTTAGAGGTGATAGCAGAAGCTACACAAACTGTTAAAGAATTTTTACCCGAATACAACGTATTTAGCGTCAAGAAAATAGATTATGAACAAGAGCAAAGAAAATTTTACTGTGACCAACATTAAATACCATCGACAATTAGAACTTTGGACAGTTTATATAGAATGCGGACATGGAAACATTGAAGTTGATTGTTGGAAAGAGCGAAAAGAAAATGTACTATATTGCGATGTAACTTTGTGGTAAATGATTAATTACAATTACCGAGGATTTGAAATAACTATCGAATATAACGGGCTAGTAGACTGGGGATATCAAATAAGCGGTTTCCCATGTCCCCGCGATAACTGGGACTATATCTCTTCGGTACTGGCTTTAAGTGCAGCGCAAAGGGAAATAGATTTAATTTGTATTTCTAGATAAAAAAGTGTTCACTCTGAGAAGGTGAACACTTTGCATAAGCCTAATAACAAGAGTGCGAATATTACGCGCTCTTACTATTTCTGAAAAATAACAACAAAACTTGATACGTAATTCAGGTAAATTGCTACGCACCCGTAATAATGGCTGAAATGAAGGTATTACTTCAACCGGACAACTTTCTTGCTCGGTTTTACATCTATTTATCCCTTTTTATATCTGCCGGGTCGTTAATACGGAGAAATTTTTGCTTAATTCATTCTTACTTTTCTTCTGTAGCACTGAGTTAATCTTTATACTCTTTATCTATCAAGTCAGCAAGTTGATTGGTAATTTCGCCTTGGTTTTGGTTGCGGTTGTCGTTGTAAGTCATTACCGTTTCAACTTTTACGTGACGGCTGTAGGATTTACCTTTAGTTACGTCACCGTTACTAATTTCCAAAACTGCCGTAACTCCGCTATGTCTTATCCGGTGGGGTGACATAACTTTATCGATACCCGCTGCTTTAAACCGACGCACCACCATAGAACGAATTGCGTTACCGCTTAAACGGTGTCCCCAGGTGTTATTATCCAGAGAAATAAACAAAGCATCGTTGGCAATTAACCGAGAACGAGAATCGAGCCAATTAGTAATTGCAGCAACAGTTTGAGCAGAAAGCTTTACCCACTCGTCATTATTCCCCTTACCCTTCCCAAATATCCGCAGCCTAGAAGCGTGGGGGTCAAAATCCTTCACAGATAACTTACTCATCTCCCCGCGACGCAACCCGTTTTCCCACAGCAGCCGCAGTATTGCATAATCGCGTTTACCAATTTTGGTTGAACAATCGCACGTTCTTACTACCGTTGCATAGGTTTTTGCATCCACACCGGTAGTATCCCGATATGCTACGGCTTTCTCCATCTCCACATCTTCTAGAGAATAGGTACACACCCCCACCTTCCGCGCAAATTTTATTAAAGATTTGATGCTGGTAATTCTTCTATTTACCGTCGCTTCCTTCAATCCCCGCTCCAGAAGCTTCCCCTTATACTTCAAAACCACCGCCACAGCTCGCTTTTCTGATAAATGCAGAAACTCCAATACACTATCGTTGTTTGGCTCAACAAGTGTCATCTCTTTAAAAAACTTATTTAAATCCTTGCGGTATTCGCGTTTGGTGCTTGGAGTGCGAATTGTAGCCAACATCGAAGAAATAATATCCTGCTCAGAATCTGAGGCTGCAAAATAACGTTCAATGGGCGCGGCAAAAGATTGTTCTAAAGACGTGACAGAGGGGTGAGGAGTATCGGGCATACACTGTGGACGCGAAACTGGCACTTTTCGTATTCATACTTACAGTACAGCGAAAGGTAGACTCGGTAATTTATGCAGCCTACAATTCGCTACATTTCGTTAGTTAACGTAATGTTGCTTCATATACATAAAGACAGGAGTGTTGAAACAACCAGCAGTGTAAGTCGATAGTTCATGCGAACTTTTACCTCCAGTTAAGGATTGTTTCTGTTGGTAACGATGCGTTATTCCTGCGTATTAAAATCCTAAAAACCCCACACCCTGGACTTTTTCCGTGACGCTTACCTACCACCCCTACCCCGACAACTGGACGGACATTGCCACATCAATAAAAAGTGAAGCAGGATGGCGGTGTCAGAAATGCGGTTTGCAATGCATACGTCCCGGTGAGGATACATCTAAACTTACCCGTTCTCAAAGGATGGCATACACTCTACAGGTTCACCATTGGGACAGGAATCCAACAAATAACCGCAGGGATAACCTGATAGCTCTTTGCAGTGGTTGCCACCTTGAGTATCATCGTGGTGGGAAGTCGAATGTTTCTCCAGGTCAGTTGTCGTTGTGGTGAAGTTCGGAATTTATTGATTTTCCTGGTTCTAAGCGAATTAACCAGGATGCTTGATGATTTGATTTGATAACTTATAGAAAACGCTCAAAATAATCCAACACCGGAGTTATGAGTCAAGCCCAAGCCGAACCCAAACTATACAGCTTTGATGAATTTATAAGCTGGTATCCCGAAAATTCCGAAGTCCGGTACGAACTGCATGATGGAGTAATTATTGAAATGCCCAAGCCAAAGGGAAAGCATTCAAATTTAACTGGTTCCCTTATCGAGCAATTATTGATAATTATTAGGCAGATGGGTTTTGGTGGCATCTGGACTATTCCCAGAGAATCTATAGTAAAACCCAAATACGAAAAATCGGGTTATGAGCCAGATATTATCGTTTTGAACAAAAAAGTTCTTGGTGCGGAACCCCGGTGGGAAAGCGAATCTATTATTCAAAATCCTGATTCTGTAAAATTAATCGTTGAGGTTGTTTCAACTAATTGGCGTGACGATTATTACAATAAGCTTCGGGATTATGAAGAAATGGGTATTGAGGAATATTGGATTCTTGATTACGCAGCGTTGGGGGCGAGAAAGTTTATTGGCAACCCCAAACAACCCACCATTTTTGTTTGTAACTTGGTTGACGGAGAATATCAGATGACTCCATTTACGGGAGATATGACCGTTGTTTCTCCGACTTTCCCTGAGTTTAACTTGTCCGCGCAGCAGATTTTTGATTTGGCTTGATGATTTGATATTTAACTATTTAACCGTTTTTGCATGATTTCCCTTGCCATTTCATACTCTCGTCCAACCAAGTAGGAGAAATGGTAGTAAGAGCAACATAAAAGTCACACCCGTGGTTTTGGTAGCGTTCGGCAACGGTTTCCAATTTCCGAGCGTTGATGCTTGCGGCGACTGATATCTTCTGGTTTTACTTTGGAATGCGGCAATATCCGACTTCTAGATTGCTGGGATAGGTTAGCCATATTTAATAAAAGCCGCTCATAAATGCATTTTTTAATTATTGCTTGCAATGCTTATAAGTGGTAATCGCGTCTGTGGTTAATATTGGCATTGATGTTACAAACTGATTACAAAATTAAATTTGTTCGGGCTAGATTTCCAATGCTGGGAACGACAATGCTTTGGGAGCCGCAACCAGCAGTAAGCAAAGAACAGCAATTTTCTCAAAGATATGCGGTTCCAGCACTCAACAGAAGAAATATTACAACTATTCTACCTGATAGGGACTTAGATTTAAAGTATTCTTCTTTGTGTTTAGACGCTTAAACAGCCCTAATACAAAGCAATAAGAGAGCAAACCAGTAACAGTTGCACAATATTTATTTCAAAAACTTGTAGTACGGTATTGACACTATGTAGTATATTGTGTAGTATGTTGATACAGAGTAATACAGATACTACAAAAAAGCTGGTATTAACTCATCCGAACCATGACAATCAAATTGCCACCTCAAGGGAATGTAACTCAGTTGGTTTAGAGTGCCTGTCTGTCGAACAGGAAGTCGTGGGTTCAAATCCCATCATTCCCGTGTAGCCTTGTGAACGACTAGTAAAGTCGCTCTATTTCTTCAAGGCTTCTAATTGCGTCCAGGTCGCCTAATGGTAGGGTGTCGGTCTGCAAAACCGACTGTGTGAGTATCTCCCTCCGGGAGACGCTTCGCTAACAAATCTCACCCTGGACTTCAATCATCGCAGTGTCACCTAATGGTTAAGGTACTCGGCTCATAACCGAGGATATGCGGGTTCAAATCCCGCCACTGCCACTAATGCAGAGATGGTGTAATGGCAACACCACAGTCTCCAAAACTGTTGTTCTGGGTTCAAATCCTAGTCTCTGCGTTATGGTGCCGTAGGCAAATTGGTTAAGCCGTCTGTCTTTCAAGCAGGAGATTGCGGGTTCAAGCCCCGTCGGCACTGCCTTATGGGTTGGTATCCAAGTCTGGTTGAAGGAAGCCGTCTGTAAAACGGATGCCTCTGTGCCCCGTAGGTATGTCCTTCGGACACGCTGCGCTAACAAATCCTACCCAGCCCATTATGGAGAGGTCGCTATTGGCAGAGCAAGCTGTTTGCTAAACAGTCGTGGATGTAATTTCACTGTGGGTTCAACTCCCTCTCTCTCCGCCTGAGAACGTGGTGTAACTGGATAACATCTCAGACTACGAATCTGAAGAGTGAAGGTTCAAGTCCTTCCGTTCTCGCCTATCCCCTGGTAGCTCAGTTGGTAGTAGCGCCTGTCTGAAGAACAGGAGGTCGTCAGTTCGATTCTGACCTAGGGGGCTTTCATTGCCCTATAGCTCAATTGGCAGAGCGAGCGGCTGTTAACCGCGAGGTTGTAGGTTCGATTCCTACTGGGGCAGTTCCGCAGGAAGTAGGCAAATAGGCAAAGCCGTCGCACTTTGAATGCGAAGTTTGGGGGTATCTCCTTCGGAGACGCTTCGCTAACGATTCCCTCCTTCCCAGCCTATACTCCTGTAGCCCAATTGGAAGAGGCGACTGTCTCAAAAACAGTTTATGTGTGGGTTCAACTCCCACCGGGAGTATCAGTGTGCTGCTGTAGCCCAACTGGAAGAGGCGCTGGTCTTAGAAACCAGACGTTGTGGGGTTCTCCCTTCGGGAGACGCTAACGCGAACGACTCCCACCAGCAGTATTATCCGGGTGTAGCGCAGTTTGGTAGCGCATCTGTTTTGGGAGCAGAGGGTCGCAGGTTCAAGTCCTGCCACTCGGACTTGTGGGCGTTTGGCAGAACGGTTATGCTCCTGACTCTTAAGAGCGGTTGACACAGGTATCTCCTTCGGAGACGCTGCGCGAACGACCCCTGTAGCGCCCATCAAATCAAGCCCCTGTAACCCAATTGGAAGAGGTGCCAAACTTAAAATTTGGAAGTTGCTGGTTCAAATCCAGTCAGGGGTATTGCGGTGACATTTTTATCACCGTGTTTAAAAGTGCTGGTGTGGCTCAACGGCAGAGCAACTGATTTGTAATCAGTAGGTTGCAGGTTCGATTCCTGTCACCAGCTTCAATGCGATTGTGGTGTAACGGCAGCATATGAGGCTTCCAACCTCTCGGTACGAGTTCAAATCTCGTCAATCGCTTTGATAGTCCCGTAGCTCAGTTGGTAGAGTGCCTTCCTTACAAGCAGGATGTCACAGGTTCGATTCCTGTCGGGACTACCAAATTATGGGAGTGTAGCCTAATGGATGAGGCAACCGTCTTCTAAACGGTTTCATGTGGGTTCAAGTCCTACCACTCCTGCTATATGGGGTCATAGCTCAATTGGCTAGAGCATCCGCCTTGCACGCGGAAGGTTAGGGGTTCAAGTCCCCTTGACTCCACTGTGGTGTCAGAAGTCAAAGTGGTCGAGACGCTTGTCTGTGGAACAAGTAATTAGGGAGTTCAAGTCTCCTCTGACACCCGTTTATGGAAGCTGTCCGGCATGGACGAGGACACCGCCTTGAAAGCGGCTGCGGGTAAAACCGTCAAGAGTTCGATTCTCTTAGCTTCCGTTTTCCACCAGAAGCTGAAAAGTGAAGCGCTGTGCTGATAACACAGATACAGGAGGGGCAGTACCTCCCTGGTGGATTGTCTATACAATAATTACGATTCGGAGTTTCAATGCTGTTGCCTTAAGAAGAAATAGCTATTAAAAAAACAGCAACACCTGGCTTTGTCCAGGGTTGCTGATGAAATGGTGTGTATGGTTAAGCGAGCGATAAGATAATATTGATAAATCTTAAATATAAAAGTGAGTTTTAAATCGGTGAAGTAGAAAGTTGTCAGGCGCGAATAACTATTAACTGACAACTGTTAACTGTTAAGCACCTTGCAATCTGGCGAAACCAAAGGTAACGTTAAATTCTTCACACCAGATTGCTACAGATTTGAAGTCATCTAAATCAAAGTTGGCGGGAATTTCGTAACGTTGAGCGCCATCGAAGCTTTGTAAGTTAGCTAGAGTTACATAATTTTTTTCTTGTAAGTTAACGGGTACGGTGCTTTTGCGGTGTAGAACAACTCGAACTTTTGGTCCGCGTGCGGTGGTGAATCCTTTACTAAATTCTAAATAACGTTTACCATTTTTCTCAACAATCTTAGCTGTACCGTTGGTGGGGTGGTCTTGTTCGGTGGTAACGAAGCTACCGGATGCAATCAGTGACTGAGATTTAGCTGCAACTCTTACGCTTTGTCCTGCTCTCTGTGCTTGTACTGGTTGTGCGTTGAGTGCCAATTGTCCGACGCTACCGAATAATAAGATTGATGCAATTCCGAATCCAGCTAATTTGTTAAGTTTCATTTGTCGTTACCTCTTGTTGGGGTTTGTTGTTTTCTCTTCGTTACTTACTAATATCGGGGATGAAGCTGAGGTAGTAGTGAATGATAAATGAGGTGATGGTAAGAGTTATCTGAGAAAACTGAGAAACATTTAGTGGTGCAATATTAAGGTAAAAATTACTGCGGAAAGAAGAATAGGGGGAAGATGTGATGGCTGATTACAGTAACAGCAATGCTGCTAAAAAAAGAAGATGCTGTGTTTGTGGAAAATATTGTTGTGAAGATGAATATTATTTTCCAGAAGTGGTTATGTGCGGTAATTGTTATAGGTTACAAGATTATCGTAAACTGAAAAAATATATGTTAATTCCAGTATCTTCGTATCCTTAAAGTTATTTTCTCAGGTAATAAAAACGTAAAATCTTCTCCCCCATCAAATTATTTACGGCTTGAAAAATTAGATAACAAAGCTTTTACCTTCCGCACGGTATTAACTGAAGCACCCGCTTTCTGTGCTGCTTTCCTCAACGATAATCCTTCATTTAATGCAGCTACTATATTCTGCGATGATGGTTTGGCTAAAAATTCCTCATCCGTTTCTGAACCAACGGGACGACCAATATGGGTACCCCAATGTGCAGCACGTTTCATTCCCGTACTAATTGCTATTGAACGACGTTCTTCCCTCAGCTGTTCTTCAAGAAGCTCCTCAACCACACTTGGTTTACCTGCCAAAATATCGGATTCATCTTCTGAGAGTATCTTCTTCTTCATTCTCCGTAAATCAGTCAGCGCTTTTTTAGCTTCTTGCGGGTCTTCAAATTTGTAGTATTCGGTAAGCTTGCCAATGGAGTAATTGTATGGAGCATACCTATACTTAAAATATTTCTCAACATTTCCCCGATGCGGTCTTTGAAGCAATACTTTTATAGAACAAGTAGTAAAGTATTTGAGTAAATCTTGTTTTATTTCCGCTACTCGTTCAATAACATCACGAGTCGTAATCCCAATTTTATAAAATGTCTCTTCTCCAACATCAACTTGAAGGTAGTAAAGAGTATTAGATAAAATTTTCTTCAATTCGGCTCGAAATATCTGTAAATCGCTGAGAAATTCATTAAAATTAGATTCCTCATTTAAAAACGCAACCCTAGCTTTTTTATCTAATTCCTGTAATTTCTCTTCAATTAAAGGTTCTTGCACCTGATTAAACAACATTAAAGATAAAGCACCCACCGGAATTTTACCCAGCTTTGTAAATTCATAAGGACCTCTAAGACGGTAATCGTTATATTTGAGCAGGTCTTTTTTTATAAAAACTGATTTAATCTCACTTTCGTAAATTCCTTTATCAATACATCCGTACTTATTCCAAAGTTGTTTTAAGTTTTCTAACTCTTTACCTGTCAGCGATATATTGAAGCTGTTATACAAAGGTAAATTGGGCGCTTCCCGATTTGTATTGGCTACTTCCCGACAAGTTTCTCCGTCATGAGCAAAGTGATGCTCCTTCACCCGTCCCTTCTT
>NZ_AP018230.1 GCF_002368095.1 Calothrix parasitica NIES-267 | reverse complement strand
GGCATTGAGCCGAGATACGTGTAAAAACCTGCAAGATGGTCTGAAAACTCTTGCTATACCTAGCTTTCAATAATTTCGGGTGGAAGTTTCATCGCTGCCTCTAATGGTTGCGGAATCGCCTGTAAATTCACTACATAATCTCCGTATCTTTTAATATGTCTGGTCACGTAAGGACTCAAAGCTTTAAGATATCTACGGTTAACCTCTTCTCCCTGTGCAGATAGCGTCTGAATCGCCAGCGACATATCTACCGTGTTTTGTAAAATTACAGCAGAAGCAACTAAATCCAGGTATTTCAATCGCTTTTCTTGTTCAATTGGGTCATTCTCAGTAATCGCACCTTGTTTGCCAAAGAACACCCAATCAAGAAAATGGTGATATTTCTCCACAACATTAGTGATGGCAGTAATTTCTCGACGCATCCTGACGTTGGAGATATATTCCAGCAGGAACATTGTCCGTACCACCTTACCCAATTCCTGGAATGCTTGGTAAAGGCGATTCTTACGACTGTAGCTGCCCAACTTGCGTAAAAGCGTAGAAGGCATTACCTTCCCGGCTTTTATCGACAATACGACCCGCATCATATCATGCCAGTGGGTTTGAATCAGGTTCCAGTTGACTACACCTTTGAATAATGGGTCAATATATTCGTAAGTTGCATCTGGGCTTGGACGTAAAAAAGCACAATCTTTCCAGTTACGGATGCGAGGCATTAATTTGATACCAAGAAGGTAAGAAATAGCAAATACTGGTGCGGATTGACCTTGGGTATCTGCGTATAAAGAATCTGGTTGAATATCCGAAGTATTTTTTAGTAAACCATCTAAAATATACACTGCTTCCCAAACACCGCAGTTAATGAAGTGAGTAAACAGAGCGATATATTTATCAGAGACGTGGTGATATGCAATACCACCATAGCCTCCATAACGAATATGGTATTCACTATGTAGATTATTCTCGTAAATCTCAAATTTGCTACCATCAGCGGCTGCTCTTTTCCCAGTACCCCAGAGATTCGGAAGGCTAAAACGGTTGAAAGCATTAATCATATCCCGAATCGCTGCTTCAATCTTTGCAGTACTGATATGGCGACGGTTGGTGTAAGAAATCATGTGAGATGTTACCACGTCTCTGGAATGACGCGCCATTTGATTCGGTCCGAGATTACATCCGTAACTAAAAGTGGTAAAAATATAGCGCTCCGCAGATTGAGAGAACTTTGGTTCGCTTCCTGATAGAGGACCAAAATGTCTCGTCCAATTTAACCAATGTTCAACATTGCAGAGTATGTCTAAAATACTACGTTCTGGCATCAGGTCACGTAATTTATTTTCTAGTTCTTCTACCTCTTTTGGCTCGGAAGTTGATGGAACTCGTGTCAGTACGATTTCTCCATTCTGATTAATTTTTACCTGCTTGTCGTCTGCACAAATCTTATCTACTTTTTCTGCAACATTCGTCAATTCTTGACGCAAATATTTAACGAAATCTTCTGGGTTCGAGGGAAAGTCAACAGTTGAACAATATTCTTCTATCAAAGGTCTGCACTCCGCCCCCGACAGCAATTGTTCTCGGAAATCAGCGTAACTTTCAGAACCAGCTACACAAGCATCTCCTGTCTTCAAATCCAAAGCCAAGTAAGAAAAAATACAGATTTCTAGCTGCTGACGTACTAAAACCTTAGTTCCATTAACCTCAGATATAACCAGCGTCCGCCATTGTTTGCTGATAAAATCTAAATTAATATCAAACGGTAAATGCTTACCACGCTTGTGCTGATTATCCAATAAAAACTTCAGTGCATCAATGACAGATTCATCCGCAGAAGTGCTGCTGATATCCATTGAACGCACTAAATCGAATAAAGATTTACGGTGGCTGTAATAAAATCGCCACATCAATGGTAAGTAATTGTTCGTATTATAAGCTGCAATTTCTTCATATTTTTCTAGCAGCAAATCTATACCACCGCCTTCATCTATGATGGTCTGCACCTTACCCCCTAAAGCTTCTTTATCTTGAGTTTGTTTTGATGCTGTTAGGACTTGTGAAAAGGTATTTAACAACTCGGATGTTTGTACTAAATGTTTCTCCCGTAGCTCCTGCAATCGCTGTTTGGCATTGTTTTGAATCTTAAGCATTCGTTTGAGGAACATCTCAACCAGATTGTCACGGGTTTTGACCTGTGCTGAATATAGCAGGCATATCAGTAATGTTCGGCGTTTAGGTATATTAATATCCCGAAACTCGGATATATCCAAAGCCCTTGCTTGGGCTGCAAAGTACCTTACTTTTGTTGGAGCTACGCTCGATAATAATCTTTTGGCATTCCCAAAAGTCATGAGAGAATCAAACTTAACCAACAGTTGTTTCATCCCACCAAGAGTTGCACTCCTGGGTGGGGATTTTAGTAAATTGAGTGTTGCAATTGACTCTTCCGGTTCTCCTACCAGTAGTTGGTCTAAATAAAAAATATCTGTAATTTCTAGAATACTGGATACCCGCAAAAACAGACGGTTGTTGACCATTGCACGAATGTGACCAATTAAACGGTCAAGTGTACTGAATGCAGGTAATTCGTAGCGCTCTTTAACTAACTCTTCAATTGCTACATTAATTAAATCAGCAGGATGATCTAAAACTTCTGCTTGCTTTGCAACCAGGATAGCGATTATTTTCTGGGCTAGTTTATCGTATTGTTTAACTTCCAAGTATGAACGAATCGCATTTTGATAAGTGTAACGCTGACGTTCTGAAGGGATTGTTTTTACCCAATTCTGTAAATTTAAACACGACCGTAAATGTTTTATTACAGTGATTGGCACCAATTCGGGATGTGGAAAATATCCAAGCCGTTGAAAAGATTTCAACATCACCATAAAGCTAAGAAAACCATTATGGCTCTTGGTTTTAGACTTTACAAACTTAATTTCTTCTGGTGTAGGTGTATAAAGTTCTGCTAATTCTTTAGCATCAGGAAACTGTTTAAATTTGGGATAGGCAGTACGGTTAATTGAGGTCATTTAAGTAAAAATAGCAACGCCACTGTATAAAAAACGAATTTATAAAATTTATCTCTTATTCTCCAACCAAAGAGTATTTTATATTCTTTTGGGTAAACAGCTATTTTTTTTGGATAATAGAAGTATGTGTAACTTCTATTATCCAAAATGCACCTCATAAAAGTGCATTGAAAAACAAATTAATTTTATTCAAATCATGTCTTGTGAAGAATGGTACAGTGTCAAAATTAGTTATGAAAATGTATTAAAAGAAAGTAATTGGCAGCATACTTATTTATCCCATATGCTGAAGGTTGATTGACCAAATTATTGAATCAAAGTACGCTTCAATATTTTTTCCAGGGTTCTCACATATGAATCTTTCTATACATCCAACTTCTAAACTACGTACACTACACCGTCGCATCATAATTTATCCAAAAGGGAACTGGTTCACATTACACTATTCTTACTTGGGTAAAAAAGATGTATATAGATATGACTTGTATAAAGTTGTATTGGCAGAAGTAAAAGATATTCTTTTAGAACTTATGGAACGTCTTGAAAAATGGAAAATAGAAAACCGCTAGCTATGTGAAAGCGAATGTTTAGAGTTGTAATCCGTTTTTTATTAAATTATTAAGTGCTTTACGTGCAACTTCTTCCGCTTTCTTAGAGGTTACTTGTTGATAACGCAATGTTGTTTGAATACTGGAATGTCCCATCAAGGAACGTAATTCTTCAATACCCATCAATCCGACTCTTTCTGTAGCATATGTATGTCGTAAATCATGGATTCTTATTCCATTTAATTCTGGATTTTTATTTGTGATTTCACGCCAATAATCGTGTAGTGTATGATAGCTAATTCTAGTAACTTCTAAGGTAACTGGGTGTTGTGCTGTAAACAACGCATTACTTTTTTGATGTCTTGAATATTTTAAATATTCATCTAAAGATTTAGCTGCATCATCGCTGTAAAAACACCAGCGTTTTTTATTACCTTTCCCTAATACCTGAAATTTTTGATTTTTAATATCTATACCTTCTAAATTTAAGGCTAAAAGTTCACCTATTCTACATCCTGTGCGATGTAGCAAGTAAATTATTGCTGACATCCGTAGGTCATTTTTAGTGACTTTATAGAGTATATTTAATTGTTCTGGTGTTAAATATCTTATTGTATCATCGCTTTTATGCTCGCCTTTTTCTCGTTGTGGAGAACGCTGCTTTAATCCACGAATTGGGTTAGATTTTATATACCCGGATTCTACTGCAAAATTAAGTAAACTTTGCAGTATTGCTTGATGCTTATGATGAGTTGTGTATTTTAAGTGACTAAGACTATTTAAATACTCAACTAATGTTTGTTTACTGATAATTTCTATTGACCAACTTCCATATTCTTTGAGCAAAGAGCCAAGAGTAAATTCGTATGTTCTCCTGGTACTTGGTGCCAGCCCAGGACGCTCCAAGAATTCAACTACAATGGTGGCTAAAGTTACAGTCAAAACGCTGATAATTTATGTGTTTACAGCAAGGTTTTTTCTAAGCAAATTATATATCTTTTAAGGGTGTAAATGGACAGCTTTTCATGAACACTTTTAAAAATCCCCAACAAAGAGAATCCCTTGCTGACTATGTAACGAGAATCCGAAAACATTTGAGAATGACTCAGTTTGAGTTAGCGGATGCTGCTGGTATCCATTCTCGTTCTGTAGGAAAGATTGAGCGGGGGCTGACGGTTAGAATCAATCGTAAAACCATGCAAGGTTTAGCGATTGGCTTGGGAATCCCACTTGAATACTTGGAAGCTGTAAGTAGGGGTGAAGAAGTTAAACAAGTTCATTCGATTAAATTTTGTCCCCAGTGTTGGACTCCTGGAAGTGATGCTGACCCAATCTGGGGGAATGTTCGAGCAAAATTCTGTTATCTATGCGGTACTCAGTTACGAGCAAGTTGCGCTAATTGCGGGCATCCTGTTGTGTCGTTGAGGTATAAATTTTGCCCAATGTGCGGAAAGCCTTATAAATCAGAAAATCAAAAACCTTGAAAGCTATATATAGAAAGAGTTTTAAGACCATCTTGCAGGTTTTTACACGTATCTCGGCTCAATGCCATATAGATTCTTTGTTCAAGGATACAATTAATTGGGATAAAATAAAAAATCATTGGCAAGATATTTTACAGGTTGTGTTATCGATTCAAACTGGTAAGATTTCGAGTGCAGTGTTGTTACGAAAACTAGGAAATTACAGTCGTAAAAATAGGTTATATCAAGCTTTCCAAGAATTGGGGCGAGTAGTAAGAACGGTATTTCTATTGCAATATATTTCGGATATGAAGTTGCGGAAACAGATTACTGCGGCAACGAATATTGTTGAAGCTTATAACGGTTTCTCAAAGTGGTTTTTCTTCGGTGGTTTTGGAGTTATTTCTAATAACGACCCAATTGAACAGGAGAAGATTATTAAATATAATGATTTGGTTGCCAATGCTGTTATCTTTCAGAACGTTGTAGATTTAACTGATGTGTTGCGAGACTTACTGAAAGCTGGTTATTCAATTACCCGTGAAGATGTGGCAGCGTTAAGTCCTTATATGACTAGTAATATCAAGCGTTTCGGCGATTATATGATTGACATGGAAACTGTCCCCAATTTGTTGGATGATCAAGGACTTTTGATTTTAACTTAACGAATTGTCAAGGTATTGCAGAGCAAGGGTTGCAGAGTTTTTCGTTACATAACTTTACAACGTGTCCCATTTTGCGCGTATCCCGGCTATACCCCAAAAACGGTTATTGTGCTGAAGTCTTCGATTATTGTTACCCGAAGGTAATTATTATGTCAGATGATTTCAAGCAATACGCGACTCAAGAAATGGTCAATACGTATGCAAAAAAAGCTCGTGGAGTAATTTTTGGGAATAAACCAAGATATGTGCTTACGACCCGTAATGACGGAGGATTAATCTTTCGGGGCAATAATATATTCTCAATGAGAACATCTCAATTTATATGAGGTATAACAGCAAGTATATATAAGCTGCTATGTTTTTGGGTCATTTTGAGAAAATAGCATCATTCAAAATCAATGTGTTAGGTCTTGAAAAGATAGTATTAAGCTGCCCTAAATGTAACCCCTACACTTTCATTAAATGACTCAACAATACTAATAATTTCATCCGCATTTTTATCGTTAAATACCCCGTCTAAGCCCTCGTCATGTAAATCAGTAAAAGGCGATTCGTAGAGCATACCAATATCCATGACACCATTTTGGGTAAGGTAATCTATAATGTTTTCTACAAAACGGATTTGATTGGCGCTGAAAGTAGTACTTTCTAAATACTCAGCGAAGGCTTGTTTGGCTGCATTACGGTCAAGTCCGACTAGTTTACGAATAAATGATTTTAAATTTGGTTTTAAATCTTGATGAAAAACCTCCTCAAATTTTTCTCGGCTTTCTATGATTTCCGAACCAAATAACATGGTTTCTAAGGCTGCTAAATCAGCATCGGTTAAGGGAACGTTACGCTTCAGTTTATTGATGGCAATATGGTTTTGGTTTTCCCGGATGTAAGCTTCTACCTTTTTGCGGTATTGGTAGGGACTAAAGCCAGTTTGCTGTATGGGAACATTGATGGTTTCTACGTCTCCGAGTTCGTCGGTGAAGTCGGTATACACTACTGCTTGGGCTTGGCGATCAATGAATTTAATTAAGTCCCGTAGTTGTCTACGGATGCGGTCAACCATTACGGGGGTTGCGTCTGTCCACCAGGTTTCTGCTTGGATTTCAGCAATTAGGTCTATTTTGTCTTTGACCATAGGAACGGTTTGCTTTTCTTCCAAACGTTGCATTAAGTCGCGAATTTGGTCGCGCAGTTGGATAAAATCCTTTGATTGTTTGAGAAGTGCCAGTTGCATCTTGAAGCACAGTAAATCAAATCGTTTGGCAAGTTCGTTTTCTGATGGTAGTCCGTTGGGAAGGGGGGCTAAGGAAGTAGCAATGTTTTCAATGTCTGTGGTGTTGAGCTTGTCCCACCGTTCTCTACTAGAAAATTCTTCTACTTCTTGCGAATGACGGCGTACCAGAAAGTTATGAGGTTCCATTGTAGCAACGTGCTGGTGTAGGTCGTCGAGCAAGGTTTTTTGAAGTTGATCTGTTTCTGGTTCTGGGTTTTCTTTGGTGTTTAGTTGTAATAAATGACTCAGTTCCAACCGGGCTTTTACTAATTGGGTAGTCAAGGGTTGGGGTGGTTTACTGTCTTTTTCCGGAACTTCTTGGCTAAAGAACTCGAAGTTACTGCATAAGTCAAAAATTAGAAACTCCTGTTTATCGGCTCCTACACCAAATAAATCCGGACATAACCGAGTTCCCCTTCCAATCATTTGATTAAATTTGACTCTGGAGTATACGGGCTTAAAAAACACTAGGTTTACCACTTCTGGAACATCAACCCCGGTATCTAGCATATCCACCGATACCGCAATCGTGGGTTCTTTGGGCGCGGAAGCAAAATCATCTAGCAGACTTTGGCGGTGGGAAATCTCGCTGTGGATGACTTGAGCAAAGGCACCTTTGTAGTGGGGGTAATTAATATTAAAACGTTTGACGATAAAATCAGCGTGTTTTGTGTTACGAGCAAAGATGATGGTTTTACCTAGTGTATCCCCTCCTTCTACTTTTAACCCCTGCTGCATCAATAATTCTAATGCCTGGTCTACGGTACTGGTGTTAAACAACCACTGGTTAAGGGCTTGGGAATTTACTTGGTCGGGTATTGCTCCGGTTTCTTCGTCTCGAAACCGCTCTTCATATTCTTCCTGTTCTTCTGGAGAAAGGTCGGTAAATCTGATACCAGTACGAAGAAATTTAAAAGGTACTTTTATTCCTTTGGGGGGAACTAAGTAGCCGTCTTTGATAGCATCTTCCAGTTCGTAAGCAAAGGAGGGAACCCCTGTTTCTAGGTCAAAGATATGGTAGGTATCCCGGTTAATTTCTTGGCGAGGGGTAGCGGTTAAACCTACCAGGGGGGCATCAAAGTAAGAGAAAAGGGCGCTGTATTTCTGGTAAATAGAACGGTGGGCTTCATCTACTATTACCAAATCAAAGTAACCGCAGCCAAATAGCCGTTCGTCGGCATCCATGCGGTTAATCCGGTTAAACATGGTGGGGTATGTAGAAAGCACCACATTGGCAGTTTCCGGGTCATTGCCCTTTTTGGTTAGATCCACGGCGGTAACGGTAGGAAGGTGGCTTTTAAAAGCCCGTAACGCTTGGGTAACAAGGGCGTTTCTGTCTGCGAGAAACAGTACCCGGTTGACCCAATTGGCACGTTTTAACAGGTCTACTAGGGCGATAGCGGTACGGGTTTTACCCGTGCCTGTTGCCATCACAAGTAAAGCCTTACGCCCTTTGTTTTCCAAGGTTTCTGTAATTCTGCGGATGGCTTCTTGTTGGTAAGTACGTTCGACGATATCAGGGTTAATTTGCACTAAATGCAGTTTTTTACGATTGCTACGACGAAAAATTAGCCGTTCTAACTCTTCTTTTTTTAAGAATCCTTCAATGGCGCGGGGAGGATAGTTTAAGTCATCCCAGATCCAATAATCATAGCCATTAGTATAGAAAATCACCGGACGTTGCCCAAATTGCTGCTCTAGACAATCGGCGTAAAGTTTCGCTTGGTGTTTGCCTGTCTCCGGGCTTTTACGGGTGCGTTTGGCTTCAATTAATGCCAGGGGTTTGCCATCATCCCCCCAAAGCACGTAATCCACTTTGCCGTTACCTGTTTCTGTAGGCATCCCCGTAACTGGATATTCCTGGCAATCTGGTTGGTTGATATCCCAACTAGCTTCTTTGAGAAGAACATCAATTAAATAGCGTCTGGTATCGGATTCGTTGTAATCGTGGCTATCAGGAATAGCAGTGTTTGCTTGTTTTAAGGCAGCAATCTGGGCTTTTAAGGCAGTTAGTTTCGCTTCGGTTTGCTGCTGTCTGGTTTCTGCAATCCGGCGCATCTCCTCGGTTTGGGAGAGTTTGGCAGCTAACTCTTTTAATTTTGTTTGGGATAGTTCCTGGGTAGGAGCTTCAGCGTGGGGGATGCACTGGGAACTAAAAGTAGTTTTGGGCAGGTTTTTACCATCTGGCGAGTAGAAACGGCATAGCCAATAAAGGAAATGAAACAGTTCCTTAACTAAGTGAAGTGCGTCCTTATCCTTGATGGGGGTGGATTTGTGGACGGCGATATTACCAATTTTATGGATAGCGCGGATTTTGGGGAATAGTCCCGGTTTGAGGTTATCTTTAAAAGATTGTTCGTGGATCAGTGCGCCTAAGCTGTTGTCGTAAGGTGGACGTAAGTAGGCATCATTAGCGTACAGCCAAAGAACGGCTTGTTCCAGTGTGAAGCGGGTATAAAAACAACTGGCACGAGGGGCGGTGTAAACTAGGCTTTCTGCGTGAGTGGCGTGTTGATACAGTTCCGGGTACTCTTGCCTAAGAAAGTCAAAGTTAGATGCCATAGTGTCCACTAGTTACCGTTACTACTTATTTTTAGTATAAATGTTGGCTTCAGACAACGGTGGATTTATCAGGATGATTTGGGGTGGTGGCTTAGAGTTCCCCGCGAAAGGCTTTTTGTAGGAGGGAGTTGAAGAGATTTGATGATTCGTTTGTTGTTAAACCATATTGTTCTTGCATTCCATATATTTTCCAAACTGTTTCTGCAAAATAATTTTGTCTTTCCAAATCAGGAACAGGTGCGTTCATCTCTAATAATTTTTGCTGTGAAACATTCAGCATAGACCCGCTTGTTCCAGTAGCTTTTTTTGCAAGTAAGCCACGAAATTTTGACTCTGCAATTAAAAATCTTAAATATACTGTATTAGTTAATTTACTATTAGGTAATATTTTCCATAACTTATCAGGTAAAAATAGGCGTTCATAATCCTTTTCAACCAAACAAGTTGCAGCAACTAGTTCTCTTGTATTTGCTCTGCTAAAAAGCAAATCCCCTCTTTTAGGAATAATTAATGATTTACCAGGAGGAATATCTTGAACAACTTTATGTTCATTGGGCTGAAAACGTCCAAAAGTAACTGCGCTGATTTTAAGAACACCCCATTCTTGACCTTCGCAACGTCGTTCTTCACCTTTTACACTCCATCCAGCTTTTATATTCTGGATAAGTTCATACATTGGCTTAACCTCCCACCCCTTTGGATTGGTAACGGGGTCGCCGAACATATCGAGGAAGAGGGATTTGAGTAATTCTTCAGTGAGGCGAATCGCTTCTTGTCGTTGCCGACGTACTTCATCCGCTTTGTCCAGTATCCCCGCTATCCTACGCTGCTCTTCTAATGGGGGGAGGGGGATTACAGAATCTTTTACAATTGAGTCAGAAACTGCTGGATAGCTTGCTCCTGTACTCGTTTTCGTCATTTCTCTAATAAAATAGGGAGTACGTGTCCAATAGTACAAATAACGAGAGTTAAGTTTATCTTGTTTCGTGCGGAGGACAGTAAAACCTGTAGAAGCTGTTGCGCCATCAAACCTAAAATCAGTATAGGCAACAGCATTAAGATTTGGGCGCACAGTTGAAACAATAACATCTTCACTTTTGATAAGTTGTCTTGCTCGACTAGGTGC
Source organism: Calothrix parasitica NIES-267 (assembly GCF_002368095.1). GTDB lineage: Bacteria > Cyanobacteriota > Cyanobacteriia > Cyanobacteriales > Nostocaceae > Rivularia > Rivularia parasitica. The sequence continues at coordinate 65,114 of NZ_AP018230.1, read as the reverse complement.
TTCATTAGTCCAAATTTGAACAGCTTCTTCTATTTGTTTAGTTTCTCGACTGACAGAAGATATATCGATATATGTAAAAATTTCATTTGTTTTGTTATCAGAGGGATTCCACTTATCAACAGAAACAACAAGTTTACGAATTGGTACTTTTGGATATTTTGTTTTCATCCCAACATCTCCTTCAATTCATCCAAATTCCTCCTAATCTTGTCCTCCAATTCCCCAAGCTTCTGTAAAATCACCTCTGGTGGTTCATACTCCACCTCTTCATATTCAACTTCCTTGTAGCGATTTATTGATAAATTATACTCATTCCCCTCAATCTCAGCCTTGGGGACAAAAAACGCTTTACTCGTGCGGTTTGTATCCTGCTCTGGATTCCTTTCCTTCCACCGCTTAAGCATATCCGGGATATCATTCGCCTCCACTGGTTGACGCTTATCATCGAGCGACAAACCATCAGCTTGCGTATCATAAAACCAAACTGAGTCCGTTCCCCCGGCTCCCGTCTTAGTAAACATCAACACTGCGGTAGAAACCCCAGCATAAGGCTTAAACACTCCCGACGGCATAGAAATTACTCCATCGAGCTTATGTTCTTCTATCAAAACCTTACGAATGCTTTTGTGTACTTTAGAGGTACCAAATAGCACACCATCCGGTACAATGACCGCTGCCCGTCCCCCAACTTTTAGTAACCTAAGCAGTAGGGCAAGAAACAATAGTTCTGTCTTAGAAGTATCAATTACCTTAGTTAAATCCTTAGCAATCGTAGATTTTTCCACGGAACCCTTAAACGGGGGATTTGCCAAAATCAAGGTAAACGCCTCACTTACCCCCCCATAATCTCGCGACAAGGAATCCCGCGCTTCAATCTGCGGGTTTTCAATCCCGTGTAGCATTAAGTTCATGCTACCTATGCGAAGCATGGTGGAGTCAAAATCAAAGCCGTGAAACATCTCCTGGTTAAAATGCTTCCGATTACCTGGTGCATTTAATACCAGATTCCCTTCACTATCAGTTAAGTCTCGCAAATACTCCGCTACAGCAACTAAAAACCCACCAGTTCCACAAGCCGGGTCACAAACTATCTCCCTAGCTCCTGGAGCCATCAGTTCCACCATCATCTTAATAATGTGGCGTGGGGTGCGAAATTGTCCGTTAGTTCCAGCGGTGGTAAGTTTGGAGAGCATATATTCATATAAATCTCCCTTAGTATCCCGGTCTTCCATTGGGATAGCGTCAATTTGTCCTACCACGTTGGTAAGTAGTGCCGGATTAGCAATTAAAAAGGTGGCATCTTTCATGTGGCGAGCGTAGGCGTTTTCTCCAGCAGTACCGCCTAAATTCTTAACAAACGGAAACGCCTCATCCCGAATAACTTTCAGCATCTCTTCGGGGTTATCGAGATTTTTGAAATATGACCAGCGACAATGTTGGTGTTCTGGTGAGAACGTTGGATTCTCAACTGGCTTACCCAACCGTTGTGCTTTTTTCTCTTTCCCTAACTCCAAGTCATCTAAGCGCTTGATAAATAACAGGTAAGAAATTTGTTCGATCACCGAGAGGGGATTGCTAATCCCGTTACTCCAAAAAGTAGCCCAAAGCTTATCCACCTTGGACTTCATCTCACCTGTTATCATCCACACATACTCCTGAAATTAAATACTATTGTTTACCTCACAATAGCGTTTGCCATTATACCCTATCCCAAGACACCATCTCCCGTAGTATTCCAACTGGCAATGTTACCTGAATGGGAGTTCGGAGAAACTTCGAGTGTCTTCTGAAATAAGTTCTCTTGAAGAAGCAAGAGTGTAAAGCTTTGCTAGAGGAATTACCAACAATCTTCAAGTGATACTCGTCCTGAATACTAAGCAAAACCAACAATGCTTGGTTGTGTCGCTAGTCACACAAATATATAAACCACTTAAAACTGACTGCTTAAAGGCTGACTATAGCGAACACCCAACAAGCAACCACAATGTCCCCTTTTGAAGCTGTAGTGTAGGAGTGTGGAAGCTTTCTATAGATTTTTGTAAAGAAGCTTGCTTTTAACGTCCCAATTCAAATAATAAAACTTGTATACCAGACGACTCTTATTCGGTCGTTTGCGTTATTTTTAATATCGAAGATTTTTTGATGATGGGTTTTTCATGGAAGCGAAAAGCGAGGTCACAATTAAATTTACTGGTGGGCTACCCCAAGCCAATCCAGCACCCAATAAAAAGGTGGAAGTGAATATTACTGACCAAAATGGTGTAAATTTCTCAGTTCTACTCAATGCTAAAAGTTGGCGTAAGGCTGAATCTAATGCACAAGCGTTTACAGATTGGGTCGGGGCTATTTCTGGTAAGCTGGGACAAGCTTCTGATGGTGGCTTTACGATAGAAGGGGCTGGGGTTCAAATCTTTGAAAGAAAACCGAAGGAGCAGAAAGAGCCACAAGCTGTTGCAAGTAATTAAAAGTAAATATCATCATAGCGCTCGGAGCGGGCGCTATCTTCCCACTACTGCACCAAAAAAACTATTGAAGGGATGCTGTATAACCGGGGAAGCTGGTGATGGTGAGCGAAAAGCCTACACATCAAAGCTTCTGTTGCATCAGTAAGAAGTCGTTTCTTACCTACTGCTTACTTTGTAATTATTTAGTTAAGTTTTATGTATCAAGCTCAAACTCTGCAACTATTTGTACTTTAAAAATTCAACATCCTCCCAAGCTTCATTTCCCACTATCAATGCCATCACATAAGTTCCTGTCCTCTGCTGGAGCATTATATTTGAGATAATCCCGCGCCCAATTACAACCCCGCACCAGTAGATCATCCAAATCAAAATTCCACAATTTCACGGTGTTGTCGTCACTAGCAGTAGCGATAGTGTTGCCGTCGGGGCTAAATACCACGCTATAGACCCAATCGCCATGTCCAGTGAGGGTTTTAATCTCCTCTCCCTGGAAATTCCACAACTTCACCGTCTTGTCGAAACTTGCAGTAGCGATGGTGTTGCCGTCAGGGCTAAATGCCACGCTATGGACCTCCAAGTCATGGCCAGTGAGGGTTTTGATCTCCTCTCCCTGGAAATTCCACAATTTCACCGTCTTGTCCCTACTAGCAGTAGCGATAGTGTTGCCGTCGGGGCTAAATGCCACGCTATAGACCTCCGAGTCATGGCCAGTGAGGGTTTTGATCTCCTCTCCCTGGAAATTCCACAATTTCACCGTGTCGTCGTCACTAGCAGTAGCGATGGTGTTGCCGTCGGGGCTAAATGCCACGCTATTAACCGCAGAGCCATGACCAGTGAGGGTTTTAATCTCCTCTCCCTGGAAATTCCACAATTTCACCGTGTCGTCGTCACTAGCAGTGGCGATGGTGTTGCCGTCGGGGCTAAATGCCACGCTATTGACCTCCGAGTCATGGCCAGTGAGGGTTTTAATCTCCTCTCCCTGGAAATTCCACAATTTCACCGTGTCGTCGTCACTAGCAGTAGCGATGGTGTTGCCGTCGGGGCTAAATGCCACGCTATAGACCCAATCGCCATGACCAGTGAGGGTTTTAATCTCCTCTCCCTGGAAATTCCACAATTTCACCATCTTGTCCCTACTAGCAGTAGCGATGGTGTTGCCGTCGGGGCTAAATGCCACGCTATAGACCTCCGAGTCATGGCCAGTGAGGGTTTTAATCTCCTCTCCCTGGAAATTCAACAATTTCACCGTCTTGTCGGAACTAGCAGTAGCGATGGTTTTGCCATCGGGGCTAAATGCCACGCTACTGACCGAAGAGCCATGTCCAGTAAGGGTTCTAATCTCCTCTCCCTGGAAATTCCACAATTTCACCGTGTTGTCGGAACTACCAGTAGCGATGGTGTTGCCGTCGGGGCTAAATGCCACGCTACTGACCTTATCGCCATGCCCAGTAAGGGTTTTAATCTCCTGCCCCTGCAAATTCCACAACTTCACGGTCTTGTCCCAACTAGCAGTAGCGATGGTGTTGCCGTCGGGGCTAAATGCCACGCTATAGACCCAAGAGCCATGACCAGTAAGGGTTTGAATCACCTGCCCCTGCAAATTCCACAACTTCACGGTATTGTTCAAACTAGAAGTAGCGATGGTGTTGCCGTCGGGGCTAAATGCCACGTTATTGACTGAATCGCGATGCCCTAGGGTTTGAATCACTTGCCCCTGCAAATTCCACAACTTCACTGTCTTGTCGAGACTTGCAGTCGCGATGGTGTTGCCGTCAGGGCTAAATGCCACGCTATAGACCTCCGAGTCATGACCAGTGAGGGTTTTAATCTCCTCTCCCTGAAAATTCCACAATTTCACCGTGTTATCGTCACTAGCAGTAGCGATGGTGTTGCCGTCGGGGCTAAATGCCACGCTATTGACCGCAGAGTTATGACCAGTGAGGGTTTTAATCTCCTCTCCCTGCAAATTCCACAATTTCACCGTGTTATCGTCACTAGCAGTAGCGATGGTGTTCCCTTCGGGGCTAAATGCCACGCTATTAACCGCAGAGCCATGCTTTTCTAAACTGTTGCGTTGTTTAATGCTATAAACTATCTCCCTCAACGAGGTTACTACCCGCATCCGCGTTTCTGGTGTTGCCTTGCTCTCTTTTCTAAGTTCTTTTCCGACTTTAATACTTTCTTTTAGGGCTAGTATTTTACTAGGATTATTTGACCACAATGCTCTAACTTTACTGTTGTGGGTAATTAAATCGTCATTTTTTTCTTTTGCATCCAAATTCCACCATGAAACACCAGCAACAAGTAAGGATATGACTGTAACTACAGTCAAGCCCGAGATAGTAAATAACTTTGTACGTTGCCGCTGTGTATACTGTTGATCGCGCCATTCAACACTGGTATCAATAAATTCATTTTCTTGCTCAACTAAGCCACCAACTTTTTCAAAAGCATTTTTATCTCGAAATTCTACTATCTGGTCTAATCTTGACCCCTTTAAAAACTCTTCCGATGCCTTAGATTTATTTTCTGCTCGAACTTCTAACCATCTTCTTGTTTCACCAACCAACCAATTTTTTAATATAATCGCTTCTTTTTCTTCTTCCAGCCAGCGTTTTAATTTATCCCAAGACGAGAGTAAAATCTCATGGGCTATTTCAATTGTTGCGTTTTGTATTAATTTTGTAGTGGTTCCAATAGACAATTTATCTTCACTTGAATACTCATAATTACTTACCAGTAAATTCTCATCAATAAACCTCTTAAGGTTACTTTCTACTGCTTCACCAACAAACTCATTATGATAAGCTCGTCTACTTACTGCTCTACTTCCCGATTCCGATTCAACAATATTTACCAATTTCAAAAATATCTGTTTGGTAACTAATTCCCCATCTTTATTCTTTTCGCATATATCTGTGTATATTTCATTAACCCGCTTTTGTAGCGCACCCCTTACTCCCCCTAACGCTGCATAATTTACCTTATTTAAAATGCGGTCTTCAATATGGAAATAACCATCATTAGCCTTAGTTGTACACTCCTTTTCCCAGAGCAAATCTAAAGTGTATTGTAGTAAAGGAAGATAACCTTTTTGTCCTTCCACTTCTTTAATAATTTGTTCAACCAGACCTTTTTCAAATACCACTCCATTTTTGGCTGCTGGCTGCTCAATCGCTTGTCGTAGTTCATCAGGATACATTTCAGTAACCAGATGTATATTTTTTTTATTGGCGATTGCACCTAAAGTTGGGTAGAAACTAAACTGCTCTAAGAAGTCAGAACGCATTGCTAACACAATTCTGATATGACTATCTCCTTTTTTTGCAACCTGGACGATTCCTTGAATAAAATTATTTCTTTTTTCTAGATTAGTATTAATAAATAATTGTTCAAATTGGTCAATAAATATAAACCACCGTTCCTCATTTTTCTTCAATTTACTAATCAATTGAGGCAGTGTATTAGGCTTTCCTTCTCTAACAAAATCAACATCTGATTCACTGAAGCGATAATCCTTTTCTTCACTGAGTAAACAGCGATATAAAGACTCAAACGGGTCTTGATTTGGTGTAAAAATAAAATCATAAAATTTTTGTGATTCTAAGGACTTCTTCAGTTCAGGAATTAAACCAGCACGAACTACTGATGACTTACCGCTGCCAGAAGCACCTAAAACCAAACTAAAGTTACTTTTAATGACTGCATTGAATAATTTAGAAATGAGCGTATCACGACCGAAAAAGTATTCTCTATCTCCCAAATTAAACCTTTTAAGTCCTTTATAAGGAGAAATCTTAATTAGTGGTTGTTGAGTAATCTTATCAACCGAAATCTCTACTATCTGAGTCTCTATGTATGTGTCAATCTGCTGAGGTGCAAAAATAAGGTCGCCACCAACAGTAGCGTCCTTAACAAGGTTGTCTTGCTTCTGAGATTTATGCTCAGGACTTGGATGGCTCATGTTTAATCAATTGTTGCTTAGGCTTTTTTTGTACCTTCTTGAACGGGTGCAAACGTAAAATCTCCACCAACATTATTTCCACTCGCCGTGTTAGTTTGAGTTTGATTGATTATCTGTTGTCCGCCAGGTTCATCTTTGAGCTTATCAAGTAAATCTTGAGCTAATTGAAGTATCTCTGGGTCATCATTGACCTTAGCTGCTTCAACTTCTTCTTGCAGCATAGCTTTGCGAGCATCAGAATCTGGCTTCTTTTCAAGTTGATTGACAGCACTAACTAAATCACTTTCCGAACCACATTTTTTCTTTAAAGCAGCTTTGAGAACTTCATAACTGTTACTAATAACAGCTTTGCTCACTTCAGAAACAACAGCAGCCACAATAGCTGTAGTGATAGGGTCCATAGTTTTTTTGTTTATTCACAAAGTTGCTATTGTAGCTTACATCATCAGTATAGTTTTTGTAATTATCAGTACATTACATTTTGTACTAAATTCCTAAAGTTTAATGAAAAATTTACGGTATTAAAGTTGCACTGAGAATATCATGTAGACTTTGTAGTTAAGATAACGCTTGGTTATCGCGACTGTTATCAATCAAGCTTCTGTTCCAAATCTAATATTGCCAGTAGTGTTATATCTTATAGTCCCTTGAGGCAGCCGACTTTTATTTAAGCCAAAATTAAGGTAAAGCTGTAACACTAAAAACTACATGATATGTATAAAAGTATATAAAATACTCAGGAGTTTTCGAGTATTTATAGAGAAAGACGTTGCAATCGGGGAGAATTGCGTGCAAAGAAGGTGACGAGTTTTTGTAGTGCTTTCTCTGGGTGATGCTGTTCGCCGTGACAATACAGCAACGGTTTAGGTTACTCGTTAGGATATTCAAATACTGTGTATAATTATTGATATTATAAAGGATGCCTTCATTGTGTATTGTTAGCTAAATCGATACCACTCGTTTGAATCCTTGAAAACCCTGTAGCTTCCTTCAATAGTGTGGATAGTTTACGCAGCAAGGTTTTGAGGTTGAAAGAAGGACAGTATTCTTTGTTTCAAAGAATACATTATTGTTTTCTTGCAGACTGACTTATTTACGGAAAATCACATAAAATATTTGAGTAATTAAATGATATAATTTTTGCTTTGTGATTTCAAATTTGACGGCATGGTGAAAAAAATTCTGCTTTTATCAGCCAATCCTACAAATACGTCCAAGCTGCGCTTGGATGAGGAAGTGCGTGAAATTGAAGCAGGTTTAGAACGTGCGAAGGGTCGAGAAGAATTTGAAATTATCTCTAAATTGGCGGTGCGAACTGAAGATTTGCGTCGTGCTTTGTTAGATCATGAACCGCAAATTGTGCATTTTTCTGGGCATGGTGCAGGTAACGATGGTTTAGCACTAGAGAATAACTCTGGACAAATGCAATCGGTAAGTGCTGCCTCTCTGGCAAGACTATTTAAGCTATTTCCCAAAATTGAGTGTGTGGTACTTAACGCTTGTTATTCTGAGGTGCAAGCAGAGGCAATTTACCAACACATTGATTATGTGATTGGGATGAACAAAGCAATTGGCGATAAGGCTGCTATTAAGTTTGCGGTCGGGTTTTATGATGCTTTGGGGGCAGGTAGAACTATTGAAGATAGCTTTGAGTTTGGTTGCACATCAATTGATTTAGAAAGTATTCCAGAATCTTCGACTCCAGTATTGAAAAGCAGAAGGAATCAAAAAGAGACTACCATTTCTCAGCCTTCTCAACAAGGTAAACGCATTTTCATTATCTACAAACGAAATGTACAACCAGATGAGCAAGTAGCGTTACAAATCTTACAAGCGCTGTCACCACAACACCAAGTTTTTATCGATCAGAAAATACTTGTAGGTACAAGTTGGGCTGAATTAATTGAAGCAGAAATTCGCCAAGCTGATTTTCTGATTGTCTTGTTGAGTGAGCATTCCGTCCACAGTGAGATGGTGGAAACAGAAATTCGCATGGGACATGACTATGCTCAAGTACAGTCAGGAAATCCCGCAATTCTTCCGGTGCGGTTGGCATACCGTCAGCCGTTCCAGTATCCCCTAAGTGCCTATTTAAATCATATCAACTGGGCATATTGGAGTGATGATAGCGATACACCACAGTTACTGGAAGAATTAAATCTTGCTATCAGGGGAGAAAATTTAACTATTAGTGAAGCACAAGCCAAGGCTGAATTACTCGCTTACAGCGAGCCATCATCTTTACCCCTTCCTTTATCATCGGCACAGCCAGCGCAGTTGGAAATGCCTTCTGGAACAATGGATACAGAATCTCCATTTTACGTGAAACGTTCATCGGATGATAAAGCATTGCGAACAATTGCCCAAACAGGAAGAGGAGTAACCATTGTTATTAAAGGAGCGAGGCAAGTAGGTAAAAGTTCGCTGTTGATTCGCACTATGAATGCAGCGGTGAAAGCTGGTAAACAATTTGCTTTTCTAGATTTCCAACTATTTGAACAAGCAGCTTTGAAGGATGCTGACCTGTTTTTTCATCGGTTCTGCTTTTGGCTAACTGATGTACTGGAAATGGAAGACAAATTAGAAGATTATTGGAATTTCAGCTTAGGAAATAACCGCTCTTGTAGCCGCTATATGAGTCGCTACATTTTGAAAGAATTGGGTAAGCCTTTAGTATTGGCAATGGATGAGGTGGATAAAATCTTTGAGTGTGACTTCCGCAGTGATTTTTTTGGGATGTTGCGTAGCTGGCATAACAGCCGTGCTACCATGCCTATCTGGAAAAAACTCGATTTAGCACTGGTGACTTCTACTGAGCCTTATGAATTAATTCCAGATTTGACTCAATCTCCCTTTAATGTAGGGGAGATAATTGAACTAGAAGATTTTACTTCAGAACAAGTATACGACCTCAACCGCCGTCATGGTTCACCTCTCAAACCTAGTGAGGAAAAGCAATTGATGGTGTTGCTGGGTGGACATCCCTTCTTAGTGAGACGCGCACTTTACTTGGTTGCTAGCGGTCAAATTTCTGGCGTTGATTTATTTAACAATGCTACAGCCCAAAATGGAGCCTTTGGAGACCACCTGCGTCATCACTTGTCATTACTTCATAATAAACAGGAGTTGATTCAAGGTCTGCGAGAAATTATTAGTCATAATACCTGCAAAGATAGATTGGTATTTTGGCGATTGCGAGGTGCGGGTTTGGTACGCAGTTTAGGTAAGACAGTGACAACCCGCTGTCAACTTTACGCAGACTACTTCCGGGATAATCTCCATGACTAACCCAAGTATTTACACTGTAGGAGGAACTGTTCAAGCTGGTGATGGTATTTATGTTCCTCGCCATGCAGATGAGGAATTACTGGAGTTATGTCGGCAGAGGGTTTTCATATACATCCTCACTTCCCGGCAAATGGGTAAGTCCAGCTTGATGGTGCGGACTGCGGAACGATTGGCGGATGAGGATATTCAATCGGTGGTGATTGATTTGACTCAGTTGGGGGTCAAGTTAACTGCGGAACAATGGCATTTGGGGTTACTCAGCATTATTGAAGAAGCTCTGATGCTGGATACAGATGTGGTGTCATGGTGGCAATCAAGAAATCATCTGGGTTTTACACAACGGTTGACCAAATTTTTTCAAGAGGTTTTGTTGGTTGAGGTGACTTCACCTGTAGTAATTTTTGTAGATGAAATTGATACTACTCTAAGTTTGGATTTTACGGATGATTTTTTTGCAGCTATTCGATATTTATATGTAACTCGTGCCCAGAATACTAAATTTAAGCGGCTTTCTTTTGTGTTGATTGGGGTAGCAACACCGGGAGATTTGATTCGTGACCCCAAAAGAACACCTTTTAATATTGGACAACGGTTAGATTTAACGGATTTTAGTGTCTCAGAAGCAATGCCTCTAGCAGAGGGATTGGGAGTGCCAGGGGAGCGAGCAAAACAGTTATTGGGGTGGGTGTTGTACTGGACTGGTGGACATCCATATTTAACCCAGCGTCTTTGTAGTGTTATTAGCGAGCAAGGTAAAGATAATTGGTCGGATACAGCAGTTTTTCAGGTAGTTAGCAGTACCTTCTTTGGGGCAATGAGCCAGCAAGATAATAACTTGCAGTTTGTTAGGGATATGCTCACCAAACGCGCTCCAAATCAGAATGAGGTGTTAACTGTTTTTCAAGAGATTCGCTTGGGTAAGCGTTCCGTTGTTGATGAAGAACAGTCGATTACTAAGTCACACCTCAAGTTATCGGGGGTAGTGCGACGCTCCGATGATACTTTAGTGGTACGCAACCGCATTTACCAAGAAATATTTGATGCTGATTGGGTAGAGAACGAACTAGCTCAACAGCGTCCCTATTCCCAAGCTTTAATGGCTTGGTTGGCAGCAGATGGGAAAGATGAATCACGCCTATTGCGGGGAAAAGCTTTGCAGGATGCTTTAGCTTGGTCTAAGGATAAAAGCTTAGGTAATGTGGATTATCAGTTTTTAGCTGCTAGTCAGGAATTAGATAAACGAGAAATTCAATTTGCTTTAGCAGAAACCGAGAAAAAAGCCCAGCAGATTGTTACCGATGCACAAAAGAAATCCAAGCGCATTACTAGTATTGGTTTGGGTATTTTGTCAGTGTCAATTTTGGCGGCTATAGGAGCGGTTTGGTATACCCAACAATTAATCGCAAATGCACAAAAAGCTACTGAACTAGGACAACAAGCTAATAGTGCATTGCAAGTGTTTGATATTAACCCAATAGATGAATTAGTCTCAGCGATGGAGGCTGGACAAGGTTTACAAAAGATTGTTGAGAAAGGTCGTTTCTCAGAACATTATCCAGTTACTAGTCCCCTTAGAGTTTTAAGTGAGATGCTCTATGATATCAAAGAGCGCAATCGAATCAAAAGTGTAGGGACTGCCATATTTAGCCCTGACGGCAAACGCATTGTCACTGCTTCAGATGACAATACCGCCCGAATTTGGGATAGTAACGGCAAGCAATTAGCTGTTCTCAAAGGCCATAAAGGTCGGAGCTTCAGTGGCTGGACCATATTTAGCCCCGATGGCAAACGCATTCTCAATGCTTCAGATGACAATACCGTCCGAATTTGGGATAGTAACGGCAAGCAATTAGCTGTTTTCAAAGGCCATACAGACCGTGTCTACAGTGCCGTATTTAGCCCCGACGGCAAGCGCATTCTCACCGTTTCAGATGACAATACCACCCGGATTTGGGATAGTAACGGCAAGCAATTAGCTGTTCTTAAAGGCCATACAGACCGTGTCTACAGTGCCGTATTTAGCCCCGACGGCAAGCGCATTCTCACCTTATCTTTGGATAATACCACCCGGATTTGGGATAGTAACGGCAAGCAATTAGCTGTTCTTAAAGGCCATACAGACTGGAGCTTCAGGGGCAGTGACGTATTTAGCCCCGACGGCAAGCGCATTCTCACCTCATCTTTGGATAATACCACCCGGATTTGGGATAGTAACGGCAAGCAATTAGCTGTTCTCAAAGGCCATAAAGACCGTGTCTTCAGCGCCGTATTTAGCCCCAACGGCAAACGCATTCTCACCGCTTCAGATGACAATACTGCCCGAATTTGGGATAGCAACGGCAAGGAATTAGCTGTTCTCAAAGGCCATAAAGACCGGAGCTTCAGGGGCAGGGCCATATTTAGCCCCGACGGCAAGCGCATTCTCACCGCTTCATATAACGATGCCGCCCGGATTTGGGATAGTAACGGCAAGCAATTAGCTGTTCTTAAAGGCCATACAGACGCTTTCTCCAAGGCCACATTTAGCCCCGACAGCAAACGCATTCTCACCGCATCTTCAGATAATACCGCCCGGATTTGGGATAGTAACGGCAACCAATTAGCTGTTCTCAAAGGTCATACAGACCGTGTCAACAGCGCCGTATTTAGCCCCGACGGCAAACGCATTCTCACTGCATCTTTTGATAATACCGTCCGGATTTGGGATATCCAGGTAAAGGAATTAGCTGTTATCAAAGGCCATGTATCCAGTGTCAACAGTGCCATATTTAGCCCCAACGGCAAACGCATTCTCACCGCATCTTCGGATCGAACCACCCGGATTTGGAATACCCAGGGCAAAGAATTAGCTGTTATCAAAGGCCATACAGACCGTGTCAACAGCGCCGTATTTAGCCCCAACGGCAAACGCATTCTCACTGCATCTTTTGATAAAACCGCCCGGATTTGGAATACCCAGGGCAAAGAATTAGCTATTATCAAAGGCCATGCAAGTTATATCTACAGGGCCATATTTAGCGGCGACGGCAAACGCATTCTTACTGCTTCAGATGACAATACCGCCCGAATTTGGGATAGTAACGGCAACCAATTAGCTGTTCTCAAAGGCCATACAGATGATGTTTACAGCGCCGTATTTAGCGACGACAGCAAACGCATTTTCACCGCATCTTCAGATAATACCGCCCGGATTTGGGATAGCAGCGGCAACCAATTAGATATTCTCAAAGGTCATACAAATGATGTTAACAGCGTCATATTTAGCGGCGACGGCAAACGCATTCTCACCGCTTCAGATGACAATACTGCCCGAATTTGGGATAGCAACGGCAACCAATTAGCTGTTCTCAAAGGCCATACAGATGATGTTAACAGTGCCATATTTAGCGCAGATGGCAAACGCATTCTCACCGCTTCAGATGACAATACCGCCCGAATTTGGGATAGTAACGGCAACCAATTAGCTGTTCTCAAAGGCCATACAGATGATGTCAGCAGTGCCATATTTAGCGCCGATGGCAAACGCATTCTCACCGCATCTAGGGACAGGGATAGTACCATTCGAGTTTGGCGGATGGAAGAGTTAGATGATTTGCTGGCGAGGGGTTGTGAGTGGCTGAATGATTATTTAGTCATCCATGCTCAAGATTTGAGAAAATTAAAGGTATGTCACACACCATCCAAATTGAAAGCAGCAGCACCGTATTTGATGAAAGCTGGGGAAAAACAAGCTATTGCTGGTGATGTTGAGGAGGCGGTTGTTACTTTTAAGACGGCTTTAAGGTGGAATCGGGAAGAAAAGTTTAAATTTGACTTCGAGAAAAAAGCTCAAAAGTTTGAGGATAAAGGTAAAGCGGAACGCTTGGTTAATGAAGGTGAAGTTTTAGCAGAAGATAATGATATTGAAAATGCCGTTGCTAAGTTTCAAGAAGCGTTAAAACTAGATCCCAGTTTAGACATCAAGCCACAGATAAAAGCTAAAAAATTAGCAGCTAGAGGTTTAATTAGTAAAGCAAATAATCTAGTTCTCGAAAAGAAAATCAAGGCAACTATTGCAGCTTATAACCAGGCCCAAAAACTCGATCCACAAGCAGAAATTGATGCTTATGCTTGGAATCGCCTTTGTCGGCAAGGTAGCTTAAATGAATCAGCTGCATTGGTAATGTTTGCCTGTGAAAAAGCTGTGAAACTTTCCCCGGATAGTGGCTACATTAGGGATAGTCGGGGATTAGCAAGAGCGCTGACGGGGGATTATAAAGGGGCTATAGACGATTTTGAAGCATATATTACTCAGACGAATAATAATGAATATAAAACACAACGGCAGAAGTTGGTAAAAGTTCTGCGGAATGGTAAGAATCCGTTTACTGAGGAAGAATTGAAGAAATTGCGGAGTGAGCAACCGCAGTATTGAGGATGAAGTTGATAGCGAGCTAATTCCACTTCATCAACTACGTTAACTGAAGCGGGTTTAATGCTGGCGTTGTTAAAACTTCAGCTAAGTAACAGTTAGAAAAAGTCAGTATATAAATTTTTGGTTTATAAAAAATTCGTATACGTTTATTTCACTTGCTACAAGCTTGTTAGCTACTACGCTAATAAAATAATCATTTACTAAAAATCTATATACAAAATAATTTGCTGCAAATAATTAGTACACTGACTATTTGTCTATTAATTTTCCTCTAAACCAAAACCGAGCAAAAAGTGAGGTAAAATACTACAACTGTCCAAACCCCCGTATATCAACCACTTCACCCCCAAGCCTCGCAGGGGGGATGCGAGGTGACGGTTAGGTAAGAAAATCCTGTAGTTGCTGTGTACGCTTCATTAGAAGAATTGAATATTACAAATTGTGCCAGATACTATTCTTACTATTACCTTACTTTCAACCGTACTACAAAGCTACATAAATTAACTGACACATAGCCTATGTTTTGAATGATATTTTTGTGCTTAATGTTTTGATTATCCATGTCTGCAATAGCAAGGATGTCAGTAAGCATTCCTACATGAATGCTAATGATTGATTTTTAAATAATAAATAAGAGCCGATGATTGCACCGACTCTTAAAGATTTATTCAATTCGTTTTTTACGCCTTTTCAAACAAGGAAGAATCAAATTGTTCATGAAGTTGTAAGCTTTAGTCTAAACCCCAGATTTTTCAACAAAATTAATGAGTATCGTAATCTAAGAGTCTCTGGAGTAACTCTGAGTCCTCAGACATTGCTTTGCAAAGACGGGTAATCATGTAGGAAGCTGTATTTTTATTGACTTTTATTTTATCAGCCAGTTCAAGGACAGTAATGTTTTTTTGAGACTTAAGAACTAAGTTAATAGCAATAAACCACTTATATAAATCCACATGACTTTTGTGAAACAACGTCTTTACAGTCACGCTGTAAGAATTAAGACAGTTGTTACAGTGGTACCTATTTTCTTTCTTGATACTGGTAGAGTTTGTAGAATCGCAATAGGGACATTTTGGTAGTCCACCCCAGCGAATTTTCTCTAAAAGCTCAAGGTATTGCTTCTGTGTGTTCATCTGTATTATCAGTTACAAAAACATAGTTTACTTACGTAAATTCGTGTAACACAGATGATTGTTTTTTGCTTAATAACAACTCAGCACAAAAAAAAGCTCAAATATACAATTCCGAGTTTTAAAGAATGCATAAATATTAATTATTTAAATTGATACTAACTAAGTTTTAAATTACTATATTCACAACTTCGCCCATTAGTCGCAAACTAATTAAAGCAAACAATAATGTTTAAAATTATGGATAAAATCAGGTCATAAATATATTTTTTACCTTCGGTTACATCATATTTTAAAGGTCATTTACTCTTCTTATAAAACGAGATTAAATGAAATTATGTACTCAACTTTACCGTTAATTTAAACATTGACGAAGACGAAAATAATTTTTCTTTAAGTTGTTACGAATGAACGTCGCCTAATGGTAGTAAAGTTGTCGTTCACACAAAAAAAACTGAAAACCTTGCCTGGCAAAGCTTTCAGTAGAACTAATATTTCTTCCTAGTTTGTGGAAGTGACATAAATACACATAAATCATAAAATAATTTGGTGAGAAATTTCTGACAGATAAATATTCATTTCTCCTTTTACAGAAATGATTTCAGTTATTTTTCTGCCTGAAATTCCTTAAATACCATAATAATTACAGATATCAAACTTTATAGATTGAATTGAAGGGGGCAAAAAAATTTGATGTCTGAAAAGAATTAAATCAAATTTCGCTTTACTAATTAGCTATTCATAAACATCAATTAAGGTATTTATTATTCACAGCTATTAATATTTTAGTGTGGATAGTAAATAGTTAGTTTTGATATTTATAGATTTGTCTATTTTAGTTGTGCTAATTTCTGTTGTCGTAGTTTCAAGTTTACTGAGGTGGAAAGGATGTCAGAAAATATTCATAATCTACAACAACTAGCTAATTTTTATAAAAATGCATCATTAGTTAATCAACGTATAGGATATTCTAAAAGACAAGAGGCTGAGAAATTTGCTATTCTCGCTATACAAAATCCAGAACACAGAGATGAATGTCTGATTCAAGAGCAAGAATATCTTCGCAGAGCAACTGCACGGGAAACAATAGCTGAAAGGCAATTAGAATATGCAAGAATATGCGAGAATCCAGTTAATGAATATCAAAATATTATAAATAATTTAATAGATTTACTAAATAGAATAAGGATTTGCCAAGAGACACAATGTTCTAATAACGCATGTCAAGAAATATTAAACTTGATAGAAACATATTGCTTAAAAGATTCTCATATGTATGAAGATTATTTACAATGTTGTGGTCACATAAATTAAGATAAGAGTATATGAACAATAATCCTTTATATAGGAATCATGCTTGACTCTTGGTGCATATACTGAGAACTAAACTTTTGTCAGGCTTACCTAGTTTTGTCTTTATAAAATAAAATACTAGTCCTATATTTAGAGCTACTGTTCATATTTTTTTTCTTCAGATTGTGACATTTTAATTTTTTCCATCAAAATTCTTGCTCTTTCATCTACTCTATGTTCTTCTTCAAGTATATCTTGCTCTAACTCTAACTCTTGTTCTTTAGGCGGTAAAAAATCTAAAGTTTGTTGAGCATTATTTTCTACTTCTTTAATGCTATTTTTAATAGCTATGGCTTGATTTCTTAAATTTTGTGATTCAGATGTATTAATTGATTCTTGACCTGATTCAGAAAGAATTTCTATCAACGCATCTAATAAAATTAACAAATCTGACGAGCTATCTTTATCTCGAAACGGCACGAAAATTCTGTTTTTTATTTGCTGAATTTTTTCATCTCTGTTTCTTCTATTTTGTTCTTGTTTTTCATATTTTTCATCAAGTTTCAAGTTCTCCTCTGGATAAGTGGAGCAAACATTTTTATCATATTCCGCTTCTTTGTAAGAATCATCTTTTGTTTGACGAAGTATACCCATGTCTAATGGGTTATCCTCTCCAGTTTCAATATTTTTACCTGTTCTAGCACCACCAAAACAAGCGCCGGAAATATCTACTCCAGTCAAATTAACATTTTGAATATTTGCTCTTATTAGAGAAGCTGCTTTTAAATTGGTAAATTTACTTTCTATGATTTTATTAGGTTCAAATGTACTTTTATATTTGCCTTTATATTCACCAAATTGGGCTTCGCATAAATCGACTTTGTTCAAATTAGCATTACTTAAATTTGTGCCTCCTAACTTAGCTTCGTGTAAATCGACCCCTGTCAAAATTGCGCCCCAAAGGTTAGAACCTCTTAAATCGGCACCTATTAAAGAAGCCCCCTCAAAATTAGCTTCTCGTAAATCGGCTCCTTCAAAATTAGCATTTTCTAATATGGCATTTTTAAAACTTGCCCTTTCTAAATTAGCGCCACTTAAGTTTATTCCTCTTAAGTCTGCACCATCTGCATCAAGACCTGTAATATCAGCACCTTCTTTATATAAGTCCTCAATTGCTTGTTTTCTTGCACCACTTGTTTCTGAACCTTGGGCACCATCTATTAACTGCCAAGCTTGACGCTCTAATTGTTTTTTTCTGTCAAAAGTATCAAAGAAAAATAATAATGCTGCTGAAATAACAGCTATATTTTGAACTTGTGCTAATAATTTTAAATCTGAAGTAAGGCAAACAATTGTTGAAAGATTTATTTCATATTCACATTTATTCTCACTATTTTTTTCTGCTTCAAGATTATTGATTTCAGTAAAAGTTTTATTTGAGGAATTACTACTATTTAATTTATCTATCCTTGTTTTATTTGGAGGTTGATTTATTGTCTGCGGTTTAAACTTTTTCTGTTCATTTTCTATAAAAGCTATTATAAAAACAATGCTTAACGTTATTAACAGTACAAGTAATATCTGAAACCAACTTTTTCTGGTACTGGGTGATAGGGATAACTTTTTAAGTAAATTGTTGAGAAATAAGGAATTCCAAAAATTATTTTTCGATGCTGACATTAAACCTTGCCCGCCTTTCCAACTAGATATATGGATACAATTAATTAAACAGGAGTTTTTTTCTTGACGCAAGTACCAGGACACCTTAAGGTAATAAATATAACACTAAGAAAATGCCACTATCGGTGTGAGCTTATAAAGTTACGTATCCATAGCATATTATTGTTTATATTAAAAATGATAAGATAAAGCACCTATACTTTTTTAAATAATATTCCTTTTTAGTTAAAAAATTTACTAATAATAGGGGAGAACGTAGCAAATTGAGAATTTTGTACGAATCCGGACTTTTTAGAGCCTGGAACGAACCTTTTTCGTTCAAAGCTGAGCAATATCGTTTCAAATATAAAACAACATCAAAAGCTGAAAAAGAGATTTGGCTGTAACTCAATCTTGATAAGGGTTTAGGAGATTGTCTCAATCTGGAGCGCGTACAATTCCCCTTTTTTGGGTGCGATTACCCCTTAATCGATTGATTGCGGAACTAAAGCTAATGGCTGAAACCCTTGATTAAATATGGTTTTGATTATTAAGCAATGTTTCGCCAACAGTGTTTTTGCAACTTTTACCCCTATTGCTCAGACCAATTAATACTACCTCTAGGAATTCCAGCCCAATGTATATAAATTTCAGTGTTCTTATAGTTGCGGTGTCCTAGATGGCTTTGTATTAAAAATGGTAGCCCCAAGGCTACTGTCGAGAAAATGGTTTATTTTCTGTACAGTTGCGCTAACTTTCTACATCAAGGTAAAGCTGATGTCCGCAAAATTTTATAACTTCCACGATTAGCACACTGATTAAGTAAAGCTTATTAATCAGTAACCGCTGGAAGTCCCTATTTAACGTCGGGTTCTGCATTACAATTGTCAACTCATCAGTATTTATAATATTAGTCGGATTTTGGTGGACGATTTTCGGGATATATGTTAGTCCAAAACATGCAGTTGAGTAATGTTACTAATATCAATAATTAGCTTATTAATTTATCGTGTTTTAATATCACTAACACAAATTTATAGTAGCCTAGCATTACGTGTACTAAACAATTATGCATCCCAAGCTCGTGTTTTGGCTGAGGCTAAATAAGTATTCTGTATTTTCGCCTTTACACTTACAAGTAATAAATTATCCAGCTTTGGGTTCCCACCTGGTGGGAACCCCCATCACTCGCCGGTTTTCTCCGAAATGTATTTGAGCCGCGCTGGATATTTTCTGCAGAAAGGATCTCCCTAATTCTGTAAATTTTTCTGGTATTGTTAACTTGTCAGCTTGCTGTCCATTTATAGTTCTCACAGCAAGTGAGGGCGACTGACTCAGCTTAAATAATGATGTTGCCGCTTTCGGACGAAGACGAGAAGCAAATAAGGGACTTTCTTCGAGATGCCGCTTCTGTAAGGCAATATGGCTCCATATTAATTATCCCGATTTATCGGCTCTTGACGATATTTTCAACTCGGCTCCAACAGAATAGTCTCCGTGTTGGGCTTCAATTCGGCTTGAATAGTTTCTGTCTCCGTGTTGGGACTCAATTCTGCGCCATGTTTGCTTTTTAGCTTGGGTTTGGGAGAAGCAGGCTTATTTATATCCGGTTTTTGCTCCGAAAAATTTTTATCTTTCTTGCCTTTCCTTTTTTTAAACTTAATAAACTTTGGTAATTCCGTCGTGGGTACGCCCGTTAAACTATCAAAACAAAATAAGTCCTTATCTGGGAAAAACTTGGCTTTGATTTGCACGAAGAACGTTTCTCCTTGTTCTTCTTTCTCCAGTTTTCTATTGAAGCGAAACGGCTCCACCGGAGCCGAATCCCACAGTAAGGGAAGGTGCAATGCGCCTGCAAATAGTTTGCGACTGTCTTGCGAGAGCGTTTTATAATATTCCAACGTTTTTTCAGTTAAATTCCTGTGGACGCTGATAACTGGAGTTTTACAAACAGCTATGAATTGCCATTTACCAGCAAGTTTGAATTCAAAATCATCTAATTCAGCTACACCTGAGTTTGAACCATCGTTAAACCCCACTAGCTGAAATCGGACTTGGTGTGGTTTGTCCTTTCCTGGTAAATGAAGAATTTTTGGGTAAACAATTAGTCTTAGGTCATTACCATGATTTTTTATTTCCAGTTTCAATGCTGATAGTGTCTTACGGTGATGTGGGGAGTAAAATAGCCGATATTTTTTTGTTTCATGCGGTGTCTTCATGGAGACGTAAAATTTTTCTTTCTCCTCCTCTATCTCTTTTATTACTTCCCCACGTATTACCCCTATCGCTTGAAAAAAATTATCCATAACAATAAGTATGCCTGCCTAAGAGGTTAATTACATCTTTTCACCAATTAACATAATAAATTGTATCTGAATAAATACCTGTGGAAGGCTCTCGAAGGCTTTTTTCTAGAAGTGTTGCTATACTCCCTCCGCCCATCCAAATTTTATGTGGTGCTGCTTTTTGGACTATTTAAAAACAATGGTGTTCCTGATTTACGAAGGAAGAAGAACTCACGCTAAAAATCGTGTTAGCGGAGCCTGACCGTGAGGTCATGATGATCCACACGTGACCCGGGAATGAAGCAAGGAAATAAATATTTATAGGGCTACGCGCCTTAAAATATTATTCTTTTAATGAGTTTTAAACTCATAACGCGCATTTTTATATTGCATTACCAACTTCTATCTTCGGACTAACTCACAACATCGTTTATAAGCAATACTACTCATCAACCAGCGCTTCAATTTGAGTTAGTAGTTTTTCTAGAGCTTTCTGCTTTTTGGGATTGTCCCAGACTTTAGACTTTTGCAATCGCGGCAGCGCAATTTTGTAGCGCTCTTTAAGTGGATGTACTGGTGCTGCAACTTGATTTGCTGCTTTAACACGTTCGTTAATTTGAGTTAGAGATAATTTTTCTGCAATCGCTACTTCTATCAAATCTTGCCGCTTTTTTTCATCTTTAACTTTGGCAATCGCACGCGCTTTGGTATATTCAATCTTTCCCTCACGCAGCGCATTAATTACGTCTTGTGGAAGCTTAAGCAAGGGCAGACGATTTTTGACAAACGAATCCCAACCCATCTTTCCTAACGATGCAAATAATTCTTCAATTACCTTAGTTTCGGTTTGAGACATAACGTTATGTCTCACCTCGTTTTCTTCATCTTTATAACGGTCGCAAACGTTTCGCATCTTTGTAAGATAGCTGATTACAACGTCAAGAGAAGTATCCAACTGCATTGCTAACAGTTCCAAAATTCCCTCGGTTTCTTCCAGTGGGTTGAGGTCTTCTCGTTGCAGGTTTTCTACTAAGCGTACTTTATGGGTAATGGCATCGTTCATCTCCCGAACGATTACGGGTACCTCGGTTAGTCCTGCCATTTGGGCGGCTTTAAAACGGCGTTCTCCGGCGACCAACTCGTAGTTATTCTTTGGTAAAGGACGCACTAACAGAGGTTCGAGAATTCCCAGTTCTTTTATTGAATAAGATAGTTTTTCTAATTTATTGGGGTCGAAGTAACGCCGGGGTTGGGATTCGGGTAATTTAATTGCGGAAATAGCTATGCTCGAAGACGGTGCGTCATTTTTGTTTGGGGTATCACTAGGAGTAGCCCCTTCTCCAAGTAAAGCGGAGACACCTTGGAGTTTACTGGTGTAGGGTTGTTTTTTCTTAGTTGTTGTCTTATTAGTTGTCTTATTAGTTGTTCTATTAGTTGTTCTATTAGTTGGTTTATTCATGGTAGTTTCTCTAAGGCAGAAGTAATTTTTTTCATCACCCTAATTGCTGGGTGTTTGGGATTCGTTATAGCTAAAGGTAAGCGAGCTTCACTAGCATCGGCAAATGCTATTGTTTTGGGTATGGGGTCAAAAACTGTAGCTAGGGGCGATAATTGTTCTTTAATTGCTTCATAAGTCCGACTTTCTTGCGCGGTACGGGCATCATACATTGTAGGAATAAAACCAGCAATCGCCAAAGAAGGATTTGCACCTTTTCGCAAGCGAGCGACTGTTTTGAGTAATAAATCGGTTCCTTGAAATGATTTGAACTGGCATTGAATTGGAACTAAAACATGAGTAGCTGCCACTAAGCTAACAACGCTCAGAATGCCCAGAGATGGGGGACAGTCGATAAGAATGTAATCGTATTTATCTAGTACGGGAGTAAGTGCATTTTTCAATCGCATTTCGCGCATGAGTGCTGCAACTAGTTCGAGTTCGGCAGCCGAAAGATTAATGTTAGCAGGAGTAAAGGACATACCGTGAATAAGTTCTGGATACACGGGTAAGTCTTCTTCTCCTACTACTGCTTGATATATGGTTTGAGTAATATTTTCCGGTTCAAGACCCATAAACGTCGTTAAAGATGCTTGCGGGTCCATATCAATCAGTAGGACGCGATTTTTCTTTTTTTGGGCGAGGTGGTAGCCCAAGTTCATCGTTAAACTTGTTTTTCCTACCCCTCCGCTTTGGTTAAATAACGCAATAATGTGGGTTTTGGTCACGAGTTGTATGAAGGCAGTTGTAATAAAGATAGTTTTTAATTAAGCCAGATTTTAACGCCGTCAGGTGTTGCAATACAACTGGGTTGAGTTATATATTTTACTTTTTAATTCGTTTTATAAAAGCACGATTTAAACAAGGCTACCTGTATTGCAGAGTGCAACATATAGCTAAAACTGTTAAACATCTTTATAAATTCACGAATTGCGCTAGGGCGGCTTTAAGAAAGTTAATTAGTGTTGAACTGTACGGAGTAATAATGTCAAGCTCGAAACTCACAATAAGTTATGTGTTGACTGTCTCTCTTTTGACGATATTATCGCAGCCTATACGCTTGGTATATGCGGATGAGCCTGTAGAAGAGACAGCAGAAATAAAGCAAGAAAATTATAAACCCGATACCTTTAATGATATTGCGAATCACTGGAGTCGCCATGTCATCAACTGGTTAGCCGGAAATAATCCACAGAATATTTCTTACTTAAAAGTAAGAGAGAAGAATTTTCGACCGGGATGCCCAATTACCCGAGGGGAGTGGGTTGCTATGTCCGCGAACATACTCGATTTGAAAAACCGTCCCTCGGCACCAGGAAAACAAATCGCCAATGTTCCGAGATGTCCAGATATTCCTTCTTGGCGATGTCCGTTTTCCGACATTCGAGCAACTGGGAGTTCCAACCCACCAGAACTCTTTCAATACTACCAAGCTACCTTTCATGCCTGGAGAACTGGAATGATATCCGGCTATCAAAATGGTACTTTCCGACCCAATCAGCCATTAACTTATACCGAAGCTATCGCATCATTAAATGGTGGTCTAGACCTAGTAGCACAGATTGATAAGCGTAAAAAACAAAGCGGAGAAAAACCATCAATCGTCGGTACCGACTATTTTATGAATGGCAGTGTGATGAAACAGGAGTGGTTTGCAAAGCCACTCCACGGTGCGTTGCTGGCTAACTTAGTTGTACTAGACTGGCCGCTTGAATTTTACCCCAAAGCATCACTTAGTCGAGGCGAAGCTGCTGTAATAATGTACCTAGTTCTTGCTTACAAAGGTCAAGCTAGCTTGGATAACCCGATTCTTAAAAAAGAAATAGCGCCGTCGAGTGGCGAATATGCATTCAGACGTATTCGCAAAGCCGGAGAAGTTGATTTTTCTTTTAGTCCGCCTTCTTTTCAACGAGAATGTAACAATTGAGATGGGAGCAGGATACAGAGATTGCTAGCAGCGAGGTATAAAAAGTCATTATTTCATTCCCGGGTCACGTGTGGATCATCTCACTATGAATAAGGGTGAGTTCCTTCTGCCTTCTTATTCAAGGTAAATCTGACTGATATCTCCTGTGCGGTTGTGGTTTTTGCCGACTTAGGAAAATTTAGAGCAGAAATCAAGCCATAAACTACACCTGTGGATTGATACGGCTGCCGCAATAATCACAAATATGTTTTTTCAAGTGTCTCTGGGCGCGAGTAAATTCGATTATCAAAATGCCAAAAGTGATATTTACCAAGCTCAAAGTTAAAGTTAAATGAACCCAAAGGGGGACGACTCACATAGTTTTCAACCCACATCCCGTAGTTTTGAGCAGCACGAGCAGAGGCAGTTTTTACACCAATTTTGGGATTTTTAAAAGAGCTTTTTTCACTGCGGCTTGGTGGCTCAACTTTTAGATCCAAAGCCAATGCAGCCGCAATCAATGCGCCGTTACTTACATATCTGATGGTGCGTTCGCAGTAATGCTTTAACGAATAACTACTACCGTCCTGAAAGTAACCGTTACTACGTTCTAAACATCGCAGCCAACCGTAAGCGTCGCAAAACTGGGCAATGAAATGTGGATGAAACAACCAATCGCGCTGGACTATATAATTAACAGTTTTCAGGTCAGATTTACCGCAATAGCCCTCTGTAACAAGGTAAGGATTCTCAGAGGCAACCGCAATCATGAGAGTAACTGGGTCATCCGGATATGCAAACCTATCTAAATGAAAGCTTGTAAATTTTGGTTTACCAGAATATATCAAAGTCGGGAACCAATCTTTTAGTTCAGCAGAAGGCACCAAAAATAGTTCGGGAAAAAACCGCTGGTAATCAATTGCTCTGGCATCGCGGATAAATTGTTCGGCAAATGAAGTAATAACCATAAAATCACTCTTTATGGGTCGTGTTTGCGTGTCGTTCCCAAAGCCGGGTATATGACAGGTCGCTCTTCAGTTTTACCGCACCCAACCAATTATTGCGGCCATTGTCTAGCAATATCCTGCCCTATGACCGCTTGAGGGGCGCTGCGGTGGCGGATTACCCCAACCCAATCAGTAAAGGCTTGTTCGTTAGATTCAGCCTTACGCCAGCTTTTGGCATTTATTAGAACCCAGAAATTGATACCGTTTTGGTCAGCAATATAGATTTCATTTTTTTTTATTTGGGCATCACCGTGCCAAAATGGGAAAATTGTACTCTAAGGCTGAAACACTTTGCCAGTAAGCATCTTAGTCGCTCAGATTTGTACAGCACCCTTTGGCTTAGCTTAGTCCAGGACTTATGGGGGTATTGCAGGGATACTTTCAAAGTTTTTGGCTGTTGAGCAGTAAACAGTGCTGGATGGTGGGGGTGTCTAGAATATTTAATATAATAATTTAAACTCGTCAAAGCGATTTCACTATAAAAACACCATTGTTGCTTGTTACCTTTCCGGCATTGAGCCGAGATGCCAACTATACCCCCACTACTTGCGCTCTAACACGGAAAAATGTGCGAATGAAATCGCATCTCTAATTCATCAAACCAAATCAGAAATTATATCGGTCATTTTCTTCTGAAGCTTCTGCCGATTATCATCATATTTCATCACAATGTCGGGGGAAGAATGACGACTAAACCTTTGTGTAGCGCGGTAGTTGCCATTATTATTATCTAACACCGTAGTAATAGAACTATGACGTACTCTATGGGGTGACATCTGTTTGGTAATCCCAGCTTGCTTGCATAAACCAGAAACTAACCTACGAATTGCTTCTCCACCCAAACGCTTACCATTACCGTAATATGCCAGGACTATGAATAGAGGTTTCCTGGTAAAATGACTCCTACGACTGGCATTCAACCATTCCGTTATCGCCTCAACTGTCTTCCTACTTAGATCCACAACTTCCTTTTGAGTACCCTTCCCCTTACCTAATATTGATAAAGTACTTTCTTGGGCATTAAAATCGCCTACATTTAAGTTGCAAACTTCACTTCTCCGCAGCGCATTGTCCCAAAGCAAACGCAATATCGCATAATCCCGCTTACCCTTAAGCGTATCCCTGTCAACTAATTTCAACACTTTTGCAAAATCTTCGGGAGAAACACCTGTAGTATCGCGGTACGTTTCAACCTTCTCCCCTTTCACATCTTCTAGGGTATAGTCACACAAACCCAACTTACGCCCCATCGCAGTTAGTGATTTAATCGCGCTTAACCTACGATTAACCGTTGCTTCCGCCAATTCCTTTTTTATCAAATTGGCTTTGTATTTCAACACCAAAGCTACCGCGTGACGCTGTTCTAAATGAAGGAACTCCAACACTAGCTCATGCGTGGGCTTGCAACCCGCGATGAACATGAAAAAATCCTTCATGTCCTTTTCGTAAGCCTGCTTAGTATTTGGCGACCGCGTGTCACTCAATAACTGTTCGATAACATCGGGGTCTTGGTCAATACAAAAATTATCCCCAATTGTTCTGGTGTAAGCCTTTTCTAGAAGAGTTATTGCACGCGCATTGGACATAGCGAGAAGATGCACATTCATGTTTTGATAGTATTTGTATGCTACCACCTAGAGGCACATTAACCTCGCTTGTGCTTTTCTTCTAGTAATAATTGCTCGTATTCTTCAGCCGATTGTAGTTTTTTCAAAAGCTTTTCTTTGTGAGCGCGTACTTTCTCAAGTTGCGAATCTATGTAATCTTTTTCAAAGAACTTTTCTACATTTTTATCTTGTTCTTCTGGCGATAAAAAACCTGTGGCACAACTTGATTCAAGCTCATCAATACGCTTCCATTTTGCGATTTGTTCGGGTGTTGGTTGATAGGTTTTTGATGACTGTGACATATGTTTAAACCTCATTTAATTAAAAGCTCATTTAATCAAAAGCAGCGGAATTTCGTTTTTGTTCAAGGTCTAAAAGAAACATTGATGCTGCATTAGAACTAAGTATCATTTCTCCAGAACCATTTGTTTCCTCAAATCCTATTTTCTGATAAAATTCCTGAGCTTCTGGGACTGCGAATAACTTAAGAATGTCGCTTAATCCCAGGCTTCGGCTTTCCCTTATTATACCTTCTACTAATGATGTTGCAGCCCCTTTTCTCTTCTCAACTTGTGGAAATTCTATAGTATTCCAGGGACTATTGCTAATATTTTCTATCTCGATACAAGCGGTAAATTCATCTTCTATTAATATTTCAGTTCGAGCTATTATACTAATTGAAGCTAATAAATTTTGGTCATCTATTACGCTTCTAACAAAATCTTCTTTATCCAATAGATTATCGGAAATTTGTTCTAACTTCGATATACATCTATAGAAGTCAGTCCCGCGAGCATTTTCTTTATCACCTTGATAATAAGTATCAGTGTATTCTCTAATTTTATCAGCCCAATAAATTAAACCTAATCTAACTTCTGTATTTGTACCAATAATATATCGAAATTCGTTCATTCTAAAACTAATTAATTATTCAATTATTCTGAAATCAAAATACCATGAATGTTTAACAATAAATCTATTCATTTTCACGAACTTCCACTTTGACAGGAGGTTACTTATTAACAAGAAATAAGGAAGATTAATTTTTGAAACGATGTGAGCGCCGTCCGCTTTTTTTATCGGCGTATCCCCACGCCGGTGGAACGCTCTGGGGGACACGTTGAACTCGGTCTTAACAAAAATGTAAACGAAATTATACATATAGTGTTAGTACCGTTCCGGGTGCTTTATAAAGTGTAGAACGAGTTGACAATTCCCCGAAGCCGCGCTGATGGTCGGGTAATATAGTTTTCCACACCACGGTTCAGCACAGCTGAACCAAAACAGTACTTGTGTGTATTTTTACTCAAGTATCTTAATTCGATTTCTTGGGGTGGTAAAGTCCCGATTTTTCGTTAAACCGCCACGAGTATTTAAGGCGATCGCGATTCTTACTCCACTCTTCAAACTCGCTAGCTGAAAGGGTTTGCTGCTTTTCTTTAAGTTCCGGGATTTTAACGTTAAGTCTCAGCGCCAGCGTTTGTTCGTCAAGGGGTTGGATTTGGGGTGGTCGTCCCGTTTGGTTGTAAGGATTGCCCGAATTTTTGTATCTTCTGTAATTATTAGATGCACCGAAGTTATTGTTTTGAACGGCGGTTAATGCTCCTTCTATTCTGGCTACCCGGTTGTTGAGTGCTTCCAGTTTTTCTTCCGTGGAATCCGTGGGGGTGTTATCTCGTTCTTGGATGCTACTTCTTAATTGCTGCAACTCTTCTTCTAGTTTCTGCAAGCGCACTTCTGTACATTCGTCCATACCCTGTATAGTTCCTAGTTCTTTAGTCAAAGCCCGAATAACAATATCTGTGGCGGTTTTACCCGGTTGTGGTGAAGCTGCTTTACGGAGGGCTTGTGCCAATGGCTTGGGCAATCTAAAATTCATTGACTCGCGTTCAAATTGCGTCATGTCTATACGTTTGAATACACCTTGTATAGTTAGCCTATAACGTAGCGGGGTAGCCAATTTGCGCTTGTTGAAAATATTGACAGTAACGCTCTCCATTTTTGTATATCAGGCTCAGATGTATGGAATATCACTTCATAATACTGCTTGCTGTTGTAAAGTAATTCCTTTAGCCCCTTGTAATAAGCGCAATCTCCCTCAATGAACCCAATTAATCTGGATTTGCTGTTTAATGCAATTACTGGCATCGCTCAACCTTTGATTAAAGAAAAGGTTCAGCGTAATGAGACTGTAATTAAATTACTTAAGCAGTTCAAAATTGACCCAGAACATCCACCGGGAGATTTTGGCGGGGTATACGCTTACACACTTGTAGAATATGGTGTTGGTAAACCAAAGCCCATTCTTGAGTTGTTTCGTCAACAACAAATTAAAGCAGCGTTTCGCAAAGCATTTGAACACAATAACCCTTCAATATTGCTGTCTGAGGTAGATGCTTTTGTCGATGCTTATGCTTTGGGTGATGAAATTAAAGATTTGAGAATTAATATTAAGCGGGAAATTGCAGCGTTTTATGTTGTGTTTTCTCAAGTTGCTAAACGTACCCGCAATCCAGCTTCGACGATGATGAGCCAGCAAATTGGCTCTTTACATACAAATATCAAAAATATTCAAGAACAACTTGATAGAATACCAACTCTAGAAGGGATTCGCACTGAAATTGCGCGGTTAGCAGCACAGAATTATCCAGCATTACCGGGGGATGTAGAAACACAGGAGAATGAAGACGAGAATAAATGTAGGGCTGTAGCTTTAGCCCAACAAATGCGTGGTTGGTTTGAAACTTTGGGTTATAGTTTTGAAAATCATGAGGTTTGGGCGGAAGAATATTTTGAATTTATCATCAACATACCTGTAAGGCGGAGTTTTGACCGTATTCTAGTCCGAGGAATTGCTGGAGAAATCGGACTTAGCGATGTAATTGCTTTGCGTTCTTCGGTGCAGGAGCAAAAAACTGATGAAGGTTGGTTGGTAACTACTCGTCGAATTTCTAGAGCAGCCCGTGATGAAGTTAAGAAAGAAGAGAATCACCGTCTTGATTGCTATACTTTCGACGAACTGATTGACCTTGATGCCGATTTTAACGGTTATGTTAATTGGTTAGAAGGAGAAATTAAACGGCGAAAAGTTGATACTAGGTATGTACCTTTAGCTTGTACCAAGGAAGAACTTGACCCAGTTACTAAACAACCCATAGGCGTAAGCCGCTATGAGGAAGAGGACGGTTGGATTGATGGCTATATTGATTTATGGTTGGATGACCCTGCAAAGGAGCATATTTCTATACTAGGGGAATTCGGTACTGGTAAAACTTGGTTTGCTTTCCATTATGCTTGGACTGCATTACAACGCTATAAAGATGCTCAAAGACGCGGTTTAGAGCGACCCCGTTTACCTGTAGTAATCACATTGCGGGATTTTGCAAAAGCTTTGAATGTAGAAAATGTTTTAGCGGGGTTCTTTTTTACTCAGCATAATACCCGCATAAATAGCGATGTCTTCGACCAGTTGAACCGCATGGGTAAACTGCTGTTAATTTTTGACGGTTTTGATGAAATGGCTGCAAAGGTTGACCGTCAGCAGATGATTAATAATTTCTGGGAACTGGCTAAGGTTGTGGTTCCTGGTGCCAAGGTGATTTTGACTTGTCGCACAGAACATTTTCCCGAAGCTCAAGAAGGACGGGCTTTACTCAATGCAGAGTTACAAGCTTCCACTAAGAATTTAACCGGAGAAACACCCCAGTTTGAAGTATTGGAACTGGAGAAATTCAACGACGAACAAATAAGACAAGTATTGTCATATCAAGCAGAAGCTGCAACCGTTGAACAAGTTATGGGCAATCCGCAATTATTAGATTTGGCTCGTCGTCCAGTTTTAACCGAATTAATTTTAGAAGCTCTGCCAGATATTGCAGCAGGTAAACCGATTGATATGTCGCGGGTTTATTTATATGCAGTGCGGCGGAAGATGGAACGGGATATTAAAGCAGAGCGTACTTTTACTTCCCTTGCAGATAAGATGTATTTCCTTTGTGAATTGGCTTGGGAAATGCTTTCTACTGACAGAATGAGCTTAAATTATCGTCTTTTCCCCGATAGAATAAGGCGCTTATTTGGTGCGGTGGTACAGGAAGAAAAAGACCTTGACCACTGGAATTTCGACATGATGGGTCAGACGATGCTGATTCGCAATGCTGATGGGGATTATACTCCAGCGCATCGTTCTTTGTTGGAGTTTTTTGTAGCGTATAAGTTCGCAGCTGAATTGGGAGCTTTATCTGATGATTTTACTGAATTAGCTTCTTCACAATCTTGTTTGGATAGTAGTGCAGTACCTGTTGATTATACTTGGTCTGGTTATTTTGAACGTCAGTTAGATAATTCAGGACATTATATTGCGATTCCTCCACTAAAGGGATTTGTTAAAGAATCTTTGGAGAACTTGAGGGAAAATTTTGGGCGATCGCCATTAACTAAAGCGGTGATGGATTTGATGTTGGGGATGGTGGGAGATAATGAAGCGCTGGTTAAAGTTATTGAAATGACGCGGGGTAGAAGTGAGGACGAAGTTGGTTATGTTGGAGGGAATGCAGCTACTTTGGCGGTGAAGGTTAATAAAACGGCTTTGGAAGGGAGAAATTTTTCGGGTGCTGTAGTTAAGGGAGCAGATTTAAGTGATGCAAGTTTGCGGGGAATAGGTTTCGCAGGAGTAAATTTAGCTGATTCTGTTTTTACCAATATCTTTGCTTTTGTTTTGTCAATAGCGTTTAGCCCAGATGGTAAACTTTTGGCAACAGGTGATAGTAATGGTGTGCTTAGTTTGTGGGAAGTTGTGAGTGGGAGAGAAATTTTGACTTGCTCCGGGCACACCAATAGGGTACGTTCTGTTGCTTTTAGCTCAGATGGAGTTACACTTGCCAGTTGTAGTGAAGATCAAACAGTAAGATTATGGGATATCAACAGTGGCAAATCCATTTACATTTTAGAAGGGCATATTGGTAAGGTACGTTCCGTTGCCTTTAGTCCAGATGGAGCAACTCTTGCCAGTGGTAGTGAAGACCAAACAGTAAGGCTTTGGGATATCAATAGTGGTGAATGCATTCAAACCATACAGGGGCACATAGATTGGATAAACTCCGTTGCTTTTAGTCCAGATGGGATGACCCTTGTCAGTAGCAGTGGTGATAAAACAATAAAGCTTTGGGATATCAATAGTGCGAAATGCCTCCAAACCTTTCGAGGACACACCAATATTGTACATTCGGTTGCCTTCAGTACAGATGGGGTAACTCTTGCCAGTGGTAGTGAAGACCAAACAGTAAGGCTTTGGGATATCAACAGTGGTAAATGCGTTCAAATCTTGCAAGGGCATACTAGTAAGGTAAGTTCGATTGTGTTCAGTCCAGATGGAGCAATTCTTGCTAGTAGTAGTGAAGACCAAACAGTAAGGCTTTGGGATATCAACAGTGGTAAATGCTTCCAAACATTGCAGGGGCATACTAGTTCGGTACGTTCGGTTGTGTTCAGTCCAGATGGAGCAATTCTTGCTAGTAGTAGTGAAGCAGTAATGTTCTGGGATGTCAGCAGTGGCAAATGCATTCAAATCTTGCAAGGGTATACTAATGCAGTACTTTCTGTTGCCTTTAGTCCAGATAGGGTAACTCTTGCCAGTGGTAGTGAAGACCAAACAGTAAGGCTTTGGGATATCAACAGTGGTAAATGCTTCCAAACATTGCAGGGGCATACTAGTAAGGTAAATTCAGTTGCCTTCAGTCCAGATAGAGCAACTCTTGCCAGTGGTAGTGAAGACAAAATAAGACTTTGGGGTATTAGCAGTGGCAAATGCTTCCAAACATTGCAAGGTCACACCTGTGGTATTCGTTCTGTTACCTTTAGCCCAGATGGAACGACCCTTGCCAGTGGTAGTGAAGACCGAACAGTACGGCTGTGGAATGTAAGAAGTGGTGAATGTCTTCAAATATTGCAGGGGCATACTGATAGGGTTCGTTCCGTTACCTTTAACTCAGATAGAGTAACCCTTATTAGTGGTGCTGAAGACCAAACTGTGAAGCTTTGGAACATCAGAAGCGGTGAATGTCTACAAACTTTAAAAGGGAATAATTGTGCGGTACGGGCTGCTACCTTTAGCCCTCAAGGGAACATAATTATTAGTGGTATTAAAGACATAATAGTGCGACTGTGGAATCTCAGAAGCGGTGAATTCCTTCAGACTCTTCAAGGACACACTGGTAGCGTTCGTTCCATTGCCTTTACTCCAGATGGTAATACTCTTGCTAGTGGCAGTATAGACACAACGGTGCGACTATGGAATATCAGCAATGGTGAATGTCTCTATACCTTGCAGGGGCACTCCAGTTGGGTCAATTCTGTCACCTTTAGTCCAGATGGAATAATCCTTGCTAGTGGTAGCAATGATGGCATAATCAAAATTTGGGAAATCAAAACCGGCGAATGTCTCAAAACTTTAAAAAGCGATCGCCCTTACGAACGCATGAACATTACAGGTGTTAAAGGCTTAACTGAAGCAGAAATTACCACACTCAAAGCATTAGGTGCAGTAGAAGAGTAACCGAGCAGCTTCCGGCTGAGAGCGGAAGCGTTTGCTTCTGTTTACTATGCAAAAATATTTGATAATTATAGTGTATTTATAACTACTTAAAAGGCAGTTTGTTTGGCAACTCTTTCAGCGCAAAAATGCGCTGATACGAGCTAATTTTAAATAAATAAACGGCTCAATGCTGCGCTCTAGAATACTTTCGGAAAATATCATTAGTAGCAAAAAATACCATATATTAATTATTAAAAATATCTGTTATCTTGTACTCAAAAATTTACTTTATTTCTTAGATTGGGTAAACAAAATACTAATTAATGAGTAATTTTGGGGCAGTCCCCTTGCAAGACTGCGCTTAAACTTAAGGTCAAAATAAGTTCATGCAGTATTACTGGTGGAGGTGAATGCTTGCCCCTGCTTTGTTTCAGGAAGTAATGCTGGTTTCCGTTCCTGCGCGGCAGCGGTTATTCCTCCGGGGGGAGTCCTAGTTCTTTACGAAATTCTGGACTGTATACTGCTTTCTCCCAGTTTTTGGCTTTTTTGATTTGTTCTGGTGTTATGTTTTTGGTTTCAATAGTAAAATAAGTATAAAGCCGAAAAAAACGGTTATTTTCGAGCTTCGCATTGCTGAAGTTGGTATTTGTTAGGTTTGCACCGCTCAAGTTGGTATCTTCTAGGTTCGCACCGCTCAAGTAGGCATCTTCTAGGTTTGCGCCCTGGAGATTAGCATCTCCGAGATTGGCAAGGCGAAGGTAGGTACCCCGGAGGTTCGCACTTCGGAAGTTGGCATACTGGAGGTTGGCATTCCGGAAGTTAGCATACTGGAGGTTGGCACCTCGGAAATTAGCATCTTCTAGATTAGCATCGCTGAAGTTGGCATCTTCCAGATTAGCACCGCTGAAGTTGGCACCCTGGAGATTGGCATGCTCTAGGTTAGCACTACTAAGGTAGGTATTGCTGAGATTTACACCGCTAAGGTTTCGTTTCTTGACTCGTTGATTAACAATTTCCCAGATTAAACGCCATTTATTATCAAGTCTTGTCTCAAAGTCAATTACTGTGCCACTGAGGTTGATAAATTTTAGGTCAGCACCGCTAAGGTTGACATTGTTGAGGTTAGCACCACTAAGGTTAGTATTGTTGAGGTTAGCACCGCTAAGGTTAGTATTGTTGAGGTTAGCATCGCTAAGGTTGGTATTGTTGAGGTTAGCATCGCTAAGGTTAGTATTGTTGAGGTTAGCACCGCTAAGGTTAGTATTGTTGAGGTTAGCATCGCTAAGGTTGGTATTGTTGAGGTTGGCACTGCTAAGGTCGGTATTGCTGAGGTTAGTACTGCTAAGGTCGGTATTGCTGAGGTTGGCACCCTTGAGATTCGCACCCCTAAGATTTAAAGTACTGAGGTCTAAATTCATGAGGTCTAAATCACTGAAATTAACTATGCCATGTCCTCCTAACTCCTCAATTGTTGTAATAATTGCCCGTCTTTTTCTAAGTTTCTCTCGGTTTTCATCAACCCATTTACGCAACAAAGTCCAATGACGAATCAACGCTTCATGGGCAACATCAACTACTGATGATACTCGTTCCGATTTACCTCCTTTCGCTACTATTTCACTAGTAACAATCAACTTCTCGTCAGCTAATCGTTGAACAACTTTATCAATAAGTCCTTCTGAATAACGTTTATTCAATAAATTTTGCTTTAAACATTGTCTGCGAGTGTCTTCTGTACCTTCTCCCAACTGTGTAAGCGCTAAAAAAATATGCTTACATATAGCTTGTTCTTCTTTGTCAAATGATTCATATACCTTTGTAGCACGTTTACGTAGTGTTCCCATCACTCTACCTAGTTGAGAATAGGTTTTAAGCAGCAAACAATTACTACTACGGTTTTTCCACAATTCTGTGAGTGTATCTTGCAGCAATGGTAGAATTCCCGGTGCATTCACTACATCTGCCAGCATTTCTTCTACCAATTCTGGTTCAATCTTTAGTTCTACAAGATTAGCAGGTTCTACAATTGTTTTTTTTAACTCGTCTCGTGTCATTGGCGTTACAGTCACGAGATTCTGCTGAATCTGTTGTGCTAATCCGGTGTACTCTTGTTCGGTACATTTACCAAAAAAATCTGACCGCATTGTCAGCACCAAGCAGAGTTTATCGCCGCATTGCTGTAAATCACCTAACAAGCATTCAAAGAACTTTTGTCTTTCCTTGTTATCTTTACAAAGTGCAAAAGCTTCCTCAAACTGGTCTACAACTAGTACTAATCTTTGAGTATCATCAATAACTAAAGAAGTAACCAATTGTCTTAAACCATCAGCACCTTTAGCAATCAATTCCTCAGCTTTACCTAATTGACTAGCGCGTTCAATATCTAATAATTCCGTGTCTAAAAATGCTAATGCTAAAGACCGTAAGGGATGCTCCCCTGGCTTAAATATTTTTATTAACCAATTTTCGCTACCTGATATCCTTCGTCCTAGTTTCAATTGATACAGCAAACCTGCCCTAACAACACTAGATTTACCACTACCAGAAGCGCCTAATACTGCGAGAAAATTACCAACGCGCACTTTTTCTAGTAATTCATCAGTTAGAGCTGTGCGACCATAGAAAAATTTAGCATCTTCTTCTACGCAATCAAAATATCGTAAACCCTTGTAAGGACAGATAGCTGTAGAAGGTGTTGTAGAAATTTGATTTGCTTCTGTCCACCTACGAGTAATATTAATAGTTTCTCCTGAATTACCAAATATTGGACGTTGTGGAAATGAATTATGTTCTTGGCTCAGTTTTTCAACCAAGGTGTAGTTAGTCACCCATCTATCTTGTAGAGGTTCTAATGTTTTGAGTAGTGCAGCGGTAAAAACACTGTGCTGATTATCAATTTGTTCATAAGCGACTTCAAAAGGACGGGATGCTGCGATAAAACACCTGTCTCTTCCTTTACCTCTATCTCCTGGATCTGCTTCCGTAAAATTTAATAATTCTCCGCTGTAACAGCAGTCAAGAATAATAATCTGCTGTTTGACTTCGCTTTCTTGTAAAATTCGCCGAAGCCATTGTAGAGATAGTCCATAAAATCCAATATCAGGATTTACATCAGAAGTAGCTAAAAAGCCTTCTTGAATACCTTGATTTTTGCGTAATCCATGCCCTGAAAAATATAGTAATGCTGTATCTGGGGGTTCACCTTCCGGCATGAACAACTGTACTATTGAATTTTCTAACTGACTCAGATTGACTTTGGTTTTTTGACCAAACTTAATTGTGTTATTTTCTTTATCTTTAACAGCAGGTAGTCTCGTAACTTTAAAATCGCCGTATTTCTCTAATAACTGTGCTACAGCTTCTGCATCTTGTGCGGGTGCCTTTAGGTTGTTAAGACCTTCACAACTATAAGTATTCATTCCCACAACCAAGGCATCTCGACTCATGCTAGAAAATCCTGCTAGAAATTTGCATACTTTTGATACAAGTATTTTGCCAGCATTTCCGGCGTTAGTGCATGAAATTTATGGTAAATTTTGAATCTATGAACTTAATACGGCGGAAATCTATGACTCAACTAACGCCAATTAAATTAGATGACGATACTATAATTTACATTGAAAGTACTGAAGATATAGATATTCCACCAATTAGCAGCGAAACTTCCACTGATGAAGAGGAAGAGGAAGGACTTGATGATAAAGGTAATATAAGTCCAGAAAAGCTGAGAAAGCAACTAGTACAACACGCCCAGATAATTGAAAGCACTATTCGCGCTTACACTATTATTGGCTTGAACGCTTTTAAAAAACGTGCTATTCCCAATGTTGACAAAGTAACTTTAGAATTTGGCATAGAACTCGGTGGAGAAGCAGGAATTCCTTATGTCACCAAAGGAACTGCTAAAAGTAATCTCAAGGTAACTGTAGAATGTTCGCTTCCTAAACAAGAAGAGAGTAATACTCAGTAGGCATTTGTTTCTAATTTACTTTACAGATAAATATTTAAAGCGCTTAGTAATATTTATTGGTATTTCCGTTCGTGTAAATGACAATGTATCTTTCCTGTAACGCAGTGCGGTACTCCGCCATTTTAAGATTTACGATGCCGAAACGCGGAGCCGAATCGTCTTTATAACTGCATTCGGGGTAATCTCAATGTACTTCTACCAGGAGTATTGAAATCCCTATAAATATTATGGCAGATTCTAAGACTACAGTTTTTTGTCCCGTTTACTATCAAATTATTCAGCGGAGGGGTAATGGATGGGCGTTTAAGCATGGCGAACCTTTTATTAACTTATTTAACGCCCCCACCTTGTCACCCGAAGAAGAGTTTAAAGCTTTTGGTACTTCAATGAAGCATGTTGCTGTTGAATTATTCCGCATTAACGGTGGAAAACAAGGTTATTACATTGCGAACATTTTAGATAAAAAATATTACTACTGTGGTGATGAGTGGGTGGATGTAAAGTTGAAGTTGAGGGAATTGGGAATTGGTAAACCAGACCCAATGGGGAGTTAATTAAATTCCAGTTATAATTCTCTCAAAAATTCGTTTATTCGTCTTATTAATTAAGTACAAAAAATACCCACCTAGAAGAAGGTGGGTTTATTATTATATGATGGTTATTTAAACCAGTTTTTTATTAATCAACCTCTAAATCTGTACCAACCAAATCTAAAGATTTGGATAATTCAGATTCAGCATTAAGTAATCCTTGTAAAACATCTGCCATTCTAATGTCTGAATCTTCTGGTAGCACTTCATTGAATAATGATGGGTGTTCTTGTTTAAGCTTTTGAATTAAGGATAAAGTTTGTAGTATTCCATAGTGAAAATTATCTAGGTCTTTAATTACATTCATTTTGTTATTCCTGCTTTCAATAAAGGATTTTTGCTGTGTATTTCTGATTGCCTCGCATTACAGTATTTAGTAGTCTGTATTAGTTGAAATCAGCCGGTGTTATAAGGTAGGAATACTGGCGGGACAACTCACGGACAAGGACGGGCAGAAGCCCTCTGAAGATGCGGACAGTTGTCCATGAAGGACAAGTTACGGACAGCGCGGACAGCTTACGCCCTATGAATGTCCGCGATTTATGCATGATGGACGGACGGACAAAGGACAGGGCGGACGAGAGGTTTTGCTCGGTGTTATAGCTTTGTTGTCCGCGAGTCTAATTTAAGTCGGAAGCTATATATAATTCGCTCGGTTCTTCTCCTATTTTTCTAACTAAATTTGCATAATATAATTCTCCAAGGTAATAACGAATTTCTTTAGCAGGTGGCTTATCTGCTCCAAATGGACGTTTATCACAAACTGCTTTTACTTTAACTGGTTCTCCATTTGTATCTCTGTTTGCTTCTTTTAATTTATCAAGTACGGCAAGAGATTTTTCGCTAAGTGAGGCGTATTTACTACTCAATCCTTCGTTAAATAGTTTATCCAATTTATCAGTGTTATCTACATTGCTTTCTTGGTTTTGAATTACAGTTGGTGCTTCTGCTTCTGGTAATTGTGCAGGTGTTTCTGGTGGATTAATAAATGTATTTGAATCGCGGTCATAGCCGGAATAATTAGTCATCTCTGGCATTGGTAGCCATTCATCAAATTTGCTGTAAAAGAATGCTCTGTCACGGGGACTTTTATTGCACAAAACTCTTACGTCATCAAAAACATATTTATTATTAGCGGTAAATTTTGTGCGATTCATCATGTCAAAACTGGCGCTTGCTTCTCCTTTTTTGGTGCATAACAAAGCAAGTCTTGCAAATTGAGAAAGTATTCCGGTATTGATTCCTAAATCGCTAACGTGAGGGTTTTGACAAACAATCCAAGATGAAACTCCTTCGCTTCCTCCTAGGCTTGGAAGTTCTCCTACTCTACTTTTTAAAAGGTCAGCTTTTTTGACTAGTGCGTATTTGATTGCCATTGTTGTGGCTTCATCTAAAACTAATAGTTTTCTACCTTTAATTAAGTAAAATTCTTCCCAGAAGCTTTCATAGGCTGCAACTGCTTTTTCTGGGTCTGCTCCTAATGTTTTAAAACTTCTGTATGTGTCAACGCATCCGGTTAAATAACCTTTTTCTTTGGGGTCTGCTTTGGGGTCAATGTAGAAGATGTGAATGTCGGGATGCAGTTTTTTGACTTGTCGTAGTGCGTTTGAGATGACTATTCCTTTACCACCACCACCCGGAGAACAAATAATTAAGTTACCTACGTTTTCTGCTATTGCGTTAATTAATTCTTCTGGTTGGTGTTTGGCTTCTTGTAGTAAACATTCTTGACGTACTTCGTCTACTGGTAAGCGATACGCCATTTTTTCTATGAAGGTTTGGGGGAGTACTGTTTGTATTTCTTCTTTTTCTTGTGGGGGATTTAGCTTACCCTTGATTTGACACATTAGGTCTTCATCTAAGGTGGTATCCGGACTTACGGTGTCAGCTAATTTATTAATTTGTTTTGTAATTTCAAAGGTGTTATTCCCAAAACCCCCTTCTACATAAGCTTTACGCAGGACGTAGTAAATAGCGAATCTTTTACCTTCTGGGAGGTTAGAAAGTAATTCCAGAATCATTCCCTGGTAGTCCACGAGCATT
Source organism: Calothrix parasitica NIES-267 (assembly GCF_002368095.1). Lineage (GTDB taxonomy): Bacteria > Cyanobacteriota > Cyanobacteriia > Cyanobacteriales > Nostocaceae > Rivularia > Rivularia parasitica. Next base: position 25,466 of record NZ_AP018230.1, on the reverse strand, counting down.
TCTAGTTCTCGTGCCGTAGAAAGGGGCAGGAAGGCGAGTTTTTCTGCTCGTTGTGGGTCGTAACCATGATTGGTTTCTTTGAGTGCTTCTCGTCCGTCAGCGCTGGTTGATACTGCTAGTTTTTGCAATGTAAATCCGTTGAAGGGAATGGGAAGAATTCGTCCCAATCTTAAAGCGCTGTCAGCAACGGATGCAGCGTAACCAAATAAACCCAAGCTTATAGCAATTGGGGCAACGGGAGCCGCAGCGGTGCCAGTTAAGGCGAATGCTGCAACACCTACGGACAAACCTAATAGCTGGGATAGTCCTCCGTGCATTCTGTTGTTGTTTGATTCTGAAAGTAAAGATTCGGCGCGTAGTTGGAGCCATTCAGCAACTCCACCAGCTTCTAATAGTTCTGTAGCGGGAAATCCGTTTTTTAGTTGACGAAACTGTTTTTGTAGTTCGTAGAATTCTATGCGTTCTGGGGAGATTGCTTTGTTATCAGCTTTGAATTGTGGGTTGGATTGATTGGATTCTGTTTCCGAATGATTGTTATTGTCCGAAAAGTTATTGCTGTTTAGCATGGTTAAGTCAATATTGTTGCGATGGTGGGATACGGCGTTGAAGAGATGGGGAAGGAAACTAGACGCTCTGGGAAGATAGAAGAAAAAATATGAAGAGAAAAAGTAAATTTGGCTGGAGCGTGTATGCACTGTACACTGCATTGCTAGTAGATGCTTTTAACTACCTGGAGCGCCAATTTCTCTTACCAACGCCGGGTGTTGCTGGGTTTTTTTTAACCACGTCCGTTGAGACGAAGCATAATTCCAAACCCAGTTTCAGCTGCAAAAATTTTGATAATATTTATCACCGTGACAGTCGCAACTGTCATGGGTTCTCCCCAATAATTGAGAGGATTATGGGCGCTGAAAGTGACCACGGCATCCCAAATCCAACACACAATTGCAGCAACTCCAACAATGATGTATTGAATCATCCCCGCGTTTACGAAGTCGTCATGTGCAGCTTTGGCACGGTTAATCTTTCCAGACGGGGCGCTTCCTGCGTCAAATTGGGAGTAGTAATCAAGAGTCCCCTTAGCTTCTTCTGGGGTGTTACCGCGTAATGCCATACCCTCTATGACTTGAATAATCGTGCTTGTAACGATTGAACCAACGAATGAAGCCCATTGTGGAGTTAGCAGCAGCCCCAGGGATGCCCAAAGCCCTAATACTGCTTTGCCTTCTGGATTTCCAAACTGAGTTAGGGCAGGCGCTCCGGGGTTTGCTGCTTGCCAATACGCATCCGCACTGATTACTAATCCCCAGACAAATACACCTAAACCTAACAGTCCGCGTCCTCTACCACGTAAGAAGAAGCAAGCTAAATTAATTACTTGGTTGGGAATAAAGAGGATGATTCGCGCCAGTGTATTCCCGAAGTTGTTTTTTGATGATTTGCTTTGACTACCAAAGCCCACGAAGGTTTTTGTATTACTGGATTTACTGCTGCTGCTGGTGCTGTTGTTTCTCTTGGTAGGTATTGTCATAATTATTTACTCAGATTGTTGGTTTTCAATGGTTAAGCAAGTGTTCAAAAAAAAGCGTTTGGTTGAGTCGATGGGGAGTATTATCTCCCGCACCTCTCAGTTAGATCCGGACGTGCCACTTTCGCGGCATCCGGCTCCCGATATTCTTAAGGGATCACCCTATTGCTCATGTGGATGTAATCGTGACAAGATTCATGGACAGCCATTAGATTGTTGGTTTTCCAATTATTGTGATTACTATCGATGTGGTGTAAATGTACCTTCTCATCGTCTGTGAATTTTAATCCACAGTGTCCGCATGTATGGTTTTGTTTCCTCAGTGCCTTAGCTGTCGCGTTGTCGTATAGTTTACTGTTGCGCTTGCTCCAGTAATTTATATCGTTATCGTAGGGAGATTTATTTCCGCGTACTTTGACAAACCTATGTTCTGAGTAAGATACTTTTGGGAATGCTATGTTTATCAACTTTGTGGTTGATTCTTTAGAGTTCCTTTTCTCTTTGTTGAATACTTTCCACGTTCTGTAATGTAGGAACCATAAGGAATGCTTACTAGCGCTCATATCACAGTGTTTATGGTAGTTTCTCCAACCTCTTACTATAGGTGCTAGCTTTTTGGCTTTTAACTTTGACCCATAATTAGAGCAGTTAACGATACTTTTGACTTTCTTCTTGAATTTCTTTAGGTTCTCGTCTGAGGGATAAGCCTTAAATCTTCCGTCTTTGAGAACTTTGAAATGCCAGCCTAGATAGTCAAATCCTTCTGTCGATGCGTGTAGCTTTGTCTTTTTCTTACTAGCCATTAGTCCTCGTTCTCTAAGAAACCTGCTAATTCTGTTAAATACTCTAGTTTCATTATCTTCTGGTCTAAGGATTACAACCATGTCATCTGCGTAACGCACTGTAGGTGTTACGTGAACGCCGTTTGGTATTCCCTTCTTGTTATACCGGGTATTGTAACTATGAACTTCCTCTATCCCGTTTAAGGCGATATTGGCTAATAGCGGACTTATGACTCCACCTTGGGGGGTTCCTTGGTCTGGATATCCGGGATTTGTACCGGCTTTTAGACAACGGAATATTCCTTCTTTAATACCTTTAGGTGCTATTACTCTTTCCATAATGGCAGAGTGATTAATCCTGTCGAAGCACTTTTCGATATCTATACTTAGTATCCTTTTAGTTATTCCATTTGCTATTGAGCTTAGGTTCATAAACAGGGCATGTTGTGCATCATGTGCGGAACGTCCCGGTCTAAAACCGTAGCTATTCGCGTGGAACTGAGCTTCATGAGCAGGTTCTATAGCGTATTTCACCAGACATTGCCAAGCTCTGTCTTTGATGGTGGGTATTTTTAGATTTCTTGTAGATCCATCCTTTTTGGGGATTGGGATGCTACGTAAACCCTGGTGTTTCCAATTATTGCTATTTTCCTTTAGGAGTTCTTCGAGTTCAAATCTCTCTTTGAAATTGAGTGATTTTACCCCGTCAATTCCAGCGGTTTTTTTACCTGAATTTAACTGAGTTACTTGTCGAATTGCTAAGAATCTCGCTGCTTTGGACTTCAGAATTAGCTTTTGAAGTGACAGAGCTTTACGCTTGTTACCTGCTTTAATAGCTTTGAACACTCTACATTGTAAGCGGAATAAATCTTTGCGGAATTTCTTCCAATTTAGATTCTTCCAAGATTCACTAGAAATTTTCTTACTGTGCCTAATCATGCTCTACTTTGTTAAGTGTTTTCTGAATACCTTGCGACAATTACGTCGCATCCTACCCGAATCAAAGGAGTTCCGTATCTCGTCTTACCTACACGGGGTTCGACCGTCCCGTGACCTTTGATTCGTTTTTATTCGTTCCCTAAAGATGATTATTTTATTCTTTTAGGTGTAGCCAATTTAACCATCAGATACCCTAGGTTCTAGCTGCTATCGAGTGGAAAATGCAGCGGGTATTAGCTCTGATTCACTCAGGGTTTTGTTAGTTATGCCCATGGTACGAAATTTAGGTCACTTTTCTAGGCTCTGTTTCACCGTGAGAATTCCCTTTTAGCGCCAGTGTCAATCCATAACAATTGTCTGATTACGCCCTGTTCCCAGCTTCACTCTACAAGAACCGAGCTTGTTCGGTGTGGGCAGATGAGGAGTCACACATGAACCTTGTGGGTAGGACTTTCACCTACATCATCTAAAGAGTTCGGTGCTTGTTTTTATCCAAGTTTCACCGGTTTAGCTATGTATTTACTAAACAACGAATCGCACCCACTCAAATCGTTGGTTACGGATGCGACCTATACATACACCGTTTCTGTCAAAAACTTGGATGCGTTGATTGGGCTTAAATGCTGAGATATCGAGTTTTGGAGGATGATTGACGTTATCGGTATAGTTTTCTACGGTCACGTTGCTGTATTGAACGTGTTCCCCTGCTCTTGATGCTGCATCTAAGCTTTTTCTACGTTCTGAGAAGCTATATCGACGCAGCTCTTCCCGTCTTGCTATGGCGGACTTCTGTAGTTGCAGGTTCAGCTGGTCTTGTTGCTCTTTGATAGCTACTCCTACTTGTTGAAATACGGCAGGAATGAAGGGGACTACACATATTGCAGCCCCCAAGCCACCAAGAACATAGCTGGTGGTTCTGAGGGTGTTTTTCATGGTTTATTGAAAATTAAATTCGTATTGGTGTAGTACAATATCTGCCTGTTCTGGACTCTCACACACCCAACAATCAACCTTTTCCCATTTCCGACAGTCGCGTTTTTGTAAATCAAGTACCGCCATGAAATTAATTAAATTGTTGAATTCTTCGCCCAACTGATAGGTAAAGTATTGACTTTCTTGGTCGAATTCCGACTGCCAGCAGACGAGTGGAATTGCTAGCCGTCCCGCAAATTCAATAATGTTGGCGCGTTGTATGATTTGGTCGCGATGGTTTTCAAAGTCGCTCTCGTCAAGACATTCGGCGAAAAATAAATTAGTGTCAACAATGCAACTTTCCATTTTTGGTACAATTCCTTCGTATTTGTTATTTTCTGGTCTTTCTCCCTATTCCTCTAACATTGGGAGAAGGACTTTTATTTTGATAGTGCTGATATAGCTTGATTTACGTGTTCTCGGTTGGGAGTAAAGTTTGGGGCAAGGTGATATTTGAGAACAATTCCTTCCCATCGACGGATAACCCAACCCTGCTTCTCCATGTAGGAGTTAATCTCTGCACCCCTTTTCTTACCGTCCTTAAGGGATTTACGGATTTCCGAGAACAACCACCAACTATCCTTCTTTTTAGCCATGATTTCTTATGCCGTAATGATTCAATCGATTAAAAAAGTTAAAAGCAGTATGAGAATTAGACAGACTATTAATTGCATGGTGCTTCTGAGAGGTTTTAATTACATCAATAAGTCGCTTAAACTCTCTCTTGCACCCGTTTTTTTACGTTTGGACTGCTTTGAAAAGGAGTCTAGAGTTTCATCAAATGCTTTGTCTGTGCCAGTTTCTGTTGATTCTCTTATCTGTCTAGGTGATAAAGTTGAGGGATTATGCAACAAGTGTGTTGAATCGGTAGACACCGTTAACCATTGAATTAAGTGCGAACGCGCAATACTTGCCACACTTGCACCCGAAGTATGAGACATCTGTGTGAATATACGAGCGTGACGCGGTTTAATCCTGACTCTGCAAACATAATCGTTTAATAAGGTTGGAACTGGTGGTAACGGTATTTGCCAATTAAGCAAGACAGCATCAAAAATCACTGCAAGTGTTTCGCTTAAGTTCTCGTGCTGCCATGCTTCACTAATCGCTTTGAGTCTTCCCCCTAACTGTTTGCTAAGGGTAAGGTCGCTCATGCCGCAATTAAAGACTGTGTTTTTGTTTGTCCCATCAATCCATAAAGGTTTGCTAGTTGTGGTTCTGGCAAAATTAAGTGCATTCCTTTATTGATGATTTTGTGACGGATGATTTCTGCTCCTCCACCTGTCCAGACGATTCGGGTAACGTCGTCTAGTTGCTTGTCTACACTCGCCATAACTTTACTCAGAATTGCTTTAAGCCACTGGTCTACACAATCGTTATAGATAGGTTCAAAGGTGTAATCTCTATTCCTGCCAATGGTACGTTCTCCTCTGGTGATTGCGTCCATTACTTTGGATACTTCAAAGTTTTTCTTGTAGCCTCTAACTAGGTCAGTTGCGAGAATTGTTTGAGCTAAGTTTATTCCTCCTTGGTTGGGGTAACTGTTGCGGTAGCGGACATAAAAGCCATTTTCTACGTCACAAACTACAACGTTTATGGTTCCTCCTCCGATATCAATCACTAAAGCAACGTCTTCCGCGTCTAAAATGCCGGATTCAAAGGCGTATCTTGCAGCCGCGTCTGTCTCTCGCTCAAAGGTAACGTCGTTATATGAGACAACTGTGTCGATTACTGTACCGTCAGAATATAATTTGTATTCGTGAGTGCCGATTACAGCGGATTTGATGAATTTTTGCGTCTTCATGTCGTCGTTTGGTACGAGCAATTTTACTGTTCCGTCAAAGCCCGAGGGGGAGTTAGCTAATAGTATTGGTAAAATCAATTCAGTTTTGGACTTGCCGAACTCAGCAGCACTCAGAAATCCATCGAATTTGGATGCAAGGAAGCCCAGTTTATATTTCTTAGCTCCAAGTTCAATCATTGGGCTTTCAATTGGATGAATGTTATTTTGACATTCGCTGTTATAGGTTGTGTCATAGATAAGGCTACGCATTTGAGAAATATCGTTCCCGTCTACGCTTGCAAGTACGCTGTAATTACCTATGTCTGCATAAAGATTGTTATCCATTTTTTTTTCTCGATTAATTGATTGATTGGTACAGCCGTCTGTCTCTACAACAGGGGACTGTAGACAATCTGTGACGCAGAAATACTATTGGCAGAAATTTCATCTGCACCCCGAATAACTCCACGCAGGGATAATATTCTAGGGATGCATTCATTTCATTCTCTACAAGCTCTTAGAATCCTTTGATTTCAATTTCCACCCCAACAAAAACTACCTTTGCTTTCGTTCGTAGGACGTGTCGTTTTTATTATTTGACCCCGACGCTACCAATAGTAACGCAATAGTAATCTTAAAAGCTATACTTTAGCGATTATCATTTTTTATTGATATCACTCGATGCTATTGGATAAAGTAATACTATAGCAATTCTAAGTAGGTTACTATAGCGACTAGAGAAAACACCTTTAGTAACGCAATAGTAAGTTAAAGTGAAGTATAAACTAATGACAGCTATAGTATTAATGGCAGAAAGGCAGCGAAAAACTAGAACTTATCGTCTAGACACACTGGTTATAGATGCTTGGAATGAGTTGGCTAAGAAGAGAGGAATTAGCGCAAATAGACTTTTAGAGATAACAATGTTTGACATGGCGAAAGAAGAAGGCATCATCAGCCCAGATACGGAAAGATTAGGCGAAACACGAGGAGGAGATTTTAGCCAGCAAAAATCATAAGGAGTCAAAATTACTAACAAACAAAGATTCAAGCATGATGTTTCCAATTAGAAGGTATTTTTGAGGAATATAGTGATGGCTGAATCCTTAACAGTGAAACCAATCAGCGTTGTTGCTCCCATATTTACCGCAATTGGTAATCGTAATTGGGAAGAATTCAAGAGACTAGAAAAAGATTTTGTTGACCAATATGGTGTAGAAGCGTGGGAGTACGAGTTTAATTTTCGTATTAAGCCAGCCTTGGATAAAGATTCTGACCGATGGCTACTAATTCAGTGGTGTTCCGGAGGCATTGTATCAATTAAACATATTGCGTAAAGTTGCTGCCCAACCGAATCACGGTTGGTTTTAATCTTGTTAATAAATCCAATACCGAGCCGCTCATTACTAACAGAAGCTATCTGCAACAAGCAAAGTATACAAAAATTTACATTTATAAAAAATAGTTTTTTTAGTTTTATACAGCTCACCAATGATTCCAAAAGCTGTACAATAAGCCCAGTTATTAACTGTAGACTTGACAAAAACGGCTCGACTTGAAAAGTAAAAGTCTGTCTACGTGACCCATGACGGGAACAAAATTTAAATTTTTCAGGAGGTACAAAAAGACAGGCAACAAGTTTATTACTCTTATCGCCTGCAATATGTAAAAAATATTATCTTTAAAAATTTGAATAGGGAGACGGGTCAAGTCGTCAAGCGACTAAGAAGTGGGTGTGCCTCAGAAACATTCTCCACAACTAAGTTCAAAAAAGACGAGTTTGTGCCACGTCGCCGACTGCTTGTCTTTGGAGAAGACATTAAATGTATATTACTACAGTTAGTTGTCTTCGTACATCTTCCGGTGAACATTTTTGAGCTAAAAATATACAAAAATATCCAAACTGACCCAATCTTTTTTCTCAAACGGTTACAGTTGTTACATTTTTAGCTCGGAATCCAAAGCGTAGTGGTTGAGTGGCACGGCATCCCGACTCCAAAGAAAACGGAAAAACAAACTTTGGAGAATTAATCATGAACGCTACCGTACTAACCAAAACCCAACAAACTTCCACCAATCGCCTCAACGACAAACACTACAGAGAATGCTCCACCGAACGCGGACTAGACCCAGCCTGGATTACAGCTAATTGTCGTACCGTCACAGCCTCAGAAGCATCGGAGCTACTGGGCTACATAGCTAAATCTGGTGGGGTTTGGCTGGAAGGAGATAATTTCGTCGGACAGCTACGACCTGATAATAAGTGGCGAAATGAAAATAAACCAAAAGAGAAAGCACCAAGATATCGCAATCCACTAGGCGAATACGATGCTTCCTTGCCCAATAATCCCCACAATCCGGAATATTGGAAAAACTTAGATGAGTTAGCAAAGATTTGTTACATAATCAACGGTTGCCCCTGCTTGGTGATAACGGAAGGCTTGTTTAAAGCGATTGCAGGCTGTAGTAACGAAATTCCCACAATTTCCATTCCAGGAGTAGAACAAGGGCTAACACCCAGTAAAAACGACCCACAGGGTAAAAGATTTTTAGTAGCTACTCTGGAAAAATTCGCTCGCGCCAGTTTTGGATTTATTTTGGCTTTTGACGCGGACAGCATAACCAATAAAAACGTGTCCTGGGCGCAATTGAAATTAGCCCATCAGCTGAAAAAATTTGACGTACCAATATATTCGGTCACTGGATTATGGTCACAAGAGGAAGGTAAAGGCATGGACGATTACATTCAAAATAATGGTGCTGACGCTTTTAGAACCAACGTTTTAGCCAAAGCGCAAACCATAGAAACCTGGGAGAAGCAATTTAAGGATAGCTTACCTGCTGACCAAAAAAATCAAAATCCCACAATTGACGTACTAGGTAGAGAAATCGCCGAAAAATACGGAGAAAGATTAATTTACAACAACCAACACAGTATTTGGATGGAATACGGACTAGAGCGTCAAGGAGTATGGACTCCGGTAAGCAATAAGTATATTGAATCCAGCGTTTACCGACTTATAGAAAAGAAAGGCATTAGAGGGATTAAATCGAGTAGATATATCACCAATACCAAGGATATATTGCTTTACAAGCTATTTGAACGCACTTGGGAAGAAAATCCCGACTTATTACCTTTTACCGATGGCATTTACAATCTAAAAACGAACCAATTCCTGGAACATTCTCCCGAACACAGGCTTACTTGGTGCTTACCGAGAAATTTCCACACTAAAGATAATGAAAACGGTTGGAAAACAATTGATGATTGGTTGGATGAAGCCACCAAATCGCCACGGGATAAAGAAATATTAATTCATTTTGCAGCAGCAATACTAAGGGGACGCTGCGACCTCCAGAAATTCTTGCATTTAATTGGTCCGGGGGGAACTGGTAAATCAACCTACATGACCTTACTGTCCGATTTAATTGGCAGTCAAAACACCTGGAACGGTTCAATAGAACAACTCAATGATAAACATGAAGTAGCGCGGTTGATTGGTAAAAGATTAGTGTTATTCCCAGACCAAGATAAAGTCGGGAAAAAATTGAGTAATTTTAAACGCATGACGGGACAAGATAACTTGTCTGGTAGAAAGTTATACCAAGATGGCGTTGACTTTAGATTCCCCGGTTTAGCTGTTGTAGGCTCCAATAAGAGCATATTTCATGGGATGGGAAGCTGGTTAAATCGCAGAGTATTAATGGTGTTATTTGATAACGTTCCTCAAACTACCCGCGATTTAAGAAAAGAATTTGAACCAGAACTCAGCGCATTTACCAAGTATTTGATGTCAATTTCTAATGATGCCATTACCCGCGTATTAAAAGGAATTGGTAAAAAGCTCAATTTAACTTTGTGGGAATCAGCAATTCGTACCGATTCAATTGCGGCTTGGGTAAACGAACACGTTATTTATGAAGAAACTGCTGCTACCCAAATCGGTTCTGACCGCGAGGAATGGGGAAGTGGTGATTACGACCCAACCATATCTACTTTATTTGGTAGTTACTCGTTATATTGCCGTAAGTCGGGATTACAAGCCAAGGGTAAGAATAACTTCTCAGGGGACTTAGTAGAGCTTTGCCAGCAAGTGTTGGGATGGGAAGTAGATTATCACAGAAAATCGGGTACGGGGAAACGCTGTATTAAGGGATTGCGACTGAAGTTTACAGGAGAGCAGCATTTCTCAATTGAAGAAGAATTATCGAAATTTTCCAAAGAACAGCAGTTCTCAGTCAAAGAAGATTTATCTACTGTAACCAAAGAGCAGGAATTCTCAATCAAAGAAGATTTATCTACTGTAACCAAAGAGCAGGAATTCTCAATCAAAGAAGATTTATCTACTGTAACCAAAGAGCAGAATTCCTCAATCAAAGAAGATTTATCTACTGTGACAAAAGATTGTCAACACAGTGACTTAAATTGTGACAACCCAGAACCAAAGCTGGATAAGCATTGTGACAGCTGTGACAACCTTCCTATCCAAAAGTTTTCACAAGAGAGTCATCATCCAAATGTAAATTGCGAGGAACAAGTAATAAATGAAAAATTTTCACCCCCTAGTTGTCACGAAGTTGTCCAAAGCGACCCAGGACGGGGATTTGGGGATTTTGAAAGGTCGTCACAACAGGTGACACAAAGGTCGTCACAAGAAAGTGGGGAAAATCAAACTATTCCCAATACCCCAGAAACCCAAACCTTACAGCAGCGGATTGTCGAAGTTTGGGATAATAAGTACGAGTTGGGTAAATTAGTCCTTGCAGTGTCGGAGAGTGAATTAATTGCCGAAACTGCCAACTATACCCCCGAACAAATCAAGCACATAAAGGAAGCTGCTAATCGTGCTTGGAAAGTTGGTTTAAACCGAGATGCTGAATATAACGGAGAACGAGTAGAAATTATGGAAGCTAGAAGCGGTAGCCGAGAAGTAAGAGTTCGTACCCAAGGAGGTAGTTTACTTAAAGTTAAACGCGGTAACTTACGACCTTGGCTTGGACTTTAAAACAGATATTCATTGTTTTTCTCAGACGTTAATTTGGCTTTAATTTACCGCCGCGAGGGAGGTGGAAGAATTAGGTTGTGGACTTTTCTCCATCTTAATTCCAACTTGAGTGAGGGATTTTAAACCCTTGTTTTATCGTTACTTGGAAATAGTATCTATAAACCGGGATTACGTTGGAAGGGGCGAAAAAAGGCTGCTACTAAGAGCAAAATAACTTATATACCCGAACTGACGTTCTTCTCCAACCTGCTTACTTCTGCATTCTTCTGAATTGAGTTTGGTGTAAAGAGACGTTAACTTGTGGTTAATTGTTTTTTGGTTTTGGCTGCGGTTTTGAGTTGGGATTACTACCTATATTGAGTTTTGTGTCAAGAGACGTTGACTTGTGGTTAATTGTTTTTTGGTTTTGGCTGCGGTTTTGAGTTGGGATTACTACCTATGTGGTTCTCAATTCTTTGAAGTTTTGTATACGCATATCCGACTTGCTCAAAGGTTTTAGAAATCTGGTTCCGTTCAATGCGCGATAATGCTGACGGTGGTGAAATTGCAAAAACCGCTCTTGTAACTACTGCTAATTCCAAAGAAAAAATTAGCATTAATACTAAGTACCCCGTTACCATAACCCACCAATCTACACTACAAATCAAGTCCAAAATCCTGTTTTTTACTCGTTCCCAAATTCTTGATATCCCTATCTTTTGGCGCTGCACTATGGTAGACGCTATCTTCTTCTGGTATCTCGCTAAGTCCTCTGTCTCCCTCCTTATCTTGGTCAACTCGTCGTTGTGATAAGTCGTCAATTGATGCATCTGGTATTGGCTCAACTCCATGCTCAATGGTTGATTGTTCCTCAATACTTGGTTCAAGCTCACCAACTGTTTTTTCAGTGTCAGTATTTCTTGCGCGACGTTTCTCAAAAGCGGTGAGATTTCGCTCAAGTTCTTCAATTGCTCCGACTGTTGCTGAGATGTTAAATCGAGTGCGTTCAATGCTGACCCAAGCTTGTTGCAGGAGGTCGCTAAATTGTTGATTGTTTCGCTTTGGTCCGCTGCTGCTTTCAGCTGCTCCGCTGTTAGTTCCGTCCAATCGTCTAACTCCTCTTGAAGTTCTTCAAATAACTGCTTCCACTCATCTGGGGCTGTTTCTGTCAGTTGTGCTAAGTAACCGATGTATTGCACCAAGCGAAACGCTGGGTCTTCCGGTTGCATCCCTGAATCCACCGCAAAGCGCAACACCTTGGCTTGGAATTCTGGTGGTTTGTCATTTAACAACTTGTCTAAATGGGATGGTTGTTTTTTACCTTTAGAAGTCATTGATTTACCTCACATGAAAAATTCTTATTGAAATGATTGTTTTTTACCTTTAAAAGTCATTCCTGTTAGCTCACATGAAAAATCTTTTTTATATGGTTGTGGTGTTGAAAAATTGCAATATACTTTCTTCGGGACTAAAAAATTTGGGAAAATTGTACGCTAAGGAATTTAGATAACTGCCAAAATGCTTGTTGGGTATGACTTTTAACCAATTGAAGATTTTTATTTTTTTCTTAGAAATATGCTCAAAAATGTGGTGGACCTATTGAAACGCTGGTTGCAATCGGGTTGAGGTTCCAGTTTCGATTTACTTAAGTCCTAACTGAATTTCTGCTTTTGAAAAGTTACTTTTAGCTGTGTCCACCCACCCAAATAATCTCGACTGATTGCTCAATGTAAGAGCTTCATGTTCCAACGCTTCGGAGAAGGACAAATCATTCGAGTCAATGAAATCAAAAATATCGTCAAAAAGTTCTGGTAATTCCAACTCGATTGCACCATAAGATAATGCTGTCTGCCGAGCTTTGGAATTGTTGTAACGAGTAAACTTATCACCAGTACCCCAATACAAATTTTTGACCAGCACATAATCTACCCGATTGCTACAAAACTCCAACAATCTTTTCAATTGCACCACCGAATCTTTCACCCTTCCCAAAACGCTGACCATCGTGATGCGATATCCCAAACGTTCTGCATTCTGAAATAAATGAATATCGTCAGCTAAACTTTCAAAATATTCAGCAGCACCAGCTGGTAAATCCACCAAAGAAACTTGAGGAGAAAAAGAAATTAAATCATCTTGTAATGCATCCGCTCCACCTCTTTGATTTAGCTTCAAAGTTTTGACTCCAGAAGAAACTTGATTATAGTGTCTCCATAATTGTGGATTTGATGGGTCACATTCGTAAGCAATACAATTGATATTTTTAGAGCGATAAATATCTAAAAGTATTCGCGCTACTACACTTTTTCCGGTGCCGCCCTTATCACCCGTAATCATCACAATTCTTTTCAAAGTTTGTGATTTTTTATTTGACTTTGAATTTGACTTTGAATTAGTACTTTTAGCTTTAGTCATAAATCATCATCACTATAGACTTGAGGCTGAAAACTATGTGCGTTATCTTGAGAAATTAAATCTTTTTTATTGTTTTTTACCGGCTGAGTATTTATTCTATTTTCTTGCTGAGATTTTACTTTCTTTGACCGTGTTGTTCGTCCCTTCAAATTCCTTTTATTTCCGTTCTCAATTGGTTTACTCGATTCAACATCTCCTTGATTAAAAGTACTCTCTTCTCCCTTCTCTATTTCAGTTCCTTCTGCTTCTGCTGTCTTCTTCTTTTTACGACGAGTATTTTTATTAACCTCATTTAATAAATACTTCAATCGGCTACCGCTAATATTAATATCTAATCCAGATAAAACCTCCGCAATTTCGTCGTAGGTATAATTCTTCTTCAAAGCACCATTTATATAACGTCTCATTTGACGAATAGCTTCCTTAGCAGAAACATCCGGTAGCTCCTTCGGTTTCAATTCCTTTAATGCGTTGATAGCTTCCGGAATCAAATCCTTATCAATCCTGTCCGATTCTTGTTGTGATGTAGTCACCGTATCTATTTGCTTACCTCCAGTTTTGACTAATAATCATATGGATTTTTTTTATCTTAAATACGAATAGTGTCGTTGTTTTTATCTTTCTCTATGACATCGCATTTGCTTTTTATCCTCTCTCAAAAAATATTTATAAATCTGTCAGCTATTGTCTAAAAAAGTGAGCTTGTTATAGATATATTTTAAAGAAAATAAATTAAAAGTATTATCTTACTTTTGGCAGATGTTTTTCGATTAAAGTCGTTGAACTATTGAATTTAATCCGTTAATAAAAATTTATCTAATATCATCAATATCTCCTATGACTTTTTAGTATTTAAATACGAATCTTGCTCTATATAAATAGTGTTAGATTCTTGTAGAACACCCGCGTGAAGTATTTCAATCTTTTTGTCTTCTCACTTGTTTTATGATTGACGGATTTGTTAGTCGTAGAGCGTTACTCCAAACCCTTAGTTTTTTTAGTGCGTGGCGGCGCTCGTATGCCGCCCATTAACAACTTCTCCCCGGCGTATGGGTTCTTCTACTCTTCTCGGTTGTCTCCGGTTCTCGGTTCTCTCAAGTCCTCGTCTCCCCCGGTTCCCCACTCCCCAGTTTCTCGTTCTCCCCCGACTCCCGGTTCCCCTACTCCTCTCGTCTTCCCGGCGCGTGGGTTGGGAGCGAGCCATGCCTTTTAGCTAGCGCTAAACCTCGCTACGCTCGGATGGCAGGCTCGCTTAAGTGGGAGTGTCCCCCTTAAGAAACCCCCAGCGGAGGTAACGTCAAAAATACTCGTTCTTACTCGTTTTTTATGCCACGTCGTTGTACATCCAAAGCCACAAGACGAACACACATTTATCAAGTTCGATTAAGCGATTTAGAACTGGATTGGTTACGCATGAAAGCAAAAGATGCTGGAGTACCCCAAAGTGTTTTGATTCGTCGTTTAACTTTGGGTAAACCACTACCTAAAAGAATCAGCAAAATATCGCTTAAAACTTATCAAGAATTAAGTCGAATTGGGAACAACTTAAATCAGCTAACAAAAGCATCTAATGCTGCTATAAAAATGGGTTGTCAACCACCAGTTGATTTAGAAATATTAGAAGAACTTTTAGACGTAGTAAAAGAAGTAGGAAGACAACTTACCTCCCTCATAGATTGTGACGAAGATTCAGAAGAATTAGAAGAGGATTCAGTTGATGATTGGGAAGCAGAAGAAGGGTAGAGGATTTAGGGGTTTATTGGATTATGTAGAGCAAGATTCGGAAGGTACATTAATTGGTGGGAATATGTTCGGTCAAAATGCTAGAGAATTAGCAAAAGAATTCAAGATTTCTAGACAGCTAAACCCAGAAGTTGAACGCGCAGTTTATCACGTATCTCTCTCCGCTGCACAATCCGATTATATTGATAAAGAATTATGGAAAGAAATTGCTCAAAAGTATCTTGAAAAGATGGGATTTGATAGCAACCAATATGCAATTTTCAGACATTCAAATACTGACAACGACCACATTCATATTGTTGCTAGTCGCATAAGGTTAGATACCGGGAAAGTAGTGCATGATGGTTGGGATTATTTACGCTCAGAAAAGGTACTGAGAGAAATAGAAAAAGACTATGGTTTATTCCAGGTAAAAAGCAGAGATAAACAACAAAAAGCAGTCAGCACGGGACAAGTTAAACGTATTGAAAGAGAGCAATTTGAGTATGAATCTGGTAAGCGCCAAACTCTACCAGAAAAACCAATAAAGCAGAAGCTACAACAAGCGATTAATAAAGCAACTTTGGATAATCCAACATTACCATTAATGATTGCCAGATTGCAGGTAAAAGGTATTGAAGTTAGAGCCGGATTTACTCGTACTGGTAAATCAAAAGGGATTTCATATTGCGTTGACGAACAAGCATTTAGCGGTACTAATTTAGGTGCTGCTTATACGTTCAATGGGTTGCAAAAACATCGCGGGGTAGATTATCAACCAGAACGAGATTCGGAACCGATTAAAAAACTAATATCTAATCCTAATTTAGCTCTTGAAGTGTTTCAAAGACATCAACAGCAGGAAGAGGAATTGAAAAGACAGAAACAAAAATCTAAAGGTATTGAACGATAACCGAATTTTAGAATTCAATTATTATTAAATTTAAATTTAAATTTTATTTATATTCCTACTCCCAAAGTGCCGTTACAGATTACCGGCTAAAAATTCTCCCTCCTTTTTCTCACTCTCTCCCTCAATAAATTCGCACATAGTAAGCACGAGACAAGAGTAATTTTACTTGTCGATATCACAGTAATTGTAAACAGTAATCGCAATATTACAGTCATAAACCGGACGCGAAAATTTACTCATAAAAGAATTCACAATACTTTCTTTTATATGAGTAATTATTTACAATCAGTAAATTCAATTTTTTGGAGTAACTAAGAGATTATTTGTTGAGTATCTGCTTTTTTCTGTAACCTCTCATCACTTCGCCAGAGGCGACAATCATAGCGCTTATAAATAGAATTGTATTGTCCCGAAACTTCCCTTCTAACGTATTGAGCATATTTAGAAGCAATTTTTTCTGATTTTGCACTCACCCCTAGATAAGGATTAATTTCACCAGTATTTAAGGAAGGAATATCAAGTGCTATAGCAGCAGCAATTGCAGCACCATTCATTACATATCTCCCAACTATATGTTCTGTGACATGCTTCCATTTATAACTAGTATAAGATGCCTGTTTGCTTGCATTTTTGTTGTATTTTAAGCACTTAAGTAGCGCATAATTATCGCAAAATTGTAGAAGAAACCACGGTTCAAATAACCAGTCTCTTTGTATTAAATATTGTTCTTGGTAGCTAAGACCTAATTGTGAGTATTCGCGGCTTGGAGTAAAGTTACCTTCTGGGCAAACATATCTATCTTTTTTCTCTACTTTCTCCATCAATTTTATTGGGTCTTTTGGATATTTAAAACGCGAAATATCAAAAAACTCGCTATGCAATTTACTTGAAAAGAATTCTTTATCTTCTGGTGCGTGCAAGATGGGAAAAAATTCGTTGAAATCAAATTTCTTAGATTTACTAATGAATTCTTGTTTTCTTGATGTGATTGACATAGCTGTTTACCCCCAGAGCGAAGAATGACCCGTTAAAAAAATAAAGTCGCGTATTGCAACTTGCAACTTCCGCCTCTTCTTAGTTTAGCGAGTGGGGAGTAGCAGATGAGGGGTTGGTTGGTTAAGCCGATGGAGGTGTCCGCTACGCTGTTACTGTTTGCGATAACGAGCCAGATACATTCTCTGTCATAACCGGCGCATCTTTTAAGCTCGCTATCGCCGTTGCACTAAACAGTAACACACCTCCATCTTGGCGATGTGGGTAAATAATTGTTGGTAAATTATTGTCTATTGACTCGTTATAAACTTACTAACAATAAAAAAAGTAGATATTATTTATGTATCATTTAACGTCATTTAATTTGTTTCAAAACGTAACAAAAACATCAATTTTGTCGTGGCTGATTGTAGTTTAAGAGTTGAGTATCAAAACTACTGACAGCAATTGAGTCTGCATTTTTTGGTGTTGATATAAGGTTTTTCTCAGTTAGTATGACAGCAAGTCCCACCCAACTTTACCAACTGCGTGACTACCAAATTGAATTAATCCAGCAAGTCTTCCGCCATTGGGGGTGGGGAGAACATAGTCAAGTTATACAGCTACCTACAGGTGGTGGTAAAACAATTATTTTTTGTGCGATAGCTTCTGAATTCCTTAGAAAACAAGAACCCGTACTAGTTATCGCCCATCGTCAAGAATTAATCACCCAAGCTGCTGAGAAGCTAAAAGCCGTTGCCGGTACAGAAGTAGGTATTATAAAAGCCGGACATAAACCCAATCCCGATTGTTTACTACAAGTCGCATCCATTCAAACCTTAGTCCGTCGTCAACCACCACCAGCATCTCTGGTGATATTTGATGAAGCGCATCATTGTCACAGTCGCACCTACGCTACAGTTTTTCGTCACTATGCGGAGCAGGGAAGTTATATCATAGGTTGTACCGCCACACCATTGCGGACGGATGGTAGGGGATTGCGGTGGTTGTATAGTGGTACCAAAGGTTTTGATTCGTTAATTTGTGGACCAGATGTCAATCAATTAATTGCCAGAGATTATTTAGTTCCTTTCAAGGTTTACGCCCCCGCTCAAATCATTCGCGCCAAAAGCGCTGGAATCAAAACTACTGCTGGGGATTACAACCAGGCACAACTACAAGAATTTGTCAAAAAGACATTGTTGGTTGGGGATGTAATAGAAACTTGGCTCCAACATGCTCGTGGCAGAAGAACAGTCTTGTTTGCTGTATCCGTAGAATATTCCCAGGAACTTGCAGCAGCTTTCAACGAAGCCGGAATCAGCGCTGCCCACTTAGATGGAAAAACGCCCCAAGACCAACGTCAACATATCCTAAAAGAATTTGAAAAAGGTGAAGTATTGGTATTATGCCAACATTCCATCGTTACGGAAGGGGTGGATATTCCCAACATCGAAGCAATTCAACTTGCTCGTCCCACCAAAAGTTTGACAATCTGGTTTCAGGCAATTGGTAGAAGTCTTAGACCTGCACCCAATAAAACCCATGCAGTAATTATCGACCATACCGATACCCATCTCAACTTACCTTGGCCGGACAGCGAAGTACCTTGGAGTCTCGACCCCATTAGCTTAAAACCTGGGTTAGGGGTGTTGAAATGTCCGAATTGTCATCATGTATTTCGTCCTACTTCCTTAGAAAGAGAACGGAATTTAGCTACTTGTCCTGCTTGTCAATCAAAATTTATTTTTGTTAGTAAACCCAGGAAAAATAAGGATAAAGAGGTTGAAGAACTTTCTATTTTAGAAGTTTTACCTGCTGAATTTGCGGAAGTAGTTTATGAGTACAATCTTTTAAAGCTGGCATGTGTGCAAGAAATTATTAATACTCAAAAACAAAAAGGTTATCAAAAAGGTTGGGTTTCTCATCAACTGGTGAAATTACCGGAATTAGAATTGAGCTTAAACGACTGGCAAGAAATAGGTCGTAGATTAGAGTACAAACCCGGTTGGGCTTGGCATAGGTGGCAGGAGATGCAAGGAGGAATAGAGGAATAATTGGCACTATCACACTATTGGTGGTAATGCGCTCACTTGTTGTTCTATAACCGAGGAGGCATTGGTTCCCAAAATTCCCGTGTGGAGGGATTTTTCTTGCGCCAGTAAGAAATAATTCTTAGTCAAACCGCACTATGGCGAAGCTCACTCAAGTGATGATGATGCTTGCTTTTGACCTGTTAAAAAAGGAACTGTTAGTTAACTAAACTTCTGCAAGTTCTACAATTTACCCGCCGAAGGGTGGGTAAATTGTAGAAAGCCGCAAGGCGATCTTGCAGAAGTGACGGGGATAACCAGTTAATGAAGTACTGGTTTCGCTTGCTACATCACAGCGCCGTTTTGTGCTGCTATGGAACAAATATACGATGTATATACAGGGGTATTGAATAAAATATAGATTTTGTGTAGAGAAGCTTACTTTTAAGTTCAAGATAAATAGTAAAACTTGTATAGCAGACGACCAAGATAGGGTAGTTTTGGTTATTTTTAGTAACGAAGATTTTTTGATGATGGGTTTTTCGTGGAAGCAAAAAGCAAGGTCAGAATAAAATTTACTGGTTGCTACCCGAAGCTAACCCAGCACCTAATAAAAAACTGGAAGTAAATATTACTGATCGGAATGGTGTAAATTTCTCGGTTCTACTCAATGCTAAAAGGCATCATGCAAGATATGACCAAAAACCAGCAATGCGAACTAAGCAGTAAATATTTTAAGGAGTTGGTGAATTTTGCTGTTGCTTAGATGGAGTCTCTATTTCTAGTTGGTCACAAGCTGCTAGCAATGACCTCGCAAATGCATCCGCCGCATCATGCACCCATTCTTCTTGCAAAGAAAGCCACGCGATAGTTAAAACTGTACTAAGAATAATAGTTGAAAGATATTGCGGTTCTATTGAGTTTACTGAGATACCGTACTTTTTATAAAGACCAAATATTGCCCCAATTATACATATTAGGTTAATCGTAATTCCGAAAGGTTTCATACCCAGAAGGTTACGTCTAAAGCCATAAGATATATTTTCTTTGAAAATTAGCTTAAACTTAGAGGTATCGCGTGTCCTTTCAAGTAACCATTTTGACGCAGAACGATACATTTCATCTGCTGAAGTTTGATTAGCTTGCTCTTCTGCTAAAGTCGGTACTTTCCAGTTTGGGATGTCTTTCTCAAGGAAACTGTAATACCGCTGTTTTGTTGTAGAATCAAGATGCGTGTCATTTTGTCTTAACCAATACGCAGAGGGAATACCACCCCACTTAGAAAATAGTTTTTTCTCAAGTTCTCGTCCACGCGAGCGAGTTATATGAGTTAGCCAAACCAGTAAACCTACTGAAATAACAAGTGCTATTGTTCCCGTGACAAATTGATATAACCCTGGAAACCAAACTGCAACAGTCACAAAAATGGGAAAAAGGGTACAAAACGCAGGTAGAAGCCGTGCTTGTAGACTGTATTCATCAAAAAAATCTTTCCAGTTCATAGTCCTTTAGAATTTTGTTCTTCGCTTGAGAACATATTTTACAACCAGAACATCTGAACTAAGCTAACATTATTTACTATGTACAAAAAACTACACAGATAAATGTATATGGAGTTTAGAATTTTTGATGTTGGTCACGGATTCTGTGCAATTGCAGTGGCTAGTAACAGTAACATAATCTTATTTGATTGTGGGCATAAAACATATCCTGAGTACAGACCATCTAACTTTTTACCTGAGCTAGGGTTTAAAGGAATTGAGTGTTTGGTAGTTACTAATTATGATGAAGACCACATAAGCGACTTTCCAAATCTTCAACGAGTTCTTCCCATAGAATTTCTTGTTCATAACACATCAATCAGCCCCCAACAGTTAAAAAACTTGAAAAAGCAAGGAGGACCACTTTCGTATGCGATGCAAAACCTATTAGATATGATGCAAAACTGTACACAAGGAAGCGGTTATCAACCCTTACTTCCTGGTATTGAATGGAAGTGGTATTGGAATAGTTATGGATATGAATTTGAAGATACAAATAATATAAGTGTTGTTAATTTTGTAAATAATGGTTACGAAAAATTCCTAATTCCTGGTGACTTAGAAGTAAAAGGATGGCAAGGATTATTGAGAGATCCAAATTTTTGTAAAGAATTGAAGGATGTTACTGTCTTTATTGCATCTCATCATGGACGCAAAAAGGGGGACAGCCGGGATACGTGCAAAATGGGACACGTTGCAAAGTTTTGTTAAGATACTTGCGATAATTTAGATTTTGTGATTTGTTTTTCAGCTAATCTTATTTTTCTGGCGCAGAGTATAGTGCATTCTCTTCAGCTACCAGCTTTTTTGTTTTTTACTTGTGTAAAAAACAGAATTTTATATACCTACTATAATTTTAAATAGATAATAAAAATACTTTTTTAAACACAAACTTTGAGTAATTTAAGTCAATCTTTCTAGAGCTTGATGTGCAACTTCTTCTGCTCTGACAGATGTAACTTTTTGGTAGCGTAGAGTTGTTTGAATATTTTCATGCCCCATTAGTGCGCGTAACTCCTCAATACCCATTAAACCAACACGTTCCGTCGCAAAAGTGTGCCTTAAATCGTGTATTTTAATTCCAACTAACTCTGGGTAATCAGTTATTAATTTTCGCCAATATTCATGCACTGTACGATAGCTAATTCTACTGAGAACTTTAGTCACTGGCTGTTGGGCTGTGAATAGTGCATTTACAGTGTTATGACGCTCATATTTAATATATTTATTTAATGCCTCAGCAGCCGTGTTACCGAAATAACAACTACGCTGTTTATTGCCTTTACCAACGACTTGAAATCTATACTTCGTAAAATCTAAATCATCTATATTTAACGCTAAAAGCTCTGCTATTCGGCAACCTGAATGATGTAATAGGTGTATTATGGCATTCATACGTAAATCAGATGCAACAGCTTTGTATAGTAAATCTAATTGCATCGTAGTTAAATATCGTATCGCTCCATCAGTTTTATGCTCTCCCTTTTCTGCATTAGGCTGACGCTGTTTTAAACCATGAATAGGATTGAACTTAATATAACCTTGTTCAACAGCAAAATTAAATAAACTCTGTAGTATTGCTTGGTACTTACGATGAGTTGTATAGCTACAATGTTCCAGAGTTTTTAAATACTCAATTAAAGTTTGTTTACCGATAATTTCCATCGCCCAACTGCCGTGTTTCATAAGTATTGGTTTTAACGCCAATTCATAAGTACGTCTGGTACTTTTCGCTAAATCCGGACGTGACAAAAATTCAGTAATAACTGTGGCTAAAGTAACAGTCAATTTAATGCTAAATTATGTAATTTCGATAGAGACAAACAATCATTATTTAATATATCTTTTTATGTAAATAGTGATTACTTTTGATGGATAATTTTAACATTCCTTTACCACAAGAAACAGTAGGGAACTACATTAAACGGTTGCGCGTGGAATTAAAGATGAGTCAAAATCAGCTAGCCAATGCATCTGGTATTCACCTACATTCCTTGGGGAAAATAGAACGAGGTATAACCACCAAATTAAGTCACAAAACCCGTCGGGGATTAGCTAGAGCTTTATCAATACCAAGCGAGTACTTAGAAGCAATTTGTAACGGTTCCGATTTACCGCAACCATTTATCAGTATAAAATTTTGTCCTCAATGCTGGATTCCAGGAACACCAACAGAACCAATTTGGAACGATATTAGGTCATTACACTGCTTCATGTGCGGACATGAGCTTATTTCTCATTGTCTTAAATGCGGAAAGTCAGTAAGAACTTTTCAGCACTCCTACTGTCCTTATTGTGGCTTTTACTACAAAAATACTATTGCTGAAATCGATAGTAAGAAAACATTGCTTAAAAGAAAAAAATCTAAAACTAAGAAAAAGTGAATGTTTTGTTTTATATCTATAAAAGTAATACCAGGATGGGCAATCCATCAATATCAGAGTGACATCTATAGAACGCACTGCTTACCCGAGATTTAAACGCCAATTCACTTCAAAAGAACTTACAGAAATTTATACACCGACCAATTCAGAAATTGCTTTCGCTTATAGTGCAACAAAAAATGAAATTAATATCCTTAACTTACTTGTTATATTAAAATCATTTCAAAGACTAGGTTATTTTCCTTCTATTGCGGATATCCCACTAAAAATAATAAACCATATTCGCAGTCATTTAAAATTTAAAGATGATATTGTTTTAGGCTATGAAAGCAAAAAAACAATGTACCGACATCGAACAGCTATCCGCTCATATCTTCAAGTTAAATCTTTTAATCAAACTGCTCTACATTTGGCTGTATCGGCGGTGAATGATTCAGCACAAGTGATGGATAATCCTGCGGATTTAATGAATGTCGCTATTGCCGAATTAGTAAAAAGTAGATATGAGCTACCAGGATTTAATACGTTAAATAGATTAGTACGTCGAGTTAGAAATTTAGTCAACCAAAATTTATTTAAAGTAGTACTTAGTCGTTTGAATGATGATTATCAACAACGCTTACTTGACCTGTTAGACAATCATCCAGTTGAATATAGAAGTCTCTATAATAATATCAAGCAACTTCCTAAACGTCCTACTCGTAACCATCTTAATGATTTAATTATACATTTAATCTGGCTTGATTCTTTGGGAGATACTAAACCACTACTTACTGGAATTACAGCAGCTAAGATTCAACATTTTGCTGCTGAAGCGAGGGTCTTAGATGCAAGTGAAATCAAGGAATTTAATTTACCAAAGCGCATTACTCTTATATTATGTTTGATTCACTCGGCGCAAGTGACGACGCGAGATAATTTGGTTGAGATGTTTCTCAAAAAAATGCGGTTGATACATAACAATGCCAGGAAAGAATTAGAACTTATCAAACAGAGATATCAGGAAACAGTTGAAAAATTACTGGGAGTTTTCGGTAATGTTCTTCATGTATGGGTTGAAGAAGAGCAAGATTTAACTAATATTGACAGGGTTGATAATGCTTCGTTAGTTAACAATACTAATAAAGTAGAACAAGTTAATCAGTTACTTAGTCCAGAAGGTGGTGCGGAGCAATTATTAAGTGAGTGTGAGGCTATTAATGCTTATAAAGGGAATAACTATTTGCCTTTATTATGGCAATTTTATAAAAGTCATCGTAGTACTTTCTTTCGATTATTAAGTGCTTTGAAGTTTGAATCAACAACTAGCGAACAAAGTGTAGTTGAAGCACTAAAGTTTATTCTAGAAAATCAGTCAAAGCGAGGTCATTATTTAAGGAATACTATTGACTTAGATTTAGAATTTGCTTCTCCTCAATGGCAGAAACTTTTATTTGTTGAACAAGGAAACAAAACTAAAATTGTTCGTCGCCATCTAGAGGTTTGTGTTTTTTCTTACTTGATGACTGAACTGAGGACAGGAGATATCTGCGTCATTGGTAGTGAAAATTATGCCGACCACCGAGAACAGTTATTACCTTGGTCTGAATGTTTACCATTAATTGACCAGTATTGTGACAACTTGGGTTTTGTATCGGACGCAGATGGTTTTGTCGAACAACTCAAGGAATGGTTAACCGATACAGCTTCAAAAGTAGATGCTGGTTATCCCGATAATCGTCAGCTTGTAATTAATGATTTGGGCGAACCTGTATTAAAAAAGTCATTGCGTCATGATTTAAGTCCTGAAGCTAAAGCTCTGCTTGTAGCTGTGGAAGAACGTTTTCCGGAACGCAATTTAATTGATATCCTGCGGAATGTTGACTACTGGACTAATTTTACACGCCACTTTGGACCCATGAGCGGAAGCGACCCAAAGTTGGAGCGAGCGACAGAACGTTATTTGCTGACTAGTTTCACTTATGGTTGTAATTTGGGACCAACTCAAGCTGCAAGACATATGCGAGGTATTGTGACTGCTAAGGAGATATCATTTGTTAATCGCCGTCATGTAAGTGTAGATAAGTTAAATGCAGCACTTGTAGATATTGTTAATCGTTACAATGTTTTGAAGCTTCCGGGTATTTGGGGTGATGGTACAACGGCTGCTGCGGACGGGACTAAGTACGAACTCTACGAAGAAAACCTGCTGTCTGAGTACCATATTCGCTACGGGGGCTACGGAGGAATTGCTTACCACCATGTTTCTGATACCTACATAGCTTTATTTAGCCATTTTATTTCCTGCGGAACTTGGGAAGCCGTTTATATTATCGAAGGTTTATTAAAAAATTGTTCTGAAATTCAGCCACATACTATTCATGCTGATACCCAAGGACAGTCAACACCTGTGTTTGCATTGTCACATATGTTGGGGATTAAATTGATGCCCCGAATTCGGAATTGGAAAGATTTAATTTTCTTCCGCCCAGATAACGATACAGTTTACGAACATATA
>NZ_AP018229.1 GCF_002368095.1 Calothrix parasitica NIES-267 | reverse complement strand
GGGCATTGAGCCGAGATACGTGTAAAAACCTGCAAGATGGTCTTAAAACTCTTTCTATATATAGCTTTCAAGGTTTTTGATTTTCTGATTTATAAGGCTTTCCGCACATTGGGCAAAATTTATACCTCAACGACACAACAGGATGCCCGCAATTAGCGCAACTTGCTCGTAACTGAGTACCGCATAGATAACAGAATTTTGCTCGAACATTCCCCCAGATTGGGTCAGCATCACTTCCAGGAGTCCAACACTGGGGACAAAATTTAATCGAATGAACTTGTTTAACTTCTTCACCCCTACTTACAGCTTCCAAGTATTCAAGTGGGATTCCCAAGCCAATCGCTAAACCTTGCATGGTTTTACGATTGATTCTAACCGTCAGCCCCCGCTCAATCTTTCCTACAGAACGAGAATGGATACCAGCAGCATCCGCTAACTCAAACTGAGTCATTCTCAAATGTTTTCGGATTCTCGTTACATAGTCAGCAAGGGATTCTCTTTGTTGGGGATTTTTAAAAGTGTTCATGAAAAGCTGTCCATTTACACCCTTAAAAGATATATAATTTGCTTAGAAAAAACCTTGCTGTAAACACATAAATTATCAGCGTTTTGACTGTAACTTTAGCCACCATTGTAGTTGAATTCTTGGAGCGTCCTGGGCTGGCACCAAGTACCAGGAGAACATACGAATTTACTCTTGGCTCTTTGCTCAAAGAATATGGAAGTTGGTCAATAGAAATTATCAGTAAACAAACATTAGTTGAGTATTTAAATAGTCTTAGTCACTTAAAATACACAACTCATCATAAGCATCAAGCAATACTGCAAAGTTTACTTAATTTTGCAGTAGAATCCGGGTATATAAAATCTAACCCAATTCGTGGATTAAAGCAGCGTTCTCCACAACGAGAAAAAGGCGAGCATAAAAGCGATGATACAATAAGATATTTAACACCAGAACAATTAAATATACTCTATAAAGTCACTAAAAATGACCTACGGATGTCAGCAATAATTTACTTGCTACATCGCACAGGATGTAGAATAGGTGAACTTTTAGCCTTAAATTTAGAAGGTATAGATATTAAAAATCAAAAATTTCAGGTATTAGGGAAAGGTAATAAAAAACGCTGGTGTTTTTACAGCGATGATGCAGCTAAATCTTTAGATGAATATTTAAAATATTCAAGACATCAAAAAAGTAATGCGTTGTTTACAGCACAACACCCAGTTACCTTAGAAGTTACTAGAATTAGCTATCATACACTACACGATTATTGGCGTGAAATCACAAATAAAAATCCAGAATTAAATGGAATAAGAATCCATGATTTACGACATACATATGCTACAGAAAGAGTCGGATTGATGGGTATTGAAGAATTACGTTCCTTGATGGGACATTCCAGTATTCAAACAACATTGCGTTATCAACAAGTAACCTCTAAGAAAGCGGAAGAAGTTGCACGTAAAGCACTTAATAATTTAATAAAAAACGGATTACAACTCTAAACATTCGCTTTCACATAGCTAGCGGTTTTCTATTTTCCATTTTTCAAGACGTTCCATAAGTTCTAAAAGAATATCTTTTACTTCTGCCAATACAACTTTATACAAGTCATATCTATATACATCTTTTTTACCCAAGTAAGAATAGTGTAATGTGAACCAGTTCCCTTTTGGATAAATTATGATGCGACGGTGTAGTGTACGTAGTTTAGAAGTTGGATGTATAGAAAGATTCATATGTGAGAACCCTGGAAAAAATATTGAAGCGTACTTTGATTCAATAATTTGGTCAATCAACCTTCAGCATATGGGATAAATAAGTATGCTGCCAATTACTTTCTTTTAATACATTTTCATAACTAATTTTGACACTGTACCATTCTTCACAAGACATGATTTGAATAAAATTAATTTGTTTTTCAATGCACTTTTATGAGGTGCATTTTGGATAATAGAAGTTACACATACTTCTATTATCCAAAAAAAATAGCTGTTTACCCAAAAGAATATAAAATACTCTTTGGTTGGAGAATAAGAGATAAATTTTATAAATTCGTTTTTTATACAGTGGCGTTGCTATTTTTACTTAAATGACCTCAATTAACCGTACTGCCTATCCCAAATTTAAACAGTTTCCTGATGCTAAAGAATTAGCAGAACTTTATACACCTACACCAGAAGAAATTAAGTTTGTAAAGTCTAAAACCAAGAGCCATAATGGTTTTCTTAGCTTTATGGTGATGTTGAAATCTTTTCAACGGCTTGGATATTTTCCACATCCCGAATTGGTGCCAATCACTGTAATAAAACATTTACGGTCGTGTTTAAATTTACAGAATTGGGTAAAAACAATCCCTTCAGAACGTCAGCGTTACACTTATCAAAATGCGATTCGTTCATACTTGGAAGTTAAACAATACGATAAACTAGCCCAGAAAATAATCGCTATCCTGGTTGCAAAGCAAGCAGAAGTTTTAGATCATCCTGCTGATTTAATTAATGTAGCAATTGAAGAGTTAGTTAAAGAGCGCTACGAATTACCTGCATTCAGTACACTTGACCGTTTAATTGGTCACATTCGTGCAATGGTCAACAACCGTCTGTTTTTGCGGGTATCCAGTATTCTAGAAATTACAGATATTTTTTATTTAGACCAACTACTGGTAGGAGAACCGGAAGAGTCAATTGCAACACTCAATTTACTAAAATCCCCACCCAGGAGTGCAACTCTTGGTGGGATGAAACAACTGTTGGTTAAGTTTGATTCTCTCATGACTTTTGGGAATGCCAAAAGATTATTATCGAGCGTAGCTCCAACAAAAGTAAGGTACTTTGCAGCCCAAGCAAGGGCTTTGGATATATCCGAGTTTCGGGATATTAATATACCTAAACGCCGAACATTACTGATATGCCTGCTATATTCAGCACAGGTCAAAACCCGTGACAATCTGGTTGAGATGTTCCTCAAACGAATGCTTAAGATTCAAAACAATGCCAAACAGCGATTGCAGGAGCTACGGGAGAAACATTTAGTACAAACATCCGAGTTGTTAAATACCTTTTCACAAGTCCTAACAGCATCAAAACAAACTCAAGATAAAGAAGCTTTAGGGGGTAAGGTGCAGACCATCATAGATGAAGGCGGTGGTATAGATTTGCTGCTAGAAAAATATGAAGAAATTGCAGCTTATAATACGAACAATTACTTACCATTGATGTGGCGATTTTATTACAGCCACCGTAAATCTTTATTCGATTTAGTGCGTTCAATGGATATCAGCAGCACTTCTGCGGATGAATCTGTCATTGATGCACTGAAGTTTTTATTGGATAATCAGCACAAGCGTGGTAAGCATTTACCGTTTGATATTAATTTAGATTTTATCAGCAAACAATGGCGGACGCTGGTTATATCTGAGGTTAATGGAACTAAGGTTTTAGTACGTCAGCAGCTAGAAATCTGTATTTTTTCTTACTTGGCTTTGGATTTGAAGACAGGAGATGCTTGTGTAGCTGGTTCTGAAAGTTACGCTGATTTCCGAGAACAATTGCTGTCGGGGGCGGAGTGCAGACCTTTGATAGAAGAATATTGTTCAACTGTTGACTTTCCCTCGAACCCAGAAGATTTCGTTAAATATTTGCGTCAAGAATTGACGAATGTTGCAGAAAAAGTAGATAAGATTTGTGCAGACGACAAGCAGGTAAAAATTAATCAGAATGGAGAAATCGTACTGACACGAGTTCCATCAACTTCCGAGCCAAAAGAGGTAGAAGAACTAGAAAATAAATTACGTGACCTGATGCCAGAACGTAGTATTTTAGACATACTCTGCAATGTTGAACATTGGTTAAATTGGACGAGACATTTTGGTCCTCTATCAGGAAGCGAACCAAAGTTCTCTCAATCTGCGGAGCGCTATATTTTTACCACTTTTAGTTACGGATGTAATCTCGGACCGAATCAAATGGCGCGTCATTCCAGAGACGTGGTAACATCTCACATGATTTCTTACACCAACCGTCGCCATATCAGTACTGCAAAGATTGAAGCAGCGATTCGGGATATGATTAATGCTTTCAACCGTTTTAGCCTTCCGAATCTCTGGGGTACTGGGAAAAGAGCAGCCGCTGATGGTAGCAAATTTGAGATTTACGAGAATAATCTACATAGTGAATACCATATTCGTTATGGAGGCTATGGTGGTATTGCATATCACCACGTCTCTGATAAATATATCGCTCTGTTTACTCACTTCATTAACTGCGGTGTTTGGGAAGCAGTGTATATTTTAGATGGTTTACTAAAAAATACTTCGGATATTCAACCAGATTCTTTATACGCAGATACCCAAGGTCAATCCGCACCAGTATTTGCTATTTCTTACCTTCTTGGTATCAAATTAATGCCTCGCATCCGTAACTGGAAAGATTGTGCTTTTTTACGTCCAAGCCCAGATGCAACTTACGAATATATTGACCCATTATTCAAAGGTGTAGTCAACTGGAACCTGATTCAAACCCACTGGCATGATATGATGCGGGTCGTATTGTCGATAAAAGCCGGGAAGGTAATGCCTTCTACGCTTTTACGCAAGTTGGGCAGCTACAGTCGTAAGAATCGCCTTTACCAAGCATTCCAGGAATTGGGTAAGGTGGTACGGACAATGTTCCTGCTGGAATATATCTCCAACGTCAGGATGCGTCGAGAAATTACTGCCATCACTAATGTTGTGGAGAAATATCACCATTTTCTTGATTGGGTGTTCTTTGGCAAACAAGGTGCGATTACTGAGAATGACCCAATTGAACAAGAAAAGCGATTGAAATACCTGGATTTAGTTGCTTCTGCTGTAATTTTACAAAACACGGTAGATATGTCGCTGGCGATTCAGACGCTATCTGCACAGGGAGAAGAGGTTAACCGTAGATATCTTAAAGCTTTGAGTCCTTACGTGACCAGACATATTAAAAGATACGGAGATTATGTAGTGAATTTACAGGCGATTCCGCAACCATTAGAGGCAGCGATGAAACTTCCACCCGAAATTATTGAAAGCTAGGTATAGCAAGAGTTTTCAGACCATCTTGCAGGTTTTTACACGTATCTCGGCTCAATGCCGAGTGTGGGACAAACCGCGATTGCAGTTCTTTAGTCGTTGGAGCAAGTCAGCCTTTCTTATCGGGGACAGATAGAAGCGGGGTAAAAGCATAATCACACTTTTGACACCTAAAGCGTTGGTGCTTATTACCATCAGCCAATACCTGGAACCCCTCCTTTAAAAGTTCTTTGGATTTGCAATTAGGGCATTTAAGAGTAGAATTTTTTGCTTTGGGCTTTTTATTTTGTTTTGTAGGCGTTTTGTTTAGAGAAATATTAGGAAGATTTAATAAATCAATTGCTTGCTTTTTGGCTTTCTCTCCCCGTCTATCGTAATTTGCAGTAGTTTTAGGCGATGCGTGGTCAACCATTTTTTGCACCGTAACAATATCGACACCTAAATCCAGTAAATCGCTGATAAAAGTTCTTCTAAAATCGTGTGGTGTGAATCCGTGTACACCCGCACGTTCCCCACGGCGTTGCAAAGCTCGCAATATACCCTGGTCGCTCATCTTTCTATGAATAATTTTATGTCCTTTATTGAGCGGATATAAAAGCGAACCAGGTTCTTTCCCCCTAATTACTAACCACTGCTTTATTACTTCTACAGCTTGTTTTGGCAGATATAAAATTCGTTCCGAATTACTTTTACTGCTTAGAAAATTGAGGGAGCGGGTACGGGATTTAAAATTATTTAAATTAAGATTTGTGACTTCACTACGCCGCAAGCCGACTGAGAGGATTCCTAAGAGGGCAGCATCCCTGGCTCCCAGATTAGAATTGTCGTTTAAAGAATTTTCCCAGAGTTTAAAAACTTCAGAAGCATTCAGCGAGCGTCCTTTAAGCGGACTCTTACCTCGGACTAAAGCAATGTCAGCAGCTCGTGAATACTGCTCTCTAGTCATTAACTCCAGTCGCCACGTTTCCTGCAATGTCCGACGCAGGGCACAAATCATCTTATTCGCCATTGCCGGAGAGTATTTCTCCATCAAAATAGAGCGAATAATAGCAGTATGCCGGTATTTCAGCTTTGACCAATCGAGAGTAGCGGCATCACATTCATTATTAGTCAATAACTTAGCGATGGCGTTTAATGCTTCGCGCATAGTTCTACGTGATCCTTTGCCAAGCGAGCGAATATAAACCTCAGCAGGATTTAGTGTCAGAGGTAATGGTTGAGTTAAGCTAAGTGACTCAAAATTAGAACTATGGTTATCTCCGGCATTGTGTGGCTTCTCGCTAGACATCGCAAATTGTCAAACAGTTCACAAAACCATTTTCCAACAATTTGAGTACACACTTAAGATTTTCTTAATATTATTTATGGCTTATTACAGAAAATATCTGAAATAATTGCCTTGTTGTATTGGGTATGTAAAAAATTAAAATTTCAGTAATTTTGCTGCGTTAAGTTATGTTGCGAGAATGTCCTTTCTCTGCACCCATTTGGGCGTTAATAATTGCTGTAAAAACGGTACAAAATTCAAGTCAGCAAAGGCGGTCATAATGCTGCTATTCCATATGTAGCGGCACATTTAGCACCAAGTAGTTAACGATAATTTAGTAGTAAAGTTTCTGAAGATGAGTAGAAATAGCAATTTAATTGTCTTCTGACGGTAAAGTTTTAACCGCAGATGGGATATATACACCTCATTTTCCAGGACGCTTCTAAAAAAGCTGGGATAAGAAAAAAATGTCGCCTCACAAAATTAAACACTCCGGGATTACTGATGTCCTGAATTTAGCTGGAGGAGATTACCGGAAAGTGCAACACTTAAATTGACTTGCTGACCCCAGAACAATTTTGACTTATGAAGATAATAAAAATCAGTATCAGTTGAAGTTGAGTAATAAGCTTGCCGAGCAGGTTGGGAAGAAGCACAAGGGGAAGTAAATAGTTTCCCAAAAGATAGCTATAAGAAATTATCTTCCTCCCACCTTTTAACTTCGATTTTGGTTTTCCAGGGAGAGCAAAAAAATTCTTGTAGCGTCTCTTACGTGAACAAACTGTCTTTTAACCCGAATTTGAGCAAAATTCCAGCGAAATTCAGCAACTTGAGCATTAGTGATAGGCATAGGTTGCCACTTTCGCTCATAACCCTTCTTACCAAAAGAAACCCATCCCAAAGAAGGTTGTTTGTTATGCCATACGGGGGCTTGTTTTCCCAGTATTGCAGTAATGACATTGTTATCACTTTCACCACAGCATCGAGATTCAGCTTGAATAATTTTAGAAGCGATTGCGGAAGGCACTTCTATTAACATCAGAGGCTTGACCTCACAATAAATAGGGCAGTCTTCAGGATTAAGCCATACTTTAAAATCAGGAAGCCAGCCACGAAAAAGATTTCTTTCTTGCGGCTCGTATTCCCATTTATACACAGACCAGTCAAAAAACATTGCCCAAGTAGCTTCTAGCTGAGAGCGAAATATTTGACCTTTATATGCAGTTATTTTTGGTGGAATTTTTTTATAATCGTAAGTATCTTGAAAAGTCATATTTGTTTAAATAAATCCTTGTATTTTATAGATAAAAAAACTATTTTGTATTCTAATTCTTATTATGCCCAAAATAAGCTAAAAAGTGCCATAAATCCCAATATATTCCAATTTTAACTCGCACCATGACAGTATAGTATGAAGCTTCTTGCTTGATTTTTGCCAGCAATCAGCGAAAAAAATGAAAGTTTAGTTTTCAGTTGTTTAATTTCATCTGAATCAAAACTCATCAAACAATTCCACAATATCCTTTACAGCTATTGTTCCAACTCTTTCACCTGATAAATTTAGTAAGCCAATAGTTGTTTTACCGCTAACCCACTTAGCTACTATCGTTTTTCGGTCATTACTTAGAGCAACAATTTCCCAACAAGAATTATCGGCAACCTGAAATTGCAATCTCCACAACTGTTGATGGGGTAATAATTCAAAAATGTTATAACTTTTCAAAGCTTGGGTTTTTAACTCCTGTTGGAGTTGGTTCTTGGACATATAGGGGGTTTTAGATAAAGTACTGGCTTTGACCAAAAAGTAATTCCGCCTCAATTACTTTAGCTGTGTCCAGTATTTTAACTACAGATGAAACTTACAAAGAATTTATAGAAAATCTCAAGCAGCAGATAAAATCTAGTTCCCAAAAGGTCGTTAAAACGGTTAACTCGGAATTAATTAAGCTTTACTATCAAATTGGTCAGCAGATTGTGGAGAAACAAGCTAAGGCTTCTTGGGGAGATAATCTAATCGGTCAGATTGAGCAAGATTTGAAACTGGCTTTTCCGAAACTGAAGGGGTTTAGTAAAGTTAATCTTCATTACATGAGAAGGTTGTATTTGTTTTGCAGTGAAAACCAAATAGTTCCACAAGCTGTGGAACAAATTCCCTGGGGTCATACTCGCCTAATTATCGATAAAATCAAGGATGGGCAAGAAGCCAGCTTTTACATTAACAAGACAGTTGAGAATGGCTGGTCAAGAACTATCCTAGACCATCAGATTGGTTTGAATCTCTACCAGAGAGCAGGGAAAAGTCTTAACAATTTTGAGCAGACAATTAGTACTGATAATCAGATTGAACTGGTCAAGCAATCCTTTAAGGAAAGTTACGTGCTGGATTTTCTGGAACTGGGCAATTTAGAGAATGAGAAGCAGCTAGAAAATAGTTTGATTGAGAATATTACTAAATTTATGCTCGAACTTGGTAAGGGTTTTGCTTATGTGGGAAGGCAATTCAAGCTGGAAGTTGGAGGTCAAGAGTTCTTTATTGATTTGCTTTTTTATAATTATATTTTGAGAAGGTTTATCGTCATTGAGCTAAAGACTACTAATTTTAAACCGGATTACTTGGGACAGCTTAATTTCTACATGACAGCAGTTAATAAGCAGGTAAAATCAAGCCAAGACGAGGCTACTATTGGGTTGCTGATTTGCAGAAATAAGAATGAGACGGTGATGGAGTACACACTTAGTCAATTAAATCAGCCAACCACAGTAGTCTCCTACAAACTACCAGAGGAATTGCAAAATCAGTTACCAGACGAACAAGAAATAATTAGCGGTCTTTCTAAGATTTTATAGTGGTTTAAACTTATGACAGAAGAATCCAAAGCTTATCAGCCAACACCGGAACAACTTGCAAGATGGAAGCGGCTTGATGAAAACGATGGGGCAATTGCTGGGCGGTTGCCACCAGAAGAAGAGCAAGTCCGGATTTTCAAGGAATTTTTAGAAACCGATTATGTGACAGACCAGCTTGAGAGAGTACGCGCCCATAAAGAGAAATTATTGAAGAAGCTGAAATCGGCAGAGGAGTATGAGCAGTTATTGCTTGAAAAAATTGAGGAGCGGAAGTTGAGGGAGAAGTAGGACAGGCAAGGAGATTTAGGGTTTTTCCAATTTTACCCAAAACGTTTTGGGTAAGAGTTATTTCATTAACGCCTCCATCTGTGTCAGCAACTTTTCAATACTTTTTTTCTTCTTCTCATCATCTAATGCTTTAGATTTTTTCAGTCGGCGAAAGGTGTCGTCAACCCGTTGTTTTAGTGATAGTTTTTCAGGGTCTTTGGCTGGCTTAAGTGCTTCTATCCTCTCCTTAATTTCCTTAAGGGATAAATTCTTTTCTAGTACTTCTGCCAACAACTGTTCTCTTTGTTCTTTATCTTTAATTTTGGCAATCGCGATAGCTTTGGTGTACTCAAGCCTTCCTTGTCGTAGCACTTCCAGCACGTCTTCAGGAAGTTTGAGCAGAGGGAGTCTAGAAGTCACAAAAGATTGCCAGCCTATTGTCCCAAGGCTAGTAAAAACCTTTTCTACAGATTGTTTTTCATTACCCAAAACGTTTTGGGTAACTTTCCCCTTCGCTTCATTTTGCATCCTGTGGAGAATGGAGATGGCTTCTAAAACTGGTTGGTTTAGCTCAATTGAGAGCAGTTCCAGTATCCCTTCAGTTTCTTCTAGGGGGTTCAAATCCTCCCGTTGCAGGTTTTCAACTAAGCGGATTTGGCTGGTTTTGGTATCGTCTAAATCCCGAATAATTACTGGAACTTCACTTAGTCCGGCTTGCTTAGAAGCTCTTAGTCTTCGCTCCCCAGCAACAAGTTCATATTTGCCGTCCTTGGGGCGCACAAGGAGTGGTTCTATTACTCCATGAGCGTTGATTGACTTAGTTAAGGATTCTAGTTTTTCGGGGTCAAAATAGCGACGAGGTTGATTAGCTGGAGTTTGAATAAGCTCAATTGATATTTGGTTTTTAGTGGCTTTCTCGGTTTCTCCGTCTTGGGAAGATGTTGTTTGTTCAAGTAAAGCTGCAACACCTTGAAGCTGGCTGTAAGGTTGGTCTTTTTTGCTCATGGTAGTTTCTCCAGGGAAGAAGCAATTTTTTTCATGATTTTAACTGCTGGATGTTTGGGATTAAATAGCGCTAGTGGCTTTCGGGCTTCTGAAGCATCCGCAAAGGCGATTGACTTAGGAATCGGGTCAAAGACTGTAGCCAAAGGAGAGAGTTGTTCTTTAATTGCTTTATAAGTTCTTGATTCCTGGGCAGTACGGGCATCATACATGGTCGGAATAAAACCAGCAATAGCCAGACTGGGATTAGCGCCTTTTTTTAAGGAAGTAATAGTTTTAAGCAGTAAATCGGTTCCCTGGAAGGATTTGAACTGACACTGAATTGGTACAAGCAGGTGAGTGGCAGCTACCAAACTGATAACACTTAGAATGCCAAGAGACGGTGGGCAGTCAATAAGAATATAGTCATAATCACCAGCTATTGGAGCAAGAGCATTTTTCAGACGCATCTCGCGCATTAGGGAAGCTACCAGTTCTAACTCGGCTGCACTCAGATTAATATTGGAAGGAGTAAAAGACATTCCGTGAATCAGTTCGGGGTGGATGTGCATTTTCTCTTCTCCTACCACCGCTTGGTAGATAGTTTGCTGCTCGTTCTCCGGCTCCAGTCCCATAAAGGTTGTTAAGGAAGCCTGGGGGTCTAAATCAAGTAGTAGCACCCGATTTTTCTGCTTTTGGGCGAGATGGTAGCCAAGATTCATAGTGAGACTTGACTTGCCAACCCCGCCGGATTGGTTAAATAGGGCGATTATTTTTCCCATTTTGTTTCTTTAGAGGTGTGAATGGGTTTGGGTGATTGGTGAAAGATTAAAGGCTTTGGGGTCTTGGAATAGTTAGGAGGTAAAAATATTTAAGAATTGATGGAAATTATGTTTTGTAGGAGTGCGGAAGGAATTACCACACAAAAATTAGTTTTAGGAGATGGAAGGATGGAAAAAGATATCGAGTTGAATTTAATATACTATATTTTTGGGTTTTCGGTAAAAAATAATCCAGTTATAATGTTGGGTTGTTTTTCAGGATACAGGTAAATTGATAGGATTTTCAGTAATCTTCTAGCTAGTTTATTTGGATTGCTAGGTTCTTATGAGTTTAGATTTAGGGCAGACTGTAAGCGAATGGTTTTCCGGTAATAAATTGGATGACTCGGAAATACTTTGTGTGTGGAATTCTTATTTGTGCGCTAAAGTGCTGTGGTGGAGCAGAGGAACTAAAATTGTTCAGTTTATTTCTGGATTCGTAGCGTTAATTGAGCTATTAGGAGTGAAAAGAGTAAACGAAGTCCTAAAAAGTGCAGGTCTGTCTTTACCTAAATTGTTTATAGAAGTATTTTCTTTTCCAAATAAGTTAAAAACTGCTCCGGAAAGGATTAAATTAGCTATCTCTTTTATATTTCTAATCTCTGGCATTGTTTTTATAGTACCTATGGTATTCTCTACAACAATACCTATATTTGATTTAGAGAAGGATATACTACCTAATTTTTGGTTTAGAGTTGCGACAATAATTCTTTTCTTTGGCTGTTTGTTGCTGGTTGTTTTACCTTTTCTTCTGTCATTCACAATATTACTAATAATGTTGGT
Organism: Calothrix parasitica NIES-267; assembly: GCF_002368095.1. Classification (GTDB taxonomy): domain Bacteria; phylum Cyanobacteriota; class Cyanobacteriia; order Cyanobacteriales; family Nostocaceae; genus Rivularia; species Rivularia parasitica. Next base: position 99,630 of record NZ_AP018229.1, on the reverse strand, counting down.
TGTTCAGATACTTGCTAGGTTTAGTAAAAGTCCTAAGTTCGAGAAAAGAACTAAAATCTTAGCTTTTGGTTTGTTTGTGCTTAGTTCTTTGATGGATTTATTATTATCTTAAATAAGCGGGTAATGGCTTAACTAGTTGGTTGACTAAATGCTTTGATACAGTTTGAAAAAATAGACTTAAAAGCGAAATGCAGACATAGTAGTAAATACGACTTCTGATTCTTCCGTAATATCTCTACCTTAGTTGTACGGATAACAGCCCTAGCTTACATATTTCAACTTTGTAATAAAGATATTACAGTACATAAGCACTAAAAAAATGTAGAATAGCAAGGTAACAAAATTAGAAAGAGTATGGATAAATATAATTCTGACAGAGAATTTCAAAGCATGATAGACCAATTAGTTGGTTTTCAATCCAGTCATCCAGCTTTTGTAGCAGGTAAAATTGCCGACCAGATTAATGATTTGTATGGTGCTACTCCAGCTTTAGATGCAATCAGTAGATTAAATCCAAGTGTCTTGGATAGCATTACCCATTTTACTGATATTGTTGGAAGAAATCCTGTATTAAATTCAGCCGATGTAATCGCTAAATTTGCCGAGCAGACTAATAGCTTAAAATTTCCACAATTAGAAGCAATTGAATTATTAAAAGGGGTAAATAGTGGAATAAGCGATATTATTTCTGACAAGGCGTTTGGTAGACTTTACACTGAAAATGCTTCTGGTGTAGCTGAGGCGATGCTTAACAGTTTAAAATTAAGTGGCATAGCTCAAACAACTTTGCAACAGCAATTAAACTTCACAAAAAGCCTTGGGTTTGTATCCAATTTTGTTGACTTACACAAACAAGCTTACGGCAGTTTCTTAGAATTATCTACTTCTTATTCTAATTTAGCTGGTTCAGTCGGAGAAATAATCTTAGAAAAACCAGATTTAGCCGAGATAGTTTCAGAGCTACCTGCACTTGAAGTACTTAATAGTGCGGAAGTCTTAAATGCCGTTTCTACTTCGGAAGAAAATCAAGAAAAGAATGAGTTAGAAGAAGAGAAAGAATCTTTAAAAAATGAGATTTTAGGAAAGCAACCAGGAATTGAGGAGCTTTTACTTGTCATTAATTCAAAGGATTTAATTCCTCTATGGCAGGGTGCTAAATCAGCACTAAATTCAAAAGACAATCCAGATTATGCTCGTCACTGTGTAGTATCACTGCGCGAATTGTTTACTCAGATAATACAGAGACTAGCTCCAGATAATGATATTAGAAAATGGAGTGATGACGAGGTATTCTTCAGTAATAATAAACCAACAAGAAAAGCTAGATTATTTTATATTTGTAGAGGTGTAAATCACGATAAATTTACTGCTTTCATCAAAGAAGATGTAAAGGCAGTTGTAGAAATGGCTGACTTATTTAATCGTGGAACTCATCAGCCTACTATTCCTTTTACCCATAATCAACTTATAGCGCTGCAAACCAGATTAGAGTGTGCTATCAGGTATTTAATTCAGGTTTGGCTGTTAAATGAGTGAGCAAATTAACCTTCCTGAGCTTCAATCACAGAGTTACCCAATTTTTTCAGGATTTTAAGAACTACATCTAATTCGTGATTAACTGGAAGCAGTGAGTAAGCCCGTGAAAAGCCGTAGGAAGGTTGCCCTGTGCTAAAATCCAATTTAAGAAAAATAAACTCATCGCCGTTTGTAGCTACTCCAAAGGCTAGATTACCTTGTCTTGGTTGGGCAAGCATATAGGCAAAGAGTTGTGGCAATGCTACACCTACAGGAATAGCGCTTCGTTTGGATTCCAGGGATAAAACCCAGAGGTTATTGTTGACTACCAGTGTGTCAATAAAACCCTTCAGCGTCTCAACTGTGTCGTTGATTTCTATTTCAATGCCGAATGGGGAGCGAATCTGGTATGGCTCGTCCAGGAAACCAGCGAGTTCTAAGAGTGGGGAAACTACTAGCAGATTAACTGTGCCTTCGAGTAAGAAGCCGTCTTCGCGGTGGTAATCAAAGCGCTTTTTAATCTTGCCGATACCGGATTTTTCTTCCGGGGTTAAATCTTGTAAGTCTTTGGATAATTCGCTGAAGAATGCTGGGTCTTTGGATTGTTGTAAATTAAAGTTTCTACGTAAGTCCTTGAAGCTTTTGATTCTATCTGTAACGGCTAAGGTCATGTTTAAAAAGTATCTATAGTAGTAGTACAATAATACTGCAATTTATTTAGATAGGAATATCCCCAAATTTTTCAGTTAGTTCAGGGGTCATATTCGCTTTATTCATTTCCTGAAATTGCCGCATCTCATCATCAGCCCTCAAACACAAGCTTTCCACCGATTCTTTTTTTAAATCCTCTACTAAATTCCTGACAATAGTTAGAGCAAAATTATTGCTATGTTGCTGCATCTCTTTAGCTGGGGGAATTTGAAAGGTGTACTCTGGGTTGGTGGTAACAGCAACAATACCGCTAAAAACATAGTTAAGAAAGCTTTGAGTCTTGGAAAAAGTTTTTAGTTTTTCGGTTAATTCCCCAGAAATATTATCTTCTTGGCAGAACTTTTGAAATTTATCTTCTTCCCGAAAAATGTTGTAGCAAGCAGTTAATACCAAAGTTAAATAATCACTAATACCAGCTTTTTTTAGCTTTTTAGCTTCAAAGTTATTAAGTTTCTTAACTTCAAGTAGAGTTTTTCTCATAGCACGGGTGTTGGGGAATTATTTTTGCTATTCTACCAACCAACCCTTAAAAACCAATACAACCAACCCTTGGTTGTAGGGCTGATTGCCTGGTTGGTTGCTCAAATTATGCGGTAGCCCCTGTGGCGATCGCCTTCAATAGCTTGTTGTCTAATTAGCGATTCCAGCACAGCCGAAATAAGTTCGTTTTTTCGCAGATGGGGCAGGTGTCTTTGAACGTGACTGCGAATGGCATCAAAACTAACAAAACCAGGAGTTGCGGCTAACTTGTCAAAGTAGATGGAATCCAGCAGTTCCTGATTAACAATCGATTTTTCATCTTCCAGATGAAGGGCGTACTCTAGATTCCTGATATCTTCTATATCTTGTCTATGGGGCTTCAAGGGAAGATGCTCTTGTTCGAGTTCGGGAAGCATAGTTCTTATAGGGTTGGGTTGGTTATTCAGTGGATTCAATTCGGATTTTAACCATTCAGGAATTTCTCCTAACTCTGCTCCTCGCAGGAGTTGAGCGAAGTTCTTGGGATTGACTTTGGCAATACTTAGGGTGAAGGAGAGAAGGTATTTTTTTGAACGGAATAATGGTGCCATAATGGGTAGCGATGATAAAACTATTTTCTTTCCGGGCTTGAGAAACAATGCTTTCTTAGCCCTTTATCTTAATTTGCTCAAGTTCTTCAACAGCTTGCCCGATAAGCTGTTCAGTTATCTCCAAGCCAGGTGTTAGTTCGTACTGCAACACCAGATACCCGGCATAATTGGTTGTCCATTCTTTGAAGCAGAAGCCTTTGCAGACACAATACGATTCAATCAGAGGAAAATAGTTGATTTTCTTCTTCAATCTTTGTCTGGCAGTCAATCCCTTAGAAATCTGGCTCATCAGATAATAAGAGCCTCGTTTTTTCTTGGACATGGTACTTTGTGATTATTTAGAAGCAAGTTTCTTTTTCAGGATTTTGATAGCGCTTAATATCCCTTGCAGACTATCGGCAAGAGACACATCAGATTGTTCTTGAGTCAGTTTCACAAGCTCTTCGTATTCATCAATTCTTTTGAGTTTGGCGAAATCGTTAGCGATTTCTTCCAGTTCGTTTTTAAGGCTTTGATAACTCATTTTTGTTGGCTCCGTAAATAAAAGATAGTTGAGAATAGAATGGCAGGAGCGGGGCTGATAGCGGAGGTGAAGATAAAGACAATTAAAGCTAAAGCGTGAATGAAAGCCAGACGCTCTCCGGTATCCAGATTTGGTAGGGAGTTAGCGGAGCTTCCCGATTGTGCTTGCTTTTGCGGCTTATCCACTCAGCTTTGGGGTAGAGAGGGTAATCATTGGCGGAGTTGTTAATTTTTGTATAGGCAATTTCTTGCAGTCGTTTGATGGAAAAGCGGCTGGTGGATAAGGCACGGGAGACAGCAGATTTAGATAGCGGGCAATCTGCGAAAAAGGCGCTTTCCTTGCACTGGGAGGCGGGTACAGTAGATTTGAGTTGATTCAATCACGGTTAGTTATTGAAGTACTTGGTGGTTATTGGCTGCAATGGTTGTAGTTCTTTCGGGGCTACTGTAAACAAATAATTGCTGAAAAGTTATGCACTATTTACTCATTTATATGTTATCTTATCACTATCGCTATCTCAAGAGATAATATTTAGGAGGTGATGGTAAATGGAGTAATTAATCAATGGCAGTCACTATCTAACCTGATAGCCCAGAGATTATCTTGTGGTATGCTGGGTAAAGGTTTTTGGTACTACTGCATGGCAAACAAGATGAAGCGCATAAATGTGGGGGTTCCTGACTATTACTTGCGGTTACTCGATAAATACGCGCTGAAGATAGGTCAGGCACAGGCTCCAGCAGCTTCATATTTGTTGCAGTCAAAACTGGATGAATTAAACAAGGCGGGGGAGTTAGAAATTCCTTCTGAGATATTTGCCGATTTTTTGGATGTTTTGGCAGGGAAGAAAGAACTGTCCGAAATTGATTTGAAACAGTTGAGTAAAGTCTCAGGCAAACCATTGAAAGAGCTGGAAACTCTGGTTGTTTCAGCGGCTAACAAAAACTGGATTTAGGTTTTTTCTCTCCCAAAGTAATTAGCTTAATCAAATTTAAATCTTGCAGCTTCGGATAGTGACCCTTTCGAGGTTGAAATTTAATAGCGGATTAATTGCTGTAGTAACAGCTTCAACAAGTCTGATAAACCCAGGTTGGATTGGTTGAAGAAGTTACTTGATACTTGCTTTGTTTAATTTGTCTTGAAGACTTTCTTATCTGTAGTTGGGGGTAGGGAAGTTAGGAATGTTATTGAATCAGAAAAATCTCTACATCGCAGGGATGTGGAGAGAGTTATGTCTGCAAAAAATCAGTACAAAAAGGAGAAAGACAAATGAGTTCAGATTCTAACTATTTGGATAATATTTCCACTAAGAGTACAAGCGATAATCCGGTACTTGCTGCAAGAGATGCAAGGGAAGATGGAGCAGATAAATCATTCCAAGGCGATGGCTTGGATTATAACAACTCAGATGACAGCGCTCGTGAGAATAGTGAAGGTTCCGGTAACAATAGTGACGGCAATTCCAGTAACTCCGGCAGCAATGCTAATGAAAGTAGCTCATCCGGTTCTGGAAACAAGTAACGGGTGAAAAGCTAAGGTAAATACTTAGTTACTCTCCTTTCCTCAAACGGGCTGAAGTCTTTTAGGCTTTGGCTCGTTATCACTTTTATTATTCCTCGTATCAGCTTTCTATTAAACTACTAGCTTCATCAATTAGTTGTTGAGCATTTTTTAATAGCGTTTCTACTTTTGATAGCTTATTCCTTAACTCAATACCTTCTCTGGCAACGATGTTTCGGGCATCCTCATCTTTTGATAAATGAATCATTCTAACCACTTCAACATTTATCATAATTTTTTTACCGTTTCTGGTTACTTCCCTGGTTTTCTCAATAGGTTTGAATATGGCTTCGTTAGCCATCAGCTTGTTGTACTCAAACACTCTACCCTTTCGCTTGACGTTATACTTGTGAACTTCGACTTCTTTGGGTGGAATGTACTGGTCTTGGGTTGCTTCCAAGATTTTTTGTGATAATTGGGATAACTGCCCCGTTAAATCAACAATGGCATCAGTTATCCCTATAGAATCAAGGGATTGGGGACAGCCACGACTCATTAACATCATCCGGGCAGCTTGTTTTCTGGATACAAGTATTCTTTCTTGAATCCGTTCCTGCTCCCTCTGGGCTTCTTCTCGCTGCCTTTGGCGAATTTGTATTAGCTCCAGTTGCTCATCAGGTGTCAGCTCGTAAGCACTACCGCAAGTCTCATAGTTCAGACAATCAGCAGGGTCTATCCCAGGCTGAATCATCATTGAAGCGCAGTCAAAACCTAAACCGCATTTTTTCTTAGGCATGGTTGGTGGGGGATATGACATCTTGTTCTAGCTATTATTATAAATGATTTAGCTAGAACAAGATGATGAATGGGTTAAAGCGGGAAGCCCCATCAAAAATCTCTACTCATCAATAATGTAGTAATTCCCTTCCAATTGTGCATCCTTGATTTTACAATCGGGACATTTTTGATTCTGTGAGGTTAGTATATACCCACAATTTAGACATAATAACTTTTCTCTCCGAGCGCACATTTTGTTCCACAAAATTTGATGATATTTCTTAATATTATTTAAGCCAATTTCGGTAAGTTTATACTGCTTGCTAGGTAATAACTCAATTAATTCCCATTCTTGCATTGTTGATAATCTATGCTTAACTCTCTTCTTTTCAACATTAGGTTTGTGAATTCCTAATTTACGATAAAAGCCCACATTATTTACATACTCCATAATTTCTGAAATTCTAAGTGGATTCTTTAGAGAAAAGGCTTCTAAAAGCAGGTAATCAAAACTAGATAAAGAATATCCTTCAGCTTCATATTTCTTTAACAACATGACTTTTATTGAAGTTAAAACCAGTTATATTTTATAATAAAACTGTCGGTAAACAGAATAAAAATGATTATGAATATTGATATAATTCCGATTGAATTTGAATTTAAAGCTTTACAAATAGCTACTAAATATTATCCTTATGCCCGATTTAAGTTGATACCGAAACAATTAGATAACTCTGAAGTATGGTTTTTGTTTAAAGCCTTTTATAAAGAGCAAATATTTAGTGGTAGTTCTTGTAAAAGCTCCATAAACTACATTGATAACAAATACCAAATGAATGCAATTAATTTTGATATATGGTTTGGCGAAGAGAGCTTACTTATATCCTCCTTCTGGAGACGCAGTTTACTGACTTTGATTTATGAAGATAGTAAGAGTTTTGCTTGGATGAGTGATGATGGAGAAAAAATATCGCGCCCCTACCCCGATGGTTTGAAGTTTGAAAATATGGCTGTAGATTTGTATCCTTTGGCAAAATACTACTTTCCATGAATCTCGGTGTTTTTGCACAACAATTATGTTCTAGCAGTTTAATATTTATATTTAGCTAGAACATAATGATGAATGAGGAAACGCCTGTATAACCAGCTTTTTTGGTAATTTAAGCAATTTAAGGAACTGGCTATGACAACTGAAATCAACGATATCCGCTTTACTGGTACTAAAGAAGACTTAGCACAATGGGAATGGTTTTTTCGTGAAATGGAGACAAGAGGTTTTATCAGTATCTATGAAATTTCCAGACTATATCCCAACCGGGGAGAGAGTAAAATGTGTCGGCAGTATTTCAAAGTTAAACTAAACGCCGAGGCGCAAGAATAGAAACGTCAGTTGTTCCAATTTTAAATTTCTACCCCCTCTCCCCATCTGTCCATGTTTCGATAAACAAGCTTGTTTTAAGTACAAAAGGATACAGGTAAAAATGACACAACCAGAGCATCTACTGGAAAAGCAGGATAAAACCTGGGTTTGTCAAGTGTGTGGCTTAAGCTGGAAGCGCAAACCTAAGCGCAAGTGTGAAGGAATTCCAGCAATCGGCTACGATGAGTCACCCAAAGGAGCGATATGGGATTTTGAGTTTTACCGAAATAATCTGACCAAAAAGCCTGAAGCTAAACCGATTGCTTATCACCATAAGCCAAGCTTTCGCCATGATTACTGCTACAAGCTGACTGATTGTAAAAAATGGTTTAAAGAGGTTCCCAATTTAATTCTTACCAAACAGGAGAAGGACAAGCTTGGGTATAAAACTAAGCGCCAGTTGGAGAAAATGCATCTGCAACCAAAACCGGATGCCCGTGCTTGTGGAGTTTATTATTGGGATAAAGAGGAAGGAGATGGTTTTGCTATCTTCTATCACCCCCAAGATACCGAATTTTTCGCTCCCGACCAGTTTCTAACTAAAACCACTTTGAAGAAAACCTATCTGTTGTCCGAAGGTTGGGTAAAGCGTCTTGGGGAACCGGATAAATTGGCTGATAATCCCCATAGCTATACCCATCCGATTAAGTTGTACTCGCGCAAACGAGTAGAGAAATTTCTGGCTGATAATGCCGAAGATTACTGTAATTGGCTGGATAAGCGGGATACTTATGTAGCTATATTTGAAAAGAATAAAGATAAAATTGCTGAAGCGAGGGAGTTAGTTAGAAAGCAGCAGAAAATGTGCCTACGTTGTGCTTCTTCCTGTGCTTTGGAAAATGGGTTATTCTGCGTGATTCACCCCACCGGATTAGAGCGGGATAAAATACCTTGTCCGGATTTTTATGAGAGGAGTAATTGAGTAAATCCGCTTAAAATCATTAATTCAATTATTTATTGCTTTCAATAGTACATAATCTAATCAGTTACACAATCTCTTTACACCGAAAATGTAGAGGGATTTTGTTATGTATGGATAAAATTTTAGCAAAAATAAATAGCCCTCTAAGCGGGGCTAAACTCAATATGTTTTTGTATTCAAATTTTGAAAGATAACAGCATCTAAGAGTTGAGAACTCTTTCCAAAAACATACTTATTGGATGTTTAAATAATGTTTAATATTTTGTTTGTTGTCAAGTAAGTTTTTGAAAAATCATAAGACAAAATTCAAAAATTAATGATTAATTAGGGAGTAAAGCAAGAAACAACTAATAAAAAATGAAATACCATTCTCCAGCTAAACCAATATTTCCACCAGTCAAAAAGATTCGACCTGCAATTCAGGATTGGGTGTTATATCTTCCACCCCTTGTTCAATCAGATTTACTAAAATCATTGCGGGGTTGTGATACTATGCCGTTTCCTGACCACTCCAAATTCCTAGTAAAAGAAATTAGAAAAGTGGTTACAAGAAATGATAAAGATAATTATTCCAGTAACTATTTCAAGTATCAGGGAAAGCTACAAGAGCATTTGTACAAATTAAAAGATTATATTGAGAAGTATCCTACCCATTTTTTAGTTCATCTTCTTGAAGCAGTTAAGATAATTGCCTATACTCATCCCAATCAAGAAACCAGAGATAAATTTGCTTATATTCAATTACAACTTCATAAGGGGTCATTAACTAATCCCGAAACTCCCAGCGAAATGAAGAGAAGGTACAAAGCGAAAATTAGGAGTACAAGGATGAAATAGTTCCTCCGCCTTTTCTGTTAGAAAAGACGAAGGGTACGGTTTGCTAAAACCAATATTTTCAGTATTTATATAATCATTATATACCTCGCTATATAACAATTATATACCTAATTATATAACCATTATATAAAGAGTTAATTCTGAATACAAATTAAGTAATTACCGTGGCTAGTATTGACATTACTTATTATTTTTTTCAAGCTTAGGATGAAGAGATATAACGATTATATAAATCATTATATAACCATTATATCCTTAATTATATAATTATTATATATGGCTAAAGTTATTACACTTGCGACACATAAAGGAGGACAAACGAAGACAAGTACTGCGAAAAATCTTGCTGTTGCTGCTAGTGAAAAAGGCAACGCTTTAATGATTGATTTAGACCCGCAATATAGCTTAACAAAATGGGTAGGGGCTGATGTTGATAAAACCCTTGCTGATTTTTATGAAGGAACTCCAATTGAAAATACAATTACAAATCTCCGACCAAATTTAGACATAATCGGAGGTAGTTTGAAGATGGAAAAAATAAGTCAAAATATGATTTCAAGAAATCACCGAGAATATATTCTAAGGCGAGGTTTAACATCAATTCAGGGCAAATATGATTATATTATTATTGATACTTCTCCAAGCTTAGGAATATTAGTACAAAATGCTATTATAGCGACTGACTTTATATTGATACCTCTTTCTAACGAAGCTGGGGCAACTGAAGGGCTTTTAGATTTTGTACATTTTGCTGAAGAATTGATTGAAGAAAAGCCTAAATTTGGATTAGTTGCTACTAGAGTAGATAAACGTAAAACTATAGCAGATAGAGCAATTCACGCGGATTTAGCTGCATTTAGTCTTTCAGAATATTTACTTAATACAGTTATTCCAACTGATGGTTCTGTAGATAACTCTAATATTGCAGGGATGTTGTTAGATGAATATGATAAAAATTCTGCTGCACTATTTGCCTACAAATCACTTTTTCAGGAAATAGAGAAACTTATATAATCATTATACATCTGATTATATACGACTTATATCCACAATTATATAACTATTATATACCTAGTTATATAATCATTATATAATTATGCCTAAACACGATATTTTAGCTAAAAGGAAAGCTCAACAAGATAAATTAAAGTCCGAACAGAATAGAAGGGGTGAAGATATGAAATCAGTTGTGTCTAATCCCAATATTAATAAAGGGTCTAACTTTAAAAAAGTTTTATTTAATATACAGCCAGAAAACGATTTGTATGTTGCCGGTTTAAGTAAAAAAATTACAAAAAGAACTGGAGTAAATATTTCTAAAAGTTTATTTATTGACTATCTGATTAACAAGTGTCAAAAAATGGACGATACTGAATTGATTGAAGAGTTAGAGAAGTATGCTAAAGAAAGAATACTTAAATCAATGTTTGGATAATCGGAAACTCTTGAAATGTAATTAATTTGTTAGTATAATTTAGATAACATGACTATTAAGAGAAATAGTGACAATATATATTCTATGTCTAAACTTGCAAAAAAAGCAGGTATTGGAAGTAGGATAACTTGGAGAAAAATTATTGCTCGACCTCAGTTTGCTGAAATATTTCGTCTCATATCTGAAAATTCCACGAGGGTTTATGTAGAAACCGATTTATCTAAAGATGGATTGCAGAGTATTTATAAAAAACACTTAGATTTGGTTTCTCAAGAACAGAAAGCACATTCCTACAAGGGTGTTCAGACGAGATTAGCTAAAAAGAAACAATTAGAAGAAGCTGAACGTCAGAAACTGGAAGAGCAAAAGATATAGTTTTGTTCACGTAAAAATTGCCAAAATCTGCTTACAATAAGTAGATTTTTTTTGCACAAATATTTTATGGTTAAACATTATTTAATAATTAATTAGTATTATTGTGTAGTTACACAATTTTTAAAGAAATCAAAAAACCTGATTAAAATGGTCTAAAAGCTAGTTATATAGTGTTTATATAATTGAGTATATAATCGTTATATACTGGATAATATAAGCTATATATAATAAAGCATATAATCGTTATATAAGTTTTTGACACAACCGACAAATTCTTTTATTTTTTAAAATAGGGACAAAAAAACATCTCTCATGAGCTTGAGAGATTGTCCTAAGAATATAATAGTTTGCCGATTATTATATTCAATTACTAATTAAAGTTATTTGAGAAGGTAACTTTAATGAGTGTATAAATTAACTTATTACTTAAAGTAAACCTAAATTTTTAGGTCTTGTCAAATAGTTGCCAAAAAACTTAAGTAAAATCCCATAAATACGCCAAAAACAAACAATTCAGAAATTAGAAAACATTTGATTATACGAAGTTTGAAAATACTCATAATCAAAATTCCTGCTAAGTATCAATCAATTTTTCCAAGCGCCCGGTACTTCAACCAGGGCAGACTGCTAGGGAAATGGCATTCCTACGGCAAGTCACAGGTTTACAGAAGGGGATTAACTTATTGACCGAAGAGAACGAAGGGAGCGGACAGACCGAAGCGTCACTCATAGGCAGTTTTATCAGAAAAAAACTGTACTAGCTTAAAACGTGTACCCGTGTTACTTTATTATTCACTAAGAAAGCAACACCCAAGGTTAGTGACTTGGGGAGGAAAAGTTAGCATTAGGAAACGAGAGCTAAATCAGCTAAGGAGCAAAGCCGGGAAGAGTTCGCCCGGTGATTACTACCAGCAGGAAGAAATGACTGCCTGGGTAATGGGGGATACGGTTGGTTAAAATAGATTTTCTATTTTTAATTTCTGCTACCGCTGTAGGTGCAGACATCTAATCCTTTAACTGACTTCTTTTTCTGAAAAAGGAGATAACAAACTCAACTTATGAAATCAGTTAATGTGCAGAATCCAAGGGAATGCAAGATACTTGGGCTGCGGGAGGGATGAACCCAACAACGCTAAACTAGCTGTATGACTGGACATCAGTCTCTAATTGAAACGGTCACAAGAGCATTCTGGTGTGAACTGGAATGGTACTGCCGTAAATCAGTCTAGGAAATCTTCAACCGAATAGACTGAGTGTGTAAGGGGTCACAACCCTAATGGGGATGGGTTTTAAATGAGTCAGGTGAAATGGTAATCACCGAAAAAGTTTACAAGTAGAGAAACAAGCTTGCGCTAAAGTATTAATTCAAAATTCAATTAATACCAGCAGATTACGCTCCTTGAAAGTAAACAAGTAACTCACCAAGATGGTTCACTTCAGCATCTTGGCACAAATTAAATGTGATACGACCAATAGAAGACAAACCGTAAAGCGACCAAGCCATACGTGACACCACAACCTAAACAAATTAAGTTGTGGACAAACATCCAATAATTATTTTTTTATTTACCAGTTAATCACCCTTCAAACCTTCAAGAAGCCAGCAGAATAACTCTCAACTCTGTTGCGATCTGGAACTACTAAAATCACAGAGAACATCTCTAAGGTAGAAGCTGTTGTCCTAAAAAATCCCAAGAAAATAAAAAATTCTCAAAAAAAAATAAAATAATAAAAAAAACCGAAAGCTCTTATGGGGATGATTGTCTACCTTCAGCTCCCAGCCTCCGTGACCACACAAGATTTTTGACCGCTAATTCCAAATTTAGTCACTCCAAAACGACCAATTCGCATAATTATCATTATACGGCTATATTAATTGCCTAGTTTATGGGATTTCCATTAATTTATTTGATTTTTGAGTTGGTTTATATCATTTGTGAGATTAGGTTGATATGAGATTTGTAGTTGGATTTGGTTGTGGTGGGATGAGTTTCAATGTTCGTATAACTAAAATTCCTTTTAGATTTTTTAAATAATAAGTTATTGGGTTATTGAAGACTTCATCTAGTTTTTTTCTGGAGCCTTTACGGTGGAGGAAAAATACTAGCGACAAGACCCCCTTGTGGGGTTGCGTCTAGTACGACGCGAACCGATTGGTGAGAGGAGGTTGGAAAGAATTGACTATTAGATTGTTAATTGGTTTACTGATTAGTGTTATTGAATACTTATTGTTTTATATATATTTAGTAGTTTCTTTATTTTGTTTTATTTATACTCTAATTGCTTTTTTAGAGAGTTTTGGTTGTTAGCGGTGTATTAAATCAAAATACTTGTTTTTGTTGAAAAATTGGTGGTTTGTGTGAGTTGTTTTTTTGGAGAATTTTAAGACAAAAAACAACCTCTCAAAACATAAAAAAGAATTAAGAGGTAAGAAAATTAGTTTTTCATTTTGACTATTTAGTTTTTAGTGTATTAGGAAGAATACTAAAGCAATTCCCGCAAGAGGAATACTTGAAATAACACCGATTGCAGCAATAAGTACTGGAAGACAGCCTTCTTCTGTATATCTTCGGTTTCTTTCAGCTACAGTGTCTCTAAAATTATCAGCATAACGTTTACCAAAGACTTGTTCAAGTCCATTTGCAACTTTTTTATCTTGCTGGTTTAGACCAATTTCGTGTGGATTGAAAGAGTCTTCAATATTTGTATTAAGTGCGTGATTTGCGAGTACTTGGAGAGCAGTTGCATTATGAAAAGACCTGGTTCTGATATCTGGAAATCCTGGATGAGCGCCAGTCGTGTGCATCTTTAAAGGATTTACTTCACCATTTGCTTCAATTACAATTGAGTAATGAGGGTCATCTGGATTTTTAGGATGCGGTATTGTACCTACAGGTCTCCACATGAAAACAGTTTTGTTGCTATTAAATTTATATTCAATTAAGTCTCCATCTAATTCGGTCTCTATCCAGCCTTTAGCTTTCTTAGACATTTTTTACACTCCTTTGGGTATCACAATACAGGCACAATTTTAGGTTACAAGTTAGCTACTAACTCATGATTGTTAGTTTACATAATTAATTTGTTACCTATTATTAGTTCTAAAGTTGTAAATATATCGATATTTCTGCCATAATAAGTTTCTAAATACCTGCTAAATTCTCGAATAGTATTTTCAATTATTTCTTTGACCTCTTCTTCACTGTACTTTCTTGTTTTATCGAACTTCATATTTTGAATACGACCAAATCCGTCCACAAATAATTCTATACTGTTGTTTTTATTAAAAACGCCAATTTTTGTATTTTCAATTTTCTTTATCTCCTCTAAAACATCTGATTCATTAAGTTCAGGTTCAGACAAAACAATTTGTTCTATTAAGTACTGAGATATCATATTTATAGAATAATTTATATCAATTTTTATGTAAACTACAGTTTACTAAAGTTTAATAGTTATTCTGAAGGAGTAAGATAATAATTGACCTTAATTTTTACTATCTTTCCATTTTTCATATTCTTCTCTCAGACGATTTTCAATCTCTTTTATTTGAGCATTGTAATCAAATCCGTTTGGGCTGTTTTGGGCTGCTTCTCTGGCTTTCATAACAATAGCCCATGCTTCAAAATCGTGAAAAGGATTTAAACCGATTACATTGCCTGGATTAATATTATAAGGACCGCAAAAGTTTACAATCTGTTCTAACTTAATAATTGCTGTTTCAATGTTCCAGTCAGAAACGTAAAGCAATAAAGCTGCGAAGGCTAGGACGATACGTATTTCAGAAATGTATTTTAGCTTATATAAATAATGTGTAAAAGAATACCGTTTTGGTTTGAATATTTTCAAATTACGTTCAATAAAAAGAGCTAAGTTTATTGTTTTTTTATACTGTTCTTCTAATTTTGTAACATCGAAAACAGGCTTATTCTGATATTGTTTGATGGATTTTAAAGCTCTATCATATATTTTTGTATGATAATTACTTTCTTTACTGCAACACATATTAATTAAATTATAATTTTCTTGCACAAACTGAACTTTTATGGCATTGTTCCAGTCAAATTTCGGGAAGTTGGCATGGATTGGGTTAAAAATTATTTCTTTATTTGATAAGTGGCAGAGGTCAGTTAATTGCAAATACCATCCAAAAGCTGTTTGAGAAACATCCAAAGTAAAATGATATTTAACTTTAGTCTCAAAAAAATACCTCCGCATTTCTTTAATAAGCGATTGGGATATTATTTTTAGTTCAATACCATTTGCTACCAACTCACGAATTTTTTCTGTTTCAATTATTCTACTATTACCTTTTTTAGCAAAATCTATCTTACTAGTATGATTTGAATCTATATGATAGTCACATAATGGGTGATGATTGCTAAACCTAAAGTGTGGCTGCCTCAAATCTTTCTTGGTTTTTTTGGATTTAGAAGCTGAAACAATAACACAGTCTTTGGCACCGCATTGGGGACAGGTCAAATCAACAGAACTTTCATCACGCAATTCTTGAGGTAAATTTTTTAAATTAGGGTCTGATTGCAAATCGTATTTGGACAAATCCAGCCATTGTACTGCATCTAATTCACGCTGGAATCTTTGGGAATAGGCTGTTATTGGCATCAACTTTACTTTGTAAGTGCTGGAGCATTATATAGCCTACTCTTGTAAAATCTACGTATATAAGTTAACAAATACAAGTGGTTTAAGCGATAAATTTTGGATAATTTCGTTTTTTTAACCTATTATCACTCATCTGTATACTGTATACTGTATTTTTTAGTGATCTACTCTTGAGAAATTTTTTAAAATATTTATTTAAGAACAACTTATTGTTGGATTCCAATTGTTTTATACTAGATTTTATTTAAAGAGGTGGGTTCGGTTGCAGGTTTAAAAATCTCAAAATCAAAATCAAAACTTACCACTTCTTTGACAACTTTGGTGTAATGTGCGATTAATAATTCCAGTTATGCCCAAAGTACAAAAGAATTTAGTTAATTTTTTAAAGAAAAATATAGTTTTAGCCATTACTCTAACGGTTTTAGTAACAAGTTTTATTTCAGTTTCAGCAATGGAAATTATTGCTCCAGAGGAATTTAAACCAAGTAAAGGAGTCCAGGAAATATTGAGTTTGAATAATGAAAAGAATGGAAGTCAAATTGCAAAGTCAGAAGAAATAGAATCGGAATCTAGTTCAGTAGCTAGTAGTTTTTCATCTTCTGTAATGAGCAGTTCTGTTAGTCAGGAAGAAAGTAGTGAAAAAACGGTTAATGAACCTTCTAGTGTAAGTTCTAGTAGTAAGCAACAAATTACCAGTAGTAGAAATTTGTCTTCTTATTCTGCAAGTATTTCTAGTTCTATCAGTTCAAATAGTACTCAAATAAAATCTTCTTCAAGTAACACCTCTGTGCAATATACTACTAAAAAACAAGGAAGCCCACTTTGTGGAATTAATGAAGAATATCCTGAGATTGCTAACAAACAAAGACAAACTATAGCAGATACAAGAGTACCCAGCGAACACGGCAAAATAGGTGTTTTATTTAATACAAATATTAAAGAAATAACTTCAGACACACCTTTTTATTTGCAAGAAAACAAAGCATATATACACTGTTACACATATAGAAGTATTAATAGAATCCCTGGTTGGATAAGTCCTTATAATAAAAGAAAAGAAGAGTGCAATACTTTAGACATAAGAAACTTAGAAAAATTACTTCAAATATCCAATGGCATATCTACTTTTGATTGTATAAAAGTTAAAAAGCAAGGTGAGCCAAGATTTTATGTTTATAGTAAAGAGATAGATGAGTTATACAGGATATCTATTGCTAATACAAATGAACCTTTAAGCATTAAAGAAGTATTTTATTATTGTGATGTGAATGAAGATATTGTTGAAAGAGATTGGATTAGAAAAAGTCAGGAAAATGCTCATTTGTGCGATAAAAATCTTGGTATGTAGTTAAAAGCTATCTCCTCTGTATTTAAATATAAATCTTAAATATTAGTGTCTAGTTTAACGAATGTTTGATATGTCCGAAATATTTGTTGAAAATTTTACTATGAGTAAAAAAGTTATAAATGACTACCTAGAAATAATATTTCATTAGATACACCCTTGTTAAAGTAAGGGTGTATCAATCCAGGTTCAAATAAAAAACGAAAGAGAATTAGTTAGACCAAATCAACTTTGAGTATCATGTCGTTATAATCTTTATCTCCTCCATTAAATAAGTCTTCAAAGCCGAAGGTGTTATCTCCAAGCAAGCGGATATGGTCTGCTTTATCTGGATTTGCTTCCATAAAAGCAAAGTAAGCCCGTTCCTGTTTTCCAAAAAGATTGGGATTATTCTGTAGAAATAGTTCACGGGTACTATCCACAATAATATAGGGAGCAAGTAATCCTTCCATTTGTAGAGGTTGTTGGGTACCGTTGTGGTTGAAATGTACAACGCTGCGCTCCCCTATTGCTTTTTGAGCGTATCCTGCATCCCCTGGTTTTAATTCTCCTATACTTCCACTTTCATCATCGATGCGATACCACCCTACAACGTTGTCGTATTTGGCTTCGCTAGCAACGCTGAAAGTAGCTTGTACGGAAGTATTCCTTAAATCAATAAGTTCTGTATTATCCTGTAATCCTGTGCCTGGAGAAGTAGAAGTTTCAGAGGAAACTTCCATATTAAGCACCAGATTAAGAAAGTTTTCTTTGTTGTCATTAGGTGCATCTTTCCAAGCTAATTGGAACGATTCTTCTTCTAATTCGGATACCTGCAAAGGTGCAAAGTTAGATTCATTGGCAGTGGAAATAGCAAACGACACATTACCTGGTTCTACCCCGTTGTTTAAATCAGCTAGAACTGTATCAGCAGTATTGTCTTGGATTAAGTAGAAACCTAAGCGCTGGCTGGCATCGAAATTGAGTTGGCGGGTAAAATCAACTCCTTCAAGAATATTGTTAGGCAGAAGGGAAAATATTGTTCGGGAATTTTCTAAAGCTGTAGTAAGGTATGCGGGGTTACTGGGAGCTATGCCATTAATACTACCTTGAGAATCATCAACTGCAAAAACTCCAATTTCACTAGGAGATTTACTGTTTTGAGAAGCCAAACTGAATTTTAGCTGTTTAGTTTCCCCAAAATTTCCACCGAAATCAAATATTTGGTTGTCACTAAAGCTGGCTTCAGAAGTAGTTTGGGGAAGTTCAGTTACAACTTTAGTATCAGTAATTTCTACATTATTGTTTTTATCTGGGTCAAAGGTCTGACTTTCTACTTGAGTGCGACTTCTTAAAAGCTGGGGAGATAATGGAGCGCTAACAGTTATTTCTATTGTTTCAGTTGCACCAGCAGCTATATTACCTAAATCAAAGTCAAGTTGGTTCTGTGACTGACTAACAAAATTTGGGGTAGTGGAAGTAAGATTTATTTCTGGAGGTAATGTTTCGCTTAATTTCACTCCTTGAGATTCTACTGAGCCGTTGTTGGTAACTTGAATTATATACTTGAAAGAATCTCCAATTTTTACTGGTTCTGAACTTGTACTTTTAGTGACTACTAAATCAGCGGATTCGGTTATTGTTACTATGTCTTGAGAGTAATTAAATACTGGTGCATTGTTGCTATCCACAATCATTGCGTAAACATAATAATCCCCAGGAGCTATTCCTTGGGTATTCCAGGTATAGCTGGCATTACCGTCATTTTCTGGTATATCTGTTTCAATGATAATTCCGTCATTTCCTTCATTATCATTGTCGTAGAACAGACTTATTTTAGCTTTTGAATCCGGGTCGAAAGAATCGTTAAAGTTAGGAGTGAAAATGGCTTTCTGAGAATCCGGGTCAAAGCCTTTATAGTTGATTGTGACTTCTGAACCTGCTTCATTAGGTTCCAAACTAGTTATTTCGACTACAGGTTTCTCAGAATCACTGAAAGCCGTATACTCAAAAGTTCCCAAACCTGTAGTATCAACTAAATTAATATCCCAGATACCTGCTTCTGGTTCTTTAACAATAACAGCCCTAGTTGTCTCAGTAGTCATTTCATCGACAATAGCAATATTATTGTCTGCAAACTCAGATTCATTGATTATTGTTCCATCGGGTTTTGTGATATTAACAGCGGCATCACTAGAAGAATTATCCCAGTTAGCATTCAGTATTATCCATTCGGTTTCGGGAGCGATTGTATAACTGCTGGTTTTAATAAGAAAATTACCAACGCTTGCTTCTACTTTTCCATCTAAATAAACTTGTATTGAGGCTTCGTGCTTACCTATACCAAATGGTAAATCTATTTCACCAGAACCTCGAATGTAGTCATTTGCGAAATTATCATCATTTGTAAATTGCAATACGAATTGACCAGAGGCTAAACTAAAATCACCTATATTTATCTTTCTACCAAAAAATCCTGTATCTACACTAATTTTTGGAGCTTTAATAGTTGCTTCTCCGCTCATATGAATATTGAGGTTAAAATCGGTGTGAAAACTAGCTTTACCCTCGATAAACTTATTAGCAATATTAAAGTCAAAATCACTACTAAGAAAACCTTCATTCCAATTTAGTTCGGCTCCTCCGGTTCCCTTAACAAGTCCATATAAAATATCTATTCCTCCATTTGCATCAATCCTATCTTGGTTAAGACTGCCATCAAGATTTAGTTCTATTAAAGAACCAGATATATTTTCGCCTAACCAGTTTGGAAGAGGTAAGTTAATTTTAGCTCCGGCTGTAATCAACATACCCCCGCCAAAATCAATTGGATTTAAGTTCGATTCAGCAATATTGTTAACTTGTCCAAATATGCCTTGTAGAAATAAACCTGTTGTACCGATTGGTTTATTTAAACCAGCAACGTCCAAAGAAATAGAATCAAGTTCGTTTCTAACAAATCCAAGGCTACCACCAATAATTAATCCAGAAGGTATTAAGATTGCACCTTGACCTTCAATTTTATTATTAATAGTATCAAAAGATAATTTTGCTTCTTTTATTCCCCATACTTTGGGAATTATGATAGCATCTTCTATAGATAGCTCACCGAGAACATCTATTCCATTCTGGGTAATTTGAATATAATTTTCATTTGAAAAGTTACCAGTTGCATTGAAAAGTTGTGGGAGGGAAACTTTTCCTTGAAGTTTAAAAGTATCTTCAGGTTGAGATTCATATTCTACTGATAAATCTTCTGCCTGGATTGTGAGTAAACCTAGGAGATTAAATTTAGTTTTGGGGATAGTAACAAAATCTTCACTATCTATACGCTCGCCTGTAATAGCTTCTGAAATAATTTCTATTCCATTACCAATAGCTTTTCGGCTTGATTCAACTGTATTTCGGAAGATTAGCAGAGGTGGAATTGTTTTAAACTGCTTTAACGGTTTAAGCAATTGTGTTGCTGCAACTCCTCCCAGAATCCACGCCCAATAATCTTTATCAGTATAGGTAAAAAAGTTACTGTTGAGAAAATTAACTGAAGGGAAAGTTTTGTATGTAACATCATTAGGGCGTACAGAACTCTTTTCTGGCTTGTCATATCCAACCGCTTTTGATAGAAAAGGGAGTAAGTGCTTATTAAGAAGATTGGTATCTGAAAAACTTGCTACAGTGTATTTTCCATCAATAAATTCCTCCCCCGCTAAACTAGCTATATCTCCTGAAGTGATGTAATGGTTTACTGTTTCTGCATTATCAGAATTAAATATATCAGTATATTCTGTAGAAATACCTGGGGAGTTAAAAGTTACTATTTCATTTAATCTACCACCCTTACTAGTAAAGTCAGATGCAAAATACTGTGATAGCGCACCACCTAAACTGTGACCTGTGATATCAGGATTTTCTTGATTGTTTAACCATCCAGTAACTGTTTCTACGTTAGATGTAAATTGATTGAAACCAACACCTTTTGGATTAATATCTACAAAAATATCTTTCAAATAATCATTTATTGGTTCCGTTCCACGAATTGCAAGCAGGGGTGATTTTCCTATTGTAGAAGTTAATCCTAACGCGAAAAAGCCGGTGTTTTCATCATCAAAAACTTTATCTACTTTATAACCGTAATCATCAATTTTGTCGCCAGCATTGTAGTCTTTATAAGCAATATCTTTGGCTATAAACTCGTATATTGTGTGCAAATCCTCACTGCCTTTTTCTTCTTCTCTGTCATCATCCTCAATAGTTAGAATGGCTTTACTTTGCTCTCCGATTACAAATTCCTCAGAAAGACTTTCCAAGCTCAAATTAATAGTTTCATCTTCTTCTTTATCCGAGTCATTATTAATTGGAATTCTAACGGTCTTTTCCAACTTTCCTGGAGCAAAGCTTATGTCTATAGAGTTTCCTTCATAATCGCCGGAAGTTGCGCTTCCATCAGTTAGTGTTAACCTTACATCAGCTTTATTAGCATCATTACCGCGAACAAGGATTATAGGTTCGGTTGAATCATCGTCTTCTTTGATTTGAAAATTAGATTCTTTAAAGCTAATCGTGTTCGATGGAGGTAATTCTTCTTTTGGGTTGGTATAAACAAAATATTTTTCTTCCAGGTTGAGATTGTCGGGAGTAAAATTTGATATAATTCCAATTAATTCGTTTGTTTGCTCTGAACTTCTTTTATAAAATATGCCTGTTCCCGCCCTTTCAGTTATAGGTGAAGTATCTAGAATATAGTCTTCTGGTAAGCCCTTAAGCTGAATTCTATCTTCATCTTTATTAAAGTCTTCAATTACAGCGTAGTGCAGAGTTCCTGGTTGCGTTACATCTCCATCATCGTAGAATGATGTATCCCAATCATTAACGCCTAAAATAAATAAATCTGCTCCTTGTCCACCAAGCATTGCATCTTGACCAGCTTGTTCTTTATTAGAAACCGCTTCATTCAAAACTCCAGAAAGTATATCATTACCGTCTTGACCAACTAGAGTGTCATTACTAAAACCCCCAGTAAGCGTATCGTCACCAGCAAATCCAAATATATAGCCAATAACTCACCCACTAAGACATACTCCTAATAACATAATCTAGATTCTTATTAAAGTTCTTTGGTAGAGTATTTAATGACTGTAACTTCTTCTTCAGTATTGCCCAGTAGTTTTCAATAGGGTTCAAATCTGGTGAATAAGGTGGGAGGAACAATACTTTTAATCCAATATCAGTAAAAGCCTTGATTACAGTCTGGTTATTATGAAATGCTGCGTTATCCAGTATCACAACCATTCCAATCTTTGCAACAGGAGCTAATACTCTTCTAATCCATTTGATTACAACACTGGTAGTTGTGTAACCCACAAAACGCAACGGGGCTATTAGCTTACCAAGATTTAATCCAGCTATTAGTGTTGTTCTTGTAACCCTTCCCATCACTTCTCCATATACTCTCTTACCTCTCCTGCTTCTGGCATACCTTCTTATCTGCTCCTGTTCTATTCCTGTTTCGTCTAAGTAAATTACATCTTCTGGTAATAGCTTGTTCAGCTTTTCTTTGAACTGTATTCTTCTCTCCTCATCTTTTTTTCTGTATAAAAGACTTTTTTTTATAACTAATATTAAGCTTTTTAAGTATTCTATGAACTGTCATGCCAGTAATACCAAAATACTTTCCTACCTCCCAAAGGTACTTATCATCATGCTCTTTTACATACTCTGCTACTCTTTGGTAATCTACTTTTCTCTTAGCAAGCATACTCCTTTTTCTGATACTTAAATCTCCTTCCTTATCTCGCTCCAGCCAGCTATAGACTGTTTGCCTTGCTACTTTAAACATTTCCATTATAGAAGCTACCGTCTTACCTCTCTTTCTTGCTTCCACTACCTTCTGTCTTAAATCCAAGCTGTAACCATGACTCATACACAGGTTATCTTTATAAGATGTTGCTTCTTGTCTAGTAGGGTTGGTTATTGGCTATAGATAACTTTTTACCTGCTGGAATGTTCGCAGAAAGATTGTTGTTATCTGAATCACCTAAAATTTCCTGTATTTCATCATCTCCACCACCAGGAACTGCTCCACCTTGCTCAATCTCAAGTATTTGGTTATTTAGGAATATAATTGCAGTATCATTCTTAGTTTGCAGTTGCAGTAATTGGGATTCGTCTAAAGATTCTTTCAAAACTAGTGCAGCAAAGATTTCTCCCTCATCTCCAGGTGAGTCGAGGCTGTTGATGGAGTGGTCAATGAAGTGTCCGTACTCCTGTAAAAGCAGTTTGACTATAGTGTTGGTGTTGAGAGTGTTTGTTTCCAGAAACTCCTTAGCCAGATAGATTGTGTTCGTTGCACCAGCAAATGCTCCATCGGCTCCATTAATTTCTTGTTGAGAGATAATAACAATTTCTGGTAAATCAAATCTACCCTCTAACCAAGACTTTTGGAGATTATTATCAGTCTTTCCAAAAGCCTTATTCATCTTCGTACTGAATTCAGAACTTTTGGCGAATTGCTTTATTTTATCTAAAGTGAGTTGCAAATAGGGCTGAAGAGTATATGCAAAAGTATCTTTCTGGGAATCGATATTATTCAACATATGTTGTACCTGGCTAATGTATATCAATTTAGACTTGAACAATAAATAGATGTAGTACAAATACTACATTTAGACATGATGTTTTTTTTGCTACGAAATTAATATCTACCAAAAGTTAGATATTTTGTTCTTTAAGTAACTTTGTCTTATACAAGTACTGAAAACATAATTCCGCACTTAGCCTTAAATTAAATAAAAAATATGGTGTTTTTCTTTACTTTGCCAGCAATTTCGCTATTTTTGTATAAATATAGATACTCCAGTGAAACTTCCGATAATAATTATTCATTTTGGTAATTTTCTCAGTGATATAAATCACATCTTGTTTGGAAGTTACCAGCTTACCTAAGCTAGATATTACTTAAAAATATTTAGATTAATTGATACTTTGTAAACTGCGGCTTTTTGCCACAAAGACAGTAAATAAGGGTAGCAAGCACTACCCTGATAATTAGTTATCTAGTAGATAAGGTTCTATTCTGGAGGTAAAGGGAGGGAACACTCACCCTTTCTTAAATCGATTTCGCTTCCTAAAATTTTTAAATTCATCGATAGCGAGGAGCAACCAGAGAGTTGCATCACTATAGTTGTTATTGCAATTAATCCAAGAATAACCAGAAGCATTCTTCCAAATAGAAAGCTGAATCTGGAAGCATTAGGCTTTCTTTCTTCTCGGAGTTTTTGGTTGTTGTTCATTATCAAAATTAAAATATTTGTTTTAGTGCGCCTGGTTGAGAACCCAGTCATTTTCTATTGTTTATATTTCCGTCCTTTAAACGCAGTAAACCCTGTGCTGTATCTTGATTTACAAAACAGCACAGGGTATAAACATTTCTTGCTTCTTTCTGCATCAATCCTCCTTTGAGCAATAGGAGGCTTACTTTCTCACGATGCAATAATTGATGCAGAAAAATACACTAAATTTCATTATTAAGCGCATTCGCGCATCAAATAAGTAAATCAATGCAGATGAAAATCAAATGCACTCGGATTTACCAATGCAATCGCTTGTAAAGCGAGCCTTGTTTATTTGATGCCGAATACGCCACGAGTTTTTGTTATAAAAAACTGTTCTCCCCAGTTAAAAGGCAATTACTGAGCCTATCTGTAATTAACTGCATGGACGTTATCGGGCAGGTTTTGGGTTTTATATGATTGGGGAGTATGAAAGCCCTAATACTTTGAGCTTAATGAACCCATACTTATAATAGCAAAAAAATTGATGAGTGTTGTCAGCTAATCAAATCAGTATGGTCTTCCTAAAAAAACCAAATTAATTTCTAAATAATGTTAGTTTTCCGTTAATCGCGGGAATAATAGCAACAATTCTATGAAGCACATCTTCTTTGGCGGGAACTGTGCCTCATAGAAGTCAACCAATATTCCAATGACTGACTTATGAAATTATTTAATCGCAGTACCAGCGATAAAGAACACAGTAAAAACACTGAAATCGAGAATTGTAGTGCAAACTCCTCGGAAGTACTACTGCAATATGCTCAAATGCGCTTGCGTGAAGCTGCTTTTCAATCCAAGCTGGAACTTCTGGTGAAGGCAAGCTGTAGCTTTATCGGTTTGAGCGCGGTTGTATTGATGCTTTCTGGCAGAGTTCAAGAGAAGCTAGCAGCTACTACAGTCGCGATGGCATCTACTATCTGTTGTATTCCTCTCTCACGAGGAGCTAACAGTAATTTGGACAAGATGGTAGTAGTTTTTAAAACGGAAAAATCAAAAAGCAACAACTTCTAGTAAATAGTTTTGCTGATAATGATAAGCCCTCGCTTCTTGTGGGGGCTTGTTAAATAATTCCCCATACTAGAAGTTTTGTAGCTAATTCAAAGCTATAGGCTGTAGTTAAATTTTTATTAACAAATAGATTTGTTGTATTTTTTATAAAACTTGAATTTTTTATACTTTTGCTGTAGTCTGCGGTAGTGTATTTGTACTGTAGATAAAAAGGTAAAAGTTATGTCGGATGATGAAAGCTATTTTAAATCGTTGCTCAAAGCTGGCTTTAAACGTATAGGAGCTTCATTTTTTAAAATCTACGGTATATTCAAAATCTTACTTAGCCCAATAACACTGTTTTTTCCTGGAGGACTAGATTTTGGTTGGGTAGGTTACTTTACATTGATAGGGGTAAGCATTTTTTTCGCTGTAGTAGAGTGTCGCCCTAAAAGAAGTATTTCTCAAAAACTGTCATCCCCAGATTCAGCAGTTGAAATCAAAGTAGGAGATATTTTTGATGAAGAAGTTCATCTTGTAATAGGTGCCAATGATGTTTTTGATACAGAGCTTGGGGAAATAATGAAACCATCAAGTGTTCAGGGGCAATTCCTTATCAAATTCTATAATGGTGAGCATGAGAAACTAGATGCAGAAATTGAAGAAGCATTAAAACCTTTAAATTATTTACGTGAAGAAGTATCCGATAAAGTAAGAGGGAAAACTGGTCGATACCCTATAGGTACAACTTTAGCACTTGGTACAGAAGAAAAACGTTATTTTCTAACTGCCTACGGTCATATGAATAACGATATGACTGTAAAATCTTGCTCTGATGATGTACAGCACTCACTTAATAAGCTTTGGAATAAAATTCGCTTGAAGGGTCATGGTAGAAATGTAGCAATTCCAATTATAGCTTCTGGCTTGGCACGTACTGGCTTACCGAGAATGTCGTTAGCAAGGTTAATTATTAATTCTTTTGTAAATGCTTCAAAAGAAGAATTTATTGCCAATAAATTAACGTTAATGATATATCCAAAGGATTTAGAATATATCAATTTATATCAGCTAGAAGACTTTTTAAAATCAGCCTGTTTTTAGGTTTCAAGTATATTTATCTGCTTTAATTATAAAATATACTTACCTTTTAACTCTACTGTTCTTTGTTCCTGACTTACATAAAAATTTTGCATCTTTCCGCTAAAATCAATAGATAAAATATTTTTATTAAGGCTAAGTTTAAATTTTAGTATATGCTCAACTATATTTTTGCTTTTTAGAAGATGTACCGCAGCCAATCGAGCATGAATCAAGAACATTTTTGGTTTATTTTTCCACTTCTTACGTATATCACTAAAAATAGATTTTTGATAACTATTTGAATAGCTGTCTCCTGTAAGGATATAATTTACTGTTGAATTATTACTTTTAGCAAGATTTTCTGGCATTTCATTTAATAGTAAAAAACGTAATTTTAATTCATAAATTTCTTCGATACTATAGCCGTTACAGGTGGCTATACCAAAACTATTAGATTGTTGTATTGGTTTCAATGTAATTATGTAGGAAGTTTTACCTTTGAGAGAATCGATTTCAACACTTTCTACTTGTGCTGTAAACGCATCATTTTGGTAGCTGTAGGAAACAACCCTGTTACTGTAGCGATGATTGGATTGTAGGTGTCGTAAATTAGCTTCCTGTTTTGTATTTATAACGGGTATTTTAAGAACAAGATTTTTGTTGGTATCTTGTTTAACTGATTCAGTGTCAAACAAATTATCATCCAGTAATACCCAAGCTCCAGAATCACTTATACTTCTACTATTATTAGTGTTTGATTTAGCAGTAGTTTTATTTCTGTTAGTGCTAGATTTCCGTTCTTTTGTTGTTTTGGTGGGAGTTAAATTTGTTTGATTAGAACTATTGGCTACCTTAGTTTTATTTTCAGATTTTTTCTTACTAGGTGAAATAGTCTTAGTTTTTGAAATAGCATTGCTCCTCCTAGAATTTTTATTACTATAATTATTTAGCCATAGAGTAAGTTGCTCGTGCAATTGATTTTTGAAGTCGGAAGGGTTCTTATATTCTTTAAATAAACCACATTTCTTATTTATATACCTAGTTTTAAACGCCTTAACTTTAGACTGCTGTTCCTTATCTTTTTTCTTCCTTATATCTTGCTTCATCGAACCGGAATAAAACCAGATGTCAGGCTTACCCGTTTTTTGATGAGCTTTCCTAGCCCGTTGAAACTCCTCAACTGTTCCAGATGCACAGCGAATTCTTCCGGATTTAGCAGATTTTGTAGGACTACCAAAGCGGTCTTTCATAATTAGGATAAATAAGTCATATTCATCCATTTTGCCTATTTGCTGATTTATAATTGTCTGACCGTCTTGACCATATCCAGGATATGCATTCTCAGAACCAACAACTCTAAATGTAATACCTTTTGAGTGAGCTATAGTACGATTAATTGTTGCAATTACTTTTTGCACATGACTTCTTTCCGTCTTAACATCACCTGGAGAAGCAAGGAATATTTTTATCAGGTCAACTTTTTCTGGCATAGCTAGTTATTTTAGTATAAAAAATCATAAGTAAATAATAGCGAAAATTCAGTATTGCCGACTGTAGTTAAGCAGCGCGGGATTTATATCTTTCTATTTACGTCAACTACTATACAGAAAAAAGTATGTATTAGTTTTTATAAAAGTTATGGACAACTAATTTAAGTTTTAATTACCTACAAATCTACTTTCTTAGTTATATTCATATCCTAATAAATCAATAATCGTAAAACTGAACGAACGATTATATCGGTTCAACTAAGATTTCACCATCATAAAAATAATTTGATTCATCTTGGACTTGACTCAAAGTAAAATGACCCAAAAGTAATCCCAATAATATCTCTACGGGAGCAATATCTAAATCCTCTAGTAACTCAGACCAGGTAGCTTTTTCAATACCCATAACTGTAAAATAATCTGCAATTGCTTCCACCCAATCGGAAACATTTTCTTTGTAAGCAAGCAATAATTTTAATAACCGGAGCAACTTCTTCTTGTGAACTACTTTCAATACGAGCAAAAAACAAATACGAGCGCTAATTATCTAGACATAAGCTATTTATTTGCATTTGATTAAAACGCTTTTTATATGCTGCGATTTCTTAAGCCTAAATATAATCAGTACACTAAATATCAATACATGGAATTAACCTAAACCCATACCGAGCAATTTTTACTTAGTCGTGCTACAATCGTCACAAACTAAGATATGCCAAGACCTTCAGCCCCTAATTCACCTTATCTGTGCAAGAAGGGTGCTGGGTAGAGGTTAGGTTATAAAGTTCTGTGTTTACTGTGTACGCTTGATTATGAAGATTTAATATTACAAGATGTGCCAGAGGCTTTTCTTACTTTTGCCTTAATTTTTGGCGTACTACAAGATTACATCATTTAACTGGCACACAGCTATGTCAGAAATTATAATTTTGTGTTAATTGTTTTGGTAAGCTATATCTGCAATTGCAGGGGTACTTGCAAAGCTTATATGTGGGTTCACTATCCAAAGTTAAGGAATTATTAACTTCGCGTCTTCAAGTTCCGTTTTAAAAAAACTTAATTTACACGCTACATATTTGAAAACTGACTATATATAACCTTTTTGAAAAAGGCGCTTGCGGCTTGACCTAGTAACAAGCGTCTTTTTTGATAAACACCCGATTTAAAATTATATTCTTCAGGTGTGATTCCACCTGAAGAATATTTCATACACCTTACAGGAAAATCTGAGAGGGGTAAATATCAAATAAAGTTGATTCCAAGAATAAGGGGTGTCAAGTTTTACCGTTTAACATTTTGCAGAGGTAGGGAGAATAGCAGCACGGTCTTTTACTTCTTAATAATGTTATTAGAAAACCGCCATCATTGCTGATAATGATTAACAATTAAGAAGTTGGTTTTATAATCAGCACAGTTACAAGCCATTCTTTGCACCCCCTTTTTATTTATAACCAACTAACTAATAGCGATTTTATTTAGGTTCATAGTAGACATGACCTATGGCAGTACCCCAGCATTTGTGCTTCCGTCTCCCATCCCAACTTTTCTTAGTTTCAGAACCTTGATTGGCATTTTCGACAAGCTCAACATGATGAAAAGTGATAGATGCTGCTCCATCCAAAACTACTTGTTCTACCCACTCTCTTCCTTCTCTTTCTAAAGCTGCTCTCGCTAACTCTGCCTTTTCTGCATCACTACGAGAACGGTGTCCACTGAAATACCAGTCTTCTTCAAGCAAAATAGGTCTTCCAAACGCATCCTTAGCTTGTGTTACTGCCATATTTAATTAAAGATAATGTTCAGCAAATATTATAAGAGCAAAATTTTTTGTTGTCGATAATACAATATTCCGAAAAAAAAGTTTAAATGAACCATTACTTCGCACCTTGCATTAAACAGCACTGCTTGCAAAACACACTACAAGAATCCGATAAGCTGTTACGCACTTAATTTGTATAGTACTAGCGAGCAAGATGCTCGCACTACAACATTTCCATCTTTTTGCATTATTCAATTTAGCTGCACATCAGCTTACATACATCTTTGCGTATTTTTGCGCTTAGATTAATTTCTTATGTGCTTCGGCTAGATAACACAAATTAAAGAATACTGAAGAGAAAAGGTGTAATCTGAAGATAATACAATAATATCTTAATTTTAGCTTACTCTAATAGAGGTTTGAATTGAGTATTTGATTGGTGAAGAAATTCAGCCTAAATTCTATTACCGCATTACTCACCTGGGACATTAGGAATAACCCTGCCTCTTCAAAGATAAATAACGATTCAAATCCTTGCTGGTTGCCATAAACGCAGGAATTATGGCACAAAGTACAACCATAATCAAACTTCCTACAATAAGCACGGTAGAAAGTTTAGAAGCTAGTAGCACAACCATCGCAACAAGCAGGGCAGTCAGCAAACTGCAAATACCCATCAGGAGATATTTCGCCCATCTGCGACCTTGCAAAACATAGTACATAATTACGATTGTCAGCAATATACGCCCAATTGCCCACCTATCTTGTGCCATTACAACTAAAGTTGCATCCAGAACACAGAGAATTACAAACAAAGTTATTAATATATTTCGGGCTTTTAAAGCAGAGGAATCGGGTTGAGGCATAGTTTGGTTGAAGATTCTTATAATTAATGAAACAATCAAAAATGTTATTTGAATCTAAAGATATTAATGACCAATTATAATACCATTCTCTCAAGACGAAAAACAATTTGTATCCAAATTAATTGCAAGGGGGTAACTATAAAAGCTCCTGCTGGAACTCCAAAATCAGTTATTCAAGGCTTTGTTAGTAAAAAGCAAAATTGGATAGATAAAAAGCTGAAAGAACAGGAAGAAGCAAGAAATAGATTCAACAAAACCCTTCCGGATAAATCAATTATGTTTATGGGTAAGATTCATAAACTAGTAGATAGCGAAGTTGCTGGCTATCTAATTAAAGACAATCAAATACTGGTGAATAATTTCTTTGATAAAAATGATTTTTACCAGCAGGAAATGGCTAAATATGTGAAGGAGAAAATTGCTGTCTTCAAGAAGCAGATGCAGGTTGAACCCAAGAGAATAACTATTAAAGCAAATCTAATAAGCAGATGGGGTTCTTGCTCCTCCAAAGGGAATATTAATTTGAATCTGACTCTTATTCAAACTCCTGCTCTCGTGATTGATTATGTGATAATCCACGAATTAGCTCACCTACAAGAAATGAATCATTCCAAAAAGTTTTGGGAAATAGTAGAGCGATTTTGTCCCGATTATAAACAAGCCAAATCTTGGTTAAAAGAATATCGGTATCTTTTGGTTGGGGGATGAAAGTCTTTTCTAACTTTTCTCGAACACTACAACCAATCTTTTTCTTGTAAGTTGAGGTTCCCACAATCCCTTCTGATTAATGTCAAAGTTATAGCAATCGTGAGTGAGTTTTAATCCCGCTTTATTTGTAATTTCTACAAGCTCGCTTCTATCAAAAATTCTCCAACTTAGTTCTACATCTCTAATAGTTTTGAAAGTATTATTTTGCGGAGTGAGAACTTTTCTAAAACATAATCCTGCTTTTTCTTCCCGTGCATACCTATTGATTATAATCACATTATCCTTTGGAAAAGACCAGTCTTTGTATTTCGTACCTATTGCCATCGAATTCCAGTCGAACAAATCAAGGACGAACTTTCCACCCGTTTTTAAACTTCCTGCAACCTTAGAAGCAAGTAAATCAAAATTATTCCAATCCTCGCCAAAGAAGGGAGAAAGACAGTAAACTAAATCTAGATTATCAAGTTCCCAGTCTTCTTGGAAGAAATCAAGTTTTTTGGTGTTAGGTAGAATTGGCGACCTTACTTCATTTGTTTCTTTATCAAAGCCGTAAACGAAGTTACTTAATTCCTGTAGTTTAGTTAAGTGGAATCCTTGACCATAACCCAAATCAAGAATTCTGGTATCTTTATTAATATTAACTAAACTCTTCAATAAATCTACTTGCTGTTGCTGGTTTTTGTAGTAGGGCATATTCAAAACCTAACTTACTTGTTAGTAGAGGTCAAAAAATAGGCAAGAAAAAAAGAAGTTCATGATTACACTAACTTCTCTTTAGTTACAGTTATTTGGTTTGTTGAGTAGGAAGTAAGTTACAGAAAAATTGATAAAATGACTCTCTTATTTTGTTATTAATAATCAAATACTCATCATCACTTTCTTCCCAACTAACATTATCAATCAAATAACCATCTTTCGGATTGAAATGATAAGCAAAAGATGAATTCAAGTTATTATAGATAACCCAAACCCAATTTAGAATCTCTTCGCTTTTCACATCAATTTCACGAACAGCTTCAAGAAGAGTATCTAGCTTTTGTTCATCAAAGTAACATCTTTCGGTTAAATTACACATAAAAGAATCATTTTTCGGAACTCTAGCTATATAGAACTCTCCATTTGCTTTAATTACCTCATATGGAGTCATAGATTATTTAATTTGTTTTTCTAACTGTTAAGCAAAGGAAATACAATCAGTTCTTTACTGTCTTCTGCCAGTATATAAGCACTTCCTGCTGGTTCTCTTAAACTAATAGTAGAGTAATAGTCTCCTCCAAGCTGATTTCTAAAACTAGTAACATCATTAAGCTCTTTTCCAAAATTAAGTAAGAAAAATATCATATCTGCTTTAGTATTAGCTCGTAGAATTGCACTGGGGCTTCTTGGAGATAAATAAAACTTTTGTTCAGGTAGAGCTTCTATAAAAGGTATGAGTTCTTGAGAAGATATGTCTTCATATATACCCCAGATTTTATGTACTTTATTTAAGCACATACAGCGAGTTTGATTTTCAATTCTATCTCTCTCATTATCTCTTTCTGCCCATTTCTTGAAATAAGTATCATAATATTCATATCTCTCAGAATAGTTATACCAAAAAGTAAACAGAGGTAAATTGAGACGAGCATCACTTGCCATACTCACTATATCTTTCGGTAAAGTAACAGCTTCTTTCTGTCTCAACCTCTTATATCTTTCCCAGTCTGGTTCGGGGTAAGGTCTATACTCTTGGAAGGGCTTGGGGAATGGTTTTGACTCTTCTTCCGAGCAATAGTAATGTACAAAAATAGGATAGTTATACCCTTGCTGTAGCTCCTCTTCTGTTAAAGGAATATCTAAAAAATAATCTGATGGGTTATTATAATTTATACTCTCAAACATAAACAATCTTCTAATAAAAATTAATCAATAAAAAAGCGGATTATCTTAATAAAAAGATAATCCGTTATTACTAAATTAACAAGTAAGGTCTGTTGAAATTATTACTGACCAAATTGGATAAAGCTTTTGATACTTTTAACCATTATTCCACCATATATCCCAGTTTTCACTGCCCACATCTCTATACATAAAACTCTGTGTATTCAAAGCTATTAGCCCGTCAGATTCTAGATAAGACCCTTCATCAATTGCACTTTCTATATGTTGTAAAAATAGTTGTAGAAGTTCATTATTTGCCAAGTACATAGCATATTCAAAGAAAAGTACAATATATTCATCTTCTGGCATAATTCGCCCAATCTCCGCTTGCATATCTTCGTCCAAAAGCCCGTCCCAGGCATTAATTATTTTTGACTCATAATTATTGTCAGCAATCTTTTTATTCGTCCACTCAACTATGTTGTTATACTGATTCTGTAAAATTCTAGTACCTTCCCAGTATCTATTACGAAATTTAAGTAAATTAACTAGAGTATCACCACCTATATCAGAAAACTCAAGCAAAGGTCTATCCCCCGACCTCTCTGATTCTGGCAACTTTATTGATTGATTCGTTTGAGTTTTAAAGTGGAATATATCAACTGTAGAAAATGAACTTTCATCATTAGCAATCCAAAAATCCATTCTAAAATTTGACTGCATTGCACTTACTAAGCTTAATTTTTTAACAACTAAAGGATGCTGACTTAATAATTCAAGTATCTTTAGAAAGCTTTCTTTACTACAACCCTTGATAACTATACAAAGTTCATCAAAAACTAGCACATAATCATCCGAAACGAAATACTTTTCTATAAACTCTGAAAGATTTTTATCTGTTAACTTATGTATTTGTACAGTATCTCTTGAGTTCAATAATGTTTTTGGCTTTAAGTAAAAAGTTATTCTATTACTAGTTTCAGAGCTAATCTTATAAAAAATTACCTCGCTTATCTGTTCCAAGTCTTTGTACAATTGAAGATATTCACTATCAAGGTTTTCTATTTCTATTTTTTCTAAAGAAGTAACTATTTCAAGGATTGTCTTATCAAAATCAAAAGTCATAAAATAATTAAGAAAAGTTAAAAGCCGCTAGTCATAATGTAAAAGAAAAAATCCTTTACGACTAGTAGCTTAAATTACAGTTATTTGGTTTGTTGATTTACCTAGTTTTCAGGATAGGTAATATGAGACTTAGTTGGAGACTCTAAAAAACCATCCACATCCTTAAACGGAGTTGTAAAGTCCAGATTAAAATGTGGTTGCATAGTATTGTAATCACCAGGCATAATATGACCTCTTGGGTGAAATGACAACCTACCTTTTTCTCCTGCTTTATTTACAAAGTCAAATGTTGCGTGGTCAGGAGTAGATTTTCCTACACCTTTAGGAGGTCTCTCTGAAACCTTGGTAAAGGTCACATCATCGATTACCTGCACACTACCTGCGGGAACATCCCAATCTAATCTAGCGATATTTGCTTTAAGTCTTTTAGAAACCAACTTTTCAGCAGCATCTAAACTAGATGTAGCGAAATCAGCACGACGACCAACAGCTTTACCAAACCTACTTCTGTCAGTAATAATTAAATCACCGCCCTCTTCTAGAATAGTAGCTCTTTGTATCTTGTCTAGGTTTTCATAGCGCTTGCCTTTATGTTGAGCTGTAGTATAGCACCTCTTAGCAGCCAAAATAAAACCACCACCAACATCACTAACCACTCCAGAATAACCAGAATAATTAGAGAGTGCAGAGGAGGCAATCAATACTTCACCGTTGTTGACACCTGCGATGATAGGCATACCAACAGAGGCATTAGAAGCACAAGGAACATTATTAGTTCTCCGTCTTCTATTCCGAACATTATCCACATCATCAGCAATAGAAGAACCACCTTTTTTGGGATGGAACTTCTTGATATCATCAGCTTTGGAAGCTAAACGAGCCTTAGTGATATCATCCAGCAAGCCAACATCGAATATCAAAAACTCGAAGACGGCTGAGAGTACAAAGTAGCGATTGTTGCTAAGATGATACCCCTGCTTTTGTAGAGCAGCCATACCATCTTCGGCAATCTTAGCTAAAACTCCAGATACATTTTTACGAAACTCTACTTCAAGCTCCTCTTTCATCTGTCTCTCAAGCTTTGCACTGTCTCTGTTATCTTTACCACCGAATATCAGATTAACTGACTGACTTGCCAAGGGCTGAGGCACCTGGTCGTTATCTCGATAGTTGACATTTGGCAGATAAGACGGCTTGAGCAGTCTCTTGGAGATATCCATTAAAGTATTAGCACCATAAGCATCCTTGTGGAATTCATATTTCGCCACAGCCAAGACAAACTCACCAGTTTTATACTTCTGATGAAGAATGTGAACTTTTTTGATGGAACCTTTATAAGCGTAGAGAACGCTGTAAGGAATAGTATTAGAACCTTTAACTCGTAGTCTAAGCTCTGTACCAATTCTTAATCGTTCTCGCAGATACTCGAAGTAAACTTCACTTACCTGTTGAGCAGAATTGTAGCGGTTGTATAGACGGGAATAATTCCCAGTGTCCCACATCCAACTCCAACCCTTATGCACTTCATCAGCAGCAATTTCTGCCGCACGAAGTTGTTTCATACGAGGAAGTATTTTGGTATCGAAGTACCGCATTGTTTCCCGAACTATTTCTTCTCTTCCTTGTTTGTTAGGAGAGAGTTTCATTCGACGCAAGCGTGCTTCGTAGTCTCTTACAACCCGTTCTAGTTTTGCCAGTTCTTGAGCGAAGTCATTTCTGGCTGCACTTATTTGGTTGTAACCTTCTTTGGGTATGCACACTTCGTTAATGCCAGCTTTTTCAAAGCCAGTATTAACAATAGTTTTAGCATCAGGTAGAACTTTTTGGATGTAGCCAGGTTTGGTATAAAAGCGGTTAGGCTTAGCTCCACCTTGCTCCTCAATCTTCTTAATCTCTGCTTTTCTTGCACGACCCGCAGTTGCACTATAACGACCGGGTTTTTTGTTACTCCCGATTGGTGGGCAGACTTTAGAGATAGGGGATTTAACCTTCTTATCTTTAGCATATGCTTCCATATCGGCGGTAGAACCTACTTGTGCTAGCGTTGTAGTGCTAACAAGCAAAGTAACAGAAAGGATTGAGCGAACTCTTTCAGATATCTTCACGATTTAATTACCTCTGTATTTTCAATAGTTTTGGAATTTTTCAATTGAACAAAACAATTAGTCTTTTCAACAAACCAACTGTTAATCTTTGAATGAGTAAATAATAAAAACTCATTTCTAATTTTTTTATTGAAACAATAAATAATAAATGTCAAGTAGTTATTTCTGAAATGAATTGTGAAGCTGATTTAAAAGGCTTGAAGGGGATTTATTTAAACTAATTGTTTTGCAGAAGTTACGATTAAGAGATCAGAGTAATAGGTAGTTTCGTAAATCCTGTCTTTATCAATAAGATAATTAAAATAAACTGAAGCTATTCTCAATAACTTATTTTTACATTTAGTAAAAAACACCCAGGAACCAGGTGTTTGTAATGTACCTATAAGTTATCTTGTGATTACTCCCGATTAACAATATTTATTACTCGGTTTATACTTGAGTAAATATAATCACTAAAACTCAATTTTGAATTGATTGCTTTATACTTTTAGTGGCTGGTTTTGTATATATTTTAATCTTGCAAGAACTAAGTTTCTTCTAATTTAATTCATAAGCCGAATAGTCCAACCGACCCATCCACCTGTAGCCGTTCCAATTATTGCATCCAGTATTAATATCAAGACAGATAGGTATTCATCAAATGAATGATCCAATGCCATCTTGGAGGCAGATGCACAGCTAACTAAAATCCAAGCAGTAATTACACCCAAAATCCAGCCCCAAGCCTTAGCAAAAAATAAAGCTGCCATTGTCGAGCAGACTAAAATTCCAGTCAGAGACCATGATTTATATCCACTATTAAAAACACTCAAAACACTACGTAAAATTGAAACTACTAACAGACCTACGCCAAAACATAATGCCCACCAACCAGCGTTAGCTAAAAGAACAATTACAATTCCAACAACCCATCCTCCAAACTGGCTCCAGCCCCACGTTAATATTCCAGTCCAAACCCAAGCTACAACTAAAGCTCCGGCTAAGGCAGTAGTTAAATTAATACCTCGATACGATTGGAAAAAATAACCTACAATTAATGCTGGAAAGAAATGGGAAAAATGGAAAAACGACACTACAAACAATGTTGCCCAGGATACATCCCTGCCCGATCTTTGCGGTACATATTGTTTCTGATAGCTTTGCCCTGAAGCTCCTAAGTATGTTGGAGTGGGAGTTGAACTGGAAACTGGCTGCCCAGCTCCAGAAGATTTCTGTGCTTCTTTTTTTAGTAGCCACATTCCAACAATTATGTGAAGAAGAACAGTTATAATTACACCGCCAATCATAACGTGATCCCTATAGGGAAACTGTGGTGTTGGTGGAAGCTGGTTGATTAAATACGCTGTGCAACTAGCAAGAATTACAGGTGCGCCTGTGAAAAAAGCGGCTGCATAACTTGTCCGCATTATTAAAATCTCTCCCCTGTTATGAATTTCTAAAACTCTCTAGTTCACAAATTAAATCTTTCTAACTCGAAGCTATGCACCACTGATGATTTCAAAAAACTTAGTTAGCAAACCATTCCTTTTGATACTTTTACACTCACCAATTATTTTTGAGAAACAAGTGCAAAACCAGCTAAAATTTTATTAATCCAAGACTTTAGGCTCATCCAGCGAAGGGATCAAGCTATATCAGAAATTACGTATAAAATAAGCCATAATATCAAGTATTTCCCCTGATACAGCTAATATCTACACATTATACATATTTTTTTTGGTAACTGCTTATACTTGTAGCCAACCAGAAATTACCAGCCTCCTTGTCTATTTCGGACTTTAAACACTAGTCTTTAGGTCTATTTACCCAACTTCATACATAACTACAAATTTATCAGTCAATTTCTGGCAAATATTCAAACTTTTTTGTATAAAATTTTGTCTGTAAAGATTAGGTATTAGCACTCTGACAGATGATAGAAAACAAAAAACTCAAGGCAGATAAATCAAAACGAAGATCGTTGTTAATATCTATCTTAAGATAGATGTCATGTTTTAATTTTCAGGATATGTAATCTTTTCCAGTCTTCTATATCATTAAAGGTGTGAAAGTACAAGTTCTCTTTACATTCAATTTATTACCGCATTTGATAAAATAATTGAGGTAATAGTTAAGGTTTTGATTGTCTAGTTAGGTTGTTAATTGAGTTGTAGTTTCAGATTTGGCAGCAAACTCTCTCCCTTTGATTGCTGCTGCTGGTTTTTGTAGTAGGGCATTGCGATAGATGTTGTTTTATATTAAATAGGAATTATAAATAAGTTTGAACCCAATCAATAATTTCTTGGTTAACTTTCTTTCTATTGACTGTTAAAGAATGATTATCTCCTTCGTAAATACGCAATCCAATAGGTGTGTTATTCTGTATCAATTTAGTTGCCATTTCTAGCGTGTCACTGACACTTACCCGCCAATCCTTAGTACCATGAATCAGTAAAATTGGAGTAGTTTTTGATATTTTATGCGCCCAAATAATGGGAGAGCGTTCGTTCAATTCCTCCTCACTTTCCGTATTGTAGTATTGATGTCTTAAAGCTTTTAACTTCTCAAAATCTGGACGGTCTGTGTTGCCAAAATCTTTGGTTTTCCCAGCTACGACCACAGCACATTTGAAATCGTCACTTCGAGTAAGCATTTTATAAACAAGCGAACCACCGTTACTACCACCAATCAAACCAAAATTACCGTTGCCTAATTCGTAGTTTTGAAAACTTTGGTACAAGTTCATCACATCATCAATATCGGATTGTCCACCTACATCAGTCATACCAACTCCTCCGTCAATTCCTGACAGTTGACTGGCAATTACAATGTGACCAGAATTAACTAAATCAAATATTTCAATCTTTTTGGATAAGAAATGAATTGGTGTCAGACTGCCTACAACCCCAGTACCCCCACGGCAATAAATCAAAGTTGAAGCTGGCTCAATTAGCTTTGCAGGTTCAACCAGTATCCCTTTGACTCTATGGTTATTGGAAGTATAGAAAAACTCGAAAACATTTACCTTGCTAGACCTACTTTTGTAGAACTCAATTAATTCCCTTCGTTCTTCTTCGTTCTCGATTTTTAAAAAAGTATTGGTAAAAAATTCTGTAGAATAATCAAACTGTTTTATTTCTGTAATCGGTAGTTTTTTGAGTTCTGCTACTGGCATATGTTGATTATTGGATAATCAAATGAGTAAGTCAAATTAGGGAAAAATGTATAGAAGTATAATTCATATAAAATTTATACATAAAAAACCACCCTTTTCATGAAATGCAATCAGTAATTTAACGGGTGCTTGAATTTCTTGATGAGTTTGGTGGTTTTAGTAAAAAATTTTAAGGTAAGGTTTTAACATCTTTTAGTCTTGGATAGACAATAGCTTCTTTAATGTCATCTCTACATAAAGCCCAAGTGATAAACCTTTCTATACCTATGCCAAAACCGGAGGTGGTTTGATAATCTTCTAGGCGGCGCAGGTTGATATACCATTCATAACTTTCACTACCAACCTCTTGCCGTTCTAAAGATTGGTACATTTCTTCAACCTTATCTTGTCTTTGTCCCGCTCCAACAATTTCACCGCCAAAAGAATTTTTAATTAGACTTGGAAATATTAAATCAGCATTAATTACTTTATCTGAATAGGCTGCGCTTGGTTTTTGGTAAAACGGTACTCTGTCGCGGTCGTAGTTTGTAATCCAAACAGGTAAATCAGTTTTTAATAACTCCATTAATTTTACTTCTCCCTGGGCAGAAATATCTCGACCAGTTGGAGTAAAATTAATCATGTTACTGTACCCATTATCTACAAGTAACTTTACGGCTTCATCAAAACTCAGCCTTGAAAAACTTCTACTTTCGCTAAGTTGTTTTAGAACTAACAATGACCTATTAGGATTTTTACTTATCTTAGAAATTATATCTGGCATTTCTAGGAGGGTTGCAGCCAATTTTTTGATATAATTTTCGACTATTGGTAACAGCTCTTCTAGAGTACCTATTATTTCAGCCTCGCAGTGAAAAAATTGATTTAAATGCCTTTTATCGCTATCTTCTCCTCGCATAGATGGTAAATAGCAATATACTTTATCTAAACCGTTCATTAAAAGCGGTTCAAATCCAAACTGCGACGAGTCGGTAAGAAAGGTATCCAACTTCCCAAATTGAATAGGTATTGGCTCCGAGTCAGACCCAGAACCCATTGGAGAGGAGATACTAGGAGTAAGCATAAATAAATCAATATTTTTAGCACTCAGTTCAACTCCAAAATAATAGTCAGATACAACTTTTATATAGTGACGTAAAATCAGTAAAGCTTTGTAATATTTAGCCTTGGTAAGTTCCAGATAATGCTCTGTTGGTTTATATTCAGGAAAGTTAAAATCTTTGTCTTCAGTAATTTTCTGATTATCAGTATTGATTTGTAAAGCTATAAAATCAGGAATTAGATTTTTTTTAATAGAATTTGTAGTCATTTAAAATATTTTCTAGTCAGACTTCTAAAAAGTCTGTTGGTTTATGAATATTAATTTATTTGAGTTTTATTAGTGTTCGATAACTCTTATTTTTGGATGGTTTTTGTCAGCAATTATCTCCATCACTCCACCAATTGGCAAAGTTGCTGTTGGAGTAGTATGACCAAAATTTGCATTGGCGATAATTGGTACATTCTCTAACTCCTTTTTCTCGGAGATAATTTTAGTCAGTAATTCTCTGCTCATCTTGCTGTTTTTCTGGAAACGACCAATTAAAATACCTTTTACACCACCAAAATCTTTCTGATGAATCAAAGACTGCAACTGTCTGTCAAACAATTGAGGATTAATCTCTTCATCTTCTTCCATCATAAGAATTGTATCTTCTAGACTTGGCATATATTTTGTACCCTGTAAGGCATTCAGACAACGGGTATGAGCGCCAATAGTTCTACCCAGTGCTTGACCTTCGTTTAAAACCCAATAACCTTCATTTGTAATCATCTCTCTATTTTGCTGGTCTATAAACCAAGTCTCATCACTCCATTCTTTAGAGGGTTCTAAATCATAACTTGCTGTATGCATACAACATTTCGCAAACATTTCCATTGAGTAATCAAAACCTTTGACCATACCCCAGCTTGAGTAATGTGTACCTGTGTAAGTAACAACACCAGTTTTCGCTGTGATAGCATTAGCAACGGCAGTAATATCAGAAAATCCACATAAGATTTTGGGGTTATTTTTAATCAGGTTGTAGTCAATATAGGAAAGTAGTTGATTAGAATTGTAACCACCAATAACAGTAAGGATTCCGTCAATGCTAGGGTCTGCAAAAGCTTGATGCAAATCTTCAATTCTGGATTGAACGGAAGAAGACATAAATTCGTCCTTTTCATCAACATTTTTACCAAAACTTATGTTAAAACCAAAATCTGTTAATCTTCTGGTGGCAATATCTTTCACTTCTTGAGATAGTAATCCCATGCTGCGAGATAGGGCAATTACTCTAATATTAGAACCTTTAGCTAGTTTTTTTGGTATAATAATTTTTTCTGACATATTTTAGTTGTTTTGCTTGTTTATTAAATTGAGAATTAATAAATCATCTTTTGATAATTGCTTTTTATATTTAATTTCATTTATATAAGCGGTCAAGTATTCTGTGATTAAATTACTGACCATATTTTGATTATCCTTATCTTCAAAGTATTTCACTTCAAAATCCTGCATTTTGTTCTGTAAATCTTGTTTATTAAGACCAAGCACAAGTTTTTGATAAAGCATTGATTTGAGATAAGTCTTTAAAATTCGATTGCGGTTTCCCGAACCTAAAGGTCGCAAACCTTCTCTAAACAAGGTTGTAGCAACCACAATACTATCTTCAAGCTTTCTTAAGGCTACTTCATTTATTGACTCTTCTTTTTTGGAAATAAAGGGATAATTGTCCATTATGTGGTCAAGATTTTTTAGTTCTTTCAGGATGGTAGTTACGCCAAGTGCTAACTCTACACCTAACTTCTCTTCTTCGTTTTCAATGACAATAATGTTACCAATATCGGAGTAAAGACCTGTGCTTTGATTTTTTATAGCTAAATTGAAGTTACGACCTGTAACCCCTTCAATACCTAGTGTGTGACGGTAATAAGCGAAGGGTTTGGTATCAATTTCTAAAGTAATTTCTTTTTCACACACAGCCTGACTGGCTTCTAATAAATCTTTATCTTGACTATTAATCAGAAGTTTTATCTCACTAGTAGGAATAGATAAGCTATTGCTTAAAAATTCCAGAGAATCTGCTACAATTTTTTCCAGTTGGTCGTATTTAACCATCGCTCCGATACTTGGAAAATGCGAACCCCATTTAATTAAATTTGCATCATCGATAGATTTTTTGGTATTGTGAGTGCGAATACAATCTTGTTGCATGAAAATACCGTTTTCTGGCAATTTTTTATCCAAAAAGTATGGCTTAAAAACGCTAATATGTGAACCGATAAATCGAACGGTTGGGTCAATTCCTGAACTAATTTTTACAGGTTTTATCTCCTGGTACTGTGCCTTACTAAAGTGTGTTCTAAAGGCTTGAGTAACTGAATCAATATTAAATTGGTCTTTATTCTCCACACAATTCGGTTTTGAAAAGTTATGTTCTTGTTGCATATCAGTTGATTTTGATTGTTATAAAAGTAAGAAACTTGGCTTTGGGTAAAATTCTGGCTATAAATTTTCCTATTGAATTGATTAACCATTTGGGAGCTTCCATAATTAAGGGATTACCGAAATAAGTTATTTCCTGACTTTGAATTACCCTACCTTGCTCAATACTGGCTTGAGTAATCAAGTCGCAGAGTTCTGATAAAGAATAGAATTTTTCGCTATCAAGTCTGTATCCTTTAATAAATTTAAATAATGGTTGCTTTAAAAGCCAAGCTTTCAAAGTAGCTCCTGTCCAAAAATTAGGTACTCCCACTGCTACATAGCCACCATTTTTGGTTGTGCGAATCATTTCAGAAAACATAGCTTTAATTTGTTTTTTTTCGTAGTGTTCAATCACTCCAATATTCCAGACCAAATCGAAAGACTGACTATCAAAAGGCATTTGTAGAATATTACCTTGAACATATTTTATATTCTGAACTTGAAACTTATTTGCCAAGTGACTAGCAAACCCAAGTGCTTTATCAGAAATATCTAAAAATGTCCTGTCAATAGTTTTACCAAGCAGTATTGAAGATTTGCCCGACCCGCTTCCCGCCTCTAATATTTTCCAGTCAGATTTAAAACCTGTAGAAGTTTTAATGTATTGGATAATTTCTTGGTAGTAATTGTCCCACCAGTAAGAGGAGAAAAGTTTATCTGCTTTGTCTTGCCCCCTTGCTTGGTCAAAAACTTCTGACCAGTATTCATTTTCGTGTTGAATGATTTCAGCTACTTGTTGCGAGCCTATATCTTTATCGGTAGTATCCATAAAATTTTTATAAGTTTATTGAGTAACAAATTGGAAAATTAAAACTATTTAGTCAATATTTGTTTTTACTTAGTTAGTAATATTTTCAGTCATAAACTAAACCTCACCCCTCTCCCTTGCTTCCAGAAAATCCCTTGATAACATCCAATTTATATAACCTAAAGTGTGAGATGGAATGAGCCAATCAGGAATTTCATTATTTTTAGCAACCGTTTGAAGCTTGGGATTATTTTCTATAAATATCTCTAAATCTTGGGGGTTGAAATGTAGCTGTACGCTTAGATAAGTTGTATCATGCACATTCTTCTCGTACTGATAACGCACAATTTCGTATTGACTTTTGCTCAAACCAAATTCGCTTTCTATCCATTCCTTTTTTGCATTAATATCACTATGGTTGTAACTTGTGTAAACGGGTAAAGATAAAACGGTAGAATTATTATCCTTTCTTTCTAATACTAAAACTGTTTCTTTCTTGGCTGTATCGGAATAGTAAAAAGCGAAAATGGTTTGGTGCATAGAACAGGAGAATTTTTTCGTGAAATAGAAACCCAAAAAGTTAAACTTTTGCTGAATTTAGCAATATCGCTCCAGACCTTAGAAAAGGCTAATAATTGACATTTGCGGTAAATTTTAGTTTATCTTTTTACGAGAAAAATTTAGGTTTCTATTTCATTTAAAATGTTGCGACAAATATCGTAACCTGTCAACGCAGTTAGTTTTTCAATCAGTTAACTTGTTTTGTATTTATTTAGTCGCAAATATCGCTTTACTTGAAATATTCCTTTCAAGCTAATGAAAAAAAATATGAATAATTATTATAACACTAAGACAGAAATCGCCTATTTATTCGGAGTATCCGAAGGAACTGTG
This sequence comes from Calothrix parasitica NIES-267, assembly GCF_002368095.1. Taxonomy (GTDB): domain Bacteria; phylum Cyanobacteriota; class Cyanobacteriia; order Cyanobacteriales; family Nostocaceae; genus Rivularia; species Rivularia parasitica. Next base: position 54,977 of record NZ_AP018229.1, on the reverse strand, counting down.
CGTAATTGGATTAAAAGAACAATCAATAAAGAATTAAATTTAGATTTAGCCGATATTGACGGGGATTTGAAGATAATTAAAAATACTCATAATGATTCTCTGATAAATAAGTTGATTAAAAATGGTCGTAAATACCGTCAGCTTGATTTAAAAGAGGAACGGAAAGTTAGTTCTAAACTTGAAAAATTATTAAGCTATAACCAAACTCTAACTCTAATTAACTCAATAGAAGTAAATAAAGAAGTCCCCTTAAAATTTGCTTATCTTGGGGAAGGGGCTGACATCTGGAATAAATTTTATCTGAGTACGAAAAAAGGTGATGTCTATTCTTCTAACAACAGCGACGTATTTCTACTAGATAAACAATATCCGATTATCATCGAGCATTTTGCACCTAATCAAAAAATTAACGTAGTTGACTTAGGTTCGGGCAATGGTTATCCAGTTACTGAGATATTGAAAAAGCTAAAATCAGAAAATAAGCTTAATTCTTATGTAGCCATAGATATAAGTCAAAAAATTTTAGATATAACTAAGAAAAACATAGAAAAAGTCAATTTAGGAGTACCAATTCACACCTTTATCGCCGATTTTGAATCCCAATCTTTACAGGATATTCTCTACTCTATCAAGCATAATGAGCAAGACCAGAACATACCAAATCTGATACTGATGCTTGGTAGCACTCTACCCAACATCGAACCCCAAATTCAACCACTTCTGAATATAAAAGCGGGAATGACCGTAGAGGACTATCTAATTACAAGCAACGCTTACGATAAACCAGAAACACGAACCAGCTTCCCAGCTTTTGAGTTTGAAGACGGTAAAGAACTGATTCTACAAATTCCGAAATTGCTGGGACTGAACAATGAAAACTGTAAAACCGAAAAAATTTATAATCAGAAAAAGGGACTGAAAGAATTTAATTTAGTTCTACAAAAAGATTTGCAAATTACATTCCCAAAGCTGAATAAAACAATCAAATTGTATATTAATGACAGGATTAATGTCTGGAAGTATAGGAGAGATACCTTTGAATTAATCAACAAAAAATGTAAAGACGCAGAGCTTGTACAGCATTTTACCGTTCGCAACCCTCATATGAATCAAATTATGTATATGGTAGGTATTGTTTAGTAAACTAGCGAGGACTAAGGTGTTAGCTTAATCCCTTCCATCTTGGCAACTCCCTACCAAGAAGTAGTTATTTCTTTAATATATTTTATTTAGATATCGGTAAAATACAATTTTCAAGTAATGATTAATAATGTTATATCTACTAACTAACACTAACTAAATGTTAAAAAAATAAAATTCAAGTTAGTAGGTTTCAAGATGTAGATAATATTAAGTCGGATTAAAGCTTAAAGCCTTTGACAAAGCTGTTATTAGAAATCATTAACTTACACATCTATTGAATTCGTAAAATAGAATTATATGTCATACACTAAGACAACTAAAAAACTACTTACAGGAATCATTACTTTTACACTCCTTGCTTCATTTTCACCAGTTTCAGTATTTGCAAGCTGTTCACCAGAGGAACAGTATCAAATTAATACAGAGATCCGAATGATGGAAAGTATAATTACTGCCCCATCCCCTGCCCAGAGACGAGAGAATTACTTAGAAAGAATCAACGCAATAGCTTCCACTCTTACAACCGCAGAGAAGGAAGTACAAGGATTAATTTTTAATCACTATCCTAATACTCTATCTTTTGAAGAAGTCAGGCATATTGACTTTAAAACCGAAATTGTTGACCCAAATAACATTACAAACGGTAGAGGAGAATTACACACCATCACTCTCTATGAAGATGCTGCAACAGGCTATTCAGTAGATGGTATTGACTTTAATATTGAAAATGGAGTTGTCACCCATTTTGAACTTGACCCGCTTGTTCCAGAGGCAGCAATCCAAGCAGCCCGCGAAGACGCAAAAGAACTACAAGAATTAGGCTTACTTGAACCAACAGTTAAAAAAGAAGTTATCCAAGAACCAAAACAGCCTATAACCCTTCCACTGATTGAGAATGAACTAACCCCCCAAGAAATTCACGAGAAAGCAAAAGTATCTGCACAAGTTACGAAGGAAGAGTTAGAGATGAGGAAAGACTCTAATTGTACTGTTGTAGTTTCAGCTAGTAATGGTGAGTATGACAGAATAAAAGCGATTGAGTACGCTTGGAGACACGCAAGTGATAATACTTATAACCCAGATTATCCTAATTATGATATAACTTCTGACGATGACCCGGATGGTGGAGACTGTACAAACTTTGCTTCTCAAGTTGTTCAAGCAGGCGGTCTAAGGCAAGATACAGGTCACGGTGCTTGGTGGAATAGAGATGATACAAGCGAAACTAAAAACTGGTATGTCAGACGAAATATATTCGGAGGTTTTGACCATTCCAAGAGCTGGACATCAGTTAACCATTTTCTAATACATATGAGAGACCACGAAAACACAGGAGATATTATGGACTTTCAAGAAAGAGGTTTTGAAATGTTTAATGATATGCAGGTCGGGGATGTTTTGTTTGCCGATATGGAAGAAAATGGTCTAAAAAATCATACTATGATTATCACAGGTTGGGACATGGTGGACGGTCAGAGAAGACCTAGACTTAGCTATCACACCAGCAATAGAAATCATATCTCTTTTGAAAAATTTAAAGACTTAACTGAAAATAAGTTTCATCTATACGGTCTAAAAATTATTTCAGAAATTTACTAATTTAATAATACTTTTTTGTATGGAACTATTTACTAAAAAAAATATGATTATAGGTGGGGTAATTGTACTTGTAGCTATACCCACAGCTTTAATAGGAATACCAAAGGCTCAAGAGAGAATAGAATATTATAACTATGCCCAAGCTAAACAGCCAGGGATAGAATTGGGTAAAACAGAAGAAAAGTTAAAGGAAAATATTCATTTAGCCCTCAAGAATAAGAATCGAGAAAATGCTTACGCAATGCATTGTATGGACGGAGGGAACACTAAAAGTATGAGAGAGCGCAAAGACCAAACTTTTAGCGAGTTTTGGGAACAGGTATTACAAGAAGACTATTCAGAAAGTACCATAAGGTTGCAAACATATGAAATACAGACCTCTGAAATATTCGTAGAAAATATCAAAGCTGACGGACAAACTTTTAGCAGAGAGTTTCTTTTAGGTGGTAGAGGTGGTAATAGCGAAAATAGCCACAAATGTGCTAGCTTTATCCCCTTTTATAACTACGAAAACAAAACTTACTTTAGTGATGAAAACTAAAGTTTATAAATTTCTCTTAAAAATATACTCCCAATACAGGGAGTTTTATATTTATTCTAAATTTACTTATAGTAGTAGAAAATCCGTGGTTAAGGCATCCGCTTATTTCCTAAACTTCAAAATCACTTGTTAGGGAATTATTAAGCTCTTGCTCGTTAGGTAAATATTTAGCTACTTCTTCTGGTAATTGGCTATAGCTGTAAGTTGCAACCCCCATTGGGTTAGTCGCCATCTCCAGGGCGTACTCTACTGTTATCCTATCTTTATCACGACAAAGCAAAATTCCGATACTGGGGTTATCATCTTGGTATTTGACCTGCTTATCCAGTAGATGCAGATACCAGTTTAACTGCTGGGAGTGTCTGGGTTCAAACTCGGTAGATTTTAACTCTATAGCTACCAGACATTTTAATTTGCGATGATAAAATAATAAATCTATAAAATATTCTTTATCTGATAATTCAAGCCTGAATTGTCTGCCCATAAAACAAAAGTCTTTACCAAATTGAGATAAAGTTTTGGACATATGCTTCAGTATCGCCTCCTCAAGTTCCTTTTCCTTATGTTCATCTTCAAGGCTCAAAAAATCTAAGTTATACTCATCTTTAAACTGCCAAGCTATCTCCGCTTTTTTATCAACTGATATGGTTTTAGTAAAATTATTTTGATTATTCAGGTAACGGTTATAAATATCATCTTTAATATTCTTTGTTAAACTTAATCGTGACCAGCCGTTATCCAGACACATTTGAGCGTAAAAGGCTCTTTCTTCACTGTCCTTAATTTTAGTAAATAACACAATATTTTGCCCCCAAGGTAATTCTCCAACAACCTGTTGGATATTTGGACTATCCTGATAAGTTTCATAAAATGCTTTCATGTAGCTGATGTTGGAAGAAGAAAACCCCTTTACTCCAGTAAATTCTGCTTGTAAATCCCCAGCTAATGTTTTAACAACTCCACTACCCCATCCAGCTTTCGTTTTTTCACTTACAACTCTACCAATATCCCAGTATAATTTGATTAATTCTTTATTAACCGCTCTCAAACTAGAATAACGGGACTTTTTAACTCTTTCCTTAATTTCAACTAGAGTATTATTATAATCATTCGGTAGAGTGGGTTTCTCTGGCATAATGCTATCTAATGCTTTGCAGATTTTATGCCTTTGTCAATAATCAATCTTTTTAAAAATCCCGTATTTGGTAGGTGTTATTTGGTATTTACATTTATTCCTATCTTTTTATATCAGTATCACCCCTCCCAGAGAAAAGGATATATTTTAGCAACAACTTTATCAAGAAACTTTTTTTGAAAAAAAAGCTAAAGCCCTTCGGGTTTCTTGACAAAGTTGCCGCTAAAATATCTATCAATTTGTAAGGGAGGGGTTTGGGGATAGTGGTTGCAAAAATTGGGGCGTTTTTGGCTTAGGAATGGGAAAAACGGCTTGACAACATAGTAAAAATTGTTAATACTAAAGCATAAAAGTTTTGGTAACTTTTATAGGTTTACAGATAGTTGAAAAGACAAGGTTTTACTTATGCCTTGTAAAAATAATAAGTAATTTTATATAAACAAAAACTTATCCAATACTAGGATAAGTTAATGTTCAAGATTGAGCTTGTGACCTCAATTTTGAAAGATAAAAATCCCACTATATGGATAAATTATCAATAGCATTAAATCGCAATAATCAATCCCTGTCAAATGCTGACTTTAAGAAGGGGGTTGATACAAAGTTCTTGCTACCAGTACCAAATATTTATAAAAGATTAAATAGAGATATTGCCAATACTAGGTTAAGGAATGCACAAAGGAAGAAGCAGGAGCGAGCGAAGGAATTGAAGCAGATAAAGCAGGATTACGAGTGGAAGCAAAAAAAGACGCTTAATTTAAATATATCTTACGCTATATTACTTGGAAAAACTAAGGAAATAGACTTATTTTTTACCTTTGATAAGCAGGCTTTTCTTGAAGTAATTACAGAAACTTTTGACCGCGTGGAATTAGAAGCATTAGACGATATAATTTACAGGTTACACGATGATTTGAACGATAAACTTAATAAGATAAAGTCAGGTGATAACCTCAATTTATATTACCAATACCACACCTTTGATAAGACTTGTGAAACCATAACGGCTGATTACAATGGAGAGGAAAAAGTAGAATATGGCGGATATGTTCCTAATAACGAACTTATAGAATTAGAGAATGAAAGTGATTTATATTTAGATTTACATCACGAGATTGAGAAATTAATCAATTGGGATATAGAGTGTTTAAGACCTGTTGCTAAAATTAAGCAGGCACTGACTTTAACAGTCTAGAACTAACAAAAGCTTAGATTTGTATTGTGAAGTCTAAGCTTTTACTAACATTAATATAAAAATTACAACTAAATAATTACAATTAAATATATGTCTAATACAGCAGTTAAAGAAAAGATTGAGGCTACAAACAATCGCTCATTAAATGAACAAGAAAAAATCAAGATTGAAATTAAAAATACGGTTGATAAATACAAGGATAAAGATATTGCCGACCCGCTAAATGTTGATTATGAAGAACCGAAACCCAAGAAAAACACTAACTACACTTATTTTGAGGAAGGAGATACAAGAATCAGAATTTTAAGCGAAGGAATTAGCGGTTATCAATATTGGATAACTGAAAAAAGTTCTGAAGGAAAAGAAATTAATAAACCTGTGCGAGTACCATTTGAAGAAGTAATGAATATTGATATTGATATTGATTACAGAACTTTTTACGCCTATTTTGTTTACAACTACAATTTAGGTAAAATCCAAATTCTCAATCACACCAAAAAATCAATTAGTAAGAAAATCAGAAAATGTATGAAACGGGCTGGGTATGAAGACCCTAAAAGTTACGATTTGATTATCAATAAAGAAGTAGCTGATAAAAACGACCCCTATAGTACCGAGTACGAGGTGATGCCTGAAAAAGTGGTACTTGACCCCGAAATCCAAGAGCGATGGGAACAGTCCCAATTTAATACTAATGCTTTGTATCTGTTGTTTGATAATAAAGACCCCTTTGAAATGCAAAAACAGTTGCTAGAAACCAAGAGTAAAGCTAAAAGCTAAATAATAAAACCTGAATAACCACTTACCCCCAAATGTTGGGTAGGTGGTAACTTACAACCCAAATTTTAAAAAATATTAAAAATTCAATAATTTATGACCGAATATCAATATTTAACACAGGAGCAGATTGATTGTATTAAAGCCAATTATGCCAATCAAAGTTGTGCTGATGATGTGCAGGAATTATTTAGTGAACTGGAGGAAGTTACAGGGCTTGAAATTGTAACCGATTTGGTGAGCTACGAAGATGGGACGGCTGATTTATTAATCTTTGGTGAAAACGACAAGAAGGAATACTTTAGATTTTTTTGCAAAGCTTATAACTATTTAAGTCCATCTATTCGAGGCTTTGGTAAAGATGTAGAAACGGCTTTAGAGATTATTGATAGTGTGCTTGCTTGGGTTGAAAGTATCAAGCAGGAACAGATAAATCAGCAAGTCCTGAAGGCTAATTTTCTAATTGATTTATTACTGAATAAGGCAAGCAATTATTATCTTGATGACGGACTGATACTACTAAGAGGGAAAGAGTTAGACCAATTACCAAAAACATATAATCAGATGCTGACAGAAGTTACAAATCCAGAGATACAAAAAATTATTTATGCATCGTATGACCAAAAATACAAATACGAATCAGAACTTTTAAATTTAGTTCAATAACTAATTGAAAATATATATGCCTAATTATTGCGATAACAACATTATTTTAAAAGGAAAACAGGAGAATTTAGAAAAAATATTAACTTACTTCAAAACTAATGCAGATAATGAACTATACGTTGATATAAGACTACTGGAAAAGGAGATGGGGGAAACTTCAGACACCCGCTTCCTATTTCTTGATTGCCCGCCCAGAGTTACAGAAAATGAGATGATACTTGAAGCTACCACCGCGTGGCGACCCGCTCTCAATGTTTTTAACTATCTGTGTGAGGAGTACAAGCTTGATATGGACTACACTTACTGTGAGACGGGAGCAAGTCTTGCAGGTAGATTTATTAAAGATAAAGCTGAGGGAGATAGCGATAATAAATTTGACTATGGCTCTTTGGAGTACTGGGTAATCCTATTCTATTTTAACGGCAAGGTTGAGTATCTGGAGGATTTGGAAGAAGCGGATTATCTTGAAACCTTTAGTCCGCAAATCCGAAAAGTCTTGGAACTTGATAAAGAGTTTTACAACCAAATCAAAGCTTCCTGATTGGAAGCTTTACTAAAATATTTTTAACAACTAAATATAAAATTACATATGTCTGGAATCAAAATTGATATTGATAACCCAAAATTCAAACTAACTCAAGAGCAAATTTTGGAGATTGTAGAGAAGCTTGATTGCAAAGCTTCTACCAAAGAATTACTGCAAAAGTATTTTTCAAAAGAAGTCTATATCATACAAGAAAATACGCAATACTACGACCGAACACTTGCCAGAGTCCGACCTTTAATGGACTTTTACAATAGCAATGTCTATCTTAGAGGTGGCGAATTTATAATTGAAGGAGCGGATGCTTTTCAGCTTCTTCAAGAAATAAAAATAATGGCTGATAAAAATCCAATTATTGAAGACACAAGAAAACAAATTGCAACATATGCCAAGTTAATAGAAGGTGGGTATATGGAAGTCAGGACTAACCCAAATTTAGAATATGTTAAGTCAGTTGATTTTGTTAAAGTAACTGATAAACTTATCAGTGAAGTATTGGCGACTATTTAAAGCGAGTATTGTTAAAGTTGTCCCCATACTTTTAAAGTAGGGGATAATTTAATGTTTAAAATTAGCGGTTTTTTCCCGACTGTACGGGTAGTCCAAGACACACTTTCCCAAGCCCCCACCAATTGGCGAGGAATAATCTTCAGAACCGCTGGGGCTACTTTTGTGTCAAGAATTTTTATTTTCGCTTAGGCTCAATAAAAACCCCTACTGCTCGTAGGTTTCTGTGACAAAAAAGTTTCCAAAGATTATTTTTCTAGTACGGGAGGGGGCTTCGGAAAGTGTGTCTTATTTGGGTGCGTAGCGGTGATAAGTAGAGCTTAGTAGTAACCCAAATTTGAGTGATGTTAAAACACATAGTAATTACCGTTAAACGCCTGTTTAATCGTAAAAAATACTTGACACAAATAGAAAAATTACCCATACTTTAGCCGTAAAAGTTGTTAGTGACTTTTACTATAAGTCTTGTTTAGCAACTGCTAATGATACTTATAATTATTAATTTCTAAGGGCAAGTCCCGACCGAATTAAACAATATATATTATGTCTTTAATAAAAATAAAATACAATTCGTTTCGGCGAATGGAAAAGAGAAGTAGTGCAACTACTGGAGTAAGAAGTTATCTGCTAATAGTTAAACTTAGTAATATTCCTGCTCAATTGCAAGAATGGACTAACTTAATTCCTAAAAAAGTTAATCCAGAATCGGCGGTTTTTCAAAACATTCAAAACACTTTGCAAACAGACCCCCACGAGTTTAGCTATCGCAATAAGGGACTGACCATTGTACCCAGCAAAATGTTTAACGAGCAAAGCACATCTACTCTCACAATAGAGTTAGATAATCCCGAAATATGCGGCTTGATTGACGGAAAAACTACCTTAAATGCTATCCTTGATTATTTGCAACACCTTAATAGAGAGGCACAAATAGAATTAGAGGCAGAAGTTAGCATTGAAATTTTAACCGGAGTTAATGACAAGGAGAGACTTAGGGAGTTAGTTCATGCCCGTAATTCTTCGGTTGCTTATGAAGGAGCGATGGTAGATGAGGACAGCACCAAAGCAATTAGGCAAGTGCTGGAAGTGGAGGGACTAAACAAGATAGTGGCTTACAAATATGAGGAACTGGCAGAGAAACCAGTTGATATTCATTCAATTATCTCCTACCTACCCTTGCTGAATCCGCTAAAGTTTGAAGCCTCCGATTTAGTCTTCACCCTTATTTCTAAAAATAAAGCTGTGAAGGAGTATCAGAAGTTTTTGCAAGCCACAGAAGGGCAACCAGATTTGCAAAGACAGTTTAACTCCTTACTGCTACTGCTACCGAGCCTACTGAATCTGCGGGATACTATCTACAAAGAATTACCCGAAGTGTGGAACCAGATTGCAGGACTCAACTATGAGAAACTAAATATTGCCCGTAAGTTATCCAAATCTCCCTTCTTCGGGTCTTACAGAGAGTCTTTGGCAGAGGAAATCTACTCAGTTCCCGATACCTTCATCTATCCTTTGCTAGCCAGCTTCAGAAACAATCTGGAACTGAACGAAAACGGGCGGTATCAGTGGAAGGTGGAGCCGAATCAGTTATGGAGTGAAGCGAAGCTGGAGTTAGTAAAAAAACTGAAGGAACTTGCCAAATCCAACTCCTTTAATGCTTCCAAAGTTGGTAAAAACACTCTTACTTGGTCTTCCCTAAGTGATGTGATGGAACTAAAGCTATTAAAGCGGAAGTAGTAGAAACCGTTACTCAATTAAGCTCCTAAAAGAGGGGCTTTTTATTTTGACAGTAAATCATTATATATCAATAATATATATATGCTTAGTACGAAACAAACTTCTTTCGCTAAAAGAAATAGGACAAAAAAATCTTATGGTTTCACCTTAAACGAGGAACAGATGGAGACATTAAAAAGAAATAATCCTAATCTTAATTTATCACAGTTTTTTGATGACTTGGTAAAAGAAGAGAATGCAAAACAGGAAAGATGTAATATATTTCCTTTTAAAGAATTAAAGGAAGAAGGTTGGAGAGGGGTAACTTTTGAGAATAAAGAGGAGGAAAAACAGTTTGATAATTTCTTTGGATTAAATGAATACTACTATGATGAAGACAAAGAGTAAACGCTATCTTATAGATACCAATATTTACACAAACTATTTAAAAGACAATCAGCACCATCAGTTAAATAAATTTATTGACTCACTAAATGCTCAAGAAGTAATTGTTTCTTCTTTTGTGCTGTTGGAGTTATTAACCTTTTACAGAAACTCACCAGAGAATATTAAAAAACCTTTAATGGGACTTATTGCTAAAATTATGAAGGCTGAGATAGTTGATTTTAATCATAACGACTTATCAGTATGTTTGGATGTAAGAAGTGAGTTAGTAAAACAAGGTAGAACTAATCGAAGTCTTGACCCAATGCTGGCAACCCTTGCCATTACCCACGACTGCATTTTAGTAACAGCTAATAAAAAAGATTTTATCGGTATTCCTAATTTGAAAACCAAGCTTTATAGTCAGCAGTTTCAGCGGTGGGAGTAGCCTAAATAACAGGTATTTTTGTTTGACAAAACGGCTCAAAAAGAAAATAATTACATTAATCACAATGGGGTATCCTGTGGTGCCTTTCAAAGGCTTGTGCGATAGGTACAGGCACTTTTTGGTTTATAAAAAATTATATTGCGAACGATACTTTTGCTTTGACAAGGTTCTTAAATATTTTCAAAATTTGAGTATATGGCTAAAACAATTATTGAAAAGAAAACCCGCCTCGATGGAACTAAATATGTTTTAGTCAAATTAAGCCACGATACAGAAAAAATCCAGCCTCTGAGAAAAGACCAAAAACCATATGAAGCACCTAAACCTGCACTTAGCGGAAAGTCTCTTAAACCCTACGCTAACATTGCAAGTACAAGGTGGAGGAGAAGCAAAAGAATTAACAGCAGTCCAGATAGAAGCCCTTGTTGATACGGGTTTTGATGATTATTTAAGCTTCAGTTACAGATTAGCCGAAGAGCTTGGACTACCTGTGATGGGTCAAACTAATGTTGAGTTAGCTGATGGCTCTCAATATGATGTCCAGATTGCCAAAGCAATTGTATTCCTACCTCAATTCCAAAATACGCAAATAGAAATTAATGTGATTCTTGGAGATGATGAAGAATCGTTAATTGGAACAAGATTACTAAAAGCGCTTTGTCATAAATTTTCGCTTGATTTTGAGCAGAATTTATTGATGCTGGAAAATGTTCGTAATTACAGTTCCTGATTCGCTAATTTATTTTTAGCCTATTAGAGATAATTTTATAGTAACTTCATAAACTTAAGGATTAAAAAATGCGTTGCAGTATTAAAAAATCCATTTAAATTCAGAAAAGAAAAAGTAATCAAGTCAGCGTTGAAGCTAATAATTAGGAGTATGGGCAAGGCTTTTAAGCTAATTGTATAACAATATTAGTTTTCGCCGACTTGGTTATAGAGGTTAATGTGCGAGAAGGTATATCCTAAAGTTATTGTAGAGTTCCAAAAATAAGTTCACAAATATTATGGTAAGTTATATATTGGCTTCGTATACCTAATCAAAAACACATACGAGGCTTATGTCGCAACAAAACAGCAATCATTTGACCCAAACTAGAATACAAAATCCTTGCAATATTAGCAACAGTAAGGCTTTCAGAGAATACAGATTAATGGCTTTCAGTTAAGTTATGTTGAAACTGTATGCCTTTATACACATTCAATAGCTCTACTCTATACAAAATAAAACACAACTGTTCGTTTGCAGTTCTCGACAATGTATCTTCATAAACGGTATTCCGTGAAAACTGTTAATAAGATACAACTAGTCCAAATCTATATGAGGTAATCATGCCCCAACAAAACAATAATCATTTACCCAACTTCAAAGAGATTGTTCTTGGAACAGTAGTCATAGTAAGTCTTCTAGGCTTGCTGGTTTTCGCTATTTTTGATAAAGCCCATATTCCAGTATTCCAAGACGTTGCCAAGCTCTCAATCGGAATATACATGGGTTATCTAATCCCAAATCAAAATTGACTGCTACACATTGGTGTGTAGCAGTCAGCTTTTTAGATATCTAATTAGAAATTAGTTCCCTATCTGTTACCAGCAGGTAGGGATTTCTTTGTTAGATTCTAATGTATACTGCCCCAGTAGAAAAGTAAATTTTATAACTTATTACAATTACTTTTTAATAGATTTATCTAAAATTTAAATACTTTGGACTGATTGATGATTATCCTGTTGAGTTGATGGTGGGAGGAGTAAGTAATTGCATTCTATGTTTCTAAAGGTTAAAATCCTTAAATTTGTCCCCCTGTGTTCAAAGTAGGGGATAATTTAATGTTTAAATTTAGCGGTTTTCTCCCGATTATTCGGGTAGTCCAAGACACACTTTCCAAAGCCCCCACCAATTGGCGAGGAATAATCTTTAGAACCGCTTTAGGCTACTTTTGTGTCAAGAATTTTTATTTTCGCTACAGGCTCAATAAAAACCCCTGCTACACGCAGGTTTCTGTGACAAAAAAGTTTCTAAAGATTATTTTTCTAGTAAGGGAGGGGCTTCGGAAAGTGTGTCTTATTTGGGTGTGCAGTGGTGATAAGTAGAGCTTAGTATTAACCCGAATTGTAGCCTTGTCTTACTCTACATATCAAATCATATTTATAGCTATTTAAAGCCTATAAAGCTAAAAAAATATGTTGACAATAAATAAAATATTTCTCATTATTATAACAGGTAGTTAAGAGATTAATCGCCTAGTTTAACAGTTGTAAAGAGTCAAGAGAAGCTTAACTCTTGTAAATCAAATTAAGTAATTAGATACGAAAAACTTACCCTAATATTGGATAAGTTAAATGTTCAAAATTGAGTTATCACCTCAATTTTGAATGATAATTTTACACCGTTTATGAGCAAATCATCAATAATAAATAACCATACTAAAAAGGGTCTGTCAAGTAATGATAAAATCCTCAAAATAAATGAAAAAATCAGAGTCAAACTAGAACAGGGTTTAATCCCGTGGCGAAAAAATTGGGAAGAGAGGGGGCAACAAACTCTAGCCAGCAACGGTATTACTAAAAAGCCTTATAAAGGTATTAACTCAACTCTTCTTAATATGGAATTAAGACCTAACCAAAATCCCTATTTTTTCACTTTTAAGCAAGTTAAAGATTTAGGCGGAAAGATTAAGAAGGGAGAGAAGGGGGAAGTTGTTATTTTCTGGAAAATTCACAGCTTCGCCGTAAAAGGTAAAAGCGGAAAAGGGGAAGAGGCAAGCATGAAAACTTTTCCGCTTCTTAGATACTCTTATGTGTTTAATCTAGAACAAATCGAACTACCAGAAGAACAACAAGCTAAATTTGTAGTGGATACTTCAAGCTTGGAAGAAGAAGTGAAGGAAGAGCGGATTACTAATTTTTTAGACAAGATTAAGGACAAGCCAGTTATTAGCTTCAGAGGCGACAGGGCTTCTTACAATGCTTCAAAAGATATAATTAAAATGCCTCTAAAAAATCAGTTTGAAAATGAAGATAGTTTTTACTCAACATTGTTTCACGAACTGGGACACTCCACAGGACACCCTAAAAGATTAAATCGGGAAGGAATAGCAAAACCTGCTTCATTTGGGACACCCCGCTACGCTAAAGAAGAATTAATTGCAGAAATGACTTGTAACTATATCGCCAGTCATTGCAAAACTAAGATTGATTACGATAATACGACCGCCTACATTCAAAATTGGAGCCAGCTAATCCAAGACGACCCGTATTTTTTCGTAACAGCTTGTTCTAAAGCCCAGAAAGCTTTTGACTATCTGACTAATCAAGTTAGCAGTGAGGAGGGGTAATTACACCCCTTCGGGGGTTAAAAAAGGTTGGCAACTTGAGCCAAGCGAGCTTGGCAGTTGCTTTTTTAAGTCCCGCCCACCACCCCTTCTATTCACAGTCTGCAATTATGAACGAGTTTCGTGGAAAGTTGTTTGCATTTACTCATCAACAATTTTTACAAAAATAGAACTAAAAATAATAATATGACTAACAATATAATAAAAATTAAAATGAAGGATAATTCTCAAGCTAAACTATACAAAAAGGCAGAAGTTAAACCCAAAGCTAAAGTTGGTAGAAAATCCCTTTCTGAAGAGGAGAGGGAGAGGAGGCGTAAGATAAACTATCAAAAAAAATATGGGGATAAAATAGTTTTTCAAGCCAGAGTTAAACAAATTGATAAAGATAGAATTTTGGCTTTGAAAGAGCAACTGGGTTTTACCAGTAATGACCAATTACTAGAATGGTTTATTGAGAGGGGAGAAAGAAGCCTTGCCCGTAAAAACGCTACTTTGAAAAAATAATTCCTCCCCTCACCCCTGCAAAGGGTTCGTGTCGCTTCTAGCGCCTCGCTTGTTACACTCGCCTGCTACCTGCATTTTTCCTACGTACCTCCGAGAAAAATAAAAGTGACTAAGAGAGATTATCTTCCCCCTCCCAAAAACAAGTATATAGTTTAGCACCACCCTCTAAAGGAGGGTTATTTTTATGTCAAGAAATTTTTTGTTCATGCTTCACAAAAAACAAATGCCCTTCGGGTTTCTTGACATAAAAATTGCTAAAATATGTTGTTGTCTTTGAGGGAGGGGGAAGGGGGGAAATGGGAATATTTATTTCAATGTGCAGCGGTGATAAGTAAGATACAAACACTAAACCTAATTTTAGCCTTATTTTACTCTACATATCAAATCATATTTATAGCTATTTAAAGGCTTAAAACCTAAAAAAATATGTTGACAATAAATAAAATATTTCTCATTATTTAGATAGGTAGTTAAGAGATTAATCGCCTAGTTTAACAGACGGAAAAAGCACGCACCAAGAGAACGCTTTAACTCTTGTAAATCAAAATAAGTAATTAGATACAAAAAACTTACCTGATGAGGGTTAGGTAAGTTCATAATTTTACACATCATATGTATAAAACAACATTAATAGTAAACCCAAGTATTAGGAACTTGTCAACTGAAAATATTGTTCCTTCACAAGAGGACTTTACACTATACGCTAATTATAAATTAGCTATGAAAGTACGGGAACAGGAAGCGAGCGAGGAAGATTTAGCCGATTATGAATATAATCAAAAAGATTTTATAAATGTAGTTTGTTATCACTGCAACCCACAGGAGCGAGATAAGATTATTGATAATCTGAAAGATTGGGAAAAAGATTGTAGTGACAGTATAAATTGGATTAATAACACTTGGCAAATATTTTTGAATTACTACCACTTAAAACCGAATATAATTGAATATGATAAATACGACAAAGAAAATTACGCTCCCGATTATGATTATATAGAACTACTTAATACAAGGAATTTATTAAGAGAATTAAATAGCAAAATCGCAGAACTATTTGTAATTAGTGAATAAAATTATAAACTTACAAACCGCTTGCTAAATACAGGTAAGCGGTAACTTATATAACTAAAATTTAAAATATTGCTAAAAGAAGAACCCAAAAAAAATATTTTTAACTAACTACTTATGACTAATAAAAATTTATATATCGCCGCTAAGGCATACACTGAAGCAGAAAATAAATACACAAGCTTTGCTTTTACAGAAATTACCAACGAGCAATTAAAAATGTTTACACAGAACTTTAAAATTCTTAAGCAGTCTACAAATGCTAGTAGGATTTGTGTTGATAGCAAGCAATTTAATTTTGTGGATATGACTAATGAAGCTATCTGCAAGCGTAGTAAAGAAGAAAGGGAATTGGTAGAGGAAATTGAACACAGAATTGAGTACTGTCCTAAACCTTTTATATTTATAACTGAAAAAGAGTATAACAGATTAAATCAATTAAAAACACTTAATATTAATAATAGCGAAATCCAGATACATAAAGACAATTTTTTTATGGGGTTTGCCTATACCTATAATAGCGATAGGTTTATAAATATAGTTATATACACTAATGGTATAAACTTACAGCTACTTAATAACTTAATAGTACCTGATTCCATCGACAGAACTGACTTAACAGAAGAAGCTATTGCTGATTACAAGCATTTAACTAATGAACAAGCTAATTTTATTAAACAAAATTACACTAATCAAGCTTATGCTGATGATATACAACTGTTATTAATCAAAGCACGAGAAGTCGGGTTCACTATTACAATGAGTTTAGAGGAGGAGGAAGGCTATAGTGATGAATTAATAATTAAAAGAGAAGACAAAGAAGTTAACTTCTTTAGTTCATTCTGTACCTCTGATAAATATCCAAATCCTTCTAACCTTAACTTTGGTAATAATGTAGAAACAGCCCTTGATATTCTTGATAAGATGCTTGGCTGGATTAAAGCGGCGAAGAAAAAGTGAGTTAATCCTCAATTGACATAAAAAGGAGTAGCCCCATTGCAGGGCTTTTTCCTTTGTCATTAAAGAACTCATAGTCTGATAGGTTAAGTTACGGCAACTTGAGCCAAGCGAGCTTGGCAGTTGCTTTTTTAAGTCCCGCCCCACTCCCACGCTACAAGAAGCAGGTTAGGGCTGATATTGTGAAAAGTTTACCTTCGGGAATACGATTCCCAAAGTTTGCCTTTTCCAGCCCTAACCTGCTTCTCTTCGCTCGTCGTTCCCACCCCTATATATGTGGTTGATTGTTATTTTGTGGTTTGATTGGGGTTGTTTGGTGGTTGGTTGGTTGGTTTGAGTCTAATTAGTTTTTGTAATCTATTCAGGATTGATTTTTAGGGTGGTTACGGCTACTCTGTTATATAGATAGATTTTTGTGTTTGATTTAGAGAAATATCCCTCCAACACTTTTCAGATACAGGTACAGAGTACAGATGGAGGAGAAGTTAATAAGGAATTTGGAAAGAATTATGTTTACAGTCAAGCAGCTTAGAGAGACGGCTAAATCAATGGGTTTGATTCGCTTGAGTAAATTGAGAAAAGCAGAACTGGATGCTCTGGTGAAAGCCAAACTGACAGGGAAAGAAATACCGTTACAGCACTTAAAGCCAACTGTAATTTGTAAGCAATTTTTAAATACACGATTTGTGGAGTGGAAGTGTGAGAATCTTAACTTTTTGACAGTAGAACTATTGAAAAATATGTGTAGTCTGAAGGGTTTTAAGCGAAGCGGTAAAAAGAGTGAGTTAATTAATCGTTTTGTTACGGCTCAAGCCTTGTGTAATGTTCTGAGGCAATATACTAAGGATGATATTCAACTTCTGGCAGATAGCTATAAGGGTAGGGAACTGAAAGAAATGTTGAAGAAAGCTCGAACAGTCCACAAAGTTAGTGTTGTACCTGTAAAGTACGCGATGGCTGCTGGTTTGATTAGTTGGAGGGATGGCTGTCTTAGTAGAGGTATGAGATTTTATAAGGAGTGTAAGGAGCAGTTAAGAGTTATAAAGGAACGAAGGCGGCAAGCGGAAAGTCAAGAGTTGGTGGCAGCCTGATAGTTGCAATTAATAGTTTGGCATCATTTACCTTTTAACTGACGGAGAAAATATTTTATTGCCACTAGTATTTATATTTTTTGGTATAACAGACTACAAGGAGTCTATGCACAGAAAAAGTTTAGGTAATAGTAGAGCGATTAAGTAGCTATGAGTACCCGCAATTTTAAACAAGCATACCATCAGCTTGAAATTTGTATGCAAGATTTCGCAAATAAAAATGGTGAAATATACGTTCCTAATATTGCTCCAGTTCGTCCGGCAGATTATATCTTTATTGCTATGCAGCCTTCATTGGGTGAGTGGGCGAAAGATGAAGCGGATGCCAAGAAAACAGTCGAAGAGGGATTCAGGAATTTCGTTGATGGCTTCAATACAATGATATTACATTTTGCTATCCGAAAATATCTTTGCAAAGACAATCAAACCTACCACCTCACCGACCTTTCCAAAGCTGCAATGAAGGTTGATGACAGGACAGAAGGATACGACAATTGGTATCCTCTCCTATTGCATGAAATGAACTTGGTTGCCTCCCCTAATGCTAAAGTTTTTGCAGTAGGCGCTCAGGTTTTCAATTTTCTTCAAAATAAACAATTCCCTTGGGAGGATTGCACACAAATTATCAGCTATTCGGGTCAGGCAGTAAGGCATTGGGATAAAGCTATAAAGGGGCATGAGGAGGAGTTTGAGAAGTTGCAGGATGCGGTGACTGATAAAGCTTTTTTGAATCTTGCTGAAACTGTTATTGAAAGTTCAGGAATGCCTAAAGAAATGGGTAAACAAGCATTTGAAAAATTACGTAAATCAAAGCTTACTTTATCAAGGCATAAGTTGATGTTTAATTACAAGTTGGCTTTTGAGGCAGTTGATAAAAAATATCAATGCTTACCCGCTTAATTGGAAAGGAAAAAGCATTGGAAGATTTTACAGCTAATTATTCTAAATATTAAGTCCAAACAATGAAATAGCTTGTTTCTCAAAATCTATTTTGAAAGCGGAGCAAATTGCTGAGATTAGGCTCATACCGATTAAGCATTCATCGTCTTCATCAATAATAGTATTAACTACTAATATTTCATCTGCAAAGGGGAATTTTAGCTGACACTCTCCCACATCAACTGTAACTTGAGAACCGTCTCCTAACTGCACTTCTGTTTCTTTAAGACAAGTTATATTCAATTGTTTGGCTAGGGAGCGGGGAATTGACAGAAAATCGTCAAAACCGCTATCTAAGAGTGCTGTTACCTGTATCTGCTAAAGTACTCTTATCTGTGTACTTTTTCCACTTCCCGAAACGATGCATTCTAGCGTAGGGTAATGGGTTTCGTACAATGGCAGGTCTAGGGTTTTGGATTGTGTTTTGCTTACCTTCTGGTTTGTTTCTAAGTCGCTCGGCATTAATTTTGGTAAAGTCAATTATCTTCTGCCCATGTTGGTTTGTGTAAACAGAAGTATGTTTGGAAAAAGTTGGGTTATTGTTTGGCTTATCCATTACAAAAATTATGTTTGCTTTTTAGTTGGGTGTCAATTAAGACCAAATTTAGTTTTTGATTATCGTTATCACAAAGTTATTCTGGAATTAATTCATAGGAATATTTAATTTGTGAACTACAAAACTGTTGACACTGTTGACAGTTAGTAATTCAGAGCGGAAACCCCTAAATTGTTAATAATTTACTTTGTATACAGTTGTTGTCTATAATCCTACAAATACCTTTATTACGGTCTTAATCTGTCTACAGTTACTGTCAACAGTTGTGTCTACAGTAGACGAGTGTCTACAGTGCCAACAGTAATTGTCTACATTTTTTCAATAGTAAATCCAACCCAATTTCTGACCAACTCCGGTGACTGCTCCAAGGTTTTTATTGGCAAGTTGATAAAAAATGTTGCGAATTGTTGCTGGAGTTAGTGCTTTGAATAATCGACTGTTAATTTGCAAACTTCTTGCTGTCAGAACAACACCAGGATTATTTTGACCCCATTCCAAAATTAACTGTTCGTACTGGTCTAATCCTTGAGTCCCGAATGAAGGAATATTTTTGGTTAATGTGGTTGAGGTAGAGTTATTGCTGTTTTTGAAATTGCTAAAACCAAGGTTCATGTTTGAATTGATTGCTCCTGGGTCAGCTTGACTTCCACTCACCAAAGGTCTTGAAGAAGAGGTAATGTAGGGGATTACAGCTAACTCATCATCTACCATACAACAGTACTCACCTTGCTCTTCTAACTTTTCATAAACTTCTTTGTAATATTCATACTCATTAGAACTCTTCCGGTGTTGGTTGATTAAGCGCTGGCAATATTTTTTAGCAAAAATACCTAAGCGGATAGTTGTAAAACACTCGGCTAAATCTTTTTCTCCCTCAAAACCCCAGATTTTGGTTCCCTCTCCGTGGGCGATGGCGATAAGACGGATTCTGACACCCCTGGCGATAGTTAAGAGGGTTCTAACAATATCGCCAGCTTCCCTGACATTGCGATTAATCTCCCGCCATTCATCCAGCACGAAATTGATTTGATGCGGTTCAATTTCCTCCAGTTCCTGGTAGCGTTTGTACATGAGGGAGCGAATTTGTTGAAACTTCTCTGCAATAACCCCGTAATCAAAGAGATGTCCGAAGACTGGGAAGTTTATCCATTCCCCCGGCTTTTTAATTGGGGTTATAACAAACTGTTCCCCACCAAGAAGCCCCAGTAACCACTCGGTTGCAGTAGTTTTACCACCCCCCGTTTTAGCCATCAAGCGAATATGGGGAAATTTGTTTGGGTAGGTTTTGAAATCGCTAAAATCAAAGGGTTTGATTTCCTTTGAAATTGCCTGCTGCTCCCTCTCAACTAAATCAACAATCCTCTCCCTTTCCCCGCTTTCTATTCCACTTAAAACAAGTTCATCAAGTATAGAAACCGTTTTATCAAGCGAGGTTCTTAGCTGTCCCACACACCACAACAGAAACTTCAAAATATATTCCAGACACAGCAAGCTGAACTGAAGGAAAGAGAAAACAGATTTGATTACAATCAGGTGCAGAAACCTTACCCAGGTCTGACCGCTTGGCAGATTGAATTGACTCCTCATTTACTAAATTAAAATCAAACAGATAATGATTTGAAAATTAGTGCATTGCTCCTCAAAAAAAATTGCTTCTTTAGACCCCTAAAAGGGTTAGAAGGATAAAACGCAAATTTTAATATGTCCAATTAATCTCCCACTCTTTATAAAAAAATAGCTTGTTTAAGGTTTTTCTGGTAAATACAAATATCTAAGTTCAAAAGCTGTAATCAAGTTATATGATAGTGCCTGCTTAAAGCATTTAAGACAATATTTTGTATTAGCTAGCGGTGTTAATACTATATTTATCTAAGCCTTATTATTCCGATTTTTGCTGATAGTTAAAACATTTATTTTAAGAACTACTTGACCGAAATGATTGATTCGGTTATGGATTTTCCCTGTAAGCGCAGAAGATGCTTTAAAGACCAATTTGAATAAATTCCCAATTCACCCCCGCAGGTTCACAGGAGTAAAAAAAATGCAATTAACAATCCAAATTCTTGATATTGCTATTGAGGTTTTGTTGTTTGGCTTTCCGTTGTTTGTATTGCTTGATTTCATTCGGGTGCTTCCTTCAATGATAAGGGCATCTATGCAACCAAATGAAATGCAAGAAACTATTCCCGACCCGTGGGATTTACCGCTTCAGGAATCTTCTCTAGCCACAAAAAATGATGTAGTTAAAAATGTCGCAACTACCAAAAACATTAAGCGGAAGAAATCCCCTCGTCGCAGTACTAGTAAAGCTATGCAAATGGAATTGCTACCAGATGAAATGAGACCTACAGCAACATCAGAACAACTAGCCACGAGATTAACCTTCAAAAAAGTACAAGCAGATTTTGCGAATAAGGGATTTACTTTAAACAGGTTCCCAAGCAGCCGCTATCGATACAGGGTTGCTGACTTGGCTAACTGTCGCTTTAAGAAGTTAGAGGAAGCGATGGATTGGTTGAACGAGCAACCAGAACCAGTGGAGTTTCCCACACATCACAAAATGGAACTACTAAATACCGTGACCATTTAAAGACTTTCTAACTGAATTATTCTAACCGCACAGACGAGAAGTTACTCCATCAAATGGAGTGCGGTTAGCTGGGTTTATTCCCAAGTAAAAAGGTGAACCACCAAGCCCCAATGATTTGGGTTGGGTGATTCGCCTGTTCAATAGTGAGATACACATAATGATTACACAAGCTGAACTGTTAACCAATCTTGAGCAATATACCTGCACCGAGCAGTACTACAAACATTGGTTAAATAGATTCGTTTATACCGATGGCGTGCAGTATCTGGCTGAAGCCGCTAATGCTTATTGGCTGATAGATGCCATCGCCTCCCATCAGCCACAGGCGGTCAAAGACCCGATGCTGAAGGATTTCCAGATATGGAAGTTAACTGTTACTGAAACTGATACCAGTAAAACGGCAGACCTTGTGTGTGAGCGTGACACGGATGATGCCGTCATCACCCAGCACATTGACTGCACGGACTTCCCACTCTCCGAAATCAAATTGTATTTGGAAGGTGGCGTGCTGATGCTGCCAAGTGAACGGTAGGAGGGAGCTAGATATGCATATCGAAGAATTGGAATTTGATTACAACCGGAACGAGCAGGAACGTGACCAAATTATTGGTCAGGCTTTTTGCAACCCTCCTGGAAAAAGTATCCGAAGATTTAGCGAATTAAGTTTGGATAAATTGCAGGAACTGGTTGAAAAAGGTTTTGCCAATCCACAGGAGTCTCAAAACAACTCTCCTACAATAGAGCATTTGCTCGAACTGGGGAAGCTTGCCCAATCTGAAGCTCATACAGTAACTTTTGACGGGTACAGCGTACCTCTTGAAAGGGGAGATTACAGAGTAAGCATCGATGCTATCAACATCTACCCTCAAAGTGTAGGAGAAAGTCTGGGTCAAAAGTTTGCAGAACTAGAGGAAACTGCTGATGAGTTTACATTTACTGCTGACTTGTTAAGCGCCTGGTGGGATTAGTTTTTTTAACTGCGCTTACACCAACTTTTATTTCTACTGAAATATGTAGAAGAAAAATCGGGTCTTTCTGTTTTTTTGGAAAGCCCTGTTTTTTTTACTAACAAGTTAATTAGTCACAAAACTACTTGTATGTACTATCTCTGCTAATCCAAAATTATTCCCTGTACCAAATCAGGATTATCTTCAAAGAACCTCTTTTTGTTCCTTGCTATCCTTGTCTTTAATTCGTCAGTAATATTTCTATTTTTATTCCGCTCTAAATCATCAAGGAGTAAATCAAAGAATTTATCTGGGTCTGGTTCTATAAAATAACATTGATGGTTTAAATAGAAAAATAACAATCCGTTATACTTTTCATATATATCAGATATTTTTTTAATAAAAGAGTCGGCACTGTTATTTTTTTTATAGTACAAAATAAACCAATCTACAATAAAACCTGTACTCATTAATAGTTCTTCATCCTCAAAAAACCTTATTTTATCGACTTCAATTTCTGTAGGCATAAAACTACTTAACGATTATTAATTATTTATTCAAGTTTCTATATGTAAATGATTACTTACAAATGTAATCAAGACAAGTTAAAAGTATATTCTCTAGGAGGAGAATAATGGGTAAAAATAGAAAGTACAACTCTGGTCAAAAGCGATTAAGACATACAGAAGTCAGACGCTGGCAGCCTTATAACGATTCCTGGTACACACAAGGTCAGAAAAAAGCTTGGATTAAAATTAATTGGAAAAGCCAGAACTGTGAATGCTGATGAGGGGCAAGTTGGTAATCAGGTAGCTGGAGTAGCAGCCGCATTTCTATCCTTAGAAGCAGGTTCCACCGAATATAAAGTGCCTGTAATTATTAAGGAAATCAGCTTAGAGTGTGTAATTGGAATGCAGTTATTACAATTATTTGCTAAAGACAACCAAGCTCATTTAGTATTTAACTTCTTGCAGGATAAAATTCAGTTTGTGGAGAGTTAATATATTTTTGACAAAGTAATAAAGCTTGTTCATTATTACTAATACATGACATATACCTTAACTGTTAATACTAAAGGTCAGGTTGTAATACCTAAAGAAGTTCGGGATATTTTTGCTATAGGAAAGTATCTGAAATTAGAAATTAACAAGGAGAAGCAAGTTCTGGAAATCAGAAAACCTGTCAGAAGTCTTAGTGATATGGCTGGATGTTTAAAAAACGATACGAGTCCGAAAGAGCCGCCTACTAAAGAGCAAATGAAGGAATTAAGAAAAAAGATAATTGCTAAAAAGCATGGCTCAAATTAAGGAATATCTGCTGGATACTAATATAGTTCTTAGGCACATAAAACAAGACGGTAAAAGACAGCATATAGAACAGGCTCACAAAATCTTTAGAGAACTTGATACAGGTAAGATTAAAGTTAGTTTAGTTGAAAGTGTAGTGGTAGAACTTTGTTATGTGCTTACCTTTTACTACAACCATTCCAGGAGCGAATTTGTACAGGTATTTGCGGGTTTATTAGAAGCAGAAAATATAAAAACGGATAAAGGATTGTATGAGAAAGCGATTAGGATTTATTCTGCAACCGAATTAGATATAACGGATTGTATTCTGATAGCTAAATACCAATTAAACAAAGCAAAATTTGCAGACATTCTTAGTTTTGATAATGAGTTGATTGAGAATAAAAATGAAAATTTTTAAAAAGGAATATCAGATTCGGGGATTTCTACTTCAATCAGTGTCGGGTAAAAGGGGGTGTTTTATGGGGTTATAATTGGGACGAAATCATCTTTAAAACCGTAGGGATGTGGGGCGCAAATCACTTTATTCCCGTTGTCACTCTCTCCGTAATAATCACAGCACCCAGAGCAGACTTCAATTTCCTTTAAATATTTTTTAGGATTATTTTTCATTGATTTGAAAGTTTTTGAAATTAGAAAAATCTCCCTATTAGTGAACAAGGAGATATTTGAAAGAATTAGGATACATAATCGGGGCAAGATTCGCCACTGTATCCACTAGGATGGATGCCACAGATTAGTTTTGTATTCCCATAAAAGCCACCATGATAGTTCTGACAACCCTCACAGGCTTTGGGAACGGAGTAATTATAATCTTTATAGACAAATTCATCTTCCTCGTCTTCTTCCTCTTCATCATCTTCACGGAATAAATCGTGAGTACAGTTTGGGCATTCCCAGATTTCCCGTCCGTGGTCTTCAACCAGGCAAGTTACGGGTTGACTCCAGGGTTCAAAACCGGAAGCTGATTCCATAACCATGTTTGTGAAGTACGGATACGAACAGTTAGGACATAAAAGTACAGCATCATCGCTACTTCGGATGCAATGGGCATCCCAGTAAGACGGTTCTATTCGCCAGTCCTGCTCCAGAGACTGTATTCCCCTTGTGCCATCCGGTTTTATTTCGTACAACTTACCGCAGAAATACATTCGGATTGCGAAACAGGCGTAGTCATGGGCTAGATTCTCCAGTTCCTTTCGCTGTCTGGCTCTGGTAAAGTTAAAGGTGTTGTAGATGTAATTGATTCTTCTACCCAGTGGATAGGTCTGAATAACTACATATTGCCCATTCAAAAGAATTCTTCTACTCATTGTTTTCAAGGTGTGTGAGGGTTTGACGACTCAATTAGCAGTAAAATCAACCAATTGAGCCGTAAAAATGGCTCACACACAAGTGATGAATTGTCAATCTTTAGGCGTAATAGTAGTATCTTTGTTCAAGCGCCAGTTGTAGCACAGGCTGTCAGAACTATCACAAGATACAGCATTAGGTAAAAAATTCAAACCAATGAAGGCACCTAAGACACAGCCACCAATCCCACACACTGCCATCATAAATAAAGCTGGGGCAGCCCCTGAAAGATGAACAGCTAGCCAGAAAAAGAATTTTTTATAGCTGTTGAACAACTTCTTTGTAAAATCAGCTAATTGCTGGGATTGTTTAATCTTCTCTGCAACCAGTCTTTTTACCTCTTTCTGATTTTGAGCTTTAAGATTTATTTCTGCTCGTTCGATTTGCTGTTTGACTCGTAATTGATTCCATTGTCTGATGTCGGTGGTAATTGATTGAGCGAAGGTGGTGATTTGGGTAATTGTTTCGGCATCCAATCCACCTCCGTAATAGAGTGGAGTGGGGACTCCCCCTCAATACCTGCCACAATGCTATCTTTTAGCGTATAAAAGAATGTTTCAATATTCTCCTGTTCTCCTATCAGAGCTTGAGCAGCATTTTTCACATAAAGTTGTTTCAGGGCTTGGGGTATTTCTTTAGCTCGCTCCTGTGTCACGGCATCCAGTAGCCCAATCATTCCTTTCTCCAAACCACTGGTAGTGTCTTTAATAAGACTGCCAATATCAAAAGTATCATCTTCACTGATTTTTTGGCAGATAGTGATAAACATTTCACTTTCAAAACGAGTGTAAGTGTCTTTATCAGGCAATCCACCCGCTTCAATTATCTTAGAAGCTTGTCCAAGAGTAAGATTTAAATCTAGACGGTTTTTAGCAAGGGCTAGAAGTTCGGTGACGGAGAGTAGTTCTTCTTCTGTATTTTCTATACTACTCTCCTGCTGATGGGAAGGCGAGGAAGCAGGTGTTTTCTTCTGACTTTTACGTCCGTTTTTGGATGCTTGGTTCTTGGTTGGTTTAGAAGGATTTTGAGCCACAAATAATTCTTTAGCTTCCTCGTAGTTTTTAACTCTTCCCTCCTCAAAGAAGCTGCGAATCACGTCAAATTTAGTTGTAATGTCTTCATCGCTGTATTCTGCTTTATCAACAGGAAGTCCGGCAGCTTCCAGAGTTTTAACTACATCTTGCTCAGAAAGGTTTCTGGAACCAATTAGGTCGTCTATTTTGTAAGGCATTATTTTTTACTCCTTCTTACGTAAATTAAAGATTTACTCTAAATTTTCAAAGGGGTTGGTATCTGTTGAAAGGGCAATTTTTCGAGAGTAATCTAAAGAGTCTTCTTCACACATTTCATCTTCTTCACTTGCATAAACTTCCTCACTTGGCTCACGGGCAGAGGTAGTAGTTTTTTTGACTGCCTGTGATTTTAGATACTTCTCTCTAGGTAAAGGTGTATCAAATTCAGTTACATTACTAGCAGAGAGTACGGAGAAGCTAGGAAGCTCTAAGTTTAAAACCAAGCACAGGTAGGTAATTTGGTGCTGTAAGCGTTGAATAGCGGCTAGTCCATACCTATTGATTTCTTCTTGGGTGTAGCTACCTGATTCTTTCATAGCCAGAGGCAACCAGAAGGCTTGAATTGCCCATTGCACCATTTCTCTTTCCGATAGTTCACCATCCTTTTGTTTAAGAAAGGTAGCCAGGGTGGCAGTAGTTGAGTCCTTTCTGATTTTGGTTTGAAATTTATAGGTGAGAAAATCGGTCATTGAGTTTTGGCTCCCACCTTACTTGTGCGTCCGTAGAGGTAGAAAAACAAGCCGTAAACGTCTGCCAGTCGGTACTGGAGGGAGTTTTCCTTGATTTGGGTAGAGAAACTGCTTCTGATGCGCTTTTCAAGATTTTCGCACCAAAGTACATTTTTAGCCGGAGTTTGTTTGAGAATTGTATTTAATTCAGTTCTCAAGAAGTTTGCTGTTCCCCCAGCCACGATAATTTCATCCACACCATTTTCAATTTCTACTTCCAGCAGTTCGCTAATTTTGAGTAAGTATTGCTCCTTAGCCCAGGTAATAGCTTCCTTGATTTCTTCCAGCTTGTGGTCTCTGTAAGCTTTACCGAGATTACCTAAGAGGGGTAGGAGAGCTTTGGAGTTTAAGTTTTTACCAGCCTTGCAGATGCTTTGGGCTAATATCTGATGGTCACGGAAGCCGGTTTGTTTAGCTACGAATTTACAGAGATGAGAAAAACCTAAAGGTTCTGTCAGTCCACCAGACATTTGACCTTTATCTACAAAGAGTAGGGAAATATCGCGAAAGCCCATCATAAGGACAATCAAATTTAGATTTTGGAAGCTGCTTCCGGGTTCTCGTCCTTGAAAGAGAACACCTCCCCCTTCTGGAATACACAGGAAAGTATCAAGGGTAAAAGATTTCTTGGTGCCACAGAATTGAAAACTTGTCAGGGCTTGAGTGAGAAGCTGGTGGAATAGTTTGCGATCGCTATATTCACTCCAGGGTAAGACGGTGCCAAGTTTGATAGCAGCCCCGTTGGGTAAGTTTTTTTCTTCTGAAATCGCTCCAATTACAGCCAGTACCTTGGGTAGGGCTAATTCAAACTTTCGCTTCTTTAGTTGCAAATTGGCTTTAAAACCTCTGGCTGCGTATCCAAAAGCATGAAATTCACCTTCATACTCAACCCAGCCACTTTGAGCGGGACTAGTTGAGCCGAGAGCGGACTGGCTATAATCTTCCAGTGCTTGGCGGGTAGCTCGCGTAATACCTGCTTCCATTAAAAGCAGTTCCGGTTTAAAATCCTTTGGAGTGAAAATTACACGAGTACCTGAAGCACCACAATCAATTGCCATTGTGATGTCTGTCATTAGTTTTTATTCAAATTTTTATCTGCGTATCTGTTGTGATTTTTTAGGCAGAATGATTACTGAAACCAAATTGTTTCCGGAAGGGACTAAAGGAGAAACAATTTTGGAACTTTTGGGACTTGGTTGTCATTATAACCCTTTTTACCCGCATTTTTTCACTGTTGTAATTATCATTTATTTTGACTTATTGAGAATTAATCAACTAAAAGTGGTTTTTGACCCTAAAAGGGTGCATTTTGGAATCATTTGGGATTAATTTGAGATATTTTGGAAACAGAATAGAAGCCAAATTGGAACAAATTTGCAATCAAAATTAATTGCTTTCTATTATTTTTTTTGAGAGGAAATAGAGAAGAATTTTTCGCACAATACGCCCAAAATTTTGGAGAAGTTTTTATAATAGTTTTTAGAGAATACGGATTGAAGAAAGAAAATATATACCCGTTCCTAGAATTTCTAAAAATTAAATCTAATATTTGTTATAAATATTTTTTTAGTCTAACGATTGTCGTATAGAAATAAAATTTTACTAATATAGATTTCAAAGCAGGTTAAATCTAACTAGCTGCTCAGTTCTACAATTCCGAGAATTATTATCCGCTAACTTCGGAAAAATACACCAACGGTCTATATCGTTATCAGCTTGCGGGTTAATTTCTAAATAAAATGTGGCTAAAGGAAAACAGTTATTATATTGGGAGACTAGAGTTTTAAGTTCAGAAAAGTTTTTAGTAATATAAATTGATTGATAATCCATTCCTGCTTTCTCAAATCTAATTGCTCCAATTTCTTGCGTTACATTTCCGTTTACTTTAAAGTTTAGTATATGTAATTTATCTGTATTTTTATTTTGTGGGTTAAAAAATAAATAAAAGTTATTACAATTTAAATATTGAGTAGAATAACTACTGCTCCACCATATGTAAAATACAGAAGTGATGACAACTACCATAATTGATAGAATAGAAAAGACAATAATTTTTGATTTTCCAATCCACTGTTTCTCTTGTAAGTTGAGTGTCATAAGTTTATATTAAAAATACATAGCACCAAAGCCTAAATTCTCTATTATGCAAGTAGTTATTAGCACAATATTAATTTTTATAAATTACTAATATATGTCAATTTTGGTGCAAAAATAGAAGACTTTTAAAAAGCAGTTTAAGGGCTAAAAATTAAATTACCCTCCTACTAAACATAGTAGAAGGGAATTATAATCCAATGCGGAATATGCTTATCTAATCGAGCAAATTTATTTCCATACTTTACCATCATCAAGAAAATCAGTACCTTTATTCGCTGTAGTAGCTTTAATTTCGCTAGTTAAATCTTCAGGAAATATAGACTTGTATTTTTCCCAATTAGATGTGATTTTACTCCATAATCGAGTAGCGTACTGAGTACAAAAACAAAAATAAATACTAGTTGCAGGTTCACTCAAATTAGTTGGATAACCAAAACATTGAGTACGAAAGGCTTCTTTTTTTAACCACTCAAATCTTGAAGGGCTGATTCTTGCTTTTCTAACAGCAAAACCTGTCCAAGCAGGTGATTGACCATCAAGAATTTGTTGTGTTGTTGTTTTGTCAAAAGTATTACCAACTTTAAGAGAGCCATTTTCGTTGTCATTCCAAAATCCAAAAGTCTCTTCTACTTTCCAGCCTTCTCCTGTATTTTTTACGGTAGCAATAAAACTATGCCCACACTCTACACTTTTACCGAGAATTGAAATTGGATGAATTGGGAGGCAGCGACTACCTCTAGTTGGATTAACACTAACTATCCAAGCTTCATATTGTGGTTGAGTATTAGCTGACGCTTTTTGTATTAGTGCAGTAGATGCAGATGTAGAAATACCAATAGTTCCAGCCAGCAAAAGTGGGAAGATTTTCACTTTTAACACTCTCCTGTTAAAAAATTAACTTTTGAAAACAAGCTAAAATAGAACTGTAAGGTAAAAGATATTTGCTTACTTTACCTGTGTCAAGCAACTCTATTAATTATTCTCTTAGGAGAGTGTTAAAAAGTAGTGAAGTACCCGTTTTCAGAATTTTGAAAAATTTAATTAAGTATTGTTGCGTAATTAATGTTGACTACAAAAAATACTGGCGCTCATCAGGCAATTGATTATTTTACTCAGAGTTACTACGATGCTTTTCAAACTCGCTGGTACGGCAAGGGAGCAGAGGCTCTGGGTTTATCAGGTGAAATTGATGATAAAGAAGCTTTTGCTAATGTGTGCAAGGGGCTTACTCCTGATGGTAGTAGCAGGCTTGGCAAAGAAAAAAAGCGTGCCGCGATTGATTGCACGTTTTCTGCACCCAAGAGTGTAAGTCTGTCAGCGCTGGTGGGTGGAGATGAAGACTTGGTGATTGCCCATCGCAAGGCTGTTGAGGAAACACTGTGTGTAATGGAGGAGCAATACGCTCAAACTCGTATCCGGACTGATGATGAGCGTCCTACTGTAAAAACAGGTAATTTAGTTGTGGCGCAGTTTGACCACATTGAGAGTAGGGAACTTGACCCACACCTGCATACACACGCTTTAGTAATGAACTTAACCCAGACTGAAAATGAATCTTGGTACAGCCTCTCGAACGAGGAGATATACAAGAACAAAAAAAGCCTGGGTATGATTTATCAGAATTATTTAGCTATGGAAGTACAAAAACTTGGTTATAAAGTTGAAACCAGAGACCACGGGCAGTTTGAAATCAAGGGATACAAAAAACAAGATTTGGTGGAATTCTCCAAGCGAAGGCAGCAAATTATAGCTGAAGTGGGAGCGGATGCAGCTTGGGAGACACGGGAAAATGCCTGGAATATTACCCGTAAAAGTAAACAAATTATAGAGCCACAGGAATTGAAAGAGGCTTGGAAGAAAGAAGCTTTAAGCTTAGGTCTTGAACCAGTAAAACCTATAGCTATTGTTGAGATAGAAGTCTCACAACGTTATGAGCAAGAAAAGGCGAAGGATTTGGAACAGGAATGGGAGATGGAATTGTAAATGTTCTACCGTTCTCTCTCCACTTCCAAATCCTTACTTTCGGGTTCTGGTTCAGGCTCCTCTTTTGAGGCTTGTACAAAAAACTTGATTTTTTCCAGTTCATCTTTATCCTTCTCGGTGGCATTTTCGGTAAAGCCATTGTTGTTGAATATTTCCTTTTTGCTTTTTTTGCTGCTTATACTTAAGTCTGCTCCTTGCTGGCTGAAATAGAATTGGGGGTGAAGGGTGAAGTTGATAACTCCTTTACTGTCCCTTTGAGAGGTGTTTTCTAACAATTCTTCGGCGAATTTGACTAGTCCCTGTGCTGAACTTCTTGATTGCGGGGTTTTCTTAGCTGCCTGTTCAGCCTGTAGATACCACAGGTGGGGTTTGACATTCTGCAACAATTCCTTGTCCAGTGCCTCGGCATTTCTGGTAAAACCACGATGATTCATAACTATCCAACCATCACTGTTGCGCTGGACGGCAAATTTCTCATGTCTTTTAGTAATAACAAACTTAGTAGTTCTCAGCCTGAACTGGTCATTCCCCAGTATTTCAGCCTTTCCCCGACTAAGCTCCATCATTTTCTGAACATAGGGAACCAAATCCTCTCCGTCCTTTAAAGTTCTATTTTGAGGTGTTTTTGTAGCATTTACTTTCAATTTTTCTCTCTGCTTAGAAATTAGATTCAATTTATCGGAATTAACCTTGCCATCTTCTACATCAAATATCTTTTCACCGTCTATAAAAATCAGTACCCCGCCTTTTAAATCCTGGGGTTTTTGCAAGGCAATTTTAAGCTTCTGAGCATCAGATGGGTTTATTTTTTCTGCTAAAGATAGTTTATCCCCTATCTCCTCAGTGACCTTACCTTTATCATCCTTGAAATAAATTCCTATCTTTTTATCATCTATTTTTTTGCCTTCCTCCTTTATCGCTTTAAGGATAAAAGCAAGCATGATTTTAGCTGTTTTTTTGTATTCCTGATTCAGCTTTTCCGCATCATGTTTTGAAACTGTTATTTCTGCCATTTTTATTAGTTATCCATTAATGTTTCTTGTACTTCAACTATGCGTTTATTCAGAGGTAGCAAATTATTGGCTTCCTCCAGTCGCACTTGTAAATCCTTTTCAGTAATCTGTTGAACGTTAGAAGCTTGAGTAAGTTGCTCCTTGTAGTCGTGCCACTTACTTACACTTATTTTTTCCAGATGCTTTTCTGTTGTGTGGGACAGTTTTATACTCTCAAGCAGAGGCAGAGCAGCTAGATTACCTGATTGGAAGCCAGGGTTAATAATTACTGCCCTTCCTTTTTTTAAGGTATTAAACTGAGAGGCTTCAAAAAGGTTACGCTGACCAATATCTTTAGAAGCATCAGTATTAATTGCACCCTTAGCATTTCTGTTTCTGTTCTGCCTTTTGTTAACGACTTCTTCTCTACCCAAATATTTACTGTAATTTTCAGCCGCCCTGCTGCTCCCTGGGTTAAAAAAAGCTTTGGTCATGCAGCCTGTGAAAATAGTTTCAGCTCCTTTATCACCGTAGGATTTTTCTAGCTGGGATAAATTTTGAACTCCTAAAATTCCGACCAGTCCGTTCTCCCGCTTTTGATTCAGCCAATCCTCAAGGGAAGGTAAATAAATTGTAGGTAACTCATCGAGGGATAAAATTAGCGGACTTGTTCTTTGTCTGGCTAGATTTAAAGTTGCAAGTAGGTGCAGCACAGAAGCAACAAGGGGTGAAATTACATCTCTTTTCTCATCATCCATCCCAAAAACCACCATCTGCCTGCCTTTAAGCTTGAGAGGTAAATAAGTTTGACCGCAAAATACTGACAGTAGTTCTGGAATGAGAAAACGGGTAAAAAGTCCCAAAGTACTACCAACAATGCTAGCTGCTGTTTTTTCACTTTTGGCAACGGAGAGAAATTGAGAAAAGCTGGATTTTACCCAAAGATTTAATTCAGCGTTTTGAATTCTTAAAGCTAAGTTATCCAGGGAAAGAATTGCATAACACATTAAAATATCGGGATAACTTGTTGCCTTAGCCAGTTGAAACACAGCTTGGGTTAGTAAATCCCCAGCATTTGTGAAGAAACTGTCTTTATCCCCATCTCCTAGTTTCAAGTTTTTATTTAGAGTCACGGCTAACTGCCTAGCCATCGCCGCATCGGTTTCATCCTTCAATAAGTCAAGTGGATTAGCAATCGTACTTTCTGCAAACCCAGGGGCTAAAACCGAAACCTTGTAACCTCGTTCTATTGCATATCCAGCAATCTTGGCTGTTTGGGATTTATGCAAGTTGTATTTATTATCATAAAGAATTATCGGAAAACCTTGGTCAATACTTGAGCGCAAGGCTGGAATAATAAAGGAGTAGGTTTTACCGCTACCAGGAGCGCCACAAACTAAGGCTCCTCGGTTAGCATCTGGTAAATACAGCCTTTGTGCGCTCTTTGGAATGTGGATTAGATATTTACCATCAACTTTAAGTGGCTTTGCGACCTTGGTTCTACTGATATAAAGAGCCACTTCGTTATGTCTGCGTCCTTCTATCTGCTTGCTGGCAATATTGCGAGCATTTCTTTTCTCGCGCCTTCTCGCCCATTTAGCACGGGCAAGTTTATGTTTATTGCCTTTAGATGTATTGCCACCTGCAATCGAAGCCAGGATTATTCCCGTGATGCTGATTAGAAAAAGCAGCCCTATAGGGGAGATTAAAGTTTGGCTGGCTCCGCTATCTTCAAGTAACTGGATAATTAATTCAACGTTACTTATTTCTGTAGAGGTTTTACTGGTCATTAGTTTTTATATCTGACGGGCTTAATAACCCATATCAAAATCCATATCTTCTGTTTCTACTTCAACTTCAGGTAAAGAGAATGAGCCATGTTCCCATTCACTCATAAACTGCTCTATTTTTTGAAGTTCTTTTTTATCATTTTCATTCACGTTTTGAGTAAAGCCAAAATTGTTAAAAATTTCTTTTCCACTTTCCTTAGAAGTTACACTTAACCATTGCTCACTATTTTCGCTGATTTTAAACTTTGGACTGTCGTAATTCAGGACATTTTCTTTATCTGTTTCTCCTGCCCTCGACAACATTGTTTTAACAGAATGTCTTAAGCGCACCACATCATGGCTTAATTGAGTAATATCTTTTACCTGATAAAGCTGATTCTTCAGATAATTAACCTCACCTTCAGTCGCATCTTTAGTAAATCCTTCAGGAGTGAATATTGTTTTTTCATTATGATTTACATACATAAACTCCTTTTGCTCAGAAAACATTCCTGAGCTTTTGCCTGCATAATGTAGGGATAAATCTTTTCCTATGGGGATAAGGTAAAATATTCCCATCTCTTGCTCATCAATTGGTCTATTCTTGTCTTTCACACTTTCCGAAGTCGCCCAAGAAGATATTATTTTCTCAATATCTAAAGTAAGAAACTTTTCCTCCAGCTTAGTCCTCTCTTGAGAGTCAGTTAAGCTGATTGCATCGAGAAGAAGCTCTCCATTGCTAGCAAAAAAGACCACTTCGTTATTAGCTCCAACGCTTACCGAGCCTTTCAAGTCTTGTGGAGTAGTGAAGGCTGTATTAATTTTATCCACAATTCCTGGACTGAAATTGTGTTCTGTAGCCTTATTCGCCTCATAATAATAAACATCTTCTGCGTCAACTTTTATCCCTACATTATCGAATCCTTTACCGGAGATTAAGACTTTCTCAAGTAAAGATGAAACAAGTTCGTTAGCTTCTTTTTTAAATTCTTTTTCTGCTTTCTGACGATTTTCTTCTGCAACAGAATAGTAGGACATTCAATCTCTCCCTAAAAAACTGTACTTAAATCACACCTTTACCGATTGCAATAAGGTTATTTCCTTGAATTGAAAACCAGGGGAGAGGAATAAAGTAAGGTGTGCAAGTCTTGCCAACTAGCGTATTAGCACAAAGGCGCATAAAAGCGCTGAAAGAAGCACTTTGAGTTGTTTCATCCGCTTCGTTGAGAACAATTTTGAAAGCGTCTGTTCCCCATACAAGCCTTCCTGCCGGTTCTTTACCGCTGTTGACCGCCTTCAATATTCCACAACCTCCATCAACCATTTGCTTTCCGCTTACCCAGCGCTTACCGTGGTAGCCGCTCCCTGCAAGTTCAAGGTAGGAAAGGGATTGTCCTGATTTCGGTGCTACCGGCTTATTTTGACCGTTGCAGGTGACACGACCTGACACGTATTGATTCGTGGGAATACTCGGATTACTTTCTTCTACACTCGACCAGTAGTTATCTACAATCGCCAGACCAGGCGAAAATGATTCGGGCAATCTTAATTCTTCAACCGGAACATCTTTGAGTTGAGGAAACTTAGTTATATGCTGCTCAAATTGTTTGTGGTAGTCAGAAAGATTGTCCCAGTTTGTATTTGTAAAGTCCGGGATTGTTAATTGTCTTCCTTCTATGGTTTTAGTAATTCCTTTAATTTCAAGTTGAGATGTTTGGGCAATTACCGAATATGGTAGAGCTAAAACAAGGAAGGAAGCCAGTAAAGAAATAGGAGAATATTTGGTCATCAATTTCACTTTCATCATTTTGGCAGATTGTTGTTAAGAAACTCGACAGAAGTCGTTGGAAATTTATTGGTTAAATCTCCAAAGGTGGGTTGTTGCTCAATTTGAGACGGATTTAACACAATACTGGTGTACTCAGGAGCTTCCTGTACAGGTAAAAGCCTAAAGATATATTGCTTCTGCCCTTCCCGACTTTTTGTAAGCACCACTAGTTGAGTTCCACCGTCACTGCTTCTAGTCAAATTGGGAAAATTTATTGGCTGTATTTGTCTCAGAAAAATCACGTTAGCACCACCTTGACAGGAGTAAATATCGGGATTTACGCCAGGGGAATTACTATCATTTTTGGAGCAATTTTTAGCATTAGTAGAAAAGGCTATTTGAGAAGGGTCAGCAAGCCATGCTTGAGTAATTTTCTCTTCGGTTTTTTGAAAAGATATTGTTAGTCCATACCCTTCGCTTACTTCCAAATCTAAGCTGTTTTGGGCTTGAATAACTGATATTTCTTTTACGGATGAAGCCAGAGTTTGATTACATTTAATAACTTCTCCAGTAAACATTAGAAGTAATGAGAATCCAATTAATTTAAGTTTCACAAAGCAAAACTCCTGTTAACATAAACTTGAACTTTACTACCTTTATCTAAGGTAAGAATACGAAAGCGAGGGGTATTTTTTTGTTTAAGAAGCTGGTTATTCTTCCTTTTAGTCTTTGCTTTGCGCCCGTTTTTATCTAAAGCCTTTCTTAAAGCAATAAGGCGACTGGTTCGGCTTGGAGAAAGGGAGGTACTATTACTGATTGAAAGGGTATTATGATTGTCAAGTGATTTAGAAGTATCATCTTTGAAGTATGGCATTGTTTTGTATTCAGCCCGGAGCGGGCTACCGTTTGCTGACTGAATTACAATAGCCCCAGAGGAAATCGGTTTTTGAACAGAATTGCTGCTGGGAGGGAAAATAACCGATACCGCAGACATATCCAGCCAGCCTTCAGGAGACACCGATTTTACCTGAGCAATTATTGTTGATTCTTTAGGGATAACTGTATTGCCGTCTGCGCTTTTTATTGCTTCACTTAGTTTAATCAGATGGCTTTGCTCATAGCTACTTTTCCCAGTCCAGGTAACAGGAGTTTGTAATTTAGCCAAAGCGCTGGTACCAACAATTACCTGAGAACCGGCTTGATATGTAGGATTAGTAGCGGTGTTTTGACTTTCAGTTTCAGAAAATACTTGATTTGAATTACTTTCATCAACTGAATACAATCCGACTCTGGCTGCTGCTTGCCACGCCTCATCCGGATTAGTGCTTGTAGAATCAGAAGGAGGGCTAACTACTGAATAAAATTGGGCTTTGGGTTTCTCCTTCACCGCTTTCACTTTAGCTTTAGACTGGACTATTGGCGCAGGTGGTGGTGTTTTGGCTATTTTTGGGGTTACGACTGGCTTAGGCTGTGTGGGTAGTACTGGTGGTCTTCTAGCTACCACAGGAACAGGTTTTGGAGGGGGTAAAACTGGTCTTCTAGCAACAACAGGGAT
Source organism: Calothrix parasitica NIES-267 (assembly GCF_002368095.1). Classification (GTDB taxonomy): domain Bacteria; phylum Cyanobacteriota; class Cyanobacteriia; order Cyanobacteriales; family Nostocaceae; genus Rivularia; species Rivularia parasitica. The sequence continues at coordinate 17,710 of NZ_AP018229.1, read as the reverse complement.
AGGTTTTGGCTGGGGAGGTAAATTTCGTTTTCTGGTAACAACAGGAGCGGGTTTAGGAATAGGAGGTGGTGGTGCAGAAGCAACTCTTACAGTAGGAGGTGCAGGCTTTGGTTTTGAAGGAGTAATTTTGATTTCAGGAGTTCGAGTTGCTTTAGGGCTAGGGTTGGCAGTAGGTTTGGGTTGCTGCCTGGAAGCTTGTCGTGCCAGAGCGGAGTTAATTTTTTGTAATTGAGCCTTCTGGGAGCCTATTGCACTACTGGTTTTTAATGCTCCAATATCTTCTTCCTCTGGCTTAACTTCCTTCGCTTCTGAGGAGTCCTGTCTTGCTACTCTCTCGTTGTTATCAAAAAGTGTGGTCAAACTATGTCCTGTTACAAAAAAAATTGCTACTACCAGTAATAACAGCCCTCCTGTGCCAACAGTTTTTAGCCCTACCCTATCCCAACAATCACCTGTTGTAGCTACATCGGCAGGTTCAATAGGTTCTTCCTCTTCCAGTTGTTTTTCATTATTATCCGTCATGACTCCGGCTTTTTGAGCTATGGTTTCTTCTTCAAAGTTATCTGTTGTAGCTGTATTCGGCTGAGATATAGGCTCTTGTTGTTCCTGTTCCGATTCGCTAGTAGATTCTGGTGTAGCTTCAGTAGAGTTATCAAGTTCTTCCGGAAAAGGTGCGTAATTCTTCAATTCATTCATTGTGCTAAATCCTGAATTCTGTAAATTTCCAAACCATCTTTGCGGGCTTTGTAAACCGTTTTTTGCAGTTCCGTTGCTCTTTCAGGCAAGATAGGGGTTTCAATCCTGCGAATAAAGATAGTTTTATTGAAAGAAATTGCTTTACTTGTCTGCTTCCCGCTTTCTGTAAGGATAATTAAATTAGCCACCATATCCTGCCTCCATTTGTCCTCCCTTATTTTTTCTGGTTCTCCGAGGTGGCGAATTTGTAGTATTGTCTGGGTTGTACTATCAAATACTTCTTTTGGGACAAGGTTTGCTAACTCTTTCAAAAATGTTGGTCTGAAGTCTTCGGACAAAGCAAAGCTAGCTTTCCATGTAGCGGTAGGGACTTTAGCTCCTCCAACTTCAACTCCTTTATCTTGTTTTTGGGCTGCTGGGTTATCTTGAGAGGGCTGTAAAATTGAGTTCCAGGACATCAGCAGATACATAGTTTTACCTGTAAATACACTGATGGCTTTTGAGGAGCGTTCTTTGGAAGGTGCAATTCTTGCAGTTGTTCCATCGTTTAATTCAACTAAAGTTGGGATTTTAGCCCTGGATATATCATTAATCTTGCCAAAAGTGATGATGACTAGGAGAAACAGGATTAGCTGCACAATACTTGTCCCAACAACAAAAGTAGGTAGCAGACTTCTTTCTTTCGGTTCTAAAAAGCTCATTAGACTTACTCTCCGCTAGACTATGCCTTTCCTTTCATCAAAAGTCGTATACCTCCAGCACCGATACTGGTTAAGCTATTGAATAAAGCTAGACCACCTCCTGCGGCGATTGCCCCTGCCAGAATTGGAGAAAATATAGCTTGTAAAATTGGTAGCCAAAGTACATTTGAATCGAAATTTTTGGCTGCGGCTGTAGCGGCTATACCAACAGTGATGGTATAGGAGACTTTCATCAGTCCGAGAGCTACCCAACCCGCAAACCAGGCATTAATTAGTTTAGCCTGACCAGGTAAAAGGGATAATGCCAAAAAAATAGGAGAAATATAGACATTCACAATTGCTGCTATTTCTATCAAAAAAACAAATGCCATCTGAAAGCCCATAAGTATCATTCTGACCACAAGTAAGATATGGTAATTAACCGAGTCAAGTAGACCTTTACCTAAACTTGCGACAGCTTTGTTGAAAAATTCCGTTACTTTTTGAGCATCAAACCAGTTGTCAACTGTTTCTCCTTCTCCTTGGTTTGCATTTTTCGCAGAATTGGCGTATGTTTCAGTTACTTCTTTAAAAGCACTATTAATGCAGTCAGTTCTTAAATCTACTCCATTTTGATTTTTTTCATTCATAGAGAGTTGCTGACATTGCTCAATTTTTTGAGTGAGTATTTCGTAGTGAGCCTGGTCTAAGTTTACCTTTTGAATAGCCTCCCCAATACGTATTCCATTAACTGTTTCGGCAAGAATTTTACTGTCGATATAATTAGCAGTATTGTAAAAAACTACACAAGTAGAAGATAACAAAGCTCCGTTATTTAGCGCCAGCATAAAGATGATTAGTAGTGGATAAAACAACTCATCAATTGTTTTGGTTGAGTAGCCTTCGTTAACAATGGTATTTACCCAAGGAATTGCCCAGAAAGCAACAAGTATGGTGGCAAGGAAAAGAGACACTTTTACAGTTGCTTCAAAAATGTGACTTTGACCATTAGCAATTTCTGCCCATCCATCTTTAAAAAACAAGGAAACTAGCTCACCTGCCCAGTGCGAATGTTCGGCGACTTCGGCTGCTCCGGGCATGAAAGTTCTTTCATTAATCACCAGCAGAGTACTGCTTGCTTTTACTGCTCCAGTAGCCATTGCTGAAAGCGGCACTTCTGTAAATTGCATTAATCGCTCCTTGTCTCTCTCTTTGCTCTTTTCGCTGTTGGTTAGTTAGGTTTTTAGAAATATCAGTCAGATTTACATTGGTAGTTGCACCAATTTCATTTTGTTGCTGAATTGATGACTGCACTGATTTAAGAACTCTGGTAGTTTGGGCATTTTGCAGAGCGATTTTTTTCATGATGTCTTGAGTGACCAAATCGTTCTGGGCAGCATCAGCGCTTGTTGCTGAAATTTCCAAAGCTTTTCGAGCATTTTCTTTTTCTTGCCTAGCTGTTTTTTGACCAACTTCACCTAATACAGTTTCAGACTGGTCTAAGGTAAATTTCTGATTCCATTGAACCTTGGCATTCTTACCTTTTATCCTTGGGTCAAGTTGCAATATATCTGCCTTTGAATTGGCAATAGTTTCTTCAATCTTTCTACCAGTGGCTAGCATATCGGGTAAGCCTAAATCCTGGACTGCATTTTGCACTGTATTATTGATTTGAGCTTCAATTTCGCCTGATAATGATTGAACTCCCCGGTTAAAATCCCGACCTAAACTGTTAAATATGTTTTTGAGGTTGGAATACTGCCTTTGAATCGGCTCTAAAATTGCTTCCTGAGTTGGCAGTATGGGGTCGCTACTATCAACAGTTTCAGCATCAGCAGGTGATAGTAATGTTGTAAGGACAAGTGTTGTACCAGCCAAAGAGCGGATGAGTAACTTGTTCATTTTTCTTACCAGTAAAGTCAGATAAATATTAATTTTTGGTGAGTTATGATGTTAGAAATAAGCCCCTTGAATTAGAGGCTTCAGTTAATCATTCAACCTAAAAGTATTACTATCACTCTTCTTTTTATGAGTGCAAGGTTGTTTTTGAGATTTATTGTGGTTGTAAAAAATCAACCAAGAATTTTCTAGCAAGCAAGCATTAGCTTTTTGGAACAAAAATAATTTCAATTAAGTTGCTGTAGTTCTCATACATTTCTTTATCACTGGTTAAGATGCAATCGCATTTATTGTGAATGGCTGTTGCCACCTGTACTGCATCTTCAAAGTCTTTACCTTTCAGTATAGATTTAGCGTTTTTTGTAACCTGAGAGCTAGTTTGAATGATATGGCAAATGGAAAGCAATTTTTCCAAATCATTAGTAAACTTTTTACCCGTATTAATTTCAGTATAAAAGCAATAATTGTAAGCGAATAATTCACTGATTGCACTTACAAATATAAATTCATATTCTGCTACAACCCGTTTTAATTCTTTAGCATTGGGTCTGTTTTGAATGATGTTGTACAAAACATTGGCATCTAAAAACAGGCTTTTACTCATAACGATAGCCTTTCATTAGTTTTTTTATATCTTCTTCTTCCATTACCTCATCATTTACCGGCTTATCCTTGGTTATCTCTTCAATCATTTGAGCCAACTTCTGCCCTTGTGTCATTGGCTTTTCTTCTACTATCTTGAAAGTCTTTCCTTTATAAGTGAAGCGAACTAATCCACCTTCAATAACGGTGGTCATAAATTGCTTAAAAGACCTTAATAAATTGTGACTGCTAACTTCTATAACTGACATACATACAAAGTATGTGAACTATGTGAATGATTGTCAAAGATAATCCGTATGATATTTTTTTGATGTATAATAAGCTGCTTATCAATTTATAAAAGCTGATTTTAATCAAAAGTATTAATAACTAATTAGTTTTTACTTGACAACCTAATACTTCAATACCATTCTTTCGGACTGAAACTAGATTTCAGGATAAAAGAAATGAGTATTGCAAGCTTTTTTACTTTAGTTTTAGTTGGAATAGCGATAGTAGTCCTTGTACCTCCGATTATTGAGTTGTCAGCTTCAGTAATTGCGATAGGGGGAATTAACGGACTACTTTTAGTATTCGCTGCAATAGGTATAGGAGCAGCCTACGCTGCAAACAACTAGTTTCTATACCTATATTTTTAACAAAGTCTTTCTTGGTTTATATCGAAGAAGGACTGTTTTTTGCTTTAAAACAAATCTAAAATTGAATAATTAATTATTTCTATATGTCTTTAACTACTCAGACTAAACAAATAAAAAAATCAAATCTGGTGCAGGTTAGAGTTGATGAGCAGACTAAATTTGAGCTTGAAAAAGTATTATAAAAATTAGGTTTAACAACTTCTCAAGCGATTCTAATGTATATTAAACAAATTGTTATGAAGAAAAAAATTCCTTTTGAGCTTTCCACTACCCCTGAATATGAAGACAGGGAATTGAGTCAAGAGGAATTTAATAGATTGCAAGCTTATATAATTAGCCAACTGGATAAAGGTTAATAAGTCCTAGAGTTTAATGAAAATAACACCATACCTTTTGAACTTTAGTAACTAAAAAGCGTGATTTAGTTGTTATCTTTCAATATGAGTTTATATATCTATTAAGTGATGATTAATGCAAAAATGGGAACTCTATTTTCAACATTGATTAACTAATAACTTTTCTCTTATACGCCTTTACAAAAGCTTTTTTTTTAATTAAACTATTGGCGTATGAAACATATTGACAAAATTTTACCCCTATCGATTTTAGTACTTAATCTAATACTAATTATTAACAGTATTTACGGAGAATTTTACATTTTCGTCTTTAATCATCTCCTCAATTCAGGAAGTACAGTTTTAGCAATTAATATTTTGAGTATACTTATTTTAATTGTTCCTGTTTTACTTTCGTTTATTAAAAAAATCAAATTCCAGAAAATATATACAGTTTTTACTATACCAATTTTGCTATTGACTCTTATATTTTCTGTTAAAGCTTTGAATAATTACCTAGTAAGTCCTGCAAGGAAATGTAATGGCAAACAATATCATTTTGTGATTATAAACCCAATTCTACCAGAACCAGGACATTTTAATCCTTTAAATGTACCTAAAACTGACGTAACCACTTTAGAAAATGGTGTTTTATTGAGCAAAGTAAATACTGATTCCGAAATAGAAGATATGAAGAAATGCTTTTAAAAATCTGGGCTTATTTTGATAGTTTATAATTTATAAAACTTCTGTTTTGATAGCTAAGTACAGAAGTTTTATATCAGGCTAAACTATTTCCAATTTAAGTAATAGTAAACCATACTTCTCCTTGGTTTCCATTATCTGAGCCTATAAGTTTTATTTCTTCACCTCCTTTACCATAAACTTGACCTGTTATCTTATCCTTTATCTCACCTGTATTTCTGTTGTATATAATATTCAGATTGCTCATATTTGAATTTGGATTGATATTTAATTCTTCACTGTCACCATCTGTTAACCACTCACCTTTATCATCATCAAATATTTTGATAATTATTGGGATTTCTTCTGCTTCATCATCTACCTTTTCAATTACATTCCAGTCAGGAGTAATTTCATTTTCATTTTTAATTGTTTCGAGTTTTATTTCTTCTGAATTATTAATTGATATTAAAGGATAAAAATCAGAAGAGCCGAAAAGAGTAATATCATTAAAGGCAGAGTCTAAATCGCCTTTTACCCTAGAAATATTAGCAATCACTTTACTTTCATTAGATATAGATTCAGTAGTTAAATCACCAATTTTGAATCTAACAGTTGCACTATTCTCCTCATCACCAGTGCGTCTTAATTCCTCATCTTTAAAATGATTTTTATCATTATATTCATCCCAGATGTTTCCTGTGCGTGTATTGTAAAGCAGCTTCAGTTCCTTCACTCCAGCGTTAGGGTTTATATCGATTTGTTCCTGCGATTCGTTATTTACAAATAACTCAATTTTTATTGGTACTTCCTCGTTTTCTGCTCCTTTAATAGCTAACCAGTCAGAAGGGGTAATGCTACTTTTGTTTTCAACAGGCGTAGTTTTTCTCGTATTGTCATCAATAGTGATTTTAGAATAAATTTCTTCTGAGGTGTTCAATTCATTAGAAGTTTCAATTATTTCTACTTCTACTAATTCTTTATTAGAAATAGCCTCAGCAAGATTGGTCATATTAACACGTTTATAAGTCAAGCCGGTGTTTTTGACATTATCATCATCTGTTTCTTCGTCCGTAATATCATCGCTAGTTGATATTAAAAGCTCCCGAAACTCTTTTGGAGTAAGTCTGCGACCTAATTCTCTTTCTGCTAATTGTTGAGCAAGTACTGCCATACCTGTAACGTGCGGGGCTGCTTGGCTAGTTCCTCGTTCTGTTGAATAGTAGGTAAATGGCTGATTATTTAAACCGGCACCTGTAATTTTACTGCCAGGAGCAAAGACCATTGGTAAGTCTCCGGAGCGTTGGGAGAAGGCAGTTAACTTATCTGCTTTAGTTTTGTAATCTATAGCTGTATGTTTAAACAAATCAGATAAATCAGGTATTACTTCCCAACCTACATCAGCATCATAGACAGCGCCCACAGCTATTGTATTAATATCTGCTGCGGGATATTGTACACCTTGCTCTTCATATTTCTTATAGCTATTACCCGCAGCGGCAACAACAATAATGTCTTTTTCTATTAATTCTTCGATGTGATGACTAAGACCATCGCTATCGTTAAGGTTATAAAAAGGCTTATTAGTATTTAGATTAATTCCATAAGATAAATTAACTGCAACAATATTGTGTTTCTCTGCATTTTCTTTTACCCATCTTAATGCTTCTTCTGTATCTTTAAGCTTACCTCCACCTTCATCATAAATTTTTAAAGAGATTATATTCACTTTTGGTGCAACTCCAGGGTGTTTTTCATCTTCAGAGGCTATGATACTTGCAATGTTTGTACCATGCCCGCTTTTATCATCAGGATCTTTATTTTTATTGCCGCTTATGAAGCTTTCTGAATGTATAATTCTATCTCCAAAAGCAGGATGGTCAGCGTTAATTCCGCTATCGATTACAACGACTGAATATCCTTCACCGTCAATATCTGGGTATAAAGGATTGTCTTTAAACTTATCACTGCGTCTTGCAAATTCATCAGCACCAGTAAGAGGCAAAGATTGTTGAGTTAATGGATAAACAAATTTTTCAGAACCCATTATTTTAACACCATCGTAAGAAGTGGCGGTAATATCGAGGTCGTATGCTACGACTTCAGAGCTAGGAGAGGTAATGAGAATATTGTACCTGCCACCTTCAACTTCTCTTTCAATTATTTCTTTTTCATTGCCTTTATTCTTAGAAGATGCGATTACATTTCCTTCATTATCCAGTAGTTCTAAATCTATATCTTGCCCTATTCCATCAGCAGAAATATCAAGTTTGGTCTTTGCACCTAAAACGAAATTATAGTAATCGTTATCGTTAATACTTACACTATCTTGATAAAGCTTACCACTAGATGATATAGCAGTGGGGCGAGCTTCTAACAATGTATCTCCTGCCTTATCTTCAATAATAATTGGTGGTAGCGGTACTGGTTCTTCTTCATTCCCACCGGGATTGCTTCCGCCTGTTTCCCCATCTCCAGGGTCATTTCCCCCACCACCTTCACTTGGTGGTGGTTCAATACTTATTGGCGGCTTTTTATCTGGTGGCTCTGTGATTACTGGGGGATTTACAACTATTGGAGCTTCATCTTCCTTCTGTCTGCCAACTAACTCTAATACCTGCCTTCCAGATTCAAAATCACGCCAATCTCTTTTAGGATTAATTACTTCATCAAGCTGTGTAGCGCTTCCTGTGGCACCCTTGATTTGGATAATAGCGTCATTGAAATCGTTATCTGAAGCAATCCCTGCAATATCTTCAAAGGCAAAAGTATCGCTATTAGTAAAAGCAAGTCCTGTGGAATCAACACCAGGTACTTGAGCAAACTGTATAGATTGATTGGTATTGGCTTGTGGAAGCGAAAATATTAGCTGACCACTATTAGGATTAGTAATTGCATCCTGAATACTACCATTGGCTGCAAATACAATGCCAAACTGTGTTCCAGCGGTCATCAAAAAACTATGCTCAGTTTTGTATTTCCCAATATTGTGATTTTTATCATAGGGTGTACTGCCTGAAATCATTGCCGAATCAGTCAAATCCGAGATTGCAATATAACCTGATTCTTGGGAGTTCTTTAATGCTCTATTTGCAGCTTCGGTAGCAAAGTCCTGTGAATCTATAGACAAACCTTCTAAGCTAAAGATGCCTACTTCACCAAGATACGCGCCACCGTCGAATAAAAAGTCAATTTCTACTTCACCTTCAGCTCCAACTTCAAATACTCCCAATTGAGATGGGGGTAATGATGCTGAAGCTGGTTGAATAAGTTGGGATTCATTGTTTGGAAATAAAGAATCTATTTCAGTAGATGTACTACTTAATTCCTGTAAATAATCTTTCATGTATCTAAAACCAATTAAATTAATAAAAACGACTTAGTTCGTTGACGCTTCAGAGGCGACAGTTTCACAGTTCAAACAATTAACAAAGATGAAAGTCCTGGAAAGTTCTTACCCAAATTATTTTGACTTCAGATATTACGTCCGTTTTTCAAAGAGCTTTTGTAGTAGCGGTAATACTGGGTTAACCAATCAAATTTATCTTTGTATCGGGCTTTGAACTGGTTGCGTATTGCTTGCTCTTCCCGGCTATTAGCAGTTAGAGCTAACATTGGGTAAGAGGGGTAATATCTACAATGAATGTAGGTGTTTTGGTAGTCCAGAAGCCATCTCGTGTAAGATTCTCTGACATTGGGTTCAAAACTTTCGTTCTCAGTGATGATACTTTTTGGAATTCCCAAAGTATCTACATAGCTTTGACTTGCTCCTGGAACAATCCGCCCAATAAGTCGCAATGGCATATTTTGTAGTATCTGCTCTCCTGCCTCGCTCTCAGCAATTGAATCCGCATCCTGTCCGGCTAAAATCACGCGGGAGCCTTGTTTTCTGGCAGTAGCACATTTGCGTCCTACCAGACGGGAAAGGGATACAAATTTTAATAAAACTGAAGCCTCATCCATAAAGAAGGCGGAGTTTTGAGAACTTAAAGATTGTCTGGAAGCTGCCATGTAAGCACTCAGTCCCAAAATCTCGGCTTCTTTTTCGGATTGTATGTTAGTGAGGGCAAAGGTAATCAGTTTCGCATCGGTATTGAATGTGGAAGGAAAACCAATAGCCCTTCCAATAGAACTAGCCAGCCAGTATTGCAGCCGCAGACGGATGTGGTTAAGAGCTTTATCAACAAATTCGTCCTCATATCCCAAAGTAATGTATTTGGTGGAAAAGAACTCAAGCAAATCCACTAATGTGGGGCTATCGCTCCAAGCCTCCGAACCCAGTCCAGCAATGCTTGCAGCTTCAAACCGGGCTTGAATTGCTGAATCTTTATAGAAGGCTTTTATGCCAAGAGGTATTAATGACTCAATGGTTTGTACTAAAAAACCTTCCAAGGAGTGAGAACTTAAAACGAGTTGAGTGATAATCAAAATTACATCGTTTCGGTAAGCTTGTTTTCTGCGGGCTTTTTCTTCTTCGTTTCTGATAGAACTTAAATCCGGAGGCTGAAGCAGGTTATTACTTTCACGGGAAATATCAAAGTAGGAACCATTAAAAAAGGTGGTTAAATCCCCAAAACTACCAATTCCGTCATCATTAGGTAAGTCAATTATCAGAAAAGACATTCCTTCAGCTAAACATTCAGCAATCATGGAAGCTACCAGAAGGGATTTACCGCTGCCTGTGGTACCCAAAACCAGCATATTTTTTGGTTTTTCAAAATTGATGAAGACTGGGGAATTACTTTGGTGAGCAATTAGTTCAAAGCCACGGTTATCAGCCCTTGAAACCTGAGTTAAATTACATACTCCGCTTACTTCACTGGCAAAGAACATCAGCCGTCTGTAATAGGGAGTGGATAAAAGTGGCTCCCGGCGAATTCCCAAAGTCTGCAACCACAGAAACCAAGCGTATTGCTCTTCCCGTTCAAGTTTGGCAGGCTGACCAATTAATCCGCAGATATAGCTACAAGCCTCGTCTAATTCCTCTGGAGTATTTCGGTATAGAAGAACTACTACAGAAGTATTTAGCGGTACATCCCCTGTGAAAAGCCGCTTCTGAGCATCAAGGGAATCTTCAGTATTTACCTGGGCTGCAACTTCCACAGTTCCTTTTTCTCTGGCTTGAAAGTCTTTAGAGAGGGAGTTCTTAGTCAACAGTTGTTGAGCAAGGCGAACCAGGTTTGAGTCAGCAAGATTTATTTCGGTTATTAGCTCTGTATCATAAACTGCTTCTCTGGAAAAGATGCTCCACAAATTTTGAATCTGTCCCTTATCTCCTACAAAGCCTGCGGGTTTCTCCTCCAGTACCAATACGGCTACATACTTCTTTTTAGCCGCAAGATAAACAAAGCGGCGATCGGCAAAGGGGGTACCGTTCTTTAAAAGCTTAGAAGTAGCGTGAATTTCGTCTCCTATGATTGAGGCAAGGTTTTTGGTATATCTGTCTTCCTTTCTAAATTCCTCTCTCAGCCCCTTATCATCCAGAATCAGTATATGGGGCAGAGGTATGCGATTAGTCCCAAATTTAGAACATAAATTGTCCCATAATTCATCTTGTGACATAGGAGTGGGTTTGAGTCCCATCTCTTCCAGAATTTGCAGGTGCCGTTTTGCAGCTTTAGCAGCCTGTTTTAGTACACCTATTAATCGTTTCTCGTTTATCTCCCTTCCTTTATTTTCAATTCTTTTGAGCCAGAAAAGTCCCAAATGTTCAAAAATTCGCTCTGTGAAGTCCTTTTTCTTCTCCTCCTGTATGTGTGGGGTGAAAGTGGTGTAAACATTCAAGTTGACTTGTTTTCGCTTCTTTTCTCCAGCTAGTTCCTGAATTCTGGCAAGATTGGCATTATCTAAATACTCACTTTCAAGGCTGACTTGGTTTGCAATTCTGCCTTGCAAATTCTTCTTTGTATCACTGTAAGTGCAGAAGCTAGACCAGCAAATGGTGAAGGTGGAATCAAAGATGTTTTTAAACCCTTCTTCCAAATTTCTGCTAATTACAGCAAACTCTTCTGCACTAGCCTGCACCGGATTAAGACCGTGGCAGTAAAAACCGAATTTGATGGTCAGTTTTGAAAGTGTAGTATCCTTATCTCCTCCCAGAATAAAGCCGCTTATAGTGAAGTCTCCCAGTTCTATACGGCAAACTGTTATCAGTTCCAGCGAGTCTTCCAGTGGATGTAGAAATTTAGCTTTATCTCGTCTTGCCACTTTGACCTTCTTTGATTTCAGACGGTCTTTTTTTACAGGTGAGATATATCTGGCTTGTCCCTTGACCCAGAAGGGGACGAGAGGGTAGATATTTGACCAGTACTTGTATGGTTTTGTACCTGATAGAAAACCACAGGTAAGTCCCGCCCAGGCAGCTACGGCAATACTTGTACTGGTAGAGAAACCGAGAAGGCTTGTAAGAAAGAACGAAAGAGAAAATGCAGAACCAAGAATTATGGCTTGTCTGCCGGAGAAGGAGCCAAAGCTAAGACTTTTCCCAAGACTCCTGCTAACTGGCTTAAATTTTGGCTGCATTAGCAACCTCCGCTACTGCCAAACAACACGCTTTGAACAACTCCAATCATAGCTACACCAGCCATTACAGTAAGGGGTGGAACTATAAGAGTAGTTGCTTCTTCTCCTCTTTGAACTGCCTGAAATATTTTGATTAGACTCACTAGGATGTATGCAAAAATTATCACAGTAATAACTGAAAAGATAATTCCGGGTAGTTTGGTAATAAGTGCGTTGGTGATACCGCTACCGCCCGCAGCATTTGTAATTACGCAATTCATAGCACTCTCAGCGCCTCCAAAGAGTCCGCCTTGGGCGCTAGCTTTTGAGTGGAAACCAGTCAGGGCTAAAGTGGTGCTTGAGATAAAGATAAATAAGTGATGTTTTTTTTGCAGACCTCTTTCCTTGAGAGGCAATTTTCTAGTTTGCAGTGTCCCGAAGATTGTTTTTGTCACCATGATGTTTTTTACAACTTCAAATAAAAGTCCCAAAATTTCCGAAATCTTCAACTGGTTTTTGTTGTCATATTAATCACTCCCTATTAGTGCTGGGCTTCAGTTAAATCATTCAACCTAAAGTTACTACTATCACAGCTTTTTATGTGATTACAAGGTTGTTTTGGAAAATCTTCTTGGTTGATTTTTTACAACTAAAATAATCATTTTTATACCAAATAGTTGCTTTTTGGTAATAAAATGGCTGATTGAGAAGAATGTAGCCAAAGAAACTTTTGAATCGAAGTTGGGAAGTAGTCGTTTTGTATGAACTACGTACATTGTCTGCTGCAATTAGGGAGCAAATATGTCAGAAATACCTCTAGAGAGACTGATTAAAAAGTATGGTCAGACCCGTTATAGTATCGCCAAGAAGATGGCGGAGATAAAGCTTGAGGGGTTTGAGGGTAATACTGAAGATGAAGATTACAAGGAGAAATTAAAGAAAAAGACTAAGAACTACCAATCCTCCTTCTCCAGATATGAGTCAGACGGAATAAAGCCAAAAATCGCAACTTTATCTCTTATAAGCAAAGCCATAGGGTGTAATCGGGAAGAATTGGAATCAATTTTTCATTCCCAGGATTATCCCTTGATTGAAGACAATGATAATGATTCTGAGTTATTGGGACAGGGTTATGAATTCAAGTGTTTAGAAGTTTATTCTACTGCTAAATATTACGAAAGCAACTATTTGGAGTGGAGTAAAAGTTATGTAATAGAGTGCTTACGAGACAATCTCAAAATTATAGAAAAGCTGGATTTTTATGAGTGTGATGGTGAGCCAGTAACAGTTAGTAGTCAAGATGATTTTTTTCAAATTGCAAAGAATTGGAACTCTAATTGTAGAAATAATTATGTCAGTGTTATTTTTGAGGAACCCTTGAAAGAAGGAGAAAAGAAAGAATTCACACTAAACTATTCATGCAGTAAGCTTTATGAAGGAGATAATACTTTCGGTGCTACTTGGGTTTTACATCCAACTGATTTACTGAAAATTGACTTTGCCCCACCTAATCCAAAAAAATGTAATATGCAGGCGAAACTGTATGAATATGAAGACAGAGGTAGCTTTTTAGATGGTCGAAGAACCGAATTAGGAAGTGTTTTTTTGGATAATAAATCTTTGAGTTTTAAGAAAGAAATCCAAAAGCCTCCTTTGGGTGCTTTATATAAAGTATATTGGGGCTAATAATTCAAGGTATTTGCCCCACCTAATATATTTGATTGAACTAGAAACCTGGATTGCCATTTTTGGCAATCCATTCGCATTCGTGACGATTTCTCATAGAGCGAATTGACCAACCAGGAGCGATGTATTCACCTTTTTGGAAGCACTCCCTTTTAACAATTTCAACTTGCGATTGATGTCTTTTTGTTAATTCATCCAAAAACCACTCCGGATTCTCTCTCAAAGGTAGATTTTTCTCTTCTCTTATTTCGTATTCCAGTTGAATCGTGATGAGGGATTGTATTCCTCTCAAACATTCCTCAAAGGAACCGTCTGCTAAAAATGACCAGTTCGCAGAGTCATTTTCATCATCACCATGTGATTCCCAGGCTTCCCAGTAATCGGAGTAGGCAAAAACATCTTGAGTTTTAGGTGAGGATAGTTTTTTTACTTCACGTAGTGAGTTTTTTCTAGCCATATTGATACATTAATAGTTACCCCTATTTTTATTTTGACATAATCAAGGGGTGTGAACTACCTCTAAAGGTATTATCAAATTTCAAAGTATCAATTGAGTTATTTTTCTTAAAAGTCAGGAACAGGCAGATTCTGCGAATAATCCCACAATCCTAATTCCCTTGCATTAGTTACTATCTCCTTGTTAGCTGTCAGCCAATCCTGAGCTTTCTGTTTCGCTGGAATATGGCAGGATTTGAGCATCAGGTTGTATTTGATGAAGCTCTCATAATCCTGGCGCTGGCGAGGCATCAAGCTGGGATTAGAATAGCGGCTGCAAAACTCCTGAAGGTATTCCCTGGCTTTTTTCTGGGCTTTGAATTCAAAATGGATAGCATTCCTGTAGTCAAGAGGGGTAAGACCCTCATTTGATAAATTCAGGTTGTCAGCAAAATGTTCCGCAGTTGTGGAAGGTTCTGGTGGATTGAAAAAATGTTCCACAACTTCGGAAGTCTCAGAAGTGCTAACAGGTGCTACTGAATCATGTGGATAGTTTTCGTTTCCAAATCTAGCACTGGCTTCTGGAATGGTTTCAGAAGCTGATTCGGATGGAGCAAAAGGTTTTGAATTATTGGGGGAACTTACCGTTTCGGTGATTGATAAGTTTAATTTATCAAATTTTGGCAAAACGCCGCCGCCGGTGATTGATAAATTTTGATTATGATTAAATTGCTCAAACTCAGATTCTAACTGGATTTGGTCAATTAAGGATTGAGTTGATTTGGAATTAATTATTTCTCGTATTGAAGAAATTTCAGGAATTATCCCATTAATAAAAATTATTTCAGGGTTTTGACTTTCTAAATTAATTTCAACTGAATCGCTTACAGCCTGTGACTTTTGCCCATCATAAAAACTTGGAATAACTTCGCCTAGCGTATCGGCTACACCATTTTCACTGGCATCCTGCGGCTGCCCTTCCTCAAGTTCTACACTTTCACCTCCCCCACCAAACGGCTCTGCCGGTGGCAAACAAAAACCTTCATAGAGGGGGGTAACGTGTAAATCCAGAAAAGCTTGTTGCTGCAAAGGCTTTAGCTGCTCTTCTATCCCCTCCCAAGGGTCGGGTAAAATCGGGTATTTTTCAACGGTAGAATAAGCGTTTACACCTTCTTCTTTTTCATGAGCCGGATGCCATAAGGGCAAATATTCTTTTTTATGCAGTGTTGTTTGACTAACTCCTACTCCAAAAGCGGCTTTAGATTTCTTAATAATGGCTTGGGTACGTTTGTAAACTGTGTCAGGAAATGTCCCTTCACCTTTAAGCATTGCAATAACAGCCCGAATACGCTCCATAGTTTGAGCATGACGTTCTTTAGAGGGATGTAATTGTACTACTTTATTATTTTCTTCCTCTGCTCCAAAGAAGTGGTCTTGATAAGAATTTTGACGCAAGGGAGAACTAGGAAAAGGAGTGTAGGGATACTTTTGAGCAGATTTAGCCCATTGCTTTACCCGCTTTTCAATTTCATGCTGGTGCCTGCAATATTGCCTGTAACCTGGTAAGGAAATTGCTTTCTCCAGCATAAATCGCTCCAAATCTTTCCCTAGATGATGTAGAAAGATTATTCCGTACTTAGCAATAGTTAACAGTAAGTTATTAGTTTGATGAAAACCAGTCCAACCTTCCTCTATTTGCTCTTCTAACTCAGAACAAAACTGAGCAGCTGATTTTTTACTTCCAAAATATTCTTGCTCTTTAAGCCATTCTCTAGCAAGAAGCATTGCTTCTCCAAGCTCTTCCATATCTTGGCTGTTAGCACTAGAGTCAGCCCAGTCCAGAAAAAGATTGATGTCGTCGGAGATAGGATGTAAGTCCCAATCAAGCACAAAAGAATTAGCTTGGAGTGGCAAGCGATGAGCGTTAAAACTAGTTGGCTCAAGCTTGTTATAAGGTTTTGGGTTAGGAAAGAGTTCTAATTCTCCCTGTTTCAATTCATACCCTGCTCTTATCAGAGCGTGTTTGACCGCAACAGCTAAAGATAAGGAATGGACAGGGTAAGGAAGAAAATAATAGATATGTAATCCGCCACTTTCACTGGAACTAATTTGTATGTTTCGACACAAGCCTATGTCTTCCAAAGCTAGTCCAATTCCATCAAACCTTCCGTTTTTCTTCTCTGGATGGTTTTTACTATTTTTATCAATATCTAAAAGGAAATAGTTAGTATAAGAACCAAATCTTAATCCCAAAAGTAAGTCAGGATTTTGGTATTTTGACCACAGGGTTCTTAACTCCAACGGATACCGGCTTTCTGTATGCCAAGAAGGTCTTTCCCCATACTTTGGCACTGAAGCTTCAATAAATTTCCAACAATGCTGAAAGTATTGAACAAAACGCTGTCCTAAAAAGTCTCCAGGTAACAAACGTTTTGATGATGAGTCGTCGTAATGGTAAGCTGCTACACCCATAAGAAAAATCAATGAATTTTAACTTTTTTCTTTCTTGCAGCAGAGACAGTTACCACCAGATGTGATAAGCTTAAAGATAGGAATGCCAAAGGGGTTCACCCTCTTAGTATTGCCTAGCTTGTAAAGGTGGTAATGATAATTATTTATTTGTTACTGCTGCAAGGGCAGTCATTTCAATTTTTTAGTTGTTTCTGACCTCCTTTTTTACTTGTTTACGTTTTCTTTTCGGGATTGTTCTTCAGTCGCCAAACCAAACAGCAATCCCTAGTCCGTGATTAAAATAATGAAAAATAAATCACGAGAGGCAATATGCCTTAAACAATCATACTCCTTAAGAAGCATTCTTTCTTAGGGAGTATTGTTGTTTTTTATGAAAATATATCTTGAGTAGGAGCTTGAGCTTAAAATTTGTCAAAATAAAAAGAAAAATAGATAACTACAAATTAATATTACAAAGCGTGTCTTACTCATTCCTTAAATTGAATCGTCAAGCCAGTTACATTTTAGAATTTTTGGTACAGTAAACAGTACAAATAACCTATATCTTCAGATAACCCTAGAATCGCTGTAGATTAGCAGGTGATTAAACCTGGTCATCAATGGTATAGAACTTCAAATCTTTACTAGATAAAGTAGTACTTGCTACAGATAGTCTTGTCCAAAAGTAGCTTGTACAGCAGCTTTGAGCGATTTATTCCTATAAAATTAGCTGATATCAGCGCAATTTTGCGCTGAAAGAATTGCAAACAGGTAGCCTAAAAGTAATCACAGCTACTTAAATTCTAATAGCTAGAACATAGTAATTTTGTTCTTAGAATATTATCTTAATCATTGACCAGAAAAAGATTCTTATTTTTAGAGAACAAAATCTTTTGACCAAATTCCACTACATACACCTTGGTTAATTCATATTGTTCTGCCCTGTCATCAAACAGGCAATTGACTGTTTTCTCCTCAAACCTGCCGGAATTGCAGTATTTAAAGGTGGCTGTGATAATTCGTGCTTTCATAAAAAACTGAGTTTAAAAGATTCTCTCCATAGTGAGAATTTCCCAACTACTTAAACCTTAGTTTGAGGAGT
>NZ_AP018228.1 GCF_002368095.1 Calothrix parasitica NIES-267 | reverse complement strand
GGCATTGAGCCGAGATACGTGTAAAAACCTGCAAGATGGTCTGAAAACTCTTGCTATACCTAGCTTTCAATAATTTCGGGTGGAAGTTTCATCGCTGCCTCTAATGGTTGCGGAATCGCCTGTAAATTCACTACATAATCTCCGTATCTTTTAATATGTCTGGTCACGTAAGGACTCAAAGCTTTAAGATATCTACGGTTAACCTCTTCTCCCTGTGCAGATAGCGTCTGAATCGCCAGCGACATATCTACCGTGTTTTGTAAAATTACAGCAGAAGCAACTAAATCCAGGTATTTCAATCGCTTTTCTTGTTCAATTGGGTCATTCTCAGTAATCGCACCTTGTTTGCCAAAGAACACCCAATCAAGAAAATGGTGATATTTCTCCACAACATTAGTGATGGCAGTAATTTCTCGACGCATCCTGACGTTGGAGATATATTCCAGCAGGAACATTGTCCGTACCACCTTACCCAATTCCTGGAATGCTTGGTAAAGGCGATTCTTACGACTGTAGCTGCCCAACTTGCGTAAAAGCGTAGAAGGCATTACCTTCCCGGCTTTTATCGACAATACGACCCGCATCATATCATGCCAGTGGGTTTGAATCAGGTTCCAGTTGACTACACCTTTGAATAATGGGTCAATATATTCGTAAGTTGCATCTGGGCTTGGACGTAAAAAAGCACAATCTTTCCAGTTACGGATGCGAGGCATTAATTTGATACCAAGAAGGTAAGAAATAGCAAATACTGGTGCGGATTGACCTTGGGTATCTGCGTATAAAGAATCTGGTTGAATATCCGAAGTATTTTTTAGTAAACCATCTAAAATATACACTGCTTCCCAAACACCGCAGTTAATGAAGTGAGTAAACAGAGCGATATATTTATCAGAGACGTGGTGATATGCAATACCACCATAGCCTCCATAACGAATATGGTATTCACTATGTAGATTATTCTCGTAAATCTCAAATTTGCTACCATCAGCGGCTGCTCTTTTCCCAGTACCCCAGAGATTCGGAAGGCTAAAACGGTTGAAAGCATTAATCATATCCCGAATCGCTGCTTCAATCTTTGCAGTACTGATATGGCGACGGTTGGTGTAAGAAATCATGTGAGATGTTACCACGTCTCTGGAATGACGCGCCATTTGATTCGGTCCGAGATTACATCCGTAACTAAAAGTGGTAAAAATATAGCGCTCCGCAGATTGAGAGAACTTTGGTTCGCTTCCTGATAGAGGACCAAAATGTCTCGTCCAATTTAACCAATGTTCAACATTGCAGAGTATGTCTAAAATACTACGTTCTGGCATCAGGTCACGTAATTTATTTTCTAGTTCTTCTACCTCTTTTGGCTCGGAAGTTGATGGAACTCGTGTCAGTACGATTTCTCCATTCTGATTAATTTTTACCTGCTTGTCGTCTGCACAAATCTTATCTACTTTTTCTGCAACATTCGTCAATTCTTGACGCAAATATTTAACGAAATCTTCTGGGTTCGAGGGAAAGTCAACAGTTGAACAATATTCTTCTATCAAAGGTCTGCACTCCGCCCCCGACAGCAATTGTTCTCGGAAATCAGCGTAACTTTCAGAACCAGCTACACAAGCATCTCCTGTCTTCAAATCCAAAGCCAAGTAAGAAAAAATACAGATTTCTAGCTGCTGACGTACTAAAACCTTAGTTCCATTAACCTCAGATATAACCAGCGTCCGCCATTGTTTGCTGATAAAATCTAAATTAATATCAAACGGTAAATGCTTACCACGCTTGTGCTGATTATCCAATAAAAACTTCAGTGCATCAATGACAGATTCATCCGCAGAAGTGCTGCTGATATCCATTGAACGCACTAAATCGAATAAAGATTTACGGTGGCTGTAATAAAATCGCCACATCAATGGTAAGTAATTGTTCGTATTATAAGCTGCAATTTCTTCATATTTTTCTAGCAGCAAATCTATACCACCGCCTTCATCTATGATGGTCTGCACCTTACCCCCTAAAGCTTCTTTATCTTGAGTTTGTTTTGATGCTGTTAGGACTTGTGAAAAGGTATTTAACAACTCGGATGTTTGTACTAAATGTTTCTCCCGTAGCTCCTGCAATCGCTGTTTGGCATTGTTTTGAATCTTAAGCATTCGTTTGAGGAACATCTCAACCAGATTGTCACGGGTTTTGACCTGTGCTGAATATAGCAGGCATATCAGTAATGTTCGGCGTTTAGGTATATTAATATCCCGAAACTCGGATATATCCAAAGCCCTTGCTTGGGCTGCAAAGTACCTTACTTTTGTTGGAGCTACGCTCGATAATAATCTTTTGGCATTCCCAAAAGTCATGAGAGAATCAAACTTAACCAACAGTTGTTTCATCCCACCAAGAGTTGCACTCCTGGGTGGGGATTTTAGTAAATTGAGTGTTGCAATTGACTCTTCCGGTTCTCCTACCAGTAGTTGGTCTAAATAAAAAATATCTGTAATTTCTAGAATACTGGATACCCGCAAAAACAGACGGTTGTTGACCATTGCACGAATGTGACCAATTAAACGGTCAAGTGTACTGAATGCAGGTAATTCGTAGCGCTCTTTAACTAACTCTTCAATTGCTACATTAATTAAATCAGCAGGATGATCTAAAACTTCTGCTTGCTTTGCAACCAGGATAGCGATTATTTTCTGGGCTAGTTTATCGTATTGTTTAACTTCCAAGTATGAACGAATCGCATTTTGATAAGTGTAACGCTGACGTTCTGAAGGGATTGTTTTTACCCAATTCTGTAAATTTAAACACGACCGTAAATGTTTTATTACAGTGATTGGCACCAATTCGGGATGTGGAAAATATCCAAGCCGTTGAAAAGATTTCAACATCACCATAAAGCTAAGAAAACCATTATGGCTCTTGGTTTTAGACTTTACAAACTTAATTTCTTCTGGTGTAGGTGTATAAAGTTCTGCTAATTCTTTAGCATCAGGAAACTGTTTAAATTTGGGATAGGCAGTACGGTTAATTGAGGTCATTTAAGTAAAAATAGCAACGCCACTGTATAAAAAACGAATTTATAAAATTTATCTCTTATTCTCCAACCAAAGAGTATTTTATATTCTTTTGGGTAAACAGCTATTTTTTTTGGATAATAGAAGTATGTGTAACTTCTATTATCCAAAATGCACCTCATAAAAGTGCATTGAAAAACAAATTAATTTTATTCAAATCATGTCTTGTGAAGAATGGTACAGTGTCAAAATTAGTTATGAAAATGTATTAAAAGAAAGTAATTGGCAGCATACTTATTTATCCCATATGCTGAAGGTTGATTGACCAAATTATTGAATCAAAGTACGCTTCAATATTTTTTCCAGGGTTCTCACATATGAATCTTTCTATACATCCAACTTCTAAACTACGTACACTACACCGTCGCATCATAATTTATCCAAAAGGGAACTGGTTCACATTACACTATTCTTACTTGGGTAAAAAAGATGTATATAGATATGACTTGTATAAAGTTGTATTGGCAGAAGTAAAAGATATTCTTTTAGAACTTATGGAACGTCTTGAAAAATGGAAAATAGAAAACCGCTAGCTATGTGAAAGCGAATGTTTAGAGTTGTAATCCGTTTTTTATTAAATTATTAAGTGCTTTACGTGCAACTTCTTCCGCTTTCTTAGAGGTTACTTGTTGATAACGCAATGTTGTTTGAATACTGGAATGTCCCATCAAGGAACGTAATTCTTCAATACCCATCAATCCGACTCTTTCTGTAGCATATGTATGTCGTAAATCATGGATTCTTATTCCATTTAATTCTGGATTTTTATTTGTGATTTCACGCCAATAATCGTGTAGTGTATGATAGCTAATTCTAGTAACTTCTAAGGTAACTGGGTGTTGTGCTGTAAACAACGCATTACTTTTTTGATGTCTTGAATATTTTAAATATTCATCTAAAGATTTAGCTGCATCATCGCTGTAAAAACACCAGCGTTTTTTATTACCTTTCCCTAATACCTGAAATTTTTGATTTTTAATATCTATACCTTCTAAATTTAAGGCTAAAAGTTCACCTATTCTACATCCTGTGCGATGTAGCAAGTAAATTATTGCTGACATCCGTAGGTCATTTTTAGTGACTTTATAGAGTATATTTAATTGTTCTGGTGTTAAATATCTTATTGTATCATCGCTTTTATGCTCGCCTTTTTCTCGTTGTGGAGAACGCTGCTTTAATCCACGAATTGGGTTAGATTTTATATACCCGGATTCTACTGCAAAATTAAGTAAACTTTGCAGTATTGCTTGATGCTTATGATGAGTTGTGTATTTTAAGTGACTAAGACTATTTAAATACTCAACTAATGTTTGTTTACTGATAATTTCTATTGACCAACTTCCATATTCTTTGAGCAAAGAGCCAAGAGTAAATTCGTATGTTCTCCTGGTACTTGGTGCCAGCCCAGGACGCTCCAAGAATTCAACTACAATGGTGGCTAAAGTTACAGTCAAAACGCTGATAATTTATGTGTTTACAGCAAGGTTTTTTCTAAGCAAATTATATATCTTTTAAGGGTGTAAATGGACAGCTTTTCATGAACACTTTTAAAAATCCCCAACAAAGAGAATCCCTTGCTGACTATGTAACGAGAATCCGAAAACATTTGAGAATGACTCAGTTTGAGTTAGCGGATGCTGCTGGTATCCATTCTCGTTCTGTAGGAAAGATTGAGCGGGGGCTGACGGTTAGAATCAATCGTAAAACCATGCAAGGTTTAGCGATTGGCTTGGGAATCCCACTTGAATACTTGGAAGCTGTAAGTAGGGGTGAAGAAGTTAAACAAGTTCATTCGATTAAATTTTGTCCCCAGTGTTGGACTCCTGGAAGTGATGCTGACCCAATCTGGGGGAATGTTCGAGCAAAATTCTGTTATCTATGCGGTACTCAGTTACGAGCAAGTTGCGCTAATTGCGGGCATCCTGTTGTGTCGTTGAGGTATAAATTTTGCCCAATGTGCGGAAAGCCTTATAAATCAGAAAATCAAAAACCTTGAAAGCTATATATAGAAAGAGTTTTAAGACCATCTTGCAGGTTTTTACACGTATCTCGGCTCAATGCCCTAAACTTGCTCTGAAGAATCAGCAGGATGAATTAGCCAGACTTAACCAAGATGAGAGCAAGGCTAAAAAAAACGTAGACGAAAATCAGAAGCGTCAACGAAGTAAGCAGAAAATACATAACAAGGCTGATGCAGAATCAAAAGTTTTACCACGCAGAAGAAATAGGGTATACTCTCCTCCTACTAGAAATAAGGTAATACCTCGTAGAATTCTTCCTCCACCACCACGTAGAACTGTTAGCATTCCAAAAACAGTTGAAGGAACTCACAGAGCAGCTAAGCTTGTTAACGAAAATCCTGATGTAGAAAAAGACCCGATAGCTCAATTAGCTAAATTAAGAAGCGTTGGCTCTTTCGGTAATATCGATTATCAAAAGGAATCAAATACTGATAGAAGAGCAGAAACTCTTGTCGCATCTAATTCTCCAATGTATAAACAAAGTGCTGTTTCAGCGCTCCATCGTCAAAAAACTATCGATAACTCAAGTTCAGAAAATATTGTAAGGACTGTTGAATTTACTAATGGGGTTGAACAGATTAAACCGAAATGGCAACCAAAGTTTGATAGGCAACCTTCAACTAAAAACTCAACAGTTGAGAACGTAAAATCAACCAAAGTTGCTTTTGCTCCACAAAATAGAAAATATCGGCATGACGTGTATTCCCCAGCCAACCATATTCATCTAAATTCATCACAAATGTTAAACCGTCTTGCTTCTATAGGCAAGCAAAAGAAGTCAGAATCGAGCCCTAACCATAAGCGAGTTAGTCAAGGAGATAAAAGAAATTTTGTTGAAGCGATAAAATTTGCTAAAACACGTACTAGTTTACCTAATAATTATTACTCGTCAAATTTTATGTATAGTAATAATTATTTACTTCAAGAAGAGCGTATTTTACAAGCGGACAAACCTAAATATTTAGTTGTTGGAAAACATGCTAAAGGTCGCTTAATTACTCCATTAGTCCAGCGTCAACAATTAAAAGGAGAACAAGAAAGCAACGGTAGATTCGTTGCAAAACTCGTCCAAGATATTCACGATAATCGCGGTGCGATCGCCATTCCTAGAGGTACTTTGTTAGCAGTAAAAATAAATACAGTAGATGGTGCTTCTGCTGCTGATGTAGAAGTAGTTGCGATAATTAAAAATGAAACCGAGTATCCAATTCCCCCAGGAACGATATCTGTTTACGGTAATAAAGGTAAACCGCTTATTGCCAAACAGTTTAAGGATAAGGGTGGTGAAATAGCTAAATATGATGCGACTGTGGGAATAATGGGTGGACTTGCAAAAGCTGGACAGATTATTAATCAGCCTAAAGATCAAGAAACTATTGAAGACCCTTTAACGGGGAGAATTCGTAACGTTAGACGTAATTCGAGACGTAGTATCGGAGGTGCAATGATTGAAGGTGCTTTTGGAGAAATGACGGATATCGTCAAAAAGCGTGCTGAGACTTCTACACGAGAAATAATAGCTAGACCGAACGTTTGGTATATTCCTGCTAAAACTAGATTGATGTTTGTTGTCAATCATTCAATAAGACTACCCAACCAATTGTAAGAATTATGTTTCGTAATAATTTTTTATCATGATAAAAAATTTTATGCCCTCTGGACACGCTCCGCTAACATCATCATCTATGAAAGAGTATTCTCCCCCTGCTTCCTCCGCTTCCCCTGCTTCCCCTGCTCTTTCAAATCAGAAGGGTCTAAAACCATACCGTCTCTCTTTATGGGGAATTGTTGTAAGTATACCTGTTTTGGTAACTTTATCGCCCGCAATTGCTTCAATTCCCATTGTCAAAACGATTAAACAATCTCAAGTATCGGGTAAGGATGGAAAACTTCACACTATTAATGTTTGGAGGGGTCATGGAGTTTCTTTATCCTTTTATAAGTTGAAGGAAACAATTAAGAGAGTGTGGATTGATGACCCCTCAAAAGTGCTGGTTGATTCTGATGGATGCTTGCAGGGAATAGATAACGATTGTGAATCATCGGGGGCTGGATTGTTACATTTACGCCGTATTAATCAGTTAGATATTAAGGGAATTCCTAAAACTCAAGCAACGCATTTAACGGTTATTACCGAATCAAGAACGGGACGTAATTCTTACCATTTTAGAGTTTTTCCTGCTAATGATAATCCTAAGTACAGTCAAATTACTATTGTTCCAGATGCTAAATCCAAGCCTTTGAAACCTATTCAGAAAAATCCAGATATAAATGTTAAATATATTGGTCAAGGAATTGATAAAGCTTTGAGGAACGGTTTGGTCGCGAGAGATGATGAACTATATAAAAGAGTACATAATCTGTTACAAGCGTTACGCAGGGGAGAAAATTTGCAACTAGCTGCCTTCAAAAGCGGAGTTTCAATGCGTTTAATTAGAAAACTTCAAAAATTAGGCAGAAATTCAACAACATTTCCAATAACTCAGCGATAAGGGATTTCCAATTAAAAAAATAATCAATTGAGGAAGGTGAGCAGGGGGAGCAGAGGGAGCAGGGGGAGCAGGGGAAGCAGGGGAAGCAGGGGAAGCAGGGGAAGAAGAAATCTGATAATCGTATTAGATGTAGAAATGAGTAATTTAATTTTTGGATGTCCCTAAAAGGAGATTTTGTTATGAACGAATTACGCGACTATGATACGAATGAATCTGAAATAAAATGTCCGCTTTCTTCTTCCAAATCATTAAAACCTTATGACAGATGGCGTTATTTTTTAGCTGCTGGACTTTTAGGAGGATTATTTTTACATACTTTTATTAAAGCTGGTTTGATGAATCAACATTTGGGTTTCATCTCTCCTGTGATTGCACAAACACCACACCAATATCAAGAAGAGAGCAGTATTTCCTATAACTCAACATCAGAAGGTTTTATCCCAGATTGGAGCCGTATCAAATTTGAAAATATGGTGTTTTCTGAAGGCGGTAATATTACTTATACAAATGCAAAAGGAGAGGCTAAAACTAGAACCTGGCAAGCTGGAGAAAATCTTGCTCAAATTATGGAATTTGGTGATTTTAGTGATTCTGGTTTGGGTATAGAAGAAATAAGTCTTGAGTATATGGCGCAAAAGCTAGACTTAAATTTAACAGAAATTAGCTTGGCTGATTTTGAATTAATTAAATGGCAGACTTTACCGAATTTAGTTGATGCAATTCCTCAACTTAAGGAATTGCAGGTTTCACAAGTACGTCCGGTTCAAGATTTTTTAAACAAACTGGGTGTTAACGAAGAACTTAGGACTATTGGAGCTGTAATTAATAAAAACCCTTGGTTATCTGATATCCCCTTAAGCGAAAATATAAACTTGGAGAATTATAGGGTTACAGAAATTCCAGGATTAACGGAAGCTCAAATACAAAATTTCGCTAAATGGGATGATACTCTGATTAACGGAGTTCCAGGTCTTAACGAATTACCTTGGAGTGAATTTCCACGTATTCTTTCTCCTACTTTAGCATTTGTTGGTAAAGTAGACCTTCCTCTGAAAGAAGTTGAAGCTGATAGAACTCGAAGTATTTCTGGAAGCTATCAAGAAGGTTTTAATGTACCTTGCTTGCAGGAAAATTGCGCTCACATGGAGATTGCGGGTTCTGGTAATACTACGGGTGTGCAATGGATATCGGGTAAGTACCAAAAGGTTGAAGGTGGTTTTGGTCCTCTATCAGTAGTTTTTAATGGTAAAGAACCTACGGGGAGACATCCCTTCGGTGAAGCATTTAAACAAGTGGTATGGAATATCTATGAGAGTAACGGGGATGTAGAAACCACGATGTTTTTTAGAGTATGTAAGCGAATTCCGTTAGTTGGTAAGACTTGTACTCCTTATGGCATTGGTCCGGTTCCTTTCATTGTTTATCATGAAAAAGACCCAATTATCTTAGGTAGTCCCTCGACCTTGCCTGAGTAATTTTAGCTGGGGGCTTGAGTAATGAGTAATGAGTAATGAGTAATGAGTGAATTATTTTTCTTTCAATTTGTTAATTGAAGCTATTAATATCTTAATAATTCTTTCATTTTCTGCTATCAGATTTTGAAATTGCGATTTTGATACTAAATCTGATTTTATCATTATTTTTATCCAGTAAAGAGTTTCATTGGCTTCCTTTAAAGCTATAGAATACTTATTGATAAAGTCTTTACCAGATTGTGCGTATTTAGCTTCTGAACAATTAGCACCAATTGATGTTCCGCTTCTCAACAATTGTTTAGACAAAACTTTGCCAGCATCATCAAAATGTCTTTTATTTAGCTCGCAATAAGCTTTAATAATTCTCATAGCAAAGTTTTCTGTTCTTTCTTGAATACTGATATTTTCGTTGTTATTAATCATGAGTAAAGAAGAGTATGTTAATTATATTTTACTTGACAATTAATAGATATTTACTCATTACTCATTACTTATTACTCATTACTCAAAAAAAGTGTCTAATCAAAATTTTATTCAGCAACTACAAAATCCTCAAGACTCAGTTGGAAAGTATACTTATCATCTAGCAAATGAAAATGGAATTTTGTTGTTCGGACTTCTAATTTCATTTGTTATATTCAAACTATTATTTGGAGAGGGTAATAGTAAGAATAAAATTGCTCGCAGTTATTGGGGTGGTAAAGAAGAAATTTCTACAGCTAAGAAAAAAGCTGTCAAACAAATTATTTCTCCTCAATGCGATAGTGCTACATTGTACGTTCGCCGACGTAAATTAGACGGAATCAAGCAAGAAAAAGGTAAAGGTAAAATATTACTTTCTGTCCCCGATGTACAAAGAGGTACTGCTGTAATTGGTGCCCCAGGAAGCGGTAAATCTGTATCAGCTATCAATCCAATGATTTGTAGTGCTATGGAGCAAGGTTTTCCTATAGCCCTTTATGACTTTAAATATCCTTCGCAAGCTAAGCTTTCAGCTTATGCAAGAACTCACGGATATAAAGTACATATTTTTGCTCCAGGATTTCCTGAATCAGAGGTATGCAATCCTATAGATTTTCTTCGCGATTCTTCCGATGCTGAAACCGCAAGACAAATAGCTACAGTTATAAACAAGAATTTTAGTCTGTTGAGCAAAAACAACGATGCTTTTTTCGGACCTTCGGGCGACCAATTGACTCAAGCTGTATTAATGTTAGCTAAGGATATGGCTTATCCAGACGTAATGACAGCTGCTGCCATACTTTCTAGTAAGGAAATCATCAAAAGGTTAATGGCAGCAGATTTAAATCCTTGGATAAATATAGCTTTAGGTCAAATCTTTAGTTCGGTTGACTCAGAAAAAACTGTTGCAGGAATCATGGCTACAGCGAGTCTAATGTTTACCAGGTTTATGGCTAAGAATACTCTTGGTTGTTTTGTCGGTAAAACAACTCTACCTTTACAGCTAAAAGGTAAACAGATGATAATCTTCGGTTTGGATAGGGAAAGACGTTATGCAGTTGGTCCTTTGATGACTTCGATACTTCACATGATTGTCTCAAAAAATATTGCATCAAAGCGTCAAGACCCGCTTATTGTCAGTATAGATGAGTTACCATCTGTTTATCTTCCTGACTTATTTAAATGGCTTAATGAATCCCGTAGTGAAGGTTTTTGTGGACTCTTAGGGTGGCAAAATATGAGCCAATTGGAAGAAACTTACGGTAAAGAAATTACTCGGGCTATTTTTGGTGCTTGTGGTACTAAATTTTTATTCAATCCCGGTGAAGAAGAGTCTTCTAGATTGTTTAGCAACTATTTAGGAGATGAAGAAATTAAAGACAAGCAAAAGTCAAGAAGTTCTGGTAGTGGTAAAACGTCAACTTCAATTTCTTATCAAAAAAAGTCTCGCAAGCTATTTGAAGCATCACAGTTTCTTAAATTACCATCTGGCAAATGTGTTTTTATAAATCCGGCTTATAGTAATAAGGATGAATCTTCGGTACCTTTACTTAAAAAAGTTAGATTACCTAAGTCAGAATTTAAAATTGATGCTAAAACTAGAGCTAAATGGTTAAGAATTGTAAGAAAATCGATTAAACACAGTACTCAAAAAATTCCGACTAAAGATGATTTAATCAAGCGCGTTCAAGAAGTTAATAGAGTATATCCATTAATCAACCAATCAGCACAACCTGAAAACAAGCCTTTAACGTTATTTAATATTCGAGACTATATTTAATTAAGGTTATGTTTAACAATAATTCACCAAATTTTGCGGAATATTTTGAAAATACCGTGCAACAAACAGTTGAATCAACTCTTCTCGATGAAGAGTTTAGAAAAGCTTTCATTCGATTAATAGAAGCTATAATGAAACGTGCTTCATTAGAATGGAATAAAAGAGCTAAGATAGAAATTGACCATGAAAATTATGGTTTAGAATATGATGAAGCTACCGATTCTTATAGTTGGAAAAGGTATGATGAACTTGGTAATAGCAGTGAAGATAAATTAACTAAAAATCAAATTAAAAGCATTGTATCGGATTTGTTTGAAAGTGAAAATCAATCACCAACCCCAACATCAAAAAATTCTGCTTTAAGAATTACTACATCGCTAAAACCGTTTGGTGAAGTAATTATATATGACCGTCGCGATGATGGAATTGTAACTAACAATATAGTTAAACAGCTTGATAATCCAGAAATTTTTGACCCTGTAAAAGATACTTCTCATTCTTCTTTAAATTCTATTGAGCAATTAGAAGCTATTGCAGATGAACTGTTAGCTCAAATTGAAGCCAGCTTAAACTATGAAGAAGAAATTGACCTAGAAGAAATTGCATCTGAGTTGCTAGCTCAAGTAGAAGCACAAATATTTCAAGCCGAACAAGTCGATTTTATTGTAGACCCAGAAGGTGGAGTGAATGATAATAGACCGGGAAAACTTATTAAACGAAAATCTTCTGAATTAACTTCCTTTGAAGAACCTCAAAGTGATTTGACATTATCGGAAGCTGTTCCTTCATCTTTAGTGAAAACTGCTAAAAGTAAGAATAATGAACAAGCGATACCTCCGGAATCAGAGGTAAACTCTAAATCTTGGTTTAAAGAAAAGCGCGTGCCTGTATATGCTAACAATCTACCTCGTCGTCAACTTGTAATTCAAGAAAATAAAGAAATTGCAACTGCTATAAAACAACTCGTTCGGGAATATGGTGAAATCAAGGGAGGTAGCATTATTTATAGTTCGGACGCTTTTACTCTTAAAAAAGTAGGTAGAGAATATACTGTTTATCGACGTGGTAGTAAGTTAGAAGAATACTCAAGCCCCATAGTTAGTTTCTCCCTAAATAACATGGGTAAACCAATAGGGATAAATGCAGGTAAATTGAATGGTGTGGAACGTCAAGAGTTTTTGCTGATTGCAGATAAGCTTAAAGATGGTGAAGTATTACCTCAAAAAAATACAGATATTCGTGAAATAGCAAATCAATTGGGTTCTTTAGCTCCGTCTGGTACTCATAAAGTACTTGCTAGCTTTAAAAATGCAGAAGTTGTCAAAATCATGGCAGATTTGCTTCAAAAAACTGGCAAGGAAGAATTAAAAATTGGTGAATTCCGAATAAAAGGGGAGCAGAATATTGCTATGACTCAGGTAACTCTTAAGCTTTATAAAGCTGATGCTAATGGCAATGAACGATTAGCTGTTGATTGGGAAGCAGTAAGAATTAATGATGGTTCTGTCTTAACTAATGTCAAAAAAATGGGTATTGGGGAAAACGAAATTAATCAATTGAAGTTTATGGTAAAAAATGCCAATATACTTAATAATAACCATTTATCAATATTTGAAAATAAGCCATCGAATATTTCTGTTGCAGAAATTCCTTTACCTCTACATCCTTCATTAAAAAAAGAATGGGATAAACTTGAATCAATTCCAAATAATCGCGGCTGGTCGCAGATTGCAGAACAAGGAAATGAAGAAATACGCGCCAAGCTAAATATACAAGAAGGTAAATTGTCTCTTGGCGAACAGCGAGAGATTTATGTAAAAATTAATCTTCAAAGTCAAATTCAAGCTTATAAAGCAGGAAAATCAAGTATTAATCTTCCACCACTTAGTAGCATCACCGAAGACCTTAAAAAATATCGACAAAGGATTATTAATAATTTTTATAATCTGAATCATAAACATACAAATAAAGAAAAAGACACGAATTATAAGAATAAAAATTATGAAAAACGATTTGATAGGCAGCGATGAGATTTTATGTAGGTCTAATTTTATCTCTATTTAAAGTAGAATGTCATACATAATTTTATATAAAAAAGTTAGCACTTATACAGCTAAAAAAATTGTTTTATAAATGTATTTTTGTTAGCTGTAGATACTTTATTTTCTTTATAAAATTTATGCATTCGCGCTTTTGTAAAGCGCGAGAAAGCTGCTTAAATAAGACAACTATTAAAAATGCCTGAAAAGCCGCATCTATTAAACTTTTTACTTCTTACTTCCGCTTATGGGTACTAGTAATTTTAAAATATCTTTCACCGGCGCTTTTTCTGCCTCTAGCCGCTGCACTTGGGATAATAACCGCTTGGGGATATACTTCGATGATTTAGTTAAGCGCTCACCATCTTTCCAAAATTCGTATTGATAGTATGCTTCGCTGTAATTTTTACCTTTCTTAGTAACGGTACGGTAATAGATGCAACCGCTTCCGTCCCCTTTATGTCGGCGCGTTTTCTTCTCAGATATATTGGTTTCATTGTTATCCTCTAGGAATTTTGAATCATCCCCAACTTTCCTAAAGGATATTTCACCATCTAACTTATCCTCTAGGAATTTTGAATCGTTCCCAGCTTTCCTAGAGGATATTTCACCATCTAACTTATCCTCTAGGAATTTTGAATCATACCCAACTTTCCTAGAGGATATTTCACCATCCAACTTATCCTCTAGGAATTTTGAATCGTTCCCAACTTTCCTAGAGGATATTTCACCATCCAACTTATCCTCTAGGAATTTTGAATCGTTCCCAGCTTTCCTAGAGGATATTTCACCACCTAACTTATCCTCTAGGAATTTTGAATCATCCCCAACTTTCCTAGAGGATATTTCATCATCTAACTTATCCTCTAGGAATTTTGAATCATCCCCAACTTTCCTAGAGGATATT
Source organism: Calothrix parasitica NIES-267 (assembly GCF_002368095.1). Classification (GTDB taxonomy): domain Bacteria; phylum Cyanobacteriota; class Cyanobacteriia; order Cyanobacteriales; family Nostocaceae; genus Rivularia; species Rivularia parasitica. The sequence goes on along the minus strand of NZ_AP018228.1, from coordinate 257,321 downwards.
TCATCATCTAACTTATCCTCTAGGAATTTTGAATCGTTCCCAACTTTCCTAGAGGATATTTCACCATCCAACTTATCCTCTAGGAATTTTGAATCATCCCCAACTTTCCTAGAGGATATTTCATCATCTAACTTATCCTCTAGGAATTTTGAATCGTTCCCAACTTTCCTAGAGGATATTTCACCATCCAACTTATCCTCTAGGAATTTTGAATCATCCCCAACTTTCCTAGAGGATATTTCACCATCCAACTTATCCTCTAGGAATTTATTTGGTAAAGATACAAAGTCATCAGAAGCTTTAAATTTACTCTTGTCTGGTAATGTATTAGAGAAAGATTTTTCTAGATAGCAATCAAGGTTAGTGGAAGTAATATCAAAAAATCTCTGCTTCCCTTTGACTGCAAACGGTTTTGCTATTGGTTGAATGTTTTCTAACTTCCAGGCGTAGCGTCCAACTTGCCAATCACCACACAACATTTCAATTTGGGACTGCTGGTTGATAAACTCTGGTGTAATATCAATACAGTCAACCAAATCGCAGATAGCGAGAGCATACCCACGCAGGAAATTAGTTTCATCCCATAATGGTAATTTAACTTCGCTATCAATTTTTAAATATTGTTGGTATTGTTCCTTGGTGGATTTGGCAGCCGAGCAAATTAATAATTTACCCCTGTATTTAGTTTTCCAGCTTCTGGTTTCGTAATGTTTCAAACCTAGTTCTATTAAAGATGCCCACGGTTGCCATAAACTTATTGCTTTAAGAGTGTTGGGAGTAGTTGTGTTGTAATTACCGCTTTGTTCCTTAACTGATGAACAGTTATCGGAGCTTTTTTCCCATTGCTGCCATAAAACTGAATATTTTTGTAACGATTCAAAATCATCTGGTTCGGGAGATTCTTTGCTTTCATCCCAAAAAATCTTAGGATTCCCGTTTGAGTCAACTTTACGAGGTGTTTCGTCAAAGTCCTTGGGGTTCCAACGGCATTCTTTTTCAGGGATAGATTTTTCCTTCTCTCCTTCTTTAAGAGAAACTTCCTTATCTGTCAAAGTTTCGTTCTCTAAAATTGGGTGAATATCTTCAGGCTCGTCCCAAGCAGCGTCATAACTAGCACCATCCCAATCGCGTTTATAATTCTCTTTTTTTGGCTGGTGGTATTGCTCAATATCAAAAAGCGTCATAATTTAAACCCCAGTATGTAATAGCTTTGCTGACACCGAATAAGGCGTATCGCAGCAGGAACTGTAAGCTGTAATAGAAGGCAGCTAAGTGTTAATTAGGGAAAGCCAAATTCTTGAAATAAGTTAACTGTCTGTCAAACTGTAGTTTTATCGTGCCTGTAAAAAAATAAACTTCTAGCCCAAATGGCACGAAGATGCATCTGGGCTAATTTATTGGTGTAAACTATGGTGTAAACAGAGTTGTAAATACATCCAATTAGTCTATTGGACTAATTTTAACATGCTAGTAGTCTAATAGACTTCTTCTGAGGATAATAAATGATAAATAAATTTTTTAAGCAAGCACAGGATGAATATGGAGTGCAAGGAAAGGAATTAGCAAAACTTGCAGGAATTGGTACTACTCATTTGTCAGATTTCAGAAATGGTAAAAAGTGGGTAAGTCAGGAAGTGTTGGTTAGATTGCTCGAAGCGATAGATGAACTTGCCCCAGGTTCTCGAAGCTACTTTTGTGAGCTATTAGCAAGCACACCTATATCCTCTGAAAAACAAACAGTAGCAGAAAAACTGGTTGACTTGATTGACCAAGCAAGTGACGAAGATATGGAAATTGCAATGATTGCTATGGGTCGGAAGTGGAAGAAAAGTCGCAGTTCTGGGAGAGACCATGACTGCGAATATGATGACCTCGAAGCAGTACGCCAAAGACGCGACGCTTCTTGTATTGCTGCTATCTAATACGGCGACGGTGGCAACTTAATATAAAAATTTAAGTTGAGTTGGTTCTTTCGTTCTTAGCGTGCCAAATATTTAATTACGGTCAATAACTTTCCCTTAAAATCAAGGCTTACACGTATTTAGAATTGAAGTTCAAGCCTAGATAACAAATTATAGTCAATAATGGCTAAAATAGAAGTCCGGTAAGAGTTTCAAGCTTATTTTTAAACAAATTTAGCACGTTAAGTACGCAAGAGCCAGAAGTAGGGTTTGGAGAAAGGCTAAAATAATGTTTCAACATCTCGTGAAAAGTCAAGGAGGTACTAATTCTTACTTCTTCCCTCTTCCTTCTTCCTTCTTCCTTCTTCATGAATTTATTTTTTCTTTGTCCGGTTTTTTCTCCGAGATTCTTTCTGCATTTTTTTCTTCTTTTTGGATTTACTTTTATTTTTATTTGATGAGGAAAATCCCTCTACTTCCTCCTGCAAAATCCTATCAATCTTTGGAGGCTGACTCGTATTGAAATAAGCCCAAGATTCCATTTCAGATATAGTATCTTCAATCAAATAATAATGCGGGTTATCGCGAAGTTCATTCAAATTCGCCTCCCAACCATTTTCAAGAAAATCATCATAATCATCCCGTTCTATAAAAAATGGTTCAATTAAATCTTCATCAAAAACTCGCTCAATATATTGCTGAAGTTCTACAGGAGCAAGTATAGAGCTTTGAGTAGTTAAATCAGTCCAAATATAGTCAGTTTCTTCTTCAACTTCAGTTGTAGAAGATTTATTTGCAAATAAATTTGAAAAAATTTCCTCAAAATACTTGACAACTTCCTCTCTAGAAATAATTCCCTGAATCACAGAAATAATTAAAGATTTGAGAGCAGCGCTTCTAATAAATGGATTAATTTCTTGATTTTCTATCAGTTTTTTGGTGAGTTCAATATTTCCATCACTAACAGAAGCAATTATTCTACCTAAATCCTCAGTTACCACATCTCCGGTGACATCTAAAGGCATATCTCCCGGAACTGAGAAAAATTCAATGATAAGAGGATAAGCTTTTTGTTCTCGAAATTGTGCTAGTAAATACAGAGCGTAAAGATGTAAAATATAGTCCTCGTCATCATATAAATCCTCCAATTTATCTTTAGATTCTGACAAAGTATTTAATAAAAAAGGAGTAATCGCTTCTTGTTCTTCAATCGCTTTTTCTAAAGCTTGACGGGGAAATTCCCCTGTATTATTTTCTAATTTTGCTAAAATCTCTTTTAACTGCATTTTTCTTTCCTCACTACTTTTTATAGTCAAGCATTTACGGGGATATTTAGTAAACCGCTATAATTTTTCTGAGAAAAGATTCTTGCTACAATAAATAGGTTTCCGAAGCCCTTTCTCAAGGACGGAGACGCTCCGAAGGCAGAGCAAAAGTCGTGAAGTAAAAAGTAAAAAGTAAGAAGTAAGAAGTAATGAGTAATAGGATTGTCCGAAATTGGTTTCACAAGAAAAAAATAGTAAGTAGTAGTAGTACTTACTACTATTCGCGCTCAAAATAGAGGATTCAAATATTAATGATGTGATTTTTATTCGTCTTTAAAAGAGGAGACTTTATACATGAAAGAGCAGACTTTATTAATTACTTCTTACTTCTTACTTCTTACTTGTTCTTGTTTACTCATCGCTTCAAATTTGCTTGTTCCAATATATTGTCAAATATTAAATTTTCTAGATTTTCATAATCATCTGAATTTAAGTAGGAAACCAAAACACCTCTTTCAAATATTCCACAAGTATATAGATGCCCTCTTTCTTCTTCTACAATTTCTAATATTCCCTCTTTATTACCACAAAATTTGTAATTTTTACATTGTTTTCTAGCAATGTTCTTTAAAGCCAACATTGCCCAAGCAATCACTCCAATTTTAAACTCTCTATCCTCATAATGATTGAATTGTGTTTGATTGTTATTAATAAATTCAAGAGCTAATTCTTTATCTATCGACTTTATATATGCCTTTAAATTAATATAACCTGTTAAATTGCTTATTTCAAAAATAAATAAGTATTCATTAAACCACACCGCATCAATTAATACTTCTCCATTGTATTTATCAGTTTCAGTTCTTAAATTAATTGATAGAAAATGATAATCTTCTTCTAAAAAATATTTTATAAAATTATTATGCTTTTCTGAATCAGCACTAGACCAAGAAAAACTCAATAATTTATCTTTTGAGTCTAAAGAAATACTATTGTCTTTATCGTCCCTTTCCTGCATTGAACACAACTCGTTACAAACAATGCCATTTTCAACACCTAAAACAAGAATATTAAAGACTTTTATCGAAATTTTTTTAATCTGGTCTAAATCTTCAACCATAGCGTGATTAGCTGGAGGAAGACCTAATATCCTTTTAACTGGAGTTTAGACTAAAGCTCGTGACCGCTATGCGGTCACGGCGCATAAAAACTGGTATAAAAAATAGGGAAATGCTTGTGGTAAAACAAGCACCTCCCGACGGAAGATGAGAAAAGCACTACCAAATCTCAACTTTCGTTATGGAACTTTTATCTAAATTGAAGGTATTTCGTCAAGAGGCATATTCTTTGCTTGGTCGAGCAAAGGATGCGACTTTTGAACTAATGGATGCTGTGATGCTGACTCGTAAAGCTTATAGTTTAGCTGATTTATCGTTGTGTCCAGTGTTTCGTCGTAAGTGGTCAAGTATCTATGAATCTTTACAAGATACAAGACCTCAGCGAAACAAGTTAATGAAGCTTTATATCAAACAAATAAAAAAACAAGAACAACGTATATTACTCGCTGGCGACCATACCACATGGTCAAGACCCAATGCACGTACTCTTAAAGAAAGAACCTATGAACATTATGCACAGGGAGGTTTTGGAGGAAAACCAATCACTCTTGGATATGGGTATAGTACACTTGCTTTAATACCAGAAGACGAAGGAAGTTGGGCGTTACCATTAAGACATGAGCGTATTACAAGTTGGGAAAATCCCATTGATAAAGCAGTATGGCAGCTTAAACAAGTATCCCCACATCTACCAAGTAGAGCAATTTCTTGTTGGGACATTGAATATGGCTGTGCGCCATTTGTAATCAAAACAGCAAATATAGAAGTTGACAAAATTATACGCTTAAGGTCAAATCTGTGCCTCTGGACTGCACCACCACCTTACAGTGGAAGAGGACGACGACGAATTCATGGCGATAAATTTAAACTTATTGATGAATCAACTTGGGATGAACCAACCCAAACAATAGAATTATTTGACACAAAACTCGGAAAGTTAAAAATTCGCTTATGGTCTGAGTTACACTTCCGTAAATCTCCACTGCATCCAATGTCAGTGATGTTAGTTGAGCGCTTGAAGGAAGACGGTAGTAAACGAATCGCAAAACCTATGTGGTTGGCTTTTATTGGAGATTCAATGCTCCCTTGTATTGAAGTTCTACAATTTTACTTGCGACGGTTTGGTGTTGACCACTGGTATCGTTTTGCGAAACAAAGACTGCATTGGACATTACCAAAACTTTCAACTCCAGAACAATCTGATAGATGGAGTGACCTCATGCCATTGATTACTTGGCAATTGTGGCTAGCACGCGATATTGTCAAAGATAATCCTTTACCCTGGCAAAAAACAATCCCAAAGTTAACACCAGGAAGAGTTGCACAGTCTATGGGTGCAATTTTAGCTGCGATTCAAACACCTGCAAAATCCCCAAAACCACGCGGAAAATCCCCAGGTTGGAAACCAGAACAAACTCGGAGGCGTAGAATTCGCTATCCAGTTGTAAAAAAACGAACTAAATTTACTACTAGAAAGAAACCCAAACCTGCTTAAAGACTTTATTTCTCTAATTTATCGATTTACACACATCAAATTATTACTGTTGTGTTGTTTACTATGTCTTAGTCTAAACTCCAGTTTTAATTATAAAAAAATCGTTATCAGATAATTCTAATGGTGATTTATAAACCATCGAGTCTATTTCAATTAATACATGACCTTCAACATCAATATTTAAAAAATCACTCAAAAATGGTATCAAATCACTTTTATTTACAACTGAAATCATTTTTATATTAGATACCTTATATCGCTATTTTTTGTGCAATTACGTAAAAAAACATCTAGAAAAAGCTTACACCAAAATAATTTGGGATAATTTTGTATTGACCAAGACCCCGATGCAATATTGCTCGGATAAGAAAATGACTTGTGAAGGAAGCTGAGGAGACGGGGAGCCGAGGAGAAGGGGAGAAAGGGTTACTCAGCCAGACACAGAAGAGCGCCCCGTTTACTCACCAGGAGCAATAGAGAAACACCCTTTCAGCCTTAACCGAACAGTATTGGACCCCGATTTTATTGAACAGTTCTTAAGTGACACGCGATCACCAAATACTAAGTAGACGTATGAAAAGGATATGAAAGATTTTTTTATGTTCATCGCGGGTTGTAAGCCAAAAGCCGGGAGTTTGCACCATTGCTTGCAAGTTCCCTTGGGTCGTGTGATACTTACTCAAACCAAGTAGATAGTCAATCAGTGTTTATATTTGACTATGCGAAAAGCAACTATGTACTCATGTGAATTCTTTCGTGGAAAGGCTCCCACGGCGAGCTTTAGGGACTTGCAAGTAATAAATTGTCCCACCGTTTCACAAAATTTCCGGGCAAAACCTAGACGTGTAGTGGTGTCGCTCCTCACGGTGAACACCGACGGTGGTGAAGCAGCGCGCAGAAGGGGGGTTTCCCCCATGAGCGACTGCTGAACCCGAAGGGGACAATTTATTTTTTGGATCTTCCTTATATGAAGCTTGGTGGACAGAAGATTCTTTTTGTAAGACTCCACACTGTGGCGAGTTTCCATTAAAACTTAATTTTCCTTAAAGCTTCTAACCCAAGCTCTAAATCGGATTTACCCAATACTTTCTCAATCGTTCCTGATTGTAACTGCTTAGCTAAATTCACAATTTGAGAATTTACCTCAACAAGTTTCTCTAACTGCTTTTCAAGCCTTTCTAATTCTTGTTTCTGCTCCGTATTCAAGTTAAGCGCTTTCCACCTAGATAATTGCTCGCCATAAATTCCAAAAAATTCTTGCCGCTCCCCAAACACCTTTATTAATCGCTCTACAGTATAATCATCAAGAATATGAGGGCGAGCTACAGCAGGTTGTAGATTTTGATATTGGCTTTGAGTGTCGTTTAATTCCTCATCAATCATTTGAGCAATTAGAGGTAGTTGAGTGATAGGTTGCCAGTTGGGTGTTTTCGACATGCTTATTCTTGCTCCGAGCGACATCTGACTTTATCAGATTTGCTGGCACAACTTTACGAACTTTACACATAAGTTATAGGCGGGATGCAGAAAATAGTTTTTTAAAATCTGCATCACTGCAACGTTTTCATAACCACAAGCTTTACCCTAATCTCACATTACTACCGTTAACTTCACAACAGCTTTAAAAACCAAAAACATAAACGCGACTTTCACGTAAATTTCTTTTTCCGGAAAATTTTCGGTAAATATTCTAATGTTTATCCATCTAAAGGAGGATTAAAACAGAACAGTAGACAGAAAGTTGATTTGCAATGTTAAGCCATCAACCTTCTCTACTCATAACAGGACAATAACAATAGTCCTAAAATTTTCAAGCAGATTTAAATATCTAAAAGCACATATATAAATTATTAACGAAGGAAGGAGTTAGAAGGAAGAAGGAAGAAATTAATGTATTTTTTAGTATGCCCTTCGGGCACGCTGTGCTAACACTACCTGAGTTTAAAGCTCATTAAGTAAAAATCCTCTTCCCTCTTCCTTCTTCCTTCATGAATAACAGTTCTTTGTATCAAAGAAGTGAGGAATTTTTGTGCTGTTTGAAATTAAATTTTACCACTATTAAAGGAAACGATATGAGCAAAAAACTATCAATTCAAGATACAGTAATAGTATTAGCTATTCCCGGAAACTCTCCCTCCGTAGCAAATGCTGAATTTTTTCAATACAGCGGTATCATTCCACAAGGTTACAAATTAGCGCGTCAACCAGTTTATACTCAGCAAAACGCGCAACTAACCTTCACCGATTCAAGCGATAACGTTATCAGCATAGTATCAGAACCCAACCGCATCATCTTCATGGAAGCAGTTGGAAATCGCGAAATATCCTCACTACAAATTGCTTCAATCGCTTCCAAATATGCCAAAGCATTACCAAATATGGAGATTGAAGCAGTTGGAATCAACCCTCGCGGTTACGTTTCCTTCACCAGCGAAGAGGATGCAGCACGTAAATACATGGTAGAAAACATATTATGTCCTGGAGCAGCATGGCAATCAGAAGGAACCAAGCCAATGCGTGCATCAGTTAACTTAGTATACGACTACGAACATGCTTCCATGTACCTCAATATTAGCGAAGCAGGACTAAGAAAAGAAGATGAAACTTCCACTCCTATAGTAATGTTCAACGGTAGTTTTTCATACGAACTAGAAGGAGAAACCAAAGAAGAAAAGCAAGAAAATCTTCACAAAGTAATTGAAAACTGGCAGACTGATGTAGCTATATATTCAGATTTAGTTAACAACAAGTTTTTAGCTCAACTACCAGAAGAAGCAACAGTAGAAGACATAGCTGAATTAAAAGAAGAAAGCAAAGATGTATTTGCAATGAGCGCGTAAATGTAAAATTTAGAATTTAGAATGTAGAATTTAGAATTATTACCAAGAATGATTTTTCTTTCTTGCTTGAGTTATTAAGGGACGTGAGTTCGGGTTAACGAATTTCTCCACTTCTTTAAAATTCTAAATTCTAAATTCTAAATTCTTTTTGACGTAGAGTGAGCATTTATTGGGAAGAACATAAATGAATGTAGAATGTAGAATAAAGAATTTAGAATTCAACTGGAATAACTTTTTGCGGATAGGTTAAATTCTCTACCGTTGCACGGTGTAAGAATAGCGTATAAAGGTGACAGTCCCCATTAAAATTCTAAATTCTAAATTCTAAATTCTAAATTGTTTTTTTGTTCTTCCCATTTACTTTAATAATTAATCTCTTTTAAAAGAAAAACATATTTAGTTGGACGCGAAAAAATTGACTCGTGTCCTTAAATCACATGAAGAAAATATTCTTCATAAAAACTATTATAAAACTTTTTAAATCAACTTTTTAATACAGGGGTAATAAAATGGCTGGTTCTGATATCTTTGGAAATAATGGATTAGGAGAATCTTTAATTGATAGTGCTAATTTGGGCGCACCTTTGGATGATTCTAGTTCATTGCTTGGTGTATCGAAAGAGATTAAAGAAGCCGCTAGCGGTGCAGAAACAGTAGAAAAAGAATTAGAAAATCTGACTAAAAAAGACGGTGCTGATAGTGATAGTAACGACGAAGAAAATAGTACCGTAAATAAATTTCAACAGCCGACATTATTTAATCAGCAGCCATATATTGCTCCAGCTCCTTTTCGTAATAACGTTGATGGTGCGGATTTTCTGACAGGGGAAACAGGAGATGGGACATTAGTCAACTTTTCTGCGTTTGATTCTCTGAGTAATAATGGTGCGGAAACGCTTGCTGCTCCGCTAAAATTTAGTCAGGCTGAGAGTAATCTAGAATTGTCCACTATTTCAGCCAACGGTGGCAATATTAAAGGTAGACTTAGCATTACAGATGATAATAATCCTACCTATGAAAATAGATATAAAGATGATTATCAGCTAACCAATATTACATCTGGTAGAGTTGTCACCATCGAACTTTCTGGTGATTTTGATGGGTATATACAGCTAATTAATGCAGACACTCAAGAAGAAATAGCTTCTGATGATGATGGAGGTGATGGCAATAACTCTTTATTAAAATTTACTACACAAGCTAATATTAATTATATAGTAAGAGTTACAAGTAGCTATGAAAATCATACGGGTGAGTATACTTTAAAAACTAGAGAATTTCCCGCAATATCTGTTGGTAACACAGTTGGAAAAGAAAATTATCCAGAGAACTTGGATGATTATAAGCACGAATATCAATTATTAGATTTAAAAGAAGGAGAAATAGTCGAAATAAACCTTAGTTCCGATGAATTTAATACCCAATTATACCTAACAAATCCTGATAATCAGCATAATTCAACTATTACATCAGATTATAATTCTGGCAGTGGAACAAATTCACGTATAGTCTTAGTCCCTAATAAAGATATAAGCTATTTACTTCAAGTTGCAGATGTTAGTGGAGATAAGTTAGAAAATTATTCACTCAAAGTCAATAACTTACCAGCGCTGACAGCAAATGGAGGTTTAGTTGAAAATGCTAATTTATCCATAGATGACGCTAATCATCCAAATGATTCATACTACTATATTAACGAATATCAATTAACTAATTTTGATATTGGTGATGTTTACAATATAAAATTATCTTCTGATGATTTTGATACTCAATTAGAAATTATTGATGCAAATAATCTTCAAGAAGTAGTTTTTGAAGATTATGATAACTCTGCTGGGGGTAATTCATCCTATATAACCTTCACACCCAAAGCAGATACTAATTATATATTACGAGTTAGCAATTATAACGATGAAGAAGATAAAACAGGAAAATACAGTCTCAGTAGCACAAAATTACCTACACTTTCTCCTGGGGACAGTTTACCCAGGGTCTCTTCAAGTGGTAGTTTAATAGAGACCACACCTACCTTAAGTGAAGATGATTTGTTGTATCCTGAAGGTTGGGGAAATTACTATAACGATACTTATCAACTAACAGATTTAAAAGCAGGAGAAGTTGTAAGTGTAGATTTCTTCTCTTCCGATTTTGAAGGTTATATAACAATACACAATCTTACAACTGAAGAAGAAATTGTCTATGACTATACTGATAAAAAAAATATTAAGTCAAGATCAACTTTTGCTCCTGAAGAAAACAGCACGTATATTGTTAGAGTTACTACTTATAATGAAGGAGAAACTGGAGATTACACTTTAGATATAAACAACTTAACTAAAATATATCCTTCTGCAAGTTCATTTGAAGGAGAATTAAGCAATGCAGATGCTAATGTTGATAGAGAAAAAGAAAGATTTGTTGATGATTATCAATTAACAAATTTAGAATCTGGTTCTTTAGTAAAGATAGAACTTAACTCAAACGACTTTAAAACATACGTAGAAATAGTAGATATTGATAATGACAACATTATAGTTGACAGTAATGATTATGCTAATGAAAGCGACTCAAATGATAATTCCTCATATATAATTTTCTCTCCTGTATCTAATACTAACTATGTGGTTCGGGTAAACAATTCTGAAGATGAATCAGAAAATAGTAGTATTGATGAACCCCTGAAATACAATATTACAGTTTCTTCTACATCAAACCTCAAAATTTCAGCTTCAGGTAGTGAAATTCCTGGACAACTTTCATTGGATGACTATAACGCCTATACTGGCACTTATACAGACGATTTTACATTAACAGATATAACTGTAGGTCAACTTGTTAAGATTCAGTTAGATTCTCAAGAATTTAATACACAATTAGAATTGGTTAACACAGATACTCAAGAAGTTATTTATTCGATTAACAAATCTAATAATAATTATAATTCGCAATTAGCATTTGTCCCGCTTGCTGGAATCAATTATACAGTTAGAGTTACTAGCTATGAAGATGACAAAATAGGTAAATATGAATTAAAGACTCAACAAGTAAATATTCCTACATTTACCTTTTTAAATTCTCCTTCAAACAATCTGAATGGTGAATTAACATCAGAAGATGCTATCAACCTAAATCCGAAATCAGAAAGTTATGAAAGCTATAGCAAAAACTATCAATTAGAAGGTTTTAAAAAAGGTAAAACATATTTATTAAGTTTATCGTCTGAAGATGAAAATTTTTATGGAAACATAGAATTAGTTAATGCTGCTAATCAAGAGATTATATATGTAGGGAATGGTGACTTTACTTATTATGATTCGTCAATAATTTTTACTCCTCAACAGAATATTGATTATCTATTAAGGGTTAACGGTGAATATTCCGATTCTTTGGGAGCATATACAATTGACTTTATAAGAATACCAGAAGTTTCTGCAACAGGACATACTAGCTCTTACTTGTTAAGCGATACTGATAAATATTATTCAGAATATGATGGTGATTATAAAGACGTTTACAAGATAACCGATACATCTCCAGGTAGGTTGGTTCGTATCAAACTTAATTCTACAGAGTTTGATACAAATTTAGAAATAGTTGATTTGAATAATCCGAATAATAATATTAATTACTATAAATTTGATAGTAAGGATAGTAATAGTGAATTTATAGTCTTTCCTCCTGATATAAATACAAACTATTTGATAAAAGTTAGTAGCGATGACTATCCAACAAAGCAGGGAGAATATTCATTATCCGTTGAAGAAATTCCAATATTTGATTTTAATCAGCAAAGTGAAAAAGGTAATCTAAATGCAAATACCGATGCTTATGAAGGTAGTGTATTTGATTACTATCAACTCAAAAATTTTAAGGAAGGAGAATTAGTTGTTCTTAATGCTTTATCTAATAATTTTGAGAATGAACTAACACTTTACAATGCAGATACATTTGAACAATTAGCTTCTGTAGAAGGTGACTACTTAGAAAGTGGATCGCGGTTATTTTTTGTTCCTAAATCAGATATTAATTATTTAGTAAATATTGGTGGTTACGATGGAACAGAAAGCGAAGCATATACACTCAGCACTAGTAAATTAGAAACATTTTCAATAGAAGATGGTAATTTTGAAAAACAGTTAAGCGAACAGGATTTGTATAATCCTTCAAGGAGAGGTAGATTTAGTGATGATTACGAATTAATTGATTTTAAAGTCGGCAAACTTCTAACATTAAAACTTACTTCTGATAATATTGATACTTTCAATCCTTCTTTAGAAATAATTGAAGTTAACGAACATAGCCAAGAATCTTTAATAAATAATGAAGCTTATGAAGGTGATTTTACACAATTAAGCTTTATTCCACAACAAGGCAAAAAATATATCGTCAGAATAAGTAGCTACGAAAAAAATCAAACAGGTGGATATAAATTAAAAGCAATAGAATCACCTTCAGTTTTATCATCAATAAAAATTGATAGTAGCTTAACAGAACAACAGCTTACAAAAAATGATTTAGCAAACCCTGATAACTTTGATAAGTTTATTAAAGATTATGAATTGGATTTATCTGGGTTGTCTGAAAATCGTGCAGTTAGCTTATATCTTGACGCTACATTTGATGGATATTTAGAAATATTTGATGCAAAAGATATAGTAGAACCAATATATAAAGTACCAGATCCAATATATGGAGATGACGATTCTGGTTCAAATAAGGAATCGACTTTAGATTCGCGGATAATTTTTATTCCAGAAGCTGGTAAAAATTATATTGCTAGAGTTACTAGTAACAGAAATAGAGAAACTGGTGATTTTGAATTAAAGTTTGGCTCTTTACCTATTATCTCAGCTATCAACGATTCAAAAAATGGTAATTTAGAAAACACTGATTTTTATTATTCTCGCTATAGGGGATATTTTACAGATATATATCAATTAACTAATTTTCTTCCAGGAGAGCTAGTTACCATTGATTTATCTGCTAATTTATCTGATTCATCTCTAAACTCGGAATTTGGAATATATTTAGAAGTAGTTGATGAAGATTTTGACAAAGTTAATAGTATATATAAAAATGGTAGAAGTATAAATTCAATAATAAACTTTACTCCAGAAGAAGATAAAGATTATTTTGTAAGATTTTATAGTTACGATATCGATGAACCTGTAAATTATGAATTAAGAGCTAACACTTCTGGTACCTTAGATTTAATAGTAACCGATAACCATAGCGCACCATCTACAGTTATCTTAGACAAAGAATTTAACGTATCTTGGGAAGTAGAAAACACCGGAGATATTGAGGTTTCTCCTGACTGGAAGGATTACATTTACCTTTCTACCGACGATAAATATGATAGCGGAGATGAATTAATCGCTTCCTTTAATACAAACAGTAAAACCTTTGTAGACGGTAAATATCGATTCAACGAAAAAATTACTATCACAGATTATCCCTCAGTTACTGACATCAACGAATTAAACAATCTTCACTTAATTTTTGTAACTGATAGAAACAACAATCAACCGGAAAACAACGATAATAATAATTACACAACACGTAAAATTTCTCTACAAGTAGCAGATTTAGAAGTAGAAGGAGTAAAAACAGACTCAACGGATTTATATTTCGGTCAAACCTTTAATGTTGATTGGGAACTTAAGAATACTGGTACAGCAGATGTAACAGGAATTTGGGAACATGAAATTTGGTTATCTAATAGTGACGGGGATACTCTTTTAACAACTTTTATCCCCGATTCTCCAATCACTATCGAAGCAAGTACTAAAACTCCGTTATCAACACAAGTAAAATTAGATTCCAATCTTACTCAACAACTTGGAGAAGGGAATTACAAGATTATCGTCAAAACCGATACTGATGGTGAATTATCCGAATATAACGAAAGCAATAATTCCTTTACCAGTGGAATAGTAAATATAACAGAAAAGCCAATACCATTACCCGATTTAGAAGTTCGTAACGTTGTTGTAGACGAAAGAGCACAACCCAACGATAATATATCAATTAGTTGGGATGTATATAATATCGGGGATGCAAATGCTAGCGGTACTTGGACTGATGAAGTTTATTTAGTATCCGAACAAGATTATAATTCCATCACCAATACTAATGAATTATTAACAAAAGCTATATCTCAAAAATCTTTCACTCATACAGCTAATACAATACAACCCCTTCAATTAACTCCTGTAGACAATTATCTTTTCACCCTACCATCAGATATAGCAGACGGTGACTATAGAATTGTTGTGGTTACTGATTCGGAAGACAAGATATACGAAGGAACTAAAGAAAACAACAACCGAGGAGTATCAACTGGTAAACTAACTGTAGGTCGTGTTGATTTAATCCCAACCATAACTTCCGTAAATACAAATCCAACCTCCGGCGATACAATATCCTTAAATTGGGAAGTAATCAACAACGGAAGCGCAACTACATCCGGAACTTGGATAGACAGAGTTTACCTATCAGACGATTCCCCAGAGAAATTTTCCGCTAGCAACAGCGATTTAATCAAAGAAATCCAACACGACAGTGGATTAACATCTAAACAAAGCTATTCAAAAGATGCAGAAATAGACTTACCTCTAGATATCAGCGGAGAAAAATATCTATACGTAATCACCGACGCTACAGGAAATATCGGTGAATTAAACGCTACAAACGACGCAGAAGAAAACACCGTCCACCAAAAGCTACAAATAACCCTAGCAGACTACGCAGATTTGGAAGTATCTGACATCAGCGTTACAAAAGAAGCAATCGGTAATCCAGCAACAATAAAAGTTGATTGGAAAGTAACAAACATCGGAACTGGGATAGGAAAAACCGACAAATGGGAAGACCGTATAATTGCATCAGTTGATGAAGACATCACAAACGGTAATGGAATTACCGACGATATTGTAATTGCAACTTTTGACCACACAGGTTTCCTAGATGCAAATTCTATTAATCAAGAAACCTCTTACTACATTAGGTCAGAAGACATTCAATTACCACCAGGGTTTGAAGGGAAATATAATCTTTATGTAGAAACAGGATTGTCTTCAATCTTTGAAAACGGATTAAAGGATAATAATTTAGATAAAGCTGAGAAACCATTCTTCGTAGCAACATCTCCATATTCAGACTTAATCGTTACAGACGTTAGAACAGAAACTACAGAAGTAGAATCGGGACAAACTGTAAAACTTACCTGGACAGTTAAAAACCAAGGAATAACCGTTACAAATACCAATTCCTGGAGCGACAGCGTTGTTTTATACGATTCACAAGGTAATTCAGTTTACAGTCAAAGATTTGACCGTATAGGAGTTTTATCAAACCTTGATGGTGAAAACACATATTCTAGAACAGTAAACATAAAACTTCCCCTGGAATTAAAAGCAGATAATTACTACTTTAAAGTCACTACCGGAGAAAACAACAGCAATCTATACGAATCAATTTATGACGATAATAACAGTAAAGATAATAAGGAAAATTTAATAGCAATAACACCTGCTCCTGCTCCAGATTTAACAGTAAATAACGTTACGGTATTTAATACAGCAACAGCAGGTGAGAAAATAGATGTTACCTGGGAAGTAAAAAATAAAAGTACAATTAAAAATGCTGTTGGTAGTTGGGTAGATAATATATATCTAGAACAAGTTGGAGTAACTAATCCTAGTACTTATTATTTAGGAAATTTTACATACAATGGTGATATCGGAGCGGGTAAAAACTATAGACGTACCGAAACATTTACATTAAATCAAAGAATTGAAGGTAGATACAAAGTTGTAGTTGAAACCAATGTTAGTAAATCTCTTTATGAAATTAATGATACTAACAATAGCAGTAAGGACAACACAGGAATACAATTTAATACCATAGATATCAGTTTACCCGACCGTCCCGATTTACAAATAGAATTAGACACAATTAAAGTACCAGATGTTTTAGCAGCAGGAGGTACAATACCAAAAGATTCAATCGAGTTTACAGTAGTAAATAGAGGAACGGTAGCAGCAACTGGAACCTGGACGGATAACGTATATTTATCTTTAGATGGAAAATATAGTAACGACGATATATTAATTGGTAGTTTTACTAATGGTGCAGCATTAGAACCATTAAATACAAATACTAGTAGCAATATTCCTAATACTAAAGATAGTTATCGTACCGTCGTTTCAGAAAGTTTTGATATCCCCAAATATCTTCGTGGTGAAGCATATATAATTGTTAAAACTGATGTTGGGAATAAAATAGATGAGTATCCAAGAGATGAAACTAATGAACTAGCTCAAAAAATAAAAATTGAATCGCTAAAACCATCAGATTTAGTAACCAGTGACGTAAAAGTAATTAGCGAAGCATTTGAAGGTTCGGAAATCAAAGTTAGCTATAAAGTAACCAATCAAGGTGTAGAAGAAACGGATAGAGATAGATGGACGGATAGTGTTTGGTTAACAACCGAACCGAATAGAAGACCTCAAGCAGAACTTGGTGATATATTATTAGATAATTTTACTCATAATGGTGGATTACAAACTTCAAACGACAGCATTGATGTCACCAACTATTATGAAAAAGAAGTAACAGTAAAAATTCCCAATCAAATTAGCGGTCAGTATTATATAACCGTATGGTCGGATTCTAATGAAGAAGTTACAGAAGATACTTTTAGCAATAATTCCAATTTAGATAGTTCTGACGATACAAATAATAATTCTGACAATAATCCACAAAACGAAATTGATTTTAACAACTTTTCATCAAGACCAATCACAGTTAAATTACAACCATCACCAGATTTAACAGTATCTAATATCAAAATAGACGAAACTCCAAATCCAGAAGCTGGAGAAAGAATTAAAATAACTTGGGAAGTTAATAATATAGCCGATATCGCAACGGAAGAAGATTATTGGTATGACGAGGTATATATTTCTGACAAACCAACCTTATCAGATAAAAGTGCTAAAAAATGGTATTTAGGAACATATCAACGTAATAGTAAATTAGCAGGAAGGGAAGGTTATACAGGAGAATTGGAAACAATATTATCTCCTGGTGTTCAAGGTAAATATATTATTGTCAAAACCAACGCTGGGAAAAATGTTTGGGAAGGAGTTTATACGAATAATAATGAGGAAAATTTACAAAAAGATATTACTACAACCCAAAGTGATTTAGAAGTAATTGGTATTGAAGTTCAACCCATAGAAGATAAAAATTATTCCGGGGACAAGACAAAAATTGAGTGGACGGTAAGAAATAACGGAGAACCAGTTTGGGAAGGAACTCGTTATTGGTATGATGAAATTTGGATTTCTGATAAACCTGTATTTAATAAAGACCAGTCTACAAAAATAGGTTTTGTTCCTTATAGTCCTAAAGAACAATTCGGTAAAGGAGATATTTACACTAATAGTACAGAAGTTACTTTACCACCTGGTTATGATGGAGAATATTTTATTCACGTCAGCACTAATAAGAGTTACGACAGAAATACCGCTGGATTCAGTGGTAGTTTACCAGAACAAGGAAACAACGATTCAAGAAGAGAAAGTTTTGAATACCGGGTTCATGAAGACACCAGCAATAATTTATTAAGTAAATCCATTCCAATTACTTATCGAGAAGCTGATTTACAAATTTCCAACGTTAGATATTCAGAGATTGACCAAATTTCAGGAGTTCAATCAGGAGAAATAATTGAAGTAACCTGGGATGTCATCAATAATGGAACCAGGGATACAAGAGAAAGTATTTGGTACGATAGAGTTTATCTTTCTCAAGACGGTTCTTTAGATAGCAGTGACGTTTATTTAGGACAATATAAACGTAAAGGTATTCTACAGCATCAAGAAAATAATAAATATACGGGTAAAACAAGAATTACCCTACCAGAAGGAATCGACGGTAATTATCAACTATTAGTATTTACCGATTCCAACTTAGTTAAAGATATATTTGACCCCAATCGTATCAGCTATGAAGCTGTTAATCGCACGTTAGCAAGAGTACCGGAATTCGACGACGAAGACAACAATATTTCATCAACTTCCCTACCAGTTACCTTACGACCCTCAGCAGATTTACAGGTAACAGAGGTAAAAATAAACGCAGATAATTCAAAAGCGATAGCAGGACAATCTTTCAGTATTGACTATACAGTTACAAATCTCGGAGATGGTGATACACCTTCTACACAACAGAAATGGACTGATTTAATTTATCTATCTCGCGACCAATACCTTGATTTAGATAAAGATATTTTCTTAGGTTTTGAAGACCAAGAACGTATTCTACCGTCAACAGGTGATAACAGCTATACTGTCACAAATAAAATTCTCAACATTCCTGTAAATCTAGCTGGATTATATAATAACGAAGCAATTGATAGCGCATCTTATTACGTTTTTGTAGTCACCGACCCAACTCAAAGACAACCCCGTGGAAAGGTTTATGAGGGTGATAAGGAAAATAATAACGATAAACACAGCGACCAAGCTTTAATTATTGAACGTCCTCCAGAAGTTGATTTAGTTGTTGATAATTCAAGCATTAAAATTAGCAACAATAGTGGAAATGTTGGAGAACAAGTAGAAATTACCTGGAAAGTAGATAATCAAAGCGATAATCCCACTTCTACAAGATGGTCGGATGCTGTTTACCTTTCTAAAGATAATGATTGGGATATCAACGATACTTTATTAGGATATTACCAATACAATCAAGGATTAGCAGAAAATTCTAGTTACGAAGCAACATTAACAACCTATCTCCCTGCTTTAAATCCAACTGAAGATTACCGTATCATCGTCCGTAACGATGTTTATAATCAAGTTTGGGAAGGTTTTGGTATTGGTGAGAAAAATAATACTGTACTTTCTACCGATACATTAAAAATTAATGCTGAATCCCTACAGTTAAATTTACTTGAAGAAGATATTAATTTAACCCAAGACCGAGAAAGACTTTATGAAATAGATGTAAAAGCAGGTCAAACCTTACGTATTACCTTAAATGGTGAAGAAGCTGCTTTCAACGAAATTTTCGTTAAATACAATGAAGTACCATCCGGGGTAGAATATGATGCAGCTTCTACTGGAATAATTGGAGATAAACAAACAGCAACGGTATCTAATACTAAACAAGGAAAATATTACGTTCTCCTTCGTACTGCTAAAGGTGATGGAGCAAATAGTGTAAGTTTAATTGCAGAGGAATTACCTTTTGGAGTTACGGATGTAGTTACAGATAGAGGTGGTGACAGTCGTTACGTTACAACAAATATCTATGGAGCGCAATTTAACGATAAAGCAGTTGTTAAACTTGTTAGACCGGGAATTGCTGAATATATTCCTGTAAATTACAAGGTTGTAGACAATACTCATATTCAAGCAATCTTTGACCTTACCAACGCTCCTCATGGTTTATATGATGTCAAAGTAATTAATCCCAATGGGGAAGAAGCAGTATTACCTTATCGTTATTTGGTAGAAAGAGCAATTGAACAAGATGTGACAATTGGTTTGGGAGGACCAAGAGTTATAGCTCCAGGTGAAGTGGGAACTTATGGTGTGTCGTTACAGAGTTTAACTAATATTGATACTCCCTACGTTCACTTCCAATTTGGTGTTCCGGAATTAGGAGAAAATAAATTATTGAGTTTATTATCCGATTTTCTAGTTCCAGATTCTCAAAGGAAAGATTTAGAAGGATTACCTTACGTACAATTCACCTCGAATTTACGAGGAGAACCAGATGATGATAAATTATCAGATGATGTACCTTGGGCTTCTTTAATTTCCGATGTCAATACTGACGGTAGAATATTAGCACCTGGTTATGTTGTTGATTTACCAAATGCTGGATATGTCGGTAGAACCTTTAATGCTCATGTTTATCCAGGATTAAAAGAATTACTGGAAAAAGACCCAGATTTACTAGAAAGTATTAGCGATGAACAAATAGCATTTAAATTCAACATCCTCGCAACCGCTACAGTAATGAGTAGGGATGAATTTATTGCAGAACAAACGTCAGAAGCATTAAAGTTACGACAAGCTATCTTAAATGATAAATCAGCTTCTACAGCTTTAGTTAATCTTGCTTCCAATCAAGAAACCTGGACAAACTCTTATTTAGCAGCTTTAGAAACAGCAGGGTTATTACGTCCGAAAGATGGTATTCCACCAATTCGAGAAAATACTAAAGTTATCAGTTTAATGGCAACTTTAGCAAGTGGTTTATTATTAGGACCTGCTGGTGATTCAATATTAACTGATGGGGATTTAGTTTCCTTCTTTAGTAAGGTCAGAGAATGGTACGGACACAATCCTAATAATGAAACCGGTAATGATATTCCAGATTTGAGTAAATTTGACAAAAAGTTAACTCAAACAACTCATTCCCAAGCATTTAACGTATACGTACCATTTAGAAAAGCAAGAGTTGATTTACCACCAACCGTAGAAGTACCCCGTCCTTCCTTCGATAAATTCTTTAATGTAGATGGAGTAGACAATAAATTAGCATCCATCACCGGACCAATTGGTTATGGTGAAGAGAATTTTATTCCTTTAAATGCTCAATTACCCTATACAATCAACTTTGAAACTTCTTCCACTTCTACATCAGCTGTAGGAGAAGTCAGAATTGTTTCTAAATTAGACGATGATTTAGACCCCCGTACCTTCCAACTAGGAGATTTACGTTTAGGTGATATTGAAATAAATATTCCTACCGGACGTGGTTTCTTCCAAGGGGAATTTGATTTTAGTGAAAGTAAAGGGTTTAATTTACGAATTAGTGCTGGATTAGAAATAGAAACTAAGACCGTAAGCTGGTTAATTCAAGCAATTGACCCCAAAACCGGAGAACTAATTCAAAATCCAGATATCGGTTTATTATTACCCAACACGGAAGAAAATATTGGTTCTGGTTTCGTCTCCTATACCGTATTACCTTCATCTGATATTGCAACTGGTGCAGTAATAAACTCTAGCGCTAGGGTATTTTATAATAATGCTGCTCCTATCGATACAGCAGAAACGGTTAATATCGCTGATGGAACAGCACCCGGTACTAAAGTTAACGTAAGAGCTTTGGGTGAAGAAGTTAATGCTGAAAATTCCAAATACGATACTCTACAAAAAATTGCTGGGAGTAAAGATTATTTAGTCAGTTGGAAAGCTGTTGATGACTCTTCTGGTTCTGGAATTAAACACGTTACAGTATATGTAGCAGAAAACGGTGGTGACTTTAAAATTTGGCAGCAACAAACCACCGATACAGAAGCTATATTTAGTGGAAAAGCTGACAGTTCCTACGAATTCCTCGCTCTCGCTACAGATAATGCAGGAAATACAGAACAACCAGTTTTAGGAATTAATACACCTGCGGATGGTTCTACTGTCAATTTGGGTAATATACCAGTCGTCGCAGAAACCAGTCAACCAGAAATTATTCGTCCAGAAAGGGAAGAACAACCATCTACCAACGAATTATTTATTGAAGCTAGAAAAGCAGAAATTCCCACCCTACTTTCGGATAATAATAAACCTGAATTTGATAGAGTAATAAATCCGTTCACAGCACAATCCTTTGTAACCAATATAGAGCAAAGTCATGGTGATATTGGAGCAATGGCTATATTGGTTCTTGATAACGGTGATGTAATTGCTTCCGGTGGTAGTAATCGTGGTTCGTTGTACCGTTTTGATAGAGAAGGTGGAGAAGCTACTTCACCATTTGCAATTCTTGAATATCCCGTCTTTGATTTAGCTATAGATAAAAATGGTTTCTTGTGGGGAGTTACCGGTGGTAGTGCTTTAATTAAACTTGACCCACAATCCGGTCAAATTATCAAAGAATATGGTGACAGTATTACCACTGGTTTAGCAATTAATTCAGATAGTGGTTTAATATATGTTGCTTCCGGTAACGGAATAGAAGTATTTAATCCCGAGACAGAAGAATTTAATCACTATAGCGATATTCGGGTAGATAATTTAGCGATTAATCCTCGTGATAAAACATTATGGGCTACAACCTATCCCAAACGTGGAAATATAATTAGTTTTAACGAAGATGGGAAAGCAACATTGATGGTCGAATTTGATTCTCCTATCGACTCAATTGCTTTTGGTCAACAAGATTCTCAATTAAAAGACATAATATTCGTTTCCGATAACAGCGGTAAACTACATATGGTAGATACTGCTAGTTTAGAATCAATAACCATTGCTGAAGGTGGAAGTCGTGGAGAGATTGTCGAAACAACTCCCGACGGTAAAATATTGGTAGCTCAAAGCAATCAAATTGATATTTTCAATCCGGTATTATCTCCCGATGTAAAAGCTGTATTCCCAGCACCGGGTTCTACAGTTGCTTTACCCCAGGGTAAGATTAGCATTACCTTTGACACCGATATGTTTGAAGGTAATATCGATGCTGAAAATTCTGTATTTAATCCCAACAACTATCAATTAATCGATATTGCTGGAAATGTAATTAATCCGCTGTCGGTTAGATACGATAAGATTAATCGGACTGCATTATTGGAATTTAATGGAATAAATGCAGGAGAATATAAAATTAGTGTTTCATCCAGCTTAGAAAGTAGTGCTGGATTGAAAATGGAAAACGGTTATAACGCTCAATTTACCGCAATTTCCAATTTTTCTGACCTAGTAGAATTCAAGTTTGATAATCCTCGCTCCAACAGACAAAATCAAACCGTTTCTTATGACGTTACCATCACCAATACCTCCGACCAAGATTTAAAATTACCCTTGATGTTGGTTCTCGACCCATCACAGTATTTTAACGGTGAAGTAATTGGTGCAGTTGGTCAAAATACAGACGGTGCTTTCCTAGTTGATTTACGCTGGGGTTTGCAAGATGGAACCCTCAAGGTTGGTGAATCAATTACTAATCGTACTATCACCGTCTTTAACCCAGATGCTTATAGAGTTGAATTAGCACCAGGAATTTATACACTACCGTATCCTAATGCTGCTCCAACAATTACTTCCAATCCGGTAACAACAGCAATTGTTGATAATCAATATAGTTATCAAATTTCAGCTACAGATTCCGACGGTGTAGAATTTGGATATTTGTTAGAAAACGCTCCAGAAGGAATGTCCGTCTCAGAAAACGGTTTAATTACCTGGAATCCAAATCAAGAAAGTCCGGTAAATACCACAGTAGAATTATACGTTTTTGATAAACGCGGTGGATATACCCTTCAAGAATTTACAATTAACGTCACCGGTGGAAATAATAAACCTGTATTTAACAACATTTCTGCTATTAGTGGAGCAACTGTAAACAAAAACGAAAATTCTCTTCAAATAAACGCAAAAGAAGCAAGAACTCTACAATTACAAATAACAGCAACAGACCAAGATAACGATAAACTAATATACTGGGCTGATAACCTTCCCCCTGGTGCTGTATTCGATGCAAAAACCGGTGTTTTAACCTGGACTCCCGGTAATAATAGTGCTGGTATTTATGAAAATGTAGAATTCACAGTTACCGATGGTGAAGAAAGAATTACACAAACAGCTACATTCCTAATTGAAGCAACAAATCAACTTCCCACCTTTAAAACCATACCTTCTAAATTTGTTAGAGAAGGGGAAAGTGTCAGAATTCAATTATTTGCTAACGATGCAGAAGGAGATAACTTAACCTACAGTAGCAGATTGCTTCCCGGTGGTTCCAAACTCGACCCCAACACCGGATTATTTGAATGGACACCAGCATTTTTCCAAGCTGGAGATTTTGAAATTCCGTTTATTGTTAGCGATGGGGAATCTATTGTCACCCAAAATGCTAAAATAACCGTCCTCAATGCAAATGCTGCTCCAGTATTTGAAAATATTGATAAATGGTATATCCAAGAAGGTCAACAGTTAAGATTTAGAGCATTTGCTTTTGACCCAGATAATCCAGATTTTGTACCACAAGAAAGAAATGCTGATGGTGATTTAACTATATTAGAAGGTAGTCAACCAACAGTTAACTATACCGTTTCCGGACTTCCTGATGGTGCAAAATTTGATAAAGATACTGCAATCTTTACCTGGACTCCTGATTTTGAAGATGATGGAAATTACAAAGTTACCTTTACAGCAACTGACGATGGAGATGAAACTGGATTCAACGCTACAACTTCTATAACCATACCCATCACCGTTTACAATACCAATCGCGCTCCGGAAATTGTTGACTTTGAAAATATTTCTTTAAATAAAGGAGATATTCAAGATATTACGATTGAAGTTACCGATGCTGAAAATGATAATTTACAGTTAAGTTTAATTAGAGAAAGAGAAGCTGGATTTGGAATTCCTGAATTTATTGATTTTGTAGATAACGGTGATGGAACTGCTAAATTAAAAATTTCTCCTACAGATAAAGATATTAGTAGAAGTTACACCTTTACGTTAATAGCAGAAGAAATCAACCGTACCGATTCAGAAACTCCACTTTATACAGAAAAAACCTTTAATATCAACATTTTAGGTAATAACGACGCACCTCAAATTCAATATATTGGTGATAAAGTTGCTGTTCTTGGAGAAACTCTCGAATTTGATGTTTTAGTTGAAGATAATAATCAAGATAATCTCAATTTTGAAATCCTTAATCAACAAGATTTACCTTCTGGAATTACTTTTACCCCTAAAATCCAATACGGTAAAGCTACCTTTGAATGGAAATTATCAGCAACAGATGTAGATGTTTTAAACAAAACTTATCCCGTCACGATTAAAGTAACGGATAGTGGAAATGGTAACAATGATGAAAAATTCAGCGATATTCAAACCTTTAATATTGTTGTTCGTAATTCAAATACCGCTCCCCAATTACAAATAAATCCAATTTCCAACTTATCCGAAAACGGAATTATCACGATTAAAGAAGCAGAAGCTTTTACCTTAAACTTATCAGCTACCGATTCCGATAACGATACAATTACCTATAGCGCGAAAAATCTTCCTCAAAACGCTTCTCTCGATGCAAAAACAGGTTTATTAACCTGGACACCAAACTATTCTCAAGCAGGATTTTACAAAGATATTACCATCATCGCTACTGATGGAAACCTTCAATCCGAACAAACATTTTCTATAGAAGTAGAAAACACCAACCGTTCCCCCGTAATTATTCCCCTAGTTACTCAAACAGCTAGAGAAAACGAACGCTTAATATTTAACTTAAATGCTGTTGATTACGATGTAGAAGGAGTTGTATTCTCCCCAATTATCAATCTCCCCAAAGGTGCTACGTTCAATACTCGTACCGGAGAATTCAACTGGAAACCCGATTACAATCAAGCTGGACAATATACTTTAACCTTTGAAGTTACTGATGCTTCTGGAGCAGTCGGTAAACGAGATGTTAATATCATCATCACCGACAGTAACCGCAATCCTGAATTAAAAGTTTCTAACCGTGGTATTGCTTTAGGTCAAACCCTCAATTTTACGTTAAACGCTTCCGACCTTGATTCCGATACACAATTTACCTACGCTGCTGATAATTTACCAGAAGGTGCAACCTTAAATAAACAAACTGGGGAATTCAACTGGACTCCAAATCCCGGACAAGTTGGTGATTACAGTATTAATTTCTCCGTTAGTGACGGAATATCTACCGTAACTGAAAATTCTTTAATTAAAGTTGCTTTAACAGCAGAAAATCCAACTGTCAATCTCGATTTAACACCTTCCTTTGCTGTAACTCCAAATCAAAACGTTATCGTCACAGCTTTTGCTGATAGCTTTGCTGAAATTGATAACCTTACCGTTAAAGTTGATGGAGAAACCCAAATACTTGATAAATTTGGTCGATTCGAGATTATTCCAACAACCCCCGGTAAACTTTTAGTTGAAGCAACTGCAACCGATGCTGATGGTAGAATTGGTGAAACTTCTACGGTAATTAAAGTCCGCAATCCTCTTGATAATGATGCTCCGATTGTAGAATTAAATTCTGATATCAACGCAAATAAAATTAATAAATTAACTGACATCGTTGGTGAAGTTGATGATATTAATCTTGATAGTTGGAAATTAGAAATAGCAGAATTTGGTGAAAAAGAATTTACGACTATTGCGAGTGGTGATAATACAGTTAGTGATGAAAAACTCGCACAAATTGACTCGAATAAGTTAATTAACGGATTCTATCAACTGCGATTGACAGCAACTGATATTAGCGGTCGTACTTCCACTACAGATACCGTTGTCGAAATTAATAATACCGCGAAAACGTCTGCTTATACCCGCACCGAAACTGATTTAACATATAACTTTGAAGGAAGAAGGAAGGAGGAAGAAGGAAGAAATAATGATGGAACTTCTTCCCTCCCTCTCTCCCTCACTCGTACTTACAATTCCCTAGATAACACTTGGAGATTTAGTACAGATACTGATATTCAAACCAACGTTCCTTTGACTGGAAGAGAAGAATTGGGAGTTTACGAACCATACCGGATTGGAACGAGACTTTATCTCAATACTCCAACTGGGGAACGTGTCGGATTTACATTTACTCCCAAAAAGCAAGAAATTTCTGGCTTAACTTACTATTCCCCCGAATGGGTTGCTGATACTGGAGTTAAGTTTACGCTAAATTCGGCGATCGCAAATCTAACTTTGGCCGGAAATCGTTTTTACGAACTAAATACTGGTTTCGCTTATAACCCAGCGAGTGGGGATTTTGACGGAGCCGAATTTACTTTAACTGATGCAGATGGAACGCAATATTTAATTGATAGTAAGAAAGGAATTACCGAGCAAATTGCACCAAATGGAATAAGTTTGGTTTACAGCGATAGTGGAATAACTTCCTCTACTGGGGAAACGGCACAGTTTGTTAGCAACGAAGAAGGATTATTAAAAGAAATAATTGCTCCCGATGGAACCAAAGTAGTTTACGATTATCAAGATGGGAATCTCGTGGCTGCTAGGAATTTATCTACTGGAAAAGTACAGCGCTACGGTTACAGTTCTGAAGTAAGAAGTAAGAAGGAAGAAGTAAGAAGTAATGATTCTACAACTTACCTCACCATAGTCAGCGGAAATCCTGGAAGTGGTGGGGAATCAATTACTTATGGTGAAACTCCTCAAATCACCGATATACGAAGGGATTTAGGTGGTGCTTTTGAATGGAATGGTTTAAAAGTTGAAGGTGATTCAACTGGGGGAATTGAACAATATACCTTTGGTTTACGTGAAGGTGAAATTGAATCTACCGCTACAGGAATAGTGTTGGTAAGTGCGGAAGTTACTGGTGGTTCTTTACCAACCATTGCAGGGTTAACCCCAGTTGCTCAAGATGAAAACTACGCACTATTCGCAATAGATAACCCCGGATTAAATCTAATCTCCCTCACTCCCTCCCTCTCTCACTCCCTCACTCTCCGAATTGCTGGTGATTTGGATGGAAACGGTACGGTTGATGGAAATGACAGTAATTTACTAGCAACTGAGATTAATGGTAATAATTACGTTATTGACTACGACCTCAACCGGGATGGTGTGTTAAATGCTGCTGATATGCAGATTTTGGGTAGCAATTATGGCTTTGCTGCTAACCTGGCACCGATAGTTACTCCGACTACTGTTCTTACCCACACTGATTTAGAAGCCTTTATTGATTTAGATACAATAGCTACCGACCCCGAAGGAGACCCAATTTACTTCCGTCTTGGTGATTCATCAAATGGAAGGGTTAGCTTTACCCCTGATGGGAAGTCTGTGAGGTTTACTCCGGAAGATGGGTATTTCGGTGCTGGTAGTTTTGATTTGATTGCTGATGATGGTTTCAGTTCTGCTAAACCAGTAACTATAACAGTTGATGTCAGCGATGCTCCTTTGATTAATTTGGATATTGTTAATCGCAGTCCTAGATTGGATGCTGGGGAGAGTACCCAACTGGTGGTGATTGGTGATTTTGCTGACCAGGAGGATGTTATTTTACCTGCTTCTTATGTGAAGTTTGGTTCTGAGAGTGGGTTGGTTGCAGATATTAATGATTATGGGGTGCTTAGTGGAGTCAGTGATGGGGTTGAGATTGTTAGTGTACGGAAAAATGGGATATCTGCTGTTACTGCGGTTCGGGTTGGGGATTTAGGAATACCTACTAATGAAGCTGAGTTTAATGTAGCTCTGGCTGAATCCCAGGGATTAAACGTATACCCAGGAGCAGTAACGCTGGTAGAAGGTGTTAAACGTCAAATATTAGTTGGTATTGAAGGTGAAATTGATTCTCCCGACTTGAGAAATGCTTCTACGGGAACTCGCTATTTTGCTAGTAATTCTGAGGTATTGCAGGTAACTGAAGATGGGTTGATTACTGCACTTGATGAAGGGCTAGCTAATGTTACTGTATTTCATGGGGCTGCGGAGTATGTGCTTCCGGTGCGAGTGGAGCTTCCGCACTTGAATGAAGCTACTTTGGGAACTGATGGTGGTGCGGTGCAATCTGCTGATGGTTCGATGGTAATGATAGCACCTGGGGCTTTGCAGGAAAACACTAAGGTCAGTATTAAGCAGATTACCAAGGATAATTTACCGCTTGAAATTCCAGAAGATAATTTTACCTTTGCTGGAGCGTTTGAATTAAATGTTGGTGATGATGCGTTAGATATAGCTGCACAATTAGCAATTCCAAATACCTACGGATTGGAACCTGGCACAGAAGTCTTCTTCATGCGTCAAGGTGAATTACCAGATGAAACTGGTACATACAATCCGATTTGGCTTATGGAAGAGTCAGGGATTGTGGGTGAAGATGGAATGATTCGTACTCAGTCACCACCGTGGGATGGTGCAAGGAAAACTGGCTCTTATAGTATTGCAGTTCCGAAGTTTGAGTATACTACGGGTATCTTAGGTGTTCGTACTTCCCAAATTACTGCCATAGGTGCAACAAGCGTTGCACTCATAGGTTTTGGAGTAGGGTTTCAAGCTAAGGTTGCTCTTTTAGGAGCTGCAGGTTCGGTAGCTGGGGTTTTAGGAGCTGCAGGTATAGGTTTTACTATTGGCTTATTGTATATGAGTCTCAATAATGAAATAATCCAAAATACTTTCGACGAACTAACAATTCCTACAGTTGGACTTCCTTACAAGACCCCAGGAGGAGTTCAGTTGAATTTGGGACAAATTTCTCCTGGAGAAAATGGTACTCCTAGCGCTGTTATAGAGTTAACACCACCTCCAGTTATCCCAGAATTCACACCCGTAGTTGAAAATGTAGCTCTAGACTTTGATGAAAAAGGAGCTTACTTACAAGTTACAGGTCAAAATTTTGGCGAGGATGCTGCAAAATTAACAATTAAATTGTTATATCGTGGCGAAAAATACGAACAAGGCAAGATTGAAATATTAGAACCAGATGAAAAACTCAAATTCCGTATTCCTGACTATTTACCTCATAGCGATAAAGTAACTCTTACAGTTGTTCGGGAAGTACCTTCACTTGTAACGGAAACTGAAGAAGAAAGCGAACCTGTTCCGATTCCAATTCCACACTGTATTGAAACGGCTGTTACCGTAAATCCTTTCAGCGATAGTGTTCGGTTAATTCAAGCACTTAATCCAAGGAACATAGTTCAAAATAACGGCGTTGAGAATCTTTTAGAAGCCGTTATTCCTGTAGGTGATCCAGACCCCAAAAAGCGAGATACGCCAAGATATATCGCTACTACTAGCGATGCAAGTTTTGCTTATGTACCGCTAACTAATTCTGGTGAAGTAGCTGTAATAGATATAGTAGGAAGACGAGTATTGGATATAGATTCCACAGAAGTTGGGATTAATAATATTAAACTAGAAAATGCAGAAGGGGAGAAACCTAAAGATGGTGCTAGACCTACAGATATTGTTGTTCATCCCAATAATAAGTACGCATATATTGCTGACCGCAGAAACGGACAAATTTTTGTTCTAGATATCAACCCCAATTCGTTTAACTACAACAAACATATCGATACCATCAACATTGGTGAGGCACCAAATGGTATACGTCAAATAGCAATTAACAGCGACGGTACTAAACTATACGCTACAGTTTCTGTTGGTAAGAATGGTGGTAAGGGTGGAATTGCGGTAATTAACATCAATCCAGACGATACACCTGAAAAACCAAACTTACCTTCTCCTAAAAAATGGCACAAACAAATTGGTTTTATTGAAACTAACTCTGGAATAGAAGGTATTTCTGCTACTCCTTATGATGACAAAATGATTTTCACTAATCGAACAAACGATAGTGAAGGTTTTGGTGTTTTGACAGTCACAAGCAATGACCCCAACCAGTTTGCGGCTAAAACAAGTTTTACTGAGTTGGAATTAGGCCGCAATGACGACTACTTCGATGTTAACGAAGCAGTCGCTGTAACCATGATGCGTGACTTTGAGACTGGTAAGGAATACGCTTTTGTTGCGGGTCGTAACGGTACAATGTTCGGTGCGGGTGACCCTAGTATTGATGGACCACGGGCTGGTAGTAATGTAGGTATTATTGTAGACCCATTGGGAGAAAATCCGAGATTAGCTGGAGCTACTCGTCCGATTCCGATGGGGTTAACTACTGATATTTCTATTACTAGCGATAATAAATACCTCTACGCTACATATCCTGGTGTTAATAATACCTTTGTCTATGATGTTGAGGAGATGATTGCAACTGTTGAAGACAGTAGTAGCAAGGATTTAAATTCAAAACCGCTAGATGAACTTAATTCTAAAGTTGGTGTTGCTGCAAATTTATTTAAAGGTCAAGGTCCAGGTTCTTTATTTACTGGAGTTTCTTATGGGATGGATGTTGCTTCCACTAGACCTTTACTAAACTTGGTTGGTCCGATTGGAGTAAGTGAGGAAGATACACTTAGACCTACATTTACGTGGGATTTTGAAGGGGAGAAACATAAGGATGGTGATGTGTGCGCTCCTCCGAAGAAGGAAGAAGAAATTAAAGAAGTTAACTTGTATGTCAGTGTCTTCCCTGAAGGTGAAGGGTTGTTGCCAAAGGATAGATGGTCGGGATTACAAACTGTTGAAGGAGTAAAAGATTATAACCCGAACCGGATTCTAACTGCTAGGTGGCAAAAAGGAACTTGGGTTTGGAATGGTGGTAGCACTAAAGGTAGCAGAGATAGCTTCAAACTTTCCGAAGAACTTATTTTAACTGCGGGACAAAAGTATTATTGGGCTGTTGAAGCAGTTGACAAAGGTGGAATAGCATATAGGGTTACAGATGGTGAATTTGAAACTCCACTACCTGAAGTTACTGGTGAAAGATTCAGTAGTGTAACGGTTCTAACTCGGGGATTAGAAGCTCAACCAAATCTAATTAACCTGCAATTAGAACAAATGGCTGAACACCTTACTCAGCAAAATGACAATGGTTTGGTCATGTACTATAACAGCGGTAGTGGTCAATGGTACAGAAAGAACAGTAATGGTAGTAGAGATTTCAACATTCCTGATGATAAATATGGAAAATCTCTATTCTTAATCCCCGAATTAGATATGACTCCTAGTAAAACTGGATATAATTCCGGTTTTGCAGAAGCAGCAGCAGATACTTTATTCGCTTCATTGGTGCAATTAGACCAGCAGTTAGGTGGTAGTGTCGGAGCCGGGAATTCGATTTATGACCAGCAAGGTAATTTAATCCGCGAACAAGGAGCTATCTTCGATTCTCGGCTACATTTTGTAGGTGTTGGTCAAGGGGCTGTAATTAATAGTGAAATAATTCAACGTATCGGTACTTTCTTCCCAGATGCAGGTAGTACTGATGCATCCAATCGCGACCTGCAAATGACTACTATTGACCCTCATGATTTTACGCAGTCGTCACTCAGAACAAATTTACAAGCAGTCAATGACCCAGAAGTTACTGTTTGGCAGAATGTTACATTTGCTGACAACTATTATCAAACTGTAGGTAATAGTGGTTCTGGAACCAAAACAATCAGCGGTAGAGCAATTGTTAGGGATAATCCTCAAGATTTAAATGAAGCAGATTTAAATATAAATCTTAATGAATATATTGGATTTAAAGAAGACGATTCATCTGGAACTCCTCATGGTAATGCTTTGGCTTGGTATGCAGGAACTGCTAATCTTACTGAGAATAAGTTACCAGTAAGGGAAGAAGGTAAGCAGACACAAGATATTTACCGTCGCTTCGGTGATTTGGATTTACAAGCCGATACTTCTCGTCTACGTCCGGAAACTTGGTATACACCAGATTACCGGGGTTATCAGAAAACTCATGGTTCTGCGAATGCTCCTTGGGAAGGTATTGGTACTGGTTGGTTCCACTCAGTTTTGGGTGGGGGATATTCTAACGGTATTCGTCCCGACCATACCACGACTGGTATGGTTGTAAGTGAAGATAATACGGCTCAAGATAGAATGCGTGGTGATTATGCTGTTCCTACGCTGTTTAATGGTAATTTTGATGCGACTACTAATTATTGGTTTGGAGACAGGCAGAATATCCCTGGTTGGTCTTCCTATAATGGTGCTAATGAGGTGTCGTTGAAGAATTTGGTTAAATGGGATGATATTCCCGCATTTAACGTTCCTCGCTCAATATTTCAAAACAGAAGACAAAATATAATCATAGAAAACATTGAAAGGACTTATTTAGAACAAGTTGGTTACGATGCAAATCAACCAAATTATGCTCTGAGATTGAATTCTGGTGAAAGTATTACGCATAATCGCTTTGTTGTTCCTGATTGGGGTGTATTACGCTTTGGGTTGCATACACCAAGTCTTAGTGGTGGTAATGTAACTGTTTCTTTACAAGGGGAAGATGGAACTACTCAGACACAAGCCATTCAATTAGAAGCAGCAAATGGTCCTTATAGATTGGGTTACAACGATAATGACACTTACAGAGTTGGTTTTGGTACACAAGGTTTTGAGACGTTCTACGTTGAGATACCAGAAACACTACGCGGCAAGGTAGCAACACTCAATTTTGAAGTTAATGGTGGTAGTGTTTATTTAGATGATGTTTTCTTCAAAAGTGAACATTTGATGTTTGGAAATCCAACTCTAAATGGTCAAGAAGCCAGAACTGATAACAACAGTCGTAATAATTATCTGTTAGAAAAACCGCAATTTTCATTGTCTTATAATGAACAAAATAGAGGTCCAAATTGGGTTAGTTGGCTAGACAATCAATCTTGGTTAGGGATTCTTACTAATCCTACTAGGAATGTGCCAGATGATTATCCTGGATTTAATGATGTTTATCCTTGGTTGCCGGATAGTAGTCTTCCCTCTGGTTTTATTAATCCGGAAGGAGTGGACTATAGAGCAAGTCGTCTTGACCGTGGTCACATGACTCCAAGAGAAAATCGTAATAGAACCAATAAAGACCAGTTTGGAACTTTTGTAACGACAAACGCTCTTCCTATGGCTGAAGACCTTAATCGTCATGATGCATGGCGTGATTTTGAAAGATTTACGAAAAATCTTGTTTTACGCCGTAATTGGGAACTTTACACTATTGCTGGAAGCATTGGAAAATCAGGCTCTTTTGACGGTTTGGATGGTGTTGAAGATATCAATGTTCCAGAGGAATTTTGGAAAGTTGTAGTACTTTTAGAACCTAATCAGACCATAAATGATATCACTACAAATACTCCTGTAATAGCGATAAAAGTCCCTAATGAGGAATTAGAAGAAATTCCTGGTGACGATGCGAATCCACTAAAATGGTCTTCATGGACAACAAGTGTTCGTGAAATTCAAGGACTTACTAATTTAGACCTTTTATCTAATTTGCCAGATGATATTGAGAGAGTATTAGAAAATCGTGTGTATACAGGTCCAACAGTAATAAATGATATGCCATTCGTAGGCAATCCCTTGAATGCTAATCTTTTAGCTGAAACATTTGCTAATAATTTAAGTACAGTTGTCGTTTCTGATAGTCCCATCAGGCAACCGAGTGTTACACAAAGTAACTTTCTTGATGTAGCTGTCATGTTCAATCCACAAGATATCGGCTTCACTAAGATCAACTCCGGTCAAATTAACTCTTCTGAAGCAAGGTTCTCCGAAAAAAGTATCAGTGAGAATAGCTCCAGTCAAATTAACATCTCGCAAACCCGTCTCAATAAAACTGGCTCCGCTAAGGTCAGCTCCGCTCAAATCGACATCATCCAAAGAAGCCTCGCACAGGTTGGCATCGCTGAGGTTGGCTCCACTCAAGTTGAGGTTTTCCAAAACCATTCCTTCCAAATCAATCCCACTCAAATCAACACCACTGAAATCTCGCTCTCCAGCCTCATAACGCTCGAAAAATTCGTCTCCATCCATAACTCAACTCCTGAAATCATCAACACATTCCAAGATAACCCACTTAAATTAACCCTAGAAATAACCGACCTCCCCACCGGACAACTAGCCGAAGCCCAAGTAACCCACTACACCGACCAAGGAATCCCCAACGGTGGTAAAATGCTCATCGACCACAACGCCAACGGACTCGGCTGGTTCATCGACCCCACCCCCTTCGACCACAGCGAATTTTCGCACACCCTAACCGACACAGCACTTCTAGCAACAGCCGATTCAGAAGCCCACGGAAAGTATGACCTGCTAACAACAATCCTCCACGAACTCGGACACCTAGCAGGTTTCATCTCCGGATACAACGAATTCGACCGTCATATCCAAAACATTAACGGCAAGAAAACCTTCGTAGCCGACAACTTCACCGCAACCCTATCCCCCGACGGTAGCCACCTCGACTCAGAAGCGCATCCTTACGACTTAATGAACACAACATTAAGACCAGGAGTACGTAAATTACCATCATTGCTCAACCTGCAAATACTTAACTATTTAAGGAATGAGGGAGTGAGCGAGGGAGTGAGTGAGGGAATATTAACCGCACCACTAACTTCTACTCCATTACTCGGAATTAACAACGGTACATTCGACACCCAAGACATTTGGTCAACCCGTGGAGCAGCCAACATAATCCAAGGACAAGCAGTCCTCACAGAAGAATCCCGCTTAAACAGCAGCTTCACTCAAAAATTCATCATTCCCGACGAGGCAAAATACCTCCAATTCACCATATTAGAATCGGATTTAGAAGGAAGAAGGAAGGAGGAAGAAGGAAGAAACAATAATTCTACATCTTCCCTATCAAACCCTCTTCCCTCTTCCTTGAGCAACGCTCCTGGTGATGCCTTTGAAGTCGCCCTCCTCAACAACCAAAACCTCTCCCTAGCAGGAACAGCAACCGGAATTACGTATACCGACGCACTACTCAACATCCAACACGACGGAGATACATACTTTAGCGATAAAGTCAACATATCTGGTGCAGAAACCAGCGGTACTCTAGACCTCAACGTCACCCGCACCGTCACCATAGACATCAGCCACATCAACGCTAATACAGAAGCAACATTATACTTTGACCTCCTGGGCTTCGGCGACAAAGAAAGTAGAGTAGTAATAGATAACGTCCGCATCCTTACCGACGACATACTCATACCCACAGCCAACAACGACACCGCGACTACCAATCAAGGAAAACCCGTCACCATCAACGTTTTAGATAACGACATTGACCCAGACGGAACAATCAACCCCAGCACAATACAAATAGAATCCGCACCAGTTAACGGCAATATTACAATCAACGACGACGGAACATTTACGTATAGCCCAAGCGGTAATGCAACAGCCGACACTTTCACGTATACCGTCAAAGACAACGACAACAACACATCCAACATCGCAACAGTAAATATTACGATTAACAACAGCGCTCCCAGCATCGATAAAGTAATCGTAGAACCCAACCTAGCGGAAGGAATAGCAGCCACATTCAGCGCAAATGCAACTGATGAAGGAGAAGTTACGTATAGCTGGAACTTCGGAGACAACACTCCTGAGTTAAGCGGACAAAGCGTTACTCATACCTTCCTAGATAACGGAACCTACACCGCAACTCTTACCGTTACCGACTCTCTTGGAGCATCAACAGTAGAAACAATTACCTTGAATGTTAATAATATTGCTCCCACCGTGACAGCAGGAGAAGACCAAACAACAATAGAAAATCAGGGAGTTCAATTCAACGGAAACTATTCCGACCCCGGAATACTAGATACTCACACAATTAAATGGGAATTTGGAGACGGAACTGTTGTAGAAAATGAATTGAATCCAACCCATACCTACACAAATCCTGGAACCTACACAGCAACGCTGACAGTTACCGATAAAGATGGTGGAACCAGCAGCGATACTTTACAAGTACAAGTTAATAATGCAGCACCAACAATTACGGAAATTACAGGGGATACTAACCTCACAGAAAGTGCGATCGCCATTTTCACAGCAGCAGCTTCTAGTTATGGTGACGACACTTTAACTTACACCTGGGATTTCGGAGATAATTCCCCAACCGTGGAAGGAGAAACCGTCAATCATCAATTCGCTGACAACGGAATCTATACAGTCACATTAACCGTAACCAACGCAGGTGGAAGCACCCAACAAACATTTACGGTTAATGTAGATAACATCTCCCCGGTTGTGGAAGCTGGAGAAAATCAAATTACCTTACAGGGAACCACAGTTAACTTCGACGGTAGCTTTACCGACCCAGGAATATTAGATACTCATACAATTGAATGGGATTTCGGTGATGGAAATGTTGCAACTGGTATCTTAGAACCAACTCATACCTACACAACTCCTGGAACTTATAACGTTACCTTGACAATTACCGATTCGGATGGAGCTTCAACCCAAGATAACTTAATTGTTACGGTTAATAATGCAGCACCAGTTATTGATAAATTAATCGGGGATACTAATATATCAGAAGGAGATACCGTAACATTCAGCGCTACAGCTACCGACCCAGGAAACGATAATCTTACCTATACTTGGGATTTTGGAGATGGTACTGTCGAGAGCGGTAATTTAAACCCAACTCACACCTATAAACAAAACGGAAGTTACACCGTTACTTTAACAGTCACCGACAACTACGGTGCAACAACCACAGAAACATTAACGGTACAGGTTAACAACGTCGCTCCCACAATTACAGAAATTGCCGGAGATACGGTAATTAATGAAGGAGACACTGCTAACTACACCGCAACAGTCACCGACCCAGGGGATGATAAATTTACGTATACATGGAACTTTGGTGACGGTACCGATTCAGTTACAGGAGAAAACGTCAGTCACATCTTTACTGACGATGGAACCTATACGGTAACTCTAACGGTAGAAGACGGTGACGGTGGAATTGCGACGGAAACCATTACAGTTACTGTTAACAATGTCGCTCCCACAATTACTCAAATCACCGGGGATGCCAATATCAATGAAGGAGATATCGCTTACTTCAACGCTACAGCTACCGACCCAGGAAATGATAAACTTACGTATACTTGGGACTTTGGTGACAGTAGCGCTTCAGAAAATGGTTTAAATGTCAACCACAAATATTTAGACAACGGAAATTACACGGTTACTTTAACAGTTACCGATGACGATGGAGCATCCACAACTCAAACTATGAAGTTAAAGGTTAACAACGTTGCTCCCACAGTTTCAGCTGGAGTTGACCGAACAATTATAGAAGGAGAAAGTGTGACCTTTAACGGTAGCTTCAGCGACTCGGGTATCTTAGATACTCATACTATTAAATGGGACTTTGGTGATGGTACCGTACTTGTTGGTGAAGCAGCAGATTACCTCAATCCCACCCACATTTATGAAACTCCTGGAAATTACACGGTTACTTTAACTGTTACCGATAACGACGGAGCTTCTACAACCGATACATTACAGCTAAATGTCCTAGAAATTACTAAGCTAAAATTCCAACAGGAAAAACTTAGCTTGAGAATATACGAAAATTCACAACTAGTAGAAGATGTCCGAGGTAAGCAAAATAAAGAAGTTAAACCATTAGCATTTGAAAGAATGCAAATTGTAGCTCTCAACAGCGATGATTTACCCAACGTTTTAGATGACGTAACCTTTCACGATAACGGTGAAGGAATTGGTATTACCGACGGGGAAGATTGGAATGGTAAACGCAAAAAACGGATTGACGGTGATGAGGTTTTACAAATTAGAATTAATTCTACCGATAATTACGACAGTGCTAAAACTGCTTACGTTTCTGTAGATAAGGTGCAAGGAAAAGATAAAACTATCGGTGGTAAGGTTAAAATTGTTGCTCTACAAGGTGCAACGGTTGTTGGAGAACAAGTTTACGAATTAACCGATAAGAAACAAACTATTACGTTTACTAACGATACAATATTTGACCGCTTGCATTTAATGGCTGGTGATGAAAATACTGAGTTTACGTTAAGAGCAGCGGAATTTGATGCAGTTAAAACTAATAATACCGCTCCCACCTACACCAAAATATCTCAAAGATTGATGACGGTTAAGATTGAGGAAAACGGTACGGTAGTTGAACAAGTTAGAGGTACTCAAAATCAACCAGTTGCTGATGCTTTTGAAAGAATAAAGGTAACTGCAATTGATAGCGAAGATACGACCAGACAGTTAGTTGATAGAACTTTACACGATAACGGGGAAGGAATTGGTATTACTGATGGAGAAGATGGTAATAGCTATCGTAAGAAACGGATTGATAGAGATGAAGTTCTGCAATTAGAAATTCAAGCTAACGATAATTACAATAGCGCTTTATCCGCTGTTGTGAAGGTAGATAGAATTCGCTCAATTGCTAATAAAACCGATGGTGGTCAAGTTAAAATTGTCGCTTATAGAAATGGAGTGATTGTAGGAAGTAAAACCTATACAGTTGGTGATAAGACGGAAGAACTGTATTTCTTGAGCAATCAAGCTTTTGATAAGTTACAACTACAAGCAGCAGATGACGATACTGAATTTACCTTCCGTTCTGCTGAATTTGAAACCGTACATACCACTCAACCGACGGAAGCTAGTTTGAAATTCGTTTTAGATAAACATAAGAGAGCAACTGTTTACGAAAACAATGTTTTGGTTAATCAAACCATAGCGAAGCAGAATCAAGCTTTAGATAATGTATTTGAACGGATTGAGATTACCGCTGTTGATTCGGAAGATGGTAAGTGGAAGAAAATTGACCATACCAGAGTTGACCAAGGAGAAGGAATAGGTATAGCGGATGGGGATGATGGTAATTCCGGACGTAGAAAGCGCATTGACGGGGATGAAGCTCTACAGTTGAAGATTTTAGCTAACGATAATTACAGTACTGCTACAAGGGCTATTCTGGGCTTGGATAGGGTTCAATCGAATGGTAAGAACGGTGGGGTTGTGAAGGTGGTAGCGATGAGGGGTGATACGGTGGTTGACGAGCAGTTGTTGAATGTTGATGGAAGGAATGGGGAGATAAGGTTTGATAGCGATGTCGCTTTTGATGCTCTGCGGTTGATGGCTGGGGATGAAGATACTAGGTTTACGTTTAAGTATTTGGATTTTCAGGTTTTGTTGGATGGGGAGTAGGGATAATTCGTAATTAGTTCCCCATAGATAAGTGTAATAATCATCCAATAATTACCAGCACCGAAGCGGAAAATCCCGTTTCGGTGCTAATTCTCTCTTGGTAAGAGACAGCTTTATTCAATTTGAGCTGATTAAAGTAGTTGAGAATTTCTCAAAAAGAAATTAATAAAGCAACTGAGGGATTATCCACAGTTGCTGAAAAGCTATTTAAGAAAGTTTCTCAAATTTTTCTGATATTAATTAGATTAAATTTTCAGTGTCAAAACTGTGAATTATTCATAGGCTATAAATTATACCCACCTTTTTTCTAAGATTATGCTACTGAAATTTTGGAAGATTTGTCAGTATCATATCTACTCGCTGACCTATTCTTACTCGGAACATACTCAATTAAATCAAAAGGCGTACATTGTTCATCCATTGGAGACAATTCATTTATCGCTTCACAAATTTGCTCCCACCTTTCACCACCAATTTCTGGCATTACTTCAGCTCTTTTTAATGCTGATACTGAGTTTGCACTTATACCTAAATGATTAGCAAGGTCTTTCCCTTTAATTCGGTGCCTAGCCATAACTTCGCTCAATTTCCAACGAATCACATTTTTAGTCATATATCCCACATCTATACTTTACTACTTAAAACCAAAACTGACTAATTACAAGCATGGGCTACATTTATACAACTCATAAAATATTTTTTAACAATACAGCTTTATAAAATCAATGCAATTATTGTATAATATTTAAAGAAATAATAAAAGCAGCCGCCCCATTCTGCCAAGAAGTTACGACTGCTTTTACGTTTCAACTCTGTAGCTTAGACAAAAATCGTCCATTTACAGAGATTAACCATCTAATTTGTGGAACCAAATCAGTTTATGGAACCAACTCCAAATCAATTCAATACATGGAACCAAAACTAAACCAATTCAATGCGTGGAAATAAATCCAAGTCAAATCGAACCGATATATGGAGCCAAATAAATCGAAACATGGAGCCAAATTATGTCTAATTATAATTCAATAACGAAAATTTGGGACGCTTTGAGCATAGCCCAATCAAACCCAATAGTTGAGAATCAACTTCTTTTCTCTCAATTTCTTGAAAAACAAAGCGAACAAACCATTCTCGGAAGCGTAGAAATAGATTCCGACGAGCATGGTAAGTACCGTGTCTGGAGAGATTCCCAGTTTTTGGGGACATTCCACCGAGATAAGAAAAACGGTTTGTGGATATCTCAACCCTGTAATTACCAGTTGAAACCTTTCTTTGAATCCAGCAATGACGCGGTAATGTTCGTTGTCGAGATGAATGCGCTCGTAACTGCTGCTTAAGCTATTTTTACCAGTTATTCTCCGTTCGGAGAATAACTTCTGTTTATATCATCCGCTTTGTTTTTCAGGGAATCTACCAATGACTGTCGTTACATTACTACCAAATACCGACTGTGCCAATTCTTTAGGTGAAGCAACCGTAAATATCTTAGAAAATGCATTCTACTTGGCTAAACAGAAACTAGAACTATCTCGCAAAGCTTATAAAAAATTAATCAAACAATGGGGTTGGGAGAACGAGGACAAAAAATACCTCAAAGTTAATCAAACTTTTAAAAAATTTTCACCTCAAGATTTAGCTCAAGTTGAACCAGCAACTATATTTTGCTTAGCCAATCAGAATAAAAAATATGCTCCTGTAATCGAAAAGCTTCTTGACATTAGCCACATCACTCAACAGACAGTTCGAGAGCTAATGAAACAACAACGTAAACCTAAACTATTTTTCCCAGAAAAGCCGACTATTTGGAGACAAACTAGAGATGGTCGTAGATATTGTCAGGTACCACCAATTCATGACCAAGAAACAGGGGTTATTTTGCAAAGGATGATGGACTCTGAGGGTAAAAGCGCTCAACAGATAGTCGCTGAATCTCTAGCGCTACGAAAAGCTCTGCAAGAGGAATGTTTGGTAGAGGTACCCGTTATGGAGGAAACAGAAAATATTGAAGTTGAAACCCAAGAAGTTGAAGTAAGTGAATCGAAGCATTTAGGAATAGATAATCCCCAAACCGAATCAGATAAGGTTATTGTCAATCCAACAACAACTCAAGAAACAATAGAATTTCTCAGTAATGAACTATTTGTACTTATAGAAAATATTGATAACTTTGGTAAAAAAGAAGTTAAAGGAACGGAAGAATTAATAGCAAGAATAATTGATTTCTGTAATATTCAGCCCATCGAAGAGCAGTGGAATACTTTAGCTTCAATTACTTATAAAGATATCAATGCTTTGGCAATTGTAATAGAAAATTCTGGTACATATCATAAAGAATGGCTTTTAAATTTACCTCGATTATTAGCAGATGCAGTATTAGAAAATCCGGAAGAATTGGAATGGGTTGACAAGCAATTGCGTTCGGAAGCACTGTCATTAATTTCTAAAATTACTGCATTTTCGGCCATCAGTAAGAATATATGAAAAACTAATGTTATGTATAGATTAAACCGAATGTAAAATATAATGAATGAATTTTCATATGTTGATGGGACTTTTCCAGGATTTAGAAGTCAAATATTATCCTGGAATGAGTTATGTAGAGACTACACAAATATTTTCTATAACAATGACGCAAGTACTCTAATTAATACAAAATTTGGAGATTGTATTGCTAAGGTCAGAGAATTAGCATTTTCAGTAGAAGACGAAATAAATTTTAGGGGTGTAATTGATACCGAAGGAAAAGTACAGTCAGCAGCAATTATCAGCGAAGGCTATGTAGATATTGACTTCATATCAAAAAATACAATAATTATCGACTCTTTGTTATAACAACAATAATTTTATCTTCTTCAACATAGAAAATAACAACAACAAGTCAATATTTTCATGATAGAGTTGACTCAATAAAACTTTCTACGAAGTAAAGTAAAAGTAAATTGATAAGTATAGAACGAGCAATCGACCCTCAAACCGGAATAAGGTTTTGCTGTGTATTCGACACTAAAGCTTGTTTACCCATAGAACCAATTCAAAGATACTTAAACTATTGCCGTAAGCGACAGCTAGCAGCAATTATAAGGAGTAATCAGGATAGTACCGCAATACTTGAATATCTTGTCAAAATAAGAGATAAACAAAAACGATTAAATAGGGAATTAAAATTGCTTGCTTCTCATGAAGAATGGTTGGTTAATCATATCAAACAAACTTTGGGAGAAGAAAGACGGCCGAGAAGTTGAAAATCAATAATTGTAAATATATTTGTTAAATATCAGTATAGTTATCATTGTTGTAGTTTAATAAATAAGCCATCATGCAGTAGAATAATTTATTTTTTCATCTACTGAAACTTTCTCATGAACCCAAATATTTCAGTTATTATCCCCGTTTATAATCGAGAAAGTTATCTCAACACCACAATCGAAAGCGTTTTAAATCAAACTCATACAGATTTTGAATTAATTATCTGGGATGATGGTTCAACCGACAATTCGTTAAATATTGCTAACCATTACGCACAACAAGACAAGCGAATAAAAGTAATTGCAGCACAACATGCTGGACCAACTCTCGCACTAAAAGATGCATTTTCAACTACAACTGGAAATTATGTAGGCTGGGTAGATAGTGATGATGTTTTAGCACCAACAGCATTAGAAGAAACTGCTATTTTTTTAGATAATAATCCCATTTGTGGGATGGTTTATACGGATTATTTAGTTATTAATGAAAATAATAAAGTTTTGGGTAAAGGAAAACGCTGCGAAATTCCTTATTCCAAAGATAGATTATTAGTTGATTTTATGACTTTCCATTTCCGGTTGATGCGTAAAGAAGTATTTTTACAAGCAGGTGGAATTGATTCAGAATCTGGATTTGTTCAGGATTACGATTTGTGTTTGCGAATATCAGAAATTACGCAAATAAATCATCTCCAACGTCCATTATATTATTATCGACTACATCCAGGCTGTATATCATCTCAAAAGCGCGTAGAGCTAATTTATAATACTCAACAAGCAATTGCAAAAGCATTGGAACGTCGTAAAATGTCATCTGAATATGATATTGAAGTAGAAATTGTTGGTCATTATTATCTTAAAAGGAAGAAGGAAGAGGGAAGAAGGAAGAAGGAATAAAAATGAGGGAAGAGGGAAGAGGGAAGAGGGAAGAAGTTTGGAATTGCAAAGGAACTGTTACCTTTATACGCAATTCTTATACTGTAGGTTGCAGGGGAATTCAATCCATATCGGATATTGAAGTTTATAAAAGAAGGAAGGAGTTAGAAGGAAGAAGGAAGAAGGGACAAGATTTGTAGCCATTAAGCAATGTCAAATGAATATATAATTTAAATGCGTAGCAGCTTAGTAAAGTTTTTTATATACATTACCGCTTCTTCCTTCTTCCCTCTTCCTTCTTCCCTCTTCCTTCATTATCTTAATATACTAAAAGTAGATTCTAATTGGGTGTCTTTAACAAGCATTCGAGCATTACGTAATTTATCCAAAGCATAAAAAACTGCTAGCCTTTGCTGTTCAAATATTGGAGCGAACCAGGGTATCGTATTAATTAATTTTTTTAATTGCTCTTTATTATCTTCTGTTTGAA
The DNA here is from genome assembly GCF_002368095.1 of Calothrix parasitica NIES-267. Lineage (GTDB taxonomy): Bacteria > Cyanobacteriota > Cyanobacteriia > Cyanobacteriales > Nostocaceae > Rivularia > Rivularia parasitica. Next base: position 212,490 of record NZ_AP018228.1, on the reverse strand, counting down.
ATGGATACTTCCAAGTTAATTTATCATGTTTTGAACAATATTTGATTCCGACCCATCTTGATAGTTCTTCTGCTAACTTTTCATAGCTATCGATTTCTGGTAAAAGTGCAATTCTTTGTGCCATTAAATGTACAATCCAACTTGCATGGTTCTCTAAAGTACAAGCCGTATTTATTTTATTTAAAGCGCTAACAATCTTTGCTTGAGAAGGAGTTATATTTATTCCGAATTGAGTTTGATTATCAATTAAAAAAATATTATCTGCTTTTTGTATCAGCGTGACTGGTGCAAGTTTCCACAAATCCCAATTTTGTTTGAGTAAAAACCAATGTTGCTTGGTGAATCTTTGCAGTGGTTGTTGTGCAGCAATTGTCTGGAAACGTTGATACATTTTTTTATAGCATTTAGTACGTCCTTTATCAGAAGTTTTACGACTATTTTGGATGGGAGACCAAAAGTTGTAACGTACCAAAGCATCTTTGACGTAAAGAAAACGTAAGCCAATAATTGCAGCAATAGTGTAGTATTCTCGGTCTGTAGCAAGGAAAGTTTGCGGATTCCATGCGGAAAATTCTTGTAATTTAATCGCACTATCACGACGTAGTAGATAGGAAAGAGGAGGTTGCCAGTTATGAGATAAAGTTTGTAGTAAATAGTCTTCGTATTGTTGCGAAGTAAAACCGAATCGATATTCGCATTTTGGTTGGGGAATTATATGAAAAGGATTATTTCCTTTTTTAACAAGACTCTTATAAAAACAATATTCCCAATCTCCATAAGCAATATCTTTTTCAGGGTTTTGTTCTAATGCTGCTACCTGCAATTTAATTTTATCAGGCATCAATTCATCATCAGCATCCAACCATTGAATGTAATCACCTGTAGAATAGGTAAACCCATGATTGAAAGCATTATTTTGCCCTTGAGTATAGCAATTAGTAAAAATAACTGGATAGGAACTATTTGCTGCTAATTTATGAGCAACCTCGATTGACCCGTCAGTTGAATTGTTATCAACAATGATAATTTCTATATTGGGATAAGTTTGCTCGAAACAGGAATTCAAGCAACGTTCTAACATCATACTTGGGTTATAGCAGGGAATAATAATGGAAACAAGCGGGAACTTGTTTCCATCGTTCTTAACTTTTCTAATTGCTTGGAGTGGTAAATCTGTTTGATGTTGATTATTTATAATGGTCTTTTTTTTTAGCTTGGGTTTAATACTAAAAAAAGCTGTAAGATGAGTATCCAACTCATAATCTTCGTTTAATCCCCGTCGAAAGAGCGCATCGTTTATTGCTTTTTGCGACCAATAAATATTTTTAAAATTGTCATTGCTAACATTGTCCGAGTGGCGACGATAATAATAAAGAGGTTTAGCAATATGGTAAACTTCTGTAACTTCGGATAATTTCAAGCATAAATCATAATCTTCGCCACTTTCAAAGCTATCATCAACACCACCAACTGCATCATAAACGCTACGACGAATCAACCGAAAATGAAAGGTCATCAAATCTACTAGCAAACCTTCTTTGGAATAGGGTATCCTACAGCGGTTTCCTAGTCCGCGTAGTTTTCCTTGTGAATTCATCAATTCATAGTCGGTGTAAACAAGTCCTACTTGGGGATGATTGTTAAGAATCGAACTTGTTTCCTCAATCGCAGTAGGTGCAAGCATATCGTCACTATCTACCCAACCAATATAATCTCCCGTAGTAGCTTCTACAGCAGTTTTGATAGCGGTAGGAAATCCTGTATTTTTGTTAGCAGCAATCACTCGAATACGGTTGTCTTTTTGTGCGTACTCATGGGCTATTTCTAAGGAGTTATCAGTACTTGCATCATCCCAGATAACTAGTTCAAAATTGCGATGAGTTTGATTAAGAACGCTCTCTATAGCATTTCTGAGGTAGTGCGAGCGATTGTATACCGTGATAACAATAGATATAGTGGGCTGCATAAATCAATTAACGAAGACTTTATATAGCAGTTCTCGCTAATACACAGCTTCATACACATTGGTAATTTTACTTAATTTACATAAATTATTGCTTACATAATTGCGTATAGCTTCTGTTGTCATCGCTACTTTATTAAAGCCATGATGCGGTTATTGGTTTTCGTTCTTTATATAAAGAACATAATCTAATTGCTTCTACCAAAGCTTGTTTTACTTTATGGCTCCCACACTCAAATTTGGCAATCGCACAATTTCTGCTACGGAATTACCTCAAATACTCGCGGGTAATCAAATGTTACCTATTCTGTGCCGTCACCTGATAGTTAATCAAGGTATTTCCGGTATCGAATTAACTAAAGACGAGATTGCGATCGCAACAAACTCATTTTTTACCAGGAACCAGATAGAGTCGGAAGAAGCGCGTTTGGGATTTGTTCAGTATTACGGTATGAGTTTTGGGCAATTAGAAGAATTAGCTACCAGGGAATTACGGATAGAGAAATTTAAGCAAGCTACTTGGGGAAGCAAGGTAGAGTCGTATTTTTTAGCAAACAAGTCCCAATTTGATAAAGTAGTATATTCGCTAATTCGCGTTAGTGAAATGGAAGTAGCTCAAGAACTATTTTTTCGGATACAAGCAGGAGAAGCAAGCTTTAAAGATAGCGCTAGAGAATATTCAGAAGGACAAGAAGCGCAAACTGGTGGATTAATTGGGCCAGTTGAATTAAGTACTCCCCATCCAACAATAGCTAAAATGCTTTCTACCTCAGCCCCAGGTGAATTGCTAGCACCAACAAAATTGGGAGAATGGTTTGTAATTTTGCGTTTAGAGAAGATTATTAAAGCACAATTAGATGAAACTATGCGACAGCATCTTCTCAATCATATGTTTGAAACCTGGATTGCACAGGAAATGAAGCATTCACCGGTTTCGATTAATGAGGAAAGAGAGAATGATTCTTTCGTTTTTCCTCAATCAGAAATTACTGCATTACCAGTTTAAGGAAAATCCAAAATCGAGATGACTAACACCACTCCTTCAACACAGGATTTTCTAAATAGTATTTACCCATTTAACCAGCTCTCATCAGAAAAACTGACCTCCGTTGTAAATAAATTGCAACCTCTACGTTATAGAATGGGTCAAACAATATTTGTACGGGAAACCATGCCCGATAAGGTTGTTATTATATATGAAGGTCAAGCACGGTTGTTGGGATATGCTCCTGGTGCTAAGTTTCCAGAAACGCTGCAATTGTATAAACCTGGGGACATTATAGGTTGGACTTCTTTAATACGAGGGGTACCTTGTGAAACCGTTATCGCTACAATCGAGACTAATTGTATTTCTATACCTAAAAGCGATTTTATTCAACTGTTAGAATCACAATTTAATCATACAAAAAATAATATTGAAAGCTCTCAATCAAACTTTGTAGAATATTTTTATAATCAACCAAGTTTAATTGAAATATATGATTTATTAGGAAAAGAATTAGAAAAACGTGCTGTTGGATTAGCTAATTTAAAACAATTAGCTACCGATACTTTACAACAAGCACAAATTATCAATCTTCCCCCAGGAAAAACCCCGCTATCTCAATTAGATTCACAAAAAATGTGGTTGGTTAGCAGTAAAGGTTCTAATTATGATGCTGGTACTAGAGTTCCCACCCCAACCGAAGCAGGGAATCAAGAGTATATTGAAGTAAAAGCTAACTCGTTTCTTCGTGTATTAGGTTTGCAAAAACCCTCTGTGTCGCTTCGCTCCGATGAGGAGATGGGGGGATTAGGGGATGAGGAGAAAGACACTTCTTCATCACCTCATCACCTCACCTCCTCAACTCCTCACCTTCCCCTCTCCTCCATATGGGATAACGCACCCTTCGCTCCTGCAACCCCAGAAGAACCAGAAACTACAGAAACCGACCAATTTACTAAATATCCTTATATCCACGGTCGAGGACCAGTTGACGCTACCCTCGCTTGTTTCCAGATGCTTTCACAATACTGGAAAATGCCGTGGAAACGAGATGTACTCAAACGTGCTTTGACTAATTCCTATAAACGAACTGGTGGTGTTTCGATTCAACTATGCGGTGCTGTCGCTGAATTGATGGGAATTTCTTCTCAATTAGTCCAAATTCCAGCAGAAGCAATTACTAAATTACCCACTCCTGTAATGCTTCCTTGGCAAGATAGTTTTGCAATTCTTTATAAAGCTAGTAGTAAAGAATTAATTTTAGCTATACCAGAACAGGGTGTCCGTCATATCAAACCTACCACCTTTACAGAAACCTGGGGAGAGGAAGGACAGGTATTATTACTACAACAAACTTCGGAAACTCCTAAAAAAAGATTTGGTTTAAGTTGGTTTTTACCAGCAATCAAGAAATACAAAAATTCGTTAATTACCGTATTTATAGCTTCTTTCTTCGTACAATTATTGGGTTTAGCAAATCCCCTCATTACCCAGGTAATTATTGATAAAGTCATCGTTCAAAACAGTATCAGCACTTTAAACGTTCTTGGTAGTCTGCTGATAGTAATGGCTATTGTAGAAGGAATCATGTACTGGTTGCGGACTAATTTATTTGTCGATACTACCAACCGGATTGATTTATCTTTGGGTTCTGTTGTCATAGAACATTTATTAAGATTACCATTACGTTACTTTGAACGTCGTCCGGTAGGGGAAGTTTCTAGTAGAATTAATGAGTTAGAAAATATTCGCTCTTTTCTTACCGGTACCGCACTTACTGTAGTTTTAGATGCGGTATTTTCCGTAATCTATATTGCGGTAATGATTTTCTACAGTTGGTTGTTAACAATAGTCGCATTATCAACTATTCCGTTATTTGCTTTATTAACCTTTATTGTTGCACCAATTATTAGAGGACAAACTAGAACCAAAGCAGAGAAGAATGCGGAAACTCAATCGTATTTGGTAGAAGTTGTCGGTGGTATTCAAACTGTCAAAGCACAAAATATTGAATTAAATTCAAAATGGCAGTGGCAATCAAGATATGGTAGATATATTAGCGCTAGTTTTGATTCTGTTCAAACTTCTACTACTGCTGGTTCTTTAAGTAATTTTCTGAATAAACTATCCAATCTATTATTGTTATGGGTTGGAGCATATTTAGTTCTGCAACAACAGCTTACTTTAGGACAATTAATTGCTTTTAGAATTATTGCTGGATATACTACCAGTCCCTTACTCAGATTAATTCAACTGTGGCAGAATTTCCAGGAGACTGCTTTATCCTTGGAAAGATTGGCAGATATTTTAGATAATCCCCAGGAAACAGAAATTGCTGGACGTAGTAATATTCCCATGCCAGCAATTCAAGGTGCTGTTAAATATGACAATATCACCTTTAGCTTTGCTAAGTCTCCCAATCCTCAATTACTCAACGTCAAATTAGATATCCCACCAGGTACCTTTGTCGGAGTTGTGGGACAAAGTGGTGCTGGTAAAAGTACTTTAACTAAATTACTACCTCGACTATATTATCCAGACCAGGGACGAATTTTAGTTGATGGCTACGATATCAGCAAAGTTGAACTTTATTCCCTACGTCGTCAAATAGGATTTGTTCTACAAGACACTTTGCTGTTTGATACTACAGTACAAGAAAATATTGCATTAACCTGTCCGGATGCAACTCCAGAAGAGGTGGTAGAAGCTGCTAAAATTGCTTGCGCTCACGACTTCATTATGACATTACCACAAGGTTACGAAACCCGTGTAGGCGAAAGAGGTTCTGCATTATCTGGGGGACAAAGACAGAGAATTGCAATTGCTAGAACTGTATTGCAAAATCCACCGCTGCTGATATTGGATGAAGCTACCAGCGCCTTAGATTATGACACGGAACGACAGGTTTGTTTAAACTTGGCATCTGCGTTTAAGAATAGAACCGTATTTTTTATCACTCATAGATTGGCTACTATCCGCAATGCTGACACAATTTTGATGATGAGTCAGGGTTCTGTGATTGAACAGGGAAGACATTCTGAGTTGATAGAAATGAAAGGTAGTTATTACTGTCTTTATCAGCAGCAAGAAGCTGTTGGAGGAGGGAAGGAGTGAAGTAAGAAGTAATGAGTAATGAGTAATGAGTAAATAAAGCGCTTATAAAATTTATTATCTTATTATGAACTAAATTTTAAATCCCGCTATTCTAATTATTAGTATTGCTTACAATTATCCACTTATTGGAGTTATCAATCATGGAAATTAATGCATCTTCTATTGAATTATATGTTTGACAAATTTCTCTTTCTTCTGCTGCATCTAAATAATTATATTTGTAAGCGAATTTTAATAATGTCCGAGTTTGAGCAACCCAAGACATACAATCATTCAATCTAGATATAAACGCTGTTTCATCCATCCGCTTGTACCATGCTCCAGCAAGATTAGTACATACACAACGAGAAGAACAGCGAATTTGTTGGGATAAAGGAATATTGAGAAGTGATTCTTCCATATCTGAATTGTTCAAAGCAAATCTTTCTGACAAAGGAAAGTTTTTAGATAACTCAAATATTTCCATTGCGGCATCAAATGCCATTTTATATACTTCTAATTCTTGATAATCTTTTACAGTTTGTTCGGTCATTTATCAAGGAACCGTTTTAATAAACTCGTAAGTAATATCATAAATTATTCGTCTTCATCTTAAACATAAAACGTTAATTATTTACAAAAATTTTTAGTAACTATGAATAAAAATCAAAACAATATTCAGAGTGCAGATACAAATTCAAATCCCCTTCCCCCATCCTCTCCTCCTCCAAACACCGCACCACGCTATGTCCCTAAATTTGACCAATCTGTAATCTTAAAACAGTCATCAAAATGGACGAACGCAATATTATGGGTGTTAATGATAGCAACTACTGGAACTGTTATCTGGGCTAATTTTGCCAAAATTGAAGAAGCTGTATCGGCCCAGGGTAAGTTAGAACCTACCGGTACTGTCAAATCTGTACAGGTTCCCGTCACTGGGGTAGTCAAAGATATTTTTATTAAAGATGGAGATTCGGTCAAAAAAGGTGATAAATTACTTTCTTTAGACCCTACTACATCTAAAGCACAGTTAGATTCCTTAGAAAAAATCCGCAGTTCTTTGCAGCGAGAAAATCAGTTTTATAATTCACAATTACGCGGTAATTCGGCTGTTGATATTACCTCTTTACCGGTTAAAAGTGAAATCGTTGATTTAACTAAAAGTAGAGCTTCTTTGATTGAAGAAAATAAACTTTATCGCGCTCAGTTAGATGGTAAAACTAGTAGTAATTTGAATCAAGAACAAACGGAGCGTTTTAATTCTAATAGTACAGAATTAAATGCACGAGTTGAAGCTGCAAATATGGAAATTAAACAGCTAGAACGTCAATTAGAACAAGCCAAAATTCGTAAAGATGCACAGTCAGATACTTTGAAGATGAATCAAGGTATTTTAGATAACGTAAAGCCTTTAATGGAAGATGGAGCAATTTCTGATATTCAATACCTCAAACAACAGCAAGAAGTACGTAGCGCTCAATCGGAAATTGCTCAATTAACTGAAGAAACTGCTCGATTACAGTCAGCTATTGCTCAAGCTAAAGCACAGTTACAAAACACTGTTGCTTCTTCTCGTAAAGAATGGGTAACTGCTATTGCTGATAATAAGAAAAGAATCGCAGAAATTGATACTCAGTTAACTAAAGCGATTGTAGAAAATAATAAGCGGATAGCTGAAATTGATTCGCAAATTAGCCAAGCGAAGATGACGCTTAAGTATCAAGAAATTGTTGCTCCATCATCTGGTACTGTGTTTGATTTAAAAGCTAATACACCGGGTTTTGTGGCTAATGCAACCGAACCAGTACTTAAAATTGTTCCTCAAGATAATCTTGTCGCTTCGGTACATATTACGAATAAGGATATTGGGTTTGTTAGAGAAGGAATGACTGTTGATGTACGAATTGATTCGTTTCCTTTTAGTGAATTTGGTTCGTTGAAGGGTAAACTTACTTGGATTGGTTCTGATGCTTTACCACCCGACCAGGTTCATCCATTTTATCGCTTTCCAGCAACTATTAAGTTGGATAAACAATCGATGGCTGTGGGTGGTAAATCTATGCAGCTACAGTCGGGGATGTCTTTGAATGCCAATATTAAAATTAGAGACCGTACTGTGATGTCTATTTTTACCGATACTTTTACCAACAGTGTTGAGGGGTTGAAGAATGTGCGGTAGATATCATATTGTGGGGAATATTCACGAAGTAAGAGGGAAGAAGGAAGAAGGAAGAAGAACTCACGTTTAAAAACGGCTCTATTGAAACGAGGACGTAAATATTCCCTTGGGCTACGCTCCTTAAAATAATGTTTTTTTCAATAATATGGTTTTAGACTCATAACGCGCATTTTTTAAAAATATATTACCGCTCAAACCTTCTTCCTCCTAACTCCTTCCTTCTTTTATAAAACTCTCGATTATCTATCTTGCACTCTTTAATACCAATCTCTTAACTTAAAATCAATGCCTAACTCCAAGAAAGTTTTTTCTACATTTCTCTAATCTTTCTTCATAAAAAGCATTACAGTGATTATTAAATATAACTGCATCTTAATAGTATTCACGTTTAAGTAATGTAAATTGATGATTAAATATTTCTTTAAATAGTTTGCTACTACACGGGTATTGAGTAGTTAATATTAATAGTTGTCTTTACTGGGAGATATTTATGAATCGCGATTTAATAGAAAAGTTTACCCGTCAACGCAATTCGCAATTAAAATCAGTGGGGGCTTGAACCCACCACTGATTGAAGACCACTGAATCACAGATTCAGTGGGGGCTTGAAACCCGAAAATTAGGCAATTATGCAATTTTATAGTAGAGGATTAATTTTCAATTGCGAATTGCGAATTGCGAATTGGCAATTGTTTTGGTCACCGTTCTAACTTTTATAACTTGACACCTTCACCGCAACGTAGACAAGTAGCGACACAACAACCTTCAACTGAAGAAACTGTTGATAACAGACCAGTAATAAAGAAAAAAGAATATGCTGATAGATAATTTATCGGAGTGGCTCAACAATCGGGTGGCAATCTTATTTGAGTTTGATGTTACATAAAATACAATCACCACCACTGTTGTAATTCAACATCAAGACGAACAGCTATAGTGCGACACGCCACCAAGGTCAGAAAACGCGCTAGGTCTTAGACGATAGTATTTATCTTCTACGTCTTGTGATTGCTCATCATATGGATAGCTCAGCACCTCTTGCAACTCTTTAACTAACGTGTAATCACCTTGCATAGCTTGTTGGTAGGCAGGAACAATCAACCATTCTCGCCATGTATATTTTGGGTTAGCCTGTTTCATATTTTTTGATACCTCAGCTAAATTTCCGTCGGGCAGGAGGTCGCGCCAGCTTTTTAGCCAAGATTGCCATTGTTCATCGAGTTGTTGTGACGTTTTGCCATAGAAGCTCTTTTTCAATGCTGACACATCGTCTGGCATATTGGATAACTCGCGGAAGAAAATGGTGTAATCCACGTCATCGTGTGTCATTAGCTGCATTAATTTCTTAAATAGCTCTGGGTTAAATTCAGTTAAGCCAAGTTTGACCGCCCACATTTTTTGGACTTGTTTTTCCATTGCTTCTGCAAAGCTACGGCGTACCTGGTCAAACTGTTTTAAAGCTTCGGCATTTTCTTCAAGTAGCGGTCTCACAGCTTTCCAAAACATATGATAATTCGCTTCTGCTGCGATTGGCTGATTGAAGAATGAAAATTTTTGACCGCCACCAGTCCAAGGTTGAAACCAAGGGTCAAAAATTTCACAAAACCCAAATGGCCCATAGTCGAGGGTAAAGCCACCAGCGGCGCAGTTGTCACTATTAAAATTACCTTGGCAATAACCAACACGTAGCCAATTAGCCACCAGTGAAATAAGACGCTGGCGAAATAACTTAGCCAACTCAACCAATTGACCTGTAAAACTAAGGTTTTGATTAATGTCGAAGAAGTATTCTCGCTCAATTAAATGCAACACTATCATTCTCAGTTCTTCTAATGCTCTTGGATGAGTATTGCTGCGAGCGCGACGGGCGAATAACTCTAGCTGACCAACGCGCAAAAAGGATGGTGCAACGCGAGTTGAAATGGCCACGGGATTGTCCACTAAAATATCAGGGTCAAGGTCGTGGGAGTCTTGAGAATACCAAGCCCGGGTAACGGTCTGGGATTTAGAAACGTACAATGTCAAAGAGCGCGATGTCGGAACACCCAAAGCCTGCATATATTCTTGTGCTAGAAACTCACGCACGCTCGAACGGAGTACTGCGCGCCCGTCGGCACCACGGCAATAAGGCGTTGGACCACCGCCTTTCAATTGCATTTCCCAGCGCTGGCCATTGATTATTCCTTCAAATACAGATATCGCCCGACCATCGCCATAACCATTACCAGTACCGAACGGACAATTTTGGATATATTCGGTGCCATAAATAGACAGTGCATAACCAGTCGCCCAGCCAACCTGACGCATAGGTTCACGTGCAGCAGAGATATCACCAGAAAATACAAGGCGAAATTTTTCATCAAGCACCAGTTTATCGCTCAACCCAAGTTCCTTAAAAAAAGTGCTGCTATGAGCTACATATTCTGGTTCTGCAAGCGGTGTAGGTGTCACAGGTACAAAATGACCAGAAAAAACTTGGCGGGCACGGCGATTGTCACCATTGACCGTGGCATCAGGGTCTGCATTTAAGGTGTCCATCAAAGAATAATCCGCCAATTGCACAAATTCATCGAAGGTCGTTACGCAAGGCTCAACAGATGGTTTGGATGGATATGACATTGTTAAGTGCGCCCGTATTGTTGGGAAAGATTTATGTTAATTGAGGACTTTATAAAGACTAGCATAATATTTTGTGGAGTTTTCCAGAGTAAGCAACCCCACGGCTAGAAGCCGGGGGCTTTTAGTAGCCCTGTGTCCCAGATAGTCAGTTGAACTGGCTGTCTTACCTTATGTTCAAATATTAATTTATTGGACTTTGGACAAAAAACTAATTCGCGAGAGTTTCTCGCGAATTAAATTTAAGCATAAAAAAAAGGATAGCTACCAGCACTAACACATAGTAGTATCAACTACAAAGTGTTAAGGACATACTGATGGCTATGCCTCAATTAAATAACAATCAATTAATAGCGCAATTCCAAGATTTTAGAAACAAAATTTACAAATGTTTCTCTTCCTGTAGCGATGCTTGCATGGATTTATTAGATGCTCTTGCGGGTAATACAGACGCAAATTCAATTGCTGAGTTATCTTTAAGTCCTTCATTCCAAAGAAGCTATAACTCTATTTATAAAGCAATAAAAGAATCATTTAATATAAATGAAGAAGATAAAAATGATGACGAAGATAAACTTAATACATCTTCAGAATTAATTAAAACAGTATCTCAGTTGATTGAAAAACCACAACAACGACCTTTCTACTTGTTTGCAACTGATACAACACCCCATCCACGTCCTTATGCAAAGACTTTATCTGACCGCGGTTATATTTATCAACCAAATACAGTAAAAGGTAACAAACCTATCAACATTGGTCATTCTTACTCTCTGCTTTCAATTTTACCGGAGAAGGTAACTGACAACGATGGAGCTTGGGCAGTTCCCTTATCTGGAGAAAGAGTATCTCTAAAGACAAATGGTGTTGATATAGCTAGCAAACAAATTCAAGTGGTAATGTCAGATTCATCACTACCTTGGTATAAAAAAAACATCTGTATTAGTGTCAGATACTGCTTATAGTAAACGTCAGTTCCTTTTTGAACAGTCACAACATGACAATTTAGTAGTGATAGCTCGATGCCGCAGCAATCGAGTTTTTTACCAATCTCCACTCATTGAAGAGTTGAATAAAAAACGTGGTTGTCCCAAAAAATACGGTGAACGATTTGATTTAGGCGATGCCGAAACTTGGCACTCTCCAAATGAAACAAACCTTGTACAACAGACAACTCGTAAAGGTCGTGTTCTAAATGTAACTATACAAGCTTGGCATCAAATGTTAATGAGAGGAACTAAGCATCAAAGAATGTACCGTCATCCCTTCACCCTTATTAGAATTAGTGTGACTGACGATACTAATCAAACTGTCTGGAAACCTATGTGGTTAATTGTCGTGGGCGAAAAACGTGAAGAAATCTCACCGACCCTTGCTTATTCTTGCTACAGACAACGATTTGACATTGAACATATGCTGCGATTTGGGAAGCAGCGTTTGCTGATGACCCAATTTCAAACTCCAGATGTCGAACATGAAGAAAATTGGATACAATTCGTCTTATTAGCTTACGTGCAGCTATGGGCTGCAAAGGATTTAGCAACACATTTACCAAAGCCCTGGGAACGTTATTTAAAACAAAATAATGATAAGATTGTAACCCCTTCTGTCGTGCAAAGAGATTTTCAAAGAATTATTTCAGAGATTGGGACACCTGCCCGTTCTCCCAAAACCCGAGGAAATTCAATTGGTCGGCTTCAAGGTCAAGTAATTAGGCGAAGAACAAAGCAGCCTGTAATAAAAAAACAGTCTAAAAAAACACCTGTAAATAAGAAAGCTGCGTAATTACTCTGCTTTTTGAGTCGTTTTACTCGGTTATGAAAATAACTGAGGTGGTTTATCATGCCTTGCTAATTTATTCGCGAGTATCACTCGCGAATAAGCTTTTTTGTCCAAAGTCCAAACATTTTATGCGGGCGTGAATTAACCAATTTACCAATTGTCTAATATTAGATTTGCATCTTCACTAATTAGCTCTTCAGGGGATTGAGCAGCCGACTCTATAATCATCTTCGCTTCAGGAGTTTCGATTTCTGCTAATGCCAAGAGAGACTTTCTTGGCACATTGAGCCATTCATCATAAGACCATCGGTATGTCAATGCCTTGGATAATGCAGGAATTGCTCTTTCATCGCGCAATGCATCCAAAAGTTCAATAACTGATTCATGAAGACCATTATTATTCTCATCATTGAGGATTTGACAAAGTATAGGTGTGTAATCCTTTGATAGGTTACGCCATGCTGCCATCATGACAAACGAAGCAGCCGCATAATCTGCTGGATTTGAAGCATATTTTTCCAACTCCTGAATCACTTCGCTAACTGAAGGAGGTGATGTATCAAATTCCTTTTTCATTTCATTATGAATTCTGTCAGTTTCTCTATAATTAGGAGAATCCTTGAATAATTTCAGATATTTTTCAACTGTGTTCCTTAGCATCTTATAACCTGTTAATATTAGTAATATTTTGGTTGAAAAAATCAACTCCATCAGGGCTTTTACCCAGAAGAATACTCATAACTTCATTCTTTTCAAATTTGATTTGAGGGACTGTCATGCCTTTTTCAAAAGGAGGAAGGTCTGGATATCGACCTCGTGCTGATATGTGTGTTGCACCCATATTAATCAACCCATCGAATGTACCATCATTTGTTTCAAACTGCACTTTCACTCCGTACTGTTTTCCAACCTTTCTGCGATTTGACAAATCATTTAGATAATTAGAGTCGCGAGTAATCCCCAATTCCGATGACCCTTTTTCGCGAATCGATAAACCTCCATTATTGACAACTTTTGCATATTCTTTTTCAGACATTGTTCGATAGAAATATTCCGCATTATGAACTAGAATCCCTAAATCAGAAACAAAATAAGTTGGAATACCTTCCACCGAGAAGTTGTAAACCGTAGTCTCACCTTCTCTCCGCTCAATCCTATCAACATCAACAAACGTCTCTTCATCGGTTTGCAGTAAATCCCCAACTTCCAAATCTTCAGCTTCCACCCACCCCTTATCAGGATTCCAGAAAGCGTGTTCTGCTGTGGTAGAAATTACCTCCCCATCAACATACAGGTCAAATAAAACATCCGTTTCTCTAATAAACGTATCTGTTACCTGTCGCCTTTCAATTTCTCCGGGAGTAGTTGGATCATCAGCAATCACCCAATCCCCAACTTTAATATCTTCAATATTCTTCTCACCTTCAGTAGTAAGAATCTCCGTACCCGCAATAAAGCATTGTCTTCCAGTACTAGTTCCTACATTCTTAGTAGAAGTTGCCAATGCATTATTAATACCTTCAGCACCTTGCTTAACAGTTTTATTAGCGCGGACAAACGTCTTAACTCCACCTAGCACTGCTCCAGCAAATGGTAGGTAATTAAGCAGGTTCCAGGCATCTTCTCGTTCAAACTTACCGTTATCTTGATAACTTTGATACAGGTCATAAGTTGCTTTACCTGCACCATATATATCAAGTCCCATATCCACAGCAGCCACCCACTTTAACGGACCTGCTGTTGTTGTTGCCCAGGTAGGTGCCTTCATTCCGATTAAGAATGATACGCTGATGCCTGTAATAGTACCAGCACGCCAGAGTAATGCGTGGTTCGGTTCAATCTTTTTGCCAGTAGACGCTTCGTATACATCTGTTAACATACCGCCGGATACACCTCCAGCAAATCCCGCTCCCCATTCGCCAAACATACCCAGGAGTTCTTCCCCACTCGCACCACTAAGTGCTGCACCGCCAATATAACCAACCCCAAAACCAACACCACCTGAAGCACCACCTATTGCTGCAAGCTTGGCTAAAATCCCCAAGGTCGCCAGCACATCGCCCATAGTGTTATATCCCGTTGGGTCGGTATATCTTACCGGATTACCATGAGCATACTGGTAATCATGCTGACTATAAGGGTCAAACATCGTTCCAGAATAAGCATCCTTGGAAATAAATCTTCCTGAATTGGGGTCATAATACCTAGCCCGCAGGTAATCCAAACCAGTACCAGCATCTCGTTGTTCTCCAGCAAACCCAAAGGAATTACCAAAAGTACCTTCTTGCTTTAACAACGACCCAAAGGCATCATAATCATAACGGTCAGTTATCAAGCCTACGTTATCGGTAATTAACCTTGTGGAACCTATAGCATCGGTATGATAGAAACCTTCCCTACCACCGAGTTCTGCTTTAACTAACCCAATACCGTGAGTATAATCTGCGGTAATTTGACCGTTAGCATCATATTCCATCAGCACGGAGGGTAAATACCAGATAGGAGCGCTCAAGTAATTGGTTCTCACACCATCCGTAATACTTGCTACCCTATCGCCAAAGGCATCGTAAATATGTTGAGTTTGAGAAGTGCCATCATTAACTCCAATTAAACGATTTTCCCCATCGTTAATCCAATCGTAGGTAACGGTTTGAGTTCCATCGCTATGTTGTGTCAAGGAGCCATTATTATCGTAAGTAAAGTTTGTAACTATACCACCGCTGGTTAAATCCTTAAGACGGTTATTTGCATCGTAGCTGTAGCTAGTTAATCCTTCTAAGGTATCGGTCTTATTGAGGCGATTTCCAGCTAAGTCGTAGGTATAGCCAATCGTTCTATTGCCATCCGTATCGGTAATTTTTTCTTCAGTTAACCGATACAAAGAATCATAAGTATAATCAACAGTTCTTCCGTCTAGTTCTTCAACTTTTCTGCGATTACCAACAGCATCTAAAGTGTATTTAAAGTCGGAGAATATTGTACCAGTAACGTTTTTGGTAGTTATCTGGGTTAAGCGGTTGCGGGTGTCGTATTTTATTTCTTCAACAGAACCGTTAGCGAGTTTGGTTTGAATTAAATTACCAACTTTATCGTAGTCGTAATCAGCTAACAAACGATTTCCATCTTTGACGGTATCCAAGCGGTTGAGTTCGTCGTAACCGTAAGTTGTAGTTCCCGCTCTGGTTGTCAAGCTGGTGAGATTATCTAACAAGTCATAACCATAGCGGACATATTCGCTATTAGGTTGAATGATTTCAAATAATCTATCCCGATTATCGTAATTATATGTAGTTACACCCCTGCCGTCGGTTACGGTTTTTAATTGAGAGGTAACGGAATCGTAGGTATAGGAGCGCGAGTTAATTCTAGAATCGGTAAAGGTTTCTTGCTCTAAGCGTCCGTATTTATCGTAATTGTAATTTATCGTATCGTCGTTGAAATCGGTTTCGCTAGCAATTTGCCCAAATTCGTCGTAGACGGTTTGATTGCGCTGTCCTAACGGTAATATTGTTGCTATCGGACGGTAGAAGTCGTCATATTCATATTTGGTGACGTTATTATTTGCATCTTCTATTTCTCGGAGTCGGTTTAAATTGTCGTAGCGATATTCGGTAACAACCTCTTCTAGTACTCCATCAACTAATTGTTGGGGTTGTTCAATTTTGGTAAGTTGACTGAGGTTGTTGTAGGAGTATTTAGTAGTGTTGAGGTTTTCGTCGGTGATGCTGGTGAGAAGGCTGAATTTATCATAGGTCATTCCAATCTTGTCACCGTTGTGGAAGATTGTTTCTATTTGATTTCCATACTGGTCATATTTATTGCGAGTGGTGTGTTGATTAGCATCAGTGACGCGAATTAGATTTCGACGGTGGTCGTATTCAAATTCGGTACGTTCGTTAAGCGCGTTAACTACTGCATTTACTTGACTAAATTTGTCATATTCGTAGGTTGTAGTTTGTTCGAGTTCGTTGGTTTCTGTTTTAACTCTTCCCAGTTCGTCATAGGTCATTTTATACCGGGAATCGTCAAAGTAAATTGCTTCTTTTAGTCGCGCTTTGTCGTCGTAGATAAATTGAGTTGTGCGGTTGCGGGGGTCGGTTATAGATTCAATTTGTCCACCCGTGTTGTAGGTGTAGGTGGTTTCGTTATCGAGAACGTCCCGGAAAAGTATGAGTTGACCGAGGTTATTGTAATTGTATTCTTGTTCGTTACCAAAAATATCGGTTTGGGATTTGACTCTACCTGCTGCTGAATAACCTACTTTTATTCTTGGATTGTCGTCCCAGTTATCTGGGGTTTTATCTGGGATAATTGTTTCAATTAAGCGACCCAATTCATCGTAAACGTAGCGAGTTTCTAAACCTGTTGGTGATATTTCTACAAGCAGGTTATTGTCTTGGTCGTATTTTCTCGTAACTTTGGGGTTATCGCTATTGTTATCAGGTGTTGTATCTGGCATTGTAATTTCATCAATGCGAGTTACAACTGACCCTGGTGTAGTCGTATTATTATTCTGCTGCGACGTTCCTTGTAAGTCGTAGCGATAGGACATGACGTTACCAAATTCGTCAGTCCGAGTCTTAACCCGTCCCAATTCATCAAAGGTAGTTGAGTGACTGTTACCGTGGGAATTGGTAGCACCGATTACTCTACCGTTATCGTCGTATTCGTAATCAATCCACTGATTATAAGTTTCACCATTGAGAACGAAGCTAGTTGTTGCTTTATCAACTCTACCGTTACCGTCGTAATCGGCTTTGACTTCATTACCGCGACTGTCAACCATGCGGTTAATATTGCCAAATTCATCGTAACCGTATTCGGTAACTTGACCATCCGGTGCAGTCATGAAACGTAACTGACCGTTTTTATCGTGTTCGTAGGTAGTTTTTAGTCCGTCTGTATCGATGTTTTCTTTTAAATTACCGCGACTATCGTACTTAGATGTAACTTTTAAACCAGTTGGTGAGACAACACTTGTTGCTTGACCTCTGCTGTTATAGGTCATTCTGGTGATGTTTTCGTCTTCATCCTCAATAGTTAGAAGATTGTTCTTACTGTCGTAGGTATATTTATTCGTAATACCATCTGCGTCGGTTTCTGTGAGGATATTATTATCGTCATCATAGGTGCGAGTAATCGTACCTTTAGCATTGGTTTCCGAGAGGATATTACCACGTTCGTCGTAGGTATAAGCGGTAGAATAACCGCGTGCATCTTTAAGGATTTGTGTTGATGCATCTGCGTTGTAGCTTAATTCAACCTTATTACCATCAACATCAATAATTTCCCTGAGCTTCCCATCTTCCCCATATTCAGTTTTAACTCCATCCCTACCCAACGGATCAATAATCTTATCTAAATAATGCTCCCGCTCCGGATTATATTCCATCCGCGTAACATTCTCTTCCCTATCGGTAACGCTGACCAAATCCCCATTCTCATCATATTCATACCGAATCAATTCACCTTCTGGGTCTTTAACAGAAGTAATTCTACCCTCAGCATCCCGTTCAAAAGTAATCTTCTGACCAGTAGAACTAGTAACAGCTTCATCCGTATAAGTCAGCGTATTCCCATTGGTATCAGTAACTTTTAGTAAATCACCAGATTCCCCATCAATCTCATACTCAATTCCTTCCTTGGTAGTTAATACATAAACACCACCAAAAATATTAGATGCTGGATTAAACGCACTTTGACCAAAATCAAAGAACTCTCCCGTATCCGGGCTGCGGGTAATATAAGTATCATCTTGATTCTTAATCGTCAGCGTATTGGTAGAACCATCTTCCGCAACAAATTCAGGAGCAAAGAAATACTTGGAGAAGAACAACAAAGGATTACCATCAATTCTCTGCACTTGTCGCGGCTTAAACGTAAACGCTTCGCGCTTACCACCAGGTAAAGTAATATAAACTCTCGTACCGTCCTTGAAGGGTTTGTATCTACCGACTAATATTTCCTCTTCTGTACGACTACCCAAGCTAGTCCTTAAATCGGTATCCCTAAACTCCATCCGCCAACCGTAACCAAAGTCATCAGTAGTATTACTAGTCAGCGTGTCATAAGTTCTAGTTAAAGTAATCGGAATACCAGTCACCGGAACTTCCAAATCGGTAAACGACAACCGGAAATTACCCAGCTTCAACTCACCAGCAACATCAACAACTTCTTCCGCAAAAGTACCATTACCACCAGTATCGTAAACGCTCAACCGCACTCTGTAAGAATCATTTTGCAACAAAGACGGGTCAAATTTTCCTAAAACCCCATCCGTCACAGCATCCGGATTATCAACCCGTAATATCTCCTTAAACTCTCCACCCGCGACAGGTGCAACTTCTACCGTGTAATAATCAATATCCCCGTCATCGCTAATCGTACCAATAATATCCGTCGGAGCAGTAACAATCCCATCTTCTGGAACGTTCAAGCTAAAGCTGACAGTAGGAGCATTCGTATCGCTCGTATCAACTACATCCACATCAAAAGTAGCTTGATTAGTATTCCCAGCAGCATCAGTAGCAATCGCAACCCCTCTCAGAGTTCCTACTGGCGCATTCTCAACAGTAAACAACCCATTCCCATCAATCACCACCGGATTATCATTAATCAGCAACTGTAACCCAGCAACCCCGACATTATCAGTAGCTCTAGCTTGGAAAGTAACGCTTTCCCCTTGATTAATAAAGTTAAACCCAGCAATCAACCTCACCTGTGGAGCTTCCGTATCCCCAACAACGTTGATTTCTACTTCTTGCTGGGTACTACCACCATTCCCATCAGCAACCGTAACTATAGCGCTATGGTTAGTATCCGTTTCGGTTGTTTTCCACCGCAATCTTCCCAACTCATCAATGGTAATTCCCTTATCCAAAGAAGCTTGGTCAAGAGTGTAACTTAGTACATCTCCATCAACATCAACCGCTCTTACATCGTAAGCGTAAATACTACCAGCGTTAACAATATTACCGGGAGTTGAATTAATTACCGGAGCATTATTAGCCCTTGCTGTTAACGTAAACCCTTGTGCTGCTCCCAATCCTTGACTATCAACCGCACCTACTGCTATTTGATAGGTTCCAGCAACGGGGTTATTCCAGGAGAGTAATCCAGTATTAGCGTCAATACTCATTCCCGTGACGTTATCTGGAATGGAAAGCAGTTGATAAGTTAAGGTATCTCCCGCATCCGGGTCATTAGCTACAACCTGGTATTCATAACTACTGTTGGTATCCGCAAGATATACGGGATTAGAAATAATTTCTGGAGCATTATTAATTGCAACTGGTGCAACTTCCCCGTTAACTTCCTGGGTAGCAATTTCTATAGTAAAGCTTTGATTGCTGGTAGCTCCTTGAGCATCGGTAACGAATACGGATACATCTACGTCTTCAAGTTGATTTTCTTCTGGAATCCAGGTAATTAAACCGTTTTCCGAGACGGACATTCCAGCGGGAGAATTGCCCAAGCTATAAGTTAAATTATCATTCTCTGGGTCTGTGGCGACTATTTGATAACTGTATTCTTGATTTGCAGCAGCACGGGTAAGTGCGGTAGAAACAATTTGTGGAGGGGTATTGGTACCGTTAACGTATAGCGTAAATTCTTGTCCGACAAAAGCACCATTCGCATCGGTTAATCTGACAGATACGGTATGTTCTCCGATTTGCTCTTCGGTAGGATTCCAGCGTAATGCTCCGGTTTCTGGGTTGATTACCATACCGTTGGGAGCATTATCTAAGCTCCACACCAGATAATCACCATCTGCATCGGTTCCGGTGACGTTATAAGTATATTCTTTTTCTATATTGGTGATTAATTCCGGTACCGAGGTGATTGTGGGAGCGTTGTTGATTGATTGGTTGGTGACGTTGACGTTAAAGGATTGAGTAACCGTAGCTTCCCCATCCGATACGCTTATTACTACTTGTTGGTTTCCGAACTGGTTTGCACCAGGAGTCCAGACAATGACATTATTATTTTCTAAAGTCATTCCATCTGGAGCAGAATTTAAAGTATAGGTTAAAGCATCTCCATCAACGTCGGTTGCTTCTATTTGATAAAGGTAGGTATTACCCAAGCGGACATTATTACGAGGTTGAGAAGTAATAACAGGAGCCGAATTTGGTAAAGCTTCGCTAACAGCTAAACTAACAACCTGTAAAGCTTCAGCACCATTACTATCCGTAACCTTAATCGTAAATTCCTGTTCCCCTTGTTGCTGCGGAGTCCATTGAACCAAGCCAGTACCAGAATCAATTGTTACATCACTCGGCGCACCCGTTACCAAAGAATAAGTCAGAACATCCCCATCCGTATCTTGTGCGCTTGCTTGATAATTCCAAGTTTTACCTACTTGGGGAATAGCATCTACCGGAACTACTGAAGTAAAGTTTGGCGCATTGTTATCGGGAACTAGCTCTGCCTTAATGTACTGAATCGCTTGTCCACCTTTACCATCGCGCACCAAAATTGGTACATCGAATTCTACAACGGAGCGGGCAAATTCTTCTCTACCAATTGCTGCAAGACGTTTCCGTTCATCCCTGAGTTCTTGATAATACTCATTAACTTGCTGCTTGCTAGGATTCCAAACCACCGTGCCACTAGTTTTATCTACGGTCATACCAGGTGGTTCAAGTATCAAACTATATGTTAATGGGTCAGCATTGGTATCTAATGCATTGGCTCTGTAAATTAGGGGTTCGCCTGCTTTTATCTTATAAACCGGAGATGGTGTTGTAATAAATACCGGGTCGCTATTAGCTGGTTCGCTGACTTTACCAACACCCCAAAGATGGGTGAATTCTTCTCCGTCAACCGTAACTGTGTCAACAAAAGCACCCGAAGCCGGGGTTGTCAGCGTGAAACCGTCGGGGACTACTGTCCTTACCGTGTAAGTACCGGGTACTAAGTCCTCAAAGGCGTAGTAATATCTGTTTTTACCTAAAATTGTTGTGGAGGTATCTTTTTTAGTTAATTGACTCGGTTCGCCTTCCTCCAAAATTCCATTATTGTTTAAATCGAGGTAAACGGTAACATTTTCCTTAAATGGTTCTAAAGCGTAGTCGTCATCAAAGCCGGAGAAAATGTCAATTAGTTTTCCAAAGTCGATAATTTGTTCGGCATCCGGGTCAATCTTTTCAATTGTTTCGATTGTTGAATATAAGCCAACACCAAATGCAGTAACGTTCCCACCTCTTGCTTTGATATCTGTTACCACTTGAGAAGCGACAGTGGGGTCAAGAGGACCGTAACCATCCGACATGAAAATCAAGTTAGGATTTCCAGGTAAGGCATCAAGCAAGCTATCAATTGTTTGGAGAGCGTTAGTGAAGTTATTGTTAGTTCCTGGGCGATAAGTTTCCAATATTTCTCGGATATCCGCAACGCCGTTGCCGTCAACATCTGCGTTGGCAGTAGTGTAATATTGTAGTCCCTCCGTCGCCAAGTCCATGTCTTGGATAACAGCATCAAATTGGTGGGGAATAATGCCGAATTTAATCCGGTCGCCTTCACCAGAAGCAACCACTGCATCTATCATTGCATTAGCAGCAGCAACCTGAGCATCCAAGGTAGTCTCCACAGTTCTATCCCCTTCTTCACCAAAGAAAGGTGCTGCGGTACTACCAGAAACATCAATAGCAAAGATAATTGATGGGTCATCTCCTTTGATTAGCTTCGAGTCAAGCAAACCGTTACCATTGAGGTCATCGAAGACTGCGCCTTGAATTCTACCTAACTCGTCGTAAACATCAACTGTAAATGACTGAATATCCTTACCACCACGTCGGTCGTTCACTTCTACTTTAAAGTCAACTTGACTACCATTTGTAACAGTAGATTCTGGGAACCACAGCAGTTCTCCGGTATTATTATCGATTAATGCGCCTAATGGCTCATCTAGCAAGCGATAAGTGAGTGGGTCGTCATCTGGGTCTACACTTTGTAGTTGGTATCGGTAGATTTTATCTGTTAGCCCAAATTTTGTCTTGGGAGTAGTAGTAATAACTGGACTAGCGTTCAAGGGGTCTGGTAACAGCTTGATATTAAAATCTTGAAATGCTTTGGCACCTTTTGTATCTTTGGCAGCCACCTTGACGTTGAAGAGTCCGAGAGAATCGCTATCGTTACTAGAACTTTCTCCAGTACCAGGTGTTACGATATCAACATTTGACTGCTGGTGGCGGAGAATTCTGAAGTTATATTCAATTTTGCCAGCATCGGGTCCACCTTGAATGTAGAGGTAGTATTCTCCGGTATGGGTAATATCGATTGATGCATCATATCTTTGTTCGGTGTCGAAGAGTTGGTTATTACCAGGACCGTAAAGCCGCCAGTGGTAGTTCGATGCATTACCAGGAGTTTGCGAAGAAATACTGTCAAAGTAAAGCCTATCGCCCTCGTTTGCTTTTAGTTTGAAGAATTGGCTTTGCTGTCCGTTTGAGATTGAACCAACTTTTGGTGCATTGTAAGTAATATCGGGTGCTGTGGTTAAATCTAGTAGCTCGAAGGAGTAGTTGTTATTGGCAGCACTATCATTTGCAATTACCAGATAGTGAAGCCCATCCTGAGTTAACGTAAATGGTCCCCTATCTCTCGACCACTGGAAGTCACTTTGAGAAAAGATATTTTTACCATTCGCGTCGTACAAAGATGCTTTGACGTTTGTACCAATCATGGCGTTGAACGCAAATTTCTGTCCCTGCACCCCATCAAAGGTATAAACCTTATCGGATAATGCATCTAACTCACCACTAACAGCAGTGCCAATTTCCAGATAGTTAAGATTTGGATTTCTTAAATTTTTGGGCAGTTCTAGCAGGTTAAATCCATAGTCACCAGTCGTGCTGGTGTAGAAACCATATGTTTGTAATTTATAATTGCCAGTTTGCTCTAGTAGAATCGGCGCAGTATCTTTTCCTGCTTCGTGATTGTTGAAAACAAAACTGCCATCTGGGTTCAGTAGTCTTGCCCGAATCTGCCAATTGTTTTGTGACAGTTGACCGTCAAACAAAATCAGCGTACCAGCAGTTGCAGTAAATTCATAATCAATTACCTCTCCAGCATTTAAGGTGCCGCTTTGTACAACTTCTAGTCCCGTATTGGTGATAGGAGCGACGGAAATATCGGTAATTTGGAAACTGTAATTAACGGGATTGTTGCTACTACCAACTATAGCGAGAGTGTACCAGCCGCTAGTACTTAATGTGGCGTTGAAATCAGGGCTGTCAGCATTCGGGGTTTTGATAGGTGTACCGCTGGGGTCGTAAAGAACCCAGTTAGCTTCGTTCCAAGAGTCAGCATCTAAATTAAAGTTAAGAATTTGACCCGACTCACCTGCAAACTTATAGAGGTTAACTTTGTTACCGGGATTTAAATTACCTGGAGTAGAAGTATTTAAAGTTATTGTTTGGGCGGAATCCCGATTGCTGAGGATAAAGCTGTAATCACCCGTGGTGTCGCTAGAGCCATCTACTACCAAACGGTAAGTTCCGGTTTCAGTTAAATCAAACGGTAGCCAGTCACTATTGGTATCTTTGTCAATTAGTAGAATATTACTGGGCGTATACAAACGTACATCTAAGCTAGTATTGCCATTTAATGCATCGAAAAATAGCTGCTGTCCTAAAGTTCCTTCAAAGGTGTAAGTGTCTTCCTCTCCAAGCTCGCTAATATTGCTAGTAGCTGTTTCTCCAACAGTGTAAGAAGAAGTAACAAGTTCTGGGGTAACTATTCGTAAATCATAATTATTATTAGTCCTACCTCTACCTGAAAAAACTAAAGTATATTCACCATCGTATGGTAATTCGGCTAGTTCTCGGTCATTATCTAACTCTTCCCAAAAAATTCGTTTTCCACTCTTATCGTAGAGATAGTAGTAGTTACGAGAATCACCGTCATTACGGTCAAAATAGAGACGCTGCCCCTCACTACCGTTAAATTTATATATATTTGCTTCACGCTGACTCGTACCGAAGTTTCCTGTAATCTCAGTATCTAAGTCAACCGGAGTCGCTGATACCAAATCAAGCAAGCGGAAACTGTAGTCTCCAACATTATCGGAAGAGCCATCTATTACCAAGCGATAAGTACCTGCTTCGGTTAGTGTAAAAGGTTCCTTATCACTGCCAGCACCTTGACCCCAAACTTGTACGTTAGTCGGGCTGTAAAGGTAGGCACTGATATTACTTGCTGCAGATAAGCTGTCAAACCATAGTTGATGACCTACTTCCCCTGAGAATGTATAAGTATCTTCTTCTCCTACTTCGCTAATATTGTTACTAATTGTTTCTCCAACAGTATAAGAAGAGGTAATAAGTTCTGGGGTGACTATGCGTAAATCATAATTATTATTAGTCCTACCATTACCTGAAAAAACTAAAGTATATTCTCCATCGTATGGTAATTCGG
Source organism: Calothrix parasitica NIES-267 (assembly GCF_002368095.1). Lineage (GTDB taxonomy): Bacteria > Cyanobacteriota > Cyanobacteriia > Cyanobacteriales > Nostocaceae > Rivularia > Rivularia parasitica. The sequence continues at coordinate 187,449 of NZ_AP018228.1, read as the reverse complement.
CTAGTTCTCGGTCATCATCTAACCCTTCCCAAAAAATTCGTTTTCCATTCTTATTGTAGAGATAGTAGTAGTTACGAGAATCACCATCATTACGGTCAAAATAGAGACGCTGCCCCTCACTACCGTTAAATTTATATATATTTGCTTCACGCTGACTCGTACCAAAGTTTCCAGTAATTTCAGTATCTAAGTCAACCGGAGTCGCTGATACCAAATCAAGCAAGCGGAAACTGTAGTCTCCAACATTATCGGAAGAACCATCTATTACCAAGCGATAAGTACCTTCCGAGGTTAATGTAAAAGGTTCCTTATCACTGCTAGCACCTTGACCCCAAACTTGTACGTTAGTTGGGCTGTAAAGGTAGGCACTGATATTACTTGCAGATAAGCTATCAAACCACAGTTGTTGTCCTACTGTACCGCTAAATGTATAAGTATCTTCTTCTCCAAGCTCGCTGATACTGCTACTAACTGTTTCTCCAACGGTATAAGATGCGGTGGTGGGTTCTGGGGTGACTATGCGTAAATCATAATTATTATTAGTCCTACCATTACCTGAAAAAACTAAAGTATATTCTCCATCGTATGGTAATTCGGCTAGTTCTCGGTCATCATCTAACCCTTCCCAGAAAATTCGTTTTCCACTCTTATTGTAGAGATAGTAGTAGTTACGAGAGTCACCATCATTACGGTCAAAATAGAGACGCTGCCCCTCACTACCGTTAAATTTATATATATTTGCTTCACGCCGACTCGTACCGAAGTTTCCTGTAATTTCAGTATCTAAGTCAATAGTTGTTGCTCCAATATCGTCGAGTAATCGGAAACTAGCAGTTTCATCCGATGTACTATTTGATGAAAGTACCAGGTAGTAGGTGCCTTCTTGAGAAAGAGTTTGTATTGCTACATCATTTAGCAGGTCACTATGACTGTAAAGTTGACGACCATTTGGATTATATAGGTAAGCTGTAATATTAGGATTACTGGTGTTTAAACCATCGAACCAAACTTGTTGACCGACTTTACCAGTGAATTTATAAGCTTTTATTTCTTTCGGATTTAAAAGAATATTTTGGTCAGTATTCAATGAGAGCGTAGTTGCAGCTTCTAAATCTAGAAGTTGAAATTTATAGCCACCAGTGGCATTACTATTAGAACCATATGCTTCTAACTTATAAGTACCAGTTTGTTGCAACAGAAGGGGACCATAATTTGCATTGGGTTGGTAATTACTAGAGAATAAAGTATTGTCAGGATTATATAGTCTTACCCGTGTTGAATTATTATCTTCTTGACCATCAAAGTAAACAAAGGTACCTGCATTTGCAGTGAAAGTATATTCATCAACTTCTCCAGCGACGGATATATCACCTTCATACAGTATTCCTAATCCGCTATTCGTTACCGAAGTTGGAGTAATGTCATTTACTTGTACGTCATAGGTTACAGCAGTATCAGAAGTGTTGCGAATTGCTAAAGTATAAACACCATCACTTGGCAAAGTGCGAGTAAAGTCAGTACCTAAAGATGCTTTACCAACTTCATTGTTTCCACTCGACAATATACTTGGAGCATACAATACCCAGTCAACACCAGATACAGACGTTAAACTATCAAATCCTAGTACATCACCTTTAGCACCGTTAACTTGATACAGCTTTGTTTCACCAACAGCTAAGGTTCCATTCAAAGGAGTATCCGTTGGTAAAACATCTTGTAATTCTATATCTGCGACACGGAAGCTGTAATTTCCGGTAGTGTCACTGCTACCATCAAGACTTAAACGATAATTTCCTTCTTCTAGAAGCGTAATAGGTACACTATCTTCATTGGTTTTACCGTTGAAGATTTCTGTACCGCTGGGGCTATAAATTTTTGCGGTAATATTTTGATTGCCTACAGAAGGGTCAAAGTAAATAGTTTGACCAACTTTACCGTTAAATGTGTAGGAATCTTGTTCGCCAAGTTTGGAAATATCTGTATTAACTAAAGTATCTAACACATAATTAGTATCAGGAGATTTAGTAGCTACTATCTGAATATTGTAGTCAACAGGAGTTCCATTCTCTCCTCTCAACATCAAGTAATAAGTGCTGTCTCCCGGTAGCACGTATTCAAAGTCATTATTAAGCGATACTTCTACAAATTCATTGTTACTAGAATTGTAGAGATGCCAGTTAGTATTAGGAGAACTTACTTGATTATCAAAGTAAATGCGCTCCCCTTCATTGCCATCAAACTGATAAAACTGTATTGATGTTCCAGGATTTAAAGTGCCACTGGTGGGAGTTTCCCTTGGTAATATTGTTGCATTACCCAAGTCAATTAAGCGGAAACTGTAGTTATCTGTGGATTCCCCAGAACCGTCAATCATCAATTCATAATCACCCGCTTCTGGTAGGATTACCGGATGACGGCTAAAATCTCTGTACATTGAAGCGTCATTGATGACTTTAGTACTACTGGGACTGATTAATGTGGCTTTAGTATCGGGTGTTGAAATTAATGTATCAAGGAATAGCCTTTGATTTTTACTACCAGTAAAGGTATATACATCCCGCTCGCCTTTCTCTGTAATACTACTAATCACCTCCGTGTCTAATGTTAGTATTTCTATATTCGTATCGGGAGTAATCACCTCAAAGCTGTAATTAACTGGGTCATTACCATTGTTACCCCTAATTGCCAAGGTGTAATTATCTGTTTTGGTTAGCAGTACCTCAATATCATTATTTAGGCTGCTACTACCAACCGATTTATTGCTTGAGTCATAAAGAGTCCAGTTAGTATTTGAAGTACCGCTACCACCCGATGTATCTAAATACAGTCGCTGTCCCTCATTCCCAGTAAAGTTGTAGAAATGACTTTCCTGTCCGGGTTCGAGAGTGCCAGTATAGTTCCTATCTAAGTTTATGGGTATCGAATTACCCAAATCTAGGATATTGAAGCTGTAAGTACCTGTATTTTCTTCAGAAGCATTAATTCGCACGCGGTAAGTGCCGCTTTCATCCAAAGTAATCGGGTCTAAATCTGAGCCACTTCGGAAGTTACGAGAAAATACTTTTTGTCCACTAGGGCTGTAGATTTCGGCATCTAAAGCTGATGAACTCGTTGAATTTAGGAAAAGACGGTCAAAGTAGATGCGTTGACCTGGTGTTCCAGTAAAGGTATAGAAATCTTCTTCACCTTTTTCAGTAATTTCACCATAAATACTGTTAGGGTTAGCATTACTACCCAAGGTAATTGGAGTCGTAATTTCTTCTGGGGTAATGATTTCAAAAGAATAATCAACTGTGCTGGTAAAAGCCGAACTACCCCTAAGCGCTAGGATATACTCGCCATCTTCTGGTAAATAAAACTCAATATCATTGAAGCTACTATTGGAGGCAATTTCTCTATTTTGGGTATCGTATAGCGCCCAATTCATGCTACCGCCTTTGGTTATTCTATCAAAGAAGAGTTTTTGACCTTTATTGCCTGTGAAGCGGAATAAGTCGTCTTCTGACCCCGGACTTAAAGAACCTTTAATTTCAGTATCGTAGGTTATTTGCGGTATCATATTTAGGTTGATGACGCTAAACCCATAACTACCTGTTTTATCATCATCAAGATTAACGGTTATACGATAATTACCGGTCTCTTCTAAAGTAAGTATTTTATTGTAGCGGAAGTCAATATTAATCGTTTCTTTACCACTGGGACTTACTACATCAAAGTTCCAATCTGAGTATCTGCCACTGTATTGCAGTGAGTCAAAATAGATACGTTGTCCTACAGCCCCACTGAAGCTAAATTCATCTTTTTCCCCAGGTATACTAATTCTCCCCAGGATAGTATCTCCTAAGTTTAATACCGCAGGTGGTGTCCAAGTAATTTCCCCAGTCGCAGCATCAATCTCCATCCCTTCTGGAGCCAATCCCAAACTATAATTCACCTCATCCAAATCCGGGTCTTTAGCATCAGCATCATATTTATACTCAGTATTAATCGCTGCATCTACCACAGGAGTGGAAGTAAATACGGGAGGACGATTGGGAGGAGTATCAATTACTGCTAAATTAAATACTTGAGTATCGGTTCTACCGCGACTATCGCTAGCTTGAACTACAATATTTTGATTACCAATATTATCTATAGTTGTATCCCAGGTAATTAACCCAGTTTCTGCATCAATGCTCATCCCATCTGGGGAAGTTAGCAGTTCGTAGCTAATTGTATCGTCGTTGGGGTCTGTTGCTTCTACCCGATACTGATATTGTTTTCCACCAAGGATTTCTATTTCCGGTTTGCTTTCAATTACTGGTGCTGCGTTTATTTCTGCGAGTACCTGTAAGTTATAGGTAAATTGTCCCCCTTCCGGATTATAAAATACTAAGCTACTATTTGAGGTTAATTCTTCTGGATTTAATTTTTCGTTTTCAACTAAATTGGAGAAGTTATAGTAGGGAATTCCTTCTGGAGTTAAGCCTTCTGGGTTACGTAAAATTACGCTGGGGTCGCTAATATTTGTAACTGCGACAATTAACGGTGCGTCAACGCTATAGGAACCATTATTACGGATTGCTATATCGGCGTAAAGCAGTTTGGTATCAGCGTTGTAGGTGGTACGTTTATATTCAGCGGAGAAACTATCGGAAACGTCTGTGAGTAAGTTAAAATCTGGTGTTTCTCCAGGATTTAATTCAATATCAAATTGGTTTTGAGTTGGTATTTGTGTTTCTTGAGGAGCGATTTCAACGGTAAAGTCGGAGATGGTAACGTTAGTAGTTGTATCGCTATCGTTATTTACTAAACGGAAGATTAATTTTGCATCCGTTTCTGGAGCTACACCAGTTAAATTTAAGCTAATTGTTCCGTCAGCGGAATTATAGTTGGTTCCCGCTCCTAATGCTGCATTTTCTCCTTCTGTGAGGTTAAAGAAAGCATCTTTATCTTTGGAGAAGGTATGTACTAAGGATTTTCCATTCTCGTCAATTAAAGCAACTTCAAAAGCATCGTTGATAAATTCTACATCCGTGGTATCAAATTGCGGATTTATTTTGAATTTTAGTATTGAAGGATTTTGGGGAATGGTAAAGGAGATATTTTGATTTTGCGTAAAATTGGTTTCTTCAGTGAGGGAAATATTAGGAGCAGCGGAAATAATAAAGGATTGAATTTCTGTTAATCCACCAGCATCGGTAACGGTTAAATCTACGTTATATAAACTGTCTTCTGTAGGAATTCCGTCTGTTGTATTGGTGGGAGTACCAATTAATGTAGCGCTACCGTCACCGTTATCTGTTAAGGTTAACCATTCGGGAAGGTTTGATGCAGAAATTGTTCTAGTATCTCCAGCATCTAGGTCGGTAGTGGTAATGTTGTAGGTATATTCTGTTCCTGTTTCTCCGGTATATTCGGGAGTGCTATTAAATAAAGGTGCTTCGTTAACGTTGGTAATGTCTATACTAAATTCTTCTGTTGCTACGACACCATTATTATCAATGCTACGGACGGTAACAGTATGTTGGGTAGTGGTTTCAAAATCGAGTAGTGTTCCATCAGCAACAGTCAGTTGATTATCTACAATTTGAAATCTACCTTCAGCATCATTTATTAAACTATACGTAAAATTATTTTCTGTATTGGTATCGGTACTTCCCAATGTTCCAATGACGGTACCTTGATTGCTATTTTCTGGAATGGTATTGGTATCTAAGGTAATTCCAGCAGGAGGATTGAGACGGGTAATTATTTCGGTGTAGGTGTTTTGGTTTCCAGCGATATCTGTAGAGATAGCGGTAAAGGAATTATCTCCTAGATAAACGGAAATATCTGTAAAACTATAATTTCCTTCGCTATCAGCTGTTGTGGTTAAATCTGTTCCCTGTAAGGATATTTCCGCATTACTTTCTGTTTGTCCCGTTAAGGTAACGATTTCAAAGGTTGTCTTTTTATCACCTTGTTCATCGGAGTCGGATTCTGAGTCTAAATCAAAGACTGGTTGGACAATATTTGTATCTAAGGTAAAGGTAATATCAAAGTTGTTGGAAATATTTCCATACTCATCTTTGGCTTGTAAGGTGAGGGTATGGGTTCCATCCGGTAAGCTATCCCCGTAAATAGTTTCTAAAGTTGTTTGATTAAAGGTAAAACTTCCATCTGGTTGTAATTGGGAAGTGACATCAATACCCGACTCTATGGAAATATTATCAAAAGCAGCTTTTAGCTCAACAATTTGATTTTCTTCTGTTACGGTACCGCTTATAGTTGCATCAAAGGTAATATTATCTGTATTAGTTTGATTATTTGGTGCGGTATCTCTAAATAGTCCTGCTGCAATTATTGGTGCTACGTTGTCAATATTTACCGTAACGTTATATTGAATTGTATTGATATTCCCAGCGGTATCGGTACTGGTAATGTTGAGGATATGGGAACCGTTTTCTAAATCTGTTAAATCAAATTCTTGGTCAAAATTACCTTGACTATCTATAGTTAACGCAATTTCTTCCCTATCATCAAAGCTATACGTAAGATTTTCTAACTCACTACCAGTACCATCAGCAATACCAGTTAATTTATCTCCCAGCACTATTGGTGTATCGGTTGCGGTGGTAAGGTTGATAGAAGGTAAAACGGTATCGATAGTAATTGTTAGGGGAGTACTAGAAGAACTTGTATTTCCAGCAATATCGGTTGTAATAGCACTATATTCAAAATTACCATTATCTAAATTATTATCTATCGTAAATTCCCAATTTCCACCCTCTGTAGCTGTTACTTCTCCAATTACTTCCCCATTCTGAGATAGCTGTACTGTGGAATTTGGTTCTGCATTACCAGTAATAATGGGAGAATTATCATTGGTAATATTATCGCTGCTATCTACTCCACTATCTTTGTCAGCAGGTAAATCTAAGTTGTCAGGTGGATTAACTGTAGTATCTAGAGTAAAGGTAAAACTGAATATTTCTGACTGGTTTCCAAATTCATCGGTAGCTTGTAATTGTAGAGTTTGAATTCCATCTTCTAATGTATTTCCTAAAATGGTTTCCAACTGAGTTCTATCAAAGCTAAAGCTACCATCTGGTTGTAGAGAAGAGGTAACGTCAACTAAATTATCGTTGAAACCAGCTTGGAAGGAAACGATATCATTATTATCTGTAATCGTACCGTTTATTGTCGGGTCGGATGTAATTCTATCTGTATTGGTAGTATTATTGGCTGCGGTATCGTTATTTAACGAAATATCTATAATTGGACTATTAACATCAATTTCTACCGTTACGTTATATTGATTTGTATTGACATTTCCTGCGACATCAGTAGTGGTAACGGTAACGGTATAGTCTCCATTATTTAAACCAGTTAAATCAAAAGCTTGATTGAAGTTTCCTGTAGAATCAATGGATATGGGAATTTCTTCTGAGTCGTTAAAACGATAGGTTACTTTATCGATATTACTTCCCGTTCCGTTTACAGTACCCGTAATTTTACTTGCTGGTGTTAAAGGAGAATTATCTATCGGGTTGGTTAAATCAAATTGAGGTAGTACGGTATCAATATTGATTGATAATGGTGTAGACGAAACACTTTGATTTCCAGCAATATCTGTTGTAGTAGCAGTTAATTCATATGCTCCATCAGCAAATTCAGGAGTTGTAATTTCCCAGGTACCATCATCACCAACGGTTGTTTCTCCCAGAATTTGATTATTTTGATTTTGATTATTTTCTAAAAGCTGTACTCTACTACCTATTTCTCCGGTACCGGATATTGTCGGAGTTTTCGTTAATGTAATATTATCGCTACTACTAATACCGCTATCGCTTTCTGCTGTTAAATCTAAAGTTGGTTCTTCTATAGTAGTATCAAGAATAAATTCAAAGTTGTAAATATCGCTTTGATTACCAAATTCATCTTTGGAAATTAAATTTAAAGTATGATTTCCATCTGGTAGAGTATCACCGTAGATAATTTCTAAAGTTGTTTTATCCAAACTAAAATTACCATCCGACTGCAATCGAGCGGTAATGTCTACATAATTACCTATTTCTACATCGTTAAAACCAGCTTTTAGCTCTACAACCTGGTTTTCATCAGCTACAGTACCAATGATATTGGGATTATTAGTAATTTTATCCGTTGAATCTATACCAGTATCGCTTATTAAGGAAACTATAATTACCGGAGGTTGTTCGTCAATCGCTACCGTAACGTTATATTGAATCGTATTGACATTACCAGCAGCATCTGTTGTCGTAAAAGTTAAAGTATGACTTCCGTTTTCTAATCCCGTTAAATCAAACTCTTGGTCAAAATTTCCAGCATCATTCAAAGTTATTGTAGTGGAAGCAGGAATTTCATCAAAACTATATTCAATCGCGGTAATATTAGAACCAGTACCATTTGCATTACCCGCTAATCTTGCTCCCTCAACTAAAATTTGATTTTCCAGATTGGAATCAAAATTAATTTCAGGTAGGGTAGTATCGATGTTTAATTGCAGGGGAATATCTGAATTACTGGTATTTCCAGCAATATCTGTAGCTGATGCTGTAATTTCATATTCCCCATCTATTAGTTCCTCAGTTGTGGAAGTCCAATTTCCATTTCCATCAACTTCTAATTCACCAATAGAGTTTTCATCGACGAATAATTCGACTTTACTTCCAGCTTCTGTATTACCGGTAATGTTGGGAGTATTATTATTGGTAATATTATCGCTGTTGCTAATACCGCTGTCATTATTTGCTGGTAAATCTGGATTGGAAATTGGTGGTGGTGTGGTATCCAGAGTAAAGTTTAAATTAAAGGTTTCGGAACTGTTTCCGTAATCATCTATTGCTTGTATACGTAAAGTATGATTTCCATCGGGTAAGGTATCCCCGTAAATCGTTTCTAAAGTTGTTTTATCTAAGCTAAAGCTACCATCCGACTGCAATTGAGCTGAAACATCTACATAATTATCTACTTCAACGTCGTTAAATCCAGCTTTTAATCTTACGATAATCCCATCATCCGCAATCGTACCGTTTATTGTGGGGTCGTTGGTAATTTTATCTGTATTGCTTTCCCCAGAATCGTTAACTAAAGCTGCTGTAATTACTGGTGGAGAATCTAAAACTACAGAAACGCTATATACAGAATTTTCTACATTACCAGCAACGTCTGTCGTCGTCAGAATTAAAGTATGACTTCCATTATCTATCCCTGTAAAATCAAATTCCTGGTCAAATTCCCCATTACTATCAAAGTTAACTAAAATATCTTCTCCAGAATCAAATTTATAGGAAAAGCTAACTAAATCAGAACCCGTACCGTTAGCAATACCAACCAAACGAGAAGATTGATTTAAATCCGTACCCGTAACTGGATTTGTCAAAGTAATTTGCGGATTACTACTATCAATCGTAATTAATAAAGGTATTGACGAAAAACTTTGATTTCCAGCAACATCAGTCGCAATAGCAGTAATTTCTCGTATTCCATCGGTTAAATTTTCTGCAACTGTAATTTCCCAATTACCATCATCATCAGCTGTGGTTGTTCCTACAGATATCCCATCGCTAAATAATTCAACTGTTGCTCCAACTGCTGCTAATCCAGTAATAGTAGGATTTTCATCATTCGTTATCTTATCGCGATCGCTAATTCCTGAATCACTATCTGAAGATAATTTTAAATCAATCGGAGCATCTGGTGAAGAAGTATCAATTGTTAAAGATAAAGGTACATTACTTTGATTTTGATTTCCAGCAATATCTGTCGCTATAGCTGTAATACTATAATTACCGTCTGCTAAATTATTAGTTGTTATTCTCCAATCACCATTTCCATCTACTGTAGCTTCTCCAATCTTGATGGAATTATTTAATAGCTCTACCTTACTTCCAACTTCTGCATTACCCGTAATTTCTGGAGTTGAATTATTGGTAATATTATCGCTGTCGTCAACTCCGCTATCGTTTGTAGCTGTTAAATCTAAATTATCTGGTGCTGGAGTTATCGTATCTAAAGTAAACGTCAAATCAAACAGATTAGAAACATTACCAGAAGCATCTGTGGAAATTAAATGTAGAGTATGATTCCCATCCGGTAAACTATCACCGTAAATCGATTCTAAAGTTGCTCTATCAAAACTAAAATTACCGTTTTCATCACGTTGGGGTAAAACATTGACATAATTATCAATATCTGAATCGTTAAACCCAGCGCTAAATTGTACTATTTCCCCATCATCAATTACAGTACCACTAATTGTAGGGTCGTTAGTAATATTATCTGTATCGCTTAACCCCGTATCGTTGGTTAAAGTTGCATCAATTATTGGAGAACTGTTATCAATTCCAGAAGCTACTACCCTAACTCCACCATTAAATCTAATATCCCCCTTAGCAGATATCATTCCGTAAATTGTGGATTGACCGTTAGAAGTAAACTTACCAGCAGCTTCAAATACTCCTCTGGTGTCGGAAGCTCCGTTAAATGTAATATTTCCCTGGGATATTACTCTTATAGTATCGCTTGCATTAATATCCTTGGAAGCACCTTTAAAAGTAACGTTACCACCGGATGCAATTAAAGTATCTCCTGCAAAGGTTGCTGCACCGTTCATATTAATAGAACCGGAAGCAAATACTGATATATTTTCTGATTTTGCTTTTGCTAAATTAATATCGCCGTTTTCCGCAATAAAAACAACGTTATCTAAATTATGATTGCTACCTCTAAATCTAATATTCCCCTGTTGAACTCGGATTACATAATTACTTAAAGTAACGTTGTTGGGTATAGATAATTCCCCACCGATTACTTCTACTACTGTAGGATTATCTGGTGTACCTGGTGTGGGAAAATTTTGATTCCAATTGTTAGCATTGTTAATTCTATTTTGACTGTCGTTAATATCAAAGGTAATAGTTTGACTGTTGTCTGGAATAAAACTATCTAATTTCTGCTGTAATAGATTATCGTATGCTGGAATATCAACTGTAATTTCTTCTTCTAAAATTGAAGGTGGATTTAAACCAGCATATTGATTGTTAGGACCAGTGCTAGTAGTATAACCATCAGCTACAGTAACGGCATTATCCCTCAACACTTTTCTACCGGAATCATCCAGTTGTGGTGTACCGTCTGAATTTAATTTGACAGGTAAATCAATATTACCGTTTATCTTAAAACCTTTACCTGCATAAATTAACGCATCGTCATTTAAATCAAAGGGTTCCCCGTCTAAATCCCCTCCACCATTTATCGTTAATTTACTTTCCGTCTTAATTGCAAACCCTAGATTAGATGTTGGTGGTGTAACGCTATCTAAAATAAACGTTAATTCGTAAACATCGCTTGTATTATCTTCCGAATCTGTCGCTTGTAAATAAAGAGTGTAGCTATCATCCGCTAAAATATCACCCTTGATAGATTCTAAAGCTGATTTATTTAACGTAAAACTACCATCCGGCTGTAACTGTGCCGTTATATCTACATAATTATTAACGTCCGTACCGTCAAAACCAGCTTTTAGTAAAACTATTTGACTATCATCCGTAACCGTACCGCTTATGGTAGGGTCAGAAGTAATTCCATCACTGCTAGAAGCTCCCGTATCGTTGGCTAAATTAGCGTTGATGATTGGTGGTTGTGTATCTTCCTCTCCACCTCCATTATCCGGTAAATCGCTTGCGTAAACTACATTTGCACCATTATTAAAAGTAATAAAACCCTTCGCGGCTATAGTACCGTACAAAGTTGAATTATTGTTAAAGGTAAAATCCCCTACACTCTCAAAAGAACCACGAGTGTCTGATGCAGCGTTAAAGGTGATTCTACCGTTAGAAACCACCCTCAAAGTGTCTGTTCCGTCAGTAGAAGCCGTAGTACCGTTGAAGTTAATACTACCATTATTGCTTCCAGATGCGAGTAGATTAGAACCACTGTACCTTGCTTGATTGTTCATATTAATTGAACGACTTGCAAATACAGATAAGTCTGTCGCTTGTACCTGAGATAGATTAATATTTCCGTTGTTAGTAATTAAGACAACATTATCAAAATTGTGGTTGTTGCCGTTAAAGTTAATATCTCCGTTTTCTACGGTGATAACATAGTTGCTGATATTGATATTACCAGGAATATTTAATCCTCCACCCGTTACTCTAACTACCGTTGGATTTGATGGAGTACCTGGTGGTGGGAATTTATTATCCCAGTCTCTAGAATTGTTGAGGGGATTTTGACTGGAATTAAAGGTAACTGTTTGGGTACCCGGAGCAATAACGTTATCTAATGTTTGCTGTTTTAAATTTGCGTAATCTGGAATATCAATTGTTTGTTCGTCTACTACTTGTGGAGGAACTAAATTTGAGTATTGGTTGGTGTTTGCGTTGATTGTATTGTAGTCTGGTGCGACGGTTACGGCATTATCTACTAATATTAATTTACCAGAATCGTCGAGTAACGGATTACCATTTGCATCTCTTTGTACTGGTAGGGTAATATTGCCATTTATTGTAAACCCTTGGGCAGAATAAATTAAAGCATCGTCGCTGATATCCAAAGGATTTCCGTCTAAATCTCCACCGTTGTTGATTCTAATTTGCTTTTCTGTTCTGATTGCGTATTTTGGTGGAACAGAAGCTGATATCGGTGTGGGAGATGAAGAATTATTGTTTTCTTCTACTCTTGAAAAACTTAAATTTGTATTTGAGTTTGAATCTGAATTTATATTTGAGCTTAAGGTAAATGTACCTACTAAAGGATTATTTTTATTGTTACCTGTGAGAGAATCAATATTGTTTTTATCTAAATCGATATTAGTTTTATTAAAATAGGTAAAGCACTGGCGTATTTCTGGGCAATTTCTGGAATCAGAATTGATTCTCCGTCAACGTTTCTTATCGATTGCGCGAACATTATTCTTTGAGGTTCTGCTGTAATCGCAATACCGTTGGTAAATACTACTTGAGATACGTTGTTAGCATTTATTGGTTGACGTGCTAGCTCCCAATTATCTGGTATAGTACCGCTGCATTTAAGAAAGTCTGCACTCAATAAAGTAGTTTTGTGATTCTTTGAAGGAACAACAATAACTAAGTCTTGGAGAATTAATTCTTGATTCATGTCGGGTGTTAAGGAGAAGAGATGCTTGAGTCCGGTTTCCTTATTTAATACATACACATGTAGCAGGTATGTCTCAAATATAGGAATAATTAGATAAATGTTGTTTGTTTTGAGTTAGCTGAGCAAAGTTGTATTCTCAGCATATTCTCAGGGGTTTCTCATATTGTTGTAACAGAAACATATAGCAAGTACATATCAGAATATATACGGAATATTAATCTACGTAATTACTGAAAATTTTATATTTTTGTCAGTATATTTACGATAAAGCTGAGTTTTTTCTTAAGAAGTTATAAAGATATTTCTCTTAATGAAGAGGTTTGGTGTATTGGAAAAACACTACGTCTTACTCGATAAATGGCTGTTTACGTAGTGTAAATATTTTTATCGGTAACTTGTAGTTATTTAAAGTTTGTAACGATTCAGTAACAAGAGGTAAAGTATTGTTAAATACATATATTGTATTTTTTCATTTGGTGTACGCAGATGGCGTAGTTCGATTAGGTGTGTTCTTCCATTACAATCAAACCAATATTTAAAAATTATTCCTTAAGCCCTTTAAATTGAAGGCTTTCATCATTACAAAGAAGGAAGTACCACCGGAGGAATGATGTTAAAGGTATGAGTATAATAAAAAACTTTAATTGTGAGTATAAAGCCCACTAAAAATAAATATTTATTATGCCTCTGGCACGCTTAGTCTGACGACTCACTGCGTGTATCGCTCTCCGAGCGACGCAAGCAACAGCGCGGCACGACTCGTTAGAGTAACGCTAACAAGGCACGTGTCCCGGAGGAACTCTGAAATAATGTGTCCTTACTTCAATCCCGGGTCGCGTCTGGATCATCCCACGTTTAAAAACGTGGGTTCAACTTCGGCTCTGTTATGGTCGATGGGGAGTATTACCTCCCGCACCTCCAATTCAGATCCGGACGTGCGCTTTTCAGTGCATCCGGCTCCTAGATATTCTAGTCCGTAGACTTGCCCATGTGGTGTATTTGGTGACAGCTTCTATGTATTGCTACCAGATTGCTGTTTTTCCAATTATCGTGATTACCATCCTTATGGTGGAGATGAATTGTTTCATCGTCTATAAAGTGGTGTCCACAATATCCACATTTGAAATCTTGCTTCTTAAGCAAGTTCGCAGTCGTACCGTTGTAGAGCTTATATTTGCGCTTGCTCCAGTAGATAAAATCACCGTCATATGGTGATTTATCTCCGGTAACAGCAGTATGCTGATTTAAGGCATACCCAACGGCGGGAAAAGCCTTCTTACTCAGTTCAACGGCTTCCCCAATGTTTCGAGATTTTGTGTTGAACTTCAAAGTAGCTCTATGTCGAAGTGCCCACATTGAATATTTAGAGCCACTAAGCTCACAATACTTGTGGTAATTCCTCCATCCGCGATATATCGGGGCTAAAAGTTTAGCCTTATCCGATATACTCAACCTCGGCTCGTTGATGATAGCTTTTAACTTCTTGCGAACTGCGCTAGTATTGTCCTTAGATGGGAAGCTACGGAAGCTGCCATCTTGGCATACCTTACATTCCCAGCCAAGAAAGTCAAAGCCCTTGGTCACTTTCGTGATTCGGGTTTTACTTCGATTGATTTCCATTCCACGAGCGTTTAAGAAAGTCTCAATAGAATTGAGTATCTTATCCGCGTTATCATCCGGTTTGAGGAAAATAACCATGTCATCCGCGTAGCGAACTGACGGGTGTATTTCTTCGATACCGTTTAGGGCTACATTGGCTAAAAGCGGGCTGCTCACTCCACCTTGCGGTGTTCCTTGTTCAGGAAAGTCCGGGTTAATACCGGATTTTAGACAGCGGAATATGCCGTCATTTATACCTTTACAAGCAATCAACTCCTTCATAATAGTTCGGTGTGAGATGCGGTCAAAGCATTTCTTGATGTCTAGCTCTATGACCCGTTTTTTCGTATTGCTACGAGTTTTGGAACGCTTTAGATGCTCGTATATGTATCTCTGTGCATCGTGAGCCGATCTTCCAGCCCTAAAGCCGTAACTTCTAGCGTGGAATGTCGCCTCATGAGCCGGATCTAGTGCGAGCTTTACTAGACACTGCCATGCTCGATCATTGATGGTAGGTATTTTTAGCATTCTTAAGGAACCATCCTTTTTGGGAATCGGGATACTCCTTAACCCTTGGTGTTTCCAATTGAGTGCTTCGCTTTTTAACTTCCAGTAAAGGGATAGCCTCTGTTTAAAGTTCAAAGCTTTCTTACCATCTATCCCAGCGGTCTTCCTACCCTTGTTGAGTTGAGTGACCTGCCGCAGGGCCAACATAATAGCTGACGTGGATTTCATGACCAATTTCTGTAAAGACCTTATTTTACGAAAGTCTCCGTCCTTGGTGGCTCGATATATTCGATTTTGTAGGCGGAAAAGATTTCTCTCGAATTTCTTCCAGGGAAGCCGTTTCCAAAGTTCATTAGTGTCGGCACTATGTCTAACCATGCTCTACTCCATGTAATAGTATCGTGAATACCCGTCGGCAATTACGCCAACTCCTACCCGGTGTGAGGATTTCCGCTCCCTTTAGCCTACATAGGGTTCGACCAACCCTTGACCTCTTCACCGTTTTTACCTATTACCTTTAAGAAGATACTTCGTTGACTTAGCTGGTTCAATTCGCCTATCTCACTCCCTCGATGAAGGACAGCTAGCAAAGGAAGACCGCTGTGGGAGTATATCTGAGATTTACTTCATCTATATAATGGATCAAGATGTGTAAAGGATGAGACGCTTTTTACGAACCCGAATAATTACTATTCTTATTTCGGCATATCAACTTCCCCATTAGCGCAGCAACCAGGTGTCCCCCAGTCCTTGTCACGCCCTGCTACCAGCTTCACTCTGCATTGAATGGGTCAATGCTCGGTGTGGTCAGGTCAAGAGTTACTAGTCATCCTCTAGAGTGGGTTATTCTCCCACATCCTCTCAAGGTTAGTAATCTTTCGATTACCCGATGTCATACGTGTCGGATTTTACCCGCCTTCCTGCATCGAATCGGTCGCACTCCCTCTTCCTTCGTGAAAGTAATTAAAGCGAAACTAGAGAAGAAAATTCACTTAATTTTTGTAGGACATTTTCTCTCGCCAACCTTTTAAATAGTGGCGAATCTCAATCTCGTGATATGCTCTTTGTTCCCAAAGTATCTTACCTGGAAGTTTCACTTGATACACACCAACGGCAATTTCTTTATACTCGGAAATTACACCATCTTTCTTCGCTAGATTCAACACTTTAACTATTTCTGGGGTAATCTCAATCACTCTCTGTCTTTGCGTAGTATTCAGAGCGCTCCATGCTTCTTCTTTCATTTCTGGATGCTGATTAAATACATCTCTTATATCTTCCCAACTACCATTTATTAAAACATTTATAGCCGTTTCCAATGGTGTCGATTCTAACTCTGTATCAGATTCAGATGGTTCCTGAAAATACTTACTTTCGCTGAGTTGTTCAACTGTTGTGTAATGAGCAAAAGTTCCAGCAGAAGCTATAATATCAAGTTCTTTCCAATGAAAATATTTTTGATTTTCATCAAATTCAACCAAGATAGGGGCTGTGGTATCTCCATGTAATTCAACTATTCTACCTTGACAACCTTCATGCCCGCCTAACTTGACTTCTACAGTGGCAGGAATCTTATATCCCATCGCAATAAGCGCATCGATACGAATGATTGAAGGAACCCATTCTAATTCCTGCTCGAAGTTTTTGTAGCTTGCGAGCATCGCACCCCAACTGTGCCTCCATTCTGAATGATTACCATATGCGTAATTGGAAAGGTATTTGAGTAGCTTTTCGGAGTATCCACAAATATTGGCAATCGCACTCCATCTTTTTGAAGTCGGAACTGCTGCTTCCCAGTGCTGACAGCTTCCAAAGATTAATTGACCAGTGTTAAGACTGACTTCACCAGTATTTTCAATATCAACTTTTAACTGTTGATTTAATTCGGACCATTTCTCCTCAACCGTTTGACATTGATTTGGCTGTATGTCTGGTTCGTTATAATCGTAATCGTCCGATTCGCTCTTATCCTCTACGACATCATCCACATCATGAATGGCACTTTCTTCAACGGACTCTAAAATGTATTTATTATAAAAATCAAAGATTGCAACTCTGAGTATATACTGAGGGGTCAGCCCATACTCGTCCATTAGTTTTTGAGTCAATATTCCCGTTTGTTCATCCTTTTCATAAACTGGAGGGAAGCCAGGGTAGCGTTCTCCCCTACAATTTCTTTTCCAAATCGAGGGTTTGGGAGGTAGCTGCGATTCCTTCTCTTTCTTTATTTGAGCTTTTCTATCTTCGATTAATTTTAAAACGCGATCGCAAGTTATATCCTCGTCATCAAACAGCTTTAATTCTTCGATTATTGATTTGTATTTATCTGAGCATAATCTCAATAATATTGTGACTGGAATTTGAATTAAAGCTTGGGGACAAAAAGCAAAATCTTTAAAATGCTCTGCCAACTTTAATGCTCGTCTTTGTTCTGTCACTCCCTTGTCCCAACTGTATTGCTTGAGCAATTCTCGATATTCTGCTTTGCTGTAAGCTCGTTTGTACTCCCTCAGCAAAAAACTCGCGTGCAAATACTCTAAGGTGCTGCTTTCTAAATGTTTTACGGGGTCAGCATCTATATTGAGAGTTTGGTAATAGGTTGATTTTTGAAGTAGTTGCATGGTATTCTATGTTTCTGTTTTTTATGTGCAGTCGCTTGTTGCAAAAGCGGCTTTTTATTTATTTGAGCTACTCGAATATTAAGCGTTAGCATTAGCTTTATCTGCACTCTTATATGCTGCTTTCTAAACAAGTGAAAGTATATTTTCAACAATAGGGTATAAACGTACTATATACATTTAGTACTTGAGCATTTTTTACAATCATATTTTTTGTAAAAACCTATAAATTAAGGTTTTCACAGATATTTTTCATTAATCAGATATTAATACCTAAGTGACAAAAAGTCTAGTCAAAAGCGTAGAAAATTATTCGCTATTAGTCATACAAACTCTTCAAATCCCTATGTTATCTTTGAAAAAAGCATTTTCTTAACTTATGTTAACTGATGGCGAACGTAGAAAAAGACTATCAACTTTATGTAAACGGCTTCGTGGTAACGAGTCCGTGCGTTCGTTCACTAAAAAACGTAGGAAAGAACTTCAAGGCATAACTCATGGCTCTTGGGGAGCTTGGGAAAGCGAAAAAGCAGGACTTAGTGCTGATTCTTTAAATAGATTGACAAATTTTATTGGATGTTCGCATCAATCTCTTTTTGCTTATTTAGATGGTTCAATTAACTTAGAACAATTATTTCAACCAACTCCTGCAAACGAATTGATTGCAGAGAAACGGTTAGATTTCTCTCCTGACGCAACTACAGAGTGGATAAAATCACTTCAACCAGAAGAACAAATATTTTTATTGTCCCAAGGTTTTCAGGTATTTAAAGAAAGTTTTGATTGCATTATTGAACAAAAAGCTAAAGAATTAATACAAAATAGAACTACAGAATACATTGATCCAGATATTCAAAAATTCACAGAGCAAAAAACTGAGAAATTAGTTAACAAAGAGATAAAAAAAGAACTCGCACAAGAAATTATAGAAGAAACGTCTAAACTATTACTCAATTTATTTTCTAGCGATAAATACCCTAGTAAGTTAGAAATTATCAAAGTTGCAGAAAAACTTAATTTAAATGTTGAGAATTTAGTGGAAATATGCGACCGAATATATTTAGATAAAACTCAAAAACAGCATAAGCAAAGTGCTTGAGTTCACAAGTAATAAGGGACTTCCAGTTAAAAAATAATCAATCGCTTTGGTGAGCAGGGGAAGCAGGGGGAGCAGGGGGAGAAGAAATCAGATAATCCTACTAAATGCAGGTATTGATTAATTTAATTTTTGGATGTCCCTAAGTAAGAAGTAATACCTCTCTTGCTCAAGGTAGAGGATTCAAATAGTAATCAAATATTGTAGCTTGTGAAAAAATAACTGGTTGTTCTGGATACATTACTTAGCAATATCTTTTATTTAAATTCTAAAAATAATGTTAAAAAAATTGGTATTCCTCAACACATTTCCTACATCACCCGCTAAAATATTTCGGATGATTTCTTTTAAATAATATGAGTTTAAAATTACTAGAAAAATTTACCCGTCACCGTCCAGTTTTTTATAAGTCAACTATTTCTAACAGGAACAAAGAAACAACCCAACCGAAACAATCTGAACCCGTAGAAAATAAACCAATTATTAAGAAAAATTTTGGAGTATAGCGACAGGTAAGTGTAAGGGACTTCCAGAAAATAAATTCACGAAGGAAGATGGAGTGCGACCGATTCGATGCAGGAAGGCGGGTAAAATCCGACACGTATGACATCGGGTAATCGAAAGATTACTAACCTTGAGAGGATGTGGGAGAATAACCCACTCTAGAGGATGACTAGTAACTCTTGACCTGACCACACCGAGCATTGACCCATTCAATGCAGAGTGAAGCTGGTAGCAGGGCGTGACAAGGACTGGGGGACACCTGGTTGCTGCGCTAATGGGGAAGTTGATATGCCAAANTAAGAATAGTAATTATTCGGGTTCGTAAAAAGCGTCTCATCCTTTACACATCTTGATCCATTATATAGATGAAGTAAATCTCAGATATACTCCCACAGCGGTCTTCCTTTGCTAGCTGTCCTTCATCGAGGGAGTGAGATAGGCGAATTGAACCAGCTAAGTCAACGAAGTATCTTCTTAAAGGTAATAGGTAAAAACGGTGAAGAGGTCAAGGGTTGGTCGAACCCTATGTAGGCTAAAGGGAGCGGAAATCCTCACACCGGGTAGGAGTTGGCGTAATTGCCGACGGGTATTCACGATACTATTACATGGAGTAGAGCATGGTTAGACATAGTGCCGACACTAATGAACTTTGGAAACGGCTTCCCTGGAAGAAATTCGAGAGAAATCTTTTCCGCCTACAAAATCGAATATATCGAGCCACCAAGGACGGAGACTTTCGTAAAATAAGGTCTTTACAGAAATTGGTCATGAAATCCACGTCAGCTATTATGTTGGCCCTGCGGCAGGTCACTCAACTCAACAAGGGTAGGAAGACCGCTGGGATAGATGGTAAGAAAGCTTTGAACTTTAAACAGAGGCTATCCCTTTACTGGAAGTTAAAAAGCGAAGCACTCAATTGGAAACACCAAGGGTTAAGGAGTATCCCGATTCCCAAAAAGGATGGTTCCTTAAGAATGCTAAAAATACCTACCATCAATGATCGAGCATGGCAGTGTCTAGTAAAGCTCGCACTAGATCCGGCTCATGAGGCGACATTCCACGCTAGAAGTTACGGCTTTAGGGCTGGAAGATCGGCTCACGATGCACAGAGATACATATACGAGCATCTAAAGCGTTCCAAAACTCGTAGCAATACGAAAAAACGGGTCATAGAGCTAGACATCAAGAAATGCTTTGACCGCATCTCACACCGAACTATTATGAAGGAGTTGATTGCTTGTAAAGGTATAAATGACGGCATATTCCGCTGTCTAAAATCCGGTATTAACCCGGACTTTCCTGAACAAGGAACACCGCAAGGTGGAGTGAGCAGCCCGCTTTTAGCCAATGTAGCCCTAAACGGTATCGAAGAAATACACCCGTCAGTTCGCTACGCGGATGACATGGTTATTTTCCTCAAACCGGATGATAACGCGGATAAGATACTCAATTCTATTGAGACTTTCTTAAACGCTCGTGGAATGGAAATCAATCGAAGTAAAACCCGAATCACGAAAGTGACCAAGGGCTTTGACTTTCTTGGCTGGGAATGTAAGGTATGCCAAGATGGCAGCTTCCGTAGCTTCCCATCTAAGGACAATACTAGCGCAGTTCGCAAGAAGTTAAAAGCTATCATCAACGAGCCGAGGTTGAGTATATCGGATAAGGCTAAACTTTTAGCCCCGATATATCGCGGATGGAGGAATTACCACAAGTATTGTGAGCTTAGTGGCTCTAAATATTCAATGTGGGCACTTCGACATAGAGCTACTTTGAAGTTCAACACAAAATCTCGAAACATTGGGGAAGCCGTTGAACTGAGTAAGAAGGCTTTTCCCGCCGTTGGGTATGCCTTAAATCAGCATACTGCTGTTACCGGAGATAAATCACCATATGACGGTGATTTTATCTACTGGAGCAAGCGCAAATATAAGCTCTACAACGGTACGACTGCGAACTTGCTTAAGAAGCAAGATTTCAAATGTGGATATTGTGGACACCACTTTATAGACGATGAAACAATTCATCTCCACCATAAGGATGGTAATCACGATAATTGGAAAAACAGCAATCTGGTAGCAATACATAGAAGCTGTCACCAAATACACCACATGGGCAAGTCTACGGACTAGAATATCTAGGAGCCGGATGCACTGAAAAGCGCACGTCCGGATCTGAATTGGAGGTGCGGGAGGTAATACTCCCCATCGACCATAACAGAGGGAAGAAGGAAGAATAATTCACGTTTTAAAACGGCTAAGCATGAAACAAGGACGTAAATATTCCCTTGCGCTATGCGCCTTAAAATATTGTTTTTTTCAATAATATCGTTTTAGACTCAGGTGGTGAAGTTTTTAAAAATATATTACCGCTCAAACCTTCTTCCTTCTTCCTTCTAACTCCTTCCTTCTTTTATAACCCATTGTATTGATTGCTGAGGTGCTGAGGAGCCGAGGTGCTGAGGAGAAAAATTTTTACATTTTTCAAGGTTGGGATAATTTATTTCTTAGTGTTCCCTAAGTATAAAGAGGGGGAAGGGAGTGAGTGAGGGATAAATTTTTAGCCGGTAATCTTAGAGCGGTTCGAGGAAGTAATTCAACTTTCATCTGATACAGCAGTATCTTTCCGCAAAATACTCCGACCATTAGAAACTTTATTAAACTCCGCTTCCGCAGCTGCTCTTTCAGCCGCTTTGGCATACCGCTTGAAATTCCTGAACGACTTCTGGCGCATCAAAGTCATAGAGTGATATGGACTCATCCCAGAAATTACCAAATTAGTAGCGAAAGTATGCCTCAACTGGTGGGCATTAAATTTAATACCAATAATTTCACCAATTTGCTTACACAATTTATTAATCGTGTCATAGCTAATTCTTTTTCCACTATTACGATTAGAAAAAGAAACAAACATTGGAGACTCTGGTTTTAAATTCTCACTATAACTAGCTTTGAGCCATTGTAAATAATCATCAACCTTAGAAGCGCACCACCCTTCCAACGGTACAGTTCCCACGCTCCCTGCTTTAGCTTGTTTGATATCAACCCGAACCCCATCATAATCTCCGATATTCAAAGCACAAACTTCACTAGCTCTCAGACCATGAAGCAATAACCCAAATATCGCCAAATTTCTTTCTGGATTCCTAATTGTTTCAATTGCGGTAAAGATTTTCTCCACAACTTCCATACTTAAGTTATTTGCTTGGGGTTCAAGAATTTTCGGTAAATCAACCGCTATGGTGGGGTCAATTTTCACATAACCCGACCTAATTAACCAATTGTAAAAATTTTTGAGCGTTCCTAATATCCGCGCTACACTCGCATCCTTTAACACACGGGAATTGTCTTCCTTCCGCAATAGATAATTTTTGAACTGAGCAATTTGACGGGGTTTTACATCAACCCACGCAGTATCGCACCAATCTAAAAAATGCTGAATATCCCGTTTATAAGCAATTGTTGAATTTTCACTCAATGACCGGGCTTGCAGAAACTCCTCAAAGCGAAGAATTCTTAAATCCTTAACCTTGGGTTTTTCCTTGGATTTGAGTTCAGTTACGGGGACGATAACGGGAGTGGGAACGGGTTTTCGGTGGAGCATCTTTAGAGAGCAGGGGGAGCAGGGGTGGCAGGGGTAGCAGGGGAGGAATGCGCTCGGAGATGGGGTGCTGAGGTGCTGAGGAGAAAAGTAATTTGTTATGAATTCATAGTACTTATGAATTAGTCCTTTTCACAGTGTGTGGGTTTTTATTTACCATCTCATGTTTTTAGAAAATTCGGAAGTGTTCGATGGAAGAGGTTTTTTAAGTAAACACGAGCGCAGAAAACTGCTAAGGAGATAGGGGGAAGGGTGAATTTTTATTAAATGATAGTACTTTTGAATTGTTTTTTATTGGTAACGTGCAGATTTTCTCCAAACACAAAGAGCGCTTCCTACTCCTCTGCACCTCAGTCCCGAGCGCCCCTCAGCACCCTATCTAAGAACATTTATAGATTTTCCGGAAGGAGCGATTTATATCTGTATTTTTTATCTTTAAGATAAAATACCGTTTCCTTCTACAAGCATAATTTGCTGTTTAATTAAGACTGCTAGACTAAACCCATATATTTAACTATTATTCCCTATGCCCCGTTGGTTCAACACTACTGGTCCTTGTAAAGCAGATATCCACTACATGCTGCCTCCAACAGTTCGACTACCGAATTTGGAGCGGTTGATTGTCCAACAAAATTATTTTGTGATTCACGCACCCCGACAAACGGGTAAAACTACTGCTATGCTGGCGCTAGCAGAACAGTTAACTGGTAGTGAAGACTATACTGCTGCTTTAGTTTCTGTAGAGTTAGGGGCACCTTTTAGTAAGAATCCGGAAGTGGCTGAACTTGTTATTCTTGATTCTTGGAAAGCTAGCACTAAATTGGATTTGCCTGCCATATTACATCCCCCCGAAAACTGGAATAGCGCTCAACCAGGAAGAAGAATACAAGCTGCACTACAAAGTTGGTCCCAAGCATCCAGTAGACCACTTGTACTTTTTATTGATGAAATTGATTCTTTAGAAGATGAAGCATTAATTTCAGTACTGCGACAGCTAAGGGATGGATATCGCAATCGTCCCCAAAATTTTCCTATTAGTGTTGGACTGATTGGTTTGCGAGATGTGAGGGATTATAAGGTAGCTTCCGGTGGAAGTGATAGGTTAAATACTGCCAGTCCTTTTAATATCAAAGTCCGTTCTCTGACTTTAAGAAATTTTAATGCTACTGAGGTAGGTGAATTATACCAGCAGCATACTGATGATACGGGACAGGTTTTTACACCATTAGCTGTTTCTATTGCTTTTGATTTAACTCAGGGACAGCCTTGGTTAGTTAATGCTTTAGCTAAGGAAATTGTGGAAGAGATGGTAACTGATACTAGTGTAGCTATTACTCCAGAACACATACATTCGGCTGCTGAAGTGCTAATTAAAAGAAAGGATACTCATCTTGATTCTTTAGCAGAAAGACTACAAACTAATAGAGTTAGAGTTATTATTGAACCTATGCTTGCAGGTTCTGAGCTAGGAAATGTTCCTAACGATGATATTCAGTTTTTGATTGATTTGGGTTTATGTAGAATGAATCCTCTGGGAGGGTTGGAAATAGCAAATCCTATTTACCGTGAAGTACTACCTAGAGTCTTAACGATAACACCAATGGCTTCTTTACCCCAAATTGCACCTAGCTGGTTAACTCAATCAGGAGAGTTAGATACAGAAGCATTATTAGAGGCGTTTTTAGATTTTTGGTTACAACATGGAGAACCTTTGCTTGGTACTACTTCTTACAATGAAATTGCACCCCATTTAGTGATGATGGCATTTTTACATCGGGTGATTAATGGAGGTGGAAGTTTAGAAAGAGAGTATGCTATCGGAAAAGACCGGATGGATTTATGTTTAATATATGGGAATGTAACTCTGGGAATTGAACTAAAGGTTTGGAAGGATAAAAAAGGCGACCCTTTAGATAAAGGTATTGAACAATTAGATTCTTATTTGGCAAGATTGGATGTAAATTTTGGTTGGCTGGTAATTTTTGATGTACGTACAAAAGCTTTACCGATACAGGAGCGTTTGAGTACTGAAGTTATTGATACTGAAAGTGGACGCTCTGTTACTGTTGTCAGGGCGTGACTTTGGAGCAGGGGAGGCAGGGGTAGCAGGGGGAGCAGGGGAGGATTAAAGCAGGGGAGGTAGAGAGGAAGCAAGGAAAAATTATTTATGTACCTAGCTATTTGTAAAGAAGGCACATTTATAATCGTCATCGTACATCAGAACCATTTTTATCGATTTCTCCCCCTGCCTCCCCTGCATCCCTTGCTCCCCCTGCTCTAACTTTTCCCTGCTCTAACCTTCTCTGCTCTAAAGTTATGACGATGATTTTTTAATTAACCAAGGTGTAGGATTATTAATCATGGTGACAAAACCTGCTATGACTTGGTTATAAATTCCGTAGAGTTTTCTTGCATTTTCAACTTCTATATATTCACTTTTAACAGCAAATTCAAGCCACGTTTGAGTTTCAGCAGCTTCAGCTTCACAGTCATTTAATTTAGCTACAAATGCTGCTTCATACCTTCTTTTTCTCCATGCTTCAGCAAAATTTGCACACACAGAACGACTTGAGCGACGAATTTGGTCAGTAAGGGAGTATGTCTCTTCTTTAGGAAATTGCTTCGACAGATGAAAAATTTCCATTGCAGCATCAAAAGCTTTTTTGTAAACTTCTAAATCTTTGTGGTCTCTTATAGCTTTTTGATTCATTTTTATTTGTTAAACGCGGACTTACATCTATTTTAGGGGAAAGGGGGTGCAGGGGTGGCAGGGGTGGCAGGGGTGGATTAAAGCATGGGGAGCAGGGGAAGTTAGAGCAGGAAGAGATGAGGAAGCAAGAGAGGATTTATCCTATCAAAAAATCTCCCCCCCTGCTTCCCCTGCATCCCCTGCTCCCCCTGCTTACCCCCACCCGCAACTGTAATGTAACTGTAAGGATAAGTTGAGCAACTGTGAAAGTATAAGTTGAGCAAGTGGCGGCGCTCAACCCTACAAATCTCGTTGCTGTCTAAAAGCCAATATATAAGGAAAGAAACCATAATGTGAGCAAACATTATATTTAGAAAGTATAAATTAAGCAAATATTCGCAACGTTTCGCTTACAAATAAATAGTGTTGTGCTGACATTATGAGTAGGAGGGATTACCCGAAAAATATACCTCCCTCCACAATTAAGATTATGCTTGACAACCAAGAGTTTAACAACTGGTGTCGAGAACAGAACCTCAGTTCTAGGGCACAAACGGTAATTGAGGAGATTCGTAGTACTAATCCATCTCGTCTCGTAACTGGTGGTAGAAAGAATGTTTGTGGTAGCTACCCTTCTGCCAAAATGGGAGTGACAATTCAGTTCGAGAGTCATCGTTGCGAATTAGCACGCATTTATGAATTAGAACACGACCCAGAAGTACTAGAGTATTACGACCAACCTCCAGCTATCGAACTAATCTACCTTTCAAAAAGTGGACGGCGATTGAGACACAAGTATACACCTGATTTTTTCATAATTTGGAGACAAAACGCGGGTTGGTGTGAGTGCAAAACCGAACTTGAACTGTCAAGGCTGAGTGAAGCGAATCCAAATCGTTATTGTAAAGATTGTGAAAATAAATGGCATTGTCCTCCAGCATCCGAATATGCACGTTTTTACGACCTTTCTTTTCAAGTATGGTCAGATGCACAAATTAATTGGAATTTTCAACAAAATATAGTTTGGTTGGAGGACTACTTAAATTACTCCGATGAAACTGTAGAATCAACTACGCAGCAAACAATTATCAATACTGTTACAGATTATCCAGGAATTACTCTCGCAGAACTTTTAGAAACAGAAAGTATTAAAGCAGATGACCTTTATTGGTTAATTGCTACAGATAGACTTTACGTAGAATTGACAAGCGTAAAACTTTCTCAACCGCATACGGTAAAAGTATTTATCAATCAAGATGTAGCTTGCGCTCACGAATATATGAGCCAAATTGAACCTGTATCTTTATGGTCAGAAAAAACAGCACTGCAAATAGCTGTAGGTAAGAGTATATCTTGGGATGAAGCAGAGTGGGAAATAGTAAACACAGGCACTACAACAACTGGATTACTACGTAGAGATGGTCAACTAATAGAGTTACCAAATGCAATATTAACCAAGTTAATTGACACAGGTAAAATAACTGGAATTGGTACAATAGAGACCGAAAATACTAAAAGTGTGTCAGTCGAAATATTAAAACATGCAACTCCAAAAGATATTGCAGAGGCTAACCGACGCTACAACTTGATACAACCATATTTAGTAGAATCCCCTCCAAAATATCCGAACAGCACAATCCGCCGTTGGCGTAGCCAGTATCAGAAAGCTGTAAGTCTTTACGGAAGTGGATACCTTGGACTATTACCGAAGCACAACCGCAAAGGCAACCACATAGCTAAACTTGACTCACAACTCCAAGAATTCATGCTCGAATTTATTAAAGAGCATTATGAAACATCAACCCAAAGAAGTAAAATACGAGTTTACGAGTCATTCGTTGTAGCTTGTCAAACTCATGAACCTCCATTTCTTCCTCCATCAAGAACAACATTTTGTGAAGCGATTAAAGCTAGAAGTGGATATCGTCAAACTAGAAAACGCCTTGGGAATCGGGCAGCGATAGTAGAAGAAACATTTTACTGGGAATTAAAACAAACTACCCCGCGACACGGTAATCGTCCGTTTGAGATTGTTCATATCGACCATACGCAACTTGATATTGAACTAGTAAGCGACCTTGACTCTTTGACTAATTGTAATATTGCATTAAACAACTCAGTTCGTCATAACTTAGGTCGTCCTTGGGCAACATTTATGGTTGATGCGTATAGCCGAAGAATTTTGGCTATTTATGTTACCTTCGACGAACCGAGCTACCGAAGTTGTATGATGGTAATTCGGATTTGCGTACAGCGCTTTAATCGATTTCCTCAAAATATAGTTGTAGACAATGGATTAGAGTTCCATAGTCACTATTTTGAGCAATTAGCAGCTTGTAATGATTGCACACTAAAGTATAGACCGCCAGCACATGCTCGCTTTGGTTCAGTTGTTGAAAGATTATTTGGTACAGCAAATACACAGTTTATTCATGAGTTGCAAGGTAATACACAAATTAAGCGTCTTCACCGTCAAGTAACTAAATCTGTTAAACCAGAAAAACTAGCAATTTGGACATTAGAAAAACTTTATTTTGCCTTAAGCGAGTGGGCATACAACGTTTATGACAACAGACCACACCCGACTTTAGATATTAGTCCCCTTCAGGCTTTTACAGCTGGCATTGCAATGGGTGGAAGTCGTATACATCGCCGGGTTGAATATGACGAGTTATTCTATATTCTAACCTTACCAGCACCAGATAGTAGAAAGCGTAAAGTTCAACCAGGAAGAGGCATAAAGATACACAACATATATTACTGGTCTGATATTTTTCGTGACCCAGAAATTGAGAAATCAATGCTGTGGGTTCGCTATGACCCCTGGGATGCAGGAATTGCTTATGCTTTAGCCCGGAAGCAATGGGTCAAATGTATTTCTTCTTACTATCAATATTTGCAAGGACGTTCAGAAAAAGAAATTAGAATCGTTAGCGCAGAGCTTAACAAACGCAGGCGTAATTATGAGCGCAAACGGATGATAACTGATAGAGAATTAGTTGAGTTTTTAAATTCCAAGCATGACGAGGAAAGCGATTTAGTTAAACAGCGTTTGCGTGATTCAGAAAATTATAAGGTTCATAAAGCTATTCAAGCAGGAGTAGTTATTAAAAATATCGAACATTGCTCCGATTCTGAACCAGTCCAAACATCATCTAACTTTATTGAGCTTCAAGAGGATGAAGACACTTTAGAAGAAGATTTTAAAAATTCTGAAAATAGCAATCAAACTTCATACGTTACAGAAACCCTTGAATACTATGGAGAGTTCTAATGACAGATGAAAATTACTTTCCCCAAAAGTTACTGACTCTGCCAGTAATTGACAGACTTAACTATTTTCAGCAATATACGATGGCTCATCCTAATCTGCTAACCGCAGCAGAAAAACTTAAAAATGCAATAGATGACCCAACATTCTACGCTTTAATCTTTTTATTTGGTCCAACTGGTGTTGGTAAAACTACATTATTACGCCGCATTACACAAAAAATGCTTTTATTTTATAAACAAGCAATGGAACAAGATAAAGGTTTTATCCCAATTGCTAATGTTGAAGTTGCGACTCCGGAATTTAGTACTTTTGATTGGAAAGACTTTTATCAACGCTCTTTAAGTGCCCTTCAAGACCCATGCTCAACATTGCCAAACTATGGTAGAGTCACTAATTTGAAGTTAAAGACTTCGTTAGAAGCTGCACTTAAGCATCGTCATCTTAAAGTTTTTTGTATTGATGAAGCGCAAAATCTTAGTAAGGTTGCTAGCGGGCGTAAATTGCGTGACCAAACTGATTGTATTAAGTCCTTAGCCAATCTAACTAAAGTCAAATTTGTACTTGCAGGCACTTATGACTTGTTGATTCTTCGCAATTTAAGTGCCCAATTGTGTCGGCGTAGTTTAGATATTCATCTAGAGCGTTATAAAGCGGAAAATGAAGGAGATTTAAAAGCTTTCAGAGGTATTGTTCAAACTTTTCAGCGTCATTTACCTTTACCAGAACAACCTGACTTGCTTCAACATTGGGATTTTTGTTACGAACGCAGTTTTGGCTGTGTAGGTATTCTCAAAGATTGGTTATCTCGTGCGCTTTACTGTGCGTTACTTGAAGGAGCTAATACTCTTACTACGTCTCATCTGTATAAAAATGCTTATTCCACGGAACAATGCATGGTTATGGTCAATGAAACAAGAAGTGGAGAAAAGCAACTTGAATACGCTACAGATAGTTCTCCTTTGAGAATTGCTTTGGGTTTAGAACATAGCAGTAATAATTCTTCTAAAAGTGGCACATCAAAAGCAAATCCTGAAAAATACCGTTCCAAAACAAATCGTAATCGAAAACCTCAGCGTCTAAAAGTTGGAGGCGATAATCATGTCAGTTGAATATTTGGAAAATTATGAGTCCTGGCAGCTAGATATTCCTGAGCTTCCAAAACGTAGTTTCTTGTTTTCTCTAAAACCAATAGGTCTTGGCACACCAGCAGTTGAAAGCTTTACCAGTTACTTAAATCGACTAGCAGATATACATGGATTATCTGTCACTAGTTTAATCCGCTACCAAATTACATCACTATTTAAAATATCTGACCAACCGTTTTTCTTATGTCTCTCAGATGAAATGATTAGGTTAGCTATGAGGGGTTTGTATTCTAAATCCCCACTACTTGATAAACTCACATCTTGCACCTGGAAAAATTAATGTCAAAACCACAACTACGTACAAAAGGAATTAACCGCTCAATTTCAAGTAAAAGAAGAGACACAACTTGTGAGGTAAAGAAAGATTCTAGGGCAGTTTGGGCTGCCTCTCCCCAATCAGGTGGCAATGGTAACTGAGTCGATAAGTAAGTCCAGTGAACTATAAAGTAGGCAATTAAAGAAAGAATCAGCCAACGATACATTCCTATTAAGGTTTTTTGACCAAAACGATGTAAGCCAAAACGATGCTTTGCGGTCTTAAACCAGCCCTCAATCTGCCATCTACGTTTTCCCCACCATTTAATAGTGCTAGCCTTTAAGGGTCTTGTAGATAAAACAAATCTTTTTTCGAGTCTTCCATTTTCACGTTTAAGATAATACCAAGCTACAGTTACAGGAAAATCTAAACCAACTAAATTTACCTGTTGTCCTTGTTTATGTAAATGCCTTAAAACTCTTCCATCAACTAACTTACGGTTAATAGAAAGACCTGTAATGGCATGATATTTAAGCTTGCGAACACCATGTAAAAAATCTATGCTACCAAAAGCTGTATCAGCTAAAATCATCACCTGAAAGTGTTTGGTCAGCAGTTTTGGTAAAGCTTTAATTAATTTCAGTCCTAGTTGTGCTTGTGAAGGTGTACCCTTACCCCTCCAAACTCGAAAGCTCCAAGGAATTCGTAACTTTCCGACAACAAGGTATAGTACCACTATATGTAATCCTCGTTTACCGTTATAAACTGAGATTAAATGCTCAAATTCTTTAAATTTGCCGCGTTTCTCAAGGGTTGTGAGGTCAACAATTACTTGTAAAAATGGTCTACGCCCCCTACCGGCTTCATATAAAGCTTTTAAAACCACCTCTAATATTTGACCGCGAACTGCTCGAATGATTTCCCGAGTTGACCAAGGGTTAATATTCAAAAATCGGCTTAATGCACTTGCAGACTTAGTTTTAGAATGTTCAGGTAAAGGATGCCCTTGTGCTTCTAAAAATAATCCCAATATTGCTTCGAGATTATCTTTTTGGTATTTCGTGGGCATCGACTCTTTGAGGGTGTAGACTAGCTCTTGGGCGTGGGCAAGCATTGTTCTTGCTGTTTTACGATTTGATATTTCACGCCCTTTCTCTCATATTTTTTGCTCCTAAAGCAAATTAAGACTTTGGAATTAAAACCCAGGGCGATCGCACAGCAGCAATGACGCTGTGCGTCATTGCTGCATCTTGATAGTTTTGAAAAAAATTATGTAATAATACTTTGAAATATAGTTTTAAATTTAACTATTTAATACTTAAGAGTTTTTTTCTTTATCGTCATCATTTAACACCATTTATTTATCTTTTAAGAGTTTACTCGGTTAGGTGCAAGATTTGAGTAAACAAGCTTTTGAATCTTGGTTGGGCAAAACTCAACATGTTGATACTGTGGTTCAAGTTCTAAAAAAATTAACAGATTGTCCAGATATACCTTATTTAACTCTGCTACCAATGCGTTCGTGGTACCTTAATTTGAGTCACATTTTTTGTAGCGAACAACGTTGGTGCGCTGCTTGCTACCAGGATAGTAAAGAAGCTGGTTTGCCTATTTATAACCCTTTATTATGGGCTTTAAAACCCGTAACTGTTTGCCCTTATCACCAACGTTACTTACAACTAAATTGTTTGTGCTGTGGTGGTTCTCAAACATTTTTCAACACAAAAGATAAAAAGACTGGTTACTGTCGTATATGTGGCGCATGGCTTGGACGATTTGTAGATCCTCCTGTTGAACCCAAAGGGAACCAGTTTGATTGGGACTTGTGGCTTGCTCAAGCAATAGGAAAAATTTTGGCTGCAATGCCACAAAAGACAAAATTGACTGCAAACAACCACAAACCAATCGCTGTGTATAAGTACAAACCAAGTCTTACTGCCTTTTTAAGGAAGTGCTACAAGCTCAAAATTAACCCTGTTGATGGCTTAGAATTTTTGGGAATCATACGAAGTACAACAAGTTGAGCCAATACTGTGCCGGTTAGTGCCCTTGTTGCGCTTGGGGCCGAGGGGTTGAGGTGCGCTCGGGGAAGAAATTTTGTAAGCATAATTTGGGCAAATCTTTTTGAAAGCATAAGGTGAGCAAGTTGCTCAACTTATGGTTACAGTTACAGTACAAACCGAACTCGATTCCAGATAATAGCCATTATCTCGAATAAGCATATTCTAAGACAATATTTCGTTTGGGGAAGAGGGAGGGAGGGAGAGAGTGAGTGAGGGAGGGATTTTTAAAGGAGCTGCGCGACTTTGAAGAAGTTCTTGTTTTCATGCGAAACCTTTTACTGATATTCTGTGAATATAGATGTACTATATCGGCAACAAAAGAAGCCTTCCTCAATATTTTTCCCACCCTCTCTCACTCCCTCACTCCCTCACTCCTCCCCATGTCCCGAATAAAGACACATCAAGATTTAAACGTTTATAAGACAGCATTTGATGCTGCTATGCAAATTTTTGAAATTTCCAAGCGATTTCCTTACGAGGAGAGATTTTCCCTCACTGACCAAGTAAGAAGGTCTTCCCGTTCTGTTTGTGCAAATTTGGCAGAAGCATGGCGTAAGCGTATGTATGAAGCTGCATTTGTTGCGAAGTTAAGTGACTGTACGGCAGAAGCGGCAGAAACTCAAACTTGGATAGAATTTGCAGTCAAATGTAATTACTTAGAACCAACAGAAGGAAGAGAAATATACAAGACATATAATTCAATTCTAGGGATGTTGGTCAACATGATGCATAATTCCGACCAATGGGTGATTAAAAACAACAATAATTAGTAGTAAGTGGAAAATGCGGCTGTTGCTTACCCTCCCTCTCTTCCTCTCTCACTCTCTACATCATTCCCTCCCTCTCTCACTCTCTCCCTCCCTCACTCCTATTCATGCCCAAACCCCTACCCGCCAAGTGCCGTAAATGCGCCATGCTTACGGCAGACAAAGCTAAAGAAATACATGGTGAAGACGGTGATAACTGTTGGAACCCAAAGGTTTGTTATAGCCGCCGTTCCCACGCCAAGCACCGCGACCGCCGGAATCAAACCCGCAATATGAAGCGAGTTGGTGAAAAGGTGGAACATATTGAGGTTGATATAGAAGATTTTTCGGAAATTTATTTTGCAACCCTAATTGTTTATCGTCCTTCAGGAGAAGCAACTCCTGTCCACGCCGTAGGAGCGGAAATTTGGTGCGGACAACAGTTGCAAGCTAAAATTCAACCAATTCATTGCGTGGGGATGGTTAAAAGCCAAATTTTGAATTATGTGAACAAGATGCTCTCTGTTTTGGGAGCGAATTATGGAATAAAGAAATTTGCTTCCCTTGAAAGGTTAGACCCCGATAGATGTCCGATTCGCCCTTGTCCCCATCATCCAGACCAATGAATGAGAAATATGTACAGTTAGAGATTTGGGATTTACTCGAAGAAGCCAAACAAGAGCCGTTTGATGTTAATTGGAATCTTCTGTGGGATAGTTTAGACGTGTCGTTAATTGACTTGAATTCGTCCGAACAACTTCGGGTAGCCGCAGATGCTTTATTACAAATGGTGCAAGTGTTCCATCTTCGTAGCATGGAAGCTTTTGAGGAATTGGAAGCGTATACAAGTGATGATGGTCCGGTAATGGGGGATAAGGATTTTACATTATTTGTTCGTCAAAGTGTGGATGTTGATTTTGATGAATTTATTGAGCCGTTAGTTAGTCCGATTCGCAAATCCTATACCTTTACCGAAAGGGATGAGTATCAATCTCAAATGGAAATTGTTGATAAAGAAATTTTGCTTGAAACTATTGAAGTGACTCCAGAAGCCGAGTTTGAGAGAATTGTTGATATCGCTCATAGTGAAAATGTCTCGGATTGGACGAGTGCGATCGCCAATTATTTTGTAGCGACACGAGTAAAATCAGCTACTTGGTCTGAGTTACGTAAAAAAGTAAATATTGCTCCTGTTGAGATATTTTTGGGTTTGCTTTTAGGTGATTTTATTTTGAGCCAAAACAGAGACGAATTATACCTATTTTATGACAATGAAATTTCAGTTGAATTCAAACAGATTTAGAGAACATTTTTTATGACATAAACTAAAGAATTACTATCATAATCTATTATAAATTTATGACGATAAAAATGACAAATTTCTATAAATACTTGAGCATTTTTTATTTTTTGCCTTTCATTGGAATTCACAATTTATCCTGCTGTAATCACTACCAAAGAAAAAAATATTGCAATACTTTATATAAATTGATGAATCAATTACTAATGTAATTTACAGTAATTAATATTGTTTAAGTTAATTATTTCGGCTTTTCAGTTGTTAGTATGCAAAATTGTTAATAAAAAATAATCAATGTGTAATAATTTGATATTTGGTATGCTATTTTTTTACATTTTTACTATATTTTTTCCTAGTGCCTTAAGACGACTATTTCTACAGCATACCAAGTACTGAGTAGCCATTATTTTTATAAGCTCAGACTTTCATAATACATGATATTCTATTATAAATTTTGATTTTTGATATGAAATTATGTATATAAATAAATTTGAATATGTTAATTACGCTTCTGATATAATAATTGGTAATTTATCTTTTTGGCAAGAAAAAATTCTAGATTACTCAATTGAATTTTATCAGGGGAGTTTGAATGATGCTATAGGTACTGAATTTGGAGATTGTATAGTTAAATCATATGAACTCTTAGAATATACTTTAGATAATCCTACGATATTTAGAGGTGTAACTAACAATAATATGCTTCAAGCTGGTGCAATTATTGATTACAGATTTGGAGAAATTTATCTGTATGATGAACCCCAACAACATATTCTTATAGATATTTTTTGTTCTGCACCTTGGAATTGTTTGTCTGAACCTGTAGAAGAAACTAGAAAAGGTGCTGCACCTTGGTTAATAACAGATTTAATTGAAGAAATGAATGAAAATTCTTCATCACAATGTGGAATATTTAAAGTAGCAGCAACACCCAGAGCGATAAAAGCTTACGAAAAAATGGGGTTTCAAGAAAATCCAGATGGTTCTAGAGAGATGATATTGACTCCAGAAAGAGCGTTACAATTTGTAGAAGGATATAAATTACGTTGGAAATAAATTATGACTCCGGAAGAAGCAAAAGCTTGGATTGACGAAATAGATGAACTTGGTAGTAGTTTATTTGCAGGTAGAGAAGTTACGCGAGAAGAGTTTCTGAAATTAGGGGATTATTATTTAAGTGGAAAATTCCTTATTCACAACTTAAAAATTATCAGAGAACAAAAACAAAAAGCTTTAAAAGGGCTTAATGAATTAGAAGTAGCAGAAAAACGTATTTTAGAAAGAATGAAAAGCTTTAATATCAAACCTGAATAAATTAATACCTCGATTAGAGAGAAGTAGAGAGATGGGGCAGCACTGGCTTTTGCATCTTAATGAAAATTCCGGCTCTCGCATGAGGCAAGAACACATTAAAAAACATCGATGTCCAAGGTTTTGATTTTGACTTTGAACATTTTTACCTATTTACTTATAAAGACTATTTAGAATGTAAATCGTGATAGAGTGCAGCTGCAATTTAGTATTTGAGCCGAAAGATTTTAGTATGCAAGATTATTCGGTAGATTATGATGCGATGTCCTACGAAGAGTTACGGCGATACATCTTAAATAACCGAAAAGACCAGGCTGCGTTTGAGTTTTTCATAGACAAATACAACCGTGTATGGAAGCATCAGCCAGTATCTAAAGAAACTTTGGAACGATGGCGACACATGGACGAGTTAGAATCTAGTTGTGCTACAGGGCGTAGTGTTAAACGAAATTAGTCTTTTTATTTATAACCTCAACTACCAAAGCCCATGAAAAACACTCTTTCAGAAATCAAACAACTTGGTAAAACCAAACCCAAAAAGCCTAAGCAGCTTGATTTAGAGAAATTTCTGGATATGGTCGTAGTTTTTAGCTACAGCGTTATTTTGGAAGAAAGTAACTTTAAGCAGTTTTGTAATATGGTGGAGGTGTCGGAGGAAGTTAGGGAGAAACTACAAGCTTTTGCCAGAACCAAAAGTTTTGCCAACTACATTTCTAATCTTATCTTTACTATCACACTCAACCCTGAGTACAATCTGAGTATGCCCACCACAGGAAAAGCCAAAGAATACACCGAAAAGTTTGGTCTGGTAATCCTCAAAAACTTAGTAGAAGAGTTGAAAACCCAGTCGGTAGAAAACTTAGCCAGTGAAGCAGATGAGATGATGCAGGATTTTGAGGACATAGCTGAGATAGCTGAGGAAAAAGTGGCTAATGATTTTAGTAAAATTACTGAGGAGATGGGTGTGTAAAAGAATTTAGCTAAAGTATGTTGTAACTACTATTGTTTCAATCCCGAAAACGGGAGTCGCTTCAAATCAAGAAATATGCTGAAAGATTAGGTTATGGGTTAATACAAGTTTCAATCCCGAAAACGGGAGTCGCTTCAAATCAAGCGCTTCCTGAATCTGTTGAATTGCACTCATTCTTATGTTTCAATCCCGAAAACGGGAGTCGCTTCAAATCAAGGTTTATTGCATTGGGGGCGATTGCCTGGTTTTCTGTGTTTCAATCCCGAAAACGGGAGTCGCTTCAAATCAAGTTAAGAAGTGACTATTATCAGGAATTACTTTCTTAGTTTCAATCCCGAAAACGGGAGTCGCTTCAAATCAATTCATAGTCAATTATTCGAGCGTTACTGGCTTGGATAGTTTCAATCCCGAAAACGGGAGTCGCTTCAAATCAAGTTGTGGGTCTAGCTGTTTCATAACCCAAAGCTGATAGTTTCAATCCCGAAAACGGGAGTCGCTTCAAATCAAGTAAAAGATACTTTCCTTCATCATGGTATTAAAAAGTTTCAATCCCGAAAACGGGAGTCGCTTCAAATCAAGATTAGGTTGTTGTCTTCAAAAATAAAAGCTACTTGCGTTTCAATCCCGAAAACGGGAGTCGCTTCAAATCAAGTCTTGAAACTTTTCAGCTTTCGGTGTTTTAGAACGGAAGTTTCAATCCCGAAAACGGGAGTCGCTTCAAATCAAGAGATGTCGCGACTAACTAATCCCTAGTGGGTTTGTTGTTTCAATCCCGAAAACGGGAGTCGCTTCAAATCAAGTCTATGCTAGTATCCGGGTTTGGTGTAAGTCCAAAGTTTCAATCCCGAAAACGGGAGTCGCTTCAAATCAAGCTGGAATAATTAGAGTTTACGAGACGTTAGAAGATGTTTCAATCCCGAAAACGGGAGTCGCTTCAAATCAAGAAATAGATTTATCTATTAATAATAAATTAGTTTTAGGTTTCAATCCCGAAAACGGGAGTCGCTTCAAATCAAGAAGAAAACTCAAACATGGGAAGAACTGAAGTTGTCAGGTTTCAATCCCGAAAACGGGAGTCGCTTCAAATCAAGAAGAGATTTAGATTCACCTTGATAGTAATACTGTTGTTTCAATCCCGAAAACGGGAGTCGCTTCAAATCAAGAAAGAAAAGTTTTTCAATGAAAGAGATGCAAGTTATGTTTCAATCCCGAAAACGGGAGTCGCTTCAAATCAAGTAACCCCTATAGAAACGCAGTAACTGGTCACGAAGTTTCAATCCCGAAAACGGGAGTCGCTTCAAATCAAGCTTTTTTTTCCTTTTACATATAGGACAGTCTGAATGTTTCAATCCCGAAAACGGGAGTCGCTTCAAATCAAGAGAGGACAGCTAATTTGTCAAAAGGTGGTTTGTTATGTTTCAATCCCGAAAACGGGAGTCGCTTCAAATCAAGTTTGCTCTTTATTCCTCTCCCATTTCGGCTAATTGGTTTCAATCCCGAAAACGGGAGTCGCTTCAAATCAAGTCGCTAGCTCCTTCGGCCGCATCCGGCTTTAAGTTCCAAACTTCCGAGTTTCAATCCCGAAAACGGGAGTCGCTTCAAATCAAGCTATAATGCCCTAAAGCCTACGGATAGTGTCTTTCAAGTTTCAATCCCGAAAACGGGAGTCGCTTCAAATCAAGAGAAACAACGCTATTTGCTCAAAGTTTAAATCGAAGTTTCAATCCCGAAAACGGGAGTCGCTTCAAATCAAGTGAGAGACTTTTAGAAGATTTCACAGTACCAGAAAAGTTTCAATCCCGAAAACGGGAGTCGCTTCAAATCAAGTTTATCCTAATTTTCAAATGCCGACGGCATTTCATTGTTTCAATCCCGAAAACGGGAGTCGCTTCAAATCAAGAAGATGAGCATCCAGACTTAAACGAGCGACAAATAGTTGTTTCAATCCCGAAAACGGGAGTCGCTTCAAATCAAGCCAATAGGGAGCAGCTTTGATTCAGAAGTAGCGCTGTTTCAATCCCGAAAACGGGAGTCGCTTCAAATCAAGACAAACCTGCCTAAGCGGGAAGTACCTGTATAGCATGTTTCAATCCCGAAAACGGGAGTCGCTTCAAATCAAGGCAGATGGCATTGTTTTTAAGCGATGCACTTACCACGTTTCAATCCCGAAAACGGGAGTCGCTTCAAATCAAGCATCGTACATCCTCGTCCCGGTGTACTGGCATTGGTGTTTCAATCCCGAAAACGGGAGTCGCTTCAAATCAAGAAGATAGCGCTGTCAGAGCTTTAGAATCTAAGCTATGTTTCAATCCCGAAAACGGGAGTCGCTTCAAATCAAGTTGATGGTGGTTGTAGATGGTTAGGCGGTATGTTTATGTTTCAATCCCGAAAACGGGAGTCGCTTCAAATCAAGCTTAAATACAATGATGCTTACGAAAGAGTAGCAGCAGTTTCAATCCCGAAAACGGGAGTCGCTTCAAATCAAGCTGGGGGAACAGATGAGGATTATGATGATAACGAGTGTTTCAATCCCGAAAACGGGAGTCGCTTCAAATCAAGAACCACGGTAATGGTTCATCGGTGTAATAATCCCAGTTTCAATCCCGAAAACGGGAGTCGCTTCAAATCAAGCCTCAGATGATTTTAAC
The DNA here is from genome assembly GCF_002368095.1 of Calothrix parasitica NIES-267. Classification (GTDB taxonomy): domain Bacteria; phylum Cyanobacteriota; class Cyanobacteriia; order Cyanobacteriales; family Nostocaceae; genus Rivularia; species Rivularia parasitica. The sequence continues at coordinate 148,016 of NZ_AP018228.1, read as the reverse complement.
GAGGGTGATAGAGATAATCGTTTCAATCCCGAAAACGGGAGTCGCTTCAAATCAAGAAACAATTAATTGACCTTTGCGGGAATGTTTTTTATGTTTCAATCCCGAAAACGGGAGTCGCTTCAAATCAAGCAGGATGATTAATTGTTACCGGTTTACCAGCAATAGGTTTCAATCCCGAAAACGGGAGTCGCTTCAAATCAAGTTTCGTATTTATTTTTTATCTCTAGACTCGCTACAGTTTCAATCCCGAAAACGGGAGTCGCTTCAAATCAAGCTCAATCACAGTTACCGGCGACAAGCGCAAAAAAGAGTTTCAATCCCGAAAACGGGAGTCGCTTCAAATCAAGCCAATTAGCATTAGTGAAAGTCAGAGAATAATATTGTTTCAATCCCGAAAACGGGAGTCGCTTCAAATCAAGAATGAAAGGTTTTAAAGGTTTAAAGATTAATTAAGTTTCAATCCCGAAAACGGGAGTCGCTTCAAATCAAGTGTCCTCTCGGCTTGGGAACTATCGGTATCTCTTTCAGTTTCAATCCCGAAAACGGGAGTCGCTTCAAATCAAGCCCCAAACCTGAAACCAGGGAATCTTTAATAGCTAAGTTTCAATCCCGAAAACGGGAGTCGCTTCAAATCAAGTCCGCAGGCTGAAACCCTTAGAGCGCCTATATTCCACAACGGGTTTTGTCAAACCCCAAAAAAGGGTTAATTTCAACAGCCCTTATTGAAATAAATTATCATTTATCTCAAATCCAACAAAGCTGTATCTATTGAATTGTCGTGGTTCTGGCGATTTTGGCAGAACCCCCCAGGTTTTAGACCCCGCTTCGGTCTGCCAAAAATCAAGCTGATATCAAGACTATAAAACAATTACTTCATCTTGTCGAGGTTTTTCGGAACCGTAGGTGATGGTGCGTTTTACAGAACCTGTATCTAGAACATAAATCCGTACTGAATCTTCCTCCGGTTTGATTAGTTTCTCGACTTTGATTTGCAGTTTAGTAAATTGTATCGCAGTTAAGAAACATTCAAACACGCTGTATTGCGTCCAAGTTCCATAACCGGAGAGCATTTTATGCAGTCGGGTGCGACGTTTGTTAGCTGCTTTGTTATCTGGTAAATCGTAGATAATTAAGTAAAAAAGTGTTGTCATTTCAGTTAACAGTTATCAGTGAGCAGTTAAAACTTCTGATTGCGGTTGTGACGTTAATAAAGGCTCAATCAAACCTTTGACCGGGAGGATAGCGTTTATCTCAAAGCTAAGGGTTTGTAAGGAATTTCTTCCTGTAAATGACGGCTCAGTAGTCGTGCTTGTAGTTCAATTGCTCTTCGATAGGTGCAGCGATAATCAAAGACGGGATGCTTAAACTCGTCGTTCATTTTGCGCTCGAAAGCTTCTAAAAAAGTTTTTCTCCCTGAATCGGAAAGTCTATATGCTCCTAAACTTTCGGTAAAGTCTTTCGGTTGAATTTCTCGCTTACTCAACACTCCTAACACTACGTTATCAGCAATTAAAGCGCGGAATTCTTCCATTAAATCCAATACCATCGAAGGTTGTCCGTGATGGACTTCATGTAGATAGCCGATGTAAGGGTCTAGTCCTGCGAGATGAACTGCTGCTGTAACTTGGGTTCTCAGTAATGCATAGCTAAAGCTTAATAATGCGTTTACTGGGTCAGTGGGTGGGTTACGATTGCGACCGTTAAATGTCCAATCTTTGCCTACCATTGCTTGCCAGCAAGCAAAGTATTCTCGTGCTGCTAATCCTTCTATTCCTCTTACCTGGTCTATGGTTTTCTGGTTTTTGACCATTTTTTTGCGCTGTTTGAGGGAATTATCGCGTTGTTTGTGTCGATAGAGAACGTTGTATTGATTGTGGATTTTGGTGGTAACTATTGCTTTAACTAGTTCCAAGCGACGGGTTGCATCGTTATAAACAGCGTATTGAGCTAGTCGAAGTTGACCGTTGCGCGAGTATCCGGGAAGCGCGGAGCCTAAGTATTTTCCGAAGAAGGAAAGATAATGTACGGGCATTCCTAATTCTAAAGCGTAGACCAGAGCGTCACCAGTGACTTGGGGATTGCCCATAAGCACTACTTGGTTGACGGTTTGAGCGGGTATGCTTTTTTTCTTCCAGCTACCATCTTGTTGTTTGAGTGCTACGTTAAATGCTTCGTAAACTTTGCTGAGAATAGCTTCTCTTTGAGTGACGTAAAGTACAGACATTATCGGTTGGATTTTGGATTTTAGATTTTGGATTGATATTTCTAGCCTAAATTTCTTATTCTTTGTTAAGAAAATGTTGAGCGGAGTGCTTTTACTTCATGGGGTAAACATATTTTGATTAAGCTGCATGACTGGCATTTTTTAGTGTTATCGATAGGGGCTGGTATAGGTTTATTGACAGCAATCTGAGCTAGGGAAATAGCCTGTTCTGTAGCCTGTCGTAATTGGGGAGTAAAGGCTACGGTTTCTCTTCTGCGGTTGGCATGATAGAAAATTTCTCCATAGGTAATGCTGCTTCCAGTACGCTCTTCCAAACATAATGCAGCACCGCAAAGTTGAAAATGGTCGTTGAGATGTCGTGCCATTTTTCCTTTTTTGTATTCTATAGGAACCAGTTGTCCTTCGGTTTCTTCTACCGCATCGATGATACCGGCAATTCTAAGTCTGTCATTCCACACCCACTGTTGCTGTCGGATTGTTGTATTACCTTCAGTAACTATTAATTCTTCATTGATATTTCTGTGTAAATGACGACCTAAAAGAATATGTTCGTTATCCTCCATTTCCCCTAAAACATATTCAAAATAAAATCGGCGCGGACAATATTCCCAAGCGTTAAGATAGGCAAGGGGTAAGTAATTTTCTTTCATTTAGTTGATAATTGTTCACTGTTAACTGTCACCTGCCCCATTCCCATCCCGGTTTTTCTACCAATTCCGGAATAGCAAGCAAAGTGAGCTAAAATTGTGGCGATTCGAGCTTGTTCGCTGTCTTTAAATCGATATTTTACCTTTCCTTCTGCTCCAATTTCTGCTCCTCCTTCCATTTTCATTGCGTAGGTTTTCAGTTCGTAACCAGAAACTACTCCGTTCCATTCGATTTGGGGAAAGTGTAGTTCTTGTGGTGCAAATGTATTCCAACGACGCAATAATCCTTTGAAAACTAGTTCGGGGAGGGGAAAGGGTTGAATATTTTGATTTTGTTTGAAACTGGTGGGTGTAAGAAATTGAAATTCTATAGTTTTTTGAGCTGGAATTTGTACAAGTCTCTCGTAGCTGCTACTTTGGATGATATCGACCCAACCACCCAAACGACAGGGAATTCCTGCTAAAACTATTTCGTTTCCTAAATCTGCATTCATTCCCCACAATAAAGGTGCGAGTAATTCTTTTTGTAATAAACTAATTCTTAACAGACTTTGTTTGGGAGAACAATATTTTAAGCCTATGGTCATAGGCAAAGTTGCTTGCTGATGCAGTTTTTCTGCTAATTCGGAACTTGTATTGGCAAACCAGCGCAAGCACAATGCATGAATGGCTCGCGATAATGTGGGAGGAAAGGGTTTAAATGTGGAGATATTAAGTTGAATTGTATGTAATGAATGGGAATCGACTTCTACACCACCGATGCTATAAGGTTTTTCTCGCCATTCTACCGAACTATTACTGCCAATTTGCTGACATATGACTTGCATTAAGTTTGGATATGATTGCGGTTGTGGCAGCACTGGCATAATTTTACTGATACCGTTGGTTTTACGTAAAGGTATCCAGATAGGTAAGGTGTCAAAATCTGCAAGCCATTCGTGTAAAGGAGTTACGGGGGAAGATGATTGTAAGGGCTGCAAAACAACGCTTAAACCAGCGAAGTTAATATCTTTGGTAGAAGTCATAACGAGCAGTTGTAGAATGCAGTTTCAAGGGTAAAAATTCTGGCTTAATTATTCTATCTTTATTAAGTTGGGCTTTATCTTGAGAAAATGGATTGATGCGGTTAAAAGTAGTTTTTTGACCCATGTCATCCATTGGCTGTACGGTAAAACCACTGTTGGGATCTTGTGTAAAGCTAGGTTGAGAGGTTTTTTCTGTAGCATCGGGAAGATATTGAAAAAAGCAACCTTTTTTACCAAAATAGTTGATTTGAGCAAATAGCTGGGTTAATTTTCTTAAATCGTCACATTCCCCAGCACAGATTTTTAGTTCTCCCTGTAAATGTATCCATTCTCGGAATACAAATCCGTCTTGGATGGGTAAGGTAGAACGAGTTTTATCTGCTTTGTCGGCAGTTTGGTCGTAGTAACGTAGTTTATAACCGTTGCGATTAACCACTAGTTGTTCTGGTGGTTGTAAATATATTTGCAAGTCTCGAATCCAGATAAATTCATTTTCTATCCAGTTATCAAAATCGTTTTGGTGGTGTTTACCTTGGCTTTCTAACAGTGCTTTTAATAAAGCCATTTTGATAGCGTAGGGTGTGGGTACAAGATTGGAACGTGCAGCCATGCTGGTAGCATTGGAGCGTTTAAGGGTGAATAAACTTACGGGTTGATAATTGACGGTGAGCCATTTTAAGTTTTCGTCTAACACAGAGGAATTAGTAGAATTATTCGATTGCTTCAGCATTATCGTTCTCCCAAGGTTGTCCACATGCAATAATTGTTTGGATTTGTTCGGCAAATTGCGACATTGATTCAAACTCAAAGCAGTGAATTGTACCTTCACCGTTGATTGTATTTAAGGTGTTAGCCAGACTGTGAATTTCACGATTGTAGCTGTCCATATTTAACGGACTCAACATGGGAGCAGGACAGCGACGGGTACTAAGGGTGATTACTCCTTCAAAATGGTCTAGATGGGGTAAGTTAGTGTTACGTTTAGCTCCGTTGGGTTGGATATAGGTATAGAGGACGCTTTTGAGCAATGCATCTAAGCGCTGTTTGCGTTCGTTGATATCAATGCTGTAGCTGAAATTATGGGGATTATAACCGATACGAAAAGCTTCGATATTGAGGACAGTTGCATATAAACCAGAGCTTATCTGGACGTTGTAGGGAGTGGGATTTTCTACACCGTATTTAGCATGAAAGTAATTTTGGGTTTTGACAAAGGTAGGAATACCAACTACCGCTCCAAATTCAATTACAGATTCTCGTTTGAGGGTTTGTCCTTTCTTTTCAGTCACCATAAATCCTTCTAAATCGCTGATGGAGCAAAGCTGTAGGATTCTATCTGTTTTGGTGGTTAAATCGATGTGTTCTTGGTTAAAAATTGGTAGCTTTTGTTCAATATCATAACCAATTCTATCGGGATTAAATTGTTGTCCACCTGCTGATAAATTTAAGTTTGACTCGATAGCAATGCTGTGTAAATGTCCGGCTTGAATATGCTTGAGCATATCCCCAGAAACACCGTTAACATATTCCGGTTCGCTCATACCTTTTTGGATAATATAATAACGACGAGTTAAAGATTGATTTCCTTCATTTCCTTCGTTATTTAAAGCATGGAGTTGCCAGGAAGCTAATCCGCTTATGGAAATTGAATATATCGGAAAATTTTTGTCAGACATTGTTATTGTTTTTGATATTTCTATAAACGCAAATTGACGTAAAGTAAGCGCTGAGTTTCACTGAGGTCAAGAAAGAATTATGCTGCTTTTTGTTCGTTGCTAATTTCTTCAGTTTTTTCCGATTCCTTGGATTTACCCCAACCTTTAGCATATCCGTAAGCGATTAACAGGTTAGCGACTAAGCTAGAGCCATGTTCATCGATTAAGTCAATTAACTTGTCTAAATCATCTTTTGTTGTCCAAATACGTCGAGGTTTATTTTGTTTTCTTAATTCATCATCGATACGTAAATTTTCGTTTTGATAACTTGCTAAAAACGAACTAATTTCGATAATAAAATCTTTTTTTGAACCCGATTGACTGCTCAAACGCTGGGCTAATCCATAGATTCTTTCCCAGCCGGTTTCTCTAATGTTTCCTTCTTTATCGCGGATATTTCCTGCATAAACTGTAGCGCTATTTATAGCTTTTGCAATATTTAAAAAACCTTGATTTTCTGTAATTTCAGTTAATTTTAAATCTTTATCACTTTGACGCGATTTAGCAGTAAAACTTCTTGTCATGAGGTCGATTCCCTGTTTTGAAAATAATACAACTCTAGAATTAGCGTTACTATACTTTTTTGTCACATAATCTGCATAGCTGACTTGGAAACGAAAAAATTGATATAAATCATTGCCGGTAATAAAATCTCGATAGGCTGCGATTAATTCTGTGTTTGCGTCGTCAATCGATAAAGAACGTACTACCCTCAGATGTTCTTCTAAAATATTTTGATAATCGTATAGCTCCGAACTATTAGCGGGATGTATCCAACTAGGAAGTCCCAAACTAAATATGTCCTTGACTCCGTAAACTTGTCCTTTAGAACCGAAATGAGTTCCCGCAAAGTTACTAATAAAATGGTTTACAGGTTTATCGAAGATATCGTCAAAATCCTCTCCTTCTGTCTCAATTTCTCTATTTTCTAAAGCTTGATGGTATTCGAGCATTTCCTGACAAAACTGCAATACTAATTCTGCATCAAATCGAGCAATACCGTGACCTCCACCAGGAATATGTATTAATAAATGCTGACTTATTTTCGTGTATTTACTATATAAAATATCTTGCGGTTGTAAAGCAAATGCTCGCCAGTCAAAGGCTTTATCGTTTATTTTTATTCGTTCGGCAATAGCAAAATGAAAAAATCCGGTAGCAATTAACAGCAAACTCAACCAATCAGCCTTTTGTGGATCTACTTTGTTGCTATCTGCTTTAACTCGATTTACACCTTGTACCGAACTTGGTAAATAAACCTTTACAGCACTTCCACTACCTGGTAATTTACAACCTGTCGATTCGTAAAATAACTTCCCAACAGCTTCGACTCCCGGATTTTCTTGACCAAAACCTTGGAAAAGAGCAGCAATAAAAAAACCGTAATTTTCTCGCAATTCCCAACTATCAAACCACAGCTTATTGTGATTGCGATCGCACCTCATGGAAGTGAGAAATACACCATTTTGAGTTCTGTAGTCTGGTGGTTTGGGTGATTCTTCCCTATTTTCAGTTTTTCCCCGCTGTTGAAACAAAAACTCTCGATAAAGCTTACGAATTCGACCTTCCTCAACAGTGTCAAAAGGTTTAACCTCTGCGGGTATTTTACTGATATCTGTATTTTTACCTTTGACTGGTGGGAAAGGATTTGAGTATGTAAGTTCGGAAATTGATTCGATATTTACAGCTTTTTTAAATTGGATTACATAAGCCGTACCTTTGTCAATCAGTTGGATTGTGGTTTTTTGCTTAGTTGCTTTGAGAGCGGATTCAACAAGATAGGCTAAACCCAACATCAAAAAAGTATCAGCATAACTATTAAAATTTTTGGGAATAAAAAGTCTGTCTATCATCGGGCTTGAAGCCGTTTGTTGTTTACTGAAATATTTATAGCATGGAGGTGGAAAAGGGGTATTCCACAATGTTGAATTTTGGATTTAACAGGATTCGTTTTAAATCAAGTTGTTGGTGAAGCGGTATTGTAAGCACCCGTGGTACGTTTCAGTCCCGAGAACGGGATTCGCTTCAAATCAAGGACGAATCTTACGCGCCAACATTTGATTCAGAAGTGTTTCAATCCCGAGAACGGGATTCGCTTCAAATCAAGTTTAATTTGACGTTCAAAGTCGGCAGCATCAATTTTGTTTCAATCCCGAGAACGGGATTCGCTTCAAATCAAGTCCCCGTTGTTGAAATGAATAACGCCCATTTACAAGTTTCAATCCCGAGAACGGGATTCGCTTCAAATCAAGGGAACCGCGTCCAACTCTTCAATGGCTCGGTGTCCGGTTTCAATCCCGAGAACGGGATTCGCTTCAAATCAAGAATCACGAATCTGGAATCGCAAACGATAGAAAGAAAGGTTTCAATCCCGAGAACGGGATTCGCTTCAAATCAAGGCTCGCGCTTTTGATAATGTTCTGTCACGAATGATGTTTCAATCCCGAGAACGGGATTCGCTTCAAATCAAGGAAGATATCGCCACCGAACGTAGAGAAATATTTACGTTTCAATCCCGAGAACGGGATTCGCTTCAAATCAAGGGAGAAGAGGTTAAAGAGCCTCCTAAGCTTGTTGAGTTTCAATCCCGAGAACGGGATTCGCTTCAAATCAAGGGCGATATCCCCCAATTAGAAACAGTCAAAGATTAGTTTCAATCCCGAGAACGGGATTCGCTTCAAATCAAGAGCTACAGCCGCACTTGAAGCGGCTATAAATCTATGTTTCAATCCCGAGAACGGGATTCGCTTCAAATCAAGTTTTTGTATATCTCAGATTCCAAATCTTTGACCAACAGTTTCAATCCCGAGAACGGGATTCGCTTCAAATCAAGTATAGGGGGTTATTTCCAGATGACACAGACCAAAGTGTTTCAATCCCGAGAACGGGATTCGCTTCAAATCAAGAACTAACTCAGCTTCTTGGGAATTGTCGTATTTGACGTTTCAATCCCGAGAACGGGATTCGCTTCAAATCAAGTCCATCCGCTTCGCCATCTTGGCAGCAAAATTAATGTTTCAATCCCGAGAACGGGATTCGCTTCAAATCAAGTCCCAGGTGTTACCCCTAATCCTCACAGATTCTTTAGGTTTCAATCCCGAGAACGGGATTCGCTTCAAATCAAGGAAGGTAAGCAGTAATTCCTCTAAAAGTTTACTGCGTTTCAATCCCGAGAACGGGATTCGCTTCAAATCAAGTTTTGCCACTCTAAACTTAAATATCAAGTTTCAGTAGTTTCAATCCCGAGAACGGGATTCGCTTCAAATCAAGTTTGCGACTCGCTATTAATAGGGGTCAAGATAATGTTTCAATCCCGAGAACGGGATTCGCTTCAAATCAAGTTAGAAATAGTTGATGAGGCATCAGAGCCAATCTTATAGTTTCAATCCCGAGAACGGGATTCGCTTCAAATCAAGTTTGTTAGGATTCTTTGTTTAGTGAGTAGTTCTAAGTTTCAATCCCGAGAACGGGATTCGCTTCAAATCAAGCCCAATTGTAAGCATGACGTGCCACGCCTGAAGCTGTTTCAATCCCGAGAACGGGATTCGCTTCAAATCAAGACAGAGCAACAAGCGGAGCAGTTGAAGCAAGACGTTGTTTCAATCCCGAGAACGGGATTCGCTTCAAATCAAGCCAATTAGCATTAGTAAATGTTAGTAGATAATATTGTTTCAATCCCGAGAACGGGATTCGCTTCAAATCAAGAAAAATAACCTTAACTCCAGTTGGAATCAAGGTTAAGTTTCAATCCCGAGAACGGGATTCGCTTCAAATCAAGTTCATTTGAGTTATTGATGTACGGGAAATACGGAGCGTTTCAATCCCGAGAACGGGATTCGCTTCAAATCAAGCCAATGCTATGTTCATTGCTACGGAATCAAAACATGTTTCAATCCCGAGAACGGGATTCGCTTCAAATCAAGAGTTAGCCACGATTGTTTTTGTCCTCGTTGTATATGTTTCAATCCCGAGAACGGGATTCGCTTCAAATCAAGAAAACTGATAGACAAGGAAACAAGGTTAAATATAGTTTCAATCCCGAGAACGGGATTCGCTTCAAATCAAGCAATTATTCTTTAGATAATGGTTGTGAAAGTTTTCAGTTTCAATCCCGAGAACGGGATTCGCTTCAAATCAAGCCCTTCCCTTGCCGATACTTGCTCGGCATAATATTCGTTTCAATCCCGAGAACGGGATTCGCTTCAAATCAAGGTTATTCTCAGCTACTTCTAACTTAATTGCCGCATGTTTCAATCCCGAGAACGGGATTCGCTTCAAATCAAGCCCGCAGGCTGAAACCCTTACATAGCCTATATTCCACAACGGGTTTTGTCAAACCTCAAAAAAGAGTTAATTTGAGGAACCCTTATTGAAACAAATTATCATTTACCTCAAACATAAAAAGGCTGTAACTATTGAATTGTCGTGGTTCTGGCGATTTTGGCAAAACCTCCCAGGTTTTAGACCTCGCTTCGGTCTGCCAAAAATTAAGCTGATAGGACAATAATAAAGCTATTGTTTTCAATTGTCCAACATCTAGTTAGCTTGAATCTAGCGGATTAGTTAAAAGAGATTTTGTTGGCGAGGGGGAAGAGAGAGTAGAAAATATTTTGATTTCCTTGGTCGTGTCTTCTCACCGAGAGAGTTAAGTTAATTGTACTGCTCTTTGGTCGCACAGACGCAAAGCTCGAACAACTAAGGAATAAAGCTGTAAAAATTCAATTTCATCGTAATTAAACTTATTCAAATCTAATTCTTTGATTTTGTAAATATTTCTGCTCAAATTAGCCTGTGTTAAAGGTAAAGTATTTGGTAAAAATCGCATCATAACTCGCCAGCTATCGGCTATTACTTCTTGCGATTCGGGACATAGTTCAATTTGCTTTAATTTAGCTACTGCTTTAGTGTTAAAGCCGTTAGCCCAAGCGGAATGATGACGACCGGAAGCCATAATAATTACGTAACAAAGATGTTTTATTTGTTCGGTATCTTCAGTAAAGTTTTCTTTTAGTAAAGGTATTAATGATTGCTGAAGAATACTTTTTGCTAAACAAGCGCTTTCCACTGCATGATTGGGACGTTTATTTTTGCTTTCATAAGCTTTCAATGCAGCTTTTTGTTGGCTATCTTCGGGATTATAATCGGTATGCGCTATTAAATGTTTGCTAGGATTTTTACCATTGAATTGTTGATGGGCTATTTGCTGCCATCCTCTCATTACTTGCTGCCATTTTGTTTGCAATTTACCTAAATCATGGGTAAAAATTGCTAAAAATACCAAAATTTCAAATAAAGCTTGTGTTTGATTTAGTTCTGCTTGTGGAAATATTTTTGCTTGAATCAATTTACCTCCTGCTATTAATAATTCATCACGAACGCTGGAGTAAGTTACCTGTATAGATTGACCATTTTTGAGAATATCGCTAGTAAAATCATCTCGCCAACATTTCCACATTAAAGCTAAATGTCCGACATAGTTATCCATACGATAGCAATATTGGCTGGTCGTTATTTTATTTGGTTTTGGAGGTGAATCAAAGCCGTTTCCGATGATATTAACTCCAATTTGTAAACCAATTTCTTCATCATAGGAAATAAAACGAGGATTAACTAAAATTCGATAGCAGCTAACTAGGAAATCGCGGTTAGTTATCGGATTTAATACTGGTTGAGCGTAAGTTTCTGATTTATTTTTGGGTGTTGAAATTTGTTTAAAAATCCAGTCGTCGCCAAAATTTAAGCTCTCTTTAAAATCTCGCCAAGCTTTGCAAAGTGTGGAGATGGGAACGGAGAAGGGAAGTAGTTTTTGGATATCGATTTCAGTATCATCGCTCGTATCAATAAAACCCGACTGTTCCCAAGTAAAAATATTGCGATTATCTACTTTACGAATTAAATCTCTAGCTTGAGATTCATCACCGTTAAAGACAGCAGCTTCGTATTTACTTTCAAACTCGATTTTGTTATTATCTCTTATTTTAAGATTAAGTAAATCTTCTTGTTGATGAACTTGATTAATCCATTCTTCTTCGGTTCTAAAACCTACATTAAAGTTGGCTTTTTCTGAATTTGTATGCGTATATAAAACTTCCCATGTTTGTTCGCAAAGGTGTTTTTTGTAAGGTAAATAACTTTGTTTTAGTTCCCGAACATTTTCAACATCGTTACCTGAAGAATATTCTTCCCAGTCATACAAATCGGTATTAGCTAATTCTTGATTTTCTTGGTTAACCTCAACTGTTTTATATACGAAAACTTCTCCTATTTCTCCAGAAAATCTTGCACAGCGTCCGGCTCTCTGTAATAAAGAATTCATGGGACAAAGTTGAGTATGTAGAACTTGAGAGGTAATATTAATTCCCGCTTCAATGACTTGAGTTGATATTAAAACTTCACAGGTATTATCGTTTTTTTGTTGCCAGTTTTGAGCAAATTTATCGCGTAAACAACATTCTTTTTGAGCGCGATGTTCTGGTAAAAATCTGGAATGAAGTAAGGTTATATTTATCTTCAATTTTAAATTTAAATTTAAATTTAAATCTAAGTCTAAATCTAAATCTATATTTTGCTGTAAATTTTGTAAATCTTGATAAATACCTTGGGTTAAAGAAACCGTATTGCAAATTATAATAACTCGCTGACGTTGATGGGTACAAATATCATCCCAAATCATTTGAGCATTTAAAGGTTGAAATACGGTGCTAAATAATCGCTTTCGATTTGCTTCAATTACCTTTAAATCTTCATTTTCAACTCGAATAATTTCCATTATATTATTGCGATTAATTAATTTTGTATTATCTTTTGAATTTGACTGGCTAATTCATCGGTTAAAGTTGCGGTCATTAATAAAAAGGGTGAAATATCTTTTATTTCCTGCAATACTTTTAATACAGTTGTAAAAGACCTTTCGGGGTCGAGTAAATGTAATTCATCAAATACTAAATAAGCTGCAAAAAACGCTCCTGCATTCACATTTGCAGAACCACGACCGACGGAATAAGGAATATTTAAAAAACTACTTAATAGCTGGTCGATGGTACAAAAAATGATGTCACCTTCAAAACGCGGGTCTTCAGGGTTTTCTCCTGTTTGCAAAGTTACAACCAGTTTTCGGAATGGAGGATAAAGTTTTTCCCAACGGGTAACTAATTCCTCGACTCGCTGACGGAGACTGTTAGCAAGAGTACGCAACGGTACGATATAGACGAGTTTTGGGGGGAAGTCGATATTGAGGGATTTTGCAAAGAGAAAAGGTGCGATCGCAGTTTCGGTTTTTCCGGAACCAGTGGGAGCGCGAAGGATGGTATTTTCGTGATTAAGGATACTTTTAATGGTTTTGGTTTGGAAGTTGTAGGGTTGGTGGGTGGTGAGGTTTTGGAAGAGATGGGGGATATTCATTTTTTTGGTCGTTTTTTTGGTTTTGGTGGTCTAGCTGTAGCTGAATTAGTATTACTACTACTTTCTTGAGATTCACTATCAAGTTTTACTTGTAACGGAGTTGGTAAGATAGGACGTTTACTGTACTCATTTGTACCTTTTCTATTTCTTTTTAAACCACCGACACAGGGTTCTTGCTTTCGCGAAATTTCCATATAGCGAGTATCATCTGCTGATGGTGGATTATCGCAACGTAACATCAGCAAAAGCGTTTGAATCCGAGGTATTTCATCTAATTCTGTAGCGTTGAATGCTTCTGGATGGTCATCTTCATGAATATTTTTAAGAATATAGTCTTTAAAAGCTTTTATACAGGATTCAGATTCCGATTTTGTATTGTCTTGATTTTCCCCTCCCGTTAACCACTGATTATTGTTAAATAACTTATAATAACGCTCGTGACGCTTGTTTAATAGTAATTCATGCTCTATTTTGATAGCACCCATTCCCAAAGGTTTACCCATTCCTAATGAAAGACAATATTCAGGTTTTGCTGAGATTTTTAATATCCATAATATTGCACCTAATTCGATATTGTTAAGGTTTTCAAAGTGAATATTGAAATTAAATGAAACATCTGGTTTTATAGGTTTAATTTTAGTGTATTGAGAACTAGATTTTTCCATTTCTACTGTATTAATTTCTTCAATATCTTTTCTTTTAATATTTGGTTTATGCCAATATAGTTTATGACCTCGGATTACTGTCTCTTTTTCGGGTTCACTTGCATAGTGTTTTAAATCATTTTCATTTTCGCTATCTTGTACTAGATAATGTTGAAACGTTGTTGGCTTGGGGGTAGCTAATATTTTAGGGGTCATAGATTTTGTTTTATTTCCACTTAGCCAAATATCTTCATCGACATTATTATGACATTTAGCATCACTAAAAAAGACTCTTCCAGCTTGTCCTTGACCTTTTTTGTTACGCGAAATAAATCCAAATATAGCTTCAGTAATATCTACTTTTACCTGTTGATTCTCAGAGTTGTATAAATTTTTTGGAATAAATTCTTTTATCGACTGCTTGTAAGGTAAACGAAACATCATTGTATGACCAAAAAATATTAATTTACCATCTTCAACTAAATAAAAAATAGGATGCATTGATTTTAAAGCACCATCTTTACCCAAAACTTTAATTTGTTCTTTCGTAATTTGTTCTTGATATTCCTGAATTATGGAATAATCAAAATCATCAGGAATCGGTATTAAATTTGCTTCTTCATCAGGTAAACCAAATACACATTCTAATTTCTTCTTATTTGGCATTCCTCCAGTTTCTACTAATACCCCAGAAGATATATTTTGATTGAGCGGGGGAGTAGCTTGTGCGTAATATAATTGGATATATCCTTCTCTACATGGGTGCCATGCTAAAGGCTTAACAGATATAGAAACTTTACGAGCATGTTTAATATTATGCCAAGAACGCTTTACTAATTTGGAAATATCCTTTATTCTTATTCTTGCAAATGATGCTCCTGAAACTAATTCTTTAGCAGGTTGAATTACCCATTTAGAACCTCTCTGAATTAAATATCCAGCTTGCATTAAAAATAAATATCGATGTTGAGCATCTTCACTACTTTCTTGTTCTGCTTCCTTTAGAAGACGATTACGATAAAATGTACCTAGAGATGTAATATCAGCGAAAGCCCGATAAATTAGCTGCTTATCTGCTATTTGGTCTATTTTACTAAAGCTAATAATTTCAATCAAGCTTCTAATCATTCCTCTAATACTGCTTCCGGGAACAGTTGGATAATAATTATCTGGGTAACTATAGAACGAAGCAAGTATTTTTCGCTTTTCTTGTTCCCATTGTTTTTTTTGTTCTTCTGTCAGCTCATCGTCTGCTTTACCCTCATATTTTTTAAAATCTGATGGAGTATATCCACAGCGAATATAAAGTGGTGAGGAAGTAGTTAACGTACAGTTAATTTGTCCGGTATAACGTTCAGAATCATAATTATTATCTGATGAAAGCGGTAACTTTGCTGGTACAACTTTATTCGGTAACTCAATAAAATTATAAGGAGCGTTAGCAATACGATTAGAATCTTTAATTTGTTTAATATGTCTGGGATTCATTATTTTATTTCCTTTTCTATATCCTTTGCAGTTAAACCAACTAAACGACTAAGATAAATACGTGCTACACCAGCATCGTCATAGTCAATGTAATGACGTACTTGTAGACGAACTGGATGTTTCAATTCCCCTTCTGTTTTTAATTCAATCTCGGTGAAGGGTACAGCATGTTTTAATCCTTGTGTCCCATCCCGAAGTAAGGTAAAACCGTCTCGTTTTTCACCATGAGTACCCCAAAGTATTTGATTTTCAGGAATATAATCTTCTTTCTTCAAATCTCCATCTTCAACGAGACGAGCTTTAAATTCACTTTCTCCATCGTCTATTTTCCAAAGCATAACTTCAGAAGTTTCACCAAAAAAACGACATTGCTGTAACGTTGATTCACGAAGTTTAGCAAATTGAGGAAATATACTATCTGCTGTTATCAAACTACCATTTTGGAATTTTCCCCAAATAACTCCATCGTCAGCATGTGCTAGTAGATAATCCAATTTGTATTTAGTTGCTTGTTCTTCTAACCATGTTTTTATATCGAAATTATTCGAAATTTTTACAGGTTCACAATCTGGTTTATTCAAGCTTTTACCTCCTGACGTAAAGCAAAAACAAATTTTTCTAGTTCTTCAGGATTATCTATAGTCAAAGATTCATCTGAAGAATTTTGTATAATTGTCCAAGTTTTATTATCAAATTTAATAGTTGCTTCTCTTCCTTGCAATCTTCCTCTTCCAATGCTGCTAGTACCACCTACAGGTAAATCACCAGTCCACAAATCTTTTAGCAATAGCAGCAATAAACCAATTTCATAATCCTTTGGTTGACGCAATTTTATTTTAATTTCTAAACTTGTTTTATCGTTTCCAAAAATTGGTTGTTCGTCGAATAAAGTACCGTGTAAAGCACCACCCGTAAATCTATCAATTGCAATTCGATTTTGTACTAAATCTATGGTATTTTCAATTTCAACTTCATCAACTATTAAACGACTTGCTTTTGCTATTTTGGTTTTATTTTTACTAAAATCAACACCAAATATTTCATCAATAATATTTTCTATTTGCTTAGTCTCTCGTTGAAGAGTATTAATTATTCTTTCTCCCCGATGTCGCAATACTCCCGCTAAACTTGTACCGGATAATATTGATTTTGGCTCACCATTACGTTGAGATTTGAGATGTACGACATCGGGTGCTTTATCAGTGGAAGCTTGTCCGGAACGAATTAATAATGGACTTGCTAGAGTGAATTTAGCTGTGATAGTTAGATGCTTTCTTTTGTCATCTTCATCGCTTATTATTACACCTAAAGCGTTAGCAATATTGTTATGAATCGGATGATTATCTAAAAAACCCGGTTCCCAATGAGGGAATTTTAGCCATTTTATGCGTTGTTTGCTATCTTGTAAATTAAATTGCCATATTTGCCATTCTTGTACATGACAGCGACCGAAACCGCGATTCTTTTTGATTCCTAGATGGATTTTTCCTTGTTCTAATCCTTGTAATGTTATTATTAATGCTTCTATTAATTCATTTTCATCGGTAAGCTCTTCAATAATTAGCTCAAAATTAAGATTAAATTCAGTTCCTGCTTCTAATAATTCCAAATCATACTTTGATTTGTCTTCTGCTGTACGAGTAATACTATCAATTTTAACTGCATCGCGAATTTCTATTTTAATAGGATTTTTACTGACAGCATCATCTATAACTAAAAGACTTTGATTATCTTTTTCTCTAAGCTCTATTCTTCTTGGTTCTGAGAAATCTTTTTCGTTATCGTAAGCAAATAAATCACCAAATAGTTTAGTTGCTAAATCATCACGAATATCTTTAAGGTTATAACCCTTTTTATATTCTCGCAGATAATTTCTTAATGCTCCTGCAATAGATGAACCGGTTAATAAAGCATAATTGCTAATACTGTCTCTTTGTAATGCTATATCAATAGGACTATCAGCATCACCGCAACCCAGACAAGTTGGGGTATCTAATATTAATTTACCACGTAAAATTATTCTTTTAATAATTTTACGGTTTGAACTATGACGCACCTCAATCATTATTTTTATCCTTTATAGCTTTTTTGACGATTGCAATAATTAAACTGAAGGTGTACTCTAATGCTAAGTAATCATCAAACGTTTTAGACACATGAGCAATTTTTATTGATGGCTGACTATTATCATCAATTAATTCTTTAGTTATTGAATCGCTTTTCCAAGCTAATTTAATCCAATCTTGCGGATTTTGTAACCATTCAGTAATTTGCTCTTCAATTTTTTTATTCTCCAAATAAGTGTGTTTAAATTGATTCCGAGCATTAGTTCGTAAGTTTTTTAGTAAATCAGTTATAGGTTTTACTAATTCTGCTATAGATTTACTTTTACTGTCTTGTTCCTCAAGTTTAAATAATGCTTCTCTAGTAACAATCATCAATCTTAAAAGTTGAGTATTATTGATATTTTCTCTTTTAATACCTGTCCTAGCAATTTTATTCATTAATAAAATATCAAGATTTTTTCTAATTATTCTCATTGCAATATCTTCTGCTAACTTGAGTGATTCTGAGCTAAGTAATATTGATTCTTGATTATTTTTGTTCTGATTATTTTCTGGTTTATTTAAACTAACTTGATATTCGGCTTCCTCATCTAACCAGTTCGCTACAATTCTTCCAAAACCTTCTATTCTACGTTCGCCAATCCCTTGTTGCTCAAGGTTTTGCATTAGCTCAATATCTATTTTCTCTTCTTCGGGTTTATTAAAAAAAAAACGCTTCCAGCAGCTAAAGCTGGAGTTTGCGGTAAAGGTAAACCCCATTTGCGGTTAAATCCTCCAACAATAAGACTTGTTGAATAAATTCCGTTTTCTTTAAATTCAAGTTCTTTCTTTAAATTTAAGTGTCTAGAAATATATTGATTAAAGACTTCTGAAGTTGATGCATATTGACCACAGTTATTACGTAAAATTACGTCGCTAAGAAGTGTTATTTTCAGATAATCTTTCTCTTTTAAGCGTGTGTTTAAATCTAGCTCAACTTCTGTTAAATTACTATTTTCAGAGATTAATTCAATTGCTACATATCCGTAACCTGCACTTTGAGAACCACCTAACCAAATATCCTGTGATTTCAGTAAAGACTCAATAATGCTTTTGTCTTTTTCAGAATCACAAAGTATTATTCCTCGAAAAGTTTGTCCTGCATCTATGGCATTATAACTGAATAGCGCACCATCACCTTCAGTTCCTTTTCCCCGCTTGCGATTGCGTTTATTGTGAATATTAATTCTTCGTTTAACTCGGTGAATAATTATTTCATTTTCATCTATAGTACAGAAATTTTCGTTTAGTAATTTAGCAGAAAATTCATCTGGTAAATATTCTTCTTTTTCATCAATTGGAATTTGACTAAAATCATAGACAGTTTTATCTTCTTCTTCTGAAAATTCTTCACCTTTATTTTGATATAAAGACAGCGGTACTGGTAAAGTACGTTGCTGATTATTATCTACCGGATAAGCATTTAAATAACGAGTTTTAGAAGCATCAAAAAATAATCTTTTAATGTCTGGAAAACGCTCGCTATCTAAAATATCATCAGATTGCTTAATGTTATTAAGCTTTAGATAGCGATTAATCAATACTCCACGAATCATACTCCCTAAAATATAATCGTAAGATACATCACTATTAGGGTCACCTTTGAGTGATGTTGCTAGAATCGGTTCTTGTGTATGCAGTAGAAAATTAATTGATTTCATATTTCTCTTTCAAAGCGTTTAATAAGACTCTCATCTTGGGTAATTTCTTTGGTCAAGTCTATATTCCAAAAATTGCATTTTACGTGACCCCGACCGCGATTTCGTCCGCTTCCGATTCTTCTCAATGCTAAAACACCTATTGTTAAAAGTGTCAAAATATCATTATCTTCTACTGAGTTAATACTTAATTCTCTTGTAAATAAAAGCTTTGACTCGAAAGGTAAGTTTCGTAAAATTACCCGTCCGGAACGCAGACTACGTTTAGTAGAGGAACCTGTTTCTGGATTGATTGCTGTTTGACGACGGATACTAGTTAGAGATTCTAGAATATCAGTAGTGGCTAATTTCGGTTTATATTTGGGATTTTTACGTTTCTTTTCAGATTCTGAGTCCAGTTGAAGTGCGATCGCGTTTCGTAAATCGTTCGCTAAACAAGCATCACCAACATGCAAAATCCCCTGATTATCAAGGGTACTACCGGGTTGACCAAATAATAAGTTAGATATTTTCTGCCAATATTCGCGATGACTAAGTAGGTCGGCATGAAAAAACCAAAGTATGTAAAGATAAGTAAATACGGAGAATGCATCTACCGAGGTTATTGAAATATGGGCGCTCGTTTAAGGGTGTTTCTGACTCGTGAGCAAGATAAAGACTTGCTAAACCTAAGAACCACAAACGTACCAAACAAAGTAAAAGACCGAGCAGAAGTAATTAGATTAAATGCACATGGTTGGTATGTTGAAAAAATAGCAGATCATTTCGGGTGGACTACACAAACAGTAAGAGACATTTTACATAAATGGCAGAAAGAAGGATATAGCGGACTTTGGGATAAACCCGGCAGGGGAGGTAAGACGAAGTACAAGGAAGAAGATATTATATATCTGGAAGAATGCCTCAAAAAAGAACCACGCACATACAATAGTCTTCAATTAGCCCAAAAATTAGAAGGCGATCGCCAAGTAAAGTTGAGTCCCGATAGGTTAAGACGGGTACTCAAAAAAAGGGGGTCATTTGGAAACGAACAAGAAAAAGCCACAAGGAAAAGCAAGACCCAATCTTCAAAGAAATCAAACAAGCAGACCTAGATATGTTAGAACTATCTGCGGCTGCTGGGGAAATAGATTTAAAGTATTTAGATGAATCCGGTTTCTGTATGTGGAGTGAACCAAGCTACACATATTACCATCTCGGTGAACAGAAGCGCTTAGAGCAAACTAAGCGTCGTGGTCGTAGATTAAGTATTATAGGGCTTTTACAGCCCCTAGCTAGCTTTGCATATGGTTTAGTTATTGGTGGTGTTAATCGCTTTTCTTACATCCATATGATGGAACAAGAAGCGGCTGAGGCCCAAACAAGCGGACGCATGAGAGTTGTAGTACAGGACAACGGTCCAATACACCGATGCAAGGAAGTTCAGCAGTTATGGTCTAAGTGGGAAAGTCAAGGTTTGTATATCTTCTTTTTGCCTAAATATTGTTCTGAGATGAACCCAATTGAATTGGAATGGCAGCATCTCAAGAAAGATGAACTTTCTGGACAAATGTTTGATGACGAACTAGACCTTGCTTATGCCGTAATAGATGGAGTTCAAGTTAGAGGAGAAAGAGGTAACTACAAGACACAGCGTGTTAGATTTAACTCCAACACGACATCTTAACTTTTCGTTACATAGTTGTAAATTTTCCCGCCGACCTACTTAGTCGCTACGAAAAATCAGTAAGTGTCGGTGCTTACATTCAAGTAGAGGTTAACCTGAATATCCAAGGTTACTTACTGTTATTGCTCAAAGATACATCGGGAGAAGTATGTTGTTTTTGTCCTTCCTGTTTCGCTCCTCAAAATAAACTAGAAACAGGAAAAACAACTCTTCCTCAAGCAGATTCTCCCAGAACTTCCTTTCCTATCGAAGGTAGACCGGGGAAGGAACAGATTTTAGCAATTATTACTCCCAAAATTCCTAATTTAGAATGGCTACCAAATCCAAGTGACGAGCCTTTAACACTAACTGAAGATTATTTAAACACGCTATTAGATTACACCAATAATAGTAAAGAAACACAAATTTTATATACAGAATATCAAGTTGTGAAATAAAAATTTAAAAGTCAAAAGTTAAAGCTGTAGGGTGCTGTGACGGTAACGATAATCCATTAATCATAATGAATTAATTTGCGGATACCGTCACGCACTATTTTATAACTCAAAAGTCAAAAATATACAATTATATGAAACTTTGCATTTAAAAATAAAAGCTATGAACAACACCTCTCAAATCCTCGAAGAAATAAACCAACTCAACCGAGAAGTTGTCATCTTAGCCGGAAAAGGCAATATAAATCAAGCAATATCAATCACTCAGAAAGCAATTAAACTAACCAAAGAAAAAATCGGCGAACATCAAGTATTAGCAGATAGTCTTAACAACCTCGCAGAATTATACCGAATCCAAGGTAAATATTCAGAATTACAATCTTTACTCATTGAAGTATTAGAAATGCGAAAGCAATTATTAGGAGAGAATCACCCCGATATTGCCCAAAGTTTAAACAATATTGCTGCATTTTATGTAATTCAAGGTAACTATTCCGAAGCTGAAAACTATTTTTTTCAAGCTTTGCATCTACTGAAAATTAATCTTGGAGAAGAAGACGAAGAAATTGCGACTATTTTAAATAATATCGCCGAAGTATATCAAGAGCAGGGAAGGTATATAGAATCAGAAAAAATGCATATCCAAGCTTTAAATATGCGAAAATATCTATTTGGAGAAGAACATCCCGAAGTAGCTCAAAGTTTGAATAATTTAGCGACTATTTATGAAAAGCAAGCACGCTATCAAGAATCTGAAATCATGCATCTACAAGCACTCAGAATACGGAAAATTTGTTTGGGTGAAGAGCATTTAGAAGTTGCTCAAAGTTTAAGTCATTTAGGTAATGTCTATTTACTAGAAGGGCTTTTTCTCAAAGCAGAAAAATCCTATCATCAAGCTTATAAAATCAGAAAATTATTCTTAAATTCCGAACATCCTGATATTATTCAAACTTTACATAACTTTGCCGTTTTATATATTTATAAAGGAGATTATCAAACAGCAGAATCTATTTATTTAAAAATATTAAATTCCGATGAAAAAAATTATGGTAAAAAACATCCAAAATACGCAGATAAATTAAATGATTTAGGAAAGATTTATCAACGACAAGGAAAATATTCAGAAGCCGAACAGAAATATTTAGCTGCTTTAACTATTAGAAAAAATATATTTTGCAAAGAACATCCTGATATTATAGAAAGCATAAATATAATTGCAGGAATTTACCGTTTACAGGGAAGATATGACCAAGCAAAAGACTTGTATAAAGAAAATTATTTCATAGCTAAACGATTACTAGGAGAAATGCATCCCAATGTTGCAGGAATATTGATTAGTTTAGGGGTGGTTTATGATGCTCAATCTAAACATATGGAAGCAGAAAAAGTATTAACAGAAGCTTTGTTAATCGTGGGCAGTCAGTTTGGTAGAAATCATCCATAAGCAGCTGTTATTATGAATAATCTAGCTACGGTATATAGTAGCTTGGGACGCTATTCTGATGCTGAAGAAATATGTTTAAAGGTATTGGAAATCAGAAAAAATATCTTTGGCGAAGAACACCCCGATATTACCAATAGCTACAATAATCTAGCAGAAATTTACCTTTCTCAAGGAAAGTACATAGAAGCCGAAAAATATTATGATTTAGCTTTATCCCTGAGAAAGCAATTATTGGGAGAAAATCACCCAGATGTGGCATTTAGCTTGAATAATCTTTCAACCTTGTACGCTGCAATCAAACGTTATGAGGAAGCTTTATCTTATCGCATTCAAGCCAGCCACATTCACGATAAATTAATTAGTAACGTTTTTGCTTTTAGCTCAGAAAATGACCGTTTAGCGTTTATTGATAAAATTAGAGGCAACTTCGATTTATTCCTATCCCTAATTTACCAATATCTCCCCAATTCCCAAGAAGCCATTAATTCAGCATTTGATTTTATTCTCAAACGCAAAGGTTTATCAGCAACATCCCTTACCGCTCAGAATCAAGCTTCCTATAACGGTAAATATCCGCATCTTGCAGACAAATTTCATCAACTCCGAGAATTAAGCAATCAAATCATACATTTGACGATTTCTGCCAGTCAAACCCAAAATCTTGCCAACTATCAAACCAATTTAAATCAGCTACAAAACCAGTACGATAATTTACAAAAGCAAATCGCAACTCAAGTACCTGAAATTCAACTTTCAAAACAAATCCCTAACCGTGAAGCAGTAGCATCAGCTTTAAGTGCCAACTCAGTATTAATTGAATTCGTGCAAATTGATGTTTTTGACTTCCAAGCCATCCGAGCTAAGGGAGAAATACAATGGCGATCGCCTTTTTATATTGCCTTCATTTTACCAGCTGGAAAACCCCATGCAGTGCAAATGGTTGATTTGGGTGAAGTCGAAAAAATTGATGAATTGATTAGTAAATTTCGCTTACAAGCATCTGATGTCAATAGCCAAACATTGGGCTTTAAAAAATCTATTCCCGTCAAGCCCAAGCTACAAATCAAACAATATAATCCCAGCGATTCCATTCAACTCAGTAAACTGATATTAGCCCCAATACTGGAAAAAATTGATAACAATTGCCAAAAAATAATATTTGCAGCAGATGGTAATTTAAACTCAGTGCCGTTGCAAATATTACCCATAGATGAAACAGGTAAACGGTTGTTAATGGATGAATATACCGTTTCTTATTTAGGAGTCGGAAGAGATATTTTACGCTCTAATTCTGATTTTACAACTGTAACGGATAATCCAATTATAATTGCAGATCCTGATTTTGAATTATCTGCACCATTACAAACAGAGCAACAAAAACAACATTTTAATAAGGAATTTATCGATACTTTCGACAGCCAGAATCTACATCGCACCATCAGTACCAAACTCCTGGGTGAAACCGTTGCGAAAAAGCTAAAAGATGCACAATTGTACACGGGTAAAGAAGCTTTAGAAACTCATCTCACCAACGGTAAATGTCCTAAAATAATGCTCATAGCTACCCACGGATTATTTTTACCTGATACCGAACAAGTTGCCAACCCAATGATGCGCTCTGCTCTAGCTCTAGCAGGAACTAAAACTTGGCTATCCGGTGGAATTCTACCCGAAAATGCCGGTAAAGGAATCGTTTTTGCCCAAGATATCGCTAATTTAAATTTACGAGCTAATCAACTCACTGTATTGTCAGCCTGCAATACAGCTAGAGGAGATATTAAGATTGGTGAAGGTGTCTTTGGATTGCGTCGAGCATTCGCGGTTGCTGGTACAAAAGCATTAGTGATGAGTTTGTGGGAAGTACCCGATAGAACAAGCGCTTTATTGATGGAACAGTTCTTTGATAACTATCAAGCTGGTATGGATGCTATTGAAGCGTTACGAAAGGCTCAAAAATATATTCGTAATATTACAGTCAAAGAATTGAGAGAATCTACTTTAGGAGTGGAGATTTTGAAAGAACTTTTGAAATTGCGAGAATTGTCAGCGCAAACCCAAATTGATTGTCACCAAGATGATAAACCCCTGGCACATCCGTTTTATTGGGGTGCTTGGGTTTGTCAGAATTAGGAATTGGAAATGTTTAATCCTTGAAAGACAAAAGGTGAAATTATTTGGATATCGGATATCTCCCCATCATCTCCTCAATTTTTACAACCTCACCATCCGGTGTATAAATAACCCACCCCTCCAGACATCGCAATAACTATCCTTTCCCTCCGCGCCCACTCAAACCAAGTACTTACCTCACTCGTCACTGCATTCTTTGGCTTCTCCCCATTCTTACAACTAGCGATAAATAAACCCGTAGGATTATCGCACCAATCCTCTTTGATTGCTTCCTTAACCCGAGCAATTGCAGCTGCAACATTTAAAAAAATAGGCACATCACCTATACAAGCAAGTGGTATTGAGTACGAATTCGACATAGCAGGAGAGTTAGATTTTACACACGTCTTGACGATTAGTAAAAGCCGCTGTCCCGCTGTTACAGATAAAACATTTCTAAATCCTGGTAAGGAATTAGCGAGCTTATTGAAAGCTTGGCTTGAAACAGAAGAAGCACAACCACAGGTAGTAGAAACTCCTTCAAACACCTATTTTCAGGATTTACGAGTGAAGCAGATTCGTACTTTGCTTGATTATCCACTTGAGTTAATCAAAGAATGGCTGCAATCCAATGGTGTTGAACGTCCCAGTCAACTTAATAGCCGCAAAGTTGATGAATTGATAAAAACCATGTGTCTTACTTGGGCCGCTCCTTTGTCTGCTCATCCCAACTATACTGATAATTCTTATAACAAGAATGTGGTTAGAGCAGTTATTGAGGGTTGTTCAGAAGTTGAGGCAATACAAGACTGGATGGAGCAGGTTCAGCAATCTGAAAAGAAAGAAGTTGGCATATTTTCTTCTTTTAATTAAATTAGGTGGATAAATAGTTACTAGCGTTAAAGCCTACTTTATACAATGCGAATGTATTAGTCATTATTACATTCGCATTGTATAAGTTTCTTGTAGCTGCTAAAGCTGATGAAATTATGGAGAATTTTCGGGAGATGACCGAGGAGAAAATGTCTCACGATTTAAGTCAAATTCTTGAAGACATTACTATTTAGACAATTTAGAGTATTATTGTACTACTATAGATATTTTTAACCTATGACCCTTGCTGTCACCGATAGAATCAAGACTTTCAAAGATTTAGAAACCAGCTTCAAAATAGAACAATCCCAAGACCCAGAATTTTTCAGTGAGTTAGATGAAAACTTCCAAGAACTGAGTCTGGAAGAAAAAACTGGAATTGGTAAGATTAAGAAGCGCTTTGACTATCACCGCCGAGACGGCTTTTTACTGGAAGGAACTGTTAATTTACTTGTTGTTTCCCCACTTCTGGAACTAGCCGGATTTCTTGACGAACCATACCAGATTCGCTCCCCATTTGGAGTGGAAATAGAAATTAACGACACAGTTGAAACACTAAAAGGTTTTATTGACACGCTGGTAGTCAACGATAATCTCTGGGTTCTCTCCTTAGAATCAAAACGCAGCGCTATTCCTGTAGGTATTGCCTTACCCCAACTCTTTGCCTATATGCTTGCCCAACCCAGGCAAAGCAATCTAGCCTTTGGTCTTGCCACCAATGGCGACGAGTTCATTTTTCTCAAATTAGACTTCAGCACCGAACGACCTTCCTACGACTTCTCACGAACTTACTCGCTGCTGCCAACTAAGCACGAACTGGGTCAGGTTCTCAAGATTCTAAAGAAATTAGCTAATAGCCCAGAAGATTAATTCACCCACCTAGCCAGACCTAATGACCCGCTATCGCTTTTTAAAATGGGGGAGGATTTCTCTTCAAAGGTACAGTGCTGCCTCGTAACTGTACTTACCTCCCCTACATTTTGAAAGTCATTTCGGTCTTCAAACCTTAGTTAAAAATAAAAATAAACGCTACCAAAATCTCCGTAGTTATTGATAATATGTAATATTATTAACCCTTGTCATCAGTATTATACTGCTAAACTGCATCTGTTGTCCGGTCTGGCTTTAAGGTGAAAAAGAATCAATTTAGAATACTTCTGACACTTCTTCTAATTCTAATTGAAATTATATTGGGAGTATTTAAAGACGTTATAGTTGAAACACTTCCTGGTAAAGAATTTTTAGATAAGTACAATATTGATATAGTCACTATACTTACTGTCTTATTTGCATTAGTGATTCTTTTAATGGTTGTTGAGTTCTTTCAGGAAAAGGAAGAACACAAGCTTAATTATTCCAAACGAACCTTCCTGTTGAATATTATCGCCACTCCTGCATTGTTATCTCCTTTAGCATAAAATAATGGACTTTTTAAAGCTGTATTCACCATATTTTCTAAACTGCGAATTCTGCCGTCTTTCTCCGTTATCAAAGCTTTAACTTCTTGCTTTGCTAAAGCCTTGATTTGACTGTAAGTTTCAAAATATTCTGCGCTTAATTCCGATTTATCGGATTCCGGTAAGGTTTTAGCCCGGAGCAAAAACTTCTCTTCTCCCCGTTTCTCCATCGCCACAATTTCTAATTCCGCATCGGGATTATTTTCTGCCAATTCTTTAAATGAAATGGCAATTGCACGGGGGTCAACGCCTTGGTTGTGGTAAAGGTCAAGAGTATCAAATATAGGTTTAATAAAATCCGCGAAATCCCCATCTGTAAAGACTTCACCGTTGTTATCTGGTTTGCGTAAAGGGTTAGGATTTTCTTTGGTAGGAATGCGCGTATAAACGTACTCACACTTAACCCCACAAAAGTTAGTTTCATTACTGATATTCCAATGCCCAATATATATTCCTGTAAGTGTTGCTCCGGTAAAATGGTCTTTAGATGATACTTGAATATAACGCAGCATCAATGTTTCTCCTCGACCTTGAACAAAAACGAAATTCCGCAACATGAAGATTAAATAAGGATTAGATATATGTCACAGTCTTCTTCTTACCAACCTACACCTGAACAAGTTGCAAGATGGAAGCGAATGGATGAACTTGAATCAGGTGCTATGGTGGGTCGCTTACCGTCCCAAGAACAACAAGATAAAAATGTAAAACAATTCCTGGAAACCGATTATATACAAAACCAATTAGAACAAACTCGCGCTTACAAAGAAAAGTTATTAAAGAAACTGAAATCGGCTGAAGAATACGAACAATTTTTACTTAAAGAACAGCAGAAGCGAAAGTAATAAGTTTAAAGCTCTTGGAATATGTTTAGAACTCAAACTTTTTACTATAAAATTGCCGCTATTATTTTCAATAGGGGTTTTTTTATTAATAAATTTATCAACCACCACCATAACCTATGCCTAAGTAGATTAGGTAGGGAATAATGAAGTTAAGAGTACATTTCAAAAACTCAAAAAGTTGGGAATATTACCCTAACAGCATATCTATAAAGCAGAAATTCTGTTATAGTAACCTGTAAATTACTCCTAATCCAATAATAGAATTACTAATAATAGAAGGCATACAATCCCGACTTAATAAGAGCTTGAAGGGCTTATTTCTAAAAGAACTATCACGCAAAAATCCTTCAATTCTCTACCAAATTTTTCACAAATCTCACAAATCTCATACACCCCATTCACACCTCTAAAGAAACAAAATGGGAAAAATAATTGCACTTTTCAATCAAAGTGGCGGCGTAGGGAAAACGAGCCTTACTCAGAACCTCGGCTACCACCTAACCCAGAAGAAACGAAAAGTTTTACTAATTGATTTAGACCCCCAATCATCTTTGACAATTTTTATGGGACTTGACCCGGATGAGTTGGAAATTACAATCGGGGATTCAATTACTGATGGTAAACCCATTACTCCATATTCGGAAACAATTAACGGCATGACCCTGGTTCCTGCTGACATTAATTTAGCGGCTGCCGAGATGCAACTGATTTCAGCCTTTGCCAGGGAACAAAAGCTTAAAAACGTCCTGTCCCCAATCAAAGACGATTACGATTATATTCTTATTGATTGCCCACCTTCCTTGGGACTATTATCAATTCTTGGACTGACTGCGGCAACTCACTTGCTAGTTCCAATCCAGTGTCAGTACAAATCCTTCAAAGGAACTGAACTGTTACTAACCACTGTTGCTCAAATCAAAGAACAGCTAAATCCCGAACTGCAAATTGCTGGTTTTGTGCCAACAATGTTTGATGGACGTACTGCTCAGGAATCAAGAACAATGCAGGCTTTAGAAGAAAATTTAGCTCAGATTGCCCCAGTTTTACCTCCAATTCCAAGAGCTATAGCTTTTGCTGATGCTTCGGAGGAAAATTTACCTCTGGCATTGTATGATAAAAAACACTCTGCTATTAAAATACTTAAAAAGATTGCCAGTAAAATAGATGCCACCAAATAAGTCAGCTAAACCTACTCAGAAAATGAAATCTAATGTTATAGGGCAATACATAGCTAAGGAAGCCAACGTTATTCCAGCCAACAAAAATCAAATACCTGTTTCAGAAATAAAGCTGCCCGATTCTCAACCGCGTCGCTACTTTGACCCCGAAAGACTAGAATCCTTAGCTGAGTCAATCCACGAACACGGCATACTGGAGCCACTGCTGGTACGCCCCAAGGATGACAAATACGAACTTATCGCCGGAGAGCGAAGACTCAAAGCTTCCCAAATTGCTGGACGTACAGAAATTCCCGTAATTATTCTAGATTTAGACGATAATGCCGCTACTCAGGTACGGTTAATTGAGAACCTGCAACGGGAGGATTTAAACCCTTTGGAGGAAACTGAGGGGATACTGGAACTGTTATCACTGCGACTAGGTGAAAAAAAGGAAGAAGTGGTGAAACTATTGCAGCGACTAGAACATGAGGAGAAAGGGAAAGTTGCCCGTAACGTTACGGGCAGTGAAAATCATAACAAAATTGAGGAGGTCTTTAACTCTACTGGAAGAATGAGTTGGAAGTCATTCCTTCGCAATCGGCTTCCTTTATTAAACTTACCACCAGAACTTCTGCAAGCTTTGCGCGGGGGAAGAATTGAGTACACTAAAGCCAAGGAAATTAATAAAGTTAAAAACGGGGAAGCCAGAAAAAAGTTATTGGACGAAGCGCTTTCAAACAATCTTTCTTTGAACCAAATTAGAGAAAAAGTTAAAGAGCTTAGTGGGGCTAAAACTCAAGTAACTACTTCCCCACTCAAAGAGAAAGTAACTACAACCCTTCGCCTACTCAAAGACTCTAAAGCACTTGAAGATCCAAAGAAGAAAGCCAAGATAGAAAAGCTGCTTTCACAGATGCAAGCACTTATAAAATAATATTGCCCGTAACGTTACGGGCAATTGGATAAATTAGCTGTTACTTTAGCTTGCAAAAGTTTCTACCTCTTTCCCAGTCTATTTTTACCTCAATTTCCGCTCCTCTATTTTCTCAAGCAATAACTGCTCATATTCTTCCGCCGATTTCAACTTCTTCAATAATTTCTCTTTGTGAGCGCGTACTTTCTCAAGCTGGTCTGTGACCAAATCAGTTTCTAAAAATTCCTTGAAAATCCGGGCTTGCTCTTCTTCTGGCGGCATTCTTCCAGCTATCGCCCCGTCATGTTCATCAAGTCGCTTCCATCTTTCAAGTTGTTCGGGGGTGGGTTGGTAAGGTTTAGACTCGTTTGTTTTTGGTAACTCTGGTGACATAAGCTTTTTTATTGGTTTTCCACAACTGACAACAAATTCTTCAGTCATCTCCAAACAATTCATCTAAATCAATTAATTCGTCGCTGTCATTTGAATCAATTTTATTCAAAAAATCAAATGAGGGTTTGACAGTAGGTACATTTAAGTAAGAATAATCAGCTAATTCTTTTTCAATTTGCTTTTTAACTAAAGCCATTTCTAACTCAGGAGTTTGAAATCGCGGGTCGTATTCTTCAAAAGTCTTGGGTAAAGGACTGGGTTCCTCATTCCCTACAATCCATCTATTATATTGGTCATCACAAAAAGCAATATATTTCTGCTTGCTTGGTTCTGGGTTTTGTTCTATAAAATCCATAAATTCAATCATTCTTTGGTAACTTTCTGCTCCATAAAATTTCTGATAAACGAAGTTCATATGAATAGGAAAACCACCATTTTTACGAATATATTCTGTCAATTCTTTATCCGACAATCTGAGTCTAAAGTTATAAGCTGCTCTCAACTCTGAGTATTGATAAAGTTCAATTCTTTCCACGTCTATTAAGTAAAAATCTATAGTAGTTTGTCCATTAGCACTTAACGGAAATGGAAACGGGTCTCTTAAAGGGATTTCTTCTTGAGGAAAGAATTTTGCTGATTCTGCCAGTAAAGAATCTTTAGCAACTGTTGCCCAAGTATCGTGTTTAGACATCTCAAATAAAAATTAGAGGAAGTGGTGAAACTATTGCAAAGACTGGAACACGGGGATAATGGTCAAATTGCCCGTAACGTTACGGGCAGTGAAAATCACAACAGAATTGAGGAGCTTCTCAAGTAAAAACTGCTCGTTCACTAGTTTTTAAGTTTACAATTCAATTCCCCCAGTAAATTCTTCTAAATTTTCTATATCTTCACCCAGTTGTTCTTGGGATTCTTCCATAACAGGGACTGGGGTGAGATTAACTGTTATAGGGTTTATATCAATTTGCTGTTTCCCTTCGAGGTATCGGATATAGAAGCTTATAGCATCTTCCACAAACCGACTTTCTGGAATTTCTAAGGCTTGACTCCATTGTTTAACTTTGGGCTGTTGATATTTTTTTATCCTGACTTTATCAGCCATTACGCGACCTCTACCACTAGACCAACGAGGTTATCAAATGCGCCGTTATCTGAAATTAAAAAACCCTTTTTCTTTAAAGCAGCGCTCAACAAAGGTAACTTAGAACCACCACCAATAACTAAAACCTTGTCACCAGTTAGCTTATAATTTTCAAGTTTTTTTATAATTTCCCGCAATCTGCAATTAATAAAATCCTGTAACTCGGTTTCGTACACCTTATAGAAGTTGATATTAGAATCACCATAAACCAAACAAGGCTTTTTGTTCTTGGACTTAATACCAACTTCAAGACTGCGGTTAATAATATCTTTACTTGGCGGTTGCTCAATTAGCGCTTTTAATTCGGAACTAGCCGCAATTCGTTCTATCAAGTATTCTGCACCAAAATCTTTAACTTCCACTTCCCCGTTAGGTTCTCCATTGTAGAAGCGACTAATTGAAGTATTACCACCACCAATATCACAGATTGTTACAGCCCCCTGTAGCTTTTGAGATTTTAAAGCCGCAATACCTTCAGGTAGTACAGATTTGACTCTAATAGTTACAACAGAAGGGATACCGCGCAACTCTACTGTGTGAACCCCTTCATTTTTTCTAATAACGGGTTCATGCCGTTGAACGTCGTTACAGGTGGTGATAATTTCTAATTCCATTTGAGAATTAATTTGTGGGAGATGCGCTAAGGTTCCCAAGAAATATTCAAGCCATAGAGAAGATTTCCCTGTGTAGTCTTCTACTAATCTCATGAGGTCGGAGCTACCAGACCTCACAGCTTGATTACCGACAAGCCAGCAAGTATCAATTAAGTCTTCTCGGACTCCATTGACGTAGCGCACATGACCAGGTAATTTATCAGAAGTATTAGTTAAACATCGGCTAAACCAACTTGGTTCTCTCAAAAAGTCGTAGCCTTCCACATAAGCTTTAATCCAGTGATTGCCCAAGTCAACTACACTTTTAAATAATTTACGGTTTTTGCTGGGCATTTTGACCTGGGTACAATTGGGTACACTTTCGGTTCTCATCGCCTCAAACCCTTATTGTTACGTCATGATTCTCAGTTTAAATTATTCGTACCCATTAGGGTACTTATGGGTACAAAAATTATCATATAGACATTTTCGTTCTAGATTATAACTGCCATTTAATTAATATTAATTGCTGTGGACGCTTATTACTTAATTAATCTTGTGGAATCTAATATGAAGGAGAATGTTTATAATATTTAAACTTATACGCTACTCATTAGTCTTTCGATGCTTCCTGAGAATGTTACTATATGCCCTTGAAATGGGCTTATTAATCTCTACATTTGAGATGGAATTAATGTTCTAAATAACTGGAATTTAAGTATTTATAGCATTAAGCCTCTTTCGGCTATGTGCCATCAACTTTCTCACTTTTCACATCTTCTAAGCTTGCATAATCTTTTATACTCATCTGCTTTCGCACCTCTGGTGTCTTGATACTTTGTCACCTTCGTTGACAATTGTTTGCTTGCCTTTACGAAAGAAAAACTTAAATCGTAGGTAAAATTTATTAACACTAGCTTGATTTCAACAACTGAAGCCAAATATTATTATATTGTTGCTGATTTCCAAAAACTTTACATAAGCAAAGCAAATCTGGGCAAAAGTATGACAAAGGCAAAGAAATCAGAAAAAATCCCCAGTACCATGCAAGAAAAATTTAATGGCATAGTAGCAATAACAGATGATTTTGCCAAACAATACTTGGGTTCAGAATATGCCCAGTTGATTCGCTTTGCAACCGCCGCTTTGTGTCGGAAAAGACCATCTCCCTTAGCAAGAGGTAAGGAAAAGACTTGGGCTTGTGGTATTACCCATGCTATTGGTATGGTCAATTTTCTATTTGATACTTCTCAAAATATTCATGTTAGTGCAAAGGAAATGTACGAATGGTTTGATGTGAGTCCCAGCACTGGACAGTCAAAATCAAAGCAGGTGAGAGAAACCTTGAAGATGCATCAGATGCACCCTGATTGGTGTTTACCCAGCAAGTTGGACGAAAACCCACTAGCTTGGATGATTTCTGTGGATGGATTGATTTTGGATGCTCGTTCTGTTCCCAGAGAAGTTCAGGAAGTAGCATATGTAAAAGGTTTTATCCCTTATATACCAGAAGATAACAAATTAGAAGATGTAATTGAGATTGAAACATCGCTCCATCAAAATAAGAAAAAAGCATACAAACCCAATGCTGTGTATTTATTGGATGTGTTTTTAATCGATGGTCCAGTTAGTTCTGAATTTATAGAAGAAAATCCGGAGGTATCTCGAACCATTGAGATTAGGGGCGATAATACTCTCGAAGACCTTCATAAAATTATTTTCAAAGCCTTCGACCGAGAAGATGAGCATATGTATGAGTTTCAAATGGGAGGTCGTGGACCGCAAGACCCCAATGCGAGAAGATATGGTTTGAAACAAGAATTATCCACCGAACCACTTGCAGGTGATGTGTCTAATACAACTATCGCTTCTCTGGAACTATCTATTGATGAAGCTTTTGGCTATTGGTTCGATTTTGGCGATGATTGGTGGCATCAAATTGATGTAGTAGACATTACAGAAAAAGCTAAATCCTCCAAAAATCCCAAAGTTACTAAGCGTATTGGAGTTAGTCCCCCTCAATACGCAGATTTTGAGTAGATAGATTATAAACTCAGTTTTACTGTAGACGCTAATCTAAATCTGTTGGTTTTTTAAAGATTATTACCGATGCTGTATAACCGGGGAACAAGGTTATGGTGATTGGAAGCCCTATACGCTGGGCTTTTTACCGCACCAGTAACAAATCGTTTCTTACTTATTGCTTACTTTGTAATTCTTTAATTAAGTTTTATGTATCAAACTCAAATTCTGCAACCTTTCGTGGATTAAAACACAATCTCTAACAAGCTTCATTTCCCACTACCAATGACATCACATAAGTCCTTGTCTTCATTACTGACATTGGGATTATTTTTGAGATAATCTCGTACCCAATCACACCCCTGAGCTAGTAAATTTTCTAGATCAAAGTTCCACAGTTTTACTGTTTTGTCATCTGACGCAGAAGCAATGGTTTTACCATCTGGGCTAAAGCTTACGCTACGAACCGAATCTGAATGACCTTTGAGAGTTTTGATTTGTTTACCAGTGCTGACATCCCACAGTTTTACTGTTTGGTCCCTAGATGCAGAAGCAATGGTTTTACCATCTGGACTAAAGCTTACGCTAAAAACCCAGCTTAAATGACCTTTGAGAGTTTTGATTTGCTTACCAGTGCTGACATCCCACAGTTTTACTGTATCGTCATCTGACGCAGAAGCAATGGTTTTACCATCTGGGCTAAAGCTGGCGTTATAAACCCAGCTTGAATGACCTTTGAGAGTTTTGATTTGCTTACCAGTGTTGACATCCCACAATTTTACTGTATCGTCCCTAGATGCAGAAGCAGCGGTTTTACCATCTGGACTAAAGCTTACGCTATAAACTGAATTTGAATGACCTTTGAGAGTTTTGATTTGCTTACCAGTGCTGACATCCCACAGTTTTACTGTATCGTCCCTAGATGCAGAAGCAATGGTTTTACCATCTGGACTAAAGCTTACGCTAAAAACCGAATTTGAATGACCTTTGAGAGTTTTGATTTGCTTACCAGTGCTGACATCCCACAGTTTTACTGTATCGTCCCTAGATGCAGAAGCAATGGTTTTACCATCTGGACTAAAGCTTACGCTATAAACTGAATTTGAATGACCTTTGAGAGTTTTGATTTGCTTACCAGTGCTGACATCCCACAGTTTTACTGTATCGTCATCTGACGCAGAAGCAATGGTTTTACCATCTGGGCTAAAGCTGGCGTTATAAACCCAGCTTGAATGACCTTTGAGAGTTTTGATTTGCTTACCAGTGCTGACATCCAACAGTTTTACTGTTTGGTCCCTAGATGCAGAAGCAATGATTTTACCATCTGGACTAAAGCTGACGCTATCAACCTCCTCTAAATGACCTTTGAGAGCTTTGATTTGCTTACCAGTGTTGACATCCCACAGTTTTACTGTTTTGTCAGCAGATGCAGAAGCAATGATTTTACCATCTGGACTAAAGCTGACGCTAAAAACCCCCTCTAAATGACCTTGGAGAGTTTTGATTTGTTTACCAGTGCTGACATCCCACAGTTTTACTGTTTTGTCATTCAAGGGGTGACAAGACGGCTAAAAAATAGTCACAGCAAGAGATTTATGCAGCAACCAATATGAAAAAATTGCCCGAAAAATGAGATAAAAATGATAAATATAAGAATGATAATCATAGCAGAGGTAGAGAAACCGCTTCGCGGTTTCTCTACCTACTTCGTTGACAGGTCAAATTGTTTTTCAACAAGCTTGCTTGTTGAAATAATTGATGACTGATACGGGCATAGTTTCTTATATTAAGAGAAACAGATTTTTACAATTTGAAATCATAATCTTTGTAGCATTGACATTGCTCTTAATCCTCTTCGATAGAGTGGTAATTTAGAACGGTTAATACTTATTAAATCTTGAACTATATCTACTAAAAACTCCCAAGCAATTATCCATAAATTACCGTAAAGACCAAGCCAAAAATTACTATGTCTCCGTGATGAACGTTTGGCTTCATCCAATCTAGAAATATATTTTTGAATTCCATTATTTTTGATTGACTTACCTTTTAAAGCTGACATTGTATAAGCTATAGCAATTAGCAAAATTAAGTTAGTTAAACGGTGAGTATTAGCTTTAGTTCCTTCGAGATTATAACCACCAGTTTTACAATCCTTAAACATCGCTTCTATACCCATACGATGGCGGTAAGTTTTTATAATTTCTTCAAAGTCTTCTAGATTTGTTAGCAAGAACCAAGGTTCTTTTTCTGTTTTTTTATTATATTTTCTCTTCCAATATGCTGCTAAATTAAAACGACCAAACCCTTTATTTTTAGTCATATAAATATTTGAAAAGAAAATCTTAGTTCCTGGCCTTACTCCTAAGTCCGCTAATTTATGATATTCTCCTTTATGCTTTTTAAAGTGTGTAGTCTGCTTCTGACGAAAAATAAAATATATTTTTCGAGGTAGTTTTTGAATTTTTAGCCAATAAGACAACTCTATGCCATGAAACTCCCTATCCCCTAAAAATACTAATTCGTAGTTTTTAAATAAACGCAAAATTGGTCTAATTATAGCTTGTTGCTCTCTTAAATTCGTACTACCTTCTTTCTCTAAAAGTTTCCAATATATTGGTATAGCTCTCTTTTTATAAATTACAGCTATGACTAAGACATTATTTTCTTTCCATTGAGTTCTGTCCAAAGTTATTATTAAACGAGTTTTTGATTTAAATTCTTGTTGAATTATTTGTTCAACTATCGGAAACCAAAACAAAGGTAAACTAAAGCTGAATAACATTAAGAACCTTTGAATATGTCTTCGACGACTTTCATATTTTATAGGTAAGGGAAAACAAGCCGCTAACCTCTCTATTCTTACAGTTTTTTGAACTGTGAGCAACCAAATTAACATTTCTAAAGTTTTATATTGAGCTTTTGTCAGTGATTGCTTAAAATACGATTCATACAATGTTATTATTTTCATCTTATCGGTGCAAATTTCCAAATTTTGACCGATATTTTTTTACCATAAAATTATCTCTTATCAAAGATAAATCAATTGACAGTTTTTAAAATCAAATACTGAGCGGGTGGTCGCAGTGCGACCACCCGCTCAGTATATACAGAATGATTATCATTATCAGGTTTTTTTTCGGAACTTAAATTTCAAAACCCTTGACTGAGTAAGGTCTCGGGGTGCTTGTCACCCCTTGAAGTTTTGTCATCTGACGCAGAAGCAATGGATTTACCATCTGGGCTGAAACTGACGCTAAAAACCCAATCTGAATGACCTTGGAGAGTTTTGATTTGCTTACCAGTGTTGACATCCCACAGTTTTACTGTTTTGTCATAAGATGCAGAAGCAATGGTTTTACCATCTGGACTAAAGCTGACGCTATCAACCCTGCTTGAATGACCTTTGAAAGTTTTGATTTGCTTACCAGTGGTGACATCCCACAGTTTTACTGTTTTGTCATAAGATGCAGAAGCAATGGTTTTACCATCTGGGCTAAAGCTGACGCTATAAACCGAATTTGAATGACCTTTGAGAGTTTTGATTTGTTTACCAGTGCTGACATCCCACAGTTTTACTGTTTTGTCCCAAGATGCAGAAGCAATGGTTTTGCCATCTGGGCTAAAGCTTACGCTATAAACCTCCTCTAAATGACCTTTGAGAGCTTTGATTTCCTTACCAGTGGTGACATCCCACAGTTTTACTGTTTTGTCAGCAGATGCAGAAGCAATGGATTTACCATCTGGACTAAAGCTGACGTTATTAAACTTGCTTGAATGACTTTTGAGAGTTGTAGGCGCTTTATGGTCTTGTCCGTAAAGTACTTGACTCAATGTCGCAATAACTTGAATACGTGTATCGACATTCACCCAGTTTGCCTGTTTTAATTGCTGCCCAGCCTTGATACTTTTCGCCAAAGCATCATACTTTAAGTCCGAATTAAAAAGCGCTTCGGAAGTTGCAGCAAGAGCGCGGAGTCGAGCATTGGTTTCAGCTATACTTGTACGCCACAACTGATACCCAATTATTCCAGCAAGAGTCATAGCTACTGCCAAGAAACTAGTCAGTCCTAAAATAGTAAACCGTCGTCTTCGTTGTTGCTGTTCCCGCTCTTTTTTGAGTAGCGCTATACTTTGTTCAATGAAATTTCGCTCGTTGTTACTCAGTTCATCTCCGCGTTTGTGCAACCAATCTTTTGCTTCTGCTAAGGGTAATCCTCTTAACAATGATCCTTCATCTTTATTATTATCTTCCCATTCATACATCCGTCCTTTGAGTCGTTCTTGCCAGATGCGGAAGTCACGGTTTGCGTTTATCCATTGGCGCAGGGTTGTCCATTCCTGTATTAAAGCTTCATGGACTACTTCAACAGTTTGAATATCAGATGTTTCATCTCGTCCAGTAACTACTAACCGAGAATCAGCAAGACGTGTTGCCAACTTCCAGTTATCATCTCCCACTTCAACAAGAGTCGCAATCCTTCGGGTGTCTTCTGTTTTTTCCCCCGGACGTACTAATTGAATAAACATCCGCTGTGCTTTTTGCTTATCATCCTCGCTGAGTTTTTCATATTCTTCCTCAGCATAAACAGCCAGCGCTTTTTCTACACCACCAATTTCCTCATAAGCTTGATGGGTTATATAACCATTTTGTTGCTTCTCCCATAACTGTTTTAAAGCAAATTCCAATAACGGTAAATTTCCCGGTTCCTTCTCTACTGCTTCTAAAATTCGCTCAACTAAACCAGATTCAAACTTGACACCCAAGATTTTTGCTGGTTCTTCAATTACATCTTGCAACTCCTGATGATTCATCGGTGCCAACATTAGGTTATAGCGTTTCTCAATCTAGTGAAGTACAGTAACAGCAATGGGTAAACCAATTAAAAATATCTTTTAAGGAGATTTGGCTAAAAGCAATATCAATGGCTTTTGCTAAATCTGGATAATTTCTAGCACCAATAGAACGCAGTATGTTTTTAACCTTTGACCAACAATTTTCAATTGGCGAAAAATCAGGGGAGTAAGGTGGCAAATAAATTAATTTAGCTCCAGTTGATTCAATCAATTTTTCAATTTGTTTACCTTTATGAATTGAGCAGTTATCCATGATTACATAAGCATCTTTCCAGAGTTTTGGTACTAACTTTTGAGAGATATAAGCTTCAAATGTTAGACCATCAGTTGCACCTAAAATACTATATTGACTGATTAAACCATTTAGACCTATTGCACCAATCATAGAAATATTTTGGCTACGTTTTTGAGGTCGAGAACTGTATGCTCTTTGACCTTTTTGTGCGCGAGCATGATGTCTTATTAAAGATAAATTTGCTCCTGCTTCGTCAAGGAATATAAGGTTTTCAGCAGATATTCCACTAATTTCCTGCCAGAACTTAACTCTCAATAACTGAACTCTTTCAGTATCTTTTTCATCGGCATGTAGTGTTTTTTTTAAAGCGAATTTTCATTTTTTTTAGTATTCTATCTACCGTAGAAATCCCAATAGTTGTCCCAGTATGCTCTTTCAGTTGCTCACGAATTTCTGATAAAGTCGCATCATTTTTGGATTCTACTATTTTTTTCAGAACTTTCAATTGTTCTTCGTTTAGTTTAGATGGAGTTTGTTTTGTTCTTGTTTTAGGGGCTATATTCCCTGTTTCTTTGTATTGCTTAAATAATTTTTCAATAAAACTTAAAGTCACACAAAATCTTTTCGCTAGCTGACGTTGTGATATTCCACCTGCTTTATATGTATCAACTATTTTTCGACGTAAATCTATGGAGTACGCTTTCATTTTTATTATAGGAGAAGATGCACAGTTTTATTCCAGTTATTGTACTTCACTAGACCAGGAAACGCTATATTATGCTGCAAGGCATCTACAAAAGGACGATAAGTTAGAGTGTAACTATAAAAATCTGCTCGTAGAGTAATAACTAAAGTAAAATCTAAATCTCGTTTTTGACGTGCTTCTTTAAATACGTTTAATAATAAATCTAAGAATCGCTGACGTTTATTATCTTCTAGACAAAGGGTATATAATTCTTCAAATTGGTCTACCACCAACAGCAAACCTTGGTTTTCAAGCTGTTCCTTCAAGATGTCTACAATCCTGAAGGGGCGACGATACCAGCTAAAATGTAGATTCTATAAGCTTCATAGCGTTAATACCTTTTTTATAATAATTACGTTTACTGGGATTTAATCTCATTAATGTGACTACTAAATCTATGCAATCATCCTTAAGATTGACCCAATTGAAACCATATAAACCAACATAAAAACTACTATGTCTTCGCTCTAAACGGTTATATTCTTTAACCCGAGACACATAACTTTGTACTCCCTTACGTTTAATTTGTTGACCTTGAATTGTTGCTCCAGTGTAGGCAATTGCTATCAATAAAACTAGAGAGATAAAACGTTCACCTCTTACATTAGTATCTTCCAAATTATAACCACCCTTCTTAAAATCTCTGAACATTTCTTCGATATCAAATCTTCTTTTATAAGCTGAAATCGCGGATTCTAAGCTATCGAAATTAGTCAAAATAAACCATGCTTCTTTAGGTACGATTCCGTTTATTTTTCGTTTCCATTTACCAGCAACATTAAAGCCCAAGAAACCACCAGTCTTTGTAACTTTAGTTCCTTTAAGAAAAAAGGAGACTCCGGGAACTAATCCCAACTCCTGTAATTCAAGCCAAACTTCTTTTTGATATTCAACAAATTCATTCTTTTTTAAACGTAAACAAAAATATATACCTAAGTCCTGGAGGTGCTTTGCTAATTTTACAGAGCAAAATTCTCTATCTCCTAAAACACACACTTTATAATTCTTAAAAAGAGGCATAACTTTTGTAATAATATCTTTTTGTTCAGTGACATTGCTGCTTCCTAACTTGGGCAATAAGGTGAAATATACTGGAAAAGCTCTTTTATCCCAGATGATGCTGACCATGAACAAATTTATTCGGCACCAATTTGTTCTATCAATAGCTATGTAAACTATTTTTTCTGACGTAAAATAGGTTCTTAACAACTCTTCGATAATTGGAAACCAAATTTTTTCAATTTTTAGGTTTGGTAGTGATAAAAACCTTTGTAACCTTTTCCTTCTACTTTCAAATTTAATAGGCAAAGGTAGGGCATTCGCTAACTTTTCTAAGTTTACTTTTTTAATTGACTGTAACAGATGAAGCAGAATTTTTAGAAAAATATATTCTGCTAGATTCAATTGACTTTTTAAGTGTTTTTGGTAAGATATTGGTAACATTATCAATAGGTAGGTCTTGTTGCAAATTAGAGACCTATCCTTTTTTACCATGAAATGTTATCTGCTTTACATACCAAGCATTTCGGGCTGTATCGTCTCCCCTTCAGCTCCTAAAACACACACTTTATAATTCTTAAAAAGAGGCATAACTTTTGTAATAATATCTTTTTGTTCAGTGACATTGCTGCTTCCTAACTTGGGCAATAAGGTGAAATATACTGGAAAAGCTCTTTTATCCCAGATGATGCTGACCATGAACAAATTTATTCGGCACCAATTTGTTCTATCAATAGCTATGTAAACTATTTTTTCTGACGTAAAATAGGTTCTTAACAACTCTTCGATAATTGGAAACCAAATTTTTTCAATTTTTAGGTTTGGTAGTGATAAAAACCTTTGTAACCTTTTCCTTCTACTTTCAAATTTAATAGGCAAAGGTAGGGCATTCGCTAACTTTTCTAAGTTTACTTTTTTAATTGACTGTAACAGATGAAGCAGAATTTTTAGAAAAATATATTCTGCTAGATTCAATTGACTTTTTAAGTGTTTTTGGTAAGATATTGGTAACATTATCAATAGGTAGGTCTTGTTGCAAATTAGAGACCTATCCTTTTTTACCATGAAATGTTATCTGCTTTACATACCAAGCATTTCGGGCTGTATCGTCTCCCCTTCAGCTACAATCACATACCATAAAGTTTTGATATCCGTATCTTCTTGGAACTGATTGTTAAGCTTTTTGATTTCCTTTTGTTGGTCACTTCTACTCAATTGCTGCCAGCGAGGCTCATACAAAGGCATCAAAGCTTTAGCAAGATTGTACAAAGGACGGTTTTCTGGTCTAAAACTAACGACTAGTAAGCTCTTCTCCTGGCGCAATTGAGGAATAAGTCCAGCAAAAACAACTGATGATTTACCACTACCAGAACGCCCAACCACTGCTATTAGGCATTTTTTTCGTATTTCTCTCACCAGTTTCTTAGTAAAATCCTCTCGTCCAAAAAAGAACTTAACATCTTCTTCACGGAAAGCAAATAAACCCTGGTAAGGACAAGGTGGTATTGTTTGTTTTCCCAATGATGGTAATGCTTGTTCTAAAGCTTTTACTAATTGGTTCGTCGGAATAATAAAGGCTGCTTTTACTTGAGGACGATAATTTTCAGCAGCTACAGCTATTCCCACCACACCATCTAAGTCATCATCCCATACCGGCGTACCGCTGAAACCTTTTTCTAAGCGATAACCAACTTCCTTAATATCTTCTATCTGAACCCAACCATTAGCAACTTCTCCACGTAACTTACCAGTCGCCCAAACCCCATTAGACTGTCCTTCTGGAAAACCCAAAGCTCGGAAAGAATGTCCCCATAAATCATCTGAAGTCATCAATTGAACTGGTTGAACCGTATCGGGGATAGAATTACTCAACTCCAATAAAGCAATATCTTCTTGTGATTGATTGGGATTAACAGGTAGCCAGAAAATCACTTTAGCTGTAACGTGTATCCCCGGCGAAACCCTGGGAAAATCTAGCTCAACTTCTACGGTAGGCTTCTCCTGAACACCTGCTGCTTTAGCTAACGCCGAATTTACCACATGAGCGCAGGTTAGAATGTGCTTCTTTGAAACCAAGAAGCCAGCACCAATTACTTTCCCCGCTTGCGAGTAAAACCTAACAATAGATGATTCAAGAGGTGTGACCATTCTATTTATTTATTCTTTTTCCACTTCAAATTAATTTGGTAATTGACTTCAGCATTACCAGAAGCAATAACCGCTCCCAATTCAGCACTCATCTTGATGCCAAATTGAACTTCCACCTCATCAGCAGGGTCATTAAGATTACGCACCTTACTCATAATCGTGTCAGCTACAGGTTTTACCTTTTCCAAAGCAGACTCAAAACTTTGTTGAGCTGTTTGTGATACTTGCTCACCAATAGAGATACGGTCATCTGTTGATGCTGCTTCATCAACTTCAATAAGTACGGAATCACCATCATCCAAAGGAAATTCAATAATATGCTTCACTGGTAGACCTTGGCTTAAGAGTATAAGTAATAATGTTTTTCTTAAAACACACTCAGATATAAGTTAGGCTCCTCCAGATTGCAAGTATATAATGTTACATTAATTGCTGTATGTCTAACCTTTTGTGAATTAAACGGAAACTTAAGAGTTAAAGTACATCTTTATCATCCAAAGTAAGGCAAAAATAAGATAAAGCTGTAATACTAGAAGTTACATGATTTTTTTCGGGTATTTTCTATACCCGAGACTGATGAGTATCTCCACAGAAAAACATTGACACTGAAGAGAATAGTTTTTGAGTTAGGTAATTAATTGATGTAGTAGATTTGGAAGTGGTGCTGTAAACCGTGACAATACAGCAGCGGTTGTTCTTTGCTCTCGAAAATTACGGGATTATAAAAACCTTTGGACTTTGAAGAAAAACACTCTTCACCTAATACCAAGTTTTAATTTTTACAAACTAAATCCTCTCAAAATCCTCATGTTTTAAAAATAACCTAAAATGTAGGAGTCCATCAAAGAATTTCTCCAGGGCTGAAATACCTATGGGAAAAACCACTCAACCACAAAAAATATTGATTCTGGCAGCGAATCCCATAGATACAAGTAAATTGCGCTTGGATAAAGAAGTGGCAGAAATCCAAGCAGCTCACAGGCAAGCTAAATATCGAGAAGAGATTGAAATTATTAGCGAGTGGGCTGTAGGGGTTGATGATTTGCGTAGTGCGGTACTATACCACAAGCCAAATATGATTCACTTCTGCGGACATGGTGAGGGGGATGATGGTTTAGTACTGGAGAATGAAAACGGACAAAAGCAACTTGTAAGTAGCGAGTCTTTGGCGGATTTATTTAAGTTATTTACAAATGATGTTGAATGTGTTGTGTTGAATGCTTGTTATACCGAAGTGCAAGCAAAAGCAATTCATCAACATATTAATTGTGTAGTTGGA
Source organism: Calothrix parasitica NIES-267 (assembly GCF_002368095.1). Classification (GTDB taxonomy): domain Bacteria; phylum Cyanobacteriota; class Cyanobacteriia; order Cyanobacteriales; family Nostocaceae; genus Rivularia; species Rivularia parasitica. The sequence continues at coordinate 103,793 of NZ_AP018228.1, read as the reverse complement.
ATGGATGAGGAGATTGGAGATAAGGCTGCGATTGAGTTTGCTAGTGGTTTTTATGATGCTTTAACCAATGGTAAAAATTATCAAGATAGTTTTTATTTTGGTTGTAATGCAATCAGTTTAAAAAGCATTCCTGAATCGCAAACGCCACAAATAAAGATTAGAGATATTTCTAAAAGTTTACTTAACCCAGATTTAATAGATAGGAAATCAAAAAACGAAGACAATGAAAATCGCAATATCACAATAAAAAAAGGTAATTATTTTGAGAATGTACGAGGTAATGTCACAATTCAAAAGATTACCGAAATTTACGAAACCATAAACAATTTAGATAAAATTCCCAAACCAACAGGTTTTCCCCAAAATATCCCTAACAGCAGCACAGATAAGTTTGTAGGACGAGAAAGAAATTTAGAACTTCTTCATCAACAGTTGCAGCGCAATGATGAGGTGGTAATTGCTGCGGTGGAAGGTATGGGAGGAGTTGGCAAAACAGAATTAGCTATTCAGTACTCACTATTGCATTTACAACTACAGAATTATTCTGGTGGTATCTGCTGGTTACAAGCCAGAGAACAAGATATTGGTTTACAAGTAATAAATTTTGCTCGTACAGATTTGGGTTTAAATCCACCGGATGACTTGGAGTTGCCCGAACGAGTTAGTTGGTGTTGGAAACGCTGGCATGAAGGAAATACGCTGATAGTTCTGGATGATGTCACAAATTACGGTGATATCAAACCTTATCTACCCCCTCAACCATCCCAATTTAAAGTAGTAATTACCACCAGACTAAAATTAGATTTGGCTGCTTCTTTATATTTAGGAGTTTTACAAGAAACAGATGCATTAGAACTTTTAACTCAATTAGTTGGTGAGGAGAAGGTAAACAAAGAATTAGAAAAAGCCAAAGAACTCTGTCAGCGTTTAGGTAATTTACCGCTAGCGTTACAATTAGTAGGTTTTTATATCAAAAAACGTAAAATAAGTTTGACTGAAATCTTGCAACGTTTGGAGAAGAAAGGGCTAGGTCATGGTTCCTTGGTGGTCAAAGAAAACGACCCCACTTGGACTTCAGATATAAAAAATGGAGTAGCAGCAGCCTTTAAATTGAGTTGGGAAGAGTTAAGTGAATCTGCTCAAGAGTTGGGTTGTTTATTAAGTTTATTTGCGTTGGCTCCTATTCCCTGGTCATTAGTTGAGAATACGGCAGTTGAGCAAGATTCTGAAGAATCGGAAGACACTATAGAAGAATTAGAAGATGCAAGAATTGAATTAGAAAGTTTGCATTTGGTAGAAGGTGAACATACTTATCAATTCCATCAATTAATTCAAGAATTCTTCAGAAACAAGCAAGAAAAATTAGCTGTTGCGGAACAACAGAAAAAGACTTTTGTTGGAGAAATGCTATCGATTGCTCAACAAATTCCTAATACTCCTATCCTTTCAGATATTGAGTCAGTAAGTGATGCTATACCCCATTTAAAAGAAGTCGCAGAAAATTTGATTACTGTAGTGAAGGATGAAGATTTATATTGGGCTTTTGTGGGAATCGCTAGATTTTATCAAGGTCAAGGGTTGTATGCATTGGCAGAACCTTGGAGCCATCAGTGCGTATCAACGCTACAAGCCCGCTTGGGAGATGAACATCCCTCGGTGGCAACCAGTTATAACAATTTGGCTCTCCTATACTTTTTCCAAGGACGGTACACCGAAGCAGAACCTCTGTATCAAAAAGCATTAGAACTAAACATAAGGGTGCTGGGAGATGAACATCCGAATATCGCTTCCAGTTATAACAATCTAGCTCTCTTATACTTTTCCCAAGGACGGTACACAGAAGCGGAGGTACTGTATAAAAAAGCAATAAGTACAATGCAACCTTTGTTGGGAGAAAAATATCCGGATGTCGCAACCAGTTATAGCAATCTGGCAACACTCTACTGTCGCCAAGGACGGTATACAGAAGCGGAACCACTGTGCAAACAAGCATTAGAACTAAACATAAGGCTGCTGGGAGAAGAACATCCGGATGTCGCTACCAGTTATATCAATTTGGCTCTCCTATACTTTTTCCAAGGACGGTACACGGAAGCAGAACGACTGTACAAACAAGCATTAGAACTAAACATAAGGCTGCTGGGAGAAGAACATCCCAACGTAGCTACCAGTTATATCAGTTTGGCAGAACTCTACTGTCACCAAGGACGATATACCGAAGCGGAACCACTTTGCAAACAAGCATTAGAACTAAACATAAGGCTGCTGGGAGAAGAACATCCGGATGTCGCTACCAGTTATAACAATCTGGCAGGACTCTACGAATCCCAAGGACGGTACACGGAAGCGGAACCACTGTATAAAAAAGCATTAGAACTAAGACAACTGTTACTGGGAGAAGAACACCCGGATGTCGCAACCAGTTATAATGATCTGGCAACACTCTACTTTGCCCAAGGATGGTACACCGAAGCGGAACCACTGTATAAAAAAGCATTAGAACTAAGACAACTGTTACTGGGAGAAGAACACCCGGATGTCGCTACCAGTTATAACAATCTGGCAACACTCTACTTTGCCCAAGGATGGTACACCGAAGCGGAACCACTGTATAAAAAAGCATTAGAAGTAAGGCAACGGTTGCTGGGAGAAGAACATTTCTATGTCGCTGAAAGTTATAACAATCTAGCAGAACTCTACTTTTCCCAAAGACGGTACACCGAAGCGGAAACACTGTACAAACAAGCATTAGAACTAATGCAACGGTTGCTGGGAGAAGAACATCCCTATGTCGCAACCATTTATAGCAATCTAGCAGGACTCTACTTTTCCCAAGGGCGGTACACCGAAGCGGAACCCTTGTATGAAAAAGCTTTGGAACTAAGGCAACGGTTGCTAGGAGAAGAACATCCCTCGGTGGCAACTATCTATAACAATTTGGCAACACTCTACCGTCACCAAAGACGGTATACGGAAGCGGAAACACTATATAAAAAAGCATTAGAACTAACACAAAGGTTGCTGGGAGAAGAACATCCCTCGGTAGCAACCAGTTATAGCAATTTGGCAACACTCTACTGTCACCAAGAACGGTATACGGAAGCGGAAACACTCTATCAAAAAGCTTTGGCTTTTTGTGAGCAACAACTAGGAATAGAGCATCCCAACACTATTACCACCCGAAACAATCTTGAATATCTTCGCAATAATATGAACTAATTGTAATTGCTTATTTGTAGGAAGAAAAAGCGATGTAATGAATTGATGTAGTATTTTTACGTGCGTCACCGTTCGTGACTTCTGTACAGCATCGGTTGTCTGAACTTTCAGTGATGAGAATATAATGATGTATATTTCTATTCACATCTATTAATGATAGCCGACTATTCCGGTCAAAATCTTCGCGGACGCTCTTTTAAAGGTCAAAACCTAAAAGGTGCAAATTTTAGTTATGCAGATATTCGCGGCACAAATTTTACTGATGCAATTTTAACAGGTGCAAACTTTAGTCATGCTAAGGCTGGGTTGCAAAAGTATCAAGCTATTTCTCTGATACTTGTTTCTTGTCTGATTACAGGGGTATCGGGATTTTTCTTTTCTCTTACTGGTGCATATGCATCATTAATCTTTGACAGTTCAAATTTAGCAAATCAAGCTTCAGGCTGGGCTGTGATAATTTTATTCCCTATCTCGTTTTTCATTATAATCCTCCAAGGAATACAAGCTTCTTTAGAAGCGTTCGTTGTAGCCTTCATCGTAGCCGTAGCTGTAGGATTAGTCGTAACCTTTGCTGTAGTCGGAAACTTTAACTTAGCCTTAGCCGTAGCACTTGTCTTCGCTTTCGCCCTAGCCGCAGCTTTGGTTGCAGCCGATGCATTTGTCTTCGCTTTTGCCGTAGCCATAGCCTTCGCCTTCAGCATTGCCGGACCCTTTGCCTTTGCCTTTACCGTGGCTTTCATCTTCGCCGTAGCCGTAACCGGAGCCTTCGTCGTAGCCAGAGGAGTCACCGTAGCCGTAGCCGGAGGACTCAATGTAGTCGTAGCTGGAGGATTTACCCTAATCACAGCCAGAGCCTTTGCCTTCGCTGTAGCCATAGCCTTCGCCTTCACCGGAGTTGTGGTAAGTGCTTATATCCCACATTCCGCACCCCAACTGTCACAAGTTCATAAGTACTGAAAAGTTAGCCTGTATATAGTACTAAAGAACTATTAGGCAAATGATTCTTTATAGGTTTAATAAGAAAGATTTGCATTTAGTAGAGTTACTCCCTTCAGACTCTAAAATTAGCCAGTCCGGTATTATTTTTGATTACGTAAAATAATCTTTTACTGGAAGAAGTAATCTGTTTTCCCAGAAGATTCGGGAACCATTTCAAGACTCGGGGGGAACCCCAAAAACAACAAATCACCACTAATATTATTATCTTTTTTTCATGCAGGCTATAGATTTGTTCTGTTTTTGGGGTTTACACACACAAAATAATTATTGATAATTAATTTGTTTTTCCGGACAATAAAAATAAACAACATCTCTATTCACTCATCTCCGAAATAATTTGAATTTACTCAATAGACACGTAAATATACTTAATAATATTTGAATATTTAGGCTTAGTAATGTTCAAAGTATAACGGTTGGAATATTTATGACATGCTCAAACAAAATTCTTGTTATAAAGAATTTTTTGGTAAAAAAATGCAAAAATTTAAACAGATGTTATTCCCATTTGTTGTCATGTTTAATAAATCAGAAATTGAAATAAAAAATATTGACCATTTAGGTATAGTCGCAGGAATAGTAGATTCTATAGGCTTGGTAGAAATTATTAACGAGTATTGTGGGGAAGAGCCAGGAGAAAAAATAAATGCAGGGCAAGTAGTGAAAGCAATGATATTAAATGGATTGGGTTTTATAAGCAGTCCTTTATATATGTTTCCAGATTTTTTTAAAGATAAGCCATGTGAATACTTAATAGGGGAAGGAGTAAAAGCAGAGTATTTAAATGAACACAAGTTAGGTAGAGTTATGGATAAACTATTTCTAAAAGGTTTAACGGAAATATTTTTAGCTATCAGTATAAATGTGAAAAAACAATTTGATATTAGTTCAAAATCATCACATCTTGATTCAAGTTCACTGCATTTGCATGGTGAATATAATAATAGTTTACCAGATGTTATTCTTAGTATAAATGCAGAGGATGTAATCAAAGTACCACAAGCGATTGAAATTACATATGGTTATTCTCGTGACCATAGACCAGATTTAAAACAATTTATTATAGAATTAATATCCTCCGGAGATGGAGATATCCCAATGTTTTTTGAAGCCGCATCTGGGAATAAATCAGATTCGTCAAATTTCCCAAAAATCTTTTCAAGATACAAAGAAAAATTAAAAGACAATGATGATTTAATGGTTGCAGACGCAGCTTTATACAACGCAAAAAATATCAGTCTATTATCTGGTATGAAATGGTTGTGCAGAGTACCTCTAACTATAGGAATAGCGAAAGAACTAGTATCAACATTACTATCCACTGATTTTACTAATAGTTCTTTACCAGGATATTATTATTGTTCTAGAACAGTAAACTATGGTGGCATTGAGCAACGGTGGTTAGTCATAGAAAGTTCTGAACGTAAAAAATCTGATATAAAACAATTAGAAAAAAGAATATCTAAGTCAAAAATCAATGCATCAAATAAACTCAAAAAACTACTTAGCTTAAAATTCGATTCTTACCAAGAGGCGGTTAAATCAGTAGATAGTTTGAATAAACAGTTAAAATATCATCAAATTAATAACGTAGAATATAAAACAAGCAAATCAAAAAACAAAAAAGACCAAAATACTTTTTATCAAATTAATGCTTCTTTATCTGAGAATATTAATACTATTAAAATAGCTTACAATAGTGCAGGGCGTTTTGTACTTGCTACAAATGGTATCCCCTCAAAATTTCGGGGTATCGGCTGTCTTGAATGTCAACTGCAATCATAAAAAAGCAGCGGCGCAACTGGGGAACCGCTACGCTGATTTGACGGTACCAGGTAGGGGCAGATAGATTTTGCATTGGAACAGAAAATAGCAGTGCCCCCACCTGGCACTCCGCTGTCGCCGCCAAATCTTCCCCAGTTGCTGGATCTTCGTTCAGGGCAACAAATAAATAAAAATAATCAAAAACCAAGAAATTGATTAATGTCGGAAATTGCAAATAAACAAGGTAAATATACTATAAAAACCACTAAAAAAGTTTCAATTGTTTATAAAAACTATGAAAAAATAGCCAAATATAAATAGATGTGGTTAACTCATGTTACGGGTTTTTTACAATCAAGGGTGTTATTGAGCCACCCATGAGCAACCAAAGGGATTAGAAGAAGATTTCTGCCGAATAATTGTCTTCAAAGGTGGAATATTTTCAAATTGGGAAATGCGGTCGCGAATATACTCAAAAAAGCTGATACCCAACTTACGAGTAGTGTCAACAAGAGACATAAAAATATCCCATGCTTTTGTCCCTTGTTCTGTCTGGGTAGCGTAACTAATGTTACGCCGCTGCACCATAGTTCTGGCAGCTAACTCCGCAGGGTTGTTGTGTAATGGTAATTCTGGATGCTCTAAGACAAGAAGCAACTTGTCTACTTTTAAAGCAGTTAATCGTTTTCGCTCATCTAACTGCTCGTAACCAGTTTTTTCAGTAAAAAGTGTCCAAAATTCCAGTTCTAATTGATTAGCTTTTTCAGAACTCGGGGAATCTCGGTAAGCTAACAATTTTCGGTAATAATTCCAGAATCTTTCCAGAAAATCATCCAAAAGTTTTTGGTGGTAAGCCACCAAGGGAGTTAGCTTCTTGTAATGTCGTCCTTCATGTACCCAACAAAGAGCTAAGTCCGAAGTTATTAGCTTGAACTGTGGAGCATCATCACACCGCTTTGGTTTTGATTACGGGAGTATTAGATTGCTGATGATAAAAGGCAATTGCTGCCGATTCATATATGCGGGAACGATGCTGTCCCCCTAGTTTACACAAATATTTATCAATTAAAAAATTAAACTCAGTTTCGGTAAAAACTTTTTGTTGAGGTAATAATTTGAGTTGATTAATCCACTTGGCTGGTACACTAAAAGTTTCTAAAAGCTCATATGTTAAGGAGTTAAGAATAAGCTCAAGTTCAGTCGTGTTTTGTAATACTTTCAACACAGTCAAACGGTCTTTGTTTCGGGTCGTCTGGTAGATTGTATACAAAGGGTTGCAAATTACATTTGTTGTATGGTTCACTCCCCTCACACGCGCACCTGTTTGGTCAAAATGCTGCCAAGGACTACTTGCTAAACCCGACTCATATACTTGTTGATACTCTGTAACAAAAACTTCTTGATTTTTTATTAATAAATTCGATAAATATCCTGCACTCATTGAAATCCCAATATCTTCCAAAAATTCCAGAAGTTTACCTTGGGTCATATTTCCGCCGTAATACAGACTCATTACTAAAGCTTTTATTCCCGGACCAAATTCTCCATCGTAACCATCTGGTAGAGACGCTAAATAAGTTTTTCCTGTTTGGGGTGAGTAATATTTTTGCTTGCGGAATAACACGTTATCTGTTTTAAGCAGAATGTCTTGAATTATTACTTCTTCGTAACCTTTAAATTCTGCATCTGCTGGTAATTTTTCTTTCGGGTAAGTAACTATCTCTTCTCGATCTATTTTTACAGTCTCGTTTTTACTTCTTTTATGATGTTCTGCTGGGGTTTTTCGCTCTTTTTCTGACGAGTGGTCGTTTTTAAACCCTTTCTTCTTATTAGCTTTTATATCTGGTTTACCTTCTTCACCCTTAAGACGGTTGTTTTCGTCCCGCAGTTTTTGGTTTTCTTCTCGTAGCTCTTTTATTTCTAATTGTTGCTGCTCTATCAAATTGAGTAATATTTCTACTGTCCGACGCATTGACTCATCTGCAATCTCTCTGGTGTCGATGGTTTGCAGCAATGAAGATACTAAGTTCTCAGCTTCGGATTTTTGCGTCATGCCTCATATTTTATAACGCGGTGTGTACCAATTTACATTCTGATTTTTTATTTCTACCCCGATTTACCGAGCGGATACTACAAATGTATTAGACGAAGAATCTCTTATCCCGAATGAAATGCTTTCTGAATATAAAGCACAGCAAAGCTGCGAGAGAGGATTTGGATTTATTAAAGACCCTCTATTTTTTGCTGATAGTATTTTTCTTAAATCTCCGGAAAGAATTCAAGCTATGGCTATGATAATGGGATTGTGTTTATTAGTATATACTTTGGCTCAAAGACAAATCAGAAAAGCTTTATCTGCATCTAAATCAACTATTAAAAATCAATTGGGTAAAGCTATAAATAATCCGACCATGCGATTGATATTTCAACGTTTTCAATCTATACATTTAGTTACATATAATGATGAAATATCAATATCAAATTGGACTTCAGAAAGAGAATATATTTTAAGTTTTTTACCAGATAAATGTCGTTACTATTATAAATGTTGAAGTAGAACCACAATAATTTATTTGTAATAAAGACTATTTCTTTTAATTAATAGTCATAAATTATAGTAACTTTTTATTGTTTAAATATAAGTATTAAAATGACATCGCAGGAATAACTATAGATTTTTATCTATGATTTTAGCCTCTAAACTTATTGCTTTTTGTTGAGAATATAAATTTTATGTAAGGTAAGCCAATAATATGACTGCTAATACGAAAAGTATATTTTTACTCTACGAACATAAGAAATTCTCAGTAAAAACCCCTCTGTGACAGTTGGGGTGCGGAATGTGGGTTATATTGGTTGGCGAGCAATCAAAGGAGATAAAAAGCACACCATCATACGTAATTCTGCCGTTGCTTTTGCGGCGTTTGGCGGTACGAGCTTTCGCAGTGCCGATTTAACTGATGTAAATTTTTCCCTTGCAAATCTTAAGAATTCCGATTTTAGAAGCGCGACTCTGACTCGCACTTGTTTCCAAAAGGTGAAAAAACTTGATTTTGTACGTCCGGGTAATACCTACTTAAAACATACCGAATTGCGTCAGTTAATAGTTACAGGGAATGGACAGGAGAAAAATTTTGACCGTGAAGATTTGCGAGGAATTAATTTGCGCGGAGCAAATTTAGTAGATAGTAGTTTCATCGGTACAGATTTAAGCGAAGCTTGTTTACAAGATGCTAATTTATCCAGAGCTAATTTAGTCCAAACACAATTAGATAATACCGATTTTACCGGAGCAACCCTCACCGGAGCATTTATTGAAGATTGGAATATTACTCATGAAACTAACTTTCGTGGGGTGAAATGTGAGTACGTTTATATGCGTTTTCCTACGAAAGAAAATCGCAATCCTCTACGCAAACCGGATAACAATGTAGAAGTATTTGCAGACGGGGAATTTGGTGACTTTATTCAACCAATATTTGACACCCTTGACCTTTATCATAACCAAGATGTTGACCCCCGTGCTATTGCCACTGCATTTAAAGAATTAGCTGAAAATAATCCAAATTCAGAACTTGAAATCGTAGCCATAGAAAGACGAGGCGAGGATAAAATATTGATTCGTGCTAAAACAGCAACAACAGCTAATAAATCTGAGTTAAGTAAAGAATATTTTATAAACTATAATCAGTTAAAATCATTAGCAGAGAAAGACTTCAAAGCATTAATAACAGAAAAAGAATCTCAAATTAGTCGATTAGAAAATATGATAAAGACGGCGTTTGAGCGTCCTAGTTTTTATATTGAAACTTATAGTAATCAAGGGGATAGTATTATGCCAGAAGCCTCTAAAAAAGAATCAAATTTTGACTTAAACGGCGCTCAATTGGGTGGCGGTTTAGTCAATGCGGATACAGTAAATGCTGAAAAAATTGGTGGTAACATCACCAATAATGCTCAAGAACAAAAGCAGAATGAAACAGAAGCCAACAACTCTGCGGTAAAAACTATTTTAATTCTGGCATCTAATCCCAAAAACACCCCACAATTGCGATTAGATGAAGAAGTACGAGAAATTGACGCGGGATTGCAACGAGCTAAAAAACGGGAACTATTCGACCTCAAACAACGTTGGGCTATTCGCGTTCAGGACGTTTACCAAGCATTGTTAGACTTCAAACCCAAAATCGTCCATTTTAGTGGTCATGGTTCAGGAGATGATGGTTTAGCCCTGGAAGATGAAGCCTCTAAGTTGAAATTAGTAGATACAGAAGCACTGGCTACACTGTTCGAGTTATTTTCTACCACAGTTGAATGTGTTGTTCTTAACGCTTGTTATTCAGAAGCTCAAGCTATTGTGATCGCCAAATATATCCCCTACGTAATTGGCATGAATCAAGCAATTGGCGATGAAGCCGCAATTAAATTTGCAATAGGGTTTTACAATGCCCTTGGGGCTGGAGAATCCGTTGAATTTGCTTATAAGCTTGGTTGCAACGTTATTCAACTAGATGGAATTCCAGAACATTTGACTCCTGTACTGAAGAAAAAATCATGAAGGACATTGGAAAGTAGGCAGTAGGCAGTAGTAACCTCATAAATAAATTATTCCGTTTACATAATTAGTGCATTTATTATTTAATTGCAGACTTTATTCTTATATATAATTTGCATACTAATTATTTATATACAAAATTTACTCTAAAACCAAAACTGAGCAAAAAGCGAGGTACAATACTACAAGTGTCTAAACCTCCACTCAGTAAGCACTTTACTCATGCAGGAGCCAATTTCGTGTAAGTGATGTGCGCGGCATAGGTTAGGAAGGAAAACTCTGTATAGCTTGTGCTAAGCAGAGGTTTGGTTATAAAATCTTCTATATCCTGTGTACGCTATATTCTACAGATTAAATATTACACATTGTGCCAGATGCTATTCTTATTTTTACCTTACTTTTTGCCATGCTACAAAATTACATAGACAAACTGGCACATAGTCATATTCTTGCAGGATAATTATGTGATTTAAGTTCTGATGACCTATGTCTGCAATTGTAGTTGTGTCAGCAAAACTTATATATGCGTTCAGGGCAAGTGCCTAGGAAGGGCGCTGCACCCCGGTTGACCAACTGATTTTTACGTAACTCCTAATCAATATGGCGTTTGCTATAAAATCAGTAGAGGTGATTGGTTGCTGTAATACGATTTACGGGCGATGCTGTTTTATACTTGTGCTCGTCACCCATGACAACCGAATTCTAGATATTGCAGACCGTATTGTTCATATGGAAGATGGTAAGTTGCAGGAGTAAACAGTTAAATTTACAAGTTATATTTAAGTAATATTTTTTTATTTTTGAATGTATTGAGAATACTTTAATATTTTTAGCAATATATGAGAAGTTAAATATATAGCTGGTTATTTTCACGGCTATTTCATTCTCAAGCTTGACCTTTTGTGCTGCCGCGAGAATTCATTATTTTAGAACACAATTTCTCAACATTATTACAGGTGAAAGTATATAAATACCTTCCCTTAATTGAAATTTAACCTCAATCAAATGAATAGCAATACAGATCTAAAAAACCTAAAATTATTGTCAACATTTCATTATGTAGTCGGAGGAATTCTTATTTTCTTTTCCCTGGCTCAACTCATTAATGTAATCGTTTTTATTCATGTAATGGACTTTTCTGCAATAGAATCATCACAGCAGTTATTCCCTCCAGATTTTAAATATTATTTTGCTGTTGTGGGTGTCGCAGGATTTATCTTAGGAAAAGCTATTGGTATTGCTACTATTTTATCAGGGAGATTTCTCAAACTTCACAAAAGATATTGGTTTTCTTTTGTAATAGCTTGTTTTCTATGCGTTTTTACGCCATTTGGCACAATTCTTGGAGTCTTTACGCTCATTGTTCTTAGCCGCCAATCCGTTAAAGAGTTATATTCAGTAAACCGAAAGTAAGAATTAAGTAGAAATTCAAAATACCGTAGCCCTCCACACCCATTACACTCGTTTCGTCTCTAATTAGGTAAAGTAGGCATTTCTGGAAGTCATGCTTAATATCTACTATCCTCGTTTGTGTTAAATCAAGATTTTATGTTAAGAAATTGATTGACAGCTTGAGCTATTTTATGGTGATGATTGGATGAAATATCTAGATAAACTTTCTCGCCTGACACGAGTATCAAAAATGTACTTTCATCGCCGCCATTATCTTCAATTACTTGTACTTCTTGGATTTCACTCAGCATATAATTATAGTTTGCGAGCTAAACATATTTTGTTCCGTTAAATACATTTCACCTGAATTTTTGTCAAAAATGCACTTAGTTACTCGTTGATTCGTTACAACAATCAAAAATATAATGCGGACGAAAGCTGGGGCTATTTCAACAATTCAGCAACTTGCAACAGTATGTGGATGAAATTGCATCAACCTGCCACACGTTAATTAAAAGATACATTTTAGAGAACGGGAATGCTGATGTTTTTTATGAATAATGTTTAAGCCAAATGGCTAGTCTTGCAACTGTTCCATCAATTTCAAAGGGCGTTGTTACACGGTCACAATTACCCTGTAAAAAAAATGGGAAGCCTGCCGATTTTTTTTCTTGTTACGTCAGTAAAAGGTTAAAATTAATAAACCACCTCTCACCGATAACCAGGACGTTGTGGCGAAAAAGTACTTGCATTGAATGGGACAAATCACCTCATTATTTGTTAGGAAAGTCGTTGGAGTAGTCGAAGAAGGCATCGACAAAGACGACCTGCTGCGTTCAGTCGGTATCGAGCCAGAAAAACCAGTTGACCCTTCAAAAATGGTTTCTGATACGGCATACTACGCCTTTTTAGAAAGAATTGCAGCAATCGAAAACAATGGTACGACCTTGCCACTAAGAGCAGGGGCAGCGATGCGCTGTGATGATTATGGGGCTTTTGGTCTAGCCTGGAAGTCAGCCACGAATCTTCTCGGTTCTTATGAGCGTTCGGAACGCTATGCCAGAGTTTTGACTAGCGTTTCGACCTATGAAGTTGAGAGAGCAGACCAAGGTGCATTCATGCACCTGCATCGAACAGGTGAGCGACACTTGGGTCTGCGGCTTTCCAATGAGGCTACAATCGCCAGCATCGTTTCAATCAGTCGGCAAATTTCCACAAAGCCGTTTAAACCGCTAGCTGTTTATTTCAAGCATCCAGCGCCAAAAGCCATTGAAAATCATAAAGCTTATTTTAACTGTCCGATTCATTTTGACTCGGATAGAGACGCGCTACTTGTATCCCATGAATCACTGCAAACACCGAATCATCTCGGCGATGAAAGCATTTCCAAATTTTTCGATACCCATCTTGAAGCTGAACTGACTAAGTTAGCAGACCCCAACTCGCTCGAACAACGGGTTCGCATTTATGTTTCTCGATGCTTGAGTGAGGGAGTACCCACCATTAGTAATGTAGCAAGGCACTTCGATATGAGCGGTCGAACATTGCAACGTCGGCTGTCGGAGCAGGGCTATTCGTTTCAAAATTTGGTGGATGAGTCACGCCGTCAATTAGCCGAACAGCTTTTACAGCAAACTGACTATTCCCTAGCGGAAGTAGCTTTCATGACCGGTTTCTCTGAGCAAAGTGCTTTCACGCGAGCATTTAAGCGCTGGGCTGGGCAGACACCTCGCTCGTTCCGTCTCAATCCCCAAGTCTAATCGAATTTAAGTTGACCGACGTATTTCTAAAACACAGGGGCAGATTTCTCATTTTTTACAGAGGAATTGTGAAATTGGCGCGCAAAGTCAAAATTTCGCCTCTTGCTGTCAAGAAATAAAGCGGGCAAACCCTTTATATTTGGCTTACAGTTCACTCCCTCACAGGAACACAAGTCATGAATACCATTCAAAATCAAACCCAAAACCAAAACGGACTAACTCTTGTCCTCGGCAGTACTGGTAAAACTGGTCGCCGGATTGTCGCTGCTCTGGAAGCGAAAGGTCTGCCGACCCGGAAGGGTTCACGCTCTGCTTTTCCAGCGTTTGATTGGCACCATGAAGCAGGTTGGGATGCTTGTCTTATCGATGTTGAAGCCGTCTACATCAACTACGCCCCAGACCTTGCCATGCCCGGTGCAACCGATGCCATTCAGGTCTTTGTCGATAAAGCCAAACGTCATGGCGTTAAGCGTTTGGTTCTCCTGTCAGGGCGGGGCGAAGCCGAGGCGCAAGCCTGCGAAAGAATCGTTCAGGACAGTGGCGTTGACTGGACCATCGTCCGAGCCAGTTGGTTCAATCAAAACTTCTCGGAGGGGGCATTTCTCGATATGGTCATGGCAGGTCAAATTACGCTCCCGGCAGGCGACATCCCAGAACCTTTTGTCGATGTGGATGACATCGCCTCTGTCGTCGTCGCGGCTCTCACAGAACCCGGTCATGCCGGAGAAGTATACGAAGTCACCGGTCCCCGCCTAATGACCTTTGCCGACATTGCCATTGAGCTATCAAATGCCACTGGTCGCTCTATTGCTTATGTTCAAGTTCCCCATGAAGCGTTTGTAGGTGGTGTCAAAGAATCCGGTGCCCCTAAAGAGGTGGTTTGGATGTTGGATTATCTATTTAACACCGTGCTGGATGGGCGCAACGCCCACCTTACCGATGGGATTCAGCGTGCCTTGGGACGACAACCTAAAGATTTTGCTGATTATGCTTCTTTGGTTGCTGCCACAGGTATATGGAAGGAAGCTACATTAACTGTTTAATGAACCGTGCGTTGCTCCCTCGCACTGTTTTGACGAAGAAGGGCAGGTCAATCGCACTGCCCACTCCACCAACATCTGGGATTATTAACTGAATCGGCATAATTTACCACTACTGATAAGTCATGGATCTGCTTCAAATTACATTAACACTGACAACGCTACTCTGTTCTCTGGTTGCAGGATTTGTACTCGCTTTCGCCATTGTTGTAATGCCGGGAATTAGAAGCCTAAATGACCGCGATTTCCTGTTTACTTTCAAAGTCATCGACCGCGTGATTCAGCAGCAGCAGCCGATTTTCGTTTTGGTGTGGCTTGGATCGATTTTGGGGTTGGTAACTGCAACCTTGCTAGGCATTGTTCAGTTCGATGGCGTTAATCGCCTTCTCGTTAGTATTGCTGCGGCTATTTATTTGCTCGGCGTTCAATTGCCCACATTCACCATCAATGTGCCATTGAATAACCAGTTGCAAATGCTCCAACTCGATACCATGAACGACCTTGCGCTGGGAAAAGCCCGAATGAACTTTGAAAAAAGCTGGATTCGATGGAACACATTTAGAACCCACATTCCGCACCCCAACTGTCACAGAGGGGTTTTTACTGAGAATTTCTTATGTTCGTAGAGTAAAAATATACTTTTCGTATTAGCAGTCATATTATTGGCTTACCTTACATAAAATTTATATTCTCAACAAAAAGCAATAAGTTTAGAGGCTAAAATCATAGATAAAAATCTATAGTTATTCCTGCGATGTCATTTTAATACTTATATTTAAACAATAAAAAGTTACTATAATTTATGACTATTAATTAAAAGAAATAGTCTTTATTACAAATAAATTATTGTGGTTCTACTTCAACATTTATAATAGTAACGACATTTATCTGGTAAAAAACTTAAAATATATTCTCTTTCTGAAGTCCAATTTGATATTGATATTTCATCATTATATGTAACTAAATGTATAGATTGAAAACGTTGAAATATCAATCGCATGGTCGGATTATTTATAGCTTTACCCAATTGATTTTTAATAGTTGATTTAGATGCAGATAAAGCTTTTCTGATTTGTCTTTGAGCCAAAGTATATACTAATAAACACAATCCCATTATCATAGCCATAGCTTGAATTCTTTCCGGAGATTTAAGAAAAATACTATCAGCAAAAAATAGAGGGTCTTTAATAAATCCAAATCCTCTCTCGCAGCTTTGCTGTGCTTTATATTCAGAAAGCATTTCATTCGGGATAAGAGATTCTTCGTCTAATACATTTGTAGCAAGTACAAAACGCCCTGCACTATTGTAAGCTATTTTAATAGTATTAATATTCTCAGATAAAGAAGCATTAATTTGATAAAAAGTATTTTGGTCTTTTTTGTTTTTTGATTTGCTTGTTTTATATTCTACGTTATTAATTTGATGATATTTTAACTGTTTATTCAAACTATCTACTGATTTAACCGCCTCTTGGTAAGAATCGAATTTTAAGCTAAGTAGTTTTTTGAGTTTATTTGATGCATTGATTTTTGACTTAGATATTCTTTTTTCTAATTGTTTTATATCAGATTTTTTACGTTCAGAACTTTCTATGACTAACCACCGTTGCTCAATGCCACCATAGTTTACTGTTCTAGAACAATAATAATATCCTGGTAAAGAACTATTAGTAAAATCAGTGGATAGTAATGTTGATACTAGTTCTTTCGCTATTCCTATAGTTAGAGGTACTCTGCACAACCATTTCATACCAGATAATAGACTGATATTTTTTGCGTTGTATAAAGCTGCGTCTGCAACCATTAAATCATCATTGTCTTTTAATTTTTCTTTGTATCTTGAAAAGATTTTTGGGAAATTTGACGAATCTGATTTATTCCCAGATGCGGCTTCAAAAAACATTGGGATATCTCCATCTCCGGAGGATATTAATTCTATAATAAATTGTTTTAAATCTGGTCTATGGTCACGAGAATAACCATATGTAATTTCAATCGCTTGTGGTACTTTGATTACATCCTCTGCATTTATACTAAGAATAACATCTGGTAAACTATTATTATATTCACCATGCAAATGCAGTGAACTTGAATCAAGATGTGATGATTTTGAACTAATATCAAATTGTTTTTTCACATTTATACTGATAGCTAAAAATATTTCCGTTAAACCTTTTAGAAATAGTTTATCCATAACTCTACCTAACTTGTGTTCATTTAAATACTCTGCTTTTACTCCTTCCCCTATTAAGTATTCACATGGCTTATCTTTAAAAAAATCTGGAAACATATATAAAGGACTGCTTATAAAACCCAATCCATTTAATATCATTGCTTTCACTACTTGCCCTGCATTTATTTTTTCTCCTGGCTCTTCCCCACAATACTCGTTAATAATTTCTACCAAGCCTATAGAATCTACTATTCCTGCGACTATACCTAAATGGTCAATATTTTTTATTTCAATTTCTGATTTATTAAACATGACAACAAATGGGAATAACATCTGTTTAAATTTTTGCATTTTTTTACCAAAAAATTCTTTATAACAAGAATTTTGTTTGAGCATGTCATAAATATTCCAACCGTTATACTTTGAACATTACTAAGCCTAAATATTCAAATATTATTAAGTATATTTACGTGTCTATTGAGTAAATTCAAATTATTTCGGAGATGAGTGAATAGAGATGTTGTTTATTTTTATTGTCCGGAAAAACAAATTAATTATCAATAATTATTTTGTGTGTGTAAACCCCAAAAACAGAACAAATCTATAGCCTGCATGAAAAAAAGATAATAATATTAGTGGTGATTTGTTGTTTTTGGGGTTCCCCCCGAGTCTTGAAATGGTTCCCGAATCTTCTGGGAAAACAGATTACTTCTTCCAGTAAAAGATTATTTTACGTAATCAAAAATAATACCGGACTGGCTAATTTTAGAGTCTGAAGGGAGTAACTCTACTAAATGCAAATCTTTCTTATTAAACCTATAAAGAATCATTTGCCTAATAGTTCTTTAGTACTATATACAGGCTAACTTTTCAGTACTTATGAACTTGTGACAGTTGGGGTGCGGAATGTGGGTTCTAAGGAATGCGGGTCAAAGTAGCGACGGGGTTGGGACGTGGGTAATTGTATTTGGGAAATTGCTACACTCGTTGCTCCGACTCTCTTAGTTTCATTATCGGTGCTGGCTTCTTCTCCAAGTAAAGCGGAGACACCTTGGAGTTTACTAGTGTAGGGTTGTTTCTTTTTAGTTGTTCTATTAGTAGTTTTATTCATGATAGTTTTTCCAAGCTAGCAGCAATTTTCTTTATCACCTTAACCGATGGATGTTTGGGATTTAATAAAGCTAAGGGTAAACGAGCTTCGCTAGCATCTGCAAAGGCAATTGTTTTGGGTATGGGGTTAAAAACTGTGGCTAGGGGCGATAATTGTTCTTTTATTGCTTCATATGTCCGACTTTCTTGAGCGGTACGGGCATCATACATTGTAGGAATAAAACCAGCAATCGCTAAAGAAGGATTTGCACCTTTTCGTAAGCGAGCGACAGTTTTGAGTAATAAATCGGTTCCCTGGAAACTTTTAAACTGACACTGGATTGGGACTAATACGTGAGTAGCTGCTACCAAACTAATAACGCTCAAAATCCCCAGGGATGGGGGACAGTCGATGAGAATGTAATCGTAATTTTCTAATACGGGGGCAAGTGCATTTTTAAGTCGCAGCTCGCGCATTAGTGCAGCAACCAGTTCGAGTTCGGCAGCACTGAGATTGATATTAGCAGGAACAAAGGACATACCATGAATCAGTTCTGGATACACGGACAAATCTTCTTCTCCTACAACTGCTTCATACATGGTAGCCGTCAGCTTTTCTGGTTCAAGACCCATAAATGTTGTTAGGGATGCTTGAGGGTCCATATCAATAAGTAGGACGCGATTTTTCTTTTTTTGGGCGAGGTGATAGCCCAAGTTCATCGTTAAACTTGTCTTCCCCACCCCGCCACTTTGGTTGAATAACGCAATAATGTGGGTTTTGGTCACGAGTTATATGAAGGTACTCCTATTCCACTCTAAGATTTCCGCGCAAAAATTCTTCCCTCACTCACTCACTTACTCACTCCCTCCAAGCCATAGATAATCTTTCACCGAGAAGGGAGTATTTGTAATAAAGATGGTTTCGGGCTTAAGCCAGATTTTAGCCCCGTCAAGTGTTGCAATACAACTGGGTTGAGTTATATATTTTACTCTTTAATTCGTTTTATTAAAGCACGTTTTAAACAAAGCGGTCGCAAGGGTTGCTCTCGTGCGATATATAGGTCAAACTCTTATCAAGAAGGGGACAAGTAACTTCCGGCTTCCGGCTTGAACGTAAATCAGCCAGCTAGCTTCTTCAATCCTTTTTTATTAATTCACAAATTGCGCCCCTAGAATCGGCAAAGATAGAAAATTAATTGGTGTTGAATTATACGGAGTAATAATGTCAAGCTCGAAACTGACAATGAGTTCTGTGTTGGCTGTCTCTCTTCTTACTATATGGTCGCAACAAGAACTGAGCGCATATGCGGATGAACCTGTAGAAGAGACAGCAGAAACTACAGAAACTAATTATAAACCCGATACTTTTAATGATATTTCAAATCACTGGAGTCGCCATGTCATCAACTGGATGGCCCTTAATAATCCACGTTCTATTTCTTATTTAAAAGTTTCCGAAAAGAATTTTCGACCGGGATGCCCAATTACCCGAGGGGAGTGGGTTGCTATGTCCGCGAACATACTTGATTTTAAAAATCGTCCCTCGGCACCAGGAAAGCAAGTCGCAAATGTACCGAGATGTCCAGATATTCCTTCTTGGCGCTGTCCGTTTTCCGATGTACGAGCAACTGAGAGTTCCAACCCACCCGAACTTTCTCAGTATTATCAAGCTACCTTTCATGCCTGGAGAACCGGAATGATATCCGGCTATAAAAATGGTACTTTCCGACCCAATCAGCCATTAACTTATACCGAAGCTATCGCATCATTAAATGGTGGTCTAAACCTAGTAGCACAGATTGATAAGCGCAAAAAGCAAAGCGGAGAAAAACCATCAATTGTCGGTACTGACTATTTTATGAATGGCAGTGTGATGAAACACTCTTGGTTCGCAAAGCCACTCCACGGTGCGTTGCTGGCTAACTTAGTTGTACTAGACTGGCCGCTTGAATTTTACCCCAAAGCATCACTTAGTCGAGGTGAAGCCGCTGTAATAATGTACCTAGTTCTTGCTTATAAAGGTCAAGCTAGCTTGGATAACCCGATTCTTAAAAAAGAAATAGCGCCCAACAGCGGCGAATATGCATTCAGACGTATTCGCAAAGCCGGAGAAGTTGATTTTTCTTTTAGTCCGCCTTCTTTTCAACGAGAATGTAACAATTGAGATAAGAGATTTCTTATAAGTGAAATTGTGTGGATATAACGCCTGCTGAATAACACTTTCATAAAATATCGCCCGCGATTTCAACAATTTAAGAGCTGTTTATTTCACCTGCATCTCGTAGTAAGAGAGTTTCAAAAAGCTAAGTAAGAATAATTTAGATTTTTTCTTACTTGGATTTAAAAAAGGTTGAGAAGACAATAGTTGTGGGAACCGATACCCAGCAAGAATCCGGTGCGCGGCATTACCACAGGACGTTGTAGAGCGACTGAGGAGGGAGCATTACTGAGCATGGTTTTTAAAAATTCCACCAGGCAGTTGGAGCCGTATCTATCTCCGCTGGATTTTGAAAAATCACTGGCAGCCAGCTCGCACAGGGAAACTCATATTCCAAACCTTGTAGTTGACAACGAGCTTCCCGTACCGATTGATATAAAGGTTTACCGTGAGAAAATTCTCTGAGAAAGTTTTTTAAAAACACGGTTGCGACTTTATCAGGTACTGGTTCGCGCATGACAATCATTTGGGGAATATGTAAGTCAGCAAGATTAACAGCTAATCCCAAACCATCGCAGGAGTTGAAAATAGCTAAATGCAAACCTTGCTCAATTGCTTTGGAGAGAGCATTTTTTAATTCAGCAACAGTTAAACTATCAGTTTGGTTAATACAAATATGTCCAATTTCCAGGTTGGATTGGGTAGAACTATGACCTGCAAAAAACAAAATATCCCACGATTGCAGCCAAAGTTCATCATTTAAAACATCACGTTGTGGTTCTACCAAAAATGTGACTTTTGCATTTGGTAATTGTTCAATTAAAGTCCTGTCTTTTTCTACATCAATTCCCTTACTATCTCCAATAATTGCTAATATTTTGACTGTTGCATGAGGAGATATAGATTTTTCCAATCTTTCGTAACTTGGAGAACTTAAAGCAATTTCAGCTTTGGTATAGCGTTCAAAAAAATCCCAAAGTTGAAATGGTACGCGTCGTAATTGATTATCTTCCGTTTGTAGCAAAATGCGAATAGATTCGGAGGGATTTAATTTTTCTAGTAACTGCTCTTTAATTGGTCGAAATGTTGAGGAATTAAACCAGTTATTAACTTCTTTTCTGAGATTTTCAGCAAGTTTATCGCATTCAAAGAATAAATCGCGTTTACTGATATTGGTAACTTGGGTATCGGGAATATTTAAACGACTACTACCGCGTAAACCTTGTCGATAAGCTGCTTGCCATTTGTTGTATGCTTCAATTAGATTAAACGCACTCGGTAACTTGCCATTTGATTCCAAAAATGCTCTTTCTCCTTCCAAGCTAATTTGCAGCGTTACCGGAAAACCCGTATTTAATTCACCTTCACTAAGTTTAATGACCGCTAACTTGTCAAGATGTTTTTGTTTAGTTGTTCCTCCTAACATCTTGATAACTTCTTGTAAATTCTCTTGATGCTGTTGGTAAAGTGTTATTTGCTCATCTTTACTTTTCAACTGTGCTTGATAACTGTTTTCTAAGGCTGTTAACGCTTGTTGATAGTTTTGAGTCAAATCGCTATGAATTTTAGCTTTATCTGCATCAAATGGGACATCCAGCCGCACTACAACTACACCATCGCCTTTATTTTCAATACTTTTAATTCCTAATTGAGTACCTGGATTTTCAATTTGCAACTTTTTCAAAGCATCGGATAAAACTTGTAAATCTAAACCGTTACGGAAAATTAAATCAACGGTATTGATAGCGATTTGGAATAACTTTGTAAATTCTCCTGTTTGAAATTCACCGCTGCTAGGACGACGCTCTTGTTGATTATTTTCCAGATAAACATAATCACAAATTACTTCATCTATGTTCGTAGTGCTATCAATATTCCAAGCTGATAAACAAGCTGCGGTAAAATTTGCGTATTGAAAATCAGTTGCTATTGCTTGAGTTTGAGTTAAATTTGCACCTTCTAAACGTGAATTGACGAAGGTAGCTTCACTAATATCTGCTGCGGTTAAGTCAGTGTAACTCAAATCTACTGCTGATAAATTAGCACCTTTAAAATTACAACCTGCGTAAGATTTAACGTTTTTTTTGGCTTTTTTATTAACAAGTAAATCTCGAACTTTGGGATTAATTAAAATAGTATTGTTTAACTTGGCTAAATCTAACTTTTTTGCTAAATGAAAATTGGTGCGCGTTAAATTTGCATTGGTGAAATCTGTATTTTTGAGAATTGCGCCATTAAAATCAGCATTTGTTAGGTTTGCTCCTTGAAAACTAGTTCCACCAATAGCACCAAAAACTACTGCTATAAAACTAATCCATTTAAACTTTTCATCACCAACCTTAACTCTAAAAGCAATATAACTAGCAATTAAAACTCCGACTAATGTTCCAGTAGCAGCTGCAATCATTGCATTAAATATCGCTTCCAGCTTGAATCCTGGTGCTGTTCCACCAGCTAGAAACTCTAGCGCTATTTTGCCACTTGTTGTTCCAGCAATCGAGCCAGCAATAGAACCGGGAAGCACAGCAATCATCGCTATGATACCAGCTTTTATTCCCGCTACAGTGGTCGATAATGTAATATTAATTGCTACGGCTATAATCATAAATGCGGATAAAATAGTAGTTAAAGTCACTGCTACAATCCCTGCACCAACTCCAAGCATCCTATTTTTTACGAATAAGCCAAGCACTGCACCTAATACAACGGCAAATACCGTTACCAAACCAAATGCTACTCGCAAATTTTTCTTGACAGTTGCAACTAAAAATACAGCAAACAATATCAGTATAAAAGTAACAGCCAAAAACTTATCAGGTTCGATAGAGTAAGGAAAAAGTAAATAACCAGTAAAAACAGCAGCAAATACCGTTATAAACCCTAACAAGACCGATAATAAGATTGATATGCCACTTGAAAGCAAACTTTGATGATTTTGTAATCCAGCCTTTGTATTCTCAAACTTTGCTTCTCTAAGAAGAGTATCTTGAAAATCACATCCTCGTATATCACTACCCGTAAAATTCGCACCCGTAAGATTTTGTCCCCGAAAAGAACAACCTTGCAAATTTCTGTTAGAAAAGTCTAAGGACATAACAGGCGTGATGTTATTTGCTAGCAGATTTATATTACCTACTCTATGCAATTTTTACATTACCCTTTTTAGGAATACTTTTATACTTAAATAATAAAATCTTCTATAATATTTGCTTCTCTTAAAGCTACTTTGATACTAAATTTTTCACTTGGTGAGCCGCTAAACTTAAGCTGAAGACAAACATCGGCTCGTCTTGCGGTGACTTCTCGCAGGGTTACTCCCGATTCTGAAAGCAAAAGTAACTGTAAATCTGGTGGTAAATAATCTTCGCTGTTTGTAGGATAAACTTGTACGAGAACGCCAACTTCATCATTTACTTTTTGCACTAGTGCTACAGCTAAAGCTACAGCATTTCCAGCAATTTGCATACCCAAATCAACTAGTTTTACCCTTCTAATTCCAGTAGCAGGATTTGAGGGGTCGATTTTTCGTAAGCTTTCTACTGCACTCCATAGGGTTTCATCGTCAGAAGTACTGCGTAATAACTTTACTAAAGCTTGAATCGCATTACTATTACCTACAGCAACTTCTCCTAACCTTTTAGCTGCACTTTGACGTTGATGTTCGTCATTTTCTACAGATAATTGTTTGATAAGTGTTGCAATTTCATTCTGATTAATTTCTTCAGATTCATTATTATTACGAGTCGCTGTTGCTAAACTTGGTACAGAAAAAAAATCTTTTTCCCATTCCTCTTCAAAAATATTTTGTAACCAACGATTAAGAATAATGCGTGTTTTATCAATTGAGCTAGATAAAACCTTAATTGCATTTTGTTCCCGTTCAATTTCAGTTAAATCTGCTTCGATTTGTAATGCTTCAAGTAAAAGCTCGTTTGTAAATTGAAAATTTTTCAAATAAGTCCGACAAGCTGCTATTGGTACGCTTAAAACATCACTCCAAGCAAGTTCTTGTTGATGAAATAATTTAATATTGTCTGCTTTCTTCGCTTTTGAATTTCCTACTTTTAGCCCTAAGTCATGAATATTAGAAATTGTCGGCGGTTGATTAATTAATCCGTGGTAATAATCTCCTACAGAAAGTAATATTTCATAAGTTTGATAAGAAATTCTGTTGCCAACTGGTTTTGATAAATTACAAACCAACATAGACTGTATATGCCAAGTTTCGGCTAATATTTCTTGTGTTAAGCCAGAAATATTGGTAGGAATTAATAAATCTACATCACTAATAAAACTAGTTTTTTCAGATAACACCATCACAGAAATTACCTGCCATTCTTCCTCCTGTTCCACAGGTAACTCTGGCTCCGTAACAATCATTACGTAGCGTGCAGCCGATTCAGAGAGCAAAAACCTCCTTGCTTCTTGCGAGTAAAGCTGATTAAATTCCTCAACAGAAAAATCTTGGGGTACTTTCAGCGTGCGACTTAATTCCCAGATTTCTCCTGGTTGAGGTAGAAGCCGTATTTTATCTTGCATATTGAAATATGGGGAATTTTGAGGGGGTGTACGCATGACAATGTAATTTCTAATATCTACATAGTGACTAATCTTGTTAACAATTGGCGGCGTTATTATATGCCAAGACGGTAAATAAACTTCTCAAAAACTTCAAATTACATAAAATACTTGACACTAATTTACGCCGGTTTTTAGTATTACAAATAACGCTTTTATTCTTTGGTTCAATCAGTAATATTTTTCTTGTCTTACCACTTTGTTTTTGAATGTTTTCTCGTATTCTTGAGTTTAGAGCCTTTTTGTTGCTCGCGTTTTATAGCTTCAACTTGCTGTAATCCTAACTCAACAACAACACGAGCTACCAATTCCTTCCAACGTTTAGATACTTCCCCTTGGCTCACTCCCAACTCTTGAGCTAATTGAGTTTGCTTTTTGGATGCAACCATTCCCTGCCATAGTTTTAGATAACCTCGTTGCGGATAGCGAGTATCTAAAATTGTAATTGCTTCTTTCGCCTTGATAATTAAATCTGCACGTTCGCAAGAATAAAATAAATCCTCCTGTGAAGGAATAGTATCAATTACAGATAAATCTGTACCGATAATAGTTGTATCTAAACTTTGACAATTACGGTATCGTTCTTTCTTCACAAAGTTAATAATTTCAAATCGCGCTACAACCGTTACCCATCGGTAAAATTCTTCAACTCCTCCTTGACGGAATCTTCCTGCTTTTACTGCTTCCATAACTTTTATACAAGCTGTTTGAGCTGCATCTTCCCAAGAAATGGAAGTTCCTCTGGTATGCTTACGAGCGATTTTATTGATAATTTCTCGATGCTTGGCGCTATTTACTTGTTGTATCAAAAACTCTGCCTGTGGTTCTAAAAACATAAGCGTATTTACTCATTTGTACTAAAGCGAGCATATACAAAAAAAGGAGTAGAAGCGGGAACTAGTATTAATAGACACAAATAAAATTTGTCTGTTCCGGACTTTCATTCGTATTTTTACCTCGCGACAGTAGTATGTATTGCTGAATTAGCTTCATACAATATATTTCGTGAAAAGCTTTGATAAATCTACGTTTTTCCGACTTCGCAAAATAAAAATCAAAAATTTTTTAGGAAACATTGGAATATTTTTTCTCATAGGTTTGTTGTTGAAAGTGAGAGCATTAAATTTAAGAGATAAATACTCATGAACAAAAATCTACAATTACCTCGTTCTTTTACAGGAATTGCTTTTATTAGTCTGACGATTGCAACTTTATTAACTTCTATAGGAGTAAAAGCTCAAGAATCTGTTAATACTAATCAAACTGAGAAAAAGATAGTAATAAATTCTAGCTCAAAATTAAAATTATCTAGAGTTAATTCATCTCAAGCTATTCCTAACGTTAAAGAGCAAATTCAGACCCGAGATTTTAAAATTGCTCAACGGGATTATAGAGGATTGATTAACATTCTTATTAGGGCTTTAGAAAATGCTAGAGTTGAAATACGGGACTATGCTTTAACAACTGCTAGAGAAATAAGCCCTAATAATGTCAGGTGGAATGATGCAGTTCCAGAAATAGTTTGGAATGAAGGAGAACCATTTTTACGAGTGACTCTATATGGAAAAGTAAAGGTGAAAATTCTCAGGGATAAGAATGTACGTCTAACCTTAAACTTCCAACCTGACGACGAATTAAATTTTCGCTACTTAGCTCCACATCAACTTCATATCAGTAGGTGTCGCATTCGTTGCAAAAAAAAGAGAAAAAAATTCAATAGAGAGTTAACACAGATTCTCGAAGAACGAAGAGATAGGATGGAAGAAGCTATCAATACAAGAGTGGATGAAATATTAAGCTAAAACGCATTTAAATTCATTTCTTGTGGGATGAGCATCTCTGTCATTGGTGTCAAGTTAAGGTTGAAGCTCAGATGTGAAAATATCTTTGGTTATTAAGTATATACTTTTTACGAACAGCTTTAACAAGTTTCATCGAGCGATGACTCTCTACAGGTTCAATTATCATTTTCAGGTTGTAAGCATGATTAGATTATTATTGCTTACACCTGCTATATTTGAGGCAAGGTTCAAACAAGTCCATATCTTCTGTTCTCGTTTTTATAATTGCTTTAGAAAAGGGAAAATAATACATCTAAACCAGTAAAATATATAATTTATCCCAATAATCAGGAGTTAAATCATGTCACGTCATTTAAAGCTTCTACCAAGAGCGTTAATACTTTTAGTTAGTGGAGTTATTGCTTTACCTTTAAACCCTTCCATTGCACAAACAACGGAAGAAGCAGGATTGATGAAACTAATGAGAGGTATGCTGAGTCTTAGTAGCGATACTAAAGTTATTGTTGGTAAACTGCCGGAGAAAATGCCAGTGAAGCTTCCTATCCCATTAGAATCTCAAATAGTAGGAAGTACCATTGACGATAAGGGGAATATCAGTATTGTTTTAGAGACTTCTCAACCTATTGAAAAAGTTAGTGATTTCTACAAACGTAACTTTAAAAATTCTGCTTGGGTAGCAGCAAGATTTTTCAGATTTTATAGAGGTGGATTTATTACCAATAAGTCAGAGTTGGAGGGACATACAACTTTTTGTAATAATAACAAGTCAATGTCTCTATATTTGGATATTCAAGAGATAAAAGCAACTTCGACTTCAGTTAGGTTGTCCCTATATAAACTAAATAAGACAGAAGAAAAAGAAAAAAGTTCTAGTAATGCTTGTCAAATTTCTGACACAATTGATATTTATGAAAATAGAGTCAGTTTCCCAGTATTAATACCACCACCAAATACTGAAATATCTAAAACAGAAAGAAACTACGGAGAAAGCATTGATTCATTGGTTATTCTCAAAACTAAACTTGATGGAAATACATTAGCAAATCACTATAATCCACAGTTAGAGAAAGCTGCTTGGAAAAAGATTGATAGTGGAGAAAGCGATTCATATATTTGGAGTACCTGGACATTCAAAGATGAGAAAGGACAAAATATACATGCCGTTTTGAGCTTTACAAAAATTCAAGGAAAACCCAATCAGTATTTTGCTAATTTGAATGCTTTTAAACCATAATAGTTGAGCAAGTATTATCTAAAGATGACTATAGAAGAGATGTATTGCTGATACATTTCTTCATGAACTTAGATTTTTTTTGGTACAAAAAAGTTTAAATAAATGTCTAAATTTTATTAGCTGGGTAATGTGGTTAAGTTATGAAAATTCTAAATTTTTCAATAGAGAAAGTTATAAACATTAAAGTAGCAAATCAAATATTTGATTTGCATAATGAATTTCCATTACAGGGATACAATTATAAGACCTTAGAAAAAACTTTTGAATTAAGTTTCAAAGGTAATTCTGTTTATTATGATAATTGGGATGATAGAGAAGTTGGGAATGAGCTAATCACAGACTTAAAAATAATATTTAGAAACGTTAAGTTTTTAAGCATACGAGATTGCCCTTTTGATGAAACGAATGTTTGCTTTACCCAAATGAAGTTTGTGAATAAAATGATTGAGGAACGTCCTGGAAGCATTAACGAAATAGAAAATCTTGTTTCTTCTTCCGTTTATGCTGATGAAATAGAACCTTTTGGCTGGGAAGAATTTATGTATATTAGCTTTATTTATGGAGTTGAAATTCTAATTTCATCGGAAACAGTAGAAGCTAATTTTAACCAATTTTATAACTCATCAAATTGTAAGTAAAAGATTTTATTACCCTTGCTTGTATCTTTGTTAAAGCCTAATTTAAAAACAATCACTTCATAGTGCAAAAATAAACGGGCATCATGTCATACCATTTAAAGCTTCTACCTTCGGCATTAATAGCTGGAATCCTTACTTTAGCTTTCAACCCTTCCATCGCTCAAATAAAAATAGAGGAATCTGAACTAAGTAAAATAAAATCAGAAAAATTGGCTAATCAATCTCAAATGAAATGCCAATTTACGGGACATTTTGATTCAATAAATTCTGTAGATATCCATCCAGGTAGTCAAACTTTTATTAGTACTAGTAATGATAATAGTATTAAGTTATGGAATATTGAAAATGGGGAATTAATCCGTACATTTAGAAATGTAGGGAATATAGGTAAAATTAGCCCAGATGGTAAAAGTTTTATTAGTGCTGGTAAGGATAGAAATATCAGGTTATGGAATATATCCACAGGAAAGTTAATCCGTATATTTGATAAAAACACCGAATCAATTAGTTACCTTGATATTAGCCCAGATAATAAAACTGTTATTACCAGCAGTTGGAATAAGAATATCCAATTATGGGATATTTCTACAGGAAAATTAATCCGCAGACTCAAAGGAGATTCTGACTTAATTAATGCTGTAATCGTTACTCCCGATGGGAAAACCGTTATTAGTAGCAGTTTTGATGGAACTATTAAACTATGGGATGTAAAAAACACTAAGGAAATTCGTACCTTTAAAGGAGATATTGATGGAGGTTCTTCTTTAGCTATTGCACCAGATGGTCAAACTTTTTTTAGTGGTGGTACAAATGGAATAATTAAACAATGGAACATTAAAACTGGGAAGGAAATTCATAACCTTAAAGGACATTCCGGAAGAGTTGGGTCTTTAGTTATCAGTCCCGATGGAAGTGCTTTAATTAGCGGTGGTGGGGATAATACTATCAAACTATGGGATATTGCCAACAAAAAGCTAATTCATACATTTGGAAAACCGATTAAAGTGGATTCATCCAAGTTTCAACCCAAAAATCCTCCGGTTGGAATCGCAATATTTTCTGATATTTCACCTATTGAAGCAGCTATTAGTCCGGATGGGAAAACTATAGTTAGCACGGATAGCAGTACCATTAAATTATGGGACATTGAAAAGAGAAAGCAACTTAGGACGATAAAAGGTAATTACCAGGGATTTGGTTCTGTTCTTATTAGTCCGGATAATAAAAATTTAGTTAGCTTGAATTCAGACCCAACTATTGGCTCCAGAATTGATATATGGAATAAAAAGACTGGTAAAAAAATTAGGACTATTAAGGATGACTGGGTTCAATCCATTGATATAAGTTCAGATGGCAACATCTTAGTGACTGGTGGTTGGGGAGATAAAACTATTAAATTATGGAATATTAAAACTGGTAAATTAATTCGTACATTTGAAGATACTGGAGTTAATAAAGTTGTAATTAGTCCAGATAGTAAGACATTAATTAGTTCCCATTATGCAACTATAAAATTAAGGGATATCTCTACTGGTAAATTATTACATAATTTGCAGACTTCTTACCCTGTTTCATCTATTACTGTTAGCGATAATGGTAAGTTTCTGGTAAACCTTAATTATGGTAATGAAATTTTACTTTGGGATACCCAAACTGGTAAATTAATTCGTACTTTGAAGCAATATAATCTAAAGGAATTATACCCTTCTAGTGCTAGTTTTAACAGTCAAAATCAGAATATAATTTTAGTTACTTCTGTTGCTATTAGTCCCAATGGTCTTATTGTTGTAAGTGGTTACAGGGATGGAACAATCAAGTTACAGGATGCTAAAACTGGAAATAATATTTATACTCTCAAGGGTCATAGTGGCGCAATTTCTGGATTAGCAATTTCTCCAGATGGGAATACTCTTGTTAGTCGCTCAGAGGATGACAATATCAAAATTTGGAATATATCTGAGAGAAAATTAATTCATACACTTTCAGGTCATTTATATAATATATCTTCTGTAAATATTAGCCCAGATGCTAAAACTTTAGTTAGTGGTAGCCTGGATAATACTATGAAGGTGTGGGATATCAGTAATGGTAGGTTGATAGATACATTTTGTGTATCCCCTCAAAGTTAATGATTGGATAAAGCAATTGCACCTATCTTCAGAAAACATAAAAGCTAAACTAAATTATTATCAAAACATACTTTGAAAACATAAACCAAAAACTTGAATAATTAATTTGATAAAATTTTGTTGCTTTTATGTTTTAGTTAGGGTTTATCTGAAGTTCTATTTTTGTTCGTTTTTTTTTAACAGCTTTTCAATTAAACCCCCACTGTGCAGCGCTATTGCTCAGACCAATTAATACTACCTACCTCTAGGTATTCCAGCCCAATGTATATAAATTTCAGTATTCTTATAGTTGCGATGTCCTAGATGACTTTGTATTAAATAAGAAGCTTTTCCTTGCCTAGCTAAATGGTAGCCACAAGCATGGCGTAATTGATGGGTATGAACCGGGAAACCCAACTCTGCCGCGACACCTAGCCGTTTAATAATTTTCGCTATCGCCGCTTCAGATAACTTCTCACCATTCTCCCCAACAAAAATATAAGGCGACTTAGAAACGGAGCGCAACGAGTGAAGTTTTTCTATTTCGTCCTCTTCAAGATTATGCGTACCCGATACACCATTCTTAGCTCTATTAATAGACATCTCCGAAATATAAATAAAATCTGGTAAAATAATATTCAATCAACCTTTACCAAGGTTAGGAATATGGATTCATTATTAGGGTATATCGAAAAACATCCCCAAGAAGCGCAACGATTAATAGGTATCAATTACGACCAATTAAAACAACTAATAAAGCAGGCGATCGCCCTACATATGCAGGCTCATTCGGAAGCGGAATTAAGAAAAACAAGAATTATCAAAAAAGGAGGTGGTCGTAAGACAAAGTTATCTTTTGAAGGACAAATATTAATGACTTTAGTATATTTGCGACAATTAACCACATTTCAATTACTTGGTATTCAGTTTGGAGTAAGTGAAACAACAGCAAATGATACGTTTAATTACTGGTTTCCAATTTTAGGTAAACTGGTACCACCAAGTTTACTTGAGCAAGTAAAAAAAACTCCAATGATTACGAAATTGTCCAAGAACTTTTAACGGAATATGAATTAATAGTTGATAGCTGTGAGCAGCCTATAGAAAGACCTGGAGAATATAAAGAGCAGAAAAAGTATTACTCTGGTAAAAAGAAAAACCATACTCGAAAAAATCAATTAATAGTTTTACCAAATGGTAAAGATATTGTTGATGTTATAGCAGGTAAACCAGGACCTAAAAGTGACGTAAAATTGTTCCGTGAATCTCGAAAAGGGTTTGACACAAATCAAAAATTTAACGGAGATAAAGCTTATGAAGGAGAAGAATTGACTAAAACTCCTCATAAAAAACCTAAAGAACAAGAATTAACTCCAGAACAAAAAGCAAGAAATAAAGAGTTAGCCTCGGAACGAATTTTTGTTGAACACTTGATTCGTTTGGTAAAAGTATTCCGAATAGCTCAAGAAAGATTTAGATTGAACTCAAGTAAATATGAACGGATAATTATGACTATTTGTGGACTTGTTCGATTGAGAATAGGGACAGTTATTTTATAGCAATAAAATAAGCGCAAATGTGGCAAGAAGATTGAATTAGATAAGTACAATTTTCCTGCTAGTTATTAACATTAAATATCTCAAACACCTATTCTTGTGTTCAAAGTGACTACCTTTGCGATTCGGCGATCGCAATCCTAAAGGTAGTGATAGTAGGGCTTTGGTTGTTTTCGGAGATGTCTAATATAGATACTGCACTCATCAAAAGAAACAGTATCCCATTTCAAATTGGAACATTCAGTGGCTCTAAGACCATGACGAAAAATAATTAGTACCAAAGCACTATTACGAAGCCGATGCTTCCTTCCTGATTCAGCACATTCAATTAACGTATTTACTTCGGATAAATATAAAAATTCTCTTGAGCGATAATCTTGGTTTCGTTTACGGAGCGGTTGTTTAGTATTCATATTTACATGATAGCACGCAAAATCAAGTACTGTACAATTTAGGAACTATTTTTTAGACAGTAGCATGAGATTTCTATATCAATTCAGGGCTATCATCAGAGTCAACGTTAATCGTAGCCAGGTCGTCCTTTCCATCGCCGTTAAAGTCTCCTATGGCTAAAGAACGCGGTTCATCCCCAACATCAAAGTTCTGAGCAGCGCTGAAACCACCACTACCATCTCCTAACAACACCGATATGTTAGAACC
The DNA here is from genome assembly GCF_002368095.1 of Calothrix parasitica NIES-267. Classification (GTDB taxonomy): domain Bacteria; phylum Cyanobacteriota; class Cyanobacteriia; order Cyanobacteriales; family Nostocaceae; genus Rivularia; species Rivularia parasitica. The sequence continues at coordinate 71,068 of NZ_AP018228.1, read as the reverse complement.
AGAACTTAATCCCGCGAGGTCGTCTTTTCCATCGCCGTTGAAGTCTCCTGCCATTAAAGAAGATAAACCATTCTCAACCTCAAAGTTCTGAGCAGCGCTGAAGCCGCCACTACCATCTCCTAATAGTACCGAGACGTTTCCATCTCTTTGGTTATATGCAACCAGGTCGTCTTTTCCATCACCGTTGAAGTCCCCCACCGTTGCATAACCCGGAACATTCCCAACTTCAAAGTTCTGAGCAGCGCTGAAGCCGCCATTACCATCTCCTAATAGCACCGAGATGTTTCCATCTGCTAGGTTAGATGTAGCCAGGTCGTTTTCTCCATCGCCGTTAAAGTCTCCTACCGTTACAGAATCCGGATAACGCCCAACTTCAAATTTATTAACCGGGTTAAAGCTAACTGTCATAATTCAATCCTTTATTAATTAGGGCTTGCTGAAAAAGTAACAAGAAAGTGAGACGGAAATTTATTAGTTATTCAAGGAAGGGATAAAAATAAGTGTTCGTTTATAAAAATTAAGTAACCTATGATATTTGCTAATACTAAACCGTAAAACAGGTAAATTACAAAAAAATAGGCATAAAAAAGCTCTCAATAGACGTAAGAGATAAGTGGAAAGATTCATTACTAAAAAAGTAATTGCGATTGCAGTTTTGGAAGTTTGAGAAAGTTTAGTCATTATACAATCGAGGCTAAATCTTCTTTTACCTTGTCCAAACTTTCCTTCAATTGAACTGCGAATTTTTTCATCATAAGCAGCTTGTTTCTTTTTCTCCTTACTAATGTTTGCAGGTGGTCTTCCTAGAGGCGGTCCACTGATTCTAATACCTCTCTCTTTGCACCAAGCTCGATTTTCAACTGTACGATAAATTTTATCTACATGAACCGATTCTGGATAATAACCAGTATAGTTTTTAAAAGATTCTATTTGTATTTTTAAATCTGTTGATTCATTAAAATTATTCCAACTAATATGATCTAAAAATACATAGCCACTAAAATAGCTAGCGGATAATTTTGCCCCAAACTCTACCGCTTTACCCGCTTTACCTCTAATAATTGGACGTATATGCGGTTGACTTAAACTAACGATACGGTTATCAATACTCTTCAAATTATTTTCATATAACCACAATTGTTGGCGATAAATTTCGCTTACTACGAGCAACATTTTATATTGCCTTTTACTTAAATAAGTAAGAGTAGCTCCTACCCTAATTAGCTTCTTAATATGAGATAAATTTCTCTTAATATATTGAAGTTGCTTTTTTATCGCGTTTTTTCTTTGCTTTTGACGCGGACGACGTTTTTTAGCTATCTTTAAGTAATCTTTTCTAGCAATGTTACGGTAAGTTCTTGGTTTTTTCCCTATTTTATCTTTTACTTGCTCATAGAGATGATCTATTATTTTCTCTGTATGCTTTCTACTTTGATTTAATAGTCCTAAATCCGTAGGATAACTAATATCGCTTGGCGCACAAGTTGCATCTAATATTAATTTACCCCTATTTGTTGATTCATTTAACTCTTTTTTTTTACTGGTGTTGAAGAATTATCTAACATCTCCTTCACCATTTTTTGATTAATTCTATTGACTAGCTCTACGCCTATTCTTTGACGAAAGTGAACTAACATAGAGGCATCAAACGGTGTCTCGTTACTATAAGATGATATGCCTATAAAATACTGAAGATAAGGGTTTTCTTTTATTTGCTCTACAGTCTCTCTATCGCTTATTCCTAGTTTCTCTTTAATAATTAATGCCCCTAGTGCCATACGAAAAGATTTAGCAGGTGCCCCTATTCCCTCGGAAAAAATTGAAGCATATTCATCTTCAAATTCTGACCAAGGTATTAATGAAGCCATTATTACCCAGCGATTATCTTCCGACAACTTTCCCTCAAAGGGGAGTTCAAAATTTTCTGATGATATTTGAGATTGCTCCTCTTTATGGTACATAAGCACTAAAGCACGCGCAGCGTGCTACTCACCGTAATGCAAGGGTTTCGAGTCATTTTAGACTTTTTTCTTGGATCTGAATATATTCCTTGAGGCTGATAATGTATGCTGCATCACATTTTCATATTTATTCAGCAAGCCCTAATTAGTAAAAAAATAATTATCGGAATTCGATTACTTAAAAACAGGCGTTGTAGAATTTACATTTTGAAAATAATTGAACAATGATGAAATCGCAGAGGAAGTGTAAAACTGATAGGTAACTTCCATCTACAACGCCTGTTCGAGGCTATGAGTATCTAACGACAAGCACGATATTTAATGTGATATTTCAAACCACGATGCGCGAGGTCAAAGGAGTCAACTGTGGCAATACCCCGTCCACGAGCGGACATTGCTGCGTTGATTCGCATGTTTTCGCTTTTACCGCAGGCTGACCAAACATTAGCAACAGTTGCTAGACTGTCTCGAACGTTATAGTCGGTTTCACCGTGGAATACTCTCTGAAAAACTGGACCACGTTTACCTGCAAAGAAATATTCTGCTCTGAGTCTTGCTTGGGTGTAGGGAGAAACATAACCGCGATAATCTGCATCGTAGAAGGAGATTTGAAACCCTTGAGGAACTTTGATAGGAATTGATAAGTTACAGTTTTTACGGCTCTCTCTTGGGTTATTACCTTCGGCGATAAACTTATCAAATAGAAGAGTTAATTCTTGACCATCGGGGCTAACGGTAACGCTTGCAGAGCCATCAGGACAACCATTTCCCCCGTAACCTGCTCCGAGAATTTCTACTTTAGGTGTAGCAAAAGCGGGTGCAGCAGAGGTCGCTATAAGTGTTGCTGTTGCGAGAAGAGTTTTGACTAAATTGACGGATTTTCTGCGGAAGTTTTGAGCATTCATAGTTCTAATCTTTGTTTGAATGTTTTTGAAATAAATCTAGTTGAAGCGATTTGATTTATTGTTCGCTTCCGAGGTGATATATCTTTGGGAATTAAACACTTATGTAAAATTTGTAAAAAGTAAGTCTTTGTCGGTAAGAATATTTATTGATATCAAGCCATTAAAAGAAATCAAGCCCCCTTCTAAAAGAGAGCTTGAGTAAGACATAGCTTGATTTTCCGTGCTTGTTCAACGGTTGCCACAAGAAATAGAAAACTAAAGCAAAAATGTTATTTAAATTACAAACAAAATTTACAGCCCGTTACCAATTAAGATAAAAGGTGCCCAATAATAAGGATGTTGGAATTTTTTAGTTTTCACCTCGGGTTGCTCAACTACTTCAACCTTGACAATACTTCTGTTTTTATTTTTCACATCAACAGTCGAACCATCATCCTTAATTAATGCTATCTGTGCTTGTCTCAAGGCTTTTGCTTTGGTAACATCATCTTTCAAAGCATTCTTATAAAACTCATCCATAAGGGTTTTTGTACCACCATCTGATACTCTCCATAGAGAAGCAATGGTTGCTCTAACTCCTCGATTTTGAAATTGATAACCTAAACCGAGAACTTCTTCACCGTTACCAAATCCTCCCAAACCAGTTTCACAAGCACTCAATACCACCAAGTCAACATTATTTAGCGTCCAATTACCGATTTCTTCTAAAGTTGCTTTTTCTCCATTCCCAAATAGAATGAATGATTGTGAAGCATCTTCTGGTACAAATGCTGCATGAGTAGCGAAGTGAAGAATATCGTGTTCGTTCATGCTGCTAATAACAGCATTTTTACTGAATTGCTCATTAATTAATTTTTTGGTTTGAGGTATAATTTTTGCAAGATTTTCTACCTCTGGAAGTGTAAAAGGTAATTGAGCAAAAGGGAAATTACGCTGTCCGATTTCTATATTGTATTGAGCTTCTCCGAAGGCTCCCGCTAACATTTTTTTAAAGGGTTCGGGTTTTGTTGTAAAATCAGTCAAAGATTTGGCGGTGATATTGTTGACTTGGTAACGTTCTATCAGCCATTGATTTCCATCGTGGAGAGCGGCTAAAGGTATGTACCGTAATTTACCATCGGGAGCATAGATAATTGTTTTGGGTTTTGCTTGATTTAAGTCTTTTTCTAAAGGTTTAATCAGCAAGTCGTAAAGTCGCTTTGCAGAGGTTTTGATATCGGGATGACGATTTTGTAATGCTTGACGGAAATTGAGAATTTCTTGGTCAAGCTCCGAGCTTTTAATGTTAACCGTGCGTCGTAAAGGTGGAGAATCGGGAGTAGTAATAATTAATTCTAAACGGTCATCTAGAACTAAAGGATATATTATGACTGCATCCAAACGACTCAAATCATCCCGAAGTGGATCTAGTATTCCCAATTCTATACTTTGGCTACGAGTTTCAGTAAGATTCTGTAATAATCGTTGAGCGAATTGATTAAATTGTTTATTTAAATCTTGTTGTAGTAAAACCAGGTCGAAAATTCGTTTTCGTTGTGCTTGAGTACGTTTTTTGTCTGGTATCTTTTGTAATTGTGTTAGCTCTTCTCCTAATTCAATAGCAGTTTTTGATTGTTGATTATATTTTTTAAGAATTTCTAGTTCAGGTGGTAATATTGTGACATCTGTTATAGTTCCTTGTCCGTTAACCAGATAATCCTCTAATCTTTGTGCTTTAGTTGTGCGTGTACTGTGGAGATAGTCTTCTACTTCTTCTACTTTAAGTAAATCGAGGACTTGCTGGGCTTCTTGCACTCCATTTTGTTTCAATAGCAAGTCAGCAAGATTACGATAGGTATCTGCGACTGTTTTAGTGTAAGATTTTCTTTTTTCTATGGGAAGGGTTTCTAAGCCTTTTCTAATTTCCTCGCTAATTTTGACGGATTGCTTGTAAAAAACAATTGCTAATTTCGGCTGTTTTTGTTCGACTAGTAAGTCACCAATGTTGCTGAGGATAATTCTTTCTAAAGCGCGATTTTCTATTTTTTGACTGATAGCTAAGGCTTTGTGATAAGCTTCGTGAGCTTGCTGGTAATTACCTTGACTTTTATAGACTGTTCCCAAACTATCGAGGGTATTAGCTTCACTTGATGGGTAGTTAAGTTTTTGGAATATACGTTTAGATTGTTTGAGATATTGTAAAGCTGAAGTATGTTGACCAAGTTTATTGTAAATTAAACCCATATTATTTAGAGTTGTTGCTATGGCTCCCCGGTTATTCAGTTGGTGATTAATTTTTAAAGCTTGTCGGTAAGATTCAAGAGCTTTATCATACTCTTTTCGTTGGTCGTGGACAAAGCCAATATTGTGAAGAGTTGTACCGATACCACGTTGGTCTTTGATTTGTTTGCGGATTTCTAAGGATTTTCGATAATGTTTTAGTGCTTCACGATGTTGACCTAGTGCATCATGCACTAACCCAATATTATTAACAGTAGTTCCGAGACCAATCTTATTTTGATTTGATTGGAAAATTTTTAATGCTTGATTTAGATATTCAAATGCAGTTGGATATTTACTTCGATAACGATAAAGTTCTCCTAAATTATTCAGCGCATTACCTTGCTCAGTTTTGCTATCAATTTTCCTAAAAAAATCTAAAGCTTGAGTGATAAATTCCTCAGCTTCATTATACTTTCCTCGATACAAATAAGATAAACCAAGGTTATTTTTAATAACCCCAGTTAATTCTTTTTTGTCATTGTTATTAATGATAGTCTCATCTACAAGTATACTTGTACAACTTATACAAGGTTGTTCTGAGTTGACACTACCTCTAATAGCTGTACCTTCTTGTGAAGATTGTGGCGAGGATTTATTAGGAAGAGTATCACCTATACCAGGAGCAGCAGTATGTATTGAGGGTTCATCAGGAAGAGTATTAACTGTACCATCAGGTTTTCTTCTTGGAGGTCTACCATAATCTGGTACTCGTTTACGGATACTTCCAATACCCCCTGTTGTTTGTTCAGTTAAATGTTCCCGACTCGTTAAGGCTAAAGCTGTAGCTCTATTTAAGAATTCTGAAGCTTTAGAATACTGCTTTAAATTAATATAAATTTGTCCAATATAGTTTAAAGTCGCTGCTTCTCCTGATTTATCACCGATTTGTTGGAGAATTGGTAAAGCTTGGTCAAATTTATCTAATGCTTGTTGATATTTGGATTGATTATAATTTATTTCACCTTCTGTGTAGAGTTGTAATGCTTGATTTCTGAGTTTTTCTTGTTTTAATTTGTTGGTTTCATGAGGTGATTTTTGTTGAGAAGTATCATTTTGTTCAGCGATTATTTCTGATTGAGAAAAAGCAACTCTTGGAGGTAATGAGATACAGACCAAGATTGTAGTAGCAAGTAAATATTTAATTCGATTAAACATAATTAATTAGTATAAGTTGAAGAGTCTAACTTAATGCGTGAATATTTACTATTATTTAGCGATTAATTCACCATAATTAGTAATTTATACTGAATATTAGCCAGCGACATTAATTATTACAAGTTACATAAAATACATATTTTAGGAATATATAAAAAGTCATTGGCAATAGGTAAAAGGTAATGGATAAAAAGTCATGGATAAATCCAAAATCAACTAACCAACTTCAAAACTAAATGAAACAGTAGCAATATTAGAAGTTTTTACCTCTCTACTTTTTTTGCTTTTACCGCTACGTTCCCCACTCAAATCATTAATCAAATCCCCAATGACTTCAGAACCTCTAGTTTTATCTACGAAACATTTTCGTTGATTTGATTGCTGTACTGCCAATTCTGATTGTATTCTTTTCAATCCATATACAGCTTTATCTAATGGTGAACGACTAGCTACTACTAATACTTCTATAAGTCCCTTTTCTTTTGCTTGTAATTTAAGCTTTTGAGGTTCGCCGATTATCAAAGTATCTTTTGAGGCTAGCAGCATTGCTCTATTTAAATTCGTTGGCTGGTAAGGATAAACTACTGTTAATCCTCCGGTGGAATCTATTAATAGCATCGCGACGTAAAGATTATAAGGACTATTATTTTTGACTTGAAATTGAAATAATTTATTTAGAGGTAATTTTGTATCGGGATAAATTGACTTGAAGGTGGAAATTTTAGCAAAAGGTTGATTTGGTTTTTCGACTAGGTTCATAGAAACATCTATATCCAACTGAGACGAGTTTTTATTTAGAGTCATTTCCACAAGTCGAGTTGCTAGAAAAGATTTTAGTTTTGGTTCTAAACGACAAATAGCATTTTTGATTGATTCTTCTTTAACACCAAAAGATTGAGGTACGATTTGTAATCCTTCGGTAAATAAACCAATACTTCCAACTGCTGGAATAGGTTCTACCTTTTGCTGCTGTAATGTTTTTAAATACTCTTTAGTCATTCGACCTAAAATCAACTGTACTCCTCCCGGATAAGGAATATTACCTCCGGAAGCGGGTACAGATTTTATTCTATAAATTCTGGAAAGCTCTTTTTGTACAATACTAATCTCGTCTCCAAGGGAAGAATCTAAACCAACACTTAAATGTAAATCTGCTGGTATCATCCGACTCGATTCTTGCAGCAACATCCCCGGTTTAAGAGAAGTTATATTTCCTTTACTATCTACTAACTTTGCTCTAGCTTTTAAACCATCACGAGATTCTAATTTTAATTTACCTCGTGTTTTTCCAGTTGCATCTACTACCGAGAAAGTTGCATCTTTATTAAAGGTTTCTAAGCTTTTATTATTCAATCCTCCTAACCATAAACTGGCTTGATTTCCTTTAACTTTGGTAATAACTGCATCTGCTGAAAGAAGCTTGTTATCAATAAAATACACTGGTTGATTTTGATTACCGTCTGCAAAAGGAGAATGACCACCTATCGAATTTACTCTAGGAGAAATCTGAGAAATTATATTTTTAACGCTACCGGTTTCTTGCCATAAATATTGCGTCATTGCATAAGTAAAAGCACCAGCATAAAAGCCATCGAAAGGTGCATCCAAAGCTTCTTCGTCTCGTTGAGCAGCAGCCAGGATTACCCCTTTTGCTACACCATTACAGCGACGACGAGCTAATTCCGAATCCGATATTCTCAATCGATTCATCCAGCTTTTTTGATAAGCAATTTCTTTTTGACTGGGTTCTAATGTATTGATATTATTACGAATTGCTGACCTTACCTGATAGTTTCCCCGAGTACCACCACCAGAGAAACAACTATCCAAGACAACGGTAACGTTATTAGTTTTCAATGCAGACATTAATAAGAATAAGCTGCGTCCCATAATGTCTTGTGGTGAACCATTTAATGTATCATCTACGGGTACAAAAGTGCTGTTATATTCATCGTTAAATTGTTGATTAAAACAGTTTTGAATAGGATTAGGGTCGCGTAATCGATACCCATGACCAGAAAAATGAAATACTACGACATCTCCTGGTTTGGCTTGTTTAATTAAATGTTCTTCAAATACATTTAGAATATTATTGCGAGTAGGTTGCTTCCATATAGGTTCATCGGTTGTTAATCTAAGAATATCGCTTTGTTTAAATCCAAAACGGCGAATTAGTAATTCTTGCTGTAAATCTACATCGGTAACACATCCGTTCAAACTATTAAGATTAGGATTATTTAGATAGTTAATTCCTACTAATAACGCTAGCTTCCGGGGAGTATCTTGTGCAAGAACTTTAGCGTAACGGTTTCCTTTTTCAAAAATATTGTAATGACTTAAACCCAAGGTGGCTAAAGTTGAACCCGTGAATTGTAAAAAATGACGACGCTTCATGATTATTTTCCTAGATTTAAATTATAAACTAGAGTATTTTTTTTATTAGTACTGCCAAACTTAACTCCACGATTATTTTGTGGAATACTGAAAATTACACAAGTTTAAGCATTAAAGAATAAACATAAAGACCATAGATAGTATTACAGCTAGAACGAGATAAACTACATGACAATATTTGAAATTCTCATAAACTTATATCATGCATTTACGAGAAAATTATGAAAGATTTTTTAGAGAATATTATTATATACTTTTTCACTTTTACACAGAAATTTGTGCCTATTTTATAATAGTAAATAGGCATTAATTAGAATTCCCTTTTGGTTAGATAAAGGGAATTCAGGCTTATATTTAATTGAGGCTAAGTTGCTAATCTATTTAGATGAACTTATGGATGATAATGTTCCAGTTGAATTACAATAATCAGAAGATTGTATTTGTTGAATTTTCTGCTTGAGTCTTCTTGAAGGATTTTGTACTTGATAAATTTCGCTTACAACATCAGACCATAATTCTTCTTCAGCAAAATAATTAGCTTTTTCTAAAGCTATTTTTTCTGCATTTGCACCTTGTTTTTTTAGTCGATGTTCTAATAGTGCTAACCTAATTGTAATTCCTAAACGTTTTCGAGCTTCCATTACTTTAAATTCGCTAAGAATGCTTTTCATCGGAAACGGAGCATCAGCAATAATTCGCCATTTATAAGAATAACCTGGCTTGAGAGGTTTACCATCATATACAAAGGATGTCTCTCCTTCGGGGACTTCTTGACTCCAAAAAGGCTGATTGCTATTTTTATCAAATAGTTCAATTGTTCTGACATTTCCTTTAGAAATATTCCATAAGAAACGCGGATTTAAGCTCCAAATTTCTTTAGTACCTTGAACTTGAGAAACCGGGTCATCTAATCTTTGGGGTACTATTAAACAAATAGAACCTTTTCCACCTTTACGAGATTTTTTACGACGGAATATTTTTACAATATCAGACCAAGATAGAGCTAAGCGTATATTTTCTGTTTGATAAGACCGAGTTTTATTTATTGGTCTTATTGCTGCTTGTGAAGGTATTTCTGGTGATATAGAAATTACAATCAATAATAAGATAAAACGAAATTTATTGATTTTGAGCATAAGTTTTAGGATAATATTTATCTTTTAATTCGAGACGAATATAATTCCATAAAGTTACTGAAGGAAGTAGCCAAGGTATTAATATTCTTACAGTGATATAAATCTGTAAACTAATAATTAAGGAGAATAAAATATAAGCTAATATCAAACCGGTAAAATATTTAGTTAGTAATTTTTTGCTGGTGCGATTTTTCAAGTATTGTATAGAAATATATTTACCTAATATAGATACAAGCAGAATCATCGCAAAATCTGGGATTGGTATGACTAAATCTCTGCTAATAAAATGATGAATCATATAAGCATGGATTTCACCTCCAGTAAAAGTGTCGTTACCATCAAAAAAGTCTTTCCAGCCATCTTTATTTCGCCAATAAGCAATAGCTAAAGGTAAACCGATATTATCTTCTGTTTGTTTTTCATATTCATCCATATCGTTATAAACACCAGGAGCAATCAGAACAATTTTTTGATTAAAGCTATTAAGGATAGTTCGTTTATCCGAGCTAACTTCACAGGTATTTAATAACTCACAACCAGATATCGTTTGATAAATTATTTGCTTTGGAATTGAAAAATCAATTATCGGATAAAACCATACCTGTTTAAATTTATAAGAAAATTTAGTGATAGGCTGAATATGAGTTCTATATAAAAAATTAACTATATGATTATTATGTCGCCTGTTTTTAATCTGATTGTTTATTGAATCGTAAAACTCTGCCTGATTCTCAAAATTAATTTCTTGTTTATTTATTTGACTAACCAAAGCTACCATATAACCAAATGGACACTGATTATTTCTATAACAATATTTGCTTTTAGGTAAATTTAAATATAAATCATATCCATAATTATTTCCATTAAAATTAATACTTGAATCAGCTATTGTTGGTTTTACTTCATCTCTTTTATCATCTTCATATTCTTGTTCGTAAGCAAATACAGTCAGAGTATTTTTATTCTTATTAGTTTTTTCAATTTCTTGGTTAAGTATTTGACTTTTTTTCTCATGTTCATCTACTACACTCAAAATATAGTCTATTCCAATTGTTTTAGTATTCAAACTTGATATTTTTTTGATTATATTTGACATATAGCAATAATCTAAATATCTTTTTCTGAATTTTTCTCCGGTTTGCTTACATTGCTTTGATTCTGTATTTTTAGCTATATTTAATGATTTTTCGTCAATTTGAACTAGTACTATTTTAGGTTGATGATGTGATAAATCTTGTTCGGTAACTTGACGATATATAGCTTGAATAAAAAAACGTGATTCTAAAAAAAAATCTTGTAAAGGAGGAATTAAACTGATTAATAAGAATACCCCAACCCATTTTAATTCCTTGGAAGTTGGTACCCACTGTTTTACAATTGACCATAAACCGAAAGGTTGAATACGAAATAGCTCAGCACTTGGATGACGAAATAAGGATGGAACTAAATATGTAGAAGGATAAGCAAGACGCTGTTCCTGCTGTTTAAGAAATTTACTTGCATCTAATAACGATTCGTGAACATCTTTATACTCAGCCAAACTTCTAAGAAACTGTTTTAGAAATTCCTGCGCTACCTTATTATTAATAGGTTCACGCATCACCACCACTTGACTCAATCCCAAATTAATTAGCGATTCTGCAATATTAATACCGCTGCAGGAATTAAAAATCGCAAACTGAAGTCCTCTTTTTTTCGCTAGCTTTAAAGCATCTTCTATTTCTGATACAAATATCGAAGCATTAGGAGCAATACCTAATTCACCACCAGTCAAAACCGATTCATTACTATGTCCCGCAAAAAATAATATATCCCAACCATCAACTGAAGCAATATTTTGGACTATTTCTTGTTTTAATACATCAATATTCTTCTTCAAAGTCCAACCAATAAATTTCACATATGCAATTGATTTTATTTGATTAAATTCTTCTTTCTCTGAATCAAAATTTAAACCAGTATCATCTCCTAAAATGGCTAAAATTCTAACTTTACGGTGAAGGGGACGAAGATTTTCATTACGAATGTTCGCTGGATTGCGAGCAATACGTATTCTTTTGGGTATTCCTAAATCAGTTCCAATTTCCCAAGTCTCCCACGGTAAACGTGCGATTTCTACAGGAGTACAAGTTAAAAATACCTCAATCCATTCTTTTTGCTTATCGTCAAGATAATTAACCGAATTCGCAATTTCACGACGAATTTCCACTAATTCCGGACTGAATAACCAGCGATGAAATTCATCTAATAACTTAGAATGAGTATTTACCAAATGGCTGCGAAAATCTTTTTTTACACTTCCCTTTCCACTCGCGGTTTTTCTTCCTCGCAAATTTCTATAGTAGTCTAAATAAGCCTTTCTCCACTGCTGATAATAGTTATCAAGCAAACTAGAATACTGCAAACTAACTGTAATTTTCTTACCTGTTTCCCAATTTAATTCAAAGATACAGGTTGATTCAATTTTAGTTACCTTTAACTCAAAAACCTTCGCACTCATGATAGAATCTTCCCACGATAACAGAAAATTTCTGTAGCATATTTTTAAGAATGCCTCCGCCGATTTAATGACTTTATCCTAAATAAGATTTTTCATAATTTATAGTACCCTTAAGAGTACTATTGTCAAATATATGACTAAAATATAATATTGTTATTGAATAAATTCAAATGGTGGAAAAGCTATATTTTCACCAGTTTCAGACATAAGTGTTGCTAAAAATTTATCATCATAACTTCCTTCTACCTGCGTATACAAGTAACTATTATCATCAGTAGTTAACTCCTCTTCATCTAAAACCTCTATTTGGTCGCTGACTCGTAATGTAAACCTACAAGCTGATTGATTATCATTAATAGCTTTTAAGACTAGAAACAAAGTCCATCCATTTTCTTCTTCCGGTAAAGACCAAATAATTGCATATAATCGCAGTAATTTATCTAATCGAATATCTTGATAAACACGAACTGCTGTAGGTGGAATATCTAATTGATTATTATCTTGAATATCGTTTAGAATAACTTCTAATTCTTCTACAGGATTTGATTGGTTTGACTCAAATGTTGAACGTAATTGAGATGCTGGAATTAATTGCCATGATAATGTTTGTACCGCATCGTCTACTTGATTAACTAACCACTGACCAACGTTGACTGCTTGCTGGGTTAAAATCTGTAGTAAATCGGATAAATGCTTGGTCAATGCAGCAGTATTTTGATTGATAGATTGATAAAGCCAATTAATTAATAAAGGTGTTGTTAATACTGCTTTACCCTGCTCCCAAGTCAAAACTTCCCACAAAGGACGATTATTTAATTGGGGTAATAAATTCAATAATGAAGTCTGTACTTTTCTCAAAATATCCCGACGGGAAACGGGAATTTCTGGTAAAAGAATTGCAGTGGGTGCTAAACATTGTAGATAAAGCAACAGTTCATCGACTTCTTGATTGAATTGAAGTAAAGGAATGTAATAGTTCCAGTCCGCTTCTGGCTCTAATTCTGCTTTAATATTAACTAATTGGTCGTAACGTAATAATCCTTTAACTGCTGCGATTTCTAACTCTTCATCTACACCAATTACAACATAAAAATGAGCTGTATATTCCGGTAAATCAATGACTGTTCTGGGAATAGCAACTTCTTCATTCGTTAACAACATACAGGGAATAAGACAAACCTTAAAATTACCTACCTTCAAATTAAATACAGCATCAATTAGATTGGCATACTGATACTGTAAGGTAGATGAATTTTCTTTATCAAGGGTTAACCTTGGTTCTCGTTCTTGTAGCCATTCTTCAAAAGCAAATAATGCTAAACATTGAAAATAAACTTGCCATTTCCTAGATTGGTTATTAATTTTTTCGCTGATTAAAAAAGCTGGTTCTACCTGCTCTTCTAAATTAATTATTTCTAGATTGTTATCAACTTCAAATAAATCGTTTGTTAAATCAGATATAAAATTGTCCATAGTAATCACATCCTAATTATTAAAATGCGGACATTTATTGATCAACTGACAAATTGACCGAGCTAATTTGCTATTCATCACTAACCTGTATCCGTTTTTAGCTTCTTTTTCCGCATCCTTAATCAATTCATCAATCTCTTCACCAAACAAACTTTGAATTCTGGTATCCAACTCCACTAACTTATCAGGATTTTGAGAATATCCAGAAAGCTCTGCAACATATTTTTTCAGATTTGATATTAGATTTCGTCCAATATCTTTACGTAATATTTTGAGTTTTAACAAACGACTTAAATGTGGTTGGTCAGTAAATCCTAATTGAGCAGCTATGTTCTTCAACCCAACTCCATTACAATGAAACAAATGCAAAGCTTGCAAATATCTTTTGGCTTGCTCCTTACCTTTCACAGTTCCTTTACGCTGAATATAATCAAAGCGGGTTTGAACTACCTGTTTTACAGATTCATGCAAGCAATTATTAAATGGTTCAATGCAAAAATCTGGTAATTTAGATGTTTTTTTCTCATCATTATTTTTTTCGACTACTTGCTGGGGTTGCGTCCAAGTTTCTCGTAATATATAAGCAAGCCTTTGTAGTTCTTCTAAAACTTCTTCAGAAGAAATGATTTTTCTCGACAGACTATATTCAATATCTCCAGATAAAATTTCAGCAATTTGATTGAGTTGCTCCCTTGTTGGTTGAGGATATTTAGTAGTATTAAATTTACTATCAGGTTTAGCTTTACGGTGCTTGGATAATTGAGTACAATAAACGCTCTGGAAACTATCAAACAATTTCACAGCTTTAGCAATTTCAGTTGATGTTAACTGCAAACTTGATAAAACTCGCTTTAATCTTGTGTGAGTTGTATAGCGAAGAATCGTCCAATCAGTTAACTGTACAATTCCATGTTCTTTTAAAGATTGTTTAACAGCACTACAGCTTTTAAAAATTATTGTGACCCAAGTTGATAAATTACTTTTATTTGGGTTAAATGTTGACAAAATATGAGTCGTAAGAGATTCGCTATCTTGATTGTTATGAGCAGTATCTAGCACTAGCGGTAATAATTGTGCGCTGTAAAGGTAATGTCTTTCACCAAACTTTTGCTCTAATGCGATACAACTCTCTTTAAGCACGTTCGAGATAAAACAGCGTAAACATATTTGTGCCATCTCACTACGGGGGTCGCTTGACTGATACCATTGCATTAGTTGACGTTGAATATTCCTATCTGATACTTCTTTTTGGTGTGCTTGTTCGGGAAATTGCTCATCAAAAAAATTTTTAGCTGCTTCGAGTACTTCACTTTTGCAGCGACTAAAACTATCAATCCGAGCTAATTTCCAATATTTTGATGCTATACCCATTACAACTTTTTCTGATTATCCTATTGTTTTGCCTTTGGGTAATACTTGATGTCAGAATTTTTGGGTAAAAATCCCAACGGAACCGGTTTCGGTAATCTCCAATATCTTGCACCCATGTATATCTTTAGGTAGAGTCAACTTATGTATTTTTTAGTTTTTGATTCGCACTTGAGTTTTTGCGGCAAATCTCTAAAAGCTTTAATAATACAAGATTTTGGCGTTTAAAAATTGTATAATTGGAAATCAATGGGCAACCTTTAACTGCCGATTATGCCCAAAGGGATAAACAAGCCAGTAGAATATTTTAGTCTAATTTAAAACAATTACTTCATATTTTTTTGGCTATAGTTACTCTACAACCACTACTATCGTCTGGCTTAGTTCAACAGCAATACCCCTATTTGACAATTTGACAATACAGCACTGTTGTTTACGCTACCCTCAAAGGTTCATTTCTGATAAAGTGCATCTCTCAAAAATCAAAACACCCCGTATTATTACAACCTTCACGCTGACATAAGTACGATACGCGAAGCGTGATGTATAAAGGCATATCGCACTGCAGATTTGACTATAAAATTTACAACTATTATCTCCCCCTCAACAAACGCCGATGATGCCTACTTGGAGAATAAAAGGTAAAACCTATATGAGAACCAAGAGTCTTGAGGAATTAACCACCCTTTCGGGTTATACAGGCTCGACTAATTTCAAATACCCGAAGCGTCGCTATTCCTTTTTTATCAAATTGGCTTTGTACTTCAACACCAAAGCTACCGCGTGACGCTGCTCTAAATGCAAAAATTCCAATACTAATTCCTGCGTTGGCTTACAACCCGCTATGAACTTGAAAAAGTCCTTCATGTCCTTTTCATACGCCTGCTTAGTATTTGGCGATCGCGTGTCATTCAATAACTGTTCGATAACATCGGGGTCTTGGTCAATACAAAAATTATCCCCAATTGTTCTGGTGTAAGCCTTTTCTAGAAGAGTTATTGCGGCACGCGCATTGGACATAGCGAGAAGATGCACATTCATTTTTGACAATATTTGTATGCTACCACCTGTCTTGTACATCAACTTCGCTTCTGCTTTTCTTCTAGTAATAATTGCTCGTATTCTTCAGCCGATTGTAGTTTTTCAAAAGCTTTTCCTTATGTGCGCGTACTTTCTCAAGTTGCGAATATATATAATATGAAGCAAAGAACTTTTCTACATTTTTATCTTGTTCTTCTGGCGATAAAAAGCCTGTAGCACAACTAGATTCAAGTGCCTCGCTTCGCGAGGAGCTTCGCTAACATCAATACGCTTCCATTTTGCGATTTGTTCGGGTGTTGGTGTAGGAGTTTTTGATGACTGTGACATATACTTAAACCTCATTTAATTAAAAGCTCATTTAATCAAAAGCAGCGGATGCTCGCTATCTTTTTAGTACGTCACCAAAAATACGGAAGACTCCGAAATTTTTCGCTCTCTTTATTCATCTGCTGTATTGACCTTGTTCGTGGGTTGGTCGGAGCTACAGAAAAATTCTAAATTATTATTTCTCCCAATCGCTTCAAAATTCTTAGAACTTCTCCCAGTTCGTGACGGCGAGGGATTAACGTAAATGTTCTGGAGTTGTCGTAGCGCGGATTCTCACCCAAACTTAATTTCAAAAAACTAAACTCATCCCCATTTGTGACCATCCCGTAAGCTATCTGATGGGAATGTGGTTGAGCTAGCATATAGGCGAGTAGTTGTGGCATTGCTACACCCAAAGGAATCCCATTGCGCTTAGATTCAACCACCAAAAGCCATAGCTGTTCTTGAATCACTAATGTATCGATAAAACCGCGAATTGTTTCTACGGGATCTGTAATTTCTAGCTCAATTCCATACGGGGAGCGGATTTTATATGGTGGCTCAAAGAATCCAGCAAGCTGGAGTAGGGGTGAAAGTATTAGTAAATTTATGGTTCCTTCTAAAAGTGGCCCGTCCAATCTTTGATAATCGTATACTCTTTTGATACGGGCAATTTCAGCTTTTTCTTCCTCATTCAATGGTGGTAATTCTTCTATCCACTCATTGAAAAAATTGTCATCCTCCGCTGGGAACAAATTACAACGTGCCTGAAGGTCTCTGAAAGATTTGATTTTATTGGTAACAGCGAGACTAAAAGCCATTTATATTTAATCCGTTTTTATTTTAATGTACTTCAAGCCAATTAAAAATGTCACCTTGCAATCAATAGAGGCGAAGACATAGCGCATCGTCGCTGAATTGCTGCTCTAAATCTCAACATTGCACGACATTTTCCAAGAGTTGGCATTCAAGGTTGGTGGACAGGCGGAAGGAAGTATACACCGTTCAGTTCCAGTATGCAGTTATGCGCTTTGAGTCTGCCGTGCAAGCCAGCATCGTTTAACCGGGCTTGGTAGGTTATTTCAAAGTCACTGCCAGTTTGTAATTCGGTATCTAATTGCTGAAGGTCTGCTGGTTCCCAAAAGTCAATGATTGTACGCTGACACACCTCATTACCTCCGCTTCGTATAACATCGGCAAATTTTTGATTACAAAAAGAATTGCTTTTCCCTGGCAGGATATCAGATGTAATTCCGTATCCTGAACGTTGAAACTAATGGCTTCTTCGGTAAACAACGCATTTTGGGCTAAACGCTCAAAATCTATTTGTTGCATTCTTCCTTATAGTCTTTGACGTGAGATGGTGGATTGTGCAGCTTGCCACACAGCGCTTCGAGATATTCCGGGCTGGCTTTGAGTGCTTCGCCCAATTTGCGAAAGTCTACGGTACCAGAAGCGAGTGCTTCGATAAACCGGCCGGTAGGGTCGGTTACTAATTGTCCTTCTTCTTTCAAAGTATCCAACTGGCGCTGTAGCAAATACGCGGCGGCGGCAGCTACTGACCAACCTTTATCTTCAGCATAATCGGATAAGTCCTGGTTGTAGCCTTTAGGTAAAGTGACATAGATTCTTGGATTTCTGCTTTCTTTCGCCATAGCTGCCTCTGCTGTCATTTCTTAGTTTAGCACCACTATGTGGCTGCGTGGCAGCCACATAGTAACCAGTACTTTACTATACCAAAAATAATTCAGTGTATATTTAGTTGCCATATGGCAACCAATCGGTTACATTTAATAGCGAGCGGTTGAAGAACGTTCATGACTGTTAGAGAAATCGATTCACCAGCGTTCTTCGTTAGCCATCTTACTGTTCTTAAATTGATTATCTGCTTAGGGTGATTTTTAATAATGTCATTACCCCAATTTTACTCTTTGGCTGCAACGGTAAAGGTTTCCGCGTTCTTCGCGGACTGCCCGCTTTCTAAAACAGCCATTGCTCATGCATTGTCCACCAGCCGGCCATCTATTAAGCGACTGGAGTCTATAGCTTTTTCACATATTCCCGAATTTCGCCAGGATTACCCCCAATACCCCAAGGAAGAATGGCTGATTCATAAACCTGAATTAATTATCTGTGTGTGGAACGGTAAAACAGTGAATATTAATCTCCTTCGATAGTATCTAAAGCTTTTGTTTCATCGGGGGTAAGAGGTTGATAGTCTCCCACCAGCAATTGATGCCACATTTCATCAAACGATATCCGGCGTTTGTTGGCTAGATACTGTACCATTTCGTCTCGCCGTGTTTTGCGTTCTTGTAACTTGGAACAAAGCAGAGAAGCCGCTTCAGCGGATTTACTGCGATTTTTAATCGCGGCTTCAACAGTCAAGGCATCGTCGTAAAATTCACCGGGATAGGTAACGTATATCCGTTCTGGCATGAGATAACATCCTCTTATCAACTTTGGAGGTGCAGAATTGTATCAGATTTGTTGGTATTGCCTCCATTGTAAGGCTCAAATCCGAATCAAAACACGTATTAATTATCGTGATACTAATTTGATGCGCTGATGGTCACTAATTGACACGTGAATGCTATTATTTATTTCATGAACGATAACAGAACGTACCCGAACGTCATCTCAATTGTTCATGCGGCGTTTACTCCCTATCCGTTTTTCGTTCTCCAATTGTTTGTCAACAATCTGCCTTCAAGAGAAATGTCACTACCTCAGTTTTATTCATTAGCCGCGACGGTAAAGGCTTCCGCATTCTTCGCGGACTGTCCGTTATCTAAGACAGCTATTGCTCATGCACTGTCCACGAGCCGTCCAACAGTGAAGCGGCTTGAGTCCATCGCTTTTTCTCACATTCCCGATTTTCGCTCTTGTTACCCCGAATATCCCAAAGCGGAATGGCTGTTGCGTAAATCCAAATATAACCGCGAGGTGTTGCTCACACCGTTTCAGACCTGGATTGTGTCACTACTCAAGACGTGCATGGAACATCTCAAAAAGAAAACAGCGGTGGAATCTTTCATTCTCGCAAACGCTTATCTGTTCACCCGCGAAACTTTTCGTAAGGAATTACAAAAACTCGTCCAATTATCTGCTTAGGCAGGAGAGACAACTATGCTGCTATCGCAACTTTGTACGGAATTGGAACTTAAGGAAGACGATGCTCGGATGATTCTTGCGGATGTCCGGGATGATTTTGCCGATTGTGACGACGTGACCAACGAGGAAGCCAAGCTGATCCGCAATTCCATTAAGGCAGCGCTTCCTGGTGGAACCGGGGAAGTTCCTTTGGAGCCAGGATTAGAAGTCAGTACACAGCGCACCTTAGTGAGTAACGTCTCGCAAGTTCTTGGTATCCCGCTGTTTCTGGCAATTGAAGCAGAACTTAACGCCATAGCGACCATTGAAGATGTCAAAAACCATCTCATCCTCAATACCCTTGACCAGAAACAAGCAGAGCTAGACCAGGCGATTCGCAAACGCTCGGCATCGCGCCAGAAAGGCTATTACACGGCGCTTAAAGACCTGGCGCAAACCATGCAGAAACCCCTCGTAGTTGTTGAGGAAATGCAGCAGGATATCCAGCAGCAAAACCAGCAACTGGAGCAACTGCTCGATGCCGTAAAAGCGGGGGAGTCTTTGTCCCCGGAAACGGCGATAAGCTAGCGATTCGGGTTGGTCACACAGCGTTAAACGTCTTTGCTTTTACCCTTTTTATCTTTGCTTCTACCGTCAATCCTTTATCAGCTGTGTTGTTCTTTTCATCGTTTCATCTTTGGAAGCAACAGCGCTGACGTTTGGTGCTATCCACCATCAACACATCAGGAATTTTCCATGAACACAACACCCGTGCGCGATAGCCGCACCTTATCGACGCAAGCCGTCTACAGCATTGGTGGATGTCTCTATCGGTATCTGTGTACCCAGGGTACCGACACCCACCCGCAATACTTCTTTGAGCCATTACCAACAAGGGCGTAGAACCGCTGTGCAGAGGCTCGACCGCCAAAGCCTCATTGTTCGATGTGCCGTGGTTGAAGGGCAAACAGCCCCCCACGGACAAAAAAGACATGGACACAACTCTCTCTTTTGAACAAACAATGGATTTATTGAATATTTTCACTCTGGGTCGTAACGACCGCATCGAAGATTCCGGTAGGCACTGGCACGCACAGTACACCAAGCATCCCGACCATGTTAAAGCGGTAGGACGCAAACCCGTTCGCTATTTTATCGATGGGTCGCCTCTGATTAACGATATCTGTCAGACGTGGGGAGAATGCCTGGAAACCCTCAGTTTTGGAGATAAACTACAATTGCTTTTTCAGATTGCTGACACCTTACAGCACCTGGAACAAGCCAATGGAGCAACTCTTAATCCCTATACAGAAAAGGCTGCGTCAGTATTAACGGATATCCCCATCGATGCTCATCAAGCCTTATTTGAAGGACTGATGGATGATTCCGGACATCCGATTACCCGGCACATCGATGGGTTCGAGAGTATTGATTACCTCGTCGAACGATTTGGGAGCCACTTACAGGATTTAACGCCCATCGACCATTATCTGTTAATTAAAGAAGCCGCACGTCATGCGCTTTTTCAGGTACAGGACAGCGAAGTTATCGCCATTATGGCGGACGATATCGATGAAGTGTGCAATCGGCTGGACGAGCTTTACGACGATTACAACAACGGTTTGTATCTCATGGAAGCCATTGCTGCCAATCTTCAATAACGTTTTTTCCCGTACACACGATATCTTCAACCACTATTATGGATACCCAAAAATCAGCATCGACCTTGGATATGATTGCTTCCATCCGCACTCAAATCAACGACCTGGCTGGTCGGCCGGATGTGCTGGCGATGATATCTGCGGGAGGATTTCATCCCGATTTGCGGCTTGGTGATGCGATACAGGCGTTAGACGAACTCAGTGCCGCTATGCAGGAGTATGAATCCATGCAGCACCTGTCTGTTATCGCAGGCAATATACCCAAACGACTCTTCCGTTGTGAATGCTCAAAAAAATGGGCTGGAGAGCGAACAACATCTACAGCCCCATAACAAATGACTTTTTCTATTATGCCAGCCAACAATACACTGCGTTTTACCAGTTATGTGTTAGGGGGTTTGGGTATTATTATTGCGGCGATTCCCTTTGTGCCGGTCGTTTTCGTCCAAATTGGCTCTTCGATTCGCCAGCAACAACTGGCTATTGAAAGCCAATTACAAAAAGCCTCCATCGACCAACAGGAAGGCGTAAAACAACACGGCCTAAAAGCTCGCGCTCAGACGCTGGATACGCAAAGCCGCATTGGCGAACACATTACCTATTCAACCGTGAAGGTAGAGAATTTCATCGATAACGTCCAAGCCCCACCAAAGCTCGACCTGTCCGCCTTCAAACCCAACCAGCACATTCAGGTTTTCGATAAAAATGGGGTCTGCATTGGTCGTATTCGACACCAAAAATTTGAATGGAAGCATCACTTTCTCAACACCTGTTTGACACTTTCATCCGGAGGTCAATAATTTGGCACTATCATCCGCTCGTAATAAAAACCAAACCTCCAGTACCAGCGATAGGCAATCCTCCTATGTCGGGTATAACCAACGGAGAAAAACCCGCAGCGGCAGCAACATTCTGGTTAAACTGCTGCTATTTATTCCCAACCAGGTTATCAACTTTACCTGTTTCATGATTCGTGGCAGGGGCAGAGGAATTATTGGTCTGGCGATATTTCTCTGGGGATTAACCATCTCAGCCGATGCCTACTGGATTGCGTCTAATCCTAACGCTCCAGCACTAACCAACTTCGGCACCCCAGAAGGAAAAGCCGTACTCGGACTGTGGACATCCCTGGGACTGATTTTTACCTCGCAGCGCAATGCTTTCCTCGGAGCCGTTGCTACCAGCACAGTAATACAGGTTATCGAAGGCATAGCGGTACGTGGGTCAACTCCAGAAGAAGCTAAAGGGACACTTGACCACTATTCACAATTCGACGCTGGCTCTGCCCCCAGTAGCAAAATCAACCGGGCTAAAGCGGCACATAAAGATTACCTGAGCGCAGGAATGTTTCAGTATTACCTCGTAGGCTTCGCGGCTATCGGCTGCTGGATAGCGGACATCGTGGTGACATTCCAGGCGCATAATCCTCTGGAGTACTGGGGCGACCCATTCACCGTTTTAGCGGTTGCCACTGTGAATATCGTCAAGGTTTTCGCCGCCGAAACCGGCTTTGCCATCATGCTGCGGCTCAACGGACGTGGCTAGTATGCCCTGACACATCATCCTTTGGGGGTATGGCTTAACCCAGCCCCCATGTCCCGAAACCCCATCCCCCTATCATGCTCAAAAAAACACCCAACCCCTTCACTGGGGCATCACCACCTCATACCAACAATCAAACCATCACCAACGAGCAATTCCGACGGTACGAATTAGAAGCCCAATTTCGGCGTAGTAAAGCGGTCTTTCCGCCCACCGAAATCCTCGAAGCAGGAGACGTGATGGGCTGGCTCCAGCTTCATGTGGAAAATCTCCTCGAAAAATCCCAACAGAACCGGATGCATGGCGGTTTTACGCAGCTTCTGGGATTATCGGCTGGTCTTGTCTCGTTTCTTTCCACGGGTACAGCCGTTGCTCCACTGGCTCCTGTAGCAATAACCCTTGGATTTCTTGGATATGGCGCTTCTGTTGCCGATAGCGCTTTTCGTTTGGGTCGAGTGCTTCCTATTCCTTTTTCCAGCTTCACGTTACAAAAGTTAGCACAATCTACGTCGGCTGATGGAAGACAAGCCCTTAAAGCCGATGAAAATGAAAACCACGAGCGTTTCGAGACAATGGCGTTTCTGCCGTACAACGAACGCCGCGAGCTTGAAATGCTGGTCGATTACCAAGGGATGATGTTGGAACTGTTATCAAACGTCCCAGAAGGCAAGCGGTTCGCTATCTACTACGTACTCCGGCAAGCGTATGTGGATGGCGGATTCAAGTCGAAAAACATCGTCACCGAAATCAACAAACTGGTAGAATCGGTCAGCCCCGATTCGTCCTTAGACCAACATCTTATGCACGACATCAAGCAGCGGCTTGGCTTACTGCCCTATGAGGACGAAGCACAAGGGGGAGAAGATATCTTTGGGTTTGGGGCTTCTTTCGCTGCACCATCTTCCTTTATGCCCACATCAACCGTGCAAGCACCGGAAATACCTGCATCTGCCATGCCTACGGTTATCCAGGACGGCGCGGGAGCTATCCATCCTACGGATTCTGGAGAAGAGGAACCAATATCCCATGAAAAGCCCCAACCTGCCAACACGGAAACCTCCACGGCCGGTGTGGCACTTCAAGATATTCCCTTGTCGCAACGCGCCCAAGAAGTGGTCAAACTCCTAGTGGGGCAAGGTTTTCACATTGACCAAATTCTCTCCAGTCAAATTACCGCTATTGCTGGAGCGCAGCGTGGTGGAAAAGGAACATTGGCAGGCATTCTGGCGATTCTCTCCAAAGCTGCTGACCCCAACTTAACCGTAGAATATTATAGCGCAGGTATCGATATTTACCCGTTCAAATGCCAGCTTACCTCGGCATTGGAATACCCCAACAGGGATATGGAAGCAGCCGATAGAGAGGTTGCTAAAAAGTTGTTTCAGCGTCTCAAGGAATTGGAATCGGCACCTCCCTATAGTCAGAATAACCTCCAGTTAGTTATCGATGAAGCCATGCGGTTGTTTTCGCTGATGACAGAAGAAGAGCGTACTTGGGCGATTATTTTCTTGCTGACAAACTTTGCTAAAACGGGTGCGGGATTGATTCTGGTATTGCACAGTAATCACCTTGGAGCCGTGGTGGGGAGTAAAAATACCTCTGGGATGGCAGATACCTTCAAGGACGGCGTGAATTTCATTGGTTGCCAATCTCAGCATATCAAGACGGGTTTACTCACCTCTATCGCCGTTGCTTCTGGGCGGTATTTCAAAGCCAATCCAAATAATTTCGGGCAGCCCCTCAAGGATGGGGAGTTGGGCGAAATCCCTAATTGGCTTAAAACCAACAAACACCCTGGCAATGGGCAACCTGACCCCGTGAGAACACTTTTAGCGCTATTTCCTGAATTGCATCAGGAACATCATTCTCCCCTGTCAGAAAATCCCAGCATTTATGACGTGGGAAAGCTCCAGGTGCCGTTGCCACAGAAACAAGGGACAGATAGCCCAGGGGTATCCGATAAAGCGGCTAAGGTGTTGGCGTGGCTGGAGGATAAAACGCCTAACGCCTGGTTCTATTATCGTAAATCCGGCAGCAACGAGCGCGATGCCTCGTTCCAAAAATTCCTCAGCCGTTTGGAACTGTGTGGAGATAACCAAACACCAGAAGATATTTTCTTGGAATTGATGGATGCTGGCTTGGTGGACGTATCGGACGATGGCTACGGCATCAAACAATTATGAGACGTGAGACATGAGATAACCTTTGAGACAACGGTGAGACAGGTGTCTCAAAGGACTTCTTCTCCCGTCTCATGGTCTCAAGACGGTAAACGGTATGTTACGAGATTTTACGAAGTGATGGTTTAAGTGGGGAGGAGAAAAAATGACCGCGCACACTGGAAACTTTGTATTACGCTACGACCCCACACTCGCCAAGGTATTACGCCTCTTAAATGCCCCATTCCCCGGCGAATGTGCCGTTTTTATGCGTCAAATGGAACATTGGTTGAATACCAATAGTGGATTCTTCAGCCACGGTGGAACCAAACACTGGATTTATAACGGGTACAAGGAGTGGATAAGAAAGCAACTCACGAGCCTGTCAGAAAGCCAATTTGGGCGCATGGTCAGGTGGCTGATCAAGATGGGGATATTGGAAAAAACAATATTTGCTCACATCAAGCACGACCTCGACGAAGCTCCTCCAGTTTCCTGGCAGGAGTCCAATACCAGAACTTGGCTTACATTTTGTGTAGAAAGAACGGAGGAACTTACTGGCTGGCGACCACACTTTCCTCTGCCCTGCGATGACAACCAGCAGCCTCCCACCCCAGAAGACTTAGAAGACGAGCCAGCAGAAGAAGAATCTATGGTAGAAGACGCGCCCGAAGCCCAGGAGTCCCTGAAACCCTTACCGGGTGCCGTTCTTCAAAATGAAAGCTCGCGTTCTTCAGATTTAAACACCCCGTTCTTTAAATCTGAAGAACCATCTATATACAAAGAAAACCTAAAACAACCAACTAATGATGGTGATAATGTTCCAATAAAAGAAGAAGAGGTTAGCAGCAATGGTGACGGGTTTGACCCCACAGAAAGTTTTTCAACCACTCCTGTTATCCCTCAAGAGAAATCCCAAAGTTTTACAAAACCCCACAACACATCGAGTGAGGATAAAAATTCCGCGCCGCCGCTTCAAGCCGAAGTAAGACCGACTACGTATAAGGGATGGCACTGTCCTAACTTGGCATTACGACGAGAATTTATGGGCTGGCTGATGGAAACCATGCCCCCGATTCAAAGTTCTGCCCATGCCAGCAATTGGTGCAACAAGCACCCTCTTGACGCAGACCTACGTTGGGATGATTTCATGCGCCTCAAAAACGGCAAGAAGATGCAGCACGATGGATTTGCTTCCTGGAACCCCGGTCAGCATGAAATGTTTATCCAGCAATACCATTCAGCCCGTAACAGAGGTGGAGTGTATCTCAGAATCTTTAACGAAAAACATGTGACTTGGCTGGATTGGGTACAAACCAACCATCCCGAATGGTTGAGCAATGTTGTCACGTAAATTTACATATCATCATGAATAATTTTTTGAACGGCTCTTCCCCTATGGACTTTAACCCCATACAGGAGGAACTACCCCCGATGAATATCGAGGCGGAGGAAGCGATTTTGGGGGGAATTCTTTTTGACCCCAGTGCCATCATCCGAATGGCTGACCTTTTGGATAAGCAAGCTTTTATGATTAGCACCCACTCTGAGATATACCAAGCTTGTCTTAGCCTTCACGCCCAAAATAAGCCCACGGATGTGTTAGCGGTTAAAAGCTGGCTGGAAGATAGGGGACAGTTGGAACGGGTCGGTGGAATGAACAAGTTGGTGAGTCTTTTTGACCGCACAGTTTCTGCGGTGAATATTGATGCGCTGGCTGACCTGGTGATGAACAAGTACAAACGTCGCCAGCTTATTCAAGCAGGGAATCGTATTGTTAAGTTGGGCTATTCTGTTGATATGGAATTGCCAGAGGTGATGGAACAAGCGGAATCGGCATTATTTGCGGTTACAGGTGATACTTACGGCGCTGCCGAACCTATGCCCCTGGCAGATATTATGGTGGATACCTATGCCCGAATTGAAGAACGTCATACTGATGGAGGAGACCGTAGAAAGGGCGTACCCACGGGGTTTTATGACCTTGATGGTTTGCTCAACGGTGGTTTGAAGCCTGGTAAACTGATTACCATTGCTGCTCGTCCCGGTTGTGGGAAGTCCTCTTTTGTAGGAAATATTGCTATCAATATGGCACGAGAGGGACATCCAGCAGTTATCTTCTCGATGGAAATGGATAAGGAAGAGTGGGCTGACCGCTTTGTTTCCCAGGATTCGGGAATTGAAAGCGATTTATTGCAAACAGGTAAGCTCACCCATGCACGGCAATGGGAAGCCGTATCGGAGAGTGTTTCTCGGCTTGCTGACTTCCCGTTGTACATTGACGATAGCCCTTATCTCACGGTGACGGCTGTAAGGGCTAAGATTAAAAGGTTGCTTGCTCGCACTGGCTCCTTAGCAATGGTGGGGATAGACTACCTGGGGTTAATGGAAGATATTGGCAGTAACAGCGGGAATTTGGCGTTCTCTATTGGGAAAGTAACGCGAGCGCTCAAGCAACTTGCGCGTGAATGTCAAGCTCCCATCGCTTTACTGTGTCAATTAAATCGTGGCGTGGAAAGCAGGAATAACAAGCGTCCTACCTCAGCCGACCTCCGAGATTCCGGTCGGATTGAAGAAGATTCGGACATTATCATTACCTTGTACCGCGAAGAAATTTACGAGCCGGAGACGATGGATAAAGGCGTTGCTGAAGTGAGCGTGGTGAAGCATCGCGGTGGGGCTTCTGGAACGATTAAACTGCTGTTTGATGCGCCGTATACCCAGTTCAAGAATTTGGTAAATGAGCGTTATTAGTCTGGGATGATGCGAGGAGCTTTCTTATCGAAAAAGCGGTATTCCACATCAAAGTTCAACACTGTAAAAGCGATTAGTTTATGGCAGCCGTGGGCATCATTAATTCCCCTGGGCTTTAAACATTACGAAACCAGAAGCTGGAAGACTAACTACCGGGGTAAGTTATTAATTTGCTCGGCTGCCAAATCCACCAAGGATCAATACCAACAATATTTGAAAGTTGGTAGCGAGGTTAAGTTACCAGATTGGGACGAAACTAATTTCCCGCGTGGTTATGCTCTTGCTATCTGCGATTTGGTTGACTGCATCGAGATGACCCCCGAATTTATCAGCCAACAGTCCCAAACTGAAATACTCTGTGGTGATTGGCAAGTTGGGCGTTATGCCTGGAAGCTAAAAAATATCCAACCAATTACAGAACCGTTTGCAGTTAAAGGGAAGCAGGGACTTTTTAACGTTACTTCTACTAACGGAGAACAATATTTAGAAAAACCTGCCTCAAACTCACTACCAAAAAAGAGTAAATCCAAATCCTCTGATTGTTGGTATACGCCACCCCACATCTTTGAACTAGTAGTCCAGGTGTTAGGAACAGTTGACCTCGACCCCTGCGCGGATGATGGTAAACACCTGGAGGCAGAAAAACATTATACGGCTGCTGATGATGGATTAGTTAGAGATTGGGAAGGGCGAGTGTTTATGAACCCTCCCTATAGCCGCCCTGGCGTGTGGATGAAAAAGCTCCAAACTGAGTTTGAATCGGGACAAATTACGGAGGCGATTGCTCTTGTCCCGGCTGCCACCGATACTAAATGGCTCTCTCCGCTATTAAAATCTCAACCCACCTGCTTTTGGACTGGACGAATTAAATTTCTAGGTAAAGACTATCAACCTAAGAATGCCGCACGACAGTCTCATGTGTTGGTTTATTGGGGGGAGAATTGGCAACGTTTTAAAGATGTGTTTGAACCGCATGGTTTTGTGTCTGTGCCGAGTCAGTCAAGCGGGGATAAGTTAAACGAAAATATATCCCCTCTTGAAATCGAGGATGAAAAATTCCTAGGGGATAAGTTGGAGTTGGAGATATCCCCTAGGAAAACTCGACGACGTAAAGGCAACGGCAGCGGCTCTATTTATTACCGTACAGTCACTAAAAAAGGTAAGGAATACCGCGAGGCTTATTACCACTATGAGGTTTGGCAAGATGGCGATCGCCTAGTTAAGTCTTCAAAGTATATTCCAAAAAGGTTATTATCCCAGGTGCAAAGGCTGGAAGGGGAGAAAGCACCAGTAAAGGAAATTTTGAAATTTTTAGGAGTGGTAGTTTGATAAAATTTCCTTGGCTTCAAAAGCAGGTGCATCATGTCCCAATCCCAAATCAACGAGATAATCGAACTTTCGGCTTTGTTAGGCAAACTCATTCGTGAGTTGCGAAATTCTTTGGGATTAACCCAGGAGAAATTTGCAGCTAAATTAGGCGTGACTTGTTTAACAATTAATCGTTGGGAAAATGGGCGCTCTAAACCTTCACCTTTGGCTATGGAGAAGGTTGAAGGAATGCTGACAGAAATGGGGCAACAAGGACAGTATTTAATGAAGAAATACGTTTCTAATAGTTGAATTTTTAATATCTAAAACAAATAAGTTATTAAGGTTAGCTATACCATGTTAAAAAAAAGTGAGCGTAGTGAAGCATCGCGGCGGTGCTTCAGGAATCATTAAACTGCTGTTCGATGCGCCGTATACCCAGTTCAAGAATTTAGTCAGCTTGCACGTTCCTTTCCCATAACCGAAACAATTTAAAATTCAAAATCCTCCTTCTTCGACGATAAAAATACCACCTTCTGGGGGGCAGTTGAAGGTGGTTTAATCATGGTGCATCTACGTGTATTCAATTCTACTCTTCTTTTTCTTCCTTTTTTTTCTTCTCAAAAATTTGAATCCCTGCCTCTACAACGGTTAAAAACCCACCGTCAACCTTTAATTTTCCAGCAACAACTCCAGTCCATTCCCCATCCGATGCTTCAATCCCTTCAACCCGAGAAACTGCTTTATTCCAGCTTCTTCTATTCACTAGAGAAGCGTATTCATTTTCATCGTTATCTTTGTCTTTAAAAAACAACTTAACTTTTTTATTCTCAGCAGGCTCCGCCTTTGGAAGTTCAGAAAATTTTAAATTAATCTCTATCTTAGCCAAAGCTTTTACTTCTCCTGACTTAATTAAGACTGTTTGATTATTGAATGGTTGTTCATTATGATGTGTTTTCTTTTTCTTCTTTTTATATTTATTCGCAGGCGACGCAACCAGCTCTTTCTGAAGAGCTTCTAAATCTTGCTCAATCAATATCTTATTTAAAAGCTCTTCTTGATATCTAAGCGTTTCTTCGCTTGGTTGATGTCGCTTTAGCTCCGTATTCAGCTTAAAAGGGTCGAAAGCTTTAATCTGAACCATTGGATTTATAGATGCTTAATTGCGTGTTTAATTTTTCACACTTTATCATAGTTGCTATCTATAGCAAAGTTTTAACAGCATGTAGATAAAAAATGTAATCTTATTATAATTTTTGTTACTATGAAGCTTTAATCTAATTAATAGGAATTAACTGTGAATATTGCACGCGAAAATTTATAAGCCAGGCGCGAATTCATACCGAAGGGATAATGCAGGTTAAAACTAAACTTTTGGATACCAGAAACCGAACATAAAGAACTCCTTGATTTTATTGCAGATGATATTGTTCAAAATCTGCTAGAAACCATCCCATTTATCGAGTGGAGATTTGCTGCTACCTTAAGACGGAGCCAAGCTAGAAAAAAATGCACTCAATATTAATAGAATTGAGGAATAAAAGTGAAAGCTCTGTCACTTATTTGAGTGAGAAGTTTTAAGCTTTGACTAACAAATTCTTTAGTATTGTTGAAAATTGAAACTCGGTAATCTTGTCTCCATTTATGATATATTACTCGTTTCCTGTCTCAGTAAATCTTTCTCAAACTGCTATTAAAGATACTTAAACCGCAAGAATTTAAAATTTTCCTTTTTTTAATTGAAATTAAGTAAAGTATTGCTATACGGGTATTACTTTAATCTAAATGAGTTCAGAGAACTCTGCTTCTCGCAACAAATCTTAACGCAGCAATTATACTGCTAAATTAAGTTTTTATGTACTTTTACTTAAACTAACTATCAATATTCATAAAGCAGATTAACCCATAAATAATAAAAGACCTGTTAAGAAAAAATAAAATTTGAAATATGTACTCAAGTTATTAGAAAATGGGTTTGTGAACTGTTCGACAATTTGCGATGTCCGACGAGAAGCCGCACAACATTGGAGATAATTACAGTTTTAATTCCCAGTCGTTAGGCTTAACACAACCAGTGCCTTTAACGCTGCATCCGGCTGAGGTTTATATTCGTTCGCTTGGCAAAGGTTCCCGTAGAACAATGCGCGAGGCACTGAACGCGATCGCCAAGTTATTAACTGATAATGAATGTGATGCAACGACTTTAGATTGGTCAAAACTGAAGTACCAGCATACAGCTATTGTCCGCTCTATTTTGATGGAAAAATACAGTCCGGCAATGGCGAACAAGATGCTGTGTGCGTTGCGGCGGACTTTGAAGGAAGCATGGCGACTGGAGTTAATGACCAGGGAGCAGTATGCACGAGCTGCTGATATCAGTTCGATAAGCGGCAAAAGTTTACTTAAAGGTCGCTCGCTTAATGCTTCTGAGGTGTTTAAGTTATGGGACAATTCTTTAAATGATTACTCTAATTTGGGAGCCAGGGATGCTGCCCTTTTAGGAGTTCTGGCAGTTGGGTTACGGCGCAGTGAAGTTACAAATCTTGATTTAAGTAATTTTAAATCTCGTACTCGTTCTCTTAATATTCAAAGAAGTAAAAGTAACTCAGAACGTATTCTGTATCTTCCAAAACAAGCAGTAGAAGTAATAAAACA
This sequence comes from Calothrix parasitica NIES-267, assembly GCF_002368095.1. Classification (GTDB taxonomy): domain Bacteria; phylum Cyanobacteriota; class Cyanobacteriia; order Cyanobacteriales; family Nostocaceae; genus Rivularia; species Rivularia parasitica. Next base: position 39,395 of record NZ_AP018228.1, on the reverse strand, counting down.
GTGGTTAGTAATCAGGGGGAAAGAACCTGGTCCGCTTTTATACCCTCTTAATAAAGGGCATAAAATTATTCATAGAAGGATGAGCGACCAGGGTATATTGCGAGCTTTGCAGCGGCGTGGAGAACGGGCTGGGGTGAAGGGATTTACGCCCCATGATTTTAGAAGAACTTTTATCAGCGATTTACTGGACTTGGGAGTGGATATTGTTACTGTACAAAAAATAGTTGACCACGCATCACCCAATACCACTGCAAAATATGATAGACGAGGAGAAAAGGTCAAAAAGCAGGCAGTTGATTTGCTGAATCTTCCAGATATCTCAGTTAAGAAAACACCCACAAAACAAAATAAAAAGCGACCTTCAAAGGATTCCGTTCTAAAATGCCCCAATTGCAAATCCAAAGAGCTTCTTAAGGATGGGTTCCAGGTGCTGGCTGATGGTAATCAGCATCAACGCTTTAGGTGTCAAAAGTGTGATTATGCTTTTACTCCGCTTCTGTCTGTTCCTGATAAGAAAGGTTGATTTACTCCAAGAGCTATCTTATTGACTATTTAAGTAAAGATATTTATTACTTGTTTTGTAAGCTACCACTTACCAAGTCTTTCAGCGCGATTTCGCGCTGATACAAGCTAATTTTAAGAGAATAAATGGCTGAATGCTGCTCTATGGAATACTTTTAGTCAAGTTTGTTAGTAGCGAAAGCTACTATCTAATAAATATTAGAAGTGTCTATATCCTTGTATCCAAAAATAATATTTATTTCTTGAATTGAGTAGATAAAATGTTAATTAGATAGAGATAATTTTGGGGCAAGCTAAAAATATCTATTACTTATTGTGTTTAATATACCAAGATACGAGGATGTGATAGTTGCTTATATTTCTGGTAACACCCAACTATCGCAATGCCGGGAAGTTACTACAATGGCGAGTTATTTATGTAAACAAAGCAGATAATAACTCAGCAAGAAAAATTGTAATTAATTGTAATTACCTATTTTCTCAGGGATTTTTCTTTGGTGTGGGGCGAGCTTTGATAGGAATTATGTGTCCATAATTCACTACGATTGAGATACTAAAAGGTCTATTCTGGCAATCTAAATTTGCAATTGTTTACTTGAATAGCTGTTGTGACAGGTATTAGCTGAAGCGAATAAGTCTAAATTCCTACTCAAGACATATTTTTCTATAAAAATTGTGATACTCCTTGAGAAATAGTACTTCACAAGGAGTATGATGGTTTAAGGCGTATTGCCTCTCGTGATTTATTTTTCATTACCTTAATCACGTATTAGGGATTGCTGTACCAAAGTCGCCAAACTTAATTCACAATCCCGAAAATCAAACAAAAACCGCTCACAAAATCCAAAATCACAAAAGGAGAAGATAGAAACAATTAAAAGTACTAACTCTCACCTCGCTAGGTTTTACAAGCAAAAAAGCAACTAGTGAGCAACTAAATAGAAGTTGAGACCACTTTCTTAACAGTGCAGACCACTTTCCAAAGCTTAAAAAAGCAACTGGAGAGGCGGCATAGACCGTTAGACCGCTACTTATTATTTCTTGTTTAAGCTTATCACAGATTGTGGTTACTTGTTGTGCTGGCAAGAAATAAAACAAGTAAACATCATTAATTTTTATTATGGGTGCGCCAGCTTACGATTACCATGACTCATCATCCAAACGTTTGCTACCTAAAGATGCATTGGGCAGACGTTTTATTCAGTATTTCTATCATGGCTGGAGCTTTATTGAAGCACTAGTACCGGAGTGGGGAGAGCGACCCTCTTGGCGCACGGAAAAGCGCTATCCGATGGAACCGCGAAACATCTGGTCAAAGTATCAAGATCCAGAGCTATTACTTGGATTAAGTTTTGATAAGTACACCAATTACTTTGTTCTGGACATTGACCGTAAAAGTAGAAATCACCCGGAGAATAGCCGGGAGAACTTCAAGGGTATTTTACACGCCTTAGAAGATATAGGTATGGTTCGGGCAGTAGTAGTTAACTCCAGTGAGAGTGAAGGAATTCATTTGTACTACTTTATGCCCTACCCGGTTTACTCCATTGCTTTAGCAGTAGCCGTAAAACAAACTTTATTTCAAGCAGGGTTTAGGCTTAAGAGCGGACAACTGGAAATATTCCCCAATCCCAAACATTACAACCCTGACAAAAAAACGAGCTTTCGTTCTCACCGTTTGCCTTTGCAAAAGAATTCATTTTTACTTGACTGGGATTTACAACCCATATCCAATAGCGTGGAAACACTTCTAGATTGGGCAGACTTAACAGCTTCTTCTCAAGATATGGAATCTCTTGGGGAAGCATTAAAAGCAGCACAGGAGTGGTTATCGGCACAATATTATCTGAGAAGGGGTAAAAACTCAGCTGAGCAGTGGTGCTGGGATTTGGAAGAAACGATTGAACAAGGCTGGACAGGTTCCGGACAAACAAACGATATGTTACTTGCTCTTGCTAAGTATGGCATTATCTTTAAGCACCACCTAGGAGAAGAATTGGTAGAGTATATGCTCTCGACTGCTCTTAGTTCTTCAGGTTATACAGAATTTTGCAATCACCAGCACGAGATAGAAAAGCGGGTAAGGGAGCGAGCAAGAAGTGCCGAAAATTATCCTTATTATCCTTATAGAGGTGAACCCCCACGTCCAAGAACTTACAAAGAGCAGTTTGGTAAAGACGGAGTTGATAACGTCATACAACTTCATCCTTCCAAAGAGCGCCACCTTATAACAATAGAGCGGATTCGGGCTGTAATAGCCATGCTTAAAAGTGAAGGGGCATTTCCCGAGACGGCTTATAAGCGTACTCAAGCGATTATCAAAAAATCCAAAGCAGCTTATGGGAAAGGGGTTAGTCAAACAACACTACACAAGAAAGAATATTTACCTTTGTGGCACCCAGGATATGAAAACAGAGAAGATGTAAACACTGATAAAGGGGTAGAAAAATACTCGATTTTACCAGACCCGTGGGATACAGCATCAGAAGAGCGAAAATCAGCGCCTGAGCGGGTTTGGGAGAGTTTACAGGTTGTCGATTTATTAGATAAAGCAGGAGTAAAGCCAGAACCTTTGCAGGGAGAAGCTTTCAAGCGTTTACACGTTACCTCCTACTATGAAGGTTTATGTTTGCCACCTGCTTGCCAGGTTGGCGGGCTCGGAGAAAGCGTAAGCGATGACGAGGTGCAGCCGCAGGCTGCGGATCTTCGCGGCGCAGCCGCCAGTAGCTCTGAAAGTGAAATCATAGGTTTCAATAACCAGCAGCCCCAAGAGAAAGCGTGGTCATCTGGGGAACAAGTAATTTTTCTCTACTTGCTGATTTTTCAAATTCTTTCAACTGGAGAAATAACTGATTTAAAATTTTTGATTTTTTTAACTGAGAAACTTCAGTCAGAATCTGACTTTGAGATAAAAGCGATTTTGCAAATTATTACAAATCTGAAAAATCAAGACCTGGAAATAATTTTTATTTATATTTTAATTTCAGGAATTTTTTCAATAACAGAAATAATTAATTTCAACTATTTCAACTTCTTAATTGAAATAATTTACTCACAATGCAGCTTTGAGCAATTCAATGATAAGAAGAATTTATCAGCTTCATCCGGCGGTTCGACTCCAAAAAATGATAAGCATAAGTTATCAATCATCAAAACGGGCAGTTCTCCAGATACAGAAAATACTGATAAGTCCTCTCACCCAGCTTATAAGACATCTAGAGAAGCCGATAACCTCGAAGAGGGGAAAAACCATTCTTCTGTGCCTTCTAGCTCCTCCCAGACCCCTCAAGAGGAATCTTCCAATTCGCTACTTCTGGAGAATGTTTCACAAACTTCCACAACTGTGGAACATTTTTCTGAAAACAACAATTGCCAAAGAATTGGTTTCACCCCTGATGAATACATAAAAGCTATCCACTTTAAATTGGCGGCTCAAAAGAAAGCTAAAGAATACCACCAAGAGTTTTTCGCTCTTAAAAATATCCGCTTGATGCCTCAGCAGAAGCAGGATTATGAAAATGTAATCAAATACTATTTGATGCTCTTTTCAAGCCATAATCCGGCGAAACAGGAAGCTATATTGTGGTTTGCACATCACCAGGAGCTAGTGACTAACGCCAGAGAACTGGGGCTATGGGACTACCTGGAGCAATTACCCCCTCCTGACTTTTAATCTAAAAATCATAGTAAAAATTAATACTTTAAAATTGGTAAAATAATCTGTAATTTTCTCATGCAGTAAAACCACCAACGAAAAAAGCCGGTCTTTGCATTGACTCGTCTTAAATCAGTCCGGCCCCTACAATGGCTTTGAATTCCTCCTCATATGTCAAAATGAGGTGAGGGGCAGCTATATGGTGTGCAAAAAAATGGCGAAGAAAAATTTATTGCGCGAACTTAAGGCAATATCCTCATCAAAGATTAAAAATGTATTTGCCTATTCAGATTACTGGGAACTTTGGGAGTTAGGAGAAGATAAATCGGCTTTACTCTTAGAAGAAGGCTCCTTTGAAGAATGTTTGGAGGCTTTACATTTTTATATCATTACTGAACTGGAATACAAAATAAGAGAAGAGAAAAATATGACAATCAGGGAACATCCGGATTGGTTTCCTGACGAATTAAGAAAAAGACACCAACTACGGGTAGAAGAAATTAAAAGGGAGTGCTTTCAAAAAGGTAAGTGTATCACCCCAAATTGGTCTCTTCGCTCAGTCAGAAATCGTCACCAGTGCAAATGGATTGCCAAAAACGGCAACCCAAGCCCACATTACCCAGGTGCTTAATCTTGCTTAGAAGGAAATGCGGAACCATCGTCCCAAGCTGGGTCGTATTTTGCGCTGCTCCAATCACGCTCGGCTTCCGAATCCGAATAAGTATCAATTTCAAACAAAAGCCCATTGAGGGCTTTATAATCTGGCGTTTCATTCCCACGCTTTGGTTCGGACTGTGACGTTGGTTTGGACGAACGCTTGATAATGGGCGGATTTATTTTTTTCTCATCCAAACTTTGTGATAATGGTAAAGCTGGGTGCCTTTTTTGCTCTGCAACTTCTGAGTTTGCACTCTTTACCTTATTTAAGATAGGCGATTTGGGTTTCGGCTGGGATTTCAAGCGCTTCCAATCTTGATATTTGTTACGTTCTTCTTGAGATAGCGATTGCCAAACAATCGTTTTGATATCAAACGATAGTAACGAAATATAATTTTGAATTGCTTGAAAATTGCTTTTTTCTAACGATTCACGGATGAAAAATATATGCTTATTAATTAGTTGTTCGTCTTGTTTGTGATAACTTAACGCTTCGGTGTAAGCGATGCCCAGCAAAGCTAAAATACTTTCTTTGAGCTTTCTTTGTTTGGGGTCGGGGTACAGTATTTCTTTAATTCCTACGGCTCTTCTGTAAGCATCTTTCAAGTATTCCAAATTCAACGGTTGTTTGTGACCTAAAATTATCCACCAAGGCTTATACTTTAGTTTTTCACTGATTTCTTTCTTAATTAATTCAGTTCTTTGCTCATCCTTAAAATCTATGCCACTATAACGTGTCCTAAGTATCTCACGAGTATACTTTATAGCCGTCTTAAACTCTCTTTCAATCCGATGCTTATTTAATTTACTGTTCTCCTTTGTATCCGGAGTTGTTTGAAGTAGATATCTCCAAAGTATTTGAACACTTTCTTCCCAACCCATCAAATTATCATCAACGTGACCAAACAATAGTCCATCAAACCAATCGGGTGGAGGATAATAATCGTATTTATGTTTAAACTTGTTTTCTAATCCATCAAAACCTGTTTGCTTGTTAAAACTATTCACAGCACTAGTTTTAAGGAAATTAACTTGTTTTTTCTGTTCGGGTGTAAGAACTTCTTCAAACTTACGCTTGCGTCTTTTAGCTTCAGGCTTCTCGCTGCTGAATTCAAATCCGCAGTAAGGGCATACAGCTAGAAATTTATTTACTTCGGATTCGCAGCTAGGACAAGTTTTAGTTTCTTCTGGTGGGTCTTCTTTACTGTTGGGGCAAAGTTTTAATTCAAAGCTTCGTGTGGGCATTCCAATACGCCGTATATTCCCGCAAAAGTCAAAAAACCAGCAATCTTCTTTACCTTCATTTATTCGCAATCCACGCCCACAAATTTGTACCCATAACGCCCTAGATTTTATCGGACGGCATACCAAAATAGCATTTACGCTCGGCTCGTCGAATCCTTCACAGAGAACACCGACGCTACTAATTAAATGGGTTTTACCGTTACTAAACTCTTGAAAAATTACATCGCGCTCCCTTTCCGACGTATCACCAATAATGCATTTAGCTTGAATATCATGAAGAAGAAACTGTCGTGCCAGATTTTCAGCTTGCTTTACCGTCGCACAAAAAGCGATTGGTTTACGCCACTGTTCTTGAGTTTTATCAAGATAAATTTTGATTAGTTCTGCGTTAAATTCATCATCACATACCTCAGCCATACTCGTTTGAGTAAATTCACCGTCGCTACTTTGCAGTTTACTTTCATCTATTAAATGGGTATAACCAAACTGACGAGCGCGAGACAAGTGACCGCGTTCTATTAATTGGCTAGGATAAGGCGCTTTAACTATAGTGTCAAAAAATTGGCAATATCCTTCTTTATTCTTAGACCTCCACGGTGATGCTGATAATCCCAAAAAGTCAACCTTTTGATTAAGACACCAAATAAAACCTGCGTAGGTGTCTAAAATTCGTCGCCAAACTTTATAATAAGCAGCCGTATGTGCTTCGTCTAAGATAATTAAATCGATATCTGGTGGTAGTTCTCGGTTTTGGATAGTTTGCAGCATTGCTATCTGAACCGATTTTGTATAATCTGGCTTTGCATAATCTGCCCAAATAATACCCGGCTCAATGCCAAAAAATTTATTTAAGGTGCTACGGGTTTGTTTGACAAGTTTACCGCGATGTACTAAAAACAATACCCTTTTACCTTGTTTTACGTAGTTACCGATAATCTTGGACGCGATAACCGTTTTACCTGCTCCGGTGGGAGCATAAACTAGAACGCGCTTTTTACCTGTTCCAAAAAACTTGTAAACATTAGTAATAACTTCTTCCTGATAATCCCGTAGAATCAACTCCTTGGTAAAATCAGTAATCGCGGTGGCGCTGTTTTCAAAAAATGATTGTGTCATTTTTATTTTTTAAAAACAAATAATTCTACTACTTCAAACACCCCAAATTTAAAATCATTTTTCCTTCTGTACGGTATAACATAAATACATCAAAAATGCATTTAAATTGACCGAAGCCCTTGAGAACTAAGTAAGAAGTAGGAAGTAAGAAGTAAGAAGTAATGAATAAACTCCGCTTGTTCATGTATAGAGCTTTGCTGAAAGACTATGATAAATATGAATTACCTTTCAAAATAAATCAATTAATTCGTTGCTAAATATAGAAAATACTCTATAAATACCTATTTAAAATCAATATAAAATTTGCTGTTGCTGAGGGTGAAAAGTTAATGATAATAATGCAATGGAAAGCAACATAGAAGTTTATCGTTCCACAACCATCAAATTATTAGACACTACTTACATAAATACCTTTATTCTATCTAGTTTTGTTGAACTTGTAATTTGTTATGCTGATAACGAAAAATTAACCATTGAATTTCATCCAAATCAGATACCTATTTTAGAAAAGTTGTTGAATAATCTTCGTAGTGTGACAAAACAACAAATTAACCAAAAAATAGAAACTTTGGAATATGATTTAGAAGAAATAAATAGTTGTGATTGTCACGAGATGGAACCTTAAAAAAATGGGGCAGGCTTCCCGTTCTGGGTCGGAGACCCAGAACGGGCGAGTCCCTATGTTTGAAAACCTTCATGCTTGTTAAAAAGCCTGCCCCATTTTTTTTGCGTAAATTGTAGGTCAAATTCAACTATCAGAATCTTTGCATAACGGTAATGGCTTTACAAGTAAGAAGTAAGAAATAAGAAGTAAGAAGTAGCGGAAATTTGATATTTGCAGCTTTTCAGCCATTTTTAATGGTTGCCTTATTTAAGCCGACTTGTACTAGAAATAGCGTTCGTTATTCACAAATAATAGCGAGCGTTTTTCTGTTTTATATAAATAATAAAGGGAATTTAGAATGTAGGGAAAAATTGGATACAACTGAACGTATTTATTCGTGAAGAAAAAGAATTCTTTCTTAACTCAAGTCCCCTGATTTATTAATGGGGTAATAATTCTACATTCTTCATTCTATAAAAGTCATTGCTTTCGCGCTCGGGTGAAAAAGAATGATATTTATTTTAAGGTTGAAAATAATGATTCAGTCAGTTCATCCAGAGCAGCTATTCGTAACAAATCTTGAAAAATTCGTTAATAAAGCTGATAAATTCATCAAGGTTTACTATTCAGGCATTAGTGATGAAAATCATATTGCAGAAATAATGCAAGAACTAAAAAATTTAGTTTTAGATACAGAATTACAGCAGTTAGAAATTGATTACAAGTATAACTGTGAAATAAAGGATTTGATGACAGACTACTTCGATTCTTCCTGGTCTTGAGTTCCTCAAAATAATCATTGTCTAAAAATAGCGTTAGCTGTCTTATTTCTATTTCATAAAACAATAATTGCTTTCGCGCTTGGGTGCATACAAATTATGTTTACTCCACAAAAATAAAAAAATCATCTCTACCATTAATATGTTGAAAAATAGTTATGTTGTTTGGGAAGGTGCATCTTTGATTGACGGTTCACCTATAGCTCTAATCTTAACCGGATTCGTTAATTACTCGTCTAATCGCAAGACAGGTAGGGTGTTGCAGAGCTGGATCTTGCAACAAAATATTTTACCAACAGAGGCTGCAAAGAAAGGATTAGATCAAGGAATTTGCGCGGAATGCCCTATGAAACTGAGCCAAACAGGAGCTTGTTATGTTAATCTCGCTCCCGTCAATCAGATTTATCGGAAGCACTTTGCGGGTACTTATTCAAAACTCAGTGCAAACGAAATCGAAGTTTTCAAACGATATCGATATCCCCTCAGAATTGGTTCCTATGGCGACCCTACAGCAGTACCATTTGATGTCTGGGAACCAATAATAAGAGCATCAAGCGGGCATACTGGTTACACACACTTATGGAATAGCAATGAATGTGACCCCCGTTGGAAAAAGTATCTAATGGCCTCTGTACATAGCGAGTCTGAAGCCCGTATTGCTCAAAAACTTGGCTGGAGGACTTTCCGAATAATTACCCCCGACGCACCTTTGAGTGAAAACGAAATCCTGTGTCGTCACACTGAAGATGATGCTATCCGGTGTGAAGCTTGCTTATTATGTGATGGGGCATCTTCAAAACCCAATATTGCAGATATAGTCCACGGATTAAAATGGAAGATTTCAAATTTTAAGAAATACTCAGAATTAAACTGCTCTACATAATTACAAAACCCATATTATTGGGTTTTATTTAAACCTTCACCTAACTAAAATCAGCTTTTTGATAAATATGAAAACTCCAATTTGTGCGAACTTTATTCTGCAAAGTATTGATTGCGATGACAAAGTTTTTATCGTTACTACTATAGGAGAAAATATTGCAACAATTGAAGTACAAGATGGAATTGAAAATTTATTAGGAGTTTTGGAATTAACTATCGAACAAGGAGAGGTCATAGTTAAAATTATGCAACTTAGCTATAAGAATAAACCTATTAAAATCAAACTTTGTACTCTTTGAAATTTGAGATATTAATCAGCTAAAAATGCTTTTAAGGGTGAAAAAGTAGTCAATAGGAATTAAATCATGAAAATTAAGGGTCAATTAAATCTAAATCAAATTTCTGAATGTAGTGATAAATTACAAGAAATATTAGAAACTTATGGAATGGATATTTTTTGTGAAGCCGTTACCGAATTATTTAATTATCATCCTTTAACAAAACCAGCTACTTATAGTTATAAAAGTTGGGTAGTTTTGATGCTACCGAATGATTTTGAACCAGATTCTATTGTAGGGATAGATAACTTGACTCTAGTTTCTACTAATTTATCAAATTAAAAATGAATATAGAGCAAGTTGGGTTGAAAAATAACGGTGAAAAAAATGACAAATCAAACCGATAACAATTCAACTGCTCAAATCTGCGCTCTCAATGATAAATTTCGTCAAACATTTGATAATCAACTAGGAAAGGTAATCATTACGCATGGGGTAGGTTGTTTAAATACTAATCAGCTACAACAATTAATTCAAGCAGTAAAGCAATTTAATGATTTTAATGAAAATAATGACCCTTGGCTAGAACATGATATGGGTAGAATAGAATTATTTGATGAAAAATTTTTCTTTAAGATAGATTACTTTGATAGACAAAGATACGAACAAGGAATTGGTTCATCAGAGCCTGACAATATTCACAAAACGTTTAGGGTGATGACAATTATGCTCGCAAGTGAGTACTAATAAATAATAATTAAAAAGGAATTTACTTATTATATCTGTAAATTCCTTCTAATTAATTTTAGATACTGCTACATCAAAAAACAAATGAACGCTCCGAAACAACTTATATCAATAATTGGTAAATAAAAATAAGTAACCTTCGGAAATAAAAAATGCTTCGCATGAAAAGGGTGAGAAAATAACTCTTTCACTTAATTATTAAAGAGTTATTTCACAATTAAACCTTACCTCACTTCAATCATGTTAAATATCAAAAAGAATCGTCAACTTGGTCAACAGACATCTGCTCGCAAAGAAACAGTTCAATACTACTATCGCGTTGCTGCTTTGTGGTATGAAACTAAATCTCAAGCTATCAACCTACTTGATTGGAAACAATTGTGGTTAGAAGCAAAAGAAGAAGGAGAGTTACAGCAATTTCTTATTGCTCCTGGATACCGCAATGAATATCAAAATCCTTATGCTGATGATGAGAGTATGCGCCGAGGTTATACTCCACCCTCTTATGACATGAAAGCTTACTATTCTTGGCAGCATCAGCGTTTAACCGAAATATTTGCATCTGGTGTCGGTGATATCTCTATGATTGATAAACAAAATCCTGACGAGAAGCAACTTCAAGATATCCATAAGAATCTTCGGAATTATATGGTTGAGCAATTGGATATTTTGCTGTTGGAACCAGAACATCAGCATCGATTGATTGAAATCAAATGCAATATTAATAGAGATGAAATTGAAGAGTGGATAGAAATAGATTCACAAGATTATTCAAGTTCTGAAGAAAAGCAGTACCGTAGTGAATTGCGAGTGAGAATAACCCATGCTTTGAGTGAATTACTAATAGTGCTAAACAAGGAACGTATGAATAAGCGCAACGAGATGAAACGACTTGAACAGCAACAAGAATGGGAGCAAGTTAATCTCAAGCACGCTGAAACCTTACTAGCACGTAATACAGTATCTCAAGAACTGAGTAACGTTGATTTGAGAAGAGTAGTCAGTTCTCGTACTAGCAAACTTGAAGAAGCCAAGGCTTGGGCTGAACAACATGGTTACGATTGGAACGGCAACGATAGTACCTTAGATATTTCTGTAGTTAATAAAAATCTACAACAGCACCATTCTAATTAATTAGATTCATAAGCTGAGTTAATGAATAACTCAGCTTTAAAAATACATACAGCATATAAGGATACTTTCAACATGGAAATATTAATTGACATAATTGACGCAATTCTTTGGGTTTTAATTTACGGAGGAATTACCTTGTTTACTTCTTTATTTGCAATTGAAATACAAATTCAAATTGAACATAGTTTTTCAAACGATATTTCAGTTAATTTTGATGAACGTAAAGTTCCCATAACTAATTAAAAAAATAATATTCGGATTATCTAATCTATAATCCGAATATTATTTTTTTCGTTTTGATTTTTTAATGCTTGATTCTCTCAAAACTTTTGATTCTCAACCCACGCTCGTACCGTATCGTTCGTATTTATTTAACTTATCTACACCCCTAACAAAAGTTTCATGCATGGCATAACAATCAGCTAACCTATTACCTAAATTATGTCTATCGATAGATTGCGGAACTTCTACTCCTCCATCCCAAATTAGCGGAATTTCTTCTTTTACAAAAAATGGTTCTAGATAAGGTTTGACAAAATAAGCAGTACCTCCACATAAAAGTACTTCGTCACATTCATCTATACAATCAGATATAAATCTGAACAAAGCACGCGAATATTCATCAAATAGGAGTTTCATGTTTTTATCGAAAATCCTTATATCAGTACGTATTGCTTTTGGATTACTCTTTTTGGATAAACGCATTAAAGCGTCCTTATCTTCGTACTGATAAGCCAAAACTAAAGCTTCCACTACTTTAGAAAAATCTGAAACTGATAAACCTACAGCACTACGGTCTATAAATCTGGATACTAACCAATTCATGCCCAAGTCTGATGTAGGATTACCTTTAGGTACACCATTTTTAGATATAAAAGCGCTAGCATTACGATAACCCAACATAGTCATAACTATATTGCGCTTTGACCAATCTTCGCCTAATTGCTTTATACGATGACGGATTATTCCTGAACCTTCACTCTCTGTCTTAAAAGCCACAACTTCTATTTTTAGTTTACCGATAGGTGATTCTATGCCTTTTTTACAGGCTATATAAATTGCTTTACGTAAGTTATCACCATCACCAATCTCGCTAGGTGGCAGCAAACACATAATATATACCCTAGCTTCAGTAGAGTTATATTCTTTCATTGCAGCAGCTATACATCCTAGTAATTTAGGAACAGCTATTTCATATTTGAGTTTGCGTAAAGAGTTAGTTCCTGCAAATTGTTCGACGGCTAAAGCACCTAAGACAAAATATTCTTTATTGTACCCAACCCAGATACCAGACTCAATTGGTATATTTTCAAACTGATTTTCAACTGATTTTTTACCAACATCAGCAATTGCACTACCCATAACTATAGATTTGCTTACAGATTTAGGATACTCCTTAACAATTGCCTTAGTTAAACTACCTCCCAAATCACAGGTTAAAACTAGTTCTAACATTATTTGCTACCCCTGATTAATCAATTTTCTAGCCATATCTAGTTCGTCACCCAAATCAATAGCAATATCTGTGGGAATATCAATATCTTCGACCTCATCTAAATTTTTATTTTTTTGTTCAACAGGTGCAACTTCGTCAAAAATAGGCACGTTAGTTAAGTTTATGTCTGGCCGTACTGAACTTGAAGCAATACCGAAGGATGCTTCTATGAAAACTATTCGTGCCTTTAACTGAGTAATGCACCAAATAGCAGATTCTCTTAAACGTTCATCATTATCACCAGCACGACGTAAAGCAAATGGTAGCCAAATCATTCTCAAAGCATCCATTATATTTTCTGCTAATGCTTTGTTAGGCACTATATGCTTGCTATTTAAAAAAGCAATTATGGAACCATCATCGCCAGTTCTTCTGATTTTTGGTATTTCTTGCATTAGTCGTTGTTAGATAATTCTCAAGTTGTAAATTAATTTTGGAAGTAAATACAAAAAGTTAACTAATCAACTAATTTTATCTCTCCATGTGAGATATTATTTTTAAGCCTATTTTTATACATCTTAAATTTAACCCCTTTTTACCCACTAACAACCCACTTTTACCCACTAATAACCCAATTTTACCCACTAAATATTGAAAAAATGTTTTTTTAATATAATTTCAACACCCACTTTTACCCACTAACAACCCATTCTTACCCACTAATAACCCACTATCGAACTCAAACTACACAATTATTACAACCTTCATAAACCTAGGGACAAGGTATGACTTTATGCCTATAATCTCTGAAAAAAGTTTATGTGAAAATACTACAAAACTCTTTAAAATAAACAAAAGTGTGTAACTTGCCTTTTAAAGAAGACTAATATATTGAACCAATAGATATATTACAGACTTTGTACACAATAATCCTATAGGATTTATAAAAACTTAGGAAAATGAAACAAAATCGTACACAAATGGTAAGAGTTCTTTTTAATCAAAACGAACTTGAAAAACTCAAGCATAATGCCAAAAATAGTCGTCTATCAACTTATTTAAGAAAATTAGGATTAAGAGAACAGCAAATAGTCAACTCAGATGATGAAATTAGATTAAAATCATCTTTGGCAGAAATAAGATACCAGTTGAGTCAGTTAAAAGTTTCAATACTTTGCGGAGAACAGCCCAATATTGAAACAATCAATAAAATTATACAAATATCCGATAATCTATAGATGCTGGCAGTCATATACAAAAAACCACAATTTTTACAAACTTTGCAATATGTATTAGACAGAGAAGATGCTGTAATAATTAGTAAAAATATGGTGGGAGATGAACCACTCATTTTAAACAAGCAGTTTATTGATAGTATGAACACTAATCATATAGTTAAAAAACACTGCGCTCATCTAATACTCAGTCTACCTAAATATGAAAATGTTAATAATGTTACGATGAGTAATATAGCAGGCGACTTTTTAGAGACTATGGGATACCGTAATACTGAAGATTTGACTCAAAGCGTTCCATTTGTTGCTATTCGTCATCAAGACAAGGAACATGAGCATATTCATATTGTGGCATCCCGGATTAAATTCGATGGTAAAAGTGTCAAAGACTCGTGGGATTATCTCAAAGCACAAAAAGCAACGCGAATTATTGCTGCCAAGTATGGTTTGTCAGTAACTCCAGTTAGTAGTAAAGCCATAGCAAAAAATTTGGATAGTTTTGGCATTAATGCTTCCGTCAGTTACAACCGCTCAGCTTCTATTCGTCAAAAGAGTGTAAATCATGCAGAACCTTCATTTAAAGAAGTTATTGGAAATGCCATTGATTCGGCACTTTTGAATAGCAACAATGTTACAGAATATCTATCTGAACTTTATAAAAATAAAGTGGTCGCTAAAGCTAAGTTCGATGGTAAGGAACTTTTAGGCTTCTCCTACACAACTGATGGTAAATTTGTTGCTGGAAATCAAATATCTCGCCGTTATAGTTGGAATAACATTCAAACCGAATGGGGTTTAGAGTATGAACCTACCCTTGATTATGAAACGCTAAGATTAATAGGTAAGATAGCCGTTGAATATAAAGATAAAGAGTTACCAGAGATAGAAATTGAGAGACAATCAAATCGCTCGGAAGTTGAATCAGCACCAGAAAATCCTCATATTCAGCTTTATAGGGAAATGAAGGCGATGATAGAGAACAAACAAAAAGCACCTGAAGAGGAAGAACAGGTTTATCAGGAGATTGTAACTAGTTCAGAAGATAAAATAGTTGAGAAGTTATCACCTTCAGAAATTGAGAAGTTGAATGAAAAATTGGCTCAAAAGCAATACATGCCTAAAGCCGAGAATAAGAAGGGTATCGAATTGGAATAAAAAATCGTACTAAAATACGATGTGCTTTTGAGCTTAAAGCATCATTATTATATTGATGTTGCACAAAATTTCAATGGTCATAGTAGCAAAGCACTTTGATACACGGCTAGGCGAAAGTATAAAAATTTATGATAGAGAAACTAAAAAGTACACTTGTTTAGAAGAAGAGCTTAATAATACCCTTTTAGAGTATTTTTTCCCGAACACTACTTTTTCCTTTGGGCATGGCGACCAGTATACAACTGTTCCGGAGCTAAAAATTCATCCAAATAAACATAAACTACTTTTATCTTCTAAATCAAGGTACTTGTATGCTCCCCCATCAGCTCTTGAGATAATTGACGAAATATTTCCAGACCGGAAAGATAGAGGGGCATATGGCTCAATATTTCTTGGCGAGTGTAATACAGCAGAAAACGCTCCACCACCTTTATCAGAAAAGCTAAATGTATTAATTGTTGATGATGCAACAGGGGACAATGGTGACATCATCGAACCTGAACTTGCATATCGCTTAACGGGAGATTGCTACGGTCAAATTTCAGACGAAAAATACAAGCAGCTTACCGCGCATAAAAGCGGAGATAAATATAGAATTATTCAGCACCGCTTTGGATGGAAACCCCAGCAGGCAGATAATCATTATCGTTTTGGAAAGGGCACGCTACGCCCAATGAATTTTGACAGAATATCTTTTAAACCAGGAAAAGAAGACTTAGAAATAGATTTAATCATACCCCTTTCATCAATTAAGGGTAGCGACAAGCAAAGACCTGGTGGTGCCTTAAAGCCTCAAATAAAACCAGGACTATATCACCTCGATATTTGGTTGGGAGAAAAATCGCGATCGCAAAGTGGAAAAATAGCAACATCACAAATATGGGCATCATTTCCGAAAGGAGTTAAAGATGTACTTGAATTGTGTAATGCAGATGTTTTAAAACTTTGCTCTTATTCTTACGACCCGCGCCAACTTGCCCAACTCTATTGCGAAACATATGAAAACAGAAAGCAGTTTAATAATTCGGAAGAGAAAGAACCCACAGTGATGTATAAGCTAATTAAAGCCGATTTATCATCCGGTCACGGACAATTACTTGAAACTCCAAAAGTTAAGCGGGAACTTGAAAAATTTATTAGCAAGGAATATAAAAATATTGCTACTTTCAAAAATATTGTTTTTGACCGAGCAATGATAGTTCCTTCTAAAGATTTAGCAAATGGTCAAATCTGTATTTCAGGTAAAATTAAAGATGGAGAAGAAATACTTAATTTCCGCTCCCCATTTCTTAATTCAAACGGAATGTGTGTATCAACACATAAATATACTGAAGATATTATTGCTCCAGATGGCAAGCAGATAGAAGGCGCTATTTGTGTATCTGATGAGACTACAGAACATATATATAAAAGAATTACTGAGCAAATCAAATTAGCTATAAATGATTTACACGGCGATAAGAAAGAAGAATTTCTTTATAGTTTAAATCAATTTATCAAAACAGATTTAAATGATTTTACTTCAATAAAATGTATTGAATTTAAGGATATTAGTGCTTTTAAAAATAGTGCAAGAATAGAATATATAGATGCTTTCAATGAAAAAATAGATAATCTATTAAGTTTAACAAGTAAAAATATAGAATATTTACCTAGAGAAAGCGAACAAGAACGCCAGGGAAGAGATTACGATGGCGATTGCATTGGTTATACTCTTGCAATCAACTTTCCTAACCTCACAAACGAAGCTAAGGAGCGGAATAAACCAGAAAATGCTTATTTGCCTACAATTAAAGAAGTTAAAGCTTCATTTTACTTAGAAGGTACAGCCAAGCAACCTGAATTTGAAGAAATTGCACTACAGATGTCAGATTGCACAAGCGTAGGCATTATTAATAATCATTTAACAGCATTAGAAGCTCTAGAATCCGAAATACAAATAATCAAAGAATCCAGGGATAAAGAATTAATAGATAATTACTTAAATGCAATAGTGAGAAAATATAGTGAAATTCTTCAAGGAGAAGATATTAAAATAAAAATTCCAGCTATCTATCAAAGATATATGGAAAATATGATTATGCTCCATAAAAGAATTGTACCCAATCCTGTTTTAGAAAGTAATAAATATATTGAAAATATACAGTTAAATGAAAGTAATACTGTTAATAGTGAAACTTTATCTACAAATACAACCTCCAACTACAGTCTCTCACCAGTAGAAAATCAAATTTTTGAACTCAATCAAAGTTTTTATAGAAAACTAAACGAAGAAGCTTCCTACCAAAATCAAATAGCTGTTGACTTATTTAAATCAAACAGATTACCTAATATACAGATAATTAAACGTAATAATTATTATTTGTACAGAAATGTAAATTACGTGCGCGACAAAGATAAACCAGGTGTATATGAGTCAAATATAATAGAGGTAAATGGTTGTTCTCCTACTGAAATAAATATATCAAGAGTTAACAAATATTTTACCAAATATAGGCTAGAATCACGCTCAATGGAGCAATTTAAAAACTTATTTTCTGAAGTAGAATTTAGTTACCAGCAAAAAGCTGAAGTAACTCTTGCTAAAAGTGTTTTTGACAGATATTTAAATGAAGCAGCAGAGCTACAACAACGTCAAAAAATTGATGAGGGTCAATCAGTGTTAGTTCGTAGCGCAAATGAGCTTAAGTTTGAAATTACAAACATCATAAAAACTGGTAATTTTTATAAGCTTAAGCAAGCTCATGAAAAAAATGAAGCTTTTCAAATTAAAATTCAAAACAATACAAATAATCATTCCCCACATAAATATAAAATATATGCTCAATTTATAAAACCTCATAATCGTTATGCTGAATATCAGCATATTGGTACAATAGAGCGCAGTTATGAAAAACTATTTGAAAGTATAAACCCTTTACCAAAAGATATTGAAGTAAAAATAGATGAATTTAGAGCGGGTATCAGCGATACTCAGGTCAAATGTATATTCGATAAAGCATTGGAATCATCTGCAAGATTTCGTCATTCATTACCTTCTTCTGAATTGGAAGAATATGCATCTGCAACGTGGGCTATTTCAACGAGCAGAAATGACAGTAAACTTGAATTCAACTACAATAAGACTTCTAATTTTGTATTCTATGCTTTTACAGATGAAATAGTCAAAAGGCTTGAAACACAAAATTTTCAAGAATTTATACTCACTAATCTTAGAGAAGCTGAAATTCAACCAGATTTAATAAATTTCGATATTCCTCAATATATAAGGTTTGGTGCGGCAATAACAGGACAAAATGGTATTAGTAAAAATGTTATTCAACTACGCACGGAAACAGACCAATATAAAGAAATCGGCGATATTTGCCAAACTGATGGTAGATTGCAATTAGGAACAACAGCAACAGCGATTATTAAAAAATGCCACTTTTCTACTGCTAAACTTACTATCGAAAACATTACTGTAAAAATCAGCGAACTAAATAAATTCAATACCGAAATAAATGATGATAGCGAACTAGAAATTTTAATTAAGAAAGCAGATATTTATCATGATGGAAAAACTGAGATATTTGTTGGTAATAAATGTATTGGCGAACTACGTAACGAATCTCATCAAGAAGCTATAAAAAATCAATGGTTACAAGACAAAATTTTAGTAAATTTAACTGTTGACTCAGTTTCAAATGAAGGAAAACATCCTTATGCAATAGCAACTAATCCAGAAGATAAAAAACTATATATAAATATAGCAGATGAGTTCAAGTCTCATTTCTTTAATTCAGAAATACTTGAAGCACAACCTGTTATCAAAAGCATGAATAGAAAAGCAATAGTATATGCTAATAATCAACCAATAGCGACCATTAGCCAGTGTCAATTAAAGCGATTAGAGCAAACTGGAGTTTTTTATACACCTAAAAAAGCACTAGTAACTGGTACATTAAATACTCTTTCAGTGCAAATACATCCACAAACTATACGTTACCCAGATATGTGGGTGAAACTAAAGGAGAATGTTGTAAATACAGAAAACCAATCCCCTATATCAAATTATTTTAATACAAAAGTAGATAATATCTACCTATATCTTACTCAAAGAAATTCAATTATATTTGAAAGCAAAATTGATACCTGTTTGAATATTTTTAATTTAGCTATTGACGAACGAAATATTGAAAGTGCGGAGATTATTTTCAATACAAATGAAGTAAATTTCAGTAAGGTAGATAAAAATGACCGAGAGCTTGAAACAGCTAAAGGTATGCGAGTATTTGAAATAGATAAAAATTCAATTACTCCTGAAGTGATAAAAACTTTAGTAGGTGAAACAGTTTGTATAGAATTCGATAGTAAAGATTATGATAGGAAATTACAAAAATTACCTAACCGTCCTAATTTAGAAGAATACATAGAGCCATTTATTACATTAAATACAGATATCATTCGACATCGTAAAGACGCAAAAGCAATAATCCGTATTGGTAGCGCTTATAAGCCCCATACTAAGGAAAGTGGAGCATCTGCAATATTAGTTAGCAGTAAGGAAAAATTAGAACTGCATCAATTTGAATTTTACTATCCTTTGGAGAAAGCTGATTTAAAGGCTGCATATCAAGCATTGATTTATGGTTTGGATGTAGCTAAACAGCAAGAATATAAATTCGTCAAAATTGAAACAAGTAATAACAATCTTTACCAAAGGCTTAAAGGAAATCCCAACTATATGCATTTTGCTGGAAAAAACAGCGAATGCGAAGCACTTCATAAACAAGTTTTAGAATTATCCGAAAGTTTCGCTTGGGGTGTAGAGTCAAAATTTGTTAGCTCTAGACACTTTTCTACTGCTCATAACGCCGATAAAATTGCTTATGATGCTATATGTCAAAAATCTCATTCTCCAAATATTACACAACGGCTACATGAGATTGAAAAACCTCGTTACAGTAAACCCTTAGTACCGTTTACAAATTTAGTCTCAGATAAAGAGGGAGGGAGAGAGGGAGAGAGGGAGAGAGGGAGAGTTAATTGGTTAAAATCAAAAAATCTCATTCAATTACCAATACCTTACAGACAGTGGGATTTTAGACCCTTCTGCCTCGACGATAAAAATTCATTCAAAATTGGTAATTCTCAATCATGCTATGGGACAACTCATGAAGATTCGATAACCTCAAATAATATAAACAGTATAAATGAACACAGTATATCAAAAGAATTAAAAGCAGAAATTAGTGAAAGTGAAATTAGCGCAGATAAGAAGGATAAAGTAATTAATCAAGCACAAGAATCAGATAAAGAGCCAGCAAAACTACCTTCTAATTTAAATCCTGAAGTTTCATTTTATTCAAAGCACTCGCAAAGTTCTAATTCAAAAAACTCTTCGAGCTTAAGAATTTTAGGAATCACAAGTATTGGTCAATTTGGTGCGGACTTGGGAGCATTAGAAGCAGCAAAGAATAAAGGTATTGGTACAGGTGGAATCGCTGCTAATGGCTTTTTAACAGAAAGAGGAAGTAGAACTGACTTATATGAATATTATGGACTAGTCCAAGGGGAACCAGGTAAGGGATTTGGACAAACCTATAAGAATGCCTATGCTGCGAATATTCGTCATTCAGATGCCACCGTTTTAATTGGACGTATTCTCAACCGCACTGACTCAACTGAAAAAGATTTACTCAGCATTATTAATAGATACAATCGCCCATATTTGATTATCCCTAAAGAAGACATTTTAATCAATCCTGAAAATGCAGCATCACAAATAGCTCAATTCGCTGTTCGACATAGCGTAAAAAGCTTAAATATCATTGGTGAGCGTGAAAGTCATGCACCAGGAATTCAAGCTGCTACGCAAAAAGCTATTGAGAAAGCCTTAGAATTAAATACTCAAGCTCAGAAAGATATTAATAAAGAGAGAGAGTGTGAGGGAGTGAGGGAGAGAGACGAAATTTCAGATTCAGAGAAATCTGAACATAAAAATTTTAATACTAGTGAAATAATAAATTGTGAAACAAAAACCTTGAACAGAGATACTTCAAAAGATTATGATGATTCTCCTGAAAATTTAAATACCGAAATGAAAAATCAAGTTAAACATGATAATAAAGAAAAAGAGAGTGAGGGAGAGAGGGAGAGAGGCAGAGCTAATAATCAAGGTAAACATGATAAGGAAATAAATATAGGTCAAATAGAACAAGCAGAACACAAAATATCTGTAATGGTAAATATTCTGAAAAAGAAACTAGTTCAATACCCACACCTTATCGAAAAAATTAATCAAAGTGGTGGTACACAATTTTTAGAAGATAAAATTAGGATATCGAGTTGTAAAGACGAGTTCTGGAATGGTTTTGGTTTAGAATCTCCCTTTATTAATGCTTTGAGCATTGCTTATAGTGAGATAATATCTAAAACACAACATCAAATAACGACGCATGATGCGAAATCAGTAAATGATTCATTCAAGTGTTATAAACCTGACCCATCATCCGAGCTAAAAAATGATTATCCTTTAATGTCCTGTAAGGAAACAATCGAACTACTACAAGAATGGACAGTAAACGCTAAATTTCTCAACCGTAGTTATTTAAATACAATTTATAAAATTCAAAATGATTATCTAGAAAATAGTAATCCATTAACCAATATTCAATTGCAGACTATGATTAATGATAGCAACAAAGCTAATCAAGTATCTTCAGCTATCAATTTTGTTAATCACTTTATGGATACTTCATACACAAATTTAAGAGAAGATAATTCTAAAGTAGTTGAAGGTAATAATTATATAATCGAAGCTAAAAAAAATAAAGGATTTATAAGGATTATAGATAAAAATAGCTTTGACATTTTGTTATATGTAGAAAACCACAAAATCCAAACAGAGAACTTAAATAATGACTTATTTAGCTCTCTTGAATCCGCATTCAAAGCGTCGGAGAGAAATGAAGTACAATTAATTCACGAAGTAAGAATGAACAAAGAAGAAGAAAGAAACTCAAATGACTTAGGTAATTAGTGATGACAATTATTTTTTCATGGAGACTGCCTTTTTACGAATATTTAAATAGTATACTAAATGCTGAAGAAGTAATAATAATAATAGTTTGGTTTTTATTCATCTTTAAAAGATGAAACTTTGTACCAAAATAACGGACAATATTTATTACTTCTTATTTCTTACTTACTATTACTTTTGACTGTTTAGCAAATCACTCAATAGCAAATGAGCAAATACACAAAATTATTAGAGAATATTTCTAATTTAAATGAAGGTAGCGGACATTCAAATAACCTAATGGCGTACAAATTATCTATAATACTTAGCCAAGTTCAAGATAAATCTATTTCAAATCTAAAATCTGAAACAACAACTTTTTCCAAATATTACGATAATTCTAATAATTTAGCACACTTAAAATATCAACCCAACAATGAAGATTTTATGAGTGAAACAGATATAGGTTACAAAAATTATGAACCAAATTACCATAGTGATTCGGATAAAATAGCAGATGTAAGAAATCTTGAACAAATTATTCCTCATATAGTCCGAGGAGTCATAATAAAAGGTATTAACAAAGATGATTATCAAAAAAGTTATGAATATGATGATTATGTAACTACCTTAGATTTTAAGCAGGATAATCAAAAACTAACTATAGAATATCAACAAATAAATTCAACATCTTTAATCATTGCATTAGAAGCTGTTAAAAATAAGGATAAAATATTTCAGGTAATCACATATTCAATAACTCTACAGGAATTAATACGAATTAAAGAAAGCTTTGATAACTTACAAAATATTAAAAAAAGAAATCAGCAAACTACACAAAATGACTATAATATTGAAATTTAGTACTCCCAACTATTTCATATAATATTCATTACAAACATATATAAAATTAATGAGCTTACTATTATACGTTTATATTTTCTATCAACTTTTATTGATGGAATAAGTATAAATGCAAGTAATGCAAAAACTAAAAAATTCTTATTCATCTCAAACCACTTAATAAAAATAGCTATCAACGCAAAAATAAATAAAATATTTTCAAGTAAACTTTCAAAACCATCAGGTTTTTTAAACCAATCAATTATTTTACCTATCATAACAATTATATATTGAAAGTAATAGTATCTTAATCTATTTAATTGAATCATACTATATAATTTTTATTTTAACTTTTAACTATATAAATAGTTAGCTCATTTGACCTAAATCTGAATGCATATAACAACGCTTGTATTGAGTTACAATCTTTAATTTATGGATAATTTTACTAGAAAAAACAAAAATTATCGTATCTTAATAAAAGTGAGAATAGACGTATTTATAGCTATAGTAGCCAGCTTATTTTTTTTCGGTAGAAAATTACCTATAATGCGATTTTAGATATTGCAGTTGTGTAATCAAGGATGCTTTATGGCTGATTCTTTTACAAATAAAACCATGCAATTATGTGAACGCGAATTAGACTTGCAGCTATGGCAAAAATTATACTACCAGAATCAGAAAGATTATTTACGGAAAAGGTTATTAGCAATTAGATACTTGTATGATGACAAGACTAGGACAGAAGTATCGGAATTACTGCATTGCGAATATAAAACTATCACAACATGGATAGATAAATATTTAACTGGTGGTTTAGATGAATTAGTAAAACCAATCAGTCATAAAGTTAGCTCGAAATTGACTTTAGAAAATAAGCA
Organism: Calothrix parasitica NIES-267; assembly: GCF_002368095.1. Taxonomy (GTDB): domain Bacteria; phylum Cyanobacteriota; class Cyanobacteriia; order Cyanobacteriales; family Nostocaceae; genus Rivularia; species Rivularia parasitica. The sequence goes on along the minus strand of NZ_AP018228.1, from coordinate 15,224 downwards.
AGAATTAAGAAGAGTGTTGCTGTCTGATGAGCCTGCAAAATACGGAATAGACAAAAATGTTTGGACAATAAGAACTATAAGTATACTAATTGAATTGAAATGGGGAGTAAAATTAAAAACAACTCGTACATATGAAATAGTTAAAGAATTTAGAATATCTTGAGAAATAAGTAAGAAGTAAGAAGTAAGAAGTAAGAAGTAGTACAACCGGACGTTTAAGGTAGTTCTCATGAAAAAATAATTGTCACCACCAATTATCTAATTCACAAGTAAGAAGTGAGAAGTAGTACCTCTAACTAAAATGTAGAGGATTTGGCGGCAGGGATAACGTGGGTTTTTATTCGTCTTTTAAAGACGAAAATTTATACATGAACGACCGAACTTTATTTATTACTTCTTACTTATTACTTGAATTTTCTACCCTGAGCGGTAGAGGTATTACTTCTTACTTCTTACTTTTTACTTCTTACTTCTCATAGGTAATCTTCTAGCGAAAATAACATAATTAATATGAAATATCGTAAATGTTTTGAAAAAAGGTAGTAATACCATTAGCTAATAATTTATATATAAAATATGAATTAAGGAGACTGCAATTAAGAAATATGAAGCCTATAAATGTGATTATCCTAGAAGGCAAACCTTCAACTATGCTTGGCATAAAATCAATTGTAGAAAACCAATCGGATATGCAACTAATAGCTTACTGTAGTAATGAAAAAGACTTTACAGATACTATTAGAGATATTAATATGGACATTGCGATAGTTGATGTAAATTTAGTTAGGGATATACTTAACTTAGCTCCAGAATCTCGTGCAGACTATGCATATTCAATAAGTAGAGATTCTAATTCGTCTGCACAATCAATTACATATACTAATCAAGATAACTCTAAGGTTGATTATCAGACAAATCTAGAACTTTCTCATTTTTGCTTAGATGTATTAACTGATAAGATTAAGCAAAGCAGTCATCAACCTCTTACAGATATAGAAATTGAAGTACTGAAGTTTGTTGCTGTTGGTTATTCAAATCAGCAAATAGCAAATATAAACGGTAAAACTCTTTCTACTGTTAGGTCACAAATAGCTTCAATATTCTCAAAGTTCTCTGCTAAAAATAGAGTGCAAGCAATAGCTAAAGGTATAAAGTTTGAATACTTAAAGCTAAGTGACTTAGATATTATTGAAGCCAAATAATAAAGCTCCTCACATCTTCTGAAAAAAGGATAAGCCGCATATCCTATTTTTGGAAGATGTTAATTTTATTTATCCTCAAGAATATTTATTGTACAAGTTTCATTTAATTTAGAAATTTTATTTAGTTTAGAAAAATTTTTTTGGCAGAATTTAATCGTTTCCATATTTTCGCTTATTATCTTATAAGTAGTTTTACCTTCTTCAGATTCAAGCCAACTAATTACCTTAAGTTCTTTTGGAGTAAGTCGCTCGGTAATAGAACTACCTTTGTGTGTTGCTGATAAAAAAATGCTGTAACTAATACCACTCCCAATAAATGCACCACTCGCTAAAATAGCACCGGTAGCAATAGCAATCCATAAGGGTCTAAGAAATATGAATCCATCTCTATAGAGTTGATGGGTGGAATTATTTTTAACTTTTACCAATTCAGTGAATGAATCTTTTATAGCTGAATTAACCCAAGCTTGAGAAGTAGTCTTAGATGATTCAGAAAATGTATACAATTTTTCATCAAGCATCATTGACCATGAACTAGTCATTCCGTCAAATGAATTTATCACCTGATCCACTTTATATTCACATTTACCTAAAGCTGCCATTACTTGAAACATCGGGTCATCTTTAGATATTCCAAGTCGAGCAGTCAGCTCTCGAATACGTTCGCGTTCTTCGGACGAATATCCTTGTAGCAGTTTATCTTCATCGTACATAAGAATAATTTGAGTTAAGATAAACTATAAATTCCTAAATATTTTGCTGCTAAAATATTATCGGCAATCTGTTGTGTAAAACTTTTCATCCACCGAAATAAATAGCTTCTGTATAATAAAAATAATTCAACGTTTTCACAACTTTCCTTGTAAGGTAATTCAAATTTATCTACAACCTCATAAACATTTTTCTGTAATTCGCCTAAGTTAATAATTTCTCCATTTAATTGATGTAATTTATTTACAACTTCTTTCTCAAACTTAATAAAATATTTGTCAAAATATAAATTTTTTACAACCACATAATTAGCATTTACATCAGCATAATTCATTATCTGTTTCAAATAGTTAATGCAGTCATTTCTATGTGAGATTGGTTGTAAAAAAGTAATCTGCCAATCTAACTCTGCTAATTTTTCAAACAGACAGCAATCCTCTATTTCGTTGATTATAGAGGTTATATATTGCCCTGGCATATCTACAAGTATTACTGACACATCTGTATCCTTTATATCATCTAAAATAACGTCAGTATTTCCTTTGAAAAAATTAAGGTTATCACATAGGGGAACGTAATTACGATAACCAATAAACTTATTTCTTGCATCTAAATCATATAAAAGAAATTGTTTATTATTACAGCGTAGTAAATCTACTAATAGTTTTATACAAGTAGACTTGCCAACGCGAGAATCCCCCAATGCAATTACAACTCGTTTTTGCAAAATGTTTTTATGCATGGAATACTTTTTGTAAGTAACAAGTAAGTAGGAAGTAAGAAGTAAGAAGTAATGAATAAAGTCCACTTTTTCATGTACAAAGCCTCGTCTTTAACAGACGAATGAAAACCATATTATTATTATTTGAATCTTTTACCTTGAGTAGGAGAGGTTTACATAAATGCTTATTTCTTATTACTTGTGAAAAAAAACTAGTACAGCACCAATTAAATAATACAACCATTAAAAATGGCTGAAAATCCTAAAAAATCAAACTTCTTACTTCTTACTTCTTACTTAATCCCAAGTGGATGAAGGTAAATCTTATAGTCTTAATAAAGGTAAAGCTGGTTGAATAGCGCTTTCAAATTTTCTGACCCAACTTTTCGTTCTCGCTTCTACAGATATTCTGTTCCCAGGTTGTATTGCTTTATCAAATGTTAAAGTTAATTCGTCAATATAATCGAAAGCATGTTCGATTAGTTCAGGCATCGATATCTCGCAAATACAATTATTTTCTTCAAAAATCTGTTTGCGAATTTCTGAGTCATTGTAACGACGAAAATCCTCTTCTTCACCAAAAAAGCCATTTTTAACTATTAAGTAATCAACTGATTCTCCTGCAATTTTATAAAGAGATTCTAATTGAAAGATGCAATCTTTAACTCGACTTAATACAATTACAACTGTTGTTCTTATTTTCAATCTTTCTTGTAAAATTTCAAACAAGTTCATGTCTTTAATAAACTCGAAGAAAAATCTATTAGATTGAGCCGGTAAATCCATCAAAATTTTGACATTCTCTTTGAAATTTTTCTTGTTATCATCTTTTACCTTCACTTCTAATTTATCAATAAATGCATCAAGTTTATTAGCATTCGTAATATCAGTTTCTTCTATCGTTAAACCAGAGTTCCCATAAAATCTTTTCACTTGAGGATTTGACTTATCAGCTTCAAAAACGATAGGAGATTCTTGTCTTGATTGATACGTATGTAGAAGTCCTCTTGCAAATGTGCTTTTTCCTACACCTCCTTTGTCACCAGTAACTATTATTAATCTGTTTTTCTGAGATTCTTCAAAACCGATAAGTTTATTGAATACAGGCTCTAAATTAGCTGAAACAGAGTCAGCTTCCAAGTTAACTGATTGTACTTTAGCTTGCGACTTTGTAGGCTGTGCCTTAGCTTGAGATTTGACTGGCATAATAAAAAAATGAACTGGCGTTGTGCTTCTAATAAATATTAATATCAGCAATATAGGTTGTCTGGCATCATACTAAAATACTAAATTTGGAAAAAATATTGCATAATCTCCCAATAACTACGAGCTAAATTTTTAAATTTTGTAAATTGAATCTACCGGCGTTGATATATTGATATCATCTAAAAATCATATGCTGCTTAGAAAATCAAACTTCTTACCGAAAAAAGGCAGTCGGCAGTCGGCAGTGGAAAAATCAGATTCTGTACTGCCTTAAAGGTTTAAAGCCCCTGAATTTATTTATGGCAAAAGAACAATATTTTTTATGTCCGTCCCGGACACGCTGCGCTAACGGTTCGGCGTAGTACGAGAAAAAATGTATCCGATTTTAGAAACCCCGTATTCTTTATTGATGGGGAACCGACTGCCGATTGCCGACTGCCGACTGCCCTCTCATTTTTTACTTCTTATTTCCGCAAAGCGGTACTAACTCCTCAATAGTATTAATAATGCAAATAGTTGAAGATATTTTTGATAACGCTCAGTCGTGTAAATCTTCAGTCATTGCTGTGGAATCACCTCTACAGGAGCGTATTAGACTGCTAACCAATTTAGCTTTGAAGACAAAATCAGTTGGTAAAAAGTGCTATTTATGGACTATAGATGAAGATACTTTTGTAGAAATTGGGGTGGGTTCAAATCGAAAATTAACAAAATATATAGTTAATGATTACGTGCCCTTTCAAACTAAAAACCAACCATTAGACTACTTTCATATTCTTCAATTTTGGAGAAATTTTAATCAAGAAGGAGTATTTATAGTTGATGGAGTACTTCCTTGGTTGAATGTAAATCATCAGCAGGTAGAAGCAGAATTTTTCTTGATATCGGAATGGATAAAGTCCGCTATTATTAACTTTAGTTTTGATAACAGCGGTGCTGACAAATTAATGATACTGCTTGGAGTTAATGCTAGCTTATTGCCAGAGATAGGAGCCTCTATTCCCGTCGTTACTCAAAAGCTGCCTACAGAAGACCAGATTGCTTGCTATTTGGAAGCTGAATTTTGTAGATTTACAAGAGAAGATTGTAAAAGCATAGCGTCTATATTAGTTGGATTGCATATAGGTAGTATTCATAAAATTGTTGCTGCTACCTTATCGGAAAATGCTTTTACCAATTTAAGGTTTACTAAACAATACTTGCTCAATAAGAAAACAGAAATATTACAGAAATTTTATGGAGTAGAGTGTTTACCTCCCTCCTCGATAAAACTGGGTGGTTACGAGCTGATGCAAGAAGCTTTTCGTAAATATAAATTAATTAATACGTCCCTTGGGAAAGCATACAACTTATCTTTACCTAAAGGGATTTTGTTGGTTGGTCCTCCTGGTACTGGTAAATCCCATTCAGCTAAAGTTTGTTCTCAGATTTTAGGTTTACCTTTAATCGTTGTAGATTGGGGTCATTTTCGCAGTTATGGTAACGCAGCCGAATTGAAGCTAAAAAATCTTTTAGCACTTGCTGATACAATTAATCGGGTCATACTTTATTTTGATGACCTAGATAAAGGCTTTGCTGGGGGTGATGATTTAGCGATGCGTCTTGCAGGAAAACTTCTTACGTGGATGCAAGAGCGTACTTCTGACGTAATTGTATTTGCCTCTGCTAATAGGATGGAAGTGTTACCACCAGAACTTACACGTAGCGGAAGATTTGACGAAATTTACCAAATTGACTTACCAAATAATGAAGAAAGATATGCTATTTTCAATATCCATCTAGCTAGATTTGATAATCGCTTCGTTCAAGAGTCCGAATTATCTCCTTATACAGACAGTGAGTGGAGACGAATTCTTAAGGCAACTAACAGATGCGTAGGTGCAGAAATTCAGTTGATTGTGGAAGATGCCGCTCGTAGTACTTTCTGTAAAATGTACTCCGATTCGGTTAATGTGCCCGTTGATGAATTACCTCAATTAGTTATCAATTTAGAAGCAATTCTTGAGGCAAGACTACGGATAAATCCTCTTGCTATTCGAGAAGCTGATAAAGTTGAAGCAATGAGGAATCGAGCAGCAGCGAGAGCAAAACCATCTTCAAAAGTCGATGAATCAAAGTTTGCTTTGAGTAATGTGAATATTTATGGATGATTATGCCGAACTATCAGACCCACGCGGGATTAACGTCGATGAAGTTTTACAGTTGAAGATTTTAGCTAACAATAATTGCAGTACTGCTCGCGAAGCTATTCTGGGTTTTGATAGAGTTCAAACGAATGTTAGCAATGGTGGAGTTGTTAATAGAAACAACCAATACCGAAACGGGGAATCCCGTTTCGGCTGCAAGCCCTTCCCAGTAAGATTTTGTGGATTCTAATCTTGCATAATCATTAAATTTTTTCCACAAGAAACATACATTTGAGTTGCATTTACATGACCCGCTTTTACCAAGTGTTCCGGTTCGGCGATTGACGCTGGTACAATTAACTGTGACAACTTGATTTTTTCTAGGAGCAAGTTAGTGAATTGAACAAATTTCAAAACCTGTTCTACCGTTGGACTTAGTTTATAAAAAAGTATGCTTCTAACAATTTTAGATGACTTTTTGGTAGTGAATAAAAAGTTTTGACATCAAGGACAATGGGAAGAAAGAAGCGCTCAAGAAGAAGTAGATATCCGTGGAATATTGAAGAAGAAAAGTTATTCACCATCGGTAAGACTGGGAACGAAATTTTATGTGATGCTGGCTGGGAGAAAATCTCATTCGAGAAAGCTTGTGAGTTCTTCAGTCCTGAAGTAATTAGAGAATGGTATTCATCATATTGGGAAGAAGCAGATGTTAGTGATTTGTTTACCGAGCTTGGTATAGATATTAATCAGTTTGATGACGAAGGTTTGGAAAAGTTTCTTGAAAGCTATGATTGGACACCCAAAGAAGTCAATGTAGTAGTAGCTAAAGCAATTTATAAAAATCACCGTTGGATTCGAGTTTTAACAATTTCTACACCTGAATTTGAAGAATATATTTTTCAGAATCATGAGATGGAAGCAATTTACTTAGGAATTCATTTGAGGAATTATTTAAAATTGAATATTCCAGTTATCAATGATTGTAAAAATGCAGTTAGATACTTATACGGAAGGTATCCGAATATTGGATGGCAATCAAGGAAGTGTGTTAGGGCTGCACATAATTTGAAGATTTCTCAAGCAACTCAATTATTTAATGAAGAGAGATGGGATTTAGAATGGGAAGAAGAATATTGGGAGAATGGCATTAAGTTAAGCTAAAAAGTAGGCACCGTAAGAATTGCAGAGGTGCTGAGGAGAGTCCGGTGAGTAAACGGAGAGTAAGCCGTAAGTAAATGGTGAATGTTGCACGAGTTTCTGATGAAGCTCCTCTTCTCCTCCGCTCCTCTGCTCCCTCGCTGTGTCGGGAGTTTCGGCGATAACTTGCGTGACATTCCCCTACTCGCTGTTGCATCACATCAAGAAGCCTGCCCCATTTTTTTGCGGAAATTGTAATAGTCACGATAAATTTCGTACTAAAATACGATGCGCTTTTGAAAAAAATAAAGCATATTACTAATAGTTGTTAATAATCGCCCTCAAATTTACCAAGAGAGTAAATATGCAAATATACCGTGAATCGAATGAATACAAGGGATTCGGCAATTATTATAAAGATGCTGAAGTCAATCTTAACGAGTCTAAAAGTCGATACCCTAATCGAACTAGCGAAAAGAATAGTAATATTGTTGGCGCAACTGGATTGATGGTTGCTGCGATTCTATTTATGATTGCTGACATGACTCTGCACGGTACCATTATTGCAGGTCTGTTTATAGCTGCTGCAATAGTAGTCGCGTTCCCCAAATATTCCAATAATCTATTTTCTTCTAACGATAAATGGCGAGTTAAGTACAAGCTTAATTTACTTACTATTTTGTACCTATTCGTGTCAGTTGTATTCATCCTCGATTTAACCGCAGCACCAGCTAACGCTCAATTTTTCAGAGACGCAGAAAGTTGGATGGGAGGAGCTTTTGAGGGTATTGATGAAACTGTAGTAGAACTATTCTTCAACGTCCTTCGAGCTATGTTTTTACTCTATCTAGGTATATCAATGATTAGGGTAATTCAGGCCGCCCGCCAGGACGAAGATTGGCAAAATTTAGCACGTACACCACTGATAATTGTTGTAGCGGTAGTTGCAGCAGATATCATCACTGGAATGATTGTCGGTGGAGGTGGAGGAGGAGCGCCAGCACCCTGATTATCAAGAAGTAATAAGTAAGAATTAAGAAGTAGTACAATCGGACGTTTAAGGTAGTCCCCATGAAAAAATAATTGTCAGCACCAATTATCTAAGTAACGTCAGTTCTGGTTAAAGAATTAATTCTGTTTTTAATGGCTGATTAATCGCTCAAATAACGTAATGGTGAAATAGCAGGTAATATTTCTTACTTCTTACTTTTTACTTCTTACTTAAATAAAAGGGCTTTGGTAAAATTTATTTTTCTTTGAAAATGCCGAAATCAGACCGTAAGTTTAGAAATGTAAACCGCATTCTTGGCGAACAACCACGGCTTGGTCCCTTTCCCGCAGACCAATTATTCCCTTGGACTATCATCGGTTTAAATAACCTGGTTATTTTTCACTACATACTTGATAGTGGGTGGTTAATGACTAGCGTATCTATAGCATGGGGTTGGGCAACTTATTGGACAATATCTTCAAATAAAACTTTTTTTGGTAAATTTGTTAGCGTTCCTCGATTAAGCAGAGCTTATATGCGGCATTCTAGCTTGCTGAATCCAGTTTTACCAATGAAGAAAATACGTCGTAAAAAATGCAGAAAAAGTAAGAAAGACCATGCCCAAAAAGAGAAATAATAAGGGGAAAATAGGTGTAAAAGCCTTTTCTACTCAAGAGCTAAATGTAGTAAAAAGGCTAACACCATTTGAAGATATTGTTCACCTAGCTGGTATTTGCAGTATAAGTTTAGCTGGTAGAAAAAATATTGGAGCATTAATTCTTAAGAGAAAGGAAGATATTCAAGTCAAGTTTTGTTTTGATTGTAGGGGTATTCATCCGTTTTTAAATCCAGAACAAATTATCCCTATATTTGAAGGAATTGAAGGAGGATTAAAAGAAATTCCAGTTAACGAATGCATGACGATTCATATGGGTTCTTTTACTAACGATACCGAACGCCAGCAAGAGCTACGTCAAGTTGAAAACAACTGCGATATTGATAGACTTAATCTACTAATTAGAAGTGAGAGATTGCGAACAAAGGAATTAACAAACCTTGGTATTCGTAAAAATAAATTTTTAAGAATCTGGGTTACTTATAGCGTGCCAGCTTTTAGCGGAGGTAAAGGTAATGGCTTAGTTGAAAATATTTTAGCAACCACACACAAAAAGTGGCTTGATTTTACTGGACAAATACATACTACAACCAAAAAACGTGTTGAAAATATTATTCAAGATAGTTTTACGTCTGGGTTTCAATTTTGGGAGCAAATTATTTCCTCGAAAATGGGATTAAATGTTAGTCCTTTAACCTCTGAAGAAATTTGGCATACTCTTTACAGTCAATTCAATAGTAGAGCAACACCGACTATTCCTAATCCGCTTATTCTAGATGATAAAGGTTTAAAAGAAGATATTAATAGCGATTTTCATATTCGTCATCATTTGATAGAAAATGAAAATTCAATTCCATTTTTAGACCGTTGTTGGATAAAAATTCAAAATAAATTTATAGGAGTATTAAATTTTGTATCAAAACCCGCTGGTTGGACAGAGGAATTTTCTCAGTTAAGATATCTTTGGGAGCTAATTGCTCGTGAAAAGATTTCTAATACTGAGATTATATGCCAGTTGACTAAAGCGAATCAAAATCTGGCTAAAGTTGCCTTGCAAAGGATTACTAAGCAAAGTATTACTTCAAGTACAATTAGTGCAGGGAGCGGTTCGGTAGATGTAAAAGCTGGTATGAATATGGAGGAATCTATTGACGCACAAAAAACTATACTTCAAGGTAATTCTCCCGTTCATGTAGCTGTAGCTTTTTTAGTTCATCGTGAAACACCTGCAAAACTTGATGAAGCTTGTAAATACATTTCTAATTGTTTTTTACGTCCTGCGATTGTTAATCGAGAGAACGAATATGCTTGGAAAACTTGGTTGCAGTGCTGTCCGTTTATCTGGGAACCTTTATTAACTAAACCTTTCAATCGTAGATTACCTTATTTCAGTAACGAAGTACCGGGACTGATGCCCTTAATACGTACTGCAACTGGAGATAATAAAGGATTTGAGCTAATTGCATCTGAAGGTGGTACACCAGTCTTTATCGATTTGTACAATTCACATAAAAATCTTGGCGTTTTTGGTACAACTCGTGCCGGTAAATCAGTGTTAGTGGCAGGAATTCTTACTAGAGCTTTAGCACAAAATATACCTATAGTTGCGCTAGATTTCCCTAAACCAGATGGCAGTTCTACATTTACCGATTTCACTAATTTTCTTGAAGAAGAAGGTGCTTATTTCGATATTAGTCGAGAATTTAATAACTTGTTTGAACTTCCCGATTTGAGGGGAATGAATGATGAAATTATTAAAGAAAGATTGACAGATTTTGAGGAATTTCTGAAAAGTACGATGATGCTTATGGTAGTTGGTACCAATTTTACTGGCGTATCACCAACAACAATTAGCAATATTGAAAGTGTTTTGACACTTGCACTCAAAACCTTTTTTAACGATGATGATATTAAGATGAGGTACAAGCAAGCAATTAAAGCTAGTATTGGAACTCCGGAATGGGAAGACATGCCTACTTTAAAGGATTTTTATGTTTACTGCTCCCCTGGTTTTATTAAACTTGATTCTATTGCCTCTGACTCCAAAGAAATTCTTGAAGCGCTTAACCAAGTTAGGATACGGTTAAAATTCTGGTTGAATTCTAGGGTTGGACAATCGATATCTCAACCTTCAACTTTTAGAAATGATGCTCGATTAGTTGTATTTGCATTAAGGAATTTATCATCAGAATCAGATGCCGCGATATTAGCACTTTCTGCATATTCCGCTGCATTACGCAAGGCGCTATCAAGCCCAAAATCGATATTTTTCTTAGACGAGGCTCCGATTCTGTTTCAATTTGAATCAATTGCTCAACTTATTGGTAGACTCTGTGCAAACGGTGCAAAAGCAGGTATTCGAGTAATTTTGTCAGCACAAGAACTTGATTCGATATTTCAATCTAAAGCTGCATCTAAAATATTTGCTAATTTGACAACGAGGCTAATAGGAAGAATTCAAACTCCAGCAGTTGATTCTTTTGTCAATCGATTTAAATATCCTTTTGAAATTATTTCTCGTAATAGTACGGAGGCTTTTTTCCCAAAAAAGGAAGGTATTTACTCGCAGTGGTTATTAGATGATAACGGTAAGCTAACTTTTTGTCGTTATTATCCGCCTCACTGTTTGTTAGCTGCTGTTGCTAATAATCCTGAAGAACAAGAATTACGTACTTTATATTTGAATAAATATAGACGTAACCAGAAGTTAGGAATGGTGAAATATGCAGAGGATTATATTCGCTTATTTAGAGGAGAAGAATTAAGTGTAGAAGGGAAGGAATTATATTTTGCTAAAAAGAGAGGCTAGGGTGCTGAAGGGCTGAGGGGCTGAGGTGCCGAGGTGCCGAGGAGAAGAGGAGAAAGGTAGATTGTTGTGAATCTATAATGCTATCAGCATTAGTTTTATTACAATAAAACAGCGGCAAAATCAATGTTTTCATTCTTTCGGAATATTTGATGCAGAGAAGCTGTTTGGGTATATTTTCTGCTTTCATCACCCCGTCTCCTCAGCACCTCAGCCCCTCAGCCCCTCAGCTTACATCTGAGCAGTATTGAGGACTCCCTCGACAATAAACGTTAATTGAGTTTAAAAAATGAAAATCCTAAAAGTATCTAAAAAAGTAAAGCTCGGTTTATGTATTATCAGTAGTACGCCTTTGATTTTTGTTAATCCTGCTTTTGGATTGGATTTAAATATTGATAGGTTTTTCAAAGATGTGATTGGTGAGGTGGAAGAATATGCGGAGATTTTCAAAACTGAAGTGGAAGAAGATATCTTAGCATCTTGGGAAGGTATCAAAGCTGATGCTCAATCTGCAATAAATAGTTCTTTGGGTGATATGGGTATTCCAAATACAGTTAAGGCTGGGGAACAATTGATGGAAGAAATAGGAGATAAACAAACTATTACTCAAAAGATTATTAGAGCTTCAGAGTTGGAAAGATTAATTTTTCGTCAGTCTGTGGAAGCTATTTTAAGTAAAAAAGGACAAGCTAAGCTCCTTGAAGGTGCTTATGCTACTGAGAAAGTAGCTTTAACGTCTAAACAAAATGCTCAAAGTAATGATTCAATTGCCAAAGAATCTCAGGTTGCTGATTCATCACAAGATGTTCTTAAAGCAATCAGCAATCAACAAGCAATATTATCGGAGCAAAATAGTCAGATTGTCTGGATGCTCGGTAAGCAGCGCTCTGATAATGTTAACGAAAGGTTGGCGCGAGCGCAAAGCAATTTAATGTTAGGTCAAATTGCCGAACATCAATCATCAGATAGTAGGGGAAAAAGACTTCAAAGGAATGCCGACACCGCAACAGTAATTGAATTAGGAACTATGCTTCAGCTAGATGTTTCAAGGAAATATTAAGTAATGTTGTGTCCGACGTTTACTATAATTAAATTACCAAAAATAATTGCTGCTAATGCTTTTCAAGGTACGGAATTAGTCAATCAAGCTGCTGGTATGGCAGATGATATTGCCAGTGGGTTTGACGATTTATGGCAAGAAACTATCAATAATGGAACTGGTACTCCTTCGGGAATTTGGATTGCTATGTGTAGCGTTGGTATTTTATTCGCAGTTGCTACTCTCAGCTTTTTCATGGTTGAGTGGGTTAAAAATACTCTTGATGGTGATGAAAAACGCAGCTACACGGAATTCATTTGGGTAATAATTGTTATTGCTTTATTAACTAATAATGGATTTTTTCTCGGTAAAACAACATTTTCTATACGTAATTATATCAATAATGTTAATTCATTTGTGTTAGAAAATGCTGCTGCAACTTATGACCTTAGAGCTAACTTTCAATCCGTTTTAGGGGCACAAGCCGCTAGAATATCTATGGGAAATGCAATCGCCAATTGTCAGCAACAAGCAAGCAACCCTCAAAATATTGTCGTATGCTTGGAAGAAACTAAAGAAGATTTTCAGAATGCATATCCCGAACTATTTAATAAATCTGGAGCGGGTGTCCCTGGTCCATTGAACGATATAGTTCAGAAAATAGATAGAGTCCTTTCATCTACGGGAGATGCGATTAAAAATGGTGCAAATCCTTTAGAGATTATTACTTCTCCTATAAACGCCATCATTGGTAGCGACATAATGCAGTTTGTAACCATTATTATGCTTGCATTGAATGGTGCTTATCAATGGGCAATTGAGTTAAGTTTTTTGCTCACGGCTATAATGTCTCCTTTAGCAGTAGGTGGTTCTCTTCTACCTTTTGGTACTAAACCTATATTTGTTTGGTTAACAGGTTTTTTCTCTATTGGCATGGCGAAATTATCTTTTAATATAATTGTGGGATTTGCAGGACAGCTAATGGCTACATCGCGTGCTAGTCAGCCATTATTCTTCTTGTTTACTATCGCTATCTTTGCCCCTTTTCTCGCTACAGGAATAGCAGCGGGTGGAGGACTTGCAGTGTTGAGTCAAATTAATAGAGCATCAATGCTTTATACCAATCTTGCAATCAAAGTAAGTTCGATGGTTTTAACTAAAGGTTTTGATGGTGCAGCACGCAGAATTGGAGGTGCTTCCAAATGATTAAAAGCAAAGTAAATAAAGAACCTTTGAGATTATTTAGCTATGGACAATTTTGTTCTACACAAGCAGGAGTAGCATCCGCAGGTGCTTTAGTGATAGCAGTAATTTCACTATCGCTTCAGTTTCTTAATTATGGAGCGACATCAAGTTTAGCTAGCAAAAAGGCTCCATCTTTAGTTCAACTTAATAGCGGTGAAGTTGTTAGAGTCAAAGCAGTAGAACCTTTAGAAAGGAGCAATGAAACGATTAAAAAATTCGTCAGCGATACTTTTATCCTTATGTTTAATTGGGATGGATTAGTCAAAGAGTTTGATAATAAAGGTAATCCCATTACAAAACCAGATACTGGAATTGATTTAAAGAGCAAGGACAATAAAAAAACAGGTAAAATTACAACCAAGGCTTTTGTTACTGGATTTGCGTTAACAGAAAAGAATGATTTTAGAGCAAGTTTTCTTCGTAAATTAGCAAGTATTACACCACCTGGAGTATTTAATAGTAAAACGCAAGTTTCATTGATTCCCAGATATGTATCAGAACCTCGTAAAATAGGTGAAGGTAAATGGGAAATAGATTTTATTGCAACTTTAGTAACTTTTGAAAGAACTAATAATTCTGGTAAAGGTATCAAGTTCAATAAAACAATTATTTTAGAGTCCGTGTCAACTCCCCAAAATCCTCCTCAAGATACAACTGAATTTGCACAAAAAATATATACTATTCGCAAAGCTGGCTTAGAAATAGTTCAGATTAATGACTTTGAGGTTAAGTAAGAAGTAAGAACTAAGAAGTAAGAAGTAATGAGTAGTACCTTTACCTTTTAGTTAGAGGATTTGGCGGAATGATAACGCGGGTTTTTATTCGTCTTTAAAAGACGAGGTTCTATACCATATTTCTGGCTTAAATTTCTTACTTTTTACTTCGTGACTTTTGCCTGTTAGCGCAGCGTCTCCGTCCCTGAGAAAGGGCTTCGGTAATTACATTTACAGATTCTAGAATAATGAGGTAACGATAAAACAAGGGATGAGCGCGATTACCCGAACTCAGCGTAAGTAGTTTTTACTCATTACTCATTACTTCTTACTTAATAATCATCACTTGTAAATCAATACAGTAAAAAAATGACTCTTAATTTTCAAGAAGACGAACAAGAATTTGAACTTAATAAATATCTTGCTATTGATGATGAACCATCACAAGATATAGACGACTCGGATGATGATTTAGAAGAAGATATTGACCCTGCAACGGTAGTTACAAAACATAGCTTTTCTTCTTCTCCTTGGAGTACGATAGGAGTTGTAGGTGGAGCATTCTTTTTAGCTTTCGGCGGTTGTTACTTATTTCTAAATGGTATTTTTAACGGTAAAAGTCCTTCCACTGTGGTGCAGAAGAAGGAACCATTACCAAAAGAAGAAAACGAAAAAGCAGAAGTAAATAATGATGATGTTTATGCTAAA
>NZ_AP018227.1:8850577-8952335 GCF_002368095.1 Calothrix parasitica NIES-267 | reverse complement strand
CCCCATCCCCTCTTCTCCTTTTCAACTCGCAATCCAATCCACACGATGTGCTTCAATAATCGTCGGAACTTCCAAACGATTTTTCATACGATAAAGAACTTTTTCTGGTACTTTGTCTGTTCTATTTTTGTTTCTTCGCAGTAATTCCAACCAAGGTGCTTCTAAATAAACAATGCGAATCTCTGCTTGATAAGCTGCAAATAAACGAATCAGCATTTCTCGTAGTTGCTTATTTAAATTAGTTGCATTCCAAACAAAAGATTCTTCCGCTCTCATATATTCTTTCGCAAGATATTTCGCTGTATTTGCAACTTCACCTTGATTCCCTCCATGTTTAATTCCCATCTCGCTACGTAATTTATCGAGAGAAATTTCTTTATGTTCAGGAAGATTTTCTTTAATCCAAGTGTCTTTTCCCGAACCAGGTAATCCGCACATCATTACTACTTGAAAACGAGTATCATCATAAGCGTGATAATCGGGATTTTTATCTTCTTTTTGAAAATAAATAAACCGACTATGAGTTGATGGAAAGATACGTGGTTGGGTAAAGCAATTGTGTTCTTGACAAAATTCTCTGAAAAAATCAATCCGTTCAAACAATTGTTTTTGGTCGTCGCAATAACGTCCCCTTACATCTGCTTCCGCAAGCATAGCTAACATATCGCAACGGATAATTTGGCTCGCTTTAATAACAGCTTGCTCCGGATTTGATTTATCCCAAAACCATAAAGGTAAACTCCCGTATTTCACCAAAGCTACAATTTCTTCTCGTTGTTTAAACGGTACATTCAAATTCCAGAGAATTTCCCGAGCCATTTTTGCACCTTGTAACACGTGTCCCTTTGAACTAATCGCACCAGAATCATCTATTTTGGTAGCGCTTGGTTTTGCAACATCGTGTAACAAAGCAGCAGCAAACAGCATAGAACGCTGTGTTTCAGGTAAAGCTTGCCATTGAGGTAATGCAATCAAAGCCTCACACACCAATTTTGTATGAGTCAGAACATCACCTTCCGCGTGGTAACGTGCATCCTGGGGACAATTTGCAAGCACCCGCAACCACTCAAATTTATCTTCTAATTTGCGCCAATTTATGGCAATATCACCCTTATTTGGGCAATAAGGAAAAATCCAGTTCATGATAAAAAGGTTAGAGGTTAGAGGTCAAAGGTCAAAGGTCAAAGGTCGAAGGTTAGGAGTCAGAAATATAGCGCTTCGGTTGAGTCAAATACACTGTGATAGACCTCACCCCCAGCCCCTCTCCGATATCTTGGAGAGGAGTGTATTCTATCCAAATGAAAACTGCTATATAGTGGGAGCGTCTCGCTCCTTACTAATAATCAATAAGGTAGGGAATTTGTCTTTATCCCCTTGTCACCCCATCTCCTTGTCTTCCCCCTCTCTCTTTGTAATTTCCAAATAAATCAACACCATCGCGTAATTGATTTGGAATTATCGGACGGTTGAGCCAATGTCCATCTGATTGTTGAATGGTCGTTAAAAAACTCGAACGAACATACTTATAACGCTCTTCGACGACATCGGTTGATTCGACTTTGATGTACAAACCTTCGATTACAGAACTTTGGTCGGTTTGTTGTAGGGAACGTTGGATATCAAGTCCTTTTTCCACACAAGTTTGTTCAAAATTCTGTAAATGTTTCGAGGTTTGATAGTGGGATTTTCCTAAGAAACTAGTTAATTGTTTATAGGATTGAATTTCACCAGCAAACAGCACCGGTACGGAAACTAAAGGTAATTCTGTTAATAACTGTTTTCTTTTAGCAGTACTTAAAAATACTCGTTTTTCTAAATCTAGAACGTCAAATTCTAAGAAATAGTGAGGTAAAGCATCATAAAAAACGGTGTGTTTTGCATACAGCCATTCTCCATAAAGAATATAACGAGTACCTAATACTTCCCAAAAACTAGCAGCATGAGTATTAGCCCACTGCTTAAACAAATTAAAGTGCTTTTCTCGCGGTCCACCTGTTAAGTAATGTCCTCGACTTTGCAATTGAATTTGTCCGTAAGTAGTGAAACTAATAGCAGCATTAGCACCATCTACTTTTTCTTCAATCACTACATAGCTATTCTTAATTTCTGCAAAAGGGATATCATTTAAATCTTCATCCCCAGGTTGCAGTCGCGAACCCCGAATGTGATGGGTACGCGGATATTTATGTATTTGTTTCATTTCTTTTAACTCTCGGTAAGTTCAATCAAAATTTGAATCAAATTTAAATTAAAATTTCGCAACGAATGAAAACAGAAGCGTCCGAAAAGGAAACATTCGCGCAAAATATTAAACTTGAGTGATTTGAAGAACTACATAACCCGTTACCGTTTATTTCCAAGAATTGATTTTTGTATACTACACCATAATACAGTTATTAGTCAACAGTGAACATTCATCAATAAACAATTACCAACTACCAATTCCCAATCCCCATTCCCATAGAATTGTATAAATTGAACGGTAATAAGCGCTACACTTCTTTATCATGGGTAAAAAGCTTGTAGAAGTAGAAGAATTAATCAATGCTTTCTCGTATTAAAGATTTAGCAGCTGAATTAGCACCGCGTTTAATAGAAGTTCGTCGCCACATTCACTCTCACCCGGAACTCAGTGGTGAGGAGTTTCAAACAGCTGCTTTTGTTGCTGGAGTTTTATCTTCTAACGGTGTTCACGTAAAGGAAAATGTTGGTAAAACCGGCGTGATTGGAGAACTTGAAGGTAATGGTGATGATAAGCGGATTTTGGCGATTCGTACTGATATGGATGCTTTACCAATTCAGGAATTAGCATCTTTGGATTATGCTTCACGCAATCAAGGAATTATGCACGCTTGCGGTCATGATGTCCACACTACTGTGGGTTTGGGGACGGCTATGATTTTGTCTAAGTTGTCACAAGAGTTACCGGGAAAAATACGGTTTATCTTTCAGCCAGCAGAGGAAATTGCTCAAGGTGCTAACTGGATGGTTGCAGATGGAGCAATGGATAATGTAAATAGTATTTTGGGAGTTCATGTTTTCCCTTCTATCACTGCGGGTTCTATTGGTGTTCGCTATGGTGCTTTAACCGCAGCAGCAGACGATTTAGAAATTATAATCACTGGTGAGTCGGGACATGGAGCGCGTCCCCATCAAGCAATTGATGCGATTTGGATCGCTGCACAAGTAATTACTACGCTACAACAAGCAATTAGCCGCACGCAAAATCCGTTACATCCAGTAGTATTAAGTATAGGCAAAATTAGTGGTGGTAGAGCACCAAATGTGATAGCTGATTCGGTACGCTTGCAAGGAACGGTACGCTCTTTACATCCTGACAGTCGCAACGGTTTACCAAGCTGGATTGAAAATATTGTCAAAAATGTTTGCGATACCTACGGAGCAAAATACAAAGTTGACTATCGTTTGGGTGTACCGAGCGTTCAAAACGATTTAGCGCTGACTCAGATAATACATTCAGCAGCAGAAGAAGCATGGGGTGGTGACCGAGTTGAAATTTTACCCGAACCTTCTTTGGGTGGAGAAGATTTTTCGGTGTATTTAGAAAAAGCACCGGGTTCAATGTTCCGTTTGGGTGTAGGGTTTACGGATAGAGACATTAATCACCCACTGCATCATCCTAAATTTGAAGTAGATGAATCTGCAATTATTACCGGAGTTGTCACATTTGCTTACGCTGCTTACAAGTATTGGCAACTTAACAGCGATACTACTGCAAACTCAAGTCCTGTTGCGGTTAGCAGCTAGCGGGAAACAGTTAACAGTTATTAGATTTCATTCTTTGATAAAGGAGTGAAATCTAATTCATTCGAGTTTGTACAATGCTCGGATTCGCAACTTTGAATCTTTGAATTACAGTATTTCAGGTATTTTTGTTAAGTCGTGTTAGCTTACTTGAGTATACAAAGTAAGAATGATTACTATTGATTAATTTATCTCACTTAAGTAAGAAACGTCAGATTTTAAAATAAACTTCATAAAATATTCTCTTAAAAAAGCAAAATATAGCGCTGCTTCTTAAAAAATATACCCCTGCGACAGTAGTTTGCAATTTTAGTACTTTTAATAAAATCAATAGCCTGATATTTAAGTAAATTAAAAATCAGATGAAATTACTTAAGTATGAAAAGCTGTTCCTGACTCAGCTTAACTTAAAATCGCTAAGTATACGGCTAGATAAAAATAAGAGCTATTTCTGATGTCCGAGGTAAAGTTATGAGTTTATATTTTATATAGAGTCAAACTTTATTTCGCAGCTTGAAGTAAATATAAACCTTTTTTACATAATAATTCAACTACTCAAAAATAAAAAATGAATCAATCTAAGACTCATATTCTTCCACTGATTGCAAGTGTCGGCATATTTTTCGGAAATATCTATCTAGCTTCCCCTGCTTATGCTAATTCTAATAAACCCGAACCTAAAGCTAAAACTGAATCTGTAAACAAAAAAAATACTCCTAAACAAGAAGCTAAAAAACCACCAGCAAAGACAGTTGATGAGCCGAAGCTAGAACCTGATAACTCACCGCTTTTTACTTGGAAGAAATGGAGCAGACCGCGTTACTATAATTATGCTGTTTGTCGAGAACGTTACGGTAATGTCATTTGTTTATCACCAAGAGGAGCTAGAGAAGTTAACTGGTGATTTAGTTAGTTCGCTTTTTGTATTGAAGCATTTTTATTTGTTAATCTCTCTAACTTAAATACTGCTTTCATAAATCCAAATTTTCTTAGCCGTACATAGTATGCACTCATTCCTCAATAAAGCATACTAAATACGGCTACAGTTATTATTAGGAATGGCCGCAACTGGCAAATTTTTATAGTAGGGTGCTGTGACACTTTGAACAAAGCACGAACGTAGTCACAATGTTTTTAGTGTCACGCACCAGCCGAATATTGTGACAATTGCGGCCATTCCTGATTATTAATTATAGTGATTTTAATATAGCAATCCTATATGAGTCGTGAGAAAGATAGGTGTCAGAACGGTTTTTTGGAAAAACCGGGTTTCTCAAATCTCACAAATGATTTAGGAATGCTATATACAACAAAAACAATCAACTTTAAATTACATTTAAATTACAAAATCCTCTTTTATATTCACATCACCTAGGGCTAATTTCACGCTAAAGTTATCTCCTATATCTCCAGTAAGTCCATAATGTATAATCTTATCTGCGCTTCTAGCTTCAACTTCAGCTAATATATCAGAATCTACTAACAATATAAGTTTTAAACCTTGAGGAAGGAAAGACTGATATCTACAAGGTTTTGCTATTACCTTGATATCCATTTCTCCTTGACTTTGAGTGAGTTTAATTTTCACAATTAGCTCGATAGCATTGCCATCTATATTATTTTCAGATTTACAATATCTTTTACAGCTAATACTACAATATTTTGTCTGATTATTATTTAACTTGCTTTGTTTAATTAAAGTTAGATTTGAACCTGCTGTATTGCTCTGAATAATTTGCCAACTAGGCTGAATAATTCCTTTAAGCCATTGACTTAGTATTATTGATTCTGTAGAAATTTCGGTAGAAGTAATACCCATATCGGTAACTTCTACACCTAATCTTCTATTTAACTCTCCCGATTCAAATAATTCTTGCAAATGCTCAAAATCCCCTCGCGAGCATTTCACTGTAAACATTTTTTCATTATCAAATTGATTCACCGTGGTTTTACCTGCAATATATATTGTTAAACATAGACATATAGTTCATTTATTTGGTAAAGATTCTTTGACTTCTAACACTAAATTAGGTTTTGATTTTTTGAGAATATCTGTAATTTCTTCTGCCGTAATCTCTCCTTTAATAAATAAAGTAGATATGGTTTGTTTCTCTATATCGTCTTTTATTCCATATCCTTTATCTTTTAAAAATTTTATTAGTTCGCTATTACGCGGTTTATTGACGTTTTCGTCTAAGCCTAATAGAAATTTCAAGTATTTATTTAAGCCTTTTGCTGCTTCTTTTTGTAAATTTCTAATTCTAGCGTCTAGCTTGTCTTTATATTGAATGAGTTCTTCTTTTCTAGGAATTCTGTTCTCATCATATATAAAAGCTACTTCGCGACCGGAATATCCGCGAAGGGATAAACATAAATAACGCTTTTCAAAGTTTGTCAATCTGCAATCTGGTTTTAACTCGCACTCTCTTTTTATTTCTTGGAGCGTATCAAGTAAGCGGTTGATATCAAGTCCTGATTTTTTTTCAGCTAAATTAATTAGATGTAAATTAATCAGTTCGTCGAGCAAGCTCTTAGCGTCAAGCTCGGAATCGTTGTCAGCTAAATCAACCGGTTCTAGATTCGTTAGTTCATCAAGTAAGCAGTTAATATCCAGCCCCTGATATGAATAACAATGTTTCACACTATCAAATAGTACGGTAGATACAAAACTTTGTGTCTTAAAATATCATTAATTCAATCATAAATAAACCCGACATTTGATAAATTTACAAAAATAATGTCGGGTTGCTTTTATGTCACTTTTTTGATTAATCTATTTAATGTACTCGAACAGATTTATTGACAAATGTACGAGAGAATAAAACGATACAAAACTCATTGTAAATATTATTACTTTTGTGCTGATTTTTTGAGGATAGCTTCTGAATAAATGTTTATCAAGCGATTAAAATAACAACAAGATTGGAATTGATTGAATATAGCATGACCTTTTGAGACTAAGACATTTTTCTTGTTTTAATTGCCTTTCAGACAAAATCTAATTGTTTTTCATAGGAAATTCTGCGGTGCTTCTAAAATCTAAATTATTCGTTTCAGCATTAATTGCGTTACCTATTGGTGTGTTTTCAGTCGAAGCTTTGACCCCAGCATTCAAAAATATTGGAACTTCGTCATTAAGTGTTAATAAAAATGTTCCAACCAGAGTAGTAAAAGCTGAACAAACTAATCCTCCGAAAGAGAGCAATTCGACATCAAAATCAAAGACAATTAAAATTGCTCATCGTTCTAGGTCAGGTTGGAGAGTACCTTGGCTTGGAGCAACCGCAACAGTAACTCAACGATGGCATTCTGATAGTTGGGGTAGATACAAAAGTGTAGATTTTGGATTACCTGCTGGAACACCTGTAGTAGCTCCTATTGCAAGTAGAGTCTTATCATTCTGTAATGCAGGTGGAAATCATCTAGCAATTCGCTTAAAAGCTGCGGATGGGAACAGGTATAGCTTAGTTCACGTGAAATCGAGAAGCGTCTATGTCGGTAGAAGATATAGAAGGGGTCAGGTTATAGGAGTTATAGCCGGTAATACACCTCGGAACCGCTGCGCTAGGTCTACTGGTCCGCATTTACATATGTCTTTCCCAAGACAGAATTTCAGATTAGGTAGATACTGGTTTTCACGTTCTTATATCCCTAAAAGATTGAAACCTTAAGGTTAATTCAAAGCTCTATAGGCTGTTTTCTGTGTAGCCCTCACCCTATAAGGGTGCGACTAAATATTCTACTCCTTTCCCGGTGAAAGATTACCTATTGGTCGGAGGGAGGGAGTGAGAGAGGGAGGGAGTGAGAGAGAAATTGCGATAGGAAATCTTAGAGCGGAACGAGAGTAAGTCCCGATGGTGACTAGACTAGTACATCACGGCTTAAATAAGGCAACCATTCAAAATGGCTGAAAAGCCCCAGATATCAAACTTTTTGTCTTGGAAATTTGCTCTTGGGGGTTTCCCCCAAGACCGCAATTTCGGCTACTTCTTACTTATTACTTCTTACTTCCGCGAAGCGGTACTAGGTTAGACTAAGGCATTTAGCCTATGTAGGTAAGCTTTGTATATGTAGCTCTAGGCTCCAGGCTAATCAGGTTTGATAGATAGACAGAAAGGTTTCTTTAATTAGGAACCTTTTTTTTATTTTTACTTTAGCTGATATCAGACACAGTCATTTTTAGTTAAATGAATAGTATTATTGATAACTGGTAACAATATATTTAATCGCGACATTCAGAAAAATCATAAGTTCTATCCGGAGTTATGTAATTAAAACATGAACTTTATAACAACTAGAGGGACGCAATGTTTATGTAGGATGGACTTTAGAGCATCCTACATTTTCTTAGTTAAATGGAGAAAAAATTGATATCATTCTGTGCTCAACCCTATCCGGACAAAAAACGAAAATGATTTTTTCAATTGAATAAATCAAAGTCTCTCAAGGTTTTTAGCATTTAAGGTCGAAGGTCAAAAGTCACAGGTTTAATAATTATAGGTTTCAGCCTTGATTAATTTCCTAACCTAAATTATGTAGTGCTACAAAATTGAAGCGTCAACATCAAAAATTTAGCTAATTACGAATATTTTGAATTGTAGAATGTGTTTTGCGGAGCATAATGCACTTGCTTTAGTCAAAATTATCGCAAATGCATTATTGTAGATTACTTACTGAAAGATTTACTATGCTTTCTGTTTTTCTGCTCCCTACTTCCTACTTTCTCTCCCCAAAAATAATTCAATTAAGTAAACCGAATTTCTAGATTCGTGTTTTAATAACAACATTTGCGGAACCTCGGTAACGCTAAAACACTCATAAAGTACACATCAAATACAACGAATTACCCAATATTAGGATGTCAAAAAAGTCTTCCCTAAGTTTACTATTACTATTCTTCGGCATTCAAATTGGTGTCAATCAGCAAGCAGCAACAGCACAAACAAATGGAGGAGTTGTAATACCAACAACCCCCAGAAATACACCTCGGATTCCGAGTAGAACTATACCTATACCTCCTAGAAATAATCCCCCAACTTCAGCTTCGAGATTTTGCGCTTCTCAGTTAAATTCTGCGGTAAATGCTATAACAAATCGCGCTCAATTCAACAGAACTCATTGGGGTGTTTTAGTACAAAATCTAGGTTCACCACGAACGCTTTATGACCGTAATGCAAGTAAATACTTTACTCCTGCATCTGTCGCTAAATTGATGACAACCGCAGCAGCTTTACAAGCACTTACTCCTAATTATCGTATCCGCACTTCTGCATACGGGACTGGTAATGGTGTCGTTCAGGTAGTAGGTAGAGGAGACCCAAGTTTAAATAGCGAACAGCTTGAAATCTTAGCAAAACAATTACGACAAAAAGGTGTTCGTCGAATTAATAAATTAATAGCTAATGATAGTTACTTTAAAGGTGAAGCTGTCGAACCAAGCTGGATGTGGGAAGATATACAGTTTTATTATGGCGCACCAGTTAACAGTTTAATGTTAAATGAAAATGCGGCTGTCATTAGGCTATTCCCTCAAAGAGTTGGCAGACGTTTGTTATTAAAGTGGGATAATCCTCTAGATGCATCTGGATGGAAAGTTGTTAACCAAACGGTGACATCACGCAAAGGTACAAAGAAATATATAGAAGTTAAACGCGATTTAAAAGGACAAACCTTATATTTAAAAGGACAAGTTCCTGTAGGTTCTAGTCCCGATGTAACCGCTATTGCTGTATTTAATCCCATACAAAATTTCTTGAATCACTTCCGTCAAAGTTTAGGAAAACAAGGAATCTCCGTTTCTGGAGCGTATCGGGGAACAACTAAAACCAGCGGACGAGAATTAGCAGCAGTACAATCTCCACCACTATCTGAACTGATTGCAGAAACGAATATTAACAGTAATAACCTGTATGCAGAAGCTTTATTAAAAGCATTAGCGACTAAAAAACCTTCACAGAGCGGAATTACTGCTGGTGCAGGTTTAGAAGTGATGAAATCGACTTTATCAAGAATAGGAGTTGACCCCAACGCTTATAGATTAGTAGATGGTTCGGGTTTATCTCGCAAAGATTTAATTAGCCCCCAAGCATTGGTGCAAACATTGCAAGGAATGGCTAAATCTCCTTATGCTTCCGTTTTCCGCGCTTCTCTACCGGTTGCTGGGAAAAATGGTACCTTAAAGTATCGTTTTAAAGATATAGCTCCCGAAGGTTTAGTACAAGCGAAAACCGGAACAATGACCGGTGTCATAACTCTTGCTGGATATGTCAACGCACCTAATTATGGCCCGGTGGTATTTAGTATTATGGTCAATCAAACCGAACAACCGATTAGAACTGTTCGGAGTGCAATTGATGAGATTGTTGTGCATTTGAGTAAGATGAAAAGGTGTTAAAAATTGGGAATTGGCAATTGGTAATTGGACATGAAATAATTAACTAAAGCAAAAAGTTCGTGGTAAAAATGCATATTATTTACTATGAACTAAGAAATAAGACGTAGCAGTGCTACGTCTCTACATTATTATTTAGTTAACCCAATTAACTAAGTTAACTTTATCCGATAGCTGTGCAACACAAGACTTTTAAAGTCATCTTTTGTGAAGACTCATCAAAAACTATTTCTTCGACTATATAAATACCGTCTCGGACAACAGAAATTTGATTCGATACAGAATTATTCAGTTTTACTCTAACTTCACCCGTTTCTTGTTGTAAATTAAAATTAGTTACAGGAATATTTTTCAAATAATCCCGTACATAATTAGATGATTCTTCACCCTCAATTACAATATCGCTACTGTTGAAAGTTGCTCGATTTAAATCAAAATTAACCTTTTGAATTCGGTTAAAATCAATTATTTCAGAATCATTATTCAAGCTAACTTCAACTTGTTTAGCTTGTAAATTAATATTCACCCATCCTATTTTAGACTCTCCTCTAACTAACTTAATATTTGCCTTTTGCGGAAAAATAACCGTAACAGACTTGTCAACAGCAGACGGTTTTATTACAGATAATGGAATTGCAGACGGTTTAACTTCGGATACCTTACTCTTGTTGCATCCAGACAGCCCGAAAATTGTAGCTAATAATGTAATTAGCAACACTTTAGATAATACTTTCATGTATCTAACCTAAGTGTTATTGTATATTCATAATACTTCAATTTTTTTTGATTTAAGGTATAGCAAGTTGAGAAATAAGAAGAAAACAGTAATTTTATATAAATTCAGTATATTCAAATTCAATTAGTTAAAACAAAAACTAAAAAACCCAGCTTTTTGATAAAACTAGGTTTCCTAATATCTCAAATAATTTCAAGTATTGGTTAGATATGTAAAAATACTTGCATGGTCATTTTCCCTAAAGATTCATCAAACTCTATAGCTTCTATTACATAGCTGTTACCAAATACAAACTGCTGAGAATTAGCAAGTATAGAGTTGGTTAGTTTTATTGTAGCTTTATCTGTTCTATCTTTTTGTAACTGAAAATCTTTTGTAGGAACTCCTACCCAAGTTTCCTGCTTTACTTCAGATAATTGTTTTTCGTTCCTCACTAAAATGTCAGGAGAAGAAAATGGTGGTTTACCAATGACAAATTTCAACTTTTTAATATCCTTAAAATTTATCTTCTGATAATTACCGTTCCAAGTGATTTGAAGTTCTTTTTTTGGAGAATTGAATTGGGTCAGCCATCCATATTTTGGCTTTCCTTGCTTTAATTCTACAATCACCTGTGGTAACAAAAGTGTTATCGAATCATCAAGGGTCGCTTTTTCGATTATTAGAGATGAATCTGAAAAACTTTTATCTTCAGATAACAAAACTTGGTTGAATCCAACCATTCCAAAAACCGAAGCTACTAGTGTAATTAGCAACACTTTTGGTACTAATTTCATGTATGCTAATAAAGTGTTAATTTACACTAATAATACTTGGTGCTTTTTTGATAATAAAGTATAAAAAATACTATTTGCGATAATAAATCCAGATTTTTGATTTAATTATACTTACATCATAAATCCGGAAATTAATGGCTAAAGTGACTGTTTTCTTTCGTTTTGATACATTTCCAAGCAATACACAAAGCAATCATTATGTCGTAGCCAATACAAACTGTCGGATACCAGTGAGGAACAAATATATTTAATTTATGGTTATCAATAAATAAATCCCAAGCTGGATGAGTTAGCCATCCCATCGCTAAAAACCAAGGTGAAAATTTTACTCCGAGAAAAGCAATTACGCTGAATATAATTACCCCTATAGTTTCGGTAAATATCCACGTGTTATGTTGACTCGAAAAGGAAAAACCGACATAAATTGAAGCAGCAAGAATTAAAGCAACTGCGTAGATTTTATGATGGATTTCCGGGGGTAGAGCTTGAGCTACTAAAACAGTTAATCCAGCAAGGGTGATTCCGATAGCTAATTCTGCCAACATATTTAAATTGCTAAATATTTCTGATTTTACTGATTTACTATTTGTTTTCACTCCTTGAGAAATAATCCCGACCAGATTATAAAACTAAGCATTGAAATACCTGCAATAAAATCGAACCAAATGAAACTGTGCATTTTTAACGAAAAAGTTTCGGTCGTTTGAAACACATAGTGTCCCGGACTTAACATACCAGTTAAGGAATAAATGCTTAGACAAATATAACCTAACCATAAATTATTTTTGCAATAAAAAATATAACCAGTGATTCCAATAATAGTCAGTATAATCCAAGATTGATAAACGCTTTGAGGAGTCATCCATTCGGGGGCTGGATAGTTGGAAAAGTTGATAAAATTATCTGTATAGTGAAAAGCTGTAATTACTATATTAATAATTAAAAGTATCAGAATTAAGATTTGATGTGTTTGTTTTGTATTCATCTTTTTTCTCTAACTAAGAACAAAATTAGAATACAAAGCTTTATTCAATAAAATCTTGCTAATTATAATCAAAAATTGTCAATAATCGCGTTTTTCATCTGCATGGAAAACTTCACCCTTCCCCTCTCCTTATTAAGCTACGGTGTATACACAAGTCTTAAAATCCTACCTGGAAGCGGCTTTTGGATTCAGATAAAAATAGCTCAAAACCTGTCATTGCGAGCGAAGCGAAGCAATGACGATTTAAAAGGGTTAAAATCCCTAAAATGTATGCTGAGAGTACTTCTGTGTACACGGTAGCCTTATTAAGAGGAGGGATATTTACAAACTATCCCGACGAAATCTCTTAATTAAGAAGAGGGGTATTTATATCCTGAAATCTTTTACTTAAGGACAGGGATATTTATAAATTATCTCGATATTTTTTAGGTGTAATTCCCACACGTTTGCGAAATGTATTGGTAAAACGACTTTGGTCGTAAAATCCAAGCTGATGAGATATTTCTGTAATAGTTAATTTCTGATTCTTCAATAACTGTTTTGCTTTATTGATTCGACATTCAAGTACATATTGATATGGTGTTACTCCAATAGACCGTTTGAATAAACGAATGAAGTGATTTGGACTTATATTAATTAATCGAGCAAGTTGAATCAAGCCGAAATCCTGGTCTAAATTATCGTTAATATAATTAATCACTAATTTTAATTTAAACCGAGGTATTCCACCTACAAAATTATTCACAACAGGCTTTTGTACCGCGTAATGTCTTAGAATATGAACGGCTAACATGGTCGCTGCGGATTCAGCGTAAAGAAGATTTCCGTTATTATCTGATTCAACTTCTGTTTTTAATGCTAATCCCAGGCTATAAATTACTGGGTCTTCAATAGCAAACTGCGGTAAAATTTCAATATTATTACTGTAGATTGTGTCAGCGCAATTTTCTATAAACTTGTGTTCGAGAGAAAGATTAATAAACTCAATTCTTTTATCCCAATTCATTGCTTGAATTACATTTGCGGGATAAATAGCAATCTTCCCGTTGGTATAAGTTTCTTTGACGACACGTCCTTCTAATATTCTTTCTCCTTTAATCGGGTATTTATCAACGTGAACCGCGATTACATGTTGTGAAAAGCTTATTTCAGGAGTTTCATTCGCGGGTAAAGAATAATATCCCACACCAATATTATTCCATCCTTTATCGGTACTAGAAATAATTGGAGAAAGATTAATTGGTGATTTATTATTTTGAGAGTTAAAGTCAATTTTCATCGGTCGGATATGGGTAGTCAATTATTAACTACCAATTCTCATTTGAATGTAATTCCTAACTCCTAACTTCTAATTTCTAACTTTTTCTTCTGCTTAACCAGTTATCAACAGAAATCAAATTAAAACTACAACCAGCCAGCAGAATAAATAAGATGATGTTATAAATCAATTGCGAACCTGCTATATCCCATTTCTGCAATAAACAAACTCCGAACATTAGAGTCATCATTAACAGAAAATTAGCTATTAAAGCTTTACGAGTTTGTAGTCCCAGAATTAATAATATACCTACAGCAAATTCTACAATTGGAATTAAATAAGCAGGACCAGCTATTAATAATGGAGGAATCGCAATATCTTTATAAAGACCTACTTGGGAATCGACAAAACCAGATATATTAGGAAGTCTAACTAAGCCATGTACAAACATATTGATACCAAAAACTAGCCGTAGAAAAGTATAAGCTAGAACAATATCGGAGTTACGTAATTGAACTTTGGGATTATACATTTCTCCTATCTACCTCTGTCACATAAGTATCATCATAATCATTAGTAGCAGATGCTGCATCTAAGCTAACCGGCCCAGTTCCATAATAATATATGAACAACATTGCACCGACTAAACCAAAGTTTTTCAGAAATGCATTCAATTCTTGTGAGTCAGCAAAAGCATTATGAAAAACAAATGTTGTCGGAACTAAAAATATAATTAATAAAATTGCTCCTATACGTGCTTTAAAGCCGAATAAAATTGAAAGTCCACCAACTAAAGTACAGAAAATATTACCCATAAGCAATAATTGCGGTAGGGGTAAACCTTTATTGGTCATCATTTCTACAATACCGGAAAAACCAAGGGTATTAGCAACAGCAGCTTTCAGAAAAATTGCTGCAAGAAAAGCTCTACCAATCAGCGGAATATATCTTTTGAAGCCCATAATGAATTTTAGATTTTAGATTTTAGATTTTTACAACGGATATTTTTAGCAACGGATGCTTTTATTTAATTAGGAGCTAGAAGTTAGGAGTTAGGAGTTAGGAAGGAGTTAGAAATAACTAATAACTAATAACTAATAACTGATGATCCACATCCGACCGATGAAAACAACTGTTAACTGTTAACTGTTTACTGTTCGCTGATAACTGTTAACTGCTCCTTGTTAGCTGTAGAAATAATAATCCTCGATGCACCTTCACCAAAGAAATAAGACTTCAACCAATTAAAAAAGACTCCCAAGCGGTTACGAATTCCGGGGAGATATAGTAAGTGAACTTCTAACCAGAGGAACCAAGCAATAAATCCTTTGAGTTCAAACTTACCAATTTTACCAATTCCTGCGTGTTTTCCAATTATTGCTAAGCGTCCTTTATTAAAATAATCAAAGTTTTGGGGTGATTTACCTTTGATTTGTCGGAGGATATTTTCTGCTGCTGTTTGTCCCTGTTGAATTGCTTCTTGTGCTACTCCGTTGAATTTTTGTTGACTATCGACGTAGGAAACGTCTCCTACACCATATGCGTTTTTATGTCCGCAAAGCTGTAAGGTTTGCTCAACAATTACTTTATCTTTTGCAGCGGTTTTTACTGATTGTTTAGTTTCTGGTGTTGCGGCTAATACTCCCGCTGTCCAAATTACTGTATCTGTAAATATGGAGGTGTTGTCTTCAAGATAAACTGCTTCTGGGGTGACTTTGTTGACTTTGGAATTGAGGTGTACTTTGACTCCCTGACGACGTAACGATTTTTCGGTGTAGTTCCCTAATTTTTGGGAATAACTGGGAAATAACTGTTCTCCCGATTGCAAAAGTATAACTCGTGCTTGATTGGAATTTAAGGTGGGATAGTCTTTTTTGAAAGCGCTATCAATCAATTCGTTTAAGCTACCAGCTAACTCGACTCCGGTTGCTCCACCACCTACTATCACAAAAGTTAATGACCGTGTTCTTGCTTTTTCATCGGTAACTTTAGCTGCTTGCTCGAAACAACTTAGAACTTGATTCCGAATTGCGATCGCATCAGTTAAAGTCCTCATGGGTAAACTATTTTCTGGCGCTCCGGTAACACCAAGAAATTGCGATTGACTACCCGTAGCAATAACTAAATAACTATAATCAATTGCTACATTATTGGCGTAAACAATTTGATTATCAAAATCAACTTCTCTAATATCAGCTTGTAAAAAATTTACTGTGGGAAAACCCCGGAACAAGCGACGTAAGGGGTAAATGATTTGATGGGGGTACAGTACGGTGGTGGCAACTTGATAAAGCATTGGAATAAAGGTGTGATAATTATGGCGGTCAATCAATAAAACGTTGACTCCATGCTTACCCAGCTTTTTAGCAGCTTCTACACCAGCAAAACCAGCACCAATAATTACAACTCTTGGTTTCTGAGAGGTCATTCGATTATAGGTTTACAATTTTGAGGACACTATGGTCTTGAGGGGTTTTCCCCATGAGTAAGTGTCCGGGATTTTGGATTGGGCTTATATTATTGCTTAAATGGCTTAACATAAAATGCATTCTATGCAATTTTTCGATACATATTTTTCGATACATAATTTATCTTTAATCGACATCTATTTTAAAAAATATATTAACCGTGTTTTGGAGTGATTTTGAAGACAATGATAAAAATATATCTTTTGACCTAACTCTTCAGGAATAATTATCTAAATATAGTAGATTGAGAAGATTTTTCTAAGTAAGTTTTTCTATATAAATACTGTAGTGATTGTTATAACGCTAACTCTTATCTTAACTCCATACGTATTTAAAAAGATAGGTTGGTAATTATGTGTATAAAGTTTTTATAAAGACAAGACAGTTGCTGATAAAAATTGTCTTAGAAACGAGAAAATGATAAAGGATTATTCTTTTAAATAATTTATGTGTTTGCTGATAGCGAAGTTTAAAAATATACAGCATATTGATAATAAAAATTCTGAAGCTTTAGCTGAGGTTTCTATGCTGTATTTTGATAATTTTAGAAATTTAGCCTTCCTAAATATCAGCGAAAAAGAAAGCTAAAAATTAATAAAGAAGAATATTCCTTTCAAAGTATCAATTAACCAGGTAGAAATATTATGACAGAGCAAAACAGCATCAAAATAGATGAAAATCCTACAGATAAGCCAATTCCTGTTGAAACAGATTTTCCTATTGGTGGCCCAACTCCTGAAGCAACAATTAGAGTAGAAGGTGATACACTAACAAATTCAGCAATAACAACTGACGAGTTAATTCCATTACAAAATCGGATTGTTGGAACCGATTTTCCAGATATAATAAATACTACCCCTGGAGACGACCTCGTTTTAGCGAAGGGTGGTAACGATACTATTTTTGGTAGTTTAGGAAGCGACACATACAGTGGTGGTGATGGGTTTGATACTTTAGACTATACGCTCTTAGGAAAAAAGATTACCCTACTTCCTCAAGGATTAATTGGTAATGGAAATACTCAAGGAAGCCAAATTCAAGAGATAGAAAGAATAGTAGGGGCACCAAAAAAGGGTAATACTATTGATGGTTCTAGTGGTAAAGGTCCCGTATTTTTCACCATCGATTTATCAAAAAACAAGTTAGTAGTAGAAGACATTCCCGGACGTGGTTCTGTAGAATTCGTAGTTGAAAATTTCGTCAACGTTGAAGGTACAGAGAATTCCGACTCGATTATCGGTGATGGTGGTAAAAACAAACTCTCAGGGAATGGTGGAAACGATAGTTTAATTGGAAAATTAGGAAACGACACCTTAATTGGTGGTTCAGGGGATGATACTTTAACAGGTACAGACCCCGGAATACAAAATCCTGGAATAAGAGAGAAAGACGTTTTAACTGGTGGAACTGGTTCAAATAAATTTGTTTTAGGTGATGAATCTGGTTCTTATTACGATGATTTAGGTAATAAAGATTTCGCTAAAATCACCGATTTTTCCTTCGGAGACCAAATTCAATTGGGTGATGGAGAAAAGTATAATGTCGAGCAAAAGAAAAATGGTTTCAACATATTCGTAGTTGAAGATTTTGGTAGAGATTTGATTAGTAAAGTCACACTTTCTACCGGAATTGTAAAAGGAATTTCCAGCGAGAGGAGTACAAGCACAAATGATGGATTAATGAGGTCAGCTTCTAGTACATCAATAGCAAGTGACTCAAATGCTCTATTAGGTGAAGTTTCTGGAGATTTTACTAGTATAACTTTGGATGACCAAGGTATTATTAATCTCGCTTAATTATTAGCAATCAGAACTGAAGGTGCATTACGGTATTAATAATATTTTCTAGGGGGAAATAAGCTGTGAAAACTGTAATGTACTAGATTATCTTGATAAAGATAAGTCTTTCTATAGCAGTTCTCCGTTGGATAGAATACACCCCTCTCCGCTGACTTGGAGAGCAATGCGTTGCGGAGGTTCCCTCCGTTGTTAGCGGAGCGTCTCCGTAAGGAGATAGCAATTGCGGGAGAGGGGCTGGGGGTGAGGTCTATCAAGGTGTATTTCACCCAACCGAAAAACGCTATATATAGTAAGACTTTTTTCTTTTAATAGGAATAAGGAATTAGGAGTTAGGAATTAGGAATTAGGAATTAGGAATTAAGAGTTGGGAATTTTATCATTGTTAATTGTTAATTGACTCAAACTCTATTCCTTCGTACAGTAATTCGATAGGACACTCAAAATCTATACTTGATAAAGTAACAATATCTCCTGCAATATAAGGATAATAAAGCCACATTCTTCCTTCTCCACGACAATAAAGTTCGACAGAAATTTTTTCCGAGTCTATCAAGATATATTCCTGTAAAGAAGGCATAGATATATAATAAGTAAACTTTTCTCCTCTATCTTTAGAACTTGTACCAGGAGAAAGTACTTCAGCAATCAATTTAGGATTTTTATAAAATTTACGAGCTTTGAGGTCTTCTGGGTCACAACTAACAATAACATCAGGATAGTAATAAGGACTTTGAGGAGTAACTTGCACTTTCACGTCTGATACGTTAGCCTTACAACCTTTAGTACTCAAATGTGGTCGTAAAGCCGTATAAAAGTTTAGAGCAATATCATTATGAGGAATTGTACCACCCGTCATTGCAAAAACTTCGCCATTAACGTACTCGTAGCGAATTTCTTGCTGGGGTTCCCATTCAAGATATTCCTCAATTGTCATTTTCAAAGGTTCTTTGGGAATAGCTACCATATCAAGACTTTTATCAAAAGGTTTAATTTGATTGTAACTGTTTAAGTATTGCTATTTGAGATAGGGAACAGGAAATAAAAATAGTATTTACTCCACCATTTAATTTATAGAAATTGTTTCCTTTTTAGCGACTAATATGTGTGAAATTTTAGCGATAAAGACCTATTAAATTAGAGCGACCAAGATGGTCGCACTACAATATTTTTAAGTGTATGTATAATATCCTAACGGATATATTGAGCTAATACATTATCTAATCTAGCTCTAGGTTAGATTAACTAATAGCTAATAATGATATAGCAATCCTAATTAAGATGTAAGAAAATACGTAGGTTTTAATTGCGTTATAGAGGTCATAATTAATTCAAACCTAGCGACTGTAATTCGCGGCTACACAAACAAAACCCGCCGTGGCAGCGGCTTATTACACAAAGTCCAGGTCGCTGAACTTAGCTTGTGTAGTAGCGGTTTTAACCGCCAGATTAAAAATAAATTTCTTACAATTCATGTAGGAATGCTATAGCTGTTCACTGTTTTTTTAATAATGCTTTTACAGAATTCAACCCATAACCAAACACTTTTCCATTTCTGAATAATTGATAACCTGTAAATATCAAGCTCGCTGATATAAGAAGAGCTAAAAAATTAAACGAAGTAAATAGTCTACCGGAAAACAAGAGTAATGCAGTTCCGAATGCTATCAAACCCCATCCCCAATTAGGATTGATTCGACGCTGGACAAGAATAATAACTCCCCCAACCCATAATAAAATAGTAGGAAAACCTAAACTCAAACCAATTCGAGTATTTGCTGCAAAGATTAATGTTCCTATAGACATCAATCCTAAACCAACGAACTTGCTTTTACGGTCTACTGCTTGTAATGGCTGCTGGTTATTGATAGCTTGAGCTTGGATAGTGGTGGCTTGATTAGCTACAATTGCTGTCTGCTGACTTTGCTGTTTGTACTGAAATATAAAAGTAACTTTATTCTCGC
Source organism: Calothrix parasitica NIES-267 (assembly GCF_002368095.1). Taxonomy (GTDB): domain Bacteria; phylum Cyanobacteriota; class Cyanobacteriia; order Cyanobacteriales; family Nostocaceae; genus Rivularia; species Rivularia parasitica. Next base: position 8,932,196 of record NZ_AP018227.1, on the reverse strand, counting down.
TACCGAGGTCAATTTTGTCCCCGAGATTAAGTGGGTAGCGCTTGTGATTTTCTAATTTATGATCATTTAAAAAAGTACCATTAGAACTACCTGCATCTACTAAATAGTAAGTATTCTCCTGTACAAAAATTTCTGCATGTACTCGTGAAACAATATCAGCTGAAGGTAAATCTAGAACATCAATATCGATAGGAACTTGTTCGTTTAGTTTCCCAATGCGAACAACTGGATAATTTGGGGGAATTTCAAACGAAGTATTGCTTTGAATATGAAACAGTTCTAAACCCAGCCCTGTTGTCTGTAAAGTGCTTAAATTCTGCATTTTCAGGGATGATATTTGTATTTATTCTACAGTTTTTTATCTGTAATATTGATTGTAGCGTTATCAACGGACAGTTATCAGTTGTTCACCGGTTGAGTGTGGATCGTCAGTTAGCAGTCAGCAGTTATCAGTTGTTCACCGGTCAGGTGTGGATCGTCAGTTCTATCCCCTCTAATTCAATAACTAATCATAAACTTGAAACGCTAGTTTAAGTAATAATTCCTAACTCCTGATTCTTAACTCATAACTCCTAATTCCTCACTTTCCATCACCTCATTACTTTCTCTCTTCTGATGTTGGGGAATTTCAATGATAAATTCAGTTCCTTTGCCGGGTTCTGAAATGCAGTATAATTTACCTTGGTGTTTATCAACTATTATTTGATAGGTTATTGATAAACCCAATCCGGTTCCTTTTCCTACGGGTTTTGTGGTGAAAAATGGGTCGAATAATTTGTTTTTAACTTCTTCAGTCATTCCCATCCCGTTGTCTACAATTCTGACTGCTATTGTTTTGTTATTGATTAGTTCTGTGTGAATAGAAATCTGTGGATTTTGCATACCAAGCTTATCTCTTCCCTCTTCCAATACATCTATTGCATTGCTAATAATATTCATAAATGTTTGGTTTAGCTGTCCGGGATAACATTCTATCTTAGGCAGATTATTATAGTTTTTAGTAATTTCAATTCCAGTACGATTTGGTTTCGATTTGAGACGGTTTTGCAAGATTAATAAAGTACTTTCGATTCCTTCGTGAATATCAACTTCTTTCATATCAGCTTCATCGAGACGGGAAAAGTTGCGTAAAGATAAAACTATTTCACGAATCCGGGTTGCTCCCATTTTCATTGAAGTTAGTATTTTAGGTAAATCTTCTTTTACAAAATCTAATTCCATATCTTCCAGCTTTTCCTCTATATCCTCTCCGGGTGATGGTAATTCTTGCTGATAAAGTTCTATTAATTCTAAAATATCTGTTATGTAGTCATTTACATGATTAATATTCCCGTAAACGAAACTAACAGGATTGTTGATTTCGTGGGCAACTCCGGCTACCATTTGACCCAAGCTAGACATTTTTTCGGTTTGAATTAACTGTGCTTGAGTGTTTTTGAGTTCATCTAGGGTTGCTTGTAATTCAGCTTGTGCTTGAGTACGGTCGCTAATTTCGTTTTTAAGATTTCGATTGAGTTTGAGTAATTCCCCACTACGTTCGATAATTTCGCTATATGATTCGGCTAATTTTTCCGTCATTAGGTTGAATTCGTTAGCAACTTGCTCTAATTCATCTTTGGTGTGAATCTTAAGTCGATAATCAAGCTTACCTGCAGCAATTGCTGATGCTCCCTTCTGTAATTTGTCCAAAGAATTAATCAGTGGAAGCATGATTAAGAAGAATTGACTGATAAAAATCAGCACAATAGCAATTATGATTGCATAGGTAACTCGTTGATAAGTTTCATGAGCTTTATCCATTTCCTCTTGAACTATGATGATTTTTTTGTGATTTCTATCTGTCAAATCACCTAGAAATAGTTCAATATCTTTAGCAAAAGAATTTATTGCTCTAAAATCCTGTTTTAAATCATTTAAATCAGCATTGGGTGAAGCTTCATTACTTTTAATTATTTCCTTACTCAAGCGCACTAAAAATTGATGACGACGACGAATATCTTGTATTTCTTTAGCATCTGGAAGTAAAGTTTCTAATCTTTGAAGCTGAATTTCAAATTCTTTGTGATGTTCTTTTATCTTGGACTTATTATTATCAATTAATACATCATCTTTAAGTGTATCTATCTCATTTTTTAAAACAATTTCTAATCGTAAAGCAGCTTCAATTGCTTGAACTGTATTTTCTAACTTAAAGTTAATATTTGTGGTAACTTTATTTCTCCATAAAGAACTTCCGGTTAGCCCAGCAGCGATTAATCCTGCAAATAAAGCAGAAGAAAGGATAAACTTGTTGAAAATTTTCATTTCACCTTCTCCGCTTTCAAGCTTAATTTTGCTCGAAGTTCGCGAATCGGTGTATAGTCAGCATCAATAATTGTGGTATACCCTGCTGATTGTCTGCCAAAAATATCTTCGATACCTTCGGGTGTATTTAAGAAAGAAGTTTTTAATTTTTTGATAGAATTTGCTGGTAGTCTTTTAGAAACCACTATTAATGAAGGGGGAATAGGTGGAGACTTCCAAACAACTCGAAACTCTTCCGGTTTGAGTTTACCCATTGTTTGCTGCTTACGATAATAAGGAATATTAGTTGCAGCAGCATCAATATTACCGTTTTTCAGCGCTTCTAAAGTTTTTGCATGAGTACCGAGATATATAACTTTTTCAAATTCTTGTTCCGGATTAATACCAAGTTTATTTAAAGCAGAAAATGGCATTAAATAACCACTTGTAGAATATTTATTTACAAAAGCAAATCGCTTATTTCTCAATTGATGCAAAGTTTTAATATTGCTATCAGCCTTAACCACAATTGCAGCACGATACCAAGGTCTTCCTGTATACTTATCAATTGGTGCTACCAAAGGTTGAATTTCAGCACCTGCTTCTAATGCTTCGAGGTAAGACACTCCAGCAACATAAGCCATGTCTATTTCGCCATCTACTAACCATTCCACAATTCGTTTGTAATCCGAAGCAACCCGGAAATTAACCTCTGTTTCTAAAGACTCTTCTAAATACTCTTTTAAAGGTTCAATCATCCGCTGTTGTTCTTCAAGACTTTGAGTTGGTAGCACTCCAATTCTTAAAGCTGGAATATTCTTATTACTAACAACAACCGCTGGAGGTATTGCTAAACTATTTGTAGCCGAAATTCTGTTAGAACAGCCTGCATTCAAAAATGCAACTATAGTAACTAATAAAAAAGCTACCGGTCTATTTAGGGAACTATGATTTTTTTGCATGGTACCAAATATGATTAAAAACCTTTACTTATCGGAACCCGAGAACTGTAGATACATAACCCTGAAAGTTATTTGTCCAGTCCATGCCTAAGTATAGTTTTCCCAAAAGGGTTACAAAGATAACAGGTTTTTGATAAAAATCATATTCGGAAATTTGGGATAGGGAATTGGGGATAGGGAGTGAAGAATTAAGAGTGAGGAATTAGTATTGGAAACGCGACCGTGAATTAAATTCCCGGACTAATACCATAAGCTATAAATAATTAACTCCTAACTCCTAACTCCTAACTCCTAACTATTCCCATTTATGCAATACTTCCTCTTTTCCGTGCTTCTTTGTAGGAAGTCCCAACATTTTTTAAACCAGCTTTAATCATTTGTCGTTCTAATAAACCGAAGAAACGAGACCTATCTCCACCTCTAACAACCGCTTGATTATGGGATTCTGCTAATGCTACCGGATAACCATATCCTTTATGAACTTGAGCCAGCATTAGTCCTAAAGACTCCTCAAACATTTCGGTATCTTCTACTACCCATTGCGGAAATTCGACTCGCGCTATTTCAGTACCCACGTGAACGTAACAAAAGTAAATTTGCTGGTCTCCATATAATTCTATAATCCGGGAATTACTTTTCCATAAAGGACTCCGCTGTCCGGGTTTGAGTTGAGTAGACCACAAAGTACTATCTCGCAATCCCTCAAACAGTTTACAAGGAATTTTGTCCATTTGATTGGGACAAAAACTCATGCAGTCCGGTGCTTTGTGGGGACAAGCTGACAACCGGAAAAAATTCATTGCTTCAATACTCCGCGAAGCACTCAGATAACCCATCATAGGAATACCGGCTTTCCGTAAATCCTTCCAAGACTCCAGAATCGGGGGTAAAATATGGTCTCTCGCATCGTAAGGTAATTGCTCTAAAAACCAGTAGATAAGCGAACCATCCACCATTGCGAGAGTGGGTATTCTTTCTAAAGTCGCGTTAGAGGGGCTAGAATTTGCTTTAACTTTTTCCCCTTGTCTCCTTGTCTCCTTGTCTTCCCATCCTCCCATTCCCCCATCTCTTTTTCCTTTCTCCGTTGCAGCAATGGCTAATTCCGATAACACTACTGCTTCACTAGCGGTGCGTCGGTAACTCATCCATTCTTCGGTTCTAATTCCCCACTGACGGGACATATATAAATCTTCGGGTCGATAGAATATCTCCGGTATACTATCTAGAATTGGGTGTTTATTTTGTCCGTAATGTAAAACCACTCTGCCGATATTGAGCAAATAACAGTAAGCAATTTCATGATGATTCGGAGCAATTTGGGAACCGTCAGTAGCGATGACAGTATGAGTTTTCGGAGGAACCATGATATCAATACAGGTGTGTAGCGGTTCCACCGGAGTTGCATTCGCAAATAAAATGCGATCGCGCCATTTTTGCTGGAGTTTAACTAATTCATCTTGGTTGTCAAAAGCATACTCAAGATGCTTCATCCCCAATTGCAAACGCTGTCGATTTGCTTCAGCTTCAGCCGTCAAATGTTGGCTCAAACCATGCATCTGTCCGGCCAGTTTACTTAAATCAAGCATAAGTTTAGTTAGGAGTTAGGAGTTAGGAATTAAGAGTTAGGAGTTAGGAGTTAAGAGTTAGGAGTTAAGAGTTAGGAATTAAGAGTTAGGAGTTAGGAATTAGTAATTAATTATTTTATTTCTTTCCCCCTCTCTATTTTCCAATGCCCAATTATGTTTGCCATTTATCAAAATCTTGAGTAAATTGATTTAGTGATATTAAGTTAATTCGCGTATCTTTTTGAGCTTTTTCTCTTTCTGTAGAAGTATTATAGCCCCAGTCACAAAGGAACAGTTCTACGTCTTCTAAATCTTCTTGTTCTTTAACTTTTTGTAATGTTTTTATCCGGTCTTCGACAAACCATATATTGGCTGATAAATCGTTAGATTCTTGTTTTAATTCTCGCAATATTTCATATTTAGGACGCTTTTCTTCTTTACCAAAAATTGCTTCTCGTGGTAGGTCAAAATCTGCTTTTTGCAATAATTCTTTGACAAATCTGCCTTCTTTAGTTGTAACTATATATAGTGCGGTTTGAGTATTATAAATATTTTTAATTCTTTCAATTACTCCTGGATAAAACTTATGCATGCTCAGCCAACCATCTAAATCATTAGCTATCCATTCATCGCGCTGCGTATCTAAACTAAAAGCAATTTCCTGGGCTGAAAAATCACTTTGACGAAGAATTGTTTGGGATATATCATGCCATTCTTGCAAAATTTTATCTTCTGCATATCCTTCTAATAATGCTTTGATTAAAACTGGCATTTCCCACCCAGTTTCAATTACCGGACGGAGACGATAAAATTTATTTGCTAATTCTTCTGTTTGGGTTTGGTCGGCACAAGGCCAAAATTTGCAGTGAGTACGCCAAGATACCTGAAAGTATTCTATTAGTCCGTTACAGACTACACCATCAAAATCGAGAGCTAAAATTTTTGGGCTAATTACGGTCATTTTCTAAGTTCGCGAAACTGCTTTTGTAAGCTTATCGAATTTATCAATAGATTTGTGCTTTTATTTTTGAAATTGTACTACCAGGAAAAACTTAGAATTAATATAAACTCACCAGATAGTTTAAAAATCAGTCATGAATAACCGATATATTGTTTTATAGCGTCTCCCAGTCTATTGAGGTATATAATTTAATTAGCCCCCTTTTTAAGGGGGTTTGGGGATATTTTACAACTCTTCAGTAATTTTCACTTCTTTAGAAAGGTATTTAAACCAAGTAAAATATAAGGCAATTGAAAGTACTATAAATACTGCTAAAAGAGTGCCAAAAATATCCCAACGCTTCATCATAAAGGTAATTCCCAGCATAAACAAAGTCAATTGCCAAGGAATTGCAATCAATGTAGAAACAATATCTCGACGATTTTCGTTTTTAATTTTCTGCTGAATATTCGCTGGAAGATTTTTCCGCACGATTCCCCAAAAACCAAATGGTCTGGTAACTTTGTAGAAGTTATCTATTACCTGTAAATCTGTTGGTCTGGTTGTAAATGTACCTATTATGCAGCCAATAAATGAGGAAATACTGGGGATAAGAAATAAAGCGTATTCTTGTAACTGTGAATCTATATTATTGATGATGAATGCTTTAGTAACTATGGCTGCTAACATACCCGCTGCTGTACCAATAGCAAATCCATAACCGTTAAATCTCCACCAATACCATCTTAATACCAAGGGAATTGCTAACCCCGCACCCAATCCCAAAGTTAACCATCCCCAAATTTCATTAATATTTTTTACTTGGTAACTAAATAGCATTCCTACAACTACAATTACCACCGATGCTAAACGACTTTGGGTAAGTAATTCTCGACTGGATGCTTGTGGTTTTAAATATGCTTGATAAATATCTTTTACCCAATAAGCAGCACTGGAATTGATGATAGAGTCAAAAGTAGACATTGCCGCTGCAATAAAACAAGCTATCAATATTCCTTTGATTCCTACCGGGACGTATTCCCCAATCACCGTAGGTAAAATCAATTCAGGGTCTGGAATCACACTTTGAGTTGCACCGTAATGAATTCCCAACATCGCAAAAGCGGTAACGAGCGGCCAGCGAAATGAAAGTAATAGAATCCAGAATAAAGAAAGTAAACCCGCTTCCCTGTCGCTTTTTGCAGCAAAGTAGCGCTGAACCATATAACCACCACCTCCACCAATACCAGCCATACATTCTTTGATTAAATAAAAGAAAATTACCCCACCGAATAAATTAAATGCAGAATAATCTCCAGGTAAATCCAAAGTTAAAGACGGTGAAATACTGCTCCAGTCAGCAAAATTCCACTGCTGTATTTCAAAACCTTCCCCAGCAGGAATCGAAACAGAAAATGTTTCCGGAATACTTGCAGTTTGCAACGCTAAAACACAAACGTAAATTAACGCGATAAAAATCAAAACACCTTGAAAAACATCAGTCCACACAACACCATAAAAACCGCTAGCAGCAGTGTATATCAAAGCCAAAGTAACTAAAGCAATAGAAGCAAGATTGTCATTGATTCCGAGAAATTGACCTAAAAATTTACCACCTGCAACAGTAAAAAAGCTCATCGCTCCCACTGCAAACATTAAATTTGCAATAGCACTAATAATCCTTGCTGTATTACCTTCCCTTCCTTCACCGAAACGAAACCGCATCCACTCAGCTAGGGTCATCACATGAGCGCGACGATTCCATTTACCCATGAAAATCATCAAAATCGCCATGATTAACACCACACCACCGCGAATTTCGATAAAAAATCCTTTCGCTCCCACCGCGTAAATCAAAGCGCTGATAATCATCGTACCAGCCAAATCGGTATTCGATGCCATTCCCGAAGCACCCAAAACCCACCATGGCATATTTCGGTTTCCCAAAAAATAGGAATCAATACCCGTAGAAGCTTTACGTTCGAGGTAAATACCGAAAACGATTATAGAAATTAAGTAAACAGCAATAATTAGATAATCAACTAGCTGTAGCATGTAATTTTTAGCAGTAAGTAATAACAGGGAAGATACAGCAAACCCCTGTTTGCATCAAGTCTGTTATTTGACGGTTTTGGTTTCCGTGGGTTTATATTAGAATGATAAAGGCGAACACTAGTACTATTATAAAAGCCTTGGGGGAATTAGGAGAGGGGGTAGAGGGGGTAGAGGGGGAAGAAAAAATCCTAACTCATAACTCCTAATAGACGTAGCACTGCTACGTCTCTACATTACTAACTGTTCACTGTTAACTGATAACTGATAACTGTTCACTGAAAATGCGTCCTATTGCTGTAGATTTGTTTGCGGGTGCGGGGGGGATGAGTCTTGGTTTTGAACAAGCTGGTTTTGATGTGCTTGCTGCTGTGGAATTAGACCCGATTCATTGTGCTATTCATGAATTTAATTTTCCTTTTTGGTCTACTTTATGTGCAAACGTAGAGAAGATTTCGGGAAAGAAAATTAGAAGGATATCTAAAATAAAAGATAAAGAAATTGATGTTGTTTTTGGTGGTTCTCCCTGTCAAGGATTTTCCATGATGGGGAAACGGGCTTTGGATGACCCTAGAAATTCTTTGGTATTTCACTTTTTACGACTAATTTTAGAATTACAGCCAAAATATTTTGTATTTGAAAATGTACCTGGATTAACTGTAGGTGAACATCGGAAATTTTTGTTAGAAGTTATCGAAGAGTTTGAAAAAAACGGTTATCAAATAGAAGAAAATTATCAAGTTATTAATGCTGCTAATTATGGAGTTCCTCAAGATAGAGCTAGATTGTTTCTTTTAGGATGTCGTCAAAATTTAAATTTACCAAAATATCCCCAACCGGTGACAACACCAAAAATATCTAAAAAATCCAAGTATATTATCAATAATCCAGATTTATCCGCAACTCCTACAGTTTGGGATGCTATCGGTGATTTACCAGAAGTGGAAAACTATTCAGAATTGATTGAAAGAGATTGGGTGATTGCTGATTACGATAAACCTAGCGAATATAGCAGTTACTTACGAGGTCTTTCATCACTTGAAAATGATTATTCTTACGAACGTTTATTTGATGCTTATTTTCTTACTTCAAGTAATCGTACAAAACATAGTCCTCAATCTATTAAAAGATTCAAGCAAACCGAACCCGGTAAAACTGAACCTATTAGTCACTTTCATAAATTAGATGCAAACGGAATTTGTAAAACTTTAAGAGCAGGAACACCGAGAAATCGTGGTGCTTTTACCTCTCCCCGTCCGATTCATCCCGTGACTCCTAGATGTATTACCGTCAGAGAAGCAGCACGTTTACATTCTTACCCCGACTGGTTTCGCTTTCACCCCACAAAATGGCATGGATTTCGACAAATAGGAAACTCAGTTCCTCCTTTATTAGCTAAAGCGATTGGGGCAGAAATTATACTAGCTCTAGGAATTATCCCAATTAAACCAGAGCAAACAAGAGAATTAGGTGATGATAGTTTATTACAATTAAATATGTCTCAAGCTGCGGAAAGATTCGGTGTTGATGAAAATATTATCGAACCGAGGAAGAGGAGGAAAAAGGAAGAGGGAAGAGGGGGAGAGGGGGAGAGGGGGGAGATGGGGAGATAGGGAGATAGGGAGATAGGGAGAAAAAAATAATTTCAAGCTTTGACCTTTAACCTTTAACCTTTCACCTAATCCCCATTCCCTTCATTAAACAACCGCGACAACTGACTTAAAATTCTAGCTCTAGAATCTGTAGATGTGTTTTTCAAACCGTACAGCTTGAGTTTAGGTAAAACAATTTCGATAATATTATCTTCCAAAAGATGCTCTAATAAATCATCAACAATATCCTCGTTATTGACTTTATTTGTAAGGTCAAAGACATCATTTATATAATAAATTTGTTCTATACCTTTTGATTCAAAATACTGTACGAGTCGCCATGCATCAAATGCTTGTGGATAGTCTACAAATCCAGCATGAATATCAACTATAAGATAAGACCTTTCTGATTGAAAATAAACGCCGACTCCATGTTTATCAAACGTCCATTTTTCATCTTGTAGCGATAACAAACCTTGACGGGGACAGTTAGCAGAGAAAGACTTGCTGACATTGGGGTATATCTGGCGAAATGCTAAATTCAGATTATTTTGCAGTTCTACAAACTCTGAAATGATTTGAACTGCTTCAGCGCTTTTGATTGACGACTTCATTTACATTACTCCTAGCCTTGATGTTGCCGATATAGCCCAATGGAGCTAATTTCAATAATAATAAAATTTTCGCTTTCACTGCTGTATTTTTAAGGATAATCAAATAATCGCAGGTTACACGACTTAACGCAATTTTATATAAAAATTAAACAGCTAATGCATACTTGTGTGCAACGTAACATTTATATTATATTTTTATAATATTTTACATATATCATGTGTCTCCTGAAAACTGACAAGACAGTGATTCTGTGTGATTTTACCAATAGTGATTCTACCAATAAAACTTCTTCTAAAAATATTTCATCGTATTGTTAATTTATAAATTACTTGTTTATGTAAAATGATTTCATAATTGTATATTAATAATTCATTTAAGTTGGCATTTTCAACCTGAAAAATACTGAATCATCAATACATCTGCTCTAATCAAGAATCAAATATTTACCTTCATCTATAATTCTTTATCTAGCTAATGGGAACTATAAGTATAGGTTACCAGTTACCAGCTACAGGTAATCAGTTAGGAGTTGGAAGTTATAAATTTATAATTACGATATTATTTACATTCCATTGCTCGGGATTGTTCGGGGTCTAGATATTATATATTACCAATGCCCCATGCCCCATGCCCAATTCCTAAATATGAATTATGAATCAGCAAGAAACTCATTTAAACCGCGCTCGTGCTAGCCTCAGACAGGCTTTGTCTTGGTATGGTAACTTGCGTAAACCGGGATTTGATTCGGAGTTAGCGGGTTTAGTTAAGCCAGAAATACAGCTTTTAACTTCTAATCTTAATAAACTTGACTACAACGTGATTCGTATCGCTGCTTTTGGGTTAGTAAGTCGCGGAAAATCTGCGGTTTTGAACGCTTTGATGGGACAGAAAATTCTGGAGACGGGACCGCTTAACGGTGTTACTCAATATCCCCGTTCTATTCGCTGGAATCCCGGAGGAAAAGTAGAAGTTGAGTTAATTGATACTCCCGGACTAGATGAAATAGCTGGGGAAGCAAGGGGACAAATGGCTCGGGAAGTTACCCGTCAAGCTGATTTAATTTTGTTTGTTGTTTCTGGTGATATTACTCGTACCGAATATGAAGCACTGTTAGATTTACGAAAGGCTCAAAAACCGTTAATTTTAGTATTTAATAAAACTGATTTATATCCCGATACTGATAAAAAAGCTATTTACGCGAATTTACAGCAGTTAGCTGCGGGAAGCTCTATGAGGCCCTTAAAACCTGATGAAATAGTTATGGTAGCTGCAGAACCCGCACCGATGGAAGTTAGAGTTGAATATGCGGATGGTAAAGAGGATTATGAATGGGAGACCTTACCACCACAAATAGAGCAACTTCAACAAACTATTTTGAAGATTCTCAATCGTGAAGGACGTTCGCTGTTATCGTTGAATGCTTTGGTACAAGCGAGAGATGCGGAAGAATCTATTGCTTACAAAACTGTAGAATTACGAGAGAAGGAAGCAGAGAATTTAATTTGGCAATATGCAAAATATAAAGCATTGGCTGTGGGTTTAAATCCTATCGCTTTCTTTGATGTATGTGGAGGAATTGCGGCTGATTTAGCCTTGATTCGCTCTTTGTCTCGACTTTATGGTTTACCAATGACCGGTTATAAGGCTGGGAAACTACTCAAAATAATTTTATTCAGTTCCGGTGGTTTGTTGTTAGGGGAATTAGGGAGCAGCTTTCTTTTAGGTTTTGGAAAAAGTGCGATCGCAATTTCTTCTAGTGAAAATCCGATGAATATTACGGCTTTTGCTGGAACAGCGGTCACGCAAGCTGGTATCGCAGGTTACGGTGCTTATTCCGTAGGAAAAGCGGCTAAAGCGTATTTAGAAAAAGGCTGTTCTTGGGGTGAATTAGGGGTTAGTAATGTAATAGAAGAAATATTACAGGAAGTTGAGCCGGATACAATTTTGTATCGTTTGCAGCAGGAATTGGGGAATTGGTGAAACAGCGCGGTCTTGGGAAGCCATTGCGTTGCGGTGAGACAAGGTAAGGGATGTCGGCTTCCGTCATTCAAAAAGCGCGTTAGCGGAGCGTGGGAGGGCATAAAGAGATACCCGGATGGAGGTTCCCGACCTTGAGCAAAGTGGCGTGGTTTCCCCCATGTAGGCCGTTAGCGAAGCGTGTCCGTTAGGATATAGGCTTTCTCGCAGAGTAAGCGCAACTACAAACCCATCAGAATTAAGTCAAAGAATATTGTTAAATTCTCGGCTTCAGCTTTTAAATCGTTATAATTCTTGGTCGGATGGACGTACTACAATTTCGCTAACGGCTACTTCCGGGGGTTGGTCAATTGCATAACGTACTGCTCGACTAATAGCAGTTGGTGAAATATGGCTAAAACTTTCGCTTATTTGGCTGGATGTTTTTTCGTCATTACTTACCTCGGCTAATTCGCTTTCAACTGCACCAGGGTAAATAATAGTCACTCTGACTTTACCTAACGTCTCTTTACGCAAGCTCTCACTAATAGCTCTGACAGCAAACTTAGTACCGCAATAGACAGCGAAGTTGGGTAGAGCTTGCAGGGAAGCGATTGAACCAATATTAATAATATGACCGCTACCGCTATCGAGCATATGGGGAAGCACCGCAGCAATTCCGTGCAAAACACCGCGAATGTTAATATCAATAGCTTTATTCCAGTCATCAACCTTGAGGTCAATTAATGGGCTAACTGGCATGATTCCAGCATTATTAATCAAAACATCGACTTTACCGAAGCGCTCTAAAGCAGCCTTTGCCATTGCTTGCACTTGTTGGGCATCGGTAACATCGGTAACGTGATAAGCAACTTTATCCCCGAGTTCTTGTGCTAGAGATTTGAGTCGTTCTTCTCGACGCGCTGCTAACATTACATTGCAACCACTATTCGCTAATTCTCTTGCAATTGCTTCCCCAATACCACTGCTCGCACCTGTAACAGCTACAACTTTATTTTCTAAACTCATCGATATTTTCGTCCTAAATAATGTATCTTTTCTACTGTGCTAAATAACCACCATCTACTGCTAATGTCGTACCTGTCACAAAAGAGGCCGCATCGGAAAAAAGCCAAATAACTGCTTCTGCAACCTCCCGCGCAGTTCCCATTCTGTTCATTGGTACAAAAGTAGAAATATAATTCTCTAATGCTTCTTTGCTAGAAGTACCTCTATCTGGCATCCCGGTATCAATTGGGCCAGGTGCAACAGCGTTGATACGAATGCCTTTTGTGGCATATTCGAGAGCCAAGGATTTGGTTAAACCAATTATTCCGTGTTTGCTAGCAGAGTAAAGACTTGCGTTAGCTCCTCCAACCTCACCATAACCAGATGAGGTATTAACAATAGCTCCACTCCCTTGTTTCAACATTTGGGCAATCTCGTATTTAAGACATAACCAAGTACCTTTAAGATTGATATCAATAACTTTGTTCAAATCTTCCTCGCTGAGTTCGGTAATTGGTGCGAGTTTTCCCTCTGTTCCTGCGTTGTTAAAAGCACAATCGAGACGACCATAAGTTTCTACAGCTTGCTTCACCATTGCCTCAACTTCTGTTGCTTGGGAAACATCCGCTCGGACGAAAGTTGCCTCACCCCCTTGTTTTTTTATCAAATTTACTGTTTCTTCACCTCGTTCGATTCCTCTACCGGTGACAATTACCTTTGCTCCTGCACCAGCCAAAGCAATCGCAGTTTCTTGTCCAATTCCTGTAGTTCCACCAGTTACTAATGCAACTTTTCCTTTTAAGCTATTAGTCATCAGTTTCAAATTGTTGTCGTTTAAGAGAATCAAAGTATTCGCGAAATAGAGTTACTTTCCCCACCTCGTTAAATTTAAACAAAACACAGTATTTATTGGTGTAATGCTCCCCAGTTACTAAATTTTGTAATTTTCCTTCAAACTCAATTAAAACTAAATTTGGGTCGAGCATGGGATAACTACCTGTAATTGGAAAATCTAGCGGTTTCTTTTTTCCAGTCGTACCGTTGAAATATTCAGTGATATTCGACTTACCTTCAACCCGTTCAACCGCAGCAGGTGGGTGAAAGGGAAATTCCAACACCCCTTCATCAGCCCAAAAATTCATTAGCTTATCCATATTTCCCGCAGCCAAAGTAGCCATAAAATCTTTAGCTGTTTGAAGGTTTTGCTGATGAGTTGCAGTTAATTGCATATTTGTTGTTTCCTATTCCCTATATTTGAGTACTTACGATTTAGCAAACAACGATTCCAAACCCGTGTATGGTTTAAGCGGTAGCACTTCTATTCCTAATACTCCAGCTTTCACCATTGGAAACTCATCAGCTATTTTCTGCATCGCTGACAAACTTTCCCCTTCACACATCAACACAGCACCACTCATATCTGCTATGTAGTGAATTGAACGCACCACTTCAGCAGAATAGTTGTCCCATACTTTTTGCGCTTCTGCTTGTACGTGGGGTATTACTTGCTCTGCTGTTACACCTCCCGGAATTCGTGCGATTAATAAAAACTGCATAATGCTCCCCTAGATTCATTAACACTTGCCAAAAAATACTAAATTCAGCTTAAACAAATTCATCGATAAAATTCTTGCACGTTATTGCTTTAAGTTGCATGTTATTGCTGTAATGAAGATTATTCTTTTAAGATGAAATAAAAACTAGGAAAAAACGACTCTTGACTAACTCACTAGCACTTAAAGAAAAGTTACAAACTCTCTTAGAGGAAATTACATCTAAGGAGGATTTTCCCGTAACAAATTTGACTTTAGATAAAAGCTTAGTAGAAGAAATTGAGCAGCTAACAACCCAAGTAGAGGAAATTAATCCTAATCCTCAACCATTAGTTAATGCAGTTAATTTATTAAATGGAAAATGGTTATTACAATATTCAACAGCAAGAGAAATTCGTTCTTTATCTTCTCTACCATTAGGTTTAAAAATTGGTAGAGTTTATCAAGAAATTGACGTTGCTAATAAATCGTTTTCTAATCTAGCTTTTGTTAAACATCCTTGGGGGTTGGTATCGGGGAGCGTTAAAGTCACAGCAACTTTTGAGCCAGCGGAAGATGAAACCAACAAACGCATCAACGTACAGTTTGACAAACGCTATCTATCAATTGAAAACATCTTCGGTATTCAAACCCCGAAATTAAATCCATTTAAAGTTGTTCAAGCGAATAATCCCCAAGGTAGAATTCCGACTCTAGACGTTACCTACATAGATGAAACTCTGAGAATCGGTAGAGGGGGAGATGGAAGTTTATTTATTTTAAAACGTGCTTAATTGACTGATTAATTATTTTGTTTGACAAATACTTTCGGGGTAACTCCCACCAAGCGCTTAAAATGTCGATTAAGGTGACTTTGATGAGAAAAACCCACAATATAAGCAACTTGAGCAATGGTTAAATTACCTTGCTTAAGTAATTGTTTGGCACGTTCTATTCTAGTACGAATAATATATTGATGAGGTGGTAAAGCAGTAGACTGTTTAAATTGACGAGTAAAATGATATGGGCTAATTTGTACTAGTCTTGCTAATTCTTTTAAGCTCAAATCTTGATGTAAATTATTATTGATATAATCAACTATTTGCTTAAGTTTATGTTTGGTTAACCCACTTTTCAATTGTTTTAAAGGTTTTTGTTGAGTAGAATAATTCTTGATTAAATGTACTGATAAAAAATTAATCAACGACTCCAGATATAGCTTATCGTAATTACCCCCTTGCAATTCTGAGCGCAAAGTCAAACCTAACTGTCTAATTAATGCATCTTCTACCGTCCAGTTTTCGATAATTTCTAAATTACTACCATGATATTCATTGGCTGCATCAATAACAATTTTCCTATCTAAATAAATTGCAAGTAGCTCTGATTCTTTTTCCCAAAAAATCTCTCTTTCTAAATCAGGTGGAATAATTGATACGTGTTCTTCATTGATAGATAGAGTTTTTCGGTTACCAATCGCAGTCTCATAGCATACTGTAATTGATGAATTACCAATAGGTACAGCTATTTTTATTTGTGATGTACTGTGTTCCGAGAAATACCTTTGAGGAATATAAGAATTGCTAATTTTTACGCCATCAAGATGTAGCGTTCTATCCCGTATTGGTTCTAAGGTGTTAGCTTCTTTTTCTAAATTCGTCACAGCAGCAAGTTTCGTTCACAGCAGTAATAAAATTAGAATAGCTCTTTACCGCGATTATCGATAGTAGATAAATATTGCTTCTTCTTATGGTGACTAAATACTATTAAAGAGAGAATAGGGAGTAGTTATTAAGTCAACTCATAATTATCAACCCAAAATCTAAAATCCAAAATGGAAAGACAGCGCTATCAACAAATAATTTTATCTCACGCTAGAAAACCGCAGCATAAAGGTAAAACTAATCCCATACACCGCCAAAATCAAGGTGAAAATCCTTACTGTGGGGATAAAGTTGATTTAACATTGATGTTGGATGAAACAGAAACAAAAATCGAAGATATTAAATTTGAAGGTACTGGATGTGCTTTGTGTTTGGCTTCTGCTGACTTAATGGCAGGTGCTGTTAAGGGTAAAGATATATCTAAAGCATTATTGATGGTAGAAAATTTTCGTGAAATGGTAATGGGAGAAAGTACCTTAAAACCACCTTTAGAAAAACTCAATATTATGCAAAGCGTTTCTCAATTTCCGACACGGGTTAAATGCGTTACTTTAGCTTGGCATACTTTGAAAGGGGCTTTGATTACAAAATAAGTATTTTTTTCGCTAATATCTAAGTAATTTTACGATAAAGCCAGCCATGACAGAAAAGCAGGGAAAGCTACGGAAATTTTTTAGCAAAGACATTTTGGAAGTATTAAAAAAGCCAACCAGTGTTATTGAAACAGGTACAGAGCTTAGTAAAACGGTCTTGGAATTTGCTCTAGCTGCTGGTTTCCTGGGTTCTCCACTTGCTCCTGCTGGAATTGCGATCGCCGGATTTTCTTGTGTAGGTTTGACAACAAAAGGTATTAAGTTTTATTTAGATAAGACCAAAAACCCGACTTTAGAAGAATGTGTGGTAATAGCATCGCGGTTAGCTTATGTGGAAAGACTAGACAATATATTTCGCACGATAAAAAACGAATAATTATTAGATAAAATTAAGAATGTACAGGTTAGTGATGAAGTTTTAGGAGATATTTTTTGGAATGAAAATACAATTTGGGAAGGTGTATATGGATTGGAAAGAGCAATAAATGTACCAGAAGCATTAAAAAAGCAGTTGGGATTGCAATAGTAATTTACAATTTGTGAAATTAGCTAGTCATTGCGATTGCTTCGCTTCGCTCGCAATGACATAAATATCTTTGTCCAGCTACTAATTACCAATTACCCATTAAGAAAACTTATTCAAAAATCCCAACAACTTTCTCGTACCATCAGTTAACTTAGTCCTTTTATAAGCATCCGCAGCTTTTTTAATTCCTTCTGCTTGTGTCGGATAAGGATGAATTACACCGCTTAATTTATTCATCCCAATTCCATTTACAATTGCCGTAGTTACTTCGGAAATAGTTTCACCAGCATGGGGAGAAACGATAGTCGCACCAAGAATTTGGTCGGTACCTTGTTTGAGGTGAATTTTGACAAAACCCTCGGTTTCGCTATCGGTAATTGCTCTATCTACATCTTCATAATCTATTTTAATAGTATTAACTTCCAACCCCATTTCTTTTGCTTCACTTTCATACATTCCTACATGGGCAATTTCTGGGTCGGTAAACGTTACCCAAGGTATTACTAAATCGCTGAGTTTTTTACGTCCCAAACCGAAGGGAGCAAACAAAGCATTTTGAATTACAATTCTGGCGCTTGCATCAGCCATATGAGTAAATTTCTGGCTTAAACAAACATCACCTACAGCAAAAATTCGAGGATTGGAAGTTACTAAATTATCGTTTACTTTGACTCCGCTTTTATCGTATTCAACACCAACTTTTTCTAAATTTAAATTCTTAACATTCGGAGTTCTTCCAGCACCGACTAAAATTTCATCTACTACGATAGAACCTTGTTTTCCATTACTGGTATAGTAAACTTTCTTCCCTTCAGAAGTACTTTCAACTCGCTCTATTTTACTACTCAAAATCATCCCAACTTTTTCCTGCTGGAATACCTTTTGCACAATTTCCGCAGCGTCTCTATCTTCCTTATTCAAAATATGAGAACCGCGATGTAAAATTGTTACTTCGCTACCAAAACGGTTAAAAGTTTGAGCTAATTCACAACCGATGGGACCACCACCAATTATGGCTAAACGTTTGGGTAATTGAGTGAGATTAAATACGGTTTCATTAGTAAGATATCCCGCTTCTTCAATACCGGGAATATCTGGATGTGTAGCTCTCGCTCCGGTTGCAATTACAGCTTTTTTAAACTTCAGTTTTTGACCAGCAACTTCAATCGTATCACCACTGGTAAAACTTGCCGTACCAAGAAATACGTCCATTCCAAACTCATTAGTGAAGCGGTCAGTCGAATCAATCGGGCTGATATCCGCTCTTATTTTCCGCATCCGTTCCATAACAGCAGGAAAATCGACTTCTACCTCTTGAGGAGCAACAACTCCGTATTTCTTCGCATTCCACATTTCACCCACAACCCGAGCGGAGCGAATCAAACTTTTAGAAGGAACGCAACCAACATTAGTACAATCCCCACCCATTAAATGCTTTTCAATCAAAGCTACTTTCAAACCTACATTTAAACCAGCCGCACCCGCAGAGGTTACCAAACCCCCAGCACCCGCACCAATTACAACCAAATCATAACAATCAGCAGGTTCGGGATTTTTCCAATCATCAGGATGCAAGTTCGCAATCAATCTTTGATTGTGTTCATCCATCGGGGGAATAATTACTCTTTCGGAAGTTGAATTAGACATTTTAGTTATTAGTAGATAGTTGTTAGTAGAATTCAGAAATATTAGTAGTGGGAGCATCTTGCTCCCTAAATTAAAAATTGATAACTGGTAACTGAAATTGGTAATTGGTAATTGGTAATTGATTACTGTATGTCGCTGTCGCGAGACGCTTCGCTAACGCTGATGCTTGTTGATTCTTCTAAAGCTTTTCTTGCGACTTTAGTTACATACAAAGTAACTGCAACTGTAGCGATAAAACCAATGATACGAATTGCCCAAACAACAGTAGGATTACTTGGCTGTTCTCCGGTTCCAATTGTGGCAATATTACCGGCTAAAGAACCCAAATAAACGTACATAATTGTTCCAGGAAGAATACCGATAGTTCCTAAAATGTAGTCTTTCAAAGAAACTCCGGTAACGCCATAGGCGTAGTTTAATAAGTTAAAGGGAAATACTGGAGAAAGTCTAGTTAATAAAACAATTTTTAAACCTTCTTTACCTACAGCATTATCAACTGCGGCAAACTTTTGATTACCAGCAATTTTCTTTGCAACCCAGCCCCTAGCTATATATCTTCCAACTAAAAATGCAGCAATAGCCCCAATTGTTGCACCGATGAAAACGTATACCGAACCTAGAAAAACGCCAAAAACGACACCCGCACCCAACGTTAAAATAGACCCCGGTAAAAAAGCAACAGCAGCAACTATATAAAGTAACATGAAAGCGATTCCGCCTACAGCACCTTGGTTATTAATCCATTCCAAAGCATTTTTTAGCCATATTTGAGGAGCAAAACCTTGTGCATTTGCACCTTCTTGAGCTAAAGCTGGGCTAGTATTTAATAGGATTACAATACTAAGTGTAGCCAAAGCAAATATACTGAACCGATAAAATTTATTCATTTTTTTATTGCTATTTATTAGTTATTATTTACTAGATGTTATTAGTTAAAAACTAATCTTGAATATTAACCTTTAACCTTTAATCTTTGACCTTTGACCTAATTAATTAGTACTTTCATTCAAAGCTTTTTTGGCAACTTTAGCAACGTAAATAGTTACAAAAGCAGTCGCGATAAATCCAAATCCCTGTAATAGAAACTGAATTAATTGTGTTTCCGGATTTCTTGGAATAGATGAATTATTCATAGCAATATGACCTATAATTGAACCCATGTAAACATACATTACAGTTCCTGGAATCATACCAATAGAGCCGAAAACATAATCTTTCAAAGATACTTGAGTAACTCCGAAAGCATAATTTAATAAATTGAACGGAAATATAGGAGATAAACGAGTTAAGAAAACAATTTTAAATCCATTTTTAGCGACAGCTTTGTCTATTGCTTGAAATTTTGGTTTATTACCTATTTGCTTACATACCCAATCACGAGATATATAACGTCCGATAAGAAAAGCAAATGTTGCACCTATAATTGCCGCAATTAAAACATATATAGAACCACCAACTAAACCAAATAGACAGCCCCCTTTCAAGGTTAATAAGGAACCTGGAATAAATAGCAATGTTGCAATATTATAGATAACTATGAATGCAATTGGTGCTAACCAACCGAGACTTTCTACCCATAATAAAGATTTGCTAAAAAATCCTTGTAAGTCAAAATAATTGCCCAGAATTATTAAAATAGCAATCAAGCAACTTATAAATATTGGTTTAATAAAGCGTTTGTACTGGTTTTTCATACGAAAGGCAACTGTTGCTTGCTACTTAGAAAGTTAAAGGTCAAAGGTCAAAAGTTAAAGGTCAAAGTTATAACTCTTAACTTCTAAATTAAATCACCAACCTGAGAATTAGCTTAATGCTTAATTAGTTTTTCTCCACGATACCAACTGCGAATTATTTCTGGTGAAACTCCTATGAAGTAAGCAGCTATTACAATTTGATTTATTAAAGTAGTTTGCCAAATCCCTTTTTTCAACCAGCGACGCGGTGAAGTAATAACCGGTACTGGAATGAAAGTAATTTTACTTGTTTTTTTCAAATTACGTATTAGCTCAAAGTCTTCCATAATAGCTAATTCGGGAAAACCACCGAGCTTATAAAATTTTTCTCTGGTTATAAAAATAGCTTGGTCTCCATAGGGCATTTTAAGCAATTTTGAACGCCATTTTACTCCCCATTCAACCAATCGTAAGCCTATATCAGGTGCATTAATTCGCAAAGCAAACGCACCTGCTACAGTTGAGCGATGTTGCAGCGCTTCGCGAACCATGGTATCAAAATTAGCAGGTAAAAGCGTGTCAGCATGGAGAAACAGCAAAATATCACCAGATGCATTCATTGCTCCTATATTCATCTGACGAGCGCGATTTTTATAACCTGTAACAACTTTCACACCCAGAGATTCTACAATTTCAACTGTATTATCTTCAGAACCACCATCAACTACAACCACTTCTACATTCGTACTAATTTGAGTACTAGCTAAAGTAGCTTTAATATTTTGCGATTCATTCAGAGTCGGAATAATAATAGAAATTTTCGCTGTGGAAATACTTATGTTTGGATTTTTCTCAAGCGAATGTTTTTGTTTGTCCAAGGTATTTTTTTGGTACATCATCTAATATGCATGAGAAAAACATGAATAAAGTGCCAATATAAAACTATAACTCGATAACGTCAAAGAAGTTTTACGCTTGTCTTATTAAAAATTTACTTCTCGATTTGAAGCCAAAATGCTTCAGTGATTCCTCAAATAAAATTGAAGAATAGTATAGTGCAAATGCAAAATCAATCACTAATTCGGTATTGATTCATTATCAATTACAAAGCTGAATCAATTATGAGTAGATTCTGAGAATTAAATTAATTATTAAAAGCTATGATACAAGGTTTTTTATAATACTTTTATTCTATATACCAGAATTTTTCAAAAATCGCTTAAATGAATTAGCGAAAATAGCAGCTTGAGTTCTATCTCTCAAATTTAGTCTGGTTAAAATACTGGTAACATGGTTCTTTACAGTTCTTTCAGAAATAAATAACTGCTGAGCAATTTCTCGGTTACTTGCTCCGTTGCTAATTAAGCATAAAACTTCTTTTTCTCTGGGAGTAAGTTCTTCTAACTCATGAGGTGGAACGAGTTCTTTTTCTGCTTTTTCCGGAGCAGAAGTGATAATTTTCTCGAATAAACCCGGTCCTAAATGAGTATGTCCTACATGTACTAAACGAATTGCATTTGCTAAAGGTTCTAGCGGTGTGTCTTTGAGTAAATAACCTTTTGCACCAAACTGCATTCCTTGAGAAATATATTCGTCATCATCAAAAGTCGTTAAAATTAAGATTTTGACTTGCGGAAATTGTTGAATAATTGCTTTTGTAGCTGCAATACCATCCATAATTGGCATTCTTACATCCATTAGTATCATGTCTGGATGCAAAGCTTCGACTTGAGATATTGCTTGTTTTCCGTTTGCTGCTTCTCCAACTACTTCAAAATCGGATTGCGACTCAAGCAAACTCTTAATACCTTGACGAATAATTTCTTGGTCATCTACTAACAAAAGACGAACCATCAATCTAACCCCGATAGTGGCAAAAACATCATTATACTGCAACCTTCTCTAGGCTTGCTGTTAAGATAAAATTTACCACCTAATGCGTTAGCACGGTCGCGCATGCTTTGAAGTCCAAAACCCGTGGTATTTTGTTTGGGATTAAAGCCTACACCATTATCTTGAATATTCAAATATAAGGAATTATCAATTGTTTTGATTTCAATTATTACCGAATCGGCATCACTATGTTTAGAAATATTTGTTAAAGCTTCCTGAATAATCCGATAAATCGCTAATTTTACTTCTGGAGATAAAATTTGGTTAACTTGTAAATCAAATTTTGGCTGATTTTTAAATTGTAATTGAAATTCTTGAAATAAATCTTTAATAGCAAATTCTAGACTTTTACCTTTTAATGGGTCGGAGCGCAAAGCAGATACTGAAAAACGAACTTCTTTTAAAGCATTAGCACCCATATTCTTACCTTGCACTAAAAAGCTCTTAGCTTTATCAATATTAGAGTCAACAAATAGCAAAGCATTTTCAAGTTGAATACTTTGTGCTGTTAAAGAATGTCCGATAGAATCATGAATTTCTCTTGCAATTCGGCTGCGTTCTTGTAATGTGGCTTGGTCTTCAATTCTGAGGACATATTGTCTTAATTGCTCGTGAGCTAAGACTAATTTTTGTTTATTTTCACGTTCAGAAATCACAGCATTCACTAATAGTAATACGAATAATAATATAAATGAAAATAATACTGCTGCCGTAACTTGTAAATTTAAAACAATATCCTTTAAAATCTCAGCATTTAATATTGGCGGTTTGTTTGCTAGATTCAAAGGTCTATTTATATTTAAATTTAAAATAAAATATATCCAAGATAAGCCAGCAACTAATAATCTTCCATGAAGATTAAATACTAAGCAGCTACGAATAACTATAACAAGCAAAAAAGTAGGAGTAAAACCAATACCTTTACCCAGTCCATAGTTTGCTAGCAACATTAATATCAAACCACTAAAAGTATAAACAAATTTATTTAGTAATTTATTTTTTGGTAATCTTAACCCCATAATTCCAAATAGTAATAATGCTGTAATGACTAAAACTGGGTTAAGAATTTCTCTTTCAAGAATAAATGGTGGCTTCAGATGAAGTATCCTAAATTCAATTAATAAACATATTGATAACAGTATCCATTCTAGGTACGCAAATAAAGGGAATGGATGATGGGGTAATAATTTAAATGATTTAAATGACTTAAATTGATTTATTCTGTGTGATTGGACTGATTTATTAATCATATTTTTTTATAAATTAAAAGTAGATTCTGTCAATATTATATTAACCAATATTATCCTTTCTAGGATATTAGAAATTTTTAAATATCCTTAGAGACTCAAGTACTATTTATGCCAAATTTATCTAGGACTAAAGTACCAAAATTAATTAGAGCGCTAGTACCATGTGCTTTTTATCGATTCTTCATAGGATTGACATGTGGAAATCAAGCAAACTTTCCACTGAAAACAATAGTAATTAACTACATAGGGGAATCTATGAAAGCACAATTTATTTCTGCATTAATGACAACTTTAATTCTTGGTACAACAGCAAATATTTCTCAAGCGCAAATTCCATCTAGACCACCAGCACCAGCTAGAGTACAAATGCAAAATGGTGTACCTAATGTACCGGGTATGAACTTCACTGACGAGCAAAAAGAAGAACTTAGAGAACTTCAGAAAGAAGCTCGTAGTCGAATGAGTGAAATCCTCACATCAGACCAGATAGATGATTTACAAGCAGCTATGGAAGAAGGAACTAATCCTAGAGAAGTTGTAAAATCCTTGAATCTATCAAGACGAGATATCAGAAAATTACAAGCTATCAAAAAATGGCAAGGTGAAGAGTTAGCTAATATTCTTACTGATGAACAAAATGAAAAATTAGAGCAAATACGTCAAAGACAGGGAAGACAGGGAAGACGGGTAGGAGGTTATCGCTTAAATATCCGATAAATATCCGAGTTTAAACTAATCTTCCTGTTAAAGTCCTAGAGTTCATCCAGTTCATAAAGATAATTCCTTACGTTTCTCAGAAATCGCTCTACTTCTGAATGATTACAGAGTTGAAAATAACAAACAATAGTTTTGTATTTCTTCTCTGTATTTTCCTATATCAGTTTTTAATTATCAATTATTTCAGAATAAAAATAAACGTGTCACACTTATCTATCGCTACTCCTGCTTTTATAAAAACAATTAAAAATAATTTATTGGTAAAGCTATTATTCATATTTTTATTAATTGGTACGGGTTTAACTGGATTGCGTTTTTTTGTATTGATACCAGCCCAAGAAACTAGAAATAAATTACCAACGCAAACTGTTGAAAGACAAGATTTAAAAATTACAATTACCGCTAATGGCAAGATTGAGCCAGAACGTTCAATTAATATTAGCCCTAAAAATGCCGGTGTAATTAAAAGTTTGTTGGTTAAAGAAGGTGATATTGTCAAAAAAGGTCAAATTCTAGCCTATATGGATGACTCAAATTTACAAGGACAACTTACTCAAGCTAAAGCAGGAATTGCATCTCAAGAAGCTAGTTTAGAGAAACTAAAAGCAGGAAACCGTTCTGAAGAAATTGCTCAAGCAAAAGCCCAATTAGAAGAAGCACAAGCGAATTTGAATAAGTTAATTGCGGGAAATCTTCCTCAAGATATTGCTCAATCAGAAGCAAGATTGAATCGAGCTAAAATAACCTTAAATCAAACAGAAGCTGAATTAAATCGTTACCAGCAATTATTTAATTCAGGTGCAATATCTCGACAAAATTTGAGTACTTATAAAACGAATCGAGAAACTGCTCTTACTCAAGTAAAAGAAGCCGAACAAGCTTTAAAATTACTAAAAATTGGCTCTCGTCAAGAAGATATTCAACAAGCAAGAGCAAAGGTAAAACAATTACAAGAATCCTACAACTTGATTAAAGCTGGTGCTAGAAAAGAAGATATCAATCAAGCTCTTGCACAAGTGAATTCAGCCAGAGGTTCTTTACAAACAATTCTTGCTCAAATAAACGATACTGTAATTCGCGCTCCTTTTGATGGTGTGATTACCAAAATATATTCCGAACCCGGTTCTTTTGTCACCCCAAATACTACTGGTGGGGCTACTTCTTCAAGTCTTTCTGCTTCTATATTATCTTTAACAGCCAACAATCAATTAGTAGCAAATATTGCTGAATCGAATTTAGCCAAAATTCGTATTGGACAAAAAGTGAATTTCAAAACAGATGCTTATCCCAACCAAGTTTTTATCGGTAAAGTATCGCAAATTGCAGCACAAGCAACTGTAGAGCAAAATGTAACTAGCTTTGAAGTGACAGCAGAAATTACTTCCGATAAAAAAAGTTTTTTACGTTCGGGTATGAATGTAGAAGCTGAATTTGAAATTGGTCAAAAAAATAATGCTCTAGTTGTTCCAACAGTCGCGGTTGTCAGAGAAGTGAAAGGAACTGGTGTATATATTTTGAATGATGAGAATAAACCTGTATTCAAATCTATTCAAATAGGTGTTGTAGTCAAAAATAAAACTGAAATAAAATCTGGTTTAACTGGGAATGAAAAAATATTATTATCCGCACCAGGTGAAACTAAATCTAAGCCAAGAGGTTTGTTACCGTCAAGAAATAATTAGTGTTTTTGAGAATTTATTAAGTCAGTTTTATAAAACAAAAAACCGAACTATAGCAGTTTTAACTTGGATTAAATACAGATTAACTTCACCCGTTTCTTTATTACAGATTAACCTCACCCCGTCCTCCGGACACCCCTCTCCTTATTAAGGAGAGGGGAAGTACTACTCAAGTGAAAACCGCTATATTTACAAACATATTTTATCTCTGCTCCCTAAAATACCTATGCAATCAAATAATTATAAAGAATCTATTTCTTATATTGAAATATTATCAATGGCTTTGCAATCTTTGTGGAGTAATAAATTACGCACGGGATTAACCATGCTGGGAATGATTATTGGGATTGCTTCTGTAATTGGTATTACTTCAATTGGTCAAGGAGTACAAAAATCTACAGAGGAAGAAATTGAAGGATTGGGTTCTGACGTTTTACAGGTATTAGCTGGGGAAGCGAAAGGTGGAAACGTTAGCCAAGGACAAGGTTCTAGCAGCACTTTGACTTGGGAAGATGCAAAAGCAATTGCAGCTGAAGCACCAGCAGCATCAGCTGTTTCTGGTTATTTACAGCGTAGAGTTCAAGTTGTTTATGGAGACGAAAATGCTTCAACTACTGTCTACGGAACTGATTTAGATTATCCCCAAACTAGAAACACTTTTCCCGACACGGGTAGATATTTTAATCAAGATGAATTAGATGAAAGTCAACAGGTTGTGGTTCTCGCTCCGACCGTCAAAAACAAATTATTCCCTCAAAATGTTAACCCAGTTGGTACAAAAATTCGTATCCAGGGAGAAATTTACCAAGTAGTTGGAGTTATGGAAGCAAAAGGTTCTCAAGGTCCTATGGATAGAGATGATGCTGTTTATATTCCTCTAACTACTATGTCCGCAAGAATTGTTGGTAATAACTCGTTATTTGGCATTTCTGTCAATGGTATTTATGTAAAATATGCCAGTAAAGAACAATTATCAGCAGCCGAATTTCAAATCACAAATTTACTGCGATCGCGACATAATATCCAGTCTCCAAAAGATGATGATTTTCGCGTCACTAACCAAGCTGATATTCTCGAAACTTTGGCAACAGTAACCGGTTTATTAACAACTATGGTCGGAGCAATTGCTGGTATTTCTTTAGTAGTTGGTGGAATCGGAATTGCCAATATCATGCTTGTTTCTGTAGTGGAAAGAACTAAAGAAATTGGTATTCGCAAAGCTTTGGGTGCTACAAAATCAGCAATTCTTACTCAATTTTTGACAGAAGCAGTTGTTATTTCTACTATCGGTGGTGCAATTGGAATGGGAACCGGAATTGTAATTGCTTTCGCTGTTGCTACAGTCGCTCAGTTTCCATTTATTATTTCCTCAACTTCAGTTGGAGTCGCTTTTGTTTTATCTACCGGGGTCGGTTTAATTGCTGGTGTCATCCCAGCCAGAAATGCATCAAAATTAGACCCAATTACTGCTTTACGGAGTAATTAGTGAAGAGAAGGGAAACAGGGGGAAGAGGGGGTAGAAAATATGGACAATATTTTACCTGCTTTCCTCTACGTTTTCCTTTTGATTCTTCTTTATAAAGAATATGAATCTTTACTTTCCCAATTTTCTAATCTTTCTTGACAAACAGCTAACGGACAATTATTCATATCGCAAAAACGACATATATATTCTTCCATAATTTCAGTATTACCATATTCCCCTGCCATTTTAGATAAGATAATTAATAATTGCTGCTGCTCTTTTGCTGTCAATGGCTTGAGTAAATTTGATACCGCTTCAATCTTTGTTTGCTGAATTTTCTCAACCATCGCTTTTCCATCAGATGTAAGCTGTAGATGAACGCAACGACGGTCATTCCCTTGCTGACGCTCCACCAAATTTTGATTTACCAGACGCTCTACCAATCTAGCTGCACCAGATTGAGAAAGCTGTAAATATTGCGCGAGTAAGTCTACTGTAATCGTAGGGTAGCGTTCGACAATCACTAGTGCAGCAGGGAAAGAAGCAGTATTCCCCGTGCTTTCCTCAGCAGCATTTTGAATACTATCGGAAATTGCGATCGCAGCTGCTCCGATTAAATTTATCAGTTGTAAATCCATTACTGAGTTATTACCGAATTATTATATGATTGACTCATGCATTTATTTTATGAAATTAAAGTCACTTTTATTTAGATGCAATACAAATTAACCTCACCCCCGTCCCCTCTCCTTATCAAGGAGAGGGGTGTCCGCAGGACGAAATACCTCTTTCCCCTCTTCCTTAACAAGGATGGAATACCTCTTTCCCCTCTCCCTTAACAAGGAGAGGGGTGTCCGCAGGACGGGGTGAGGTTCCGAGTGTATTGAACCCAACTGAAAACTGCAATATCAACAATCAAAAGACAATCAATCATGACTAAAAACATCATCATCGTAGGTGCGGGACCGGGTGGATTAGCTACAGCATTACGCTTGAAAGGTCAGGGTTATAACGTAGAAATATTTGAATCAAGCAATCGCGTCGGAGGAAGAATGCGCGGTTTTCAAGATGGTGATTACGCTTTCGATACCGGCCCAACTATCTTACAATTACCCAACCTTTACGACGATTTATTTGCTAGCGCTGGACTCAAACGAGAAGATTACATCACTTTCACTCGTCTA
Organism: Calothrix parasitica NIES-267; assembly: GCF_002368095.1. Classification (GTDB taxonomy): domain Bacteria; phylum Cyanobacteriota; class Cyanobacteriia; order Cyanobacteriales; family Nostocaceae; genus Rivularia; species Rivularia parasitica. The sequence continues at coordinate 8,903,400 of NZ_AP018227.1, read as the reverse complement.
GAACCCTACACCAAATTACGCTTCTGGGACGATTCAACATTAGAACTGACCACCGATTTTGATAAATTAAAGCATCAATTAGCCGCATTTCGTCAAGATTTACCCGCAGCTTTAGACCGTTGGTATGCTGAAGAAACAAAGAAATATGACGCTGGTTACGAACCCTATCTCAGTCAACCAGCTCGTTCTATCTTGGGATACATGCGACTCGACGAACTGGGTACGGGTTTGAAATTTAAACCTTGGGAAACTCTTTATCAACACTTTTGGAATGCTTTTCAAGATGAGCGATTAGTATATGCTCTCTCCTATCCAGCCAAATATTTAGGAATGCATCCAACCCTTAGCGCTAGCGTATTTAGCTTAATTCCCTATATTGAAATGGCTTTCGGAGTTTGGCACCCCCAAGGAGGATTTCGTGCTTTAGCTCAAGCGATAGCTCAAGGATTTCAGGATTTAGGGGGAAAAATTCACCTCAATACACCAGTAAAACAAGTGTGGTTGGAAAACCGTCAAGTCCAAGGTGTAGAACTCGAAAATGGAGAACGAATAAAAGCCGACACTGTAATAGTAAACGCCGATTTTGCTGAAGCGGTACAAACCTTGATTCCTCCAGCAGCACAAGGAAAATACACCGACAACTTCTTTGCGAAAAAACAGTTTTCCTGCTCAACCTTTATGCTGTACTTAGGTATTGATAAACGCTACGATAATTTACCCCATCACCAACTTTATTTATCCGAACACATTCGCAAACGAGAAAAACCTTTTGTCAATGACTCAGCATTAGATGAAATTGACCCACCATTCTACGTTTGTAATCCAACTCCCGTAGATGCAAGCAACGCACCCGAAGGACATTCAACCTTATATGTTTTAGTACCAATTCCCCATACCGGACATGGTGTTGATTGGGAGAAAAAAGCAAAGAGCTATCGAGACTTAATTATTAATCGCTTACCATTATTGGGATTTGAAGGAGTAGAACAACATATTGTTAGCGAGACTTGCTACACGGCCGAAAATTGGCAGAATGATTATTCAGTATATTTAGGTGCTGTATTCAATCTAAGTCATAACTGGTTGCAGCTCGGCCCATTTCGTCCCCCGGTTCGTTCGGAATATATCGATAAACTTTACTGGGTTGGTGGAGCGGTTCATCCCGGTAGTGGATTGATGACAATTTTGGAATCAGCCAAGAATACAGCTAGGTTTGTTGAAGAGGACTTGGTTAAGAGGTAGTTATTTATTCCGAATAAGTTAACTTTTTTTATCCCCGCTGAGGGGAGTTGGTTTGGAAAGAACACTTCACATGAACACACTTATTGTGTCTCGAAAGTTTAATGGGTGGGTCAGGGATATCGCTACCCCCTTCCCCCCGACAAACCGGACAAGCAAGTTACCAAGCATCCGGCTTTAGCCAATCCGCGAGCGCTACCAAAGACTATGCGTTAATTCTTCGTATTCCTGCACAAATACCTCTTCTTCGCACCCCGAGGCTACTGAGTGTATTTGTCGGTGACAGTAGTAATGCATCAATTCTAGATTAGCGTAAGTATCTTTACCACCCCTACTTCGAGGAACTTTGTGATGTTTTTGAATAGGTTCATCATTAAATAATGATTCCCCACAAACACAACACTTATAACCTTGTTTTCGGGCTAGCTTTTGGTAAGAAGGAATTAGATTTTGAGATTTTCTCTTAGTTCTTAACTCCCAATATTTCACCAAATCTGGGTTATCATAAGAAGCGTCACCTTTTACTAAGGTGTGCCTTCTAATGTTGAACCAACTAAACTTAAGAAGATACTGACCTGTCCGTTTATCGCCGAACACCCAGTTATCATTCCTATCAAAGTTTAGTCGTCCCCAGTACTTATGTTTACGCCATCCTGAACTTTTCTTTGGATGCATTCTTTTGGTGTACCTGTTTTCTCTGATATACATCCACGTATCTAATTTGTGGAATATATGTGAGGAAACTACTGTACGGTAGTAATTAGCAACACCACGAATAATCGGGTTGAGTTTGGATATCAAATAATTAACATTACTGCTTTTATTTTCTAGCCAAACTTTTCTAATCTTATTCCGTACTTCAAGAATCGCTTCTTTGCTAGGTTTTATCAGTACTTTCCGACCTGTTTTGGTATTTTTATCCTCGTACCATCTAACGTTAAAGCTCAGGAAGTTGAATCCTTCACTTAGATGTACTATTCTAGTTTTAGACTTGGATAAAGCCAAACCCTTAGTTTCCATCCAGTGGGATAATGTATCAACCACGCAAGCGGCATCTTCTTGACTTTTGCAGAAAACTACGAGGTCATCTGCGTAGCGTACAATACCACGATTGCCAATAGTATGACCGTGTTTATCGTACCTAATGCCGAGGGCAGATTCCATACCGTGCAAAGCGATATTTGCAAGCAGAGGCGAGATTATCCCGCCTTGAGGTACACCAGTTTCTGTATCGTTAAAAACGCCCTTGTCTACGTATCCAGCCTTTAACCACTGTTGAATTAACTTCCGAGAGGGGAAGTTACCAATGGTGTTAAGTAAAGTCTCATGAGCGATGTTATCAAAACAACCCTCAATATCTGCATCTACAACCCAGCTTTTAGTTGAATTGCCTTTAGACATTGAGTGTATTCTTTCAATCGCATCATGTACGCCTCTACCAGGGCGGAAACCGTAGGATGTTCTCTCGAATTGTGCTTCCCAATAGGGTTCCAAAGCATTTTTCACAATGGCTTGCAAACACCTATCGATGATGCAGGGAATTCCAAGGGGACGTTGTTTACCGTTGGATTTACGGATATAAACCCGTTTTACTGGTAGTGGTTGACTGGGAGGACACTTTGTCAAAATATCAACCAAAGTTCCCCTTGCTCCTGGTGTTAAAACCAGTAATTTATCCACACCCGCAGTTTTCTTACCAGAATTTAATTGCGTGACTCGTCTAACGGAAAGTACAATGTTAGAGTAGCTACTCATAAGTAGTTTTTGAAGGTTGCGAACCCTCTTTAAGTCACCGTCTCTGGTTGCCTTGAAAATTCTTTGTCTAAGTCTGGTGACTACCCGGTTAGCATTTTTCCAGTTAATGCTGTTCCAGTCGGTAGCCCTCTCGGTTACGTTCACAATTTTTAATTGCACCATAACTTTTCCCGAAAAGTTAACTTTCCTTGTTGCATTGAATTCAAGGGATTCACTCGCTACACGTCAGCATCCTTTCGGGTTGGTTTAATAAAACCTATCTGCCCAGTTATGATTTTCTGTTTACCGTTGGGTATGGCAGCGTTCGCTTCTTGTAGCGTCTTACACCCACTGGGGAATTAAAAACCAGATTGCTCCAATCCCTACTTACAACATCGTTTCTAGTTGTAAGACCCCATTGGGGTTCCTTCATATCACACACAAGAGATACAACCATATTGGGTTCCTTCTATACACCGGAAGTTGTTTGATGCCCTATATTCCGAGGATAGGGCGAAATATCTAACTCCAGTTATCGTGTCAGCCGTTTTCGATAATTCCTCATCACGGTGCCTCGTCAAAGATTCACGGAACGTTAACCCAAAAATGGTTTTACCCTAGCATTACGTCCACATTGCGGCTAGTAGATTTCACGCATTTCCCTCTAGCTCTGAGACATCATAGTTACCCGTGATGCCCCTTCGGGCAGGTACTGGTTCAGACATTAACCAGGAGTAGTTACGAGCTACTCACTCTCGTGAGCGACTGATAGTCGCACCCATCCCCGCTGAGGGGAGTTGGTTTGGAAAGTCCTCTGACCAAGGTCAGGGACAAGAGCAGCAAAAGTTTCCATCCCCGCTGAGGGGAGTTGGTTTGGAAAGTGTAGCGTATACTGGCGCAAATCAGTAGCAGGAAGGTTTCCATCCCCGCTGAGGGGAGTTGGTTTGGAAAGAGTTCACTTCTGGAACCCTTACACAGCAGGGGTTTGAGGTACCCCAATCGACGCATCTCGAAAAAATGGAAAAATTTTCCGAGTAAATCGCCAATTTCGTCGTCTGAAAGCCTTGCTGTATAAGCTATCGACGCATCTCAACGAAGTTATAGGGTTTTCAAGGTTCTGGCGAGATGCGTCGATTTTGATGTATCGCAACTTCATAAACAATCTAAGTGTAATCAAATTCATAGTCAACTACTTAGAAACATTTTGAAACAATTAAATCGAGGAAGATAAGATGGGGAGAGAGAATAAGCAATATAAAACAATCAACATAAATGTTGTCATTAATCTCTTTTGACGTAGTTTATTATACATTAGGTTTTCCGTAAATAGTTCTTCTTCCGCTCAAACCCTCTAACTTTAATTTCGTTCGTAGTTGCGCGGTCTTCGCCAAATAATTAGGTTTTCAGCCTCTACGTACAAACAATAATTCTGATGGGTGAGGGTTATGAAGTCGCTCCGTAGGTTGGGTTAAGCGGAGCGCAACCCAACTCAGGTGTTGGGTTGAACGGAGTGAAACCCAACCTACAATTGAAGCTTACATACCCCGCAAAACTTATGTGGTCTAGTACTAGTGGTTTGTCCCATAAAAATTGATGGGTGTAGAGACGTAGCAATGCTACGTCTCCCGACGGTTGAAAGAAAACAAACCCATCAAGATTAATGGGTTTTTATCTTTGTTCGTAGTTGCGCGGTCTTCGGCAAATAATTAGGGTTTCAGCCTTCGTGTACAAACAATGATTTACCCTTACAACTAATGGGACAGACCAGTAGTCCTTTTCATTAATTCGGCTATGGTCGCGTTTTCTTTGGAAATGTCGGGAGACGTTATTTATAACGTCTTCTAAGAAACTTCAGGTATAGCAAGCTTTTCAGCTTCTTTCAAATAACCTAAAGTTTTTCCCATTTTTGTTGGGGGGGGGAAGTCCCCCCATGACTAGCTCTACATTACGTCCGTAGAAAACAAAACTGTCAAAATTAATGAAATGAACTACTAGTAGTGTGTATTTACCAGTCCTCTTAAGAGGAATTTTGCTATGAGACAGGGGTTTTCAACCCCTGGCGGATTGGATGCATACTCCCCAAAATTAATGTGGTCGAATAGTATTCACCAAATTATAAATGCTTCGTAGTAAACCCTTGGCGCTTAAGCGCAACTACGAACCTTTTTAAAGTCCTTTAGCTTGACGAAACTCGGTGACAACTTCGCTAATCTTGCGTAACTCACCTTCAACTTGATAATTAAGTTCTTGCATTTCATCAGCAGTTAAAATTCCAGCTAGTTGGGATAAAGGCTTTTGCAACTGCGGATATTTTTTCAAAGTATTCTTATTCACAATCGGTGTAGCTTCATAAGGTGGGAAATAGTTTTTATCGTCTTCTAATATTACCAAACCCAAACGAGCGATTTGTCCGTCGGTGGAGTTATTAACAACAACGTCTACTAATTCTTGAGTTAATGCTCGATATATCAAACCCAAATCCATACTTTTGGGTCTTCTTTTGAACTGCAAATTATAAGCTTTGATTAACCCTGGTAAACCATCTTCTCTTTCAGCAAATTCATAACCGATACCAATATCCCAATCAGATGCATACTTAACAGCTTCAGAAACAGTGTTGATATTATATTTTTTCGCATCTTCACCGCGAACTATCACAGCATAAGTATTTTCAAAACCCAAAGGTTGTGTCACTTCTAAATTAAACTGCTTTTCGTAAGCTTGTTTAACTAAATCGTAAACTTTTCTTGGGTCATCAATGACACTTTCTTTCAAAACCGCTGTCAAAGCTGTTCCCGTATACTCAATATAAGAATCGATGTTCCCAGCCACAAGAGCTTCATGACAGAGTTTAGTACCTTGTAAAGTTCTCCGGTCAACTTTTAAATCGCTGGTTGCTTCAATTTGTTGCGCTAAAAGTTCTGCTAAAATATCTTGTTCGGTAAAGCCTTTTGATGCAACAATAATATCACTACTGCCACCACCAACAGAAGTAATATTACAACTAGCAATCCCCAAACTCAAACACAGAAACACTGCAAATAGCGTCAAAAATTTCTTCATAGTAATTAGTAAGTTATTAGTTCGTGGTTAGTTGTTAGTTGTTAATAGCTAGAAATTAAAAGTAGTAAGTAGTAAGTAAAGAGTCATCTACATGAATTACCAGTAATATTTTATTTTTATCCAGGAATGGCCGCAATTGTCATATTAACCGGTTGGTGCGTGACACTGAACACATTATTACTACGTTCAGAAATTTTCAAAATGTCACAGCACCCTACAAGAAAAATGTGCAGCTTGCGTAAGTCCTATTATCTCTACCGCTCAATCTTCTATTCCAACTTATTACTCATTACTCATTACTCATTACTTATTACTTACTACTCAACTAACTCTTTCCCTTTGTCAGAGTACGTTCGAGCGCTCCAATTCCCAAATCTGCAATCAGGGCCATAAATGCAGCAGGAACCGCACCAGCTAAAATCAACTGATTATTTACCAAAGCAATTCCGCGAAAAATAAATACTCCCAAACCACCAGCACCAATCGCTGCTGCAATAGTTGCAATTCCGATACCAATTACTATTGCAACTCGTACACCAGCCAAAATTACTCCTAACGCTAAAGGAATTTCTACTTGAAACAATAATTCCTTATCTGTCATTCCCATCCCGCGTCCAGCTTCGCGAATCGCTGGATTTACGTTCATAATACCAGTGTAAGTATTTCTAATTATTGGCAAAAAAGCATACAGAATCAGCGAAAATATAGCCGGAACCGGGCCAATTCCGCCAATAATCGGAACGGGAATCAGCAAACCTAACAAAGCCAAACTAGGAATAGTTTGGAGAATATTCGCAACACCTAAAATCGGTTGACGTAGACTTTTATTACGAGTGATTAAAACTCCTAACGGAATTCCTATCACTGTAGCAATACCAATCGCAATAATTACTAACACCAAATGTTCGATACTGCGCTCAATAATTTCCGAACCGTATTTAATTAGAAAGAAATCATTCATATTGATGAAAAATTAGAATAACATTAGTCATAGAAAAAGGTTAAAGGTTAAAGGTTAAAGGTTAAAGGTTAAAGGTCAAAACCATAGTAAAGGATACTTGTTAATTCCTGACTCATAACTCATAACTCCTAACTCCTAACTCTTAACTTTCAATCCAAAATCTAAAATCCAAAATCCTATGACCTTTTTAAACAGCTTCTAGACAATTAAGAAAAGCAACTGCTTCCGGATGCGAGGTTGTTTTGAATTCCTCTGGTGTCCCCAAAAATACCAGTTCTCCACCGTACATTAAACCAATTCTTGTCGATAACACAAAGGCTTCTTGAATATCGTGAGTTACGAATACAACGGTTTTCCCTAATTCCTGCACTAACCGTTTAAATTCTTGCTGAAGTTCTAATCTTGTAATTGGGTCTAAAGCACCGAAAGGTTCGTCCATCAATAATACTGGAGGGTCAGCGGCTAATGCTCTCGCTACACCTACCCGCTGTCTTTGTCCACCGGAAAGTTCGTGAGGATATCTCGAAGCAAATTGTCCCGGTTCTAAACCGACTAATTTCAATAATTCAAAAGCTCGTGATTTAATTTGTTTGGAGTTCCAACCTTCCAATGAAGGAACTAAGCCTACATTACGTTCGATTGTGAAATGAGGAAATAATCCTGTTTCTTGAATTACATAACCAATTTTACGTCTGAGTTTGATTTCATCCCATTCTGTTGTTGATTTACCATCAAATACTACCTGACCTTCTGTTGGACGATACAGACGGTTAATCAGCTTCATTGTGGTACTTTTACCGCTACCACTACGTCCTAAGAGTATTAGTGCTTCTCCTTTGTTAATTTGAAAGTTCAGATTTGATACTAGCTGATTTTTATTGATACTGAGAGTAACATCACGGAACTCTACAGCGTATTCATTTTTCTGTGACATGGATAATTTGACTCTTTCGGCTTATTTTAGCTGAACGTAAGCTTAATGTACTTCATTAATGTTGAGAGTGTAGGTTAAATACAGCGAAATTAACTTAGAGTAGGCAAAGGGGAAACAAAGAGATACATAAAATTACAATTCTTAACTGGTCGCTAATAAGCGCTCGCTGATTTAAATATCTTTACTTTTTGACTTAATAGGTAATATAAAATTTCCAGAAAATTTAATAATTTCTCTATTTACTATAGCTATTTTATGTATTTAACAATTGTTTTTGTAAATCTATTTTTAAGTGAAAAACGTTTTGCTTTGACTACAAAATAATGCCAAATTGGCAAGACAAAACAATGGAAATAATGCTGGAATCTAAATGTAATAGAGTATGACAAGCTGTCTTAATATTCGATGGATATCAATGTATACAACTCTACATTTTTGATTATTTCAAGTTAAAGGAAGTTATTATTTTTGGTTTATTTAATCACATTGTTGATTGCTTCACTAATTTCGATTAGTAGCAAATAAATCAAAATTGGTCTTGTCTAAACTTAGTTTAATTAAGTTGAATAACCTTACTGCTTAATACACAAAGCCGCTTTATAGCTGAAATTATCAAGACTTTAATTGAATGTAAAAGTGCTAGAGAGAACATTAATATCCTACTGGCAAAAATTATAGACAGACTGCAGCTTTAATACAAAACTCTACTTACGTATTTGATTGATTGCTTTAGATAATCAATTATCTGTTGCGTTTAAGAGATACTGAGATTTTTTGTAACAGCAGAAAATCAAGGGTTGTTGAATAAACGTTTGTAATGAGGAATCTTTAAAAATGCCTTGGGAAGTATCATCTACCTGTCCGATTAATCCCGTTCATGCAGCTTTATTACGCACGGGAAAAGTTTTATTTTTTACTGGTTCTGGTAATAATCCAAACGATATTCCGAATGCTGACAAAGGTTCGGCTTTGTTTGACGTACAGAATGGAACATTTACACGACCGGAAATTCCTAAAGATGATAATGGAAATCCTATCGATATATTTTGTGCCGGACAAGCATTCCGACCTGCGGGAAACCTTTTAGTTGCTGGTGGAAGTAAAAGGTATGACCCATTTTTTGGTGAAGTAGCGGCATTTTTCTTTAGTCCTACTAGCGAAAAATGGTCAAAAAGACAGTCGATGAATGGAGGTCGTTGGTACCCGACTCTAGTTAGTTTGGGTAACGGACAAACTTTTGCGCTTTCAGGTTTGAATGAAACGGGAAATCTCAACAGATTCGCAGAACTTTATTCTTACAGCAAGGGTTGGAGAACTTTCACTAACCAGACAAGTCCTCTGGAACAGTACGCTCACGTGTACCTGTTAGACAATGGAAAACTATTTTACGCAGGGGCACAGTTAGGTGGTAATAGAGGGGTTTCACCAAGGATTTTAACTATCCCTAAAAACTTCTCCGACCCAATTGGAGAACAACCTGTAGGTGGATTGCAAGAATCTGGTAAAGGTAATCAAGCAGCGAGCGTTTTGTTACCTCCAGCACAAGACCAAAGGGTAATGATAGTTGGTGGTGGTGGTGGTGGAACAACCAACAGAGTTAATATTGTCGATTTAAAATCAAGCAATCCTAGTTATCAGCCTTTCTCTTCTTTAAATAATCCTCGGATGCACCACAATGCCGTGATATTACCCAATCGCACGGTATTTGTTTGTAACGGAAGTGGTGGTAATGAAGATATAGGAAAATCAGACTTACCAGCAGAAATATACGACCCAGTGACAGATACTTGGACGGAAGTAGAAGACCCAAGTATCAACGGTCGCGTTTACCATTCCGTAGCATTATTATTACCAGACGGTAGAGTGCTTACAGCCGGAGGAAACCCTTTCCGTGGTTCCTTTGAAGCCCGTATCGAAATCTACTCTCCAGACTATATTGCAGCAAATCGACCGGTAATTAATAAGTCTCCCCGTAAGGTGAAATGGGGAAATTCATTTACTATCGAGACACCCCAAGCAGCTGATATTAAATGGGTAAATATAATCAGACCGATGGCAACTACCCACGGTTTAGAAAACGAACAGAGACTAGTAGATATACCGATTGGTTCGGCTACAGGCAATTCTTTAACAGTCGATTTAACTTCCAATCGTAACCTCGCTCCCCCTGGATGGTACATGCTCACAGTTGTTGATAACAACAATGTACCTTCGGTTGGTAAGTGGATATCGATTAGATAGGGAGTAGTAAGTAGTAAGTAGTAAGTAGTAAGTAGTAAGTAGTAAGTAGTAAGTAGTGAGTAATAAGTAGTGAGTAATAAGTAGTGAGTTAAAAAAATTAAATTCTTAACTCCTAACTCCTAACTCGTCACTCCTCGTTTTCAATCCAAAATCCCGGACAGTTACTCATGGAGGAAACCCCCAAGACCGTACTGTCCTCAAAATCTAAAATCCAAAATCCAAAATCCTAATCACTGGAGAAAAATATGGAATTGATTTCACGAAGACGTTTTGGTCAAATTGCGATCGCGTCTGGTGCGGTTGTCGCAATTAGCGGTTTAATAGGTAAAAGTATCGCTCAAACTCCGGGGGTAGTTATTTTAGGTGTAACTCCCGGTACGGTTAGCAGCGATAGTTCGGATACGGTTGATTCCGATGATGTGGTTGATTCGGAAGCTGAAGAAAATTCTGTTGTAGAAAATGATTCTAATGCTAAAAAACCGGTTGTGATTCAGTCTTATAATGTCTCTACCGGTCAGACTAAGACTGTAACTACAACAAAACCGATTTTGGAAAAAGGTGAATTAGTCAGTGGTTTTGCGGTTTCAAAGACTGGTGAATTGGTAGTATCAACTAGTCCTATAGCTGCTGAGAAAAATAGTTCTAATCGTTTGGTAACACTCAAAGGTAATTCTGTAGAGACTAAAGAAGTTTCTGGAGTTGCTAAAGATGAATCATTGGATTTAATCGAATTACCAGATGGTTCTATCAGTGGAGTAGTAAAAAAAGAAAACGGAACCGGAAGCAGAAAAATTGTTGATGTTGATTCTGAAAGTGGAGCGGTTAAGAAGAGAAATACCCCTACCTTAGTTCCTATTAAAGGAAGACTGGAAACATCTAATAGTAGAGCTATCGCGAAACCCGAGACTAACACTCAAGTTTTAGAAGCAGAAAAATTAGAAACAGAAGCAGCTCCTAGTATAGAAATTCCCAGCGAACTACCTTCGGACAAAGAATACAAAAATGTAGTCGTATGTAACGATGGAAATCGCTATGCATTTCTAACTGACTTTCAAGGTGATACAAGTTTAGTCAATATCACCACAGGTGAAACAGTACCAGTTACCTTTGAAGGAGCAGTTTGGAACAACGGTTTTAGCGGTTTGGTTTGCGCTCAAAACAATGAGTTATATGCTCTAGGTGGTCGTAGATATGAAACTCCAAAATTCCTACATCAATTAGATAAAGAAACAGGAAATCTCAAGCGATTAGCACCTTTTGATGTAGCTACTATTGCTCTTGGGAAATAGTTAAGAAGAATAGGAATTAAAAATTTATTTCTCCTTCTTTCAATTCCCCTCTCCGATATCTTGGAGAGGGGTGTATTCTATCCAACTGAAAACTGCTTTATTTTCTCCAATACCTATTAATTGATTCTCTTCTCCAACTAAAAAATCTACTTCTATATTTTGATAAAAAATATCAAATCCACCACCGTTCGTAGATTCAGTTCCAGCAAATTATTGAATAATATCTTCGACCTTCGCAAACGTTTCTCGCAATGACAAACTTGCTTTGCGTAAGTCCTGTAGCAGTCGGTGAATTATTTTCGGATTCTAACTTTTGCACTAGACTCACTCAAACAGGACTTTGAATTTTCTAATTTACTCGCAGCAGTCAATTACTCGAACTTGAGAAAATCGACCCAAACCAACGGATTCCAAAATTTGCTTCCACTCTGTATTTGTTCCTGGTTCATACTTCAGTTTGGCAAAAGACATCATCGCATCGTACCAAATACCATTTTGTGCGTAAAATAATCCTCGTTGACGTAATGGTATTCTTTCTAATCGAGTTTCAAAACCAGAAGCAATTGCTTCCCTTTTTACCCATGCTTGAGCAAATTCTTTACGATAAACTCCCTCAGAACTACAATTAATATCCATAAATAAATAAAATTGATACCATTCACCAACTTTCAAAGATATTGCATTATCTGGAACAGAAACATGAATGATTCCCGGTGTATTGGTTAACTGCAATTCTTTTTCGTAAATTGTTTTATTTTGTCGATTGCGTAAAGAAAATTTAGCATTATTTATAGAAGTTAATTCATGGGGAACATAGAACCAAAAACTTGGATTTGCTTTCGTTGTTAGACCCCAATGTAATTCTCGTCCGCTGATTTCTTTTGTCACAGGAACTAAAGCGCTTAGTCGTTCTTTTGCAGAAATAGGACAACCTTTTCGACTTCCTGCTGGTCTGGTTCCTCGTGGTGTTCCTTGACGTTGAGGTTGTCTAAAGTAGACAAAATTTTTGCTTGGTTTTCTCCGACGGTTTTGTTGTTGTTGAGGCTTTTTAGGTTGCTTTTTATTCGGTTGAGATTGATTATTTTCTTTTTGTGCCGTTACAGGTGTAAAACTTATAAGCACTAAGCTTACAGCAAATAAAAGTTTGAATATTAGACGATAGTATTGGATTCCAAACATATATATTTATTTTTTAGGGAAAAGGCAATTATAAGAATAAGCACGAAGGATTATTTACTAATTAATCAACAAGTATTTATGTAAGAATCGATTGAATTACTTAAAAATAATCAGCTATAAAAAGTATTTTATACATTTTAAATTCAGATAATATCGGTCATTAGTTGTAATCTTATCAAAGCCGCAGATATTCTTGATATCGGAAAAGTATTTCTCCCTTTTCTACTTCCCTTTATTTATAGCACTACATAGTTAGATTAAGACATTAATTAAGACCTAAACCTATGATTATAAAACCTTTAACCGGACGAAGTAGCGCTATGTAATACTTTGCATCAAAATCTATTTCGATATCTATGGAAAATTACTACACATCCTGTAGTTGACAATAATGATAACTTGGATGGCACAAGCGGTAACCAAACACCTTTAATAAATAGAAAAAAACAACTTCCATATATAACTAAAATAGCAATTAAATTTCCAGAAAATAATAAACGTAACGAACGAATACGCAAAGTCAAAATTCCTCCGACACAACTCCAAAACCCAATCAACAAGATTTCTCCCCAAAGTGGTATTGGTGATAGTAAAGGACGTTTATCTAATACTGCATTTAATATTTGACTTATTATTTGAGCATGTACTATTGCTCCTGGAGTGTATTGTTCGGATGCTGGTAATTTGTCGCTGTAAGGAGTACGAAAATGGTCGCTGGAAGTTGAAGTAATTACGCCAATAATAATAATTTTATCTTTTATTTGTTCTGGGCTAACCTTATCTGCTAAAACATCCCCGAGAGAAACGATATCAGTAATTTGATTGGGAGAACGATAGGAGCGATAATTTAGTAATATTTGATTTCCCCAAGTATCTGCTGTTTGATAGCTGCCATTAAGCTCTTTTAAACGTGGAAAAACAATATCACCTATCCGCCAATTTTCTTGCTTAAATTCAGGTGTAATTCCTTCGTCTTTTAAATAATGTAGTGCTAATTGAAAACCAAAAGACCAAGTAGTAGGACAATTTGAATTACTGCGTACATCCATTGATAAAATATAGCGACGTAAAATACCATCATCATCGAGGAGAACGTTACTAAAACCAAGACGCTTTTCTGGTATTTCTGGGGGAGGAGCGATACCCCGAGATTCTCCGGTTGGTTCCCCTACATGACAGATTGCAAAAAACCTATTGCTGTTTAATAATCGAGTTTTTAATTGCTGTTGCTCGGAGTCTACCGGAAAATCCCGAAAGATATCCAACCCTATAACTCTGGGCTGATGGGGTTCAAGTTTTTGTAATAATTTATATAACGCTCTATCGCTCAAAGACCCTTTTCTGTCTTTTTGCTCCGGTAGCTGAAAATCTGTCTCTCTAATTCCCACCACCAACAACCTTTCTGAAGGTCCTTCATCGGGACGCGATCGCATTAACAAATCGTAAGCTTGCAATTCCCATTTTTGCAGAAATCCCAGTCGTCGCACTCCCACAACCAAACTTGTCACCAACAAACTCGCTAAAAGCAATTTCCTGAAGTTTTTCCAAGAAGAATTAACCGGTAACTTCCACTCCATCGGTTTGATTGTAGGATGCTCGCATATTATAGGTAACCAGCTAGCACCGGGATATTCTGCTTCCAAACCTTGTAATTTTTCTCTAGCTTTACGAACCGCAATATATATAGACTCTCCAGCAGAAAAAGTTGTCAGAAAATACTTTAAGAATTGTTGAGCGAGGAAATCCGGTATAGGTTCCTTCATCACAATTATTTGACCAATGTACAAATCTTGTAACTCAGTGACCAATCCCAATCCATCGCAAGAATTAAAAATTGCTAACTGTAAACCATTACTAACAGCATTCCTCAAAGCATATCTAAGCTCTGCAATCGTCAGACTGTCTTCTTGATTAATATAAATCCTACCCGTATCACCTTCAGTCTGACTATGACCCGCAAAAAATAGAATATTCCAATTTTGATTCCATAGCTGTTCGTTTATATCCTGTCGCTGGGGTTGTACTAAAAAAGTTATATCCGCATTTTTCAAGTTTTCCAATAACAGTCTATCTTGCCTAACATCAATACCATCGCTATTACCTAAAATTGCTAAAATCTTGATTTTCTTCCCATAGATAGATGTCTGCTGTATCTGTATCTGTTCTGGATTATAAGCACTCAAAGTAACCTCAGCTTTCGGATAGTCCCGGTCAACTAAATCCCATAAATGCCAGGGAAGTTTTTTTAGCTGTAGATTATTAGTACTAACTAACACTCGTATTTCTTCCGACGGGATTAAATACTTCAACCACTTCTCACGAACCGGACGAAACGAATCGGACAAAAGCCATTGATTCAGATAATTACGTAATTCACAGGCTTTTTCATAGCATTTTTGTCTATTTTCGGACAGAGAACCGTAAACGATTTTATTAACCTTGATACGGCTAAATTGATTCAAACTTTCATAAAGCAAGTACCATTCATCAATTGCTTTTACCATCTGCGGTATAGCAGGTAAAGTACAAGTCACTTCAGTATTTGGACGTGCCCCTTCGTAACCAATTTCCAGCGACACCCGCATTTGCGATTGTAAATCACCATCGAGTTTGAGTACTACTAATTTTCTCATAAGCGGTCAGATAGTAGGTAGTATAGCGCTACCTATTAGGTTAAAGGTTAAAGGTCAAGGGTTAAAGGTTAAATGTTAAAACTGGTTTAATATAGCAATCCTATATGAGTCGTGAGAAAGATAGATGTCAGAAACCCGGTTTTTCCAAAAAACCGGGTTTCTCAAATCTCACAAATGATTTAGGAATGCTATAGCTGATGATAAACGGAAACTTTCTTGATGATAGTTATTCATCGGAAAATTTAGTTCTTTTAGTAAACTTTGATTTTTTTCAAGAAAACCTTCAGAGCCACAAACATAAGCAACACGCTCTTTAAAATCGGGAGCTATTTCTGATAGCATTGTCTCATTTAATCTGCCCCTATATCCAGACCAATTTAAATCAGATTCCTTACCAGTTAAATTAATTGCTAACTTAAAATTAGGATATTTTGCAGCCATAAACTCTAACTCTTCTCGGAAAATAATATCTTGTTGCGTGCGAGCACTATATATGAAAATTACCGAGAAATCGCAAGTAGTATCGCAAAGCCAGCGAGACATAGACATTAAAGGGGTAATTCCGCTACCAGCACTGATAAATAAAAGTTTCTTGTGAGAATTTTCAAAATAATTGAAATTACCCATAGGAGAACTAATTTTAAGTTTATCCCCGACCTTGAAGCTATCATGCAACCAGTTAGAAACTAAATCAAGAGATAATTCTGAGTGATTGACTGATGAAGAAACCCGCTTAACAGTTATTTCTAGATTATAAGGTCGTGAAGGGCTTGAAGAAATATAATAAGGACATTTTATTTGTTTACCTTCTATTTCTAAATCTAAAATTACAAACTGTCCCGGTTTGTAATCAAATGATGTACTGTTAAACAAAATAGGCGGTTGTGCAACCAAACAAAAAGTTTTTACATCTTCCGTTTCGTCAATAATTTTAATACATCTAGCCGTCGTATCTTCCTGCTGAGACTGTTGTGGAATAGTAGCTATATTTTGAGCTATTTGAGTTTCCGCATTGAAGAAAATATCGCTATCATATTTCGCACTTGTTTCTTCAAATTCCATGAAAACAAAATAATCACCAATCCGAATCCCATCACCTGTTTCTATCACAAAGCTTTCGTTGACAGCAGCAGGTTTATTATTAATACGAGAACCATCGGTACTGGCAAGGTCGATATAATAGTATGCTTGCTGTTGGTACAGAATAATACCGTGTACCCGACTGACTTCCGGACTATTAAGAATAAAATCACAATTAGGATGTCTACCAATTAAACATTTAGATGGATTTTGTTCTTCAAATACAATAGTTGTTTCTAGAAAGTCACCTGTTATATAGTTAAATGCTTTAAGCTTCATAATTTATAATTTGTTCGCTACTTTTGGAAGAATTATAATCATTGAGAAATCAGCAGCTAGAGCGAGCTTTTCAGCATATTATTGTGGCTCTGAAATTATGTTTAACATTGATAAAATATATTGACATTTTTACTTTTAAATCAATAATTTCCCCTCTCTTTCCACCCCTCACTTAATAAGGAGAGGGGAAGGGGTGAGGTTAATGTGTATTCCATCAAACCTTCAAACCGCTATATTTAGATACAAACCAAATCAAAACACAGTTTTATTTAATTTATGCAGATACAATTTATACTCTGTATCCAAATATATTTATGTTTATTTAAATAGCCGAGAATATATAATCCGTACTTAGTTTTACTGCTCGCGAGAAGCATGAATTTCGCAAAACAGACATAAAACTTATAAATTGCACTATAAACTGAATAATTGAATCAATGTCTCGGAATTTGTCTAAATATTAAGAATATTCCCTTGCTGCGGATTATTTTTATCTAAATAGAATGCTGGGTAGTTTACCTGCAAATCCTGTAAAACATAATATCAAATAACTTTAGAGGATGCCCCTGGAGATTACTAATCGTTGAAAAGCTTGGTTTCATTAACAATACCCCATTCAAAAGAATTAAGCATAATTTGCGAAAAACCTCTATGTCCATCGTAGTAACTAAGTAAAGCATATAGTGAGGAAAAAAAAGAGTCCATTGTAAATATCATTTTTCAAGCTAGCGCGGAATAATAAGATACGAAAGTGTATTTTCATAAAGTGTCATTACAATCTTTCAAATAGCTACCTATGTACATGAATGTACGTTTTCATACGACCAGCTTTAGAGAGGAATGTAAAACATTTTCGTATATAATTCTATGAATGAGTTAGATTTGAAACTCCGCGAGCTGATTGCAACTGCCCTTTTGTATCCATCCCAAAGTCTAGAGCGTCAGCAAGTGTTAGCTCAGGTGCATCTATTAGTAATGAAATCCGGCAAGCTTTGGAGAGAACATACATCTTACTATAATGACGCTCTCCAAGAAATGTGGGAATATTGCTGCGAACATCTCGAAGAATACAACCCGGATATTAAAGGTCCGATTGTTTGGCTTGATGATGAACTCAAAAAACGATTGAGGAGAATGCGGGATGGTAAATATAGACAACAAAGACGATTTATTACAATTAAACAAACAGAACAAGGAGTTACAAATAATCCAATAGATGATATAGTATCGTCTCCAGATATTCAACCAGCGATAGAAATCTGGGAAAAAACCATCCAATGGGTGCAAGAAGATCCAGACAGACGATTAAGCTGTATTTGCTTCCGAAAACGACCCGAAATTAACGCTCAAGCTTTAATATTAAGGCGGCTTCCTCCAAATACTCTTAGCTGGAAAACTATTGGAGCAGAGTTTAACTTAAATCCACACGAAGCAAAAGATTTACCCAAATTTTATAATCGCAAATGCCTACCTTTGCTGCGGGAATTCGGTTTGTCCCAAGGTTATATTGAACAACCATCTACTTCTTCGAGCAGCGCTAAACATACCTAAAGTAAAAAATGTCATGAATAAAAATAACCAATTTTCAGATGAGGATTGGTCGATTCCGATACCCTTAACGACAGAAATATTACATATAGCGCAGCAATTTGCGAACGAACAGCCCATATCAGACAAAGCACGACAAGTTTATCTAAATACTATTGCTGTATGCGCTGTTAATAATTACTTGCGTATCATAGGTATTCCCACAAACATTACTGCTGGAGATAGTTGGAATCCTTCAATAAGATTAGCCGAAGACGTAGCTGATTTATGGATAACCGGTAAAGGTAGTTTAGAATGTCGTCCGATAAAAAGAGGTGCTTTAAGCTGTGATATTCCCTTGGGCGCTGGCTTGGACAGGATTGGCTATATAATAGTAGAGATTGATGAAGACCGAAAAGAAGCTATATTGCGAGGCTTTACGGCAAATATACCAGAAACAGGAAAATTATCTCTGAGTGGATTAGATTCACTTCTAAAATTACCCTCATACTTGCACGCACTCAGACCGTTACTTAAATTAAGTCAATGGTTTAAGAATATTTTTGAAACAGGTTGGGAGTCCGTAGAAACAGTTTTGGATTCCCAAGTAACCCAGCCAGCTTTAGCCTTTAGAAGTAAATCAAAACCAAATAATTTAAAGCGCTGCAAACTTTTAAAATTAGGAAGTCAAGAAGCAGCAGTAGCTTTGATTGTTACCATTACCTCAGAATCCACCTCAAATACTAACATTCTTATCGAATTAAAGCCTAACTTAAGTCAAAACTATTTACCTGCAAACTTACAAATAATGTTGCTCGACGAATACGAGCAAGCAATAATAGATACTAAAATAGAAGAATCAAAGCAGCATATTCAACTAGATTTAAGTGGCGAACCGGGAGAGCGGTTTAGCATAAACATAGTTTTAGGAGATGAGAGTTTCAGGGAAGATTTCATCGTTTAGAAACTAATATTAGGCCCACCAAAGAGACGACTATCGGTATTTTCATCAGCAGTTTGTGAAAAGCTACCGTATCGAGGAGTCATGGAAACAACGAAAAGAGACAACAGTTTGGCGATAATATTAACTTTTGCAAAAAAGCATATTTTCCAACCCTAATTAGCGAAAAACCTGTTTGAGCGACGCAGTAACTAATAGGATTGAACCTGACAACAAAAATGAGACTCGCGTGTGATTTACGTCGAGTAAAACTGTAACTTTAATACTCATCACCTTTTTATGTAAACAAAAGTCTTATATCAGTCGTTAAATTGAAGTATTCCAGGGAGAAAATATGAAAGTCACTCAGAGATTATTTTTAACACCTAACCAGCGTCAATTATTACAAGAAAATTTGCAGGCTAATTTACGTCCTGAATTTCGTCGTCGCATTCATATTATGCTATTAGCAGATGCTGGAGAATCACAGACACAGATATGCAAGAAAGTAGGTTGTTCTCAAGAAGCTGCACGGTATTGGATTTCTGTGGTCAAAAAAGGGCAGTTTCACAAGTGGAATGACTCCCCCATTGGACGACCGAAAATTGTTAACGAGCAGTATATTCAACGTTTAAAAGAACTTGTGTCTAATAGTCCGCGAGAGTACGGATATGCATTTGAGCGTTGGACAGCACAATGGTTAAACAAGCATCTTGCTAAAGAATTGGGAATTAGTTTTAGTAACTACCACATTACTCGTTTGCTCAAGTCAATGGGACTGTCTACCAGAAAACAGAATAAATCCCAAGCTTAAGTCAATCTGTCCATCGAACGATTTAATCAATTGATGTTGGTGTTTCGCTGTTTGGTGACTAGCTTCGATAGAGTTATCTCTTATGTCCTCCAGAGATGCTAACGTTAACGCTTACTCCCTTCCCGGTAGAAGATTTCCTACGAAGTAGGTTGGGTGAAACGGAGTGAACCCAACCTACAATTTTTCGCTAATCTTAGAGCAGAATGGAAGTAACACCAACAATTTCCTTAAAATTCGCAATTTTGAGCTTGCTTGATGGAAGTATCTGCTATAGCTACAGGTGGATCGGCGGTAAATATAATTTCACCTTTACCGTTCGATACCCAACCAGTAGCTTCCACAATCCGTTCGGGTTTTTCTGTACTACTTTTAATTTCAATATCTCTATTTCTAGTTGATATATTCTCGCTGTTTCTCTGAGGACTGACCCAATCAACCCTTACTGCTGAGGGTGTAAGGGAATCTTCAGGGTTCGGTGGTAAACCACCACGTCCGACTATAAAAAATTGATTTTGAGCATAACCCGGACTGTAGCAACCTTGGGTTAATTTAGTGTTGATAGG
The DNA here is from genome assembly GCF_002368095.1 of Calothrix parasitica NIES-267. Classification (GTDB taxonomy): domain Bacteria; phylum Cyanobacteriota; class Cyanobacteriia; order Cyanobacteriales; family Nostocaceae; genus Rivularia; species Rivularia parasitica. Next base: position 8,882,924 of record NZ_AP018227.1, on the reverse strand, counting down.
TATGGATGGTAAATCTGATAATTCATTAGTTGAGTTGATATAGGGGGTATTAATTTCTACGGTACCGCTCAAATCTGGATTTGCACCTGTGGCTGTAATATCGCTAAATCCTGTATTAAAAATAGCCATTGCTTCTATCTTGACGTTACCACCACGGAAGTTTTCTGAATCGGCACTGATATTACTGTTTTCAATAGCGGCTATGATCTCACTATTAATATTGATGTTACCACCTTGGACGTTTTCTCCCCGTGCGTTAGTTTTAATGTTGCTACCACGACGTAAGATTAAATCTTGTGAGTTTATATTAATCGTTGCTTGTTCCCGATTGGAATCTGTACTTTGGGTACTAGCATTAAGTGAAGCTTCGTTATCTAATCTGATAGAACGAGCATTTAATTCTAATATTCCTGCATTTCCCCTTCCAAAAGTTTCACCTTCTACAGTCACTTGAGATTTATCTTTAACTTGCAGAATATCAGCATCAATATTCAAATTTCCCGCATTACCCATACCTGAAGTATCAGAACCAATTTTTGCTCGATCTTCAAGTAGCAAACTATTAGCTGTAATCTTCAAATTTCCACCCACACCCTCACTTGATGTTCCAGAAATAATGGATGCACCCTTTTGTACTCGTAATCTATTCGCATCAATAGTTAAATGTCCGCCATCACCTATACTATTAGTGCTACTGCTGACAAATGCATCATCTTGTACAAGCATTCGTTTAGTATTAATAGTTAATTCACCTGCGTTTCCTGATGAAGAAGATTCTGCTGTCACAAATAAACCGCTCAAATATGGAAGATTGCTATTTCCAGGATTGTTTCCACCTTTACCAATGACTTGAATATCTTCAGCATTAATATTTAGATTCCCTCCATTACCTTCACCTAATGCATTAGTAGACAAGAATGCTCCATCTTTAATTATTATTCTTTTGGTCTTAATATTCATATTTCCCACATTTTGTCCCGATGCAGAAACTGTCAAGGAAGTGGGAGTATTACCATTATTACCCGTGCCAATAACTTGAATATCTTCCGCATCAATATCTAGATTTCCATCTAAATTGGATATACCAGCATTTACCTCCGAGCCACCTGAAATAAGCAAATTAGAAGTTTTAATACTTAAGTCTCTAACTCTTTTACCTTCACTAATACTACCCGCAAAAAAACGTGCATTATCTTGTATTAATAAATCATCGCTAGTAATCTGCAAATCTCCTGCACTACCCGAACCATTATTAGAAGCGCTAACAAACGCTCCAGACTGAACAAGCATTTGTTCGGTATTGATAATTAAAGAACCAGAATTTCCTGATGAATTGTCTTCTGCAACAACAAATAAGCCACTCGAAAACTGATTATCAACACCACCTTGACCAGCCGCTTTTATTTTATAAGTAGCATTAATGGTCATATTCCCACCATGACCTTTACCAGATGTACCAGCATAGATAAGTCCTCCATCTTCAACGAGCAAGTTATTAGTAGTAATATTCAAATTCCCCGTATTACCTGTTGAATTATCCTTCGCAGAAACGCTTAATTCACTAAAATTATTATTGTTTCCAACACCAATAACTTGCACCTCTGCTGCATCAATATCTATATTTCCACCATTACCAGAACTTGATACAATCGCGCTAAATATACCCCCATTTTCAACCTTAAAATTCGACGCTTTAATATTAATATCTCCCCCTAGAGCATCGTTACCATTAGTAACAATAGTAGCTCCATCTCGTACTTTCAAATTTTGGGCATCAACTGCTATATTGCTTGTTTCTATTGCTGGATTATCACTAATATTATTAGCGTACAAACCGCTGCGAATAAAAGTGTCGTTTATACCATTAATATCTACTTCGACCGTCGCATTAATTATAATATTCGCAGCTTTTTCAACCCCAGTTTGAGTTGATGAAATTACAGAACTATCCGCGATAGCAATATTTTTACCCGCCACTCGTATATTACCCGCACCATTTCCACTAGCATCAACTGCCGTATTTTGCGACAGTTTAACTTCCCCAAAATTATCTAACTTATCAAAATCAAAATTAAAACCTTTTTCCACAGGTAAAATACTAACCAATCCTTCTTTAACACTGGCTAATTCAATTCTTCCCCCACCAGCTTTTAGAGTTGCACCTTCAAGTAAAATATCACCACCGAGTAAAGCTAGCGTTTTATCCACAGGTAATTGCAAACCGGATTTTGGTTCAAATATTTCTGGTGTACTTCTTTGTGTATCACCTTGACCTTTGACTTGAATATTTCCAGGATTCTTCCCATATTGCAAACCCAAAGGAACATTTATGCTTAACAACGGCTTATCTTCCGGATTTATGGCACTAAATTCCTTACCATCATTAAACTTAAAACTATCAGCAGTACTGCCAATAAAAGAACCACCTATATCAAACTTTGCATTTTCACCAAATACAATACCGTTGGGATTTATTAAAAATAAATTTGCCGTACCATTAGCACGAATTAAGCCATTAATTTCAGATATCGACTTACCCGTCACTCGATTAATAATATTTTGAACATTGACTGCATTATTAAAATAAGCTTCACCATCATTAGGAACAGAAAACTTTTCAAAACTGTGAAAAAGATTATTTCCAGCTTCAGTTCCACCAGTAATATTGTAAATATTTCCTTGCTGTTGAATCTGAGAATTAGAAGGTAAACTATCATCAGCATTTACCTGAGCAAAAGCAGCTTCTTTCTGCGAACTAAAAATCATAGCCGTCAGCAAACCAACCTGACATAATCGATTATAAAAACTTTTATTTTTAGAAATTATCAACATACTTTACACCCCAAACTCGTATTTTTTTATAATCACCAATTACCCATTCTTCTAAAGCCAATTTCCAATCAAAACATAAGGTGCCCAAAAATAAGGAGTATTGTACTCTTCTTGCTTTATCAAACTTAATTGAGCATTACGCAAAGCTTGTGCTTTAGTAATATTAGACTTAGTTAATTCTTGATAAAAATTGTCCATTAATTCAGCAGTAGAAGCATCATTTAAAGCCCATAAAGATGCAACAGTACTTCTAGCACCAGCTTGGATAGCGACACCAGCAAGACCCAAAGCTGCTTGATTATCTCCAGCAGCTGTTTCACAAGCACTTAAAACCAGCAATTCTATCGGTTCTTCTAGATTTTCTTCCCGATTCCGAAGCCATTGACTGAGTTCTTTAACTTTAATTTCTTGGTCATATGCTAAAAGAAATGTTTCATCAGAATCAGAACTGAACTGACCGTGAGTTGCTAAGTGAACTATAGAGTAAGATTTTTTGTTAACCTGTTTTTCAACAGCATCGCTGGTAAATTCTTGATTCAGAAGTATTTTAGTATTCGATAGGTGAGACTTAATTTTCTGCAATTCTTGTTCAACATAATCAAGTTTGGGGAAATTATGACGCTCTTCGCTTAAACCACCCGATAACACATTCAAATTTGTTTTCTGTAACGATTTTAATTCGTATAGTTGTAAACCAGGACTTACAGCAATACTATATTTTTCTATCAGATACTGTTTACCATCGTAAAGAGCCGCAGGAGGTATATTGCGTAAAGAACCATCAAGCACAAACACTAAATTATTAATTTTATGATTTTGTAAATGCTTCTCTGCTGGTTGAAGCAGTAAATTATATAACTTGTGAAACTCCGCTTGATTATCGTCGCCAATTTTACGCTCTTCTATATCATTTCGTAATTTATTAATAGTTGCTTCGACTGTATTTTCAGATATATCAGTAGAATAATTTATCAGCGGTGATTGAGGTAATTTAATAATCACTTCTAATCTATCTGGTAAAATAATTGGATAAATTATAGCTGCTTTCAAATTGTCCTCATCAACTACATTATCAAGTATAACTTTAGGATTAAAACAAGCAGAATGGAAAAAATTATCTATCGCTGCTATCTGAAAAGATTCAATTACCTGACGAGCTAAAACGAGTTGTTTTTGACCTTGCTTGTTATTTTTTATAGATTGCAAAATTAAATCTACGTATTGTCGATAAACTGGTTCTATAGTTTCACTAAAAGAAAATTGTACGTTAGAATCTATCGCAACTAAATCACTACGCAACGATTTGAGAATCTTCCACGCTCCATGATAATATTCAATCGCTTTATCAATATCTTTTTGTTGTCGATACAATCTTCCCATTTGCCATTGTAATTGATAGCTAATATCTTCAGCCTTAATTGAATTAGCAATACTTAATGCTTTTTGAGTAACTATTTGTGCTTCATTAAATTGTTTGGTTTCCTCGTAAATTTCACCAAGACTTCCCAGAGCATATGCCAAAGCTCGTTCATCTCTTATCGTTTTTGCTTGTTGAATAGCTGTTGATATTATTTGAGCAATATCTAACCATGAATATATTTTTACTGTAGTTTTCTGCTTTAATTTTGTCAGCGTTATTGCATAATTTACACATAAATAAATTGATTTACGGCTTAGTGATAAATTTTGTATTTCAGTATTGATTTGTGGAAATAACTCTTTTGCAGAGTCTAATTTTTCCGTTTTAACAAGTAAATTAAGTAGGTTTAACTGAGCTTTTAAGCCTAACTCCGAGGTTGAAGGTGCGATATTTGCTGCTTGTTGATAATACTTTATCGCTAAATCTTGAGATGCTCTATCTTTCTCTATACGAAATACATTACCCAAGCTAATTAAAGTTTCAACAATTTCTTGCTTCTTCTTGAGTGAAGATGCTATCTTCAGACTTTTGAATAAAACTTTTTTTGATTCATCTAGATTACCAATAATTCGTAAAACATCACCAAGGCTACGCAAACCTACAGATTTGAGAACCGAGTCTGGTTGTTCATCTAAAATTACTCGAACAGAAATCAAAGTTTTTTGTGCTTTAAGAAATAATCCTAAAGCTTGCATTGCTTGGGCTTGATTTATGCGCGATTGAATCAATGCTGATTGTAAATCAAGATGAGCATAAATTTTCTCTGCATTCTCCCAAGTAACAATTGCATTTTGAAATTTACCTCGTGCAAATTGTAATTTACCTTTAACATCTAACGATTGAGCGTATATGTTATTTATTGAGTTATTTTTCGGAATATTTTTTGCTAAACTTTGCAATAACTTAAGTGAAAGATTAATATTTTTTTCTGCTTCTGGTAATTGTCCTAATTTTTGATAAGCTAAAGACATATTACTCAAACTCATAGCTTGATTTAATTTATCCCCATCGGCTTGATATTTTAAAGCTGCTTGTTTTAATAAATTAATAGCTTCAGCAAATCTTCCGCTATCGTAAAATATTTTTCCCTGTTCGATAAAATTATGCTGTGGATGATTAGAAAATACTGGATTCAATGAAAACGGAGATAATGTTATTAAAAACAATGTAATTAATAATGTGAGACTAAAGTATTTGAGTTTTTTCATTACTATCTGTAGAATTTTCAATAAAAATTATATAGAGTTAGCCAAACTTTAGAGTCTCATTAATTCCTGATAGATTGCTTAATATACCGAATAAAACTAATCATAAAAAAAAGGGCTAAAGCCCTTAGTACAAATTAAAATTTTATTGTAAATACATCAACTGGTTCATTTTTTCATCAAACTTAATAAGGTAAAGCTTGATTGTTTCCGATATTCAACAAATAATTTTCTAATTCACCTTGCTCGTTACCGTTAAGATTAACCTGCAAAACATCACCAGTATTGCTGAAAGCTACATTAACAGCATCACCAATAGTAGCTACAGTTAAGACAATTCTATTGGTAGCGTTAACAATCTCATCTTCACCAAGAGTAAAATCGGTAATTACGTCACTTCCAAAGTCGTCTGACAAAACAAACTTATCCTTACCAATTCCACCAGTTAAAGTATCATCACCCTTCAAACCGTCGATAATATTATCTTCTTCTTTACCTAAAAGCAGATCATTTGAATCTCCACCCAAAATCAAATCTTGAGTTTGTGTTCCACCTTCAGTTAAACCCCATAGTTCCCTACCATTCACACCATCATCAGCACTGAAATAAAGCTCACCATCAAACACCGTCAAACCACCAGGAGATGAAGAAGCACTTCCAGGATTTATATCCTCGACTAAAACCGTACCATCTGCGGTTCCGTCGCTTTTCCATAATTCAACTCTATTACTACAATTATTACTCCTTGTCAATAATCAATTTACAAATTTTTTCTTGTGTCTGCTAAAAGTCATCATCAGTTGTTCCCAATCCCTGCCAAGATTTAATTAGACAATATATTTAAAGCACAAATATTGTTTATTCAAAAATTGGTAAAATAATCAATAAATATATCCCCTATCGCATAAAATGCAAAACTAAATTGATTTGCATAAAGGATTTATAACGATATAGATAATATACATAATTGATTAAAACTAACTTAGAGGCATGTTTTTCAGTATATAAAAAATATATGCGTCTTGATATTATAAAATCACATTTTTTAGCTTATATTTATAAAACATAAAACACATAATTGTCTTTATCTTTAGGACTTACACAAAAATAACGAAATTGCGTCCGGGTCGTTAGCGCAGCGTGTCCGTTAGGACATGCGACAGCGACGTATTCAGCGAAGCTGCGGCTCATAGCAGAAATGCTGAGATTGCTTCGCTGCACTGCGTTTCGCTCGCAATTACAAACTTGCTTTGCGTAAGTCCTAATCTTCTATAGCAGTCTTAAATCATTCACAAAAATCAAGAAACCCGGTTTTTTGAAAAACCGGGTTTCTCAGCACTATAAATTTTTGCTCTAAATATCTACAGCCTATAAACGTAAAATAATAAGTATTGACACTGCTCAATTAACTAATTAATCGTGTTTACTTATATAAATTTTAAACTCCCCAGGCAAGATTCGAACTTGCGACCAATCGGTTAACAGCCGACCGCTCTACCACTGAGCTACTGAGGATTAAGACTGATAAAAAGAGTTCTTAAAAACTTGCTACTCATAACTAATAAGCAACAAACGAAGCTCAAACTCCCCAGGCAAGATTCGAACTTGCGACCAATCGGTTAACAGCCGACCGCTCTACCACTGAGCTACTGAGGACTACGATTAATAATATTAAAGCCAAAAAAAGAATTTGGCAAGTACTTTAACAAACTTTTTTTGGAATTTCTGAAAATTTCTTTAACTAAACATTTGTACCAATAAAACCAGTGATTGATTAACTGGCTCAATAGTTAGTAGATGCCCATTTAAAATAAGCAAGCTGACATCTATTTCAAACCCATGCGTAATTCAGCTAGCTTTTGTCGTGATTTAGCATCAATAGAATTAGCGAGCAGTCTACCATTGCTCTTCTTGCGCGATTTATATTTTTGTCGCGTTCTGCAAACAGTAGCTTCTATTTCATAACAGAGTTGCTGTGCAGATATCCACTCCGCTCCATACCCCTGTACCGTCAACTGTTGCGCCCGGTCTGAAGTGGCTACGACTACTCGCGATAATAAACGTGTTCGCACTTTAGTACGTAATGACGCACAAAGTTTTTCAATGTAAGTGTCTGCTGTTTGACCGAAATCTGTATAAAAAGCGGTAACTAGTTTTGTTACGACTTCCTCATTAGAGCCATTTCTTTGAAAATGGGCATCAAAGACTACTTGAGTTTGATAGCCTGTAAATGCACTATAACTAACGAGGGCTTCAAGCAACTCATTTCGTGCAGCTTCTAGTCCAACGTTGTCGCAAGTCTTCTTTAGGCAAGACCAAGCGCCGATTATGTTATAACCGTCTACCAGTAAAACGGACGGGGAAAATGAAGGGGACATGGTTCTGAATCACAGTATTCTAGATTTTACAATTTTCATTCATAACTCTTATAGTAATTCAAACATTACTTGTAACACTATGTTACACAAGCATAAAATCTGAGAAATATTACGAAACCCTTGTCAGATGGTAATAAAATAATCAAATATTTCGCTAGCCGTAGAAAGTAAAAACTAAGAATCAGCAAGCTGAATTCTATGTTTTTCAATTTTTAATCATTCTTTAAAGTTAACCACTAGTGCGTTTCATTCATTTCGATGGATAAATTATGGATAAATTTGTCCCTATTCTCTACTTCCTACTCACATCCCTCATATATTTAGTTGACCATCTTTTATTAGAAACAAAATCAACGCGCCTATAAATAGACGCGCTGAAATTTTTGATAATAAACAATTAATTACTACTTAATAGGACTTACGCAAAAGTAACGTAATTGGGTCATTACGAGCGACAGCGACGTAATCTCTCGAAACTTTGGGATTGCTTCCCTACACGTAGTGACCGTCGCAATGACAATTTTGCTTTGCGTAAGTCCTACTTAAGATAGAAGACGCAAAGAAAGTAGATTCAATCTCCTCCCTGCAATTCCATTAAAGCTTTTTTGAGACGTGCAGGCTCTCCCTTGTCGATTAAAACCCCTTTTTCGAGTAGAAAAGCACCATCGCAATAATTTAACTCATCTAAACGATGGGTTACCCAGAGGGCTGTAATACCTCGACTTTTCACCAAACGACGAACACCAGCGACCAATTCTAATTGGCTATCTGGGTCGAGTAAGGCAGTGGGTTCGTCTAACAATAACAAAGCACAACGGCGAGCAATAGCTCCTGCAATCGCTACTCGTTGTTTTTGTCCTCCACTTAAAGCGTAGATGGGACGACGCTGAAGTGAAAGTAAGTTTACGGCACTCAACGCTTCCTCCACTCTTTCTCTGACTTGCTTTTGGGGTAGTTGTTCTTGTACCAATCCAAAAGCTACGTCAGCACCAACAGTAGGCATTACTAATTGATGGTCGGGATTTTGGAAAACAAAACCAACGGGGTGTAAAACCCCCACTTCACCACTTTTAGGAGTTAATAGTCCTGCGAGTAGTCTGAGTAAAGTTGATTTTCCACTACCATTTGTACCCAAGAGCATCCAGAATTCTCCTCTGGGTACTTCCAAGGAGCAAGATTTTATTACTTGCGCCCCTGAAGGCCAATCAAAATTCAAATCTTTTACCGAGATTCCCGGCTCGTTTGTTTTGTATTCCACTAATTTCTATTCTGATGCTAAAGCAAAGAAACCTGGAGTTTTACCACTTCCGCTAGCTGTACCATCTTTCTGGGTAATTTGAACCCCAGAAATTTCGCTAGCTCGAATCGCAATTTTTTTCTCTACTTTACCTTCACACTCTAGTTCAATGATGTCTGGATTATTAGAACGCATTGCTGATAAAACCAAATCGTAGACAGCTTTTGCATCTTCTTGAGTCTTGCGCTGAATAGATGCAGGGAAAGCCGTGTTTCTTACTGTTAAATCGATAGTGAACATGGAACCTTAATAAAAAATTTAACTGCTTCGTCTAATTTTAACGCCAGCACTACATTAACAGTCCGAACTAAAAAATGAGGATTATAAATCGTGAAATATTAAAATAATGTTAATTATTCTGAACCTATAAATATTACCTGATATAAGAATCTCCGCATACCCAAGCATTCAGGTAGAGTCGCAAAAAAAAATTCATTTAATTTGAAAACCCACTGGAAAAATTACCTATTTTTCTATACAATAAATTAGAGACAGTAAAAATTTGTAAACTAGATTGACAATCTAGTTGCTTTTCTGCATGAGAGAGTTGGTAAAAATCCGACCTCGAAGTTGAATAAAGCTGTAATTATAACTATTTGGAGATTTGATCTCATGACCATCGCAGTTGGACGCGCCCCTAGCAGTAGAGGCTGGTTTGACGTACTCGATGACTGGTTAAAGCGAGATAGATTCGTTTTTGTCGGTTGGTCGGGTATACTACTCTTCCCCTGTGCCTACATGGCTCTAGGTGGATGGCTAACAGGTACAACTTTTGTTACCTCCTGGTACACTCACGGTTTAGCATCTTCTTATTTGGAAGGTTGTAACTTCTTGACCGTAGCAGTATCCACACCCGCAGACAGCATGGGACATTCCCTATTGCTTTTGTGGGGACCCGAAGCTCAAGGTGACTTCACTCGTTGGTGTCAATTAGGTGGATTGTGGGCATTCGTTGCGTTACACGGAGCTTTCGCTTTGATTGGCTTCATGTTGCGTCAATTTGAAATTTCCCGTTTGGTGGGAATTCGTCCTTACAACGCCATCGCATTTTCTGCACCTATCGCGGTATTCGTCAGCGTATTTTTGATGTACCCCTTGGGTCAGTCTTCTTGGTTTTTCGCACCAAGTTTTGGTGTAGCAGCAATCTTCCGTTTCTTGCTATTCTTCCAAGGTTTCCATAACTGGACTTTGAATCCCTTCCACATGATGGGAGTAGCAGGTGTATTGGGTGGTGCGCTATTGTGTGCGATTCACGGTGCAACCGTTGAAAACACCTTGTTTGAAGATGGCGACGGTTCTAATACCTTCCGTGCATTTGAACCAACCCAAGCAGAAGAAACCTACTCAATGGTGACTGCAAACCGTTTCTGGTCTCAGATTTTCGGTATTGCATTCTCTAACAAACGCTGGTTACACTTCTTCATGTTGTTCGTACCAGTAACTGGGTTATGGATGAGCGCAGTAGGTGTAGTTGGCTTAGCGCTAAACTTACGTGCTTATGACTTCGTATCTCAAGAATTGAGAGCGGCTGAAGACCCAGAATTTGAAACCTTCTATACCAAAAACATTTTGTTGAACGAAGGTATCCGTGCATGGATGGCTCCTCAAGACCAACCTCACGAACAGTTTGTATTCCCCGAGGAAGTTCTACCTCGTGGTAACGCGCTGTAATTTAACATTCCTTTAATTTAATTTTCAGCTAATAAATAAGAATAATCGCTGATTTTATCCCCGCTGCTTAGCGGGGATTTTTATTTTGGATTTAACAGGGGATGTATTTCTTTTTCTGATTATTCCCTTACTATTCCTGAAAATTGCTTGAAAAAATACTTTTAAAAATAAATTCTTTTTCTTCAGGAATGGCCGCAATTGTGACAATACTCGGCTGGTGCGTGACACTGAAAATATTGTGACTACGTTGTTCCTGCTTTGTTCAAAGTGTCAGAGCAACGGCAATAATACGGGAAGAAAATCTACACCCTTCGGGTTCACTAGGAAAGGGGGACGGAAACCGACACCCCCTTTCCTTGATTCACCGCGCAACGCAATGGCTCCCCAAGACTGCACTAAGGAACCGTATTTTGCCTCCCCTACTAGAAAAATGTCAAGTTGCGGCCATTCCTATTCTTAATCAATCAAGCACTGCTCGCGAAAAAAATCAAAATTATGAGATTTTCTCTATATTTCTCCCAAAGCCATGCTATAGTAGTAACAACACACGAAGAAAGAGCTAGTTGCTCTATCTTGTTTGAGATTAAAAGCCGCTTAGGCAAAAAGGAGGTGATGCCCATGATAGAAAGTAGTATACGCATGGGTCGTCAAGTTGCAAATAACCGGCTGTGTGCCGGAGCTGTGCTCTAAGAGTTAAGTTAATCTTTGTAATCTTTGAAAGGCTAATTTATCTTAAGCGACAAGGCTGAATTGGAGTTCCTTCCGGCAGTCAGGTTGCAACTTGAAGACCCGACTAGACCGCTCTTAGATTAAGTCATCTGACTTAACTAAGAGCGGATAGTTTTTTATGGGTACTTTTTATTTTTTATTTAAGTTTTATCAGCGCTTCATTTACTTGCAGTTAGTTAATAGATAGAGAGTTTCAACTCTTGCAGGACTTACGTAACACTAACGTAATCGTAATTGCATCCTGGCTGAGCAATAGGGACGTAATATATCGAAATCCTGGGATTGTTTCCCTCAATGCTGTATTGCGTTTCACCTGCATCAAATGTAGCTATAAAGCTAAAGCTAATTAAATCCTTAATTATTTCGCTTCATTGTATCGTAAATTGCTTTTAACGGTAAATCGCGGTCGTCAGAGTCTAAGAAATTTTCAATTTATAGTCCAATTGCTTCGATAGGAAATAGCATAAGTAGTAATAATTGTTTTAAGTGAATAGTATAGGCGAAAGGTATAGGCGTTTTCAAAAGACCCTCGCATGCTCCTAAATTATGTACCATGCAATTAATCAACTCTGGCATGGAAATTAACTGATAATTATTTAAGCGATTGCGATTACACTGCTGTTGTAAATAATCTCCTACCAAAAAAGCTATAAGTAAAGGAGCATGATTCATAGTTATCAATGCTATGTACCTTCCATGCAGGTAGATTCATAAATATTAATTTTATTTTAATATATAAACATTTAAGAGTATAAAATAATATATGTTAGGCGGTACTATTTCGATAAATATTTCCGCTAAAATCATGACAAACTATTTGCAAATGCAAAGATTTCATCACCTTGGTATTGACAAATAAACCCTTCATCCCTGAAACTACAATCTCAACTTGAATAAGGAACAAACTACTTCGTAAAGTAGAGTGTTATTTATCCAAAAGTAGGATGTCGTTAAGAGTTCATCAAGTTAGCTTTGATATTATCGCTTTTTGATAATTTTTGTATTGACTCGGAGGTTGTTAACAAACACACTGCAAACCCTCAAGTAAGACTCTAAGACAAGAAATATGATTATATATCATCAGTTAGAACTTTCTTCTCTTAATAGTGTGACAGTTAACAAGCTGGCTATATAATTGCGTTCTGTTTCACTTGTCTTATAATTAAAGGCTATAAAGGATATGTTTTTGCATAAGTTAATTACATAGATTTTTGTCTAGATTTAGTAGGTTCTTAGCTTAGCAATAACTAGAATTGTGTATGAGGTAACTATGCCTCATTTGTAAGTTTCACTAACATAGTGGATTTTTTTTCAAATTTGCAGCAAAGTAGATTATCTGAGAAAGGTGTGAGGAGAAGAGGAATAATGTCTAATATTTTGTGGAAATCCTTGGCGTTAAGTCAAGCCGTTTTTGGAGCATCATTGCTAGTTTCAACAACTGCGATCGCGGCTCCTAGTGCTAGTGATTCTGAAGTAGTTAGTACTGAAGTATCTCAAGCAGAGAAAGTGGGAACTGAGACACCATCTGTGTTTTCAGCTTCTTTTGAATCCCAAGAAACACAAACGCTGGCTCAAGCTCAACAAAATGAAGTCAACGTTTTACAAGAAGTAAATCAGTACAGCAGTGAAGGACAAGAGAATGGAAGCCAATCTCAAGTAACTTCTGTTTCTCAGTTTTCTGACGTACAGCCAACTGATTGGGCTTTCCAAGCTTTGCAATCTTTGGTTGAGCGTTATGGCTGTATTGCTGGTTATCCTAACGGCACCTACCGTGGGAACCGTGCTTTAACTCGTTATGAATTTGCAGCAGGTTTGAATGCTTGTTTGGATAGAGTTAACGAATTAATAGCTACAGCTACAGCTGATATTGTTACCAGAGAAGATTTGGCAACTTTACAGCGTTTGCAGGAAGAATTTTCTGCTGAGTTGGCAACCTTGCGCGGACGAGTAGATGCTTTGGAAGCGCGTACCGCTGAATTGGAATCTAATCAATTCTCTACAACAACCAAACTAGCCGGTGAAGCGATTTTTGCGCTAACAGATGCTTTTGGTGATAGCGTAGGCGATAACAACAATACCGTCTTCCAAAACAGAATTCGCTTGGACTTGCAGACCAGCTTCACTGGTAAAGACGTTCTGCATACCCGTTTGGCTACCGGTAACGCTCAGCGCTTCAATACTGGTGGAGGTGCTCAAAGCGGTGAAAATTTCCAAACCTTTAATTTAACCGGCGACCCAAGCAACAGCAACGATGTGACATTAGACTGGTTAGCTTACTACACTAACTTAGGTCCAGCACAACTTTATGTTGCTGCAACTGGTGGTATCCACAGTGATTACGTCGCTACAGTTAATCCTTACTTTGAGGATTACGATGGTGGTAACGGCGCTTTGTCTACCTTTGCTTCCTCTAGCCCAATCTACCGCATTGGTGGTGGTGCTGGTGCAGCATTAAACTTCAAATTCGGTAAAGGTGGTGGTCCCCTTCGCGGAAGTTCTTTGACAGTTGGTTACCTAGGTTCCGAACCCAGCAACCCTGGAGTTGGTCAAGGTGTATTCAACGGTAACTACGCAGCCCTCGGACAATTAAACTTCAATTTGAATAGCCGTATTGCATTAGCAGCAACCTACGTTCACGGCTACCACGGTTCGGGAAGTACTTTGTTTGATGCAGGTGGATTCGGTGGTAGTACTCAAACAAACTTTACCGATGCGAATGGTAATACTGTTACTAGAAACGTTCCCAATCCTGTAGTTGGTACCGCACAAGCTAACTTGATTGAAGACCCATCCAATAGTAACTCTTATGGTTTGTCTGCTGCAATCAGACCAAGCGATAAGTTCTCAGTAAGTGGTTTTGTTTCTTATTCTGATGTTAGTGGCTTCGGTGCTAGTGACGACTTTGAAGTTTGGAGTTGGGGTGCTGGAATCGCTTTACCCGACTTCGGTGGTAGAGGTAACGTGTTAGGTTTCTTCGGTGGTGCTCAACCCTACTCTTTGAATAGATTAGCAGGTGTTGATGATAGTGATATTCCTTACCACATCGAAGGATTCTACAAGTATCGCGTAAACGATAACATTTCTATTACACCTGGTGTTATCTATCAAACCTCTTCCGGTCAAAATGAAGATAGTGACGATGTGTTCATTGGTACTCTCAGAACAACCTTTACGTTCTAGATTACTAACAAAACTCTAACAGTTTGATATAAGTTGCTCGCCGTAAATTTACGGCGAGCAATTTATTTTTGAGAAGAAAGCAGCAAACCCCACCGGGGAACCGGAGTATACTTAAGAAAGTTAGGAGTTAGGAGCTATAGCAAATTTCACTTGAATTGATAAAGGTGATTAAAAAACCTAATTGCTAGCTTGTGATTCTAAACTGTAAATTTTCATCAAAACTGCTTGTGGAACTATCGTGTAAATCTGAATACGCAATTCTGGCATTATTAGAATTAGCAACGCACTATCAAAAAAGAGAACCGCTGCAAATTCGACAAATTGCAGCGCAACAAAATATACCAGACCGCTACTTGGAACAGCTGCTCGCAACATTGAGACGTGGTGGACTTGTTAAAAGTCAACGTGGCTCCAAAGGAGGTTATTTTTTGACACGCGAGCCTTGGAAAATTAGTTTGTTTGATATTTTTGTATGTGTGGAAGGGCTTGACAAATTACAAAATTGTGAAGATGACAGTAAATCTAAAACTTCTGCTAGTGCTGTTGTAGAAGATATTTGGGAAGAAGCACGTCAAGCTGCTAATTTGGTATTGCAAAAATATACTCTGTTAGATTTATGTGAAAAGCGCGATTCCAAAAAGCAATTGGACATCATGTATTACATTTGATTTTTAATGAGACTTTTGCATAGAAAATTGGGCATTAAACAAGATATATTAAGTTAATTATTTAACATTTGGTTATAGCTTTATAACAATATAGGCTATCTATTAAGATATATATAAATTTGATTTACATACAATTCAAAGATTTAACTTTTATGGAGCAGACGGAAGTTCGTTATAATAGAAAATTTTTCAAATGTGTGAGCTAAAAATATAAAAACTATGACTATAGCCACTATTTAATAGAGCATTTATATGCTTCCATTTCTGATAGTCAAATTTCAATCACTAGTTTTCAATTACTAATTAAATGTCAATCTTTAAATCAAACATAAAAAATGCGTATTGCCCGTAATATTACAGAAATTGTTGGTCGAACTCCTTTAGTACAACTCAATCGCATTCCGCAAGCAGAGGGTTGTGTGGGGAACATTGTGATGAAGCTCGAAAGCATGAATCCGGCAGCGTCAGTGAAAGATAGAATTGGCACTAATATGATTAATGCTGCTGAAGAAGAAGGTTTGATTGCTCCTGGAAAAACATTGCTAGTGGAACCAACTTCCGGAAATACAGGAATAGCCTTAGCCATGGTCGCAGCAGCTAAAGGTTATCGACTGGTGTTGACAATGCCGGATACTATGAGTTCTGAGCGACGAGCAATGTTACGAGCTTATGGGGCTGAACTACAGTTAACACCGGGAATTGAAGGCATGAATGGAGCAATTAGGCAAGCAAAAAAGATTGTTGATACGACTCCTCATGCGTATATGTTGCAACAGTTTAGAAACCCAGGTAATGCGAGAATACACAGAGATACAACTGCTGAGGAAATCTGGCAGGATACAGATGGAAAGGTTGATATGCTTGTTGCGGGCATTGGAACGGGGGGAACAATAACGGGTATCGCTGAAGTCCTTAAAGTACGTAGACCAGATTTTAAAGTTATTGCCGTTGAACCGGCTTCGAGTCCGGTGTTATCTGGAGGAAGACCTGGGCCTCACAAAATTCAAGGAATTGGTGCGGGATTTGTACCTCAGATACTGAAAGTGGAATTGATTGATGAGGTGATTCCTGTTACCGATAGTGAGGCTATCGCTTACGGACGAAGATTGGCTAGAGAAGAAGGATTGCTATCAGGTATTTCAACGGGGGCAGCTTTATGTGCAGCCATTCAGGTGGCTAAACGTAAAGAAAATAAGGGGCGCTTAATTGTATTAATTCAGCCCAGCTTTGGAGAAAGATATTTAAGTACACCGCTGTTCCAAGATTTGGAAGTCAAGTCGGTTAATAGCATTAGCTAGCGATAAATTAAAGTAATGCCACAATCTAATCACTACGAAACTCTGAATATTGATAGGAATGCAAGCCAAACGGAGATAAAGCAGGCTTATCGTCGCTTGGTAAAGTTGTTTCACCCCGATGTAACTCAAGAAACAACGGATAGAGAAAGAATTATCCGCATTAATGCCGCGTATGAAGTTTTAAGCGATACTCAGAGTCGGCAATCTTATGATAGACAACTGCATTACAGCTTTGAGAACAATAATAGTAAAAGAAACGAACGTACTCAAACAGCGCAACAACAATATAAAAAGAGACGTAAGACGAGAAAAAATGCTGATGAGCAAGTTGAAGAATGGTTGCGCTCGGTTTACCACCCGGTTAATCGCTTTGTGTGTGGTATTCTTAACTCTTGGGAAGACCAAATCGAGAAATTAGCCGCAGACCCTTTTGATGATGAATTGTTAGAAGAATTTCAGAATTATTTACAAGATTGTAAAGAAGAACTCAAGCAGGCACAAGTTAGTTTTAGTTCTTTACCAAACCCCCCGAGCTTAGCAAGAGCTGCGGCTCATTTTTACTACACATTGAATCAAATTGGTGATGGTTTGGGAGAGTTAGAATATTTTCCTCTCAATTATGATGAAAGTTACTTGCATGCAGGACAAGAAATGTTTCTTATTGCAACTCAACTATATTACGAAGCACAAGATTCTATGGGTGCTTACAAATAAATCATAAATTCAGCACAGATATTTGATTGGCTATGACTGTAAATTCTTCAAGTACAATCTGTTATTTTTATAGAAAATAATTGAAAATAAACTAAAAAATATTTAAACAAAAGTATAATTGGATATTTATTTAATTGTATTTTATTATTATTCTTAATATATTAATTTTTATTCGTTAAATATTAAGAGATAAAATATAATTTCTGCCGCTAGTGGAACGGGTCAGTAAAGACAATAATGCCTTACGATTGGATTACTTTGAAACACTATCCCTATCCTAGAGCCGAATGAGAAACTTCGTGATATTAGCTAAGCTACAACTATCTATATTTTTAGCATCATAGGCGAATTGGAAAAATCATGCTAAAGATTAAACTGTAATAACTAATTAAATATTTAAGAAAAAGTGCATTTTACTGCTGTAATAAATTTATTTAAATAAATAAAAAATGGAAATTCAAGAAAATCTAATTTTAATTGTTGATGATAATATCAATAATATCAAAATATTATCTGAGGTGATGCAAGTACAGGGACATCGTGTCTCATTTGCTAGCAATGGTGAAAATGCTTTAAGCGAACTCAAAGCTATCTCTCCAGACTTAATTCTATTAGATATCATGATGCCGGGAATGGATGGATTTGAAGTTTGTCGGCGTTTAAAAGCTTCGGAAAAAACCAAAGATATCCCAGTCATTTTCATGACCGCTCTTACAGATACAGCTGATAAAATCAAAGCTTTTAAGCTTGGAGCAGTAGATTATATTACTAAACCATTTCAACAAGAGGAAATAGTCGCGCGAGTTAATGTGCAGTTAAAGTTACGAAATTTGAATCGTGAATTACAAATATCTCAATTCAAATTAATGCAAGCAGAAAAAATATCATCGTTGGGACAATTAGTTGCCGGTATAGCCCATGAAGTTAAGAATCCAGTCGGATTTATTGCTGGTAATTTAGAACATACAGATAACTATATCAAGGACTTAATTCATTTATTAAATCTGTACCAGAAATATTTACCAGAGACACCAGAAGAAATTGACAAAATAATTGATGCAATCGATTTAGATTTCTTATTAGAAGACTTACCAAGAATGATTGCTTCAATGAATCTGGGAGTTGAGCGTATTAGCAATATTATGCAGTCGCTACGCAACTTTTCACGTAAAGATGCAACACAGAGAAAATTTGCCAACATTCATCAAGGTATTGATACAACTTTGATGATTTTGTCTCATCGCTTGAAAGCTAACGAAATTCATCCCGAAATTGAAGTTTCCAAAAAATACGGCGATTTACCCGAAATTGAATGCTTTCCAGGACAACTAAATCAAGTATTTATGAATCTGCTCGCAAATGCAATTGATGTATTAGAAGATAAAGCACAAAAGGATAAAGATTTTATTCCTAAAATTAGCGTTAGTACAGAATTAATTAATAATAACAACGTCAAAATTAGTGTTGCTGACAATGCTGATGGAATATCCGAAGAAGTGAAAAATCAGTTATTTGATGCTTTTTTTACTACTAAACCAGAAGGGAAAGGAACTGGTTTGGGGCTTTCAATTAGCTATCAAATTATTACAGAAACTCATGATGGAACTTTAGAATGTTTTTCTAAGGAAGGTGAAGGTACGGAGTTTGTAATTGAGATTCCAGCAGGGAGTCGGGAATAGGGGGAGAAGGAGAGGGGAGACAAGGAGATGGGGAGATGGGGAGATGGGGAAGAAAAGAGTGAGGGAGTGAAGGAAAGTCTCATTACTCGTTACTCACTACTCACTACTCTGCAATTCCTGGCTCTTAACTGTGTCTAAATCGTTTATGCTGGAAGCAGTGAAACGTTAAGAAATCTTAAATTCTGCTTTCTAGATACTCATGCAATGCATTGTAAATCGCCGCGCTCAGTTTTCGGCCAGTCATCGATATTGGTTCCCCGAACTAAGTGAAGCAGAGAATATTGAAAAATTCGGTGCTTGTGCTAATTTTCCCGGACATGGGCACAACTATGTTTTGTTTATCTCTCTTGAAGGGGAGTTGGACGAATATGGTATGGTACTCAACTTGTCTGACGTTAAACAGGTAATAAAAAGAGAAGTCACCAATCAACTTGACTTTTCCTACCTCAACGATGTTTGGGAAGAGTTTCAGCAAATTTTACCAACAACTGAAAATATTGCACGGGTTATCTACAAACGGTTATCGTCTTATTTACCTATAGTTCGCGTGCAGTTATTTGAACATCCTCAACTTTGGGCTGATTATATGGGAAATTCAATGGAAGCTTATCTTACTGTAGGTACTCACTTTAGTGCAGCTCACAGGTTAGCTAGTCCTAAGCTGAGTAAGGAGGAAAATTTAGAGATTTACGGTAAATGCGCTCGTCCCAATGGACACGGACATAATTACCATTTGGAAATTACCGTCAAAGGTGAAATTGCAGAGCGTACTGGTATGTTAGTTGATTTGGGCGCTTTGAATAAGGTTGTTGACGATTATGTCGTTGAACAATTTGACCATTATTTCCTTAATAAGGATATCCCTTATTTTGCAGAAGTAGTTCCAACTGCGGAAAATATAGCGCTTTATATCAGTAGTACATTGCGCGAACCTATTGGTGAATTAGGAGCAAGTCTTTACAAAGTTAAGCTTATCGAAAGTCCAAATAATTCTTGCGAAATTTACTGTAACAATTCGGAATCTAATTTAAATGAAGCGACACAAGAACAGCCAGTTTTAGCAAGATTGTGAGTTAAAGAGAGTCGCAAGTAGCAAGTAGCGAGTAGCAAGTAGGGAATAGTTGAGGGTTGGAAATTTTTAACAACTAGCAACTAGTGCTTTGTCCCATTAATTTTGACGATATGTACAGACGTAAAATTTTACGTCTTCCAACAATTACAGAAAAAAGCACTATTAATCCTTATTTTTGACTCTTCAATAATTTATTACCTACTTGTTACTCATTACTCGTTACTCTCTACTTATGATTTGTTATTCCCTACTCCCTATTCGTTACTTTACTTCACAACTTTCGCTACCACAGTCCGATGACGAGGACTATTAGGAGTAATTGTTGGAGTTTGAAAACCAGCTTTAATTAAAGCTTGCTGAATATCTAAGGTCATGTACTCATCCAAACAAGGTTCGGTGCTTTTGAGCAAAGTGAACACGTAAGGGGGCATTTTTTGATAAACTTCAGAATGGGGATTCATGTCCATAATTGCTAAATGACCGTTAGAGCGCAACACTCGTTTGACTTCTGCAAATATTTGTTGAGTTGCTGATTGCGGTAATTCGTGGCAGGT
Organism: Calothrix parasitica NIES-267; assembly: GCF_002368095.1. Lineage (GTDB taxonomy): Bacteria > Cyanobacteriota > Cyanobacteriia > Cyanobacteriales > Nostocaceae > Rivularia > Rivularia parasitica. The sequence goes on along the minus strand of NZ_AP018227.1, from coordinate 8,862,227 downwards.
AAGGAAAATTGAAACCAAATCAAATGAATTGTCTGGTAAACCTGTAGATTCTGCTGGTGAATGAACCCAATTGATATTTGCTTGTCGCTGCTGGGAATGATAGTTAGCGACTGATAGAAAATAAGGTGATAAATCTAAACCGGTAATTTTGGCTTGGGGATAAATTTCTTGTAGAGCAAATGTACTTAAACCAACACCGCAAGCCAAATCTAAAATATCTTGGGGTTCGGGAATTTGTGGTTTGAGTACATTGTGATAAGAAGCGCGTAATTTTGCATCTCCTTCTAATTCACCAGCTTTATTAAAGAGTGTAGAGTGAACTGTTAAGGCTGCAACTTCTAGCTCTAAAGCTGGTTTCCAACCGAGATTACCTTCTTCATAAGCATGAAATGAATCGAAATAATAATCGGGATAAGATATATTCTTGTTTTCTACTTTTTTAATTTCACTTTCCCAGTCTACAGCTTTCATTTCTTCTACTTGCTGTCTCCAAGGGACACCAACTTTTTCCCCGCGTTTAATCATCATTTGACGGGCTTGATGCTTTGCCATACCATACAGTGGCTTGATTCCTAGCAATCCATTTATCAAGCGCGTAGATAGCGAAACAGTATTTTTTGTAGCGATAACCATCAGTATATTTACTAATTAACTTCTTGATTTTGGGATTAGGCTCCAGCCTTTATAGAAGAATAATAAGCTTTCAAAAGACTTTTATTTGGATTTGAAAAGAATATTTAACAGAAAGTAGAAATTGGAGATTGGGAAGATTCTTAAGCAACAAGTAGCGAGTAGTGAGTAGTGAGTAGTGAGTAATGAGTAATGAGCAAAGAAGGAATTGCAATTTGCTATTTATTAAAAATTCGTAACTCCAAACTTTTCACTGCTCATTGCTCACTGCTCGCTGTTAACTGTTAACTGCTCATTGTTCCCCGTTCTTTTTTAAGGCTAGCAACATTTCCATTTGTGTTAGGGATTTATTGGGACTTGTTGCGGTAACTCCGATTCCGTGAATTGAATTGAGCATAGCGGATGCTTCTGGTGTGGGTGGAAAGAAACGAGTGGCAAATGGCTGGGCTTTTTCCATGTCTAAATAAAAGTAACCACCGTTGTCTTTTGGTAGTGTTCCTGTTATTTTCTGGAAGTTTTCGCTGCTGTTAAGGGGTTGTAGTCCTTTTTTTGAGAGTGTTTCAGCGATTGGTCCCCCAAGTGCGACTAGTGCGGTTTCGTCATTTAACCAGCCGTGAGCTAATAATGCTCCTTGTCCGGGGATTTGCCATTCTGTGATTTTTTTACCGTTGATGTCTTTCTGACCTATTTTGATTGATTGACTTTTGGCAAGGTTATCTAATTTACTAAATGTAGCTTCTGCTGTTTTGCGATCGCCAGTGTGAAATAGGAATGCTCCTCCGAAGCCAATTTGCTTTAATAATCCTTGATTTACGGGGATTGCGGCTATACCAAATTCCCCATCCATCCAGCCAAATACGTCTTTGTCTAAATCGAGATTGAGTTGTTTTAATTGTGTCCGTGCTTGTTGAAGCACTACGTTTAATTCTGGGGTATCTTTTGCTTGCTCTGCAAAAGCAGTCCACCATTTACTAATTCCTCCTCCACTGACTAGAGCGATTGTATCTTGGGGTAATTGGGACAATACTTTACCGGATGTTTTTTCGTACTGAAATTTGACTTTTTGCGCGTCTAGGTTGGTGTTGGCTTTGAGTCGCAATCCTTGATCGTCGACACCGATTCCCGCAACAAAGGATTTGACCTGCTTGAGTTGTTCTAAGGTTTGTGGTGGTAGCTGTTGTGCTTGGGGGTTAGTTGCGATTAATTTTTGCACCATACCTGAATAATCGGGTACGTAAACTTGTGCCAAGGTATTCTCTAATTTGAGGTTGCTTCCTATAAGTTGAGAAGTACCTGCTTTTGCGAAAAATGAAGGTTCTCCCTTTGATGTGTCAATTGCTTGCTTTAGTGCATTCTCGGAAGGAGAAAATAATACGCGGTCATTTAATATGGTGCTGTAGGTAGGACTTCCTTTTCCTTTGGTTTCCTGGATTTTCTGACCTTTATAATCAGTTTCTTCGATTTTGACGCTTTTTTGCTGTTTAAGTTTATTGGTGAAATTTAAAGCTTTTACTTTATCTTTAATTCCTACCACCATCAAAATATTTGTTTCTGGTGATGATTTAGTCTTATTTTGTGCGGGTTGAACGGGTGACGGAGGTAATACGGCTACCATGACACCACCAATCCAAGGTTTTAAATCTTTATCGTAGCTAATACTATTGTCAGCAGAAAAGCTTTCATCAAAGCTCTTTATTCCCTCAGCTACTATTTTCTGGGCTTCAGGAGTACCAAATGCTTCTAATTTTGACCAAACTTTGGGGTCTGTGGCAATATAAGTAGCCATCATCGCATCATCTGGAACCAGTTTGGCGCTAGCAACAGCATCAGAAATACCTCCTGATGGGCCACCTTTTAAATACAAGTAAGTCGCAATACCCCCGACGATGACTACAGCAGTACCAAGAGCAGGAATTAAAAATTTAGGTTTTAGTTTAGACATTCTTTGTATTCTCTTTCTTATAAGGTTAAAGGTTAGAAGTTAGGGGTTAAGAGTTAGGAGTTAAGGGTTAGGAGTTAGAAGTAGCAAGTACGATGTATTCTTTATTAGTTACTTGCTACTCGTTACTCGCTACTTTAAAAATCTCCATATCACTTTTTCCTAAATATTGTATTTTCTTCTTCAGCTTTTATACTTCATATTTCACCTTACAGATTATCGGTATTTACTGATAAAGTTAGTAATTCTACACACTATAGGCTTGAATATTTGACCAAATTTACATCAACTACTAATGGGGTCAACCGTAAATATTTTCAACCCATATAGGATTAAAGGTGTCGAGTGACAAATTATTTTAATCTATATAATCTTGCTTCAAGTATTTTTACTCAGCAAAAAGCCGATGAGATTTAAAATAAATAGTATGCTTTGAAATCATAGGTTTTTGAAGCCAGTATGGCTGGAGTGTGTGGTTACTCGCCACAAATTGTTATTTTTTATTAACTAAATTGAGCTTTTTGTAATTAAAAGGTAAATATAAGTCGATGTTGCAGTCACATTTTGATACTGAAAATCAGCGCCACAAATCTTTTGTTTCACCAGGTGCGAAACCCCAGTACAATCCGGATAGACCCGGACAGGTAAAGCATATTTTTCTTGATTTAAGTTTGGATATTTCAAATCAAGTTGTTCGCGGTACCTGTAAAATAACTTTAGCGCCTGTATGTAATGGTGTAGACCGCTTACACTTGGATGCTGTCAATTTAAATATTGAATCGGTTTTTATTGGAGAAATTTCTCAGAAGTTTGATTATGATGGCGAGCATCTAGATATCGAACTTAATTCCCCAACTCAAATTAATCGACGACTTGACATAATTATCGCTTACTCGGTAGAAAAACCAACTCGCGGTATTTATTTTATTCACCCAGACGAACATTATCCCAATAAACCAACTCAGGTTTGGACTCAGGGAGAAGACGAAGATTCGCGGTTTTGGTTTCCTTGCTTTGATTACCCAGGACAATTATCCACTTCGGAGATTCGGGTAAAGGTTCCTAAACCTTTGAAGGTTGTTTCTAATGGTGAATTGATAGACACTGAGGAAGATGCAGAAAATAAAGATAATCTTGTTTATCATTGGCTGCAAAAGCAGGTTCACCCAACTTATTTAATGACTCTCGCTGTAGGTGATTTTGCTGAGATTAGCGACCAATGGCATGATAAACCCGTTACTTACTATGTAGAGAAGGGACGGGAAGCAGATGCTCGACGCACTATGGGTAAAACTCCGGAAATGATGGAGTTTCTCAGCGAGAAATATGCTTATCCTTATGCTTTCCCTAAGTACGCTCAAGTCTGCGTTGATGACTTCATTTTTGGGGGAATGGAAAATACTTCTACTACGCTGTTAACTGATAGATGTCTGCTTGATGAGAAAGCTATTGTTGATAATCGTAATGCTGAAAGTTTAGTTGTTCACGAATTAGCCCATCAGTGGTTTGGAGACTTAGTAGTAATTAAACATTGGTCTCATGCTTGGGTTAAGGAAGGAATGGCAAGTTATTCTGAGGTGATGTGGACTGAGCGCGAATATGGTTCTCAAGAAGCAGATTATTATCGTTTGCAGCAAGCAAGACGCTATATAAATGAAGATAGCAGTCGCTACCGTCGTCCGATGGTGACTCATGTCTACCGAGAAGCTATCGAACTATACGACCGTCATATTTATGAGAAAGGCTCCTGTGTCTATCATATGATGAGGGCGCAGTTGGGAGAAGAGCTATTTTGGTCTGCTGTTGCGGAGTTTGTTAACGATAATGCTCATCAAACTGTAGAAACAATTGACCTACTACGAGCAATTGAAAAAGCTACTGGTCGTAATTTAACGTTTCTTTTTGACCAATACGTTTATCGTGGGGGACATCCCGATTTTAAAGTTACTTATGCTTGGGATGGGGATGCTAATTTAGCTAAGGTAACGGTTGAACAAACTCAGGTGACCGGAAAGGACAAAAATAAGGAAAGTTTCTTTGATTTAAGAATTCCCATTGGTTTTGGCTATATTAATCAAGCTGATGAGTTGAAAGTTTTTACGGTAAGAGTTTCGGAGAAGGAACAGAGTTTTTATTTTCCTGTAGAGAAAAAACCCGATTTTATTAGCTTTGATGTTGGGAATCACTACCTGAAAACCGTTACTTTAGAATATCCCATTCCTGAATTGAAAGCTCAGTTGCTCCACGATGAAAATCCCGTTTCGCGGATTTATGCTGCGGAAGCTTTGGCTAAGAAAAGCGGTTTGGAAGCTGTGAAAGCACTATCGGAATCGCTGAAAAATGATGGTTTTTGGGGTGTACGTGTAGAAGTTGCAAAACAGTTAGCTTCGGTTCAGTTAGATCAAGTGTTTGATGTTTTGGTTGAGTATTTATCTGATGAAAATCCTTATGTGCGTAGGGCTGTAGCGCAATCACTTGGTAAAATCAAAACTAATTCTAGCTATCAAGCTTTGAAGAAGTTGTCTCAAGCTGGTGATGCTAGCTATTATGTGGAAGCTGCTGCTGCTACTTCTATAGGTTCGATTGCTGCAACTGTGGGAGAAGACAAACCGGATGAATCAGAAGTAATAAAGCTGTTTGAGAATATTTTACAATCAAAAGCTGGCTGGAATGAGGTAGTAAGAAATGGTGCTATAGCGGGTTTATCTGAATTAAAAACCTCGGAGGCTGCTTTAAATTTAATTTTGGATTATACCAAATTAGGCGTTCCGCAACCTTTACGTTTGGGTGCAATTCGGGCTTTAGGAAAAATTTCTAGCGGTCAAAGTAGTGCTAATTTAGAAAGGATTTTGGAAAGATTGAGCAAAATTTCTCAAGAAACTTTCTTTTTAACTCAAATTGCTGTAGCAAGTTCGCTCGGACAGATGGAAGATAAAAAAGCTGTGGGAATTTTGCGTACTTTAGCCGAACAAACTCCTGATGGTCGGGTGCGTCGTTTTGCTGAGGAGCAAATTGAGCAAGTGGTTCAGAAGAGTTCTTCTAATAATGCGGTAAATGATTTACGTTCGGAACTAGAAGAACTTAAAAAACAAAATCAGCAACTTAGGAGTCGTTTGGAAAGTTTAGAAGCAAAATCAAAGATGCAATAAACAGTGCAAACAATCTTTTATATCAAGTGGATTGAATTGCTGATAAAAAATAATTTGTAATTAGGCTAATCTGGAAGGAAATCTATGAGAGCTTAACTTCTGAAGCTTGCTGATTAAAAGTATGAATAGCCCCCTAACCCCCAATTCTGGGGGAAAAAGATAATTCAAAGTCCCCCATTTTTGGGGGATTTAGGGGGCAGACTCTTTTGAGAAAAATAAATTCATATTTCAATTCAGCAACGCCATATTTTGCTTATTCGCTATATAACAGATTCAGGAATGGCCACAAGTGTCGTAAAGCTCGGGTGGTGCGTGAAACTATAAGCATTATTACTACGTTCAAATTAACTTTAAGTGTCACAGCACCCTGCAAAAAAATGTGTCAGTTACGGTCATACCTAAGATTAAAAAAATTCAACAACTTATAATCACTAAGTCAAGTTCGGGGAAACAGTTACTTAGTAATACGTATCAAAAATACCATGTAATTAAATTGTTTTTATTCGCTGTTTTATTTTGCATGCTCGCTATTTACTGATATCTTCAGATACAAGCTTGATTTTTGTTTTTTGATGATGAAATAATTTTTACCACTATCTGCTAAAGCCTGATGATTTCTACTTACCTATTTATCTCAAGTACTTTTGTCTTATTAACTTAAATGTGTTGAATTCCATTGGGGTTTTTACGGAATTTTATATTAAGATATTATAAAGCTTGAGCCTTCGGGATTATCAGCTTTGTTCCTTACCCTACAAAAACTTTGTATTATAACATACATTTGATATTTTTAGGATGTAATTTATACACAATGCGTGAAAGTTCGGTGAAGATTGACTCAGCTTCAGTGACTTTGAAGTTTATTAATATTACGATTTTAAAAGTGTGATAAATTTTCTATGCACAAATAGTATTCAGTTTGCGTACCATAGCAGTTGAGATAAATATTCGTACTCTAATTAATAAAGGATTGCTGGAATTACCCTTAAAATTGAGTTTTCAAAATTGATGAATAAAAAGTTTAAAAGTACTGCTACGGTCAGAGTTAATTTTTTGCTAGATATACTATTTTAAAATGACAAGAGGGCTTAGCGGTAAGCACTGTTGTCACGTCGTTAAAAGAATAATTGGCACGCCTAATATTATTGTTCGGGGTGGTTTGGAATGCGTAAGCCTGTTTTAACAATTTTTTATCAATATAATCCTTGGAACAGTACAATTGGAGGAATACAGACATTAATCAATACTTTTATTAAGTATGCTCCTTCAAGTTTTGAGGTTAGGCTTGTTGGAACCGCAGATAATAAAAATGCCCCTTTAGGTAGATGGCATAAAAGAGAATTTGCAGGCAAAGAAATTAATTTTTTGCCTTTATTTGTAGTAGAAGATGATAATGTTAGAGGCTTAGTACCAACGACGGTTAAATACACTGCGGCGATGATTGGACGCTGCTATGCCTCTGATTTTATGCACTTTTACAGATTGGAGCCAACTTTAGCGACTTTCGGATGGAAAGGGGAAAAAACGCTTTTTATCCAGAACGATATAGAAAAGCAGATGAAATCTGCAAATGATAAAAATGCTATTTTATGGCGACGCTTACCCGCAGCTTATTTTGCTTTAGAGCGCGCTTTAGTTGGACAGTTTGACCATATTTATTCCTGTAATAGCGATTCCTTGGGGCTTTACCAACAGCGTTATCCCGATATATCCGACAGAGTAAGCTTGTTAAACAATACTTTTGATGAACAAGTTTTTTATCCAGTCTCTCGCGAGCAACGGGATGATCGAAGACGGGAATTAGCTAAAAAATTGAATCTAGACGAAAATACACGGTTTGTCTTATTTGCTGGAAGGTTGCATCCGCAAAAAGACCCATTATTACTAATACGTTCTATCAAAGCATTAAACGAGCCGAACGTTCATTTATTAATTGCAGGAGAGGGAGAATTAACAGCTACAGTACGTAATGAAATTAGTTCTTTGGGTATTGAAAATCGAGTCACGATGTTGGGGATAGTTCAACAACAAGAATTATCCGACTTACACCGTGCTTGCAATGCTCTTGTGTTAACCAGTGCTTTTGAAGGATTACCGTTTGTAGTTTTAGAAGCTCTCGCTTGTGGAACTCCAATCGTGACTACCGAAGCCGGAGAAACTCCTTCATTGCTATCTGATAATAGTGGGGTTGTTTGTTCCCAGCGAACGGCTGAATGTATCGCTCGCGCTTTGCGTCAAGTGATTATGCATCCAGAAAATTATCCAGTTGAAGAATGCGTAAAAGTTGCCACTCCTTATGCAGCAAGCACTGTAGTCAATCAAGTTTTCCAAAACATGTGGCAAAGTTGGGAGCAACGTTTAAAACAATGTGCTAACCCACAGGCACTTATAAACCTCAATTGAGAGCAAACACGAGCAAAAATGAAAATTGCTGTAATTGGTGCAAAAGGTCTACCTCCGAGACAGGGCGGCATTGAACATTATTGCGCGGAAGTGTTTCCCCGCATGGTCGCTCAAGGTCATAGTGTAGACTTGTTTGCTCGTTCTTCCTATACCGACAGTTCTTGGCTAGAGAACTATGATTTTGAGGGCGTGAAAGTTATTTCTTTACCAGATGTACGCATGAGAGGTGTAGATGCTTTTGTTACATCTGCACTCGGTGCATTGGCTGCTACTGGTACGAAGTATGACATCATACATTTTCAGGCTCTCGGTCCATCTTTATTTACCAGCTTATCGAAAATTACAACAAATTCAAAAATCGTCGTTACCTGTCACGGATTGGACTGGCAACGAGCTAAATGGGGTAATTTTTCGACTCGTTTGATTCAAATGGGCGAGCAAACAGCGGTGCGTTGTGCCCATGAAATAATTGCCGTCTCTGATGCGCTCAAGACGTATTTTTTACAAACTTACGGAAGAGACGTTGTGTATATTCCTACGGCTCCGGCAAGCTATGCAAGGTCAGACCCGAATTTTGGTTATGGTAGCAAGTTGGGACTTGAGCAAGGAAGATATATATTATTTCTAGGTAGGTTGGTACCCGAAAAATGCCCCGACTTACTTGTAGAAGCCTTCAGAACTTTAAAGCCAAAAAATTGGAAACTTGTTTTGGCTGGAGGTGTAAGTAATACAAAATCTTTTACTTCAGAATTATTGGAGAAAGTTGCAGACAACCGCAACATATTGTTTGCAGGAGAACTCAGAGGAGCGCGTTTAGCTGAGATAGTCCGAGGGGCTGGATTATTTGTGCTACCGTCGGATGTCGAAGGATTACCAATGGCAATGTTGGAAGCAATGCGCGAAGGTATCCCCATATTGGCAAGTAATATTCCACCCCATGAGCAATTGATTGGAGGAGGAAGAGGTCGGCTTTTTGAAGCTGGTTCCCTAGAGTCTTGCATCAAGGAATTATCTTGGGCTACCGAAAACTTAACTGATATGGAAGCAATGGCTCAAAACGCAGAAAAATACGTAAAGCTTAACTATAGTTGGGACTACATTGCCAATGAAACCTTGAAACTATATAAAACTCTATCGTCACCGTCTTCCCATGTTGAATTAGAAGCGAACAAAAAAGGATTTGCAGGAGTTTTTAAAGAGTAGGGAGTAATGAGTTAGGAGTTAGGAGTTAGGAGTTAGGAATAGCGAGTTGTGAGTAGTGAGTAGTAAGCAGAGAGTTAAGAATAGTGAGTAGTAAAGAGTTATAAATCATTAATTACCGCTTTTCTCCCTTTCTCCCCCTCTCTCCCTCTCTCCCTCCCTCCCTCTCTTCCCCTCTAATCTTCTTCCCGGAGTGTTTCGATAAAATTTGATTCAAAAAAGGTATAGGAATGGAGAAAGGTATTTCATCTTTACTAAAGGTGGTAATGCGGCGAAGTTTGCCTGCTGGTGCAACTTTTGTTGCAGTTATTGGTGGGGCTTTTACTTACCTGAGCGTTACACCACGTGTTTATGAAACGTCGGCAAGGCTAATGCTTGATGCACAACAAGCTAGTGTTTCTGAACTGGGTAGAGATTTAAGTCAAGTTGCAAATAGTACTCCAGGTGGTCCTAGTCCTCTGGCCGACCAAGCAGAATTGGTGAAATCCCAACGGGTTTTAGAAAAAGCTATTGAAATATTTAATTCTCAATATAAAGCTGAACCAGAGCAGAATTTTAGTAAAGACGGGCTGACTTCTGAATATTTGCGTAAAAATTTGAGCGTAAACATAGTCCCTGCAACTAATATTCTGCAAATGACTTATGAAAATAGAAATCCCGCTCTAGCTGCTAAACTGCTTAATTCTGTATCGAGTGCCATGGTCGATTATGATATTAAAGCTATTAGTTCTGAAGCAACAAAAATAAAAGAATTTTTGGAGAATAAACAACTTCCGATTGCTAGGAAGAATTTGCGAGAAGCTGAAGCTACAGAGAGTAGGTACAGACAAGCTAGCGGTATTGTTTCGTTCGCAGAACAGACTGAATCTTTGGTGGAGAATTTAGCATCCCTTGAAGAGCAAGAAAGAAGCTTGAGTGCTTCGCTCGAACAAGTGCGATCGCAAGAAAATTCCCTAAGAGAAATTACTGATGCAAATAGTTTGCAAAGTGCTTATTCTTCGATTCGCAGCGGTTCGGATGAAGAGTTAGTAAAAATGCGAAGTGCTTTAGCAGAACTGGAGCGTCAATTTATAGAAGCACGTTTAAAGTTTACTTTTAATCATCCTCAAGTAATGGAGTTGGCCCAGAAACGAGATGCTTTTCGTCAGATGTACGAGCAACAGCTAGCAAATGTATCATCGTCAAATCAAGCTGCTCCTGCAAATACCATAGCTTCAGACGAAATTTCTCAAGAGTTGACTTCTAAGTTAATTACAAATGAAATCGAAGGTTTAGCTATAGGAAAAAAATTAGCAACTGTTCGGTCACAAATCGCTGACTTAAAAACTCGTGTAGCTCAACTACCAATTAAACAGCAACCTTTAACAGCACTCGTCCGCCAAAGGGAAGAAGCTGCTTCAACTTTGAAATTTCTGCAAAGCAAGTTAGAAGAAGCAAGACTTGCTCAAGCTCAAAAGGTAAGTAATATCCGGATAATTGAGTCAGCAAAAGTTCCTGAATCTCCATCTTCACCTAAAAAAGCTGTGGTATTAGCACTTGCTACGGTTTTTGGAGGTATTTTAGCCACTGGCGTTATTTTACTACTAGAATTGATGGATAATACCCTTAGAGATGGCAGAGAAGCCGAGGAATTGCTCAACCTACCGTTACTCGGAGTATTACCAAAATTACCGGGAAAAACTTTAGTATTAGAACCGTCAGACAGATTTTTAGACCAGGTTGGTTTGGTGGAACCTTATCGAATGCTGTTTAAAACTCTAGAGTTTCGTAGTGACGATAAGTTACAAAAAATAGTCGTCAGCAGCACTATCTCTGGTGAAGGTAAATCGGTAGTAGTTTCTCACTTAGCGGCAGTCTCAGCAATGTTGTCTCGAAGAACACTAGTAATAGATGCAGATTTACGCAGACCAGTTCAGCATACTCTGTTTAATTTGCCACCAAAGCCTGGAATTACTGAAATAATTGAGGGTAGCAGAAGTTTAATGAATGCAATACAAATAACAGACGTAGATAACTTAGATGTCTTAACTTGTGGCGAACTCCACGGAAGACCATCACAGTTATTAGAGTCTGTAGAAATGAAATCAATATTAGAGCAAGCTGCAAAAGAATATGATTTAGTGATTATCGATACTCCTCCTGTAAGCGCTTGTGCTGATGCTGCCACTTTAGGTAAACAGAGCGATGGAGTAGTTTTAGTTACACGTCCTAGCGTCACAAACAAAGAGATGTTGCAAAAAGCAGTATCGGAACTGAGCGGAAATCACATTCCAATTTTAGGAATCGTAGTTAACGGAATGTCTAATTTGACAGAAAAATACTACCGCTA
>NZ_AP018227.1:8048307-8850477 GCF_002368095.1 Calothrix parasitica NIES-267 | reverse complement strand
GGAGATGGGGAGATGGGGAGATGGGGAGATGGGGAGACAAGGGGAGATGGGGAGATGGGGAGACAAGGAGAAGCAATTTTTTTTCTTTCTTCTACCTTTTCTTAATTCCTAACTATTAGGGACATCCAAGAATTAAATTACTCAATTTCTGCATCTAATACGACAATCAGATTTTTTCTCCCCCTGCTTCCCTTGCTCCCCCTGCTCCCCAAAGCGATTGATTATTTTTTTAATTGGAAGTCCCTTAACTCCCTATTCCCTATTCCCTATTCCCTATTCCCTATTCCCTATTCCCTATTCCCTATTCCCTATTCCCTATTACCAATTACCATTTCTTAAGCGAAAGAACTTCATATGCTAAGCGATAACAAATTAAATGCTTCTTTTTATTTGTCACTGTTGGTAGGATTGGCTGGGGTTGTAGTTGGTGGAGCTGTAGGTTTTGGAGCGGGTACGGTTCCTGCTTATATAGGTTTGCTGTTGTTTGTAGTTGCAGTAGTTGCGTTCTTTTTCGCTCGTTTTGAACAAGCGGTATTAATTTTATTAGTTTTACGCAGTTCTCTTGACCCTTTATCTGCTCAGCAAGTACCTGCTGCTTTCGCGATTGGATTAGATGGACTAACTATTCTTTACGTAATAGTGCAAATCTTATTAAGACAAAAGGTTAATACGGATAAGTTTTTTTGGTTTTTTGCGGGATGGGTGGCATTTTTGGGAGTATGGGTAGTGCTACCAGTGGTTGGTTGGGGTTTGTTAGGGACAACTTATCTTATAGAAGGAATTCGAGAGTGGACGCGGATATTTTCTTGGTTGATGGTATATCTGCTGGTAATGCAGTTAAAAGGAAGAATTCATCCGCAAAAGGTTATACCATTCTTGTTTTTTAGTCTTTTAGTACCGTTGAGCGTAGGATTTTTGCAACTTGTCATACCTTCAAGACTTCCTGGTGCTATCAGTTGTAACAACTGTCTGAATTCAACTTTGGGACATCCGAGTACTTTCGGTACATTCTTATTTTTATTTATTAGCTTTACGTTATGGAAATTGGGACATGTTAGAGAACAACGATGGTTATGGCTGAGTATATTGGGGACTTTGGCATTCTTCATGGTAATGACAAAATCTCTTACTAGCCTAATTATGATGTCAATATTCTTAATGGCTTTGATTGCACCGAGATTAAATTTATTAAAATTAATTGGAGCAATTCTATTTATTGCATTAGTATTTTACCTTTTTGCAAGTACTGAATTAGGAAGTGAAAAATTAGCTGCACTTTTACAAACACCGCTATTTAATCAGGATTTAGATATTTCTCGAACAATATTATTATCATTTGGGGATGGGAATAGTGCTAATTGGCGAATTGCTCAGTGGTCTTTTTTGATAGATGCTTGGAAACAAGCGCCATTTTTTGGATACGGTTTGGGAACTAGCAAATATATAACTTATTTTCAAAATTATGCTCATAATGATTATCTCAGATTCCTTGCAGAAACAGGAATTATCGGATTTACAAGTTTTATCCTATTTCTAGGAATACAAGTCGCTTTTTTGATTAAATATCTTAGAGATTCACCATTAGGAAGTCCTCGTCGGAGACTTTGTGTGACAATGTTAGCCATTTTTGTGGCAATTGTTTTCGGAATGGCTACTGATAATGTTTGGAGTCACACAACACTATTTTTTTACTGGTGGCTGTTATTTGCAATTGTTGGATGGGGAGAAGAACAAGATTCAATGTATAAATTAAGAGTTAAGAGTTAATAATTATGGTATAAAATTATTGCCCAGTCACTATTAACCATTAAATGGAGTGTAATAAAGTGACTCAAGAAATAATTGATACTAAAGTTGATACTGAAAGTCATCGACTCGAAGAATTGCAAGGTAATCAAAATCGTTACAAAATTACCCTTATTCATCCGAGTGCAGGAGTTAATTGGAGTGGTGGTTCGGAAATTTTTGCAATAGAAATTAGCCGTTGTCTTGCTAATTACTTCGATGTAGAACTTTTAAGTGGTGCTGAATGCGGTGAATTTTCTCGTAAATCCGGTGGTATTCCTCGCGCTTATACTTATGACTTTATCAATCAACCGTGGATAAAAAATTTTGTCTATCGCTTTGCAAATCATCCCGAAATTGTTATTGAACATCTAACTAATTTTTTACCTTGTGTGATTCACTGTTTAACTAATTCTAGCGATTTAATCTTTCCTTGTAATGATTATGGAGGTTTAGCGATTGCTGCTACTGTTCGCGCTATCAAAGGTACTCCCATACTTTATACGGAACATAATAGTTTGTTAGCTGAAGGTAAATGTTTGAAACGCAATTTAAGTTTTTCTCCAGACCATTTAATAGTTTACGATGAAAAAACTGCTACATTCGCTCTTGATTTAAATAAAACACAGCAAGTCAGTACTATTCCTAGTGGAGTTGATTTAAAGCAATTTACTCCTTTTGGGAAAAAAATATATTTTGGTTTAACAAAACCAGTTATATTATGTGTAGCTTCTTTAAATCGTAATAATCATAAACGAATCGACTTAACAATTAATGCGGTTTCTCGTTTACCTCAAGCAAGTTTATTGCTTTGTGGAGACGGGCCAGACAAAGATTATTTTCAGGCACAATGCGAAAAGCTACTTGGTTCAAATCGATTTAAAATATGTACGTTTCCTTTTAATAAAATGCCTGAAGTTTATCGTAGCGCTGATGTATTCACGCTCCCATCTATTAACGAACCTTTTGGTTTTGCTTATGTTGAAGCAATGGCTAGTGGTTTACCAGTAGTCGCAACTGATGATGAAATGCGTCGCTATATTGTAGGTGATAGCGGTATATTATGTGATGTAACTAACTCAGAAATATATGCCGATGCATTATCGAAAGTATTGCAAAAAAATTGGCAGAAAGAGGCTGTAAGCAATGCTTTACGATTTAGCTGGGATGCTATTTCTTTAAAGTATCGGGATGTAATTTTAAAAACTATTGATAGAAAGAGTAGGAGTTAGGAGTTAGGAGTTAGGAGTTAGGAGTTAGGAGTTAAAAATTGAAATAGCTAAGTTGTTAATATCATTTTTATTCAATATTTTATGTTTCATATTTAGATTTAGATTAAAAACCCTAAGTAACTAGGTAAAATTAAATATAAAACCTCACCCTCAGTCCCTCTTCTTATCAAGGCTGCCGTGTACACACAAGTCTTTAAATCCTATATGGAACAGGCTTTTGAAATCCGGTGTCAATCGTTCAAAGCCTGTCATTGCGAGGAGGAACGACGACGCAATCCCAAAATTTGGCGATTACTTCGCTTCGCTCGCAATGACGATTTTAGGAGCTTTGAGTCCCTGAAGCCTATGCTGGGAGACTTGTGTGTACACCGTAGCCTTATCAAGGAGAGGGAGGCTGGAGGCAGCATGAATTTTTATCTTATATTTAATTATGCCTACCTACTTATTAAGCTTAATTTACAAACATCACTATCTTCTATAACCAAAATGATTGATTAATTTTGTCTGTTCGCTGTTCTTTGTTTTCTATTTGATGCTAACCATCTTGAAATATGGAAAGATTTATGCCCAAATATAGAAGCAAAAATATTGATAAATACGTAATAATTTTGTTAAGCAGTGTTTTTTAGAAAGAGGTTTGATTTACATGCCGTGTTGTTCTATTCTTATTCCTGCTTATAACGCAATAAAATATTTGCCTGAAACTTTAGAAAGTGTTTTAAAACAAAGTTTTACAGACTTTGAAGTTTTAATTATTGATGATGGAAGTTACGATAATATTATAGAGTGGGCTGCCCAAATTGAAGACCCGAGAGTTCGATTTATCTCGCAAAAAAATCAAGGTGTTTCAGCAGCAAGAAATTTAGGTATCAAGAATGCAACAGGAGAATATATCGCATTTCTTGACGCTGATGATTTGTGGGAGTCAACCAAATTAGAAAAACAATTGCAATTATTAAAAAAAAACCCATACTCCGGTTTAGTACATACCGAAATGGCATTAATTGATGAAGAAAGTAAATTATTAGGGAGGGAATTTACGTCTAACGTAGAAGGTAATGCTCTGGAACAATTACTAGAGAAAAATACAATAGTTACTTCTTCAGTAATTGTTCGTCGCAGTTGTTTGGAAACAGTAGGAAACTTTGATAAGGGTTTAACTTCGTCAGAAGATTGGGAACTCTGGGTGCGTATCGCTTCAGTTTATCCGATTGCACTAATAAAAGAGCCATTAGTTTTTTATCGTCAGCATTCCAATAATACAACCAATAATTGGCAAATGCTCGAACAGGATTTGAGTTCCATCGAGCAAATATTTCAGTTGGTACCTGAAGAATTTTCGCATATCAAAAAACGCACTTACGCTTATGCTAATGTTTACCTCGCTTGGAAAGCTTTGCAAACAGGTTATCCTCAACAAGCAGCTTATTTTCGCAACCAGTCAATTCAACATTATTTCTCTATGCTATTTTCCCCCAACTTTATTCGCTTAAACTTCGCGATCGCACTTCTACAAATCTTTGGGAATAATGGTTTCAGCCGTATCCGGTCTTTTAGTTACGGTATCCGTCGTCGATTTTCTACGGTGAAAAGTTGATGATAGGTAAGAGGTTAAAGGTTAAAGGTTAAAGGTTAAAGGTTGGAAGAGGATAGAAAATTTTTATAATTCATTTTTAATTCCTAACTCCTAACTCCTAATTCCTAATTCATAACTCCCAACTCCTGCTTTCAGGGTTTAATTTGCGTTTTTTTATTTCTCAATTTTTTTTTACACAGAGTTTAATAAAGTGATTCGACAATTAATAAATGCGACCTATAGTTCCCAAAAAGAGTCGCAAAGTAAACAAAAATCTTACAAAATTACTATTATTCATCCAAGTGCTGGAGTGAATTGGAGTGGTGGTTCTGAGGTTTTCGCGATAGAGATGACCCGTCGTTTAAGTGCTTATTTTGATGTAGAACTTTTAAGTGGTGCTGAATGTGGTGAATTTTCTCGTAAAGCTGGGGGGGTTTCTCGGGCTTATACCTATGATTTTATCAATCGAGCATTGACTAAAAAAATAGTACATCGTTTTGCAAATCACCCTGAAATTGTGATTGAGCATCTAACTAATTTTCTACCTTGTGTAACTCGCTGTTTAACCAATTCTGCTGATTTAATCTTTCCTTGTAATGATTATGGTGGTTTAGCAATAGCTGCTGCTGTACGAGCTATCAAAGGAACTCCTATAATCTATACCGAACATAATGGTTTGCTAGCTCAGGGAAAATGTTTGAAACGCAATCTAAATTTTTCTCCAGACCGTTTAATAGTTTTTGATAAAAAAACGGCTGCATTCGCTCGCAAGATTAAACCAACTCAACAGATAAATATTATTCCTAATGGAGTTGATTTAAAAAGATTTACAAGCCAAGGAACTAAGATGAACTTTGGCTTAACAACACCAGTTGTATTGTGTGTTGCTTCCTTAAATCGTAATAACCATAAAAGAGTAGATTTAGCAATCAAGGCTATTTCTCGTTTATCACAAGTAAGTTTATTGCTATGTGGAGACGGCCCAGATAGAGACTATTTTCAGACACGGGGAGATAAATTACTTGGCTCTAATCGTTTTAAAATATGTACGTTCCCTTTTGAAAAAATGCCAGAAGTTTATCGCAGCGCAGATATATTTACCCTTCCTTCTATCAACGAGCCTTTCAGTTTAGCCTACATGGAAGCAATGGCAAGTGGTTTACCAGTAGTTACAACCGATGATGAAACGCGCCGTTATATTGTTGGGGATAGCGGTATGTTATGCGATGTGACAAACATCGAAAAATATGCAGATGCATTGTTTCAAGTATTAAAAATAAATTGGCAGCAAAAAGCTGTAAATAATGCTTTGAGGTTCAGTTGGGATACTATCGCTCTTAGATACCGTGATGCGATTTTAGACACTATCAAAACAAAACAAAAACAAGCTGAAGAAAAATGATGAGTTGAAGTAATAAATACTCGTTATTTCCAACTTTTTACCCTTAATCCAAAATCTGTTTGAAAAAGTTTTTCAGGGATAAAATCTATACCTCAAATCTGGTTAGAATAAGAACATAAACCCTAGAACTAAAGGCTGCTATCCCGCTCTAAAATTACCGAAAAATTATAGGTCGTGTCTCGCTCCTAGATTCAACCCACGCTATAGAGAATCTTCTACCGGGGAGGGAGTAGATTAGCTGTTGACAAAATCTAAAACAAAGATATCCGTTGTTAAAATATAAAATCGAACCATGTCGAAAGTATCTGTAATTATTCCAGCTTATAACGCGATGAATTATCTGCCGCAGACTCTAGAAAGTCTTTTGCAGCAGACTTTCACTGATTTTGAAATATTGATTATTAATGATGGTAGTTCTGATGATATCGTGGAATGGGCTTCACAAATATCAGACTTGCGAGTGAAATTGATTTCGCAAATAAATCAGGGTGTTTCCGCAGCACGAAATACAGGAATTCGCAACGCTCAAGGGGAATATATCGCCTTTATTGATGCTGATGATTTGTGGGAACCGACAAAGCTAGAAAAACAAGTAACTTGTCTCGACGCTAATCCTGCTGCGGGTCTAGTTTATACTTGGACTGCTTTTATAGACCAATTTGGTAAACCTATAGGAGTATCCAAAGTTTCTGACGCTGAGGGATATGTATGGGAAAAACTTGTGATTCAAGATATGATATCTCCTGGTGGTTCGGCAATGATTCGTGCTGAATGCTTTGATAAAGTAGGTTTGTTCGATGTGGAATTAACCATTGGAGAAGATAGAGATATGTGGATTAGAATTGCTGCAATCTATCCTTTTGCAGTAATCAAAGAATTTCTAACTCTTTATCGGAGACATTCACAAAATACAACTTTAAGCAATGAAAAAATAATTCCCCAATTGTCTAGGGTAATCGAAAAAACATTTAAAGATGCTCCCAAACACTTATTTTATTTAAAAAAACGTAGCTATTGTTGGATTAACATTTATGCAGCTTGGTCTTCGATTCAAGATGACAAAAACTGTAGCAAAGCAAGATATTACCGCACACAGGCTGTTAAATATTATCCTCAAATTATTCTCACACCAATGTATATACGACAGACCATTGCTCTAACAATATTATTGTTATTAGGAACTCAAAACTACACCAGAATACGAAGACTAAAGAAAAGCCTTTAAAAAGTTAGGAATTAGGAGTTAGGAGTTAGGAGTTAGGAGTTAGGAGTTAGGAGTTAGGAGTTAGGAGTTAAGAGTTAGTAGTTAAGAGTTAGGAGTTAAGAATTAGGAGTTAGGAGTTAGGAATTAGGAATTAGGAATTAGGAATTAAGTAGGTCGGTGTTAGAAATTCAAGGTATGTCATTGCGAGTGGAACGTAGTGAAACGAAGCAAACGCAAGGCTTTGAACGCTGTTTAGATTTATTTGTGCCGACTTACTTAAGAGTTAAGAGTTAGGAGTTATAAATTATTAATTTTTTTCCCCATCTCCCTCTCTCCCCTTCTCCCCCTCTTCCCCCTCTTCCCCATCTCCCCCTCTACTAGTACCCGCAGAAAAACGCAAACATACAAGAGTGTATTTATAAAAAATATGGGAATACGTAATCAAGCCGTCAAAGGCGGATTTATTATGGTTATCCGTCAAGGTTTGGGTATTTTGCTCAGCTTGGCAAGCGTTATTTTTATTACTAGAGTTATTGGTCCCAAACAATATGGTCTTTTTGGTGCTGCTTCGGGAATCCTAACTTTCCTTTACCGCTTGGGACCTTGGGGTTTAGATGTTTATTTAGTACGTAAAACTGATAATCCAGAGCAAGAAGAGTACAATCAAGCTTTCACTATTTTGCTTGGTGTAAGCTTAGTATTTAGTTTGGGTGTGATTCTGGGACGAGATGCGATTGCTGGTTTTCTCAGAATTGAAGAAATTTCGCCACTTTTACTTGTTTTAGCTTTTACAATTCCTCCTTTTTTGTTAAAAGTACCTTCCACAGCGAAACTCGAACGCGACCTTAACTTTCAACGTATTGCTTTTAACGAGTTAATTAGCCAAATTAGCTACTACGTTATTGCTATTCCCATGGCATTTCAAGGGGCTGGTGCTTGGTCTCCCGTAATCGGTTTATTGGTGCAAAATTATGTATTACTTATACTGACTCAAACAGGTGCCAAATTAAAATTAGGTTTATATTGGAATCCTAAACTAGCAAAAGAAATAATCAGTTTCGGCTTTTCTTTTTCAGCTTCTAGCTGGGCTTGGGAATTACGAACGCTAGTTAATCCAGTGATTGTAGGACGTTTTGCTGGTGCGGAAGCAGTTGCTTTTGTGGCTTTAGCTATACGGTTAGTGGAAATGCTTTCCTTTGTTAGATATATTGCTTGGCGTTTAGCAATTGCTGCTTTAGCAAAATTCAAAGATAATAAAGACCGCTTGCGGAGTAGCGTAGAAGAAGGAATGCATTTATTAGCTTTGAGTGTCGGTTTACCAATGGCAGGTTTTTCCCTAGTCGGGCCGATGATATTAAGCGTTGTTTTCGGAAAAAATTGGGACCCGGTTTTAGAAATATACCCATTTATCGCAGTCAGCTACATAGCTTATTCAGTATTAAATTTACATACTTCAGTTCTCTATTTGCTGGGTAAAAATATGCGAGTTACCTGGTTTAATTTAGTTCATGTAATCCTATTTGTAGGAACAGCATTTTTATTTGTACCGCGTATCGGAATGATTGGATATGGATGGGCTGAGTTATGTACTTTAGTCAGCTATATTGTTCTACATTCATACGTTTCAAAAGAAATCGGTACACCGAATTATACGACTGCATTCATTTGGTTTACTCTTTCAATTAGCGTTTTAATTATCGGTACCCTTGAGAGTCCATTACGTTATTTTTCCGTACTATTATTATTGCTTCCTTTAATATCAACAAAAGAGAGGAAGAACTTGTGGGGTTATTATCAGATATTGAGGTCTTGAACGGGTTAAAGATTAAAGGTCAAAGGTCAAAGGTTATAGGTTATAGGTTGTAGATTTTTAGGTTGGGTTAGACGCACCAATATTATTTATGGTTACCGAAATATTTGATATGCGTCGTAACCTAACATTTGTGTGAGATTCTTCGCTTAAGTTTTCATATATAGCTTGTTCTTCCTAGCAGATTTAAACGCAAAACAAATTTAATTATCCGCGATTTGTCACTAATTAATTACTCCTAATTCCCAATCGGTGGAGCAAGTTCTGCACGAGGTGTTCCACCACCACCAACACTATTAGGACTATTATTATCGACTACATATAATGCTTGAAATAGTTTCATAAAATCGTTGTAAAATTTCCCGCTTTTAGTATTGAAGTCATATCCATATTTATGACGAAACTCTTCAGTAACTCCTTTTTCTAATGCAAAGTAATGAGCGTCTTCGTGGGAATCTTCTACGATATAAGCTCCATAATCCTGCAAAGCATCAAATAACTTTTTACCTGCTGGTGTTTCTAGCTTTAGGCTTTCTTTAGTAACTTCTGGTGGAATTGCTAGCAATGAACCCTGGACTAATGCGTAGTTTGTACCACCGTATTGATCTGCTGCATAGTCATCCGCGCGATTAGCTGGCCAACGATATCCGCGTCTTTTGTCATCGTAAAACAGGTATTTTTTCGCCCAAATTATCACTTTTAAAGCGTGATGAATCGGTTCGTCGTTTGTAAGTTCGTTTTTACGAATTGAACCACCAATTGAAGATAAACCCGAACCAAAATGTGCCCCCCCTATTCCTTCTCCATATATATCTACGTTTTCGTACCTCCAACCATACAAGGAACCTGATTTTTCACAACGAGCTAAAGGTGAAAGCTGTACTAATGTTCTACCATCTGGCATTAAAAAGGCTGAAGCGTTGTTTGGTGTATGGTTTGGCTGTGTTGTCGCGTCTGGAATAATCAAATCATCGGGAATCGGTATGGCAATATCCATATATCGTGTTCCGGTACAGCGACCTTCACCCCAAGCACCAGGAGCGTAAATCGGACGGTACGGATATTTATCTTTCAATTCAAAGAAATATTCTTGGTCTGCACTTGCTTGTGGGGATTTACCTATATTTGCCTTAACATACCGTGCATCGGAACCTATTGGCATGTTCCAAATTGATGTAGACAAAAAGGGCTGTAAAAATTTGTCTCTTTTAGGGGTTGTACCAAAAGTACTCGAACAGTTCCACGATAAAGCCAGAATTACACCAATTAGAAAGATAACCAGAAGACGCAGGCAGAAGAGATTAGTAAAAAATGAAAAGTTTTTCATTCTCGTAGTGCTTGTATTTTTATAAAAAATAGTTAAGAAATAGTAAAATTTTGTGTGCAATATTGCCTCTTATGATAATCTCGCAAATCGCAATTTGAAATGGTAATCATCAACATCCTACTACTTATGATTTCTTAATTTTTTACAAAAAAATCTTTAGAAAAATTATAGATTATATGTATTTATTTACTTTGCGCTCTTGAGGGTAAAAGAGGATAATTTAGAAGTAAAGATGCTTTCTTAAGCGCTTTAATCAATAGATACATTTATGATTATAGATATTGTAGCAAGAGGCGCAAAGCTTTCAAATAGCGTTGCTCATTACAGAATCGCGAACCTCCGCTATTAATTCAAAACGTTGGAATCTCAATGCTAAATAATCTTCGCTCAATCTAATCCCAAGAAAATTATTAATTCAAATGCTTGGCTTACATTTATCAAGGTTCAATTGATAAATATAATTTTATAGTAACAATAGAGACATGCATGCAAATTGATTTTTTTATCTTCAAGTCTTTTCCCTTCAATACTTTCAATCGAATAAATTCATCTTGCTTATCTTAGAATACAAGTCTTGTTAGTGTATTTTATACATTATTCTCTAAGTATACAGAGTATTTTGATTGCTTAATTAAGTATTTATACTTTTATGTAGTAATATAAAATAATAAAAGATAAAAAGTAACTTTTAATAAACTTTGACTAAAAATTGCAAAGTTGAATAGGAAAAGTTCATAAGAAAGTTTGTTTAACTGATGGGTGCTCTTAAAGGCTTTTAAACATCAAGTTTGATTTTTATATTCATAGATAAAGAGGTAACAAAGGGAAGTGAATTCACAAACCCTCACACAAAACAATCGTAAGTACGACGCACGTCAAATAGCGCGATTCCATCGCCTTCGTCCTTGGCTGGGTTGGGCGCGTGCAACTACAATTGTCTGGAATTTCGCCTGGTTTATTCTAGGTTTGAAGTGGGATGATTTGAGAGGAGTAGCCGAACGTAATAAATTAAAGCGAGCAGTTCAGCTACGAAAAATACTTGTACGTCTCGGACCGACGTTTATCAAAGTTGGTCAAGCTTTATCCACGCGACCCGATTTAATCCGTAAAGATTTTCTAGAGGAACTGATTAAATTACAAGACCAACTACCACCATTTGATAATGCTATTGCTTTGAGACAAATTCAAAGCGAATTAGGTTATCCAATCAAAGAAATATTTAGCGAGCTTTCCCCCGCTCCGGTTGCTGCTGCAAGCTTGGGTCAAGTTTACCGGGGTCGTTTGCTTACGGGTGAAGAAGTTGCGGTAAAGGTACAGCGACCGAATCTACGTCCGATTCTTTCCCTCGACTTGTATTTAATGCGCTGGGCTGCTAGCTGGTTATCTCCTTGGTTGCCTTTGAATTTGGGACACGACCTGACATTAATAGTAGATGAGTTTGGTACCAAATTATTTGAGGAGATTGATTATCTCAACGAAGGTCGTAACGCTGAAAGGTTCGCTAAGAACTTTCGTAACAGCCCCGATGTCAAGGTTCCAGCTATATATTGGCGATATACTTCAACTCGCGTTTTAACTTTAGAATGGCTGAACGGATTTAAGCTGACCGATACTGAGAGTATCATTGCAGCAGGTATAGATCCGCAAGAAATTATTCAAATAGCTGTAACTACAGGTTTGCAGCAGCTATTAGAATATGGTTTCTTTCACGCTGACCCCCATCCAGGTAATTTGTTTGCTATGCCTGACGGTAGGATGGGCTATATAGATTTCGGT
Organism: Calothrix parasitica NIES-267; assembly: GCF_002368095.1. Lineage (GTDB taxonomy): Bacteria > Cyanobacteriota > Cyanobacteriia > Cyanobacteriales > Nostocaceae > Rivularia > Rivularia parasitica. The sequence continues at coordinate 8,838,365 of NZ_AP018227.1, read as the reverse complement.
ATGATGGATCAGCTATCGGAAACCACCAAGGAAACTCTTGTAGATGCGGTGGTTCACCTGATAAACAAAGACTATACCGATTTAGCTGGTGATTACGTCAAGTTGGGTTTCTTGACCCCAGATACAGATATTCGTCCGATTGTACCTGCTTTGGAAGCATTGCTTGGAGATGCAATTAATCGCAACGTCGGGGAATTTAATTTCAAGACCATAACCGATGAGTTTTCCAAACTCATGTACGAATTTCCTTTTCGAGTTCCAGCCAAGTTTGCTTTAATTATTCGCTCCTTGGTGACTCAAGAAGGTATTGCACTATCGTTAAATCCTAACTTCAAAATTGTAGAAGTTGCGTATCCTTACGTAGCACGGCGATTGCTCACTGGTGAATCTGCTCAACTGCGACGAAGATTAATTAACGTACTGTTTAAGGATGGTACGTTCCAGTGGGAACGCTTGGAAAATATGATTGCGATCGCGCGTACCGACAACAATTTTGATTTGTTACCCACAGCACAAATGGGTTTACAGTTTTTACTTAGCGACGAAGGACAATTTCTTCAACAGCAGTTGGTACTCGCACTCACCGAAGATGACCGCTTACATGCTCAAGAAGTTCAGCGATTGTGGAATTTAGTCAAAGATGATTTAAATCCATCTCGCGTACTAGGTGCTGCTTTCGGGGTTTTGAGTCAGTTTTCCAGAGAAAGAGTAGCAGCAATATTACCGAGCTTTCCTGCTTCGGGTTCTGTCAATAGCAATTAGTGCATTTAGGGAAACATTGGGGAGTTATTGAAAATTGCGAAACGGGAAAATTTCTGTATCTACTCCCTAATCCCTAAACCACCGGCAATTTTGGTTTGGCTAAGTACTAGTTAAATGTAATACTTATCAAATAGCCTCTTAGTAACCAGTATATAAATTAGGAGTTTTCATGTATTATTACCCTTCAGATCCGCCATATTTAATTTTAGCTATCGGATTTTTTATTGCCGTAACTTCTGGTGCTGCGTTAGACGGAACCTTAAAAGCAGTTTCAAAAACATGGCGCAAACAAGGTGCGGAAAAGTCTGCTCCTCGTTTCTCTAATAAACAATTAATCGTACCATTTATAGGTATCACAATCGGTATTGGTTTATTTCTTTGTTCCGGTTTAGCTATATTTGGTTTTCCAAACTGGTTGGCTTGTGCGATTGGTTTACCAATTACTCTTCTGACTTGTATATTAACTGCTTTTCAGTTGGGTAGTATGATGACTTATGCTGAAAGTAGAGGATTTAAATCTTTGGATTTAGATTCTTTTAGTTAGGAATAATATTGCATCTGTAAAGATGTTTTTAATCAAAGATTAGGGACTAGAAGATAAAGGGATAAAGTATAACAAGTATAAATTAATAATTCGTCGTTTGTAAGTTGTTTGTTTAGAAAGAGCAATTTATAACCGGCGATTTTTTTTTGATTAGCAATCAGCAATTATTTAAAAATGCGTAGAAATACAGTGTCAAGTAAAATGCTAATTATGCCAAACTTTATATTAAACAAATAAATAACTAATTTTTGACTTAATTATCAGCAGTGCAATCTATTTTAAATAATTTACTATATTAAGGATAATTATTACACGATGAATTTAGAACAGAAAAACTTTTGTATTTGTACTTATGTTGCTGGTAAAACCTATCGTTCTTTAGCAAAAAACTTGATAGGAGATTTAGCTAAATATGCGCCAGAAATTCCGTTTATAATTTATACGGATAAACCAAAAGATTTTGAAAATTACAGTAACGTCTTAGTTTTCGGACATAAAAGACAGGGAGTATTGTATTATCACGAAAGAAGATTTGCGATTCAAAAAGCACTATCAATGTTTAAATCCTGTATGTACATTGATTCTGATGTGAGAATTTGCGCTCCTATAGTTCATCGTGAATGGCTTCCTGGAATTACAGCTAGAAGCTGTGGTGGTATGGTTAAGCATTTTCAAGAAAGAATTCATAAAACCGATAAACCTTCGGTAGCAGCAATGAAGAAGTTTGAGCTTTTTAAAAAGATGGCTCAAAAATTAAATGTGGATATAGAAACAGAGAAAGTTACCTGGATAAATGAGTTTTTATTTGTGGTGACTAGAGATTCTGGGAAAGAAGAAGAATTTCTGAATAATTGGGAAAGAATTTCGATTTATGCTGAAGTAAACGGTCTTCATAAACATCCTGCTTATGCGATGGGATTAGCAGCTACTAAGGCTAATTTTGAGGTCAGACATGATGTTATGGAAGGTGTTGAATTTTTCGATGATAGAATTGAAAAAATTCGTATTTCTAAAGGACAAGCTAGTGCGAAGGATAAGTTAGAATTTTTTGAAACTCAGGATAAAATTGAAAATCCTCGTAATTCTATTTTCAAAAAGATAATCAAAAAAGTGAATAAGTCTGTTGAATATTTATATCATTCTATGCGTCTGAAAGTGACTACAATGTTGAACGATTATAATTTTTATTATCGTTAATTTTTTTTAATTCGTTTGTAGTGAGGGTTTTAACCCTTAATATAAGATTTAAAACTTTTACTACTAACTTTAAATATCGTAAAATTTTGCATTGAATAATTGAAAAAATAAATACTGTCGGGTGTGTTATTAATTTAGTTACAACCCACCTAAACTATTTAGAAATAGTGTAGAAATTGAGGTGATATTGGCAAACAATCATAATAATCAGAATGATGACAGTAAATCTTATTAGTATTGAGGTCATACATTAAATACAAAATATCAACATTATTTGTTTGATAATTTCTAAAATATTTCACTACATGCTCGCTATCATAGAATCTTCCAAATAGAGCAAATTTAGAATTATCCGCAGTCCAGATAATACGTTCTGAGCCAACAGGTTTAGATAAATCAGCAGAACGATATATTTTTATGTAATCCTTTTCTCCTTGATGCTGTAATCTAACTTCAAAATTTCCAGACAAAGTAGGAAGTTTAACAAATACAACACGATTTTTATCGTCGGGAGACAAGCTAATTAGAGTTACACGTTCTCCCCATTTCTGAGGAATTTTACCGAATTTGTCCTTATAAATAAATGTATTTTCAGCATAATGATTGACCGTAAAAGTAGTAAAACACCCCAATAAAAAATAGATAATTTTCATAATAAAAAGATGATGGTGTATTGTCCCATTACTACAACACACCATTTAATACTGCTCGGTTAAGAAATCCAGATTTTTTTTAGATCCCCCAACCCCCTTAAAAAGGTGGCTTAATTCCCTCCTTTTTAAGGAGGGTTAGGGAGGATCTAGCCTTAACCGATAAGTATTGACACACCATTTAATTTGTATTTCCTGTTTCCTTTGTAATCATTTAATTCTTTAAAGAACGCAACAAGGTTTTGACTTCATTGACGTTTTTTTGCCAAAAAGTGGGTTTAGGCTTTTCTGGAAATACTGGTGGTGGTAATTGTGGATTTAAGTTGCGGTAATGTTCCCAAATTTCCCAGTAGGGACAACCTGGTTCGATGCGAATACCGGCCCAATGTAGGTACTGTAATTGTTGATTAACTGTTGGGTCAATCAATTTATGTCCTTCATGTAAGAAGTGAGATGTTCCTCCCCAGTTTCCTGGTGCTTTTCCTTCCCGATTAACTATATTGAAACGGTTGGGAATCCGCTTGAGCAACATATAATTAATAATTGGTTGGTCGGATGTCTTTTCAGAGAAATCAAAGTATTCTGGATGTTTTGCACATTCTGCAAAAGTATCGTATAAATCCTGCTCGGATATGAGGTTTTTCTTGGAACCCCAGAATCCACCGTTAAATATGTCTTTAACTTCGCTTTCGGTAAATACTTGTTCTGACAAGACTGTGGAACTAAATACGTTTCTTATTCCACCTAAATGTTGATAATCGCAGCAAATAAAATCGGTATTTTGTAAGTAATTGAGGTTATCAATTATTTTTTCAAAGACGACAATATCTGTATCTATATACAAAAACTCGTCAAAAGGACCAAACCAACAAGCTTGCTTGCGGAATTGATTTGGACGAGCAAAGAATTTACCACCGAATGTTTCGTACAATTTATTAGACAAACGGTTAATAAATTCTAAATCTTCGTAAACTTTTACTCCATAATGTTTACCGAGAGTGTCAGCAATTTTGTGATAATTATCATCATAGGGAATCATCACAATAGGAGTTTCTTTATCGTGAAGACGAATACTATTTAGTAAGGCAATAGCGTGATCTGTTACCTTATCATTGGCGATGATATAAATTCCTTTAGTCATGGGTTATGCTCCAGCTTTTATTCCTAATTTTTTTAAAACTCTCGTGCTTAAACTTGGTGGTGCGTTATAAGCTTTAGGCTTGGTAGTGAATTTTGGTCGTTTATCTGGTTCGTGTAGGTAGCGGTAATGCAGAAAGGTGTCGCGGTAAGGAAAATCAATATTTTCTCCATTACAAACCCGCTCAAATAATTTAGAGGATAAGCCGATATAGTGCAGATAGGTTAGACGGTTTCCTCTGTCATATACTAAATTATCTTGTTCGTCAAAATGGGGTGATGTAACGCAACACCCAGTTATTTTACTTTCTGGTAAATTAAGCGCAAAATTATAGTTAGAAACTCCAGACCGCATTACCATGTAGTTAAGAATAGTTTGGTCGGGAGCATTCTTATATAATATTTCTGCTTCTCCGGCTTGCAATTGCGATAACAGGTAGTTGCGTTTTTCGACATCAAATAAATGCTTTTTTGTACCGTAAAACCCAGAACAAAATATTTCTTTATCAAGACGAGATTGCGGGAAAATATCTCTGAGTTTGTCAGAATTAACATCGTATACATGACTTAAGTCTTTATGCTGAAAATCATAAACAACAAAGTCATTGCAATCTAGCTGCTTGAATATGTAATCGAGTGAATTAATTACCAGAACATCAGCATCTATATATATAAACTTGTCGAAATAACCTTCAAAACCACCAAATCTATGGTGTGTTCCACCACGATACAATCCGGAAATTTGCCTTGCTTGCCATTCTTGAAAAGCATCAGGATGGGCTTGCCAAACTTCTTTTGAAAAGTCTTGCCAAAGTTTAATTGCATCAGTATCTGCAAATATTTCAACGTTGCTTCTATGCTTTATTTCCTCTCGTACTCTTTCTAATTGATTATTGTAAGGAATAATAGAAACAGGATATTTACCTGCATTAACTTCAATTGAATTAAGTAAGGCTACTAATTGGTCATATACTACATCGTTTGCAAGTATGTAGAGTCCTTCAGTCACTTAAACCTCCATAAACTCTGAAAATAGTATTTATCATTATCAAAAATTTTTGACATAATCAGAAAGCCATGAGATTAGATTTAGCTTATGTAAAATAATCTGTCTGGCTTCGGCAATCGCCTCTTTGGCTTCATACCATGCATCTGGGGTGGATGTAACTTCTTTGATATACTCAAATCCTTTTTCATCCATGCTTGGTAATCTTAAAAAGCTACCGGGAGGTAATATTTTATCGGCAGCAGGACCACCATAATAAATAGGCAAACACCAAGCGAGTAGAGCATCCCAAAGTTTTTCACTGACGTACCAATCATTATCGGCGTAGTTCTCAATTGATAAGTTGTAATAGTAAGGTGCCATACCATACCATTTATTACTAAGTTGTCCGTTTCCTTTTGACCAATCTGGTAAACCACGACCGTATAAATCAAATTCTAATTCTCTATCTTCCAGCATTTTCAAAAATGCTAAACGTTTGCGATGATTTTCGGTGCGATTGATACCGGATGTAATCCAACTTAAAGGTCTATCTTTGATTGGTGGTGGCATTTCATTTAACTCGTTGTAGGAGTTAGATAAATACCAAATTGCAGGCATATAATCGGGATTGGGTGCGAAATCGTCGGGGCCAGAAACGTAACTACAGTAATTTTGAGCTAGTCTATAGGAATTTTTATTAGTTTCAACCACTTCTTCTAAAGGAGGTTCGCGCAACAGATAAATGACCCTATCTTTTGGCATTCCGCGAAGTTTTTCTTTAAAAGTTTGCTGTGCTTTCCGATATCTTGCTTGGGGCTGTTTATTTTTCCAAAACAATAAATGCTTGTGTGGTGGTTTGGGAAAACTCGTGTAATTATACATCAACAAAAAATCTGGTTTTGGATGCGTTGCCAGCAGTTGAATATTGTCCCAAACACCAAAATGACCGGGAGTTTGCTGCCACAGCCAATCGCTTCTGTTATCCAAAGCGGTGTAGCTGCTCATCATACCAATTTTAATTTTGTTTGTTTTCATATATTTAATTATTTGTATTAATTAGGCATTAGGGGAGAGAGGGAGAGAGCAAAGTAGTGAACCCGAAGGGGGAGATGAGGGGAGACAAGGAGAATTAGAATTTGAATTTGAACCTTTACCCTTACTCATTACTATTAACTGCTCGCTACTCCCTAGCTCCTAACCGGTCGTAGAGATTCATCAACGTAGCTGAGAATTTTCTCGGCTCGATTTTCCCAGGAAAATTGTTTGACGAAATCGATGCTATCTGAATAGCCTTCTATTTTTCGGGGATGGGTTTCTAAAACTTCGGCTAGTGATGCTCTAAATTCATTGGCACTATCAGGTTCGCACCATGCGGCGATCGCCTTGGTATTTTCAAATTCGGTTAGGGAAGGAATTCTTGTGGCTACGATAGGGGTACCAGAAGCAAAATAATCAAATAGCTTTAAGGGAGAAGTAAAGGTTGCAGCTTTTCCGGTACAGTGGGGATGAGCTAAAATATCGGCTGCTTGCAATAATGATGCTAATTCTTGTTGTAAAATAAACCCGAGAAAGGTAATATTATCAACTTGCTTTTCTTGGGCTAGTTGCTGATAGTGAGTTACTTGTTCTTTTTTACCTCCGGCACAAACAAATTGAACGTGAGGTAACTGTTTTGCGACTTCAACTAAAACATCAATTCCTTTAAAATGTTTTAATGCACCGGCATAAACTACTAATTTTTCTCTGCTATTTTTAAGTAGTTTTTTACGCCATTCTGCTGCTGCTTCTGAATGCCTTTCCATAAATAGGCGATTATAACCATTATGTAATTTAACCACTTTTTCCGGTGGCATTCCCTTGGCTATCATGCTTTCTCTTACCGTATCGGCTACGGTTACAGCAATTTGAAATAGGGGATTTTTAACTATTTCTTGTGCAAATGGTTTATCTTCGTGGTGGTGGTGTTCGTAAATCGCAGGTACGCCATTTTTAACCGCAGCTTCGACAAAATTCCAGTCGCGACTGTGAACGATTTTTGTAGTCGGAAGAATGTGGAAAGGAAAATAATATTTTGATGCAATCGTATTAGAACTGGTAAACTTACTTTTCACATAGTCGATAGGAAAAGGCATCGGTAAAGGCGATACTTTAAGCTTTTCCTGAAGGTTATAATATTTAATCAGTTCTTCTGGTGTTTTTCTCGGTCGGAAAGGACGAATTAAATTAATTGGGTTTAAAGCAACCTTTCCTTTTTCTGGATATATCAATACTGTAGAATATCCTAAATTAGCTACCGCATTAGCAGCATTTGTCGATTGAACTAAATGAGCTTCTGGTTTAGGAATCTCGTCTTTTATAAAATAAATATAGTGTTTTTTGGAATTAGTGGTTTTCATGGTATTAAGTTATAAAGTCTCTGATTAAATACATCTATTAACTATTATTTATTTTCTACTTCCTACTCTCTAGTTTCTTTCAAACTTTAATCCCATCTTCAAAATCTTTCAATTCATTAAGTAAATCTAAAGCTGATTGATAAGCTTGATTAACTATCTCATTCTGCGATTGAGTTTCGTCTTCCTTCTTATCTACTAATGAACCTAACGAATTAAGTATTGATTCAGTATTGTGACGGAAGTCTTGAGCAATATTTTTCAATTGTTGCTCTGAAGTTGATTCGCTCTGATTTTCTCCTACTGCTGGCACTAATTGCCGGTTTTTCTGTAAGCTATAAATATCCTCAAAAACATCAATAAAGCTAATGATTTTCCAAGCAGCTTTATAAGCTTCTTCTAATAACTTATCGGTTTCTTGAACATTTTCTGTTGAATTCTCAATCAATAAAAGTAGAAAACCAATCATTGAATTTAAGCGGGTTCGCATTTCGTAAGATACCCGTACTAAACTTTGTTGGTGATTACTTTCTGTTTCTTCTTGTTCACCAAACTGCATCAAGTAAAGTCGTTTATAATAACCATCTTTCTGCAATAGTTCGTAATGGGTTCCTACTTCCATTACTCGTCCCTGGTCTAAAACCGCTATTTGGTCGGCTTTTTGTACTGTAGAAAGACGGTGAGCGATTACTAAAGTAGTTCTATCCCGACTTAAATCATCAATTGCTTCTTGTACTAATCTCTCAGAAACAGTATCTAATGCGGAGGTAGCTTCATCTAAAATGAGAATCTCTGGATTCTGTAACAAAGCTCTTGCTATTGCTAATCTTTGTCTTTGTCCTCCAGACAACATTACACCGCGATCGCCAATAATTGTCTCGAATCCTTGAGCGAGTTTTGTGATGAATTCGTAAGCATTAGCGCGTTTGGCTGCGGAAATTACTTCTTCATCACTAGCTTCGGGTTTACCATAAGCAATATTGTTCTTTACGGAATCATTAAATAGGAAGGTGTCTTGAGAAACAATTCCCATTGCTTTTCGCAGCGATGGTAAATTAAATTCTCGTAAATCAGTGTCGTCAACGGTTATTTTACCGGAAGTGGGGTCGTAAAATCTTGGTAAAAGGTCGGCTACAGTTGATTTCCCTGCACCGGAACCACCTACTAAAGCTAAAGTTGTTCCACGAGGTAAATATAGATCCACGTCTTGAAGGATTAATTTGTCGTGGTTGGGGTAATTAAAGGAAATAGAATTAAAATGTATTCCTTTTTTTAAATTAGTAAAATAGACATCACCGCTACTCATTAACGGCTTATTATTTATGTCTAAAAAATCTGCAATTACGGCAACACTTGGAGATGTATTCGCTAAATTACTTCGTACTGTATTCAATTGAGACAGTAACGGCAGAACTCTTAATAAAACAAATAAATATACTAAAATTCTAGGTAAAAGTGAGGAAACCTGGTCTTTAAAAATAATACGGCTAAGAAAGACTATTCCTAATAATGATACGATACCCAGCACTTCACTCATAGGAGCAATTGCTTCAGAATTTGCCTGGGATTTAAAATCTGCTGTTTCGCGAGTTCTAATTAGTCTTTTAATTCGTTGAAATTCTTTATCTTCATTACCAGTTGATTTAACTAAACGCACCCCATTCAAAGTTTCTAATACTGCAATAGAATAACCTTTCGAGATTTCACTTAATTGTTTACCAAATTTTTTAGAGCGAATAATAGCATATTGGTTCACGACCATTATTACTCCTAACATTAGAGTCGCAGCAATAGTCAACTCCCACGAAGTAATTAGCAAGATTCCAATAAAAACTAGAATTGTAATTACTAGAATCACTAATTTAATGATGTGCCGAAATGCTCCAGCAGCACGACCAGTTTCTACTCCAAGACGGTTAATTAAATCACCAACTTTCATCTTAGAATAATAATCTATATCAACGTCTAATAGTAATTTGATTCCTGTTTGACGAATATCTGCTGTTATTCGACGCGACAAAGTACTTGAACTTAAGCTACTAGCATATACAGCGGCATTTTTTAAAATAATTGTTAAAACTATCGCTCCTGCCATCAACCCCAACCGATAGTTTTCTGGAACATTATCGAATGGATACATAATCGCTTTAAGGAGCAAAGGCGAATTTTTAAAATCTATATCTTGACCCAAAAATTTTAATAATACTGGCACTATTAAAGTGACACCAATACCATTAAATAAAGCTCCTGAAAATCCTAACAATACTGATAGGATAATCCAGCCCGGATAGGGTTTTGCAAATTTATATAGTAGCTTAGTTGTAGACATGGAGCTTTTTACTCAATATTTATATTGTGAGATGAAATAATAGTTGTTGAATCTATTTTCAATTGATATTGAATTGATATTGAATTGAAATATACTTATATACTGTAGATACTTAAAATATGAATTAATAAATTATAAACTAGATATAACTTTCGATAAAGTTGATGCCATTGCGTCAATACTATAATATTTGATACATCTTTCTCTAGCTCTTTTACCTTTTTCAATAGCTTCCTCAAAATTCTGGAAAATGTAATTGATTTTATCAGCAATTTCTCCAGGATTACTTGAATCAACTGTATAACCAGTATCTGCTAAAATATCTGGAATATCGCCTACTTTGGTTGCCAAAATTGGTTTAGCCATTGACATTCCATCTGTTAATTTTAAAGGAAACTGAGCCAAAGCTGCTGGAGTATCTCTTTGAGGAACAACAATTACATCTGCTGCTGCAACAATATCTGGCATTTTATCAGATGGCTGTTTTGGTAATTGAATTATCCAACGTCCCCATTTTTCCATTAATTGAGCATCATAATCATCATAGGGACTACCGCCAACAATTACCAATTTTAAAGTAGAATCGTTTAACTTATCCAAAGCAGTTAAAACATCTTCTACCCCTTTATAAGGTCTTGGGGCACCAGGAAACATTAATATTTTATACTCAGAAAGTCCATAACGCTTTTTACTTTCTTGAGAGTTATAAAGTTCGGGGTTAAAAAGCGAAGTATCTTTCCCATTAGGAATATAAACTCCACCAAATCGTTTTTTCAAAAATTGAGTATGAATGGTAATTACATCAGCTTTATGCGACCTATCTTCCATCCATTTTATATAAAGCTGATGGTCTGGATACCTCAAAGCTCCTTCCGATTTTAAAACATCTCTAGCAAACTGTTTTAAAGAAGGACGGTACCGCCATTTTTCACCACCAGACCAACTCAATTCCCAATCGTCAATATCTAAAATTATCGGCTTTTTAGTCTTTAATCTTTTTAATAACGATAAACCAAAAGTAGTTGCTTTTGGTCTCATAGCATAAATAATGTCACCATCTAACTTTTTTACCAATTGAGAAGCTGATGATAAAAATCGTGGATAATTATAACCATTAAAACTGGAAACTTGAATTTGAGATTGAGAGCTTACTGCTGGTTCATTACCAAAAACAAATCCTAAAATTTCAACTTGATAATCAAGCTTTTGTAGTGCTTGTGCAAGTAAAAATGAACGAACACCACCACCACCCCACCTACCCGCACCAGCACTGGATAAATCACTAACAACTATAGAAACTTTTAGTTGCTTTTTGCTTTGCATACTTCTCCACAACAATTAAGTTCTGCTAAATTGCAATAAAAATATTTGTAGAAGCCCCCAGCCAATTTAAACCAAGTTTTAAAACTTCATATAAAACGGCATTTACCCAATATTTATTGTATAAAAATACAAGTCATAGTCTAACTCTGTATCTACTACTTATCCTAGAGCGAATTTACTGATAGTTCCAGAAAAACCTAAATGACAATATATTTGGTTAAGTACTATCACGGTTAAATTTAAGTAACCCAATATTCATCAGAATTAATAAAACAGACCACTACTAATGCTTTTCATAAATTCCGACGGGTCGGGTTTTCTTTGGAACTGTCGGGAGACGTTATTTATAACGTTTCTACATTACGTCCGTAGAAAACAAAACTGTCAAAATTAATCAAATAAACCACTACTATTTTCATCAATCCCACGGGTCGGGTTTTCTTTGGAACTGTCGGGAGACGTTATTTATAACGTCTTCTAAGAAACTTCAGGTATAGCAAGCTTTTCAGCTTCTTTCAAATAACCTAAAGTTTTTCCCATTTTTGTTGGGGGGGGGGGAAGTCCCCCCATGACTAGCTCTACATTACGTCCGTAGAAAACAAAACCGTCAAAATTAATGAAATGAACCACTACTTCACCACATAAGTTATACGGGGTAAAGGAAGATTCGTTCGTGCTAACGTTTCAAATTAAATACGAATGACTAAGTATTTATACTATCAGTATTTATGCTATTGTTATCATCACTGAAGGAATACTAACTGCCAATAAAAATACGATGGTACGATTTTGTAGTGTAGATTTTAATTGAGTTTGCTTAAGCAATAGATAAATAACCTACTTTTCAGAAATATATGATAGATACAATCCTTTGAAATAAAGACAATGTGAAGAACATTCAGCCAGATTTAATTGTTCTAAATTTAACATTCATTTTACAAAAATTACATACACCTGTGTAGTAGGTATGTTATTCTCTGTTCATACATCAGTAGAATCACTGGTTTCTAGAAGTTTTTTAGGAGATTTTTAGAAATGCACAGTTATTTGGTTGCATTCTTCCGACATGGTGAATAGAGCTACGAATATTAAATAGCGATAGAAGCAGCATCGTTGAAAGTCCTTTATCTTTTAGTTTTTAAGCTTTAGCGTAAGAGCTATTAATAAAAGTCGTAAATCATCGCTATGTTTGCACTTGCTCGCAATGCTCAAGATGCTAAATAAAAATTTTTAAGCTTTATTTAGCTATATAAGTTGTTTATATTGACTTTATGTTTTGTGCTACTGGATAAGAATCATTAAATATATTCTCTTATTAAGAAGGCTTAACATTTATCGTAGGCTAATTTTTTGGACTAGTTATTGATTAGCTATTAAAAAGGTTCAGTAATTTTATTGTAGTTTGGTGTTAGTTCTCTAGAATATAATTCAGCCTTTAATAGTGCGAATTTATCCGATGATTTTTAGTTGTAATCGCTTTCGGGTGCCAGCTTTTTACGACTTTTTGACAGTAGAATTTGCTGCAAACAGGGAAATAAATGTAGTCTAAAACTTTTTCATTAGAAAAATTCAGGTTCCTATTTAATTAATTTGAGCATAGATTGCTTGAGTTAATCACTATCTTGCAATTTTTTTTTATTCCCTGTTGCTAAATCAATGATAATTTCGGGAATTTAAATTGATGTTACTGGTTCATATTTTTCATATAACCAACAGGTAATAAATCATATTTGAACCGAGGTAAATAGATGATTTTGTTACCTCTAATTCTATAAATATTCTGGAAAAAACTTTGATATAAGTCGCTATACCAAACTAAAAAATATCTCAAAATCTCTGAAATATAGCGATATTAGACATAATTTTTAATCATTATATTGAATAAAATCAGATGTTTTTAATAGGAAACAATAAATTTAATTGAAATTTACAGGATTTACAAACTTATTAGAGGATACCATGGCAGACAACAACAGCAATACTGCAAAAGCTTCATTCATAATCAACCCTAACGGCAGTAATATCAATAATAGTACTTACCTCAGTAGCAGTTTTGTTATTACTAATAATTCGACTAATGGTGAAAAAATAGAGAAAGTTACTATCGATTTAAGTACTAGTATTTTTCCAGATTTAGTATTTGACCCCGATGGTGTTGCTGGAGACCCGGTTGGTAAAGGATTTACTCCAGATAAACTTGGGGAAACGGGATTAATTAAAGGTAATTTTATTAAGCTTCATGATGATGGTTATGATGCATTAGAAATATATTTTAATGATTTTGACCCTGGTGAAACATTTACTTTTTCTGCTGATGTAGACCCAACAAGCGTTAGGGGTTTACCTCAACCAGGTCCTAAAGATTCTGGTAGTGTATCGGGATTAGAGTTAATTGGGTCAGAAGTAACGGTAAATTTCGATAACAATGCTACATATACCGGACAGACTTATAGAATCCCCGGTTCTTTAGATGGTTCTGAAGCTGTAGTTAAATCGAATTTACCTCCCAAACTTGTAGTGGAAGTTTTAGGTCTATCTCCTCTACCTGCGGTGGTTTCAGAGCTAAATCAAACAGTCAGAATCTCCGGTACACCGGGTCAAGAGGTTGCATTACTTGCGGTTGAGGGAGGTTTATTCCTTGATGACTACAGTGGGTTTGATATTGACCCTTTTGAAGCTAACTCAGCGATAACAGTTGACGAAAAGTCTGCAACTATCGGTTCTGAGGGTTATGTCGATATCCCCATTACCTTGAGCGATTCATTACCAGACTCTAAAAATAATGGTGGAATAAATCATTTAGTAGCAGTAGCGAAAGATTCAGAAGGTAATACAGGTTTACTTTCTGATGTGAAAATGATAGATGTTGAATCTAATTCGACACCCAATCCAGACGCAAATCCAACATCAAACATTATTCGTATCAACGCTGGTGGGGATGCTTATACAGATGTAAATGGAAATTTGTGGAGTGCTGACCAATATTTTACTGGTGGTGAGACATACTCTAAAAATTTCGATATTACTAACACTCAGGACGACAAGCTATATCAAACAGAACGCTTCGCTGAGAATTTATCCTATGTGATTCCAGTCTCTAACGGTGACTATAAGGTAAATATCAAATTTGCAGAAATTTATTGGGGAGATCCAGGTAAAAGAAGCTTTGATTTATCTGCTGAAGGTCAATTAGTTATTGATGACCTCGATATTTTTGCAGAAACCGGAGGTAAATACCTTGCTTTAGATAAATCTTTTGATGTCACCGTTAGTGATGGAAATTTAAACTTAGATTTTCTGACTAATCTTGATAACGCAAAATTAGCAGCAATTGAAATTATTGGTGAAGATATAACAAATCCAGACCCAGAACCAAATCCGACATCAAACATTATTCGTATAAATGCTGGTGGGGATGCTTATACAGATGTAAATGGGAATTTGTGGAGTGCTGACCAATATTCGACTGGTGGTAAGACATACTCTAAGAATCTCGATATTACTAACACTCAGGACGACAAGCTATATCAAACAGAACGCTTCGCTGAGAATTTATCCTATGTTATTCCAGTCTCTAACAGTGACTATAAGGTAAATATCAAGTTTGCAGAAATTTATTGGGGTGATTCAGGTAAAAGAAGCTTTGATTTATCTGCTGAAGGTCAATTAGTCATTGATGACCTCGATATTTTTGCAGAAGTTGGAGGTAAAAACCTCGCTTTAGATAAATCTTTTGATGTCACCGTTAGTGATGGAAATTTAAACTTAGATTTTCTGACTAATATTGATAACGCAAAAGTAGCAGCAATTGAAATTATTGGTGAGGATGTAGTAAATCCAAACCCAAATCCATCACCAAAAACGATTCGTATCAACGCTGGTGGAGATGATTATACCGATACCGCAGGTAACCTGTGGAGTAAGGACGAGTATTTTGATGGAGGTAAGAAATTTTCTACTGATTCAGAGATTTTTAAAACTGAAGAGGATAAACTTTATCAGACAGAACGTTTTGCTCAAAATTTAGGGTACGACATACCTGTAAGCAATGGTAACTACAGAGTCAATCTACATTTTGCAGAAATTTATTTCAATGACTTCAACGAGCGAATATTTGATGTATCTGTAGAAGGAGAAAAAGCGATTGATGATTTAGATATTTTTGCTAAATCGAAGAATGCTTTTTTCCCTGGGAAAGATTCCGCTTATATTTACTCGGTTGACAATATCAACGTTAGCGATGGTGTTTTGAATCTTGACTTTGATGCTAGTGTAGATAACGGTAAAATTTCTGCTATTGAAATTGTTTCTCTCACTGGACCTCAAGTTATTTTCAAACAAACAGATGGTAATACCTCTGTGGCTGAAGGTGAAGCTACGGGAGATAATTATTCAATCGTTTTAAACACTCAGCCAACGAGTAATGTAACCGTTAATTTAAATCCCGATAGCAAAATTAGTACCAATAACAATAGCGTTACTTTTACCCCAAATAATTGGAATATACCTCAAAGTATAACTGTTAATGCAATTGATAATAATCTTGCAGATGGAAATCAAACTGTAAATATTTCACACAGTGTTAGTAGTTCTGATAGTGATTATGATAGTTTAAGCTTGCCCAACATTACAGTTTTTGTAGGTGATAACGATAGCGTTGTAATTGACTTTGATAAAAAGACAGTTGCAAGTATGTTTATGCCAACAGCAGCAGCTTGGGGTCCCGACCATAGACTCTATGTTGGCTCCTATTCTGGGGAAATCAAAGCATTTACTTTTGATGATAATTACAATGTCATCGATACTCAGACTATCACTACCATTGAGGGAGAATCGAATCCAAATATTTTGGGTATAGCTTTCAACCCATACGATACTTCTGACTCTCCTACAATCTATGTATCTCACAACCAGCTTTATGCTAACGGTGGCTCATCTTTCCCAGAAACCGAACTATCTCCTTACAGCGGACAGATATCAACTTTAGAAGGGCCAGATTTCTCAACAATTACACCATTAATCACTGGACTACCAGTTTCCAACCACGACCACGGTGTTAATAGCATGACCTTTGATAACGAAGGTAATCTGTATATTGCAGTCGGTGGAAATACAAATGCAGGTATACCAGCATCTAAAATCGGTGGAATTGATGAATCTCCCTTTGCTGCTGCAATTTTGAAAGCAGAAATTACCAAACCTGATTTTAATGGTGAAATTAAATATGAATTACCTGCTGATTTTGTCCCACCACAGGGATTAACATTCGACCCCGCAGAAAGTCAGGTTTTTGGTGATGTTGCAAAGGTAGTAGGTGGTGTAGACGTATTTGTATATGCTAGCGGTACGCGCAATCCTTACGATTTAGTTTGGACTACAGACAACTTACTGTATGCAACAGATAACGGCCCAAATGGTGGATTTGGCGATGTATCCACTTCCGCTACAACTCAAAAACCAGTTCAAAACGCACCAGACGAATTAAATCTAATTGTGGAAGGTGCATATTACGGTCATCCTAACCGAAATCGCGGACAAGAAGACTCCCGTCAAAACGTTTATTACAGCGACCAAGACCCAAGTATTCCAGGAGTTCATAACGCACCACTAACAACTTTTCCTGCATCTACTAACGGTATTGATGAGTATCGGGCTAACACATTCGCTGGACAAATGCGAGGAAACTTAATTACTCAAAAGTGGAATGGAGAATCATTCAATATTTCTTTATCCCCAGACGGTACCCAAGTTACAAACAAAGAAACTTTAGACCCCAATTCCAAAGCTTTAGACTTATTAACAGGTCCCGGAGGAGCGATAGTAGGTATCAACTTCAGTGAAAGTAAAATCGATGTTTCAACTCCCAACGATGTTAGTGTAAATGGTGCTACAGCTTATGATATCTTCCCTTGGAGAGCGCCTTCCACAGGAGGTAACTTGTTTATTATTGGTGGTGAAGAATTCGGAGATTTGAGCAACACCAACGTTACTATCGGTGGTGAGACTGCACAATTGACTTCCGTTTCAGATAACCAGATTATGGGAATTTTACCCTCATTTGATAATGTTTCAGGTGATTTATTAGATATTTCTGTGACAAGTGATGGTGAAACTTCTTTGCTTACCGATGCATTTTTACCGTTAACTGGTAGTGCTAATTTTGTTTAATTGACTCAAATGAATTGCCCTCACTCTGGAAGAGTGGGGCTATAATTGCAAAGCCTGACCTTCGTCAGGCTATTTTATTTAGTTTTCATAGAGTGTTTTACGGCTCAAATTAATTTGAAAAAAAACTGATAATTAAACCTGCCGTAACGCACCATAGGTTTAGAATAATAACGATAGTTTTTCTATTTATGATTTCTGGTATTTCGGAACTATCTGGTGCGTGAGAGTAACAACAATATTATTGCTACGTTCAAAGTTATTCAAACTGTCACAGCACCCTACAAATTGATTTCAATTAATTGGTGCGTGACAGTTAAACTGATTAATAATTAATATTATTTCTTGTAGGGTGTGTTACGGCTCAAATCACTTTGAAAGTAAAACTGATAATTAAAACCGCCGTAACGCACCATAGGTTTAGAATGATAACGACAGTTTTTCTATTTATGATTTCTGGTATTTATGAACTATCTGGTGCGTGACAGTGACAACAACGTTATTGCTA
The DNA here is from genome assembly GCF_002368095.1 of Calothrix parasitica NIES-267. Taxonomy (GTDB): domain Bacteria; phylum Cyanobacteriota; class Cyanobacteriia; order Cyanobacteriales; family Nostocaceae; genus Rivularia; species Rivularia parasitica. The sequence continues at coordinate 8,820,369 of NZ_AP018227.1, read as the reverse complement.
CGTTTAAAACTATTCAAACTGTCACAGCACCCTACAAATTGATTTTAAATTAATTGGTGCGTGACAGTTAAACTGATTAATAATTAATATTATTTCTTGTAGGGTGTGTTACGGCTAAAATCACTTTGAAAGTAAAACTGATAATTAAAACCGCCGTAACGCACCATAGGTTTAGAATGATAACGACAGTTTTTCGATTTATTATTTTTGGTATTTCGGAACTATCTGGTGCGTGACAGTAACAACAATGTTATTGCTACGTTTAAAACTATTCAAACTGTCACAGCACCCTACAAATTGATTTCAATTAATTGGTGCGTGACAGTTAAACTGATTAATAATTAATATTATTTCTTGTAGGATGTGTTACGGCTAAAATCACTTTGAAAGTAAAACTGATAATTAAAACTGCCGTAACGCACCATAGGTTTATAATAATAACGACAGTTTTTATATTTATGATTTCTGGTATTTATAAACTATCTGGTGCGTGACAGTGACAACAATGTTATTACTACGTTCAAAGTGATTCAAACTGTCACAGCACCCTACAAATTGATTTAAATTAATTGGTGCGTGACAGTTAAACTGATTAATAATTAATCTTATTTATTGTAGGGTGTGTTACGGCTCAAATCACTTTGAAAGTAAAACTGATAATTAAAACCGCCGTAACGCACCATAGGTTTATAATAATAACGACAGTTTTTCTATTTATTATTTCTGGTATTTATAAACTATCTGGTGCGTGACAGTAACAACAACGTTCAAAGTGATTCAAACTGTCACAGCACCCTACAAGTATTTAATTTCGCTAAACTGGTTCTGGGATGAATAAATCAGGATTAGGAAGGCTAAATTATGCAGGTGTTTCGCTTACCGGTACTTTCAGATAATTACATATTTCTGCTCTACGACGATAAACAAAATATTGCTGCTGTGGTTGACCCGGCCCAAGCGGAACCTGTTTTAAATAAACTCCAGGAACTCAATGCGGAATTAATCGCAATTTTTAATACCCATCATCATTTTGACCATATAGGTGGTAATCAGAAATTAATCGATAAATTTCCCCGACTCACGGTTTACGGTGGAAGCTTCGACAAAGGCAGAATTCCGGGACAAAAAGTATTTCTCGAAGATGGCGATCGCATTTCTTTTTCCCATCGGACAGGTGAGGTTTTATTCGTTCCCGGACATACTCGCGCTCATATCGCTTATTACTTTCCTCCCGATGATTCTACGGAGACAGGAGAATTATTCTGTGGAGATACTTTATTTGCTGGTGGCTGCGGTCGGCTGTTTGAAGGAACACCAGCACAGATGGTAAATTCACTGTCAAAAATTCGCGCTTTACCCGATAATACAAGGATTTGGTGCGCTCACGAGTATACTTTGAAGAATTTAAAATTTGCCATGACTGTAGATGGTAATAATTCGGAACTTCAAAAGCGATTTGAGGAAGTTAAAACATATCGCAGTCGCAATCAATCTACCGTTCCTTCGTTGTTAGGAATAGAAAAGAATACCAATCCGTTTCTCAGATGGGAAGAACCTGCTTTACAATCTGCTGCAAATAGTAAAGATTCGGTGGAAACTTTTGGTCGGTTAAGAGGGATGAAAGATAATTTTTGAATTTGAATTGGTAATTGGTAACTGTAAATCCAAAATAGATTAATTCCTTTGATATCTCATTCCCGGAAGTTGCGAAATCAATCCCATTAATTCCAACTGTAATAAAGCACTAGAAACTTCTGCTGCTGGCATTTTGGTTTGTTGAATTATAAAATCAAATGGTAAAGATTCCGAAGAAATTGCTTTCATTACTTGATGTAAATCCGGAGGTAAATCTGGTAATGGCTTCTCTACATCACATATCGAATTCTTAACAGTAGAAACTTGAGGAATCGCACCCAACATCTTTAATAATTCATCCAATTCTTTGAGAATCGGAGTAGCACCTTGAGAAACTAATTTTAGACATCCTTGAGAAGAAAAATCATCCAATCTTCCCGGTAATGCATAAACATCCCGACCAAACTCATTAGCGTAATCAGCAGTAATTAAAGCACCGGATTTTTGAGGTGCTTCCATAACTAATACAGCACGAGATAAACCAGCAATAATTCGATTTCTTCGGGGAAAATGAGTCCGATGGGGTGGAGTTTTTGTCGGATATTCGCTGACAACAAAACCTTGATTTAATATGTGTTCGTATAATTTCTGGTTTTTTGCGGGATAAACCATATCCACACCAGTACCCAAAGCAGCGATAGTACGACCTCCAGCTTTAATTGCAGCTGCATGTGAAGCAGTATCGATTCCTTCTGCTAAACCAGAAACCACTGTAAAGCCATTTTGTACTAAAGCAGCACTTATACGACGAGTCCAGCGGATACCATATTCTGTGGGTTGTCGCGTTCCAACGATTGCAACTAAAGGTTTATGCGCCAAATTTTCCGCTAAATCCAGCTTTCCACGGTAGTAAAGCACTGGTGGGGGACTGGGAATTTCTAGTAGCAAACGGGGATAGTCCGTATCTGCTGGAGTCCAGAAATTGGAATTTTCTTGTTCGTGTTGTTTAAGTAACTGTTCGGGATTAATTTGAGAACGTTGTTGAACTACCTTTTGCAAAGTTTGTAAACCAAAACCTTCCACCTCTCCCAACTGCGAAGAATCCGCTTCCCAAGAAGTTTTCGGCGAACCAAAATGTTGGTTTAATCTTTGTAATAGTACCGGTCCAACCCCCGAAACTCGCGACCAAGCCAACCAGTACGCACGTTCTTCCGTCAATTTCCTATCCTCATTGTTACCGGTTTATTGTTCCCAAAATTTGGGTCAAGATTGGGAGAGGGGGGAGATGGGGAGATGGGGAGATGGGGAGATGGGGAGATGGGGAGAGGGGGAGACAAGGAGAGTTAGGAGTTATAACTTAACCTTTGACCTTTAATCTTTAACCTTTAACCTTTGACCTTTGACCTTCTAGATATTCAAATACGGATTTATCTCCGATATCTGGGGGAATTGCTTGTATTGCTTTACGAATTGCAAAAATTATAAAAAATACTGACCAAGTTGCTAATAAAACTTTTTCTACTTCTACGGGAAGAATTCCGGTCATATGTCCTAAAAGTAGTAGCGGAACTATGGGAGTTAAGAATTTGGTTTCTAAACGGTTGAAACAAAAAGCTTCTTTAAAATAAATACCCGTCAAAGCTGCAAAGGTAAAACCAATTCCGAATATAGTTAGGGGATAATTGTAAATTGTTTCTGCTAAAGTTTGGCTGTTAGAGAAAGCAAAAACAATTGCGGAAATACTACCGATAGCCCAAAAAACTTGTAATGCTCGATGCAGTTCTATCATATAAATATGAATAGTTAACAAACTGACTCCAAGAGCAATACTAAAACCAGCGTACAAAAATGTTATTAATTGTAAATTGGGATTATCTGTTAATAAAATTAAAGCCGTACCAATAGCAAAGCAAAGTGCAGCTATCATTAAACCCGCACGGTAGACAATTACGCCTAATCGGTCATCTTTGGTAATATTAAATTCACCAAATTGACCTTGATAAGTTTCTGGTATCGGTGCTGTTTGTGTTGTCATAATATGGTAATTGGTAATTGGTAATTGGTAATTGGTAATTGGTAATCAAGAATACTTTTGGGCAATTATTGATAATTTTCCTAATTTAATGAAATTAAATGAGATTAACTAATTTGATTTTGATATATAAATGCTGTAATTGCTACCGAGTTTAAATTTAAATTTACATTTTTGAATATATTACCTACTTGCTACTTACTACTTGCTACTTGCTACTTACTACTTACTACTCTCTATTCCCTATCAATAAATAAGTAGTCATCAGACCCTTTCCTTTAATAGAAATTTCTCCACGTTTTTCTAAAATAAATTTGTGTCGCAATCTTTGATAAGTCTTTTGACTAACTTGAATTTTTCCTGGTAAACCGTGAGATTCCATTCTACTGGCAATATTTACGGTATCACCCCATAAATCGTATGTAAATTTTTGCAGTCCAATTACTCCTGCAACGACGGAACCTGTATGCATTCCAATACGAATATTCAAATTTAAATTATTTCTTTTATTAAAAGTCGCAATAGCATTTTGCATCTCAAAAGCTATCAAAGCAACTGAAGTAGGATGATTTGAATTTCGTGTGGGTAAACCACCAACAAGCATGTAAGCATCACCAATGGTTTTGATTTTTTCTAAACCGTATTTTAAAGAAAGACGGTCAAATACTGAAAAAATTTGATTTAATAAGTTCACTAAAGTTGTAGCGCTGACTGAAGTTGCAATTTGAGTAAAGCCGACAATATCCGCAAATAAAACCGTTACATCGTCGAAATGTTCGGCTATGTTACCGGGTTCTTGTTTCAAGCGATTGGCTATACTCGCTGGTAATATGTTAAGTAGCAAGCGTTCGGTTTGCTCTTGCTGTTTCTGTAATGCTTTTTCTGCAATTATTCTAGCAGTAACATCGCGAAAAATAGCGCGTGTACCTGCTGGTTTTCCTTCGACAAACTTACAGTTAAGGTTTCCTTCTAAAAAAATAGTTTTACCATCTTTAGTCATGAATGCAGCTTGAAGCTGTTCAAATTTACCGCTCGACATTACGCGATAAAATACCTCTCGACAGCGCAGCCTAAAATCTGGATGTACAATATCAAAGACGGTTTTTTTATCAAGTTCTTCTCTGCTGTATCCTAAAGTTTCTTGCCAAGCACGATTAATATATATAAAACGTCCGTAGGGATTAACTGATTGAATCAAATCATTGGCATTTTCAAATAAATCACGATATCTTTCTTCACTTTCTAAAAGTGCTGATTCTGCTTGCTTCCTTTGCAAAAATTGGGCGATTTGACTGCCAATAGAAACCATCATTTGTAGTAAATCTTCGTCTCTAAATAGCACCTCTCGACTAAAGAAAATCATCACTCCCAAGATTTTATTTTCGTTAAGAATGGGAAAACCGAAGGCTGCGTGTAATTGTTTTTCTTCAACTTGATTGAGTCGCGGACAAATATTATCATTTGCCAAATCCTCACACCACAAAGGAGAAAGTTTTTCCCATATTTTACCTGCTAAACCAACTCCAGATTTTAAAGTTGTTAGCCAAGTAATAATTTCAAACTCTCGCACATCAATCCTTCGAGATGAATACATTTCTATACATCTTAAAACTGGATTGCTCGAAACATCCTGATTTACACTTAGGTACTGATTTGGAGTCCATAGTTCCCCTAAATCCCAGCCCAAACTTTCACAAATTGCCTGTAAAATTTGCGGCATTGCTTCTTTGAGCGTAATTGATTCTGATAAGATATTCGTAATCGCGTACTGGGCGCTTTTTCGCTGCTGACGGCGCTTTTTCGCGGTAATATCTCTTCCAATATAAACAATATCTTCTACACCATTAATTTTCTTACTAATTACCGAACAAGAAAAAGCAATCAATTTTCTTTCTCTTGATTTTGTTCGACATACTACTTCTACATTTTGAAAATATTTTTTGTATAATGAACGCTGCTGAATTGCTTTTTGCAACAGTTTATTATCATCGATAATTAGAGAAATTTGTTTATCAATTAATTCTTCTTCTGTATAACCTAATAATTCTACAGTTGCTTTATTTATCCTCTTGATTTTTCCTGTTTTAGTCGTCACAATCAAAGCATCTGCCATTGAAGTGATAACTTTATTCATATAATTTTTATAAGCAACCAAAGTACTTGAGAGCAAATTCGTTTCATTGACCCTTTGGCTCAACTTTTGCTCCAGCAGCATCCTATCAGTTACATCTTCTATTAAAATAATTAATCTATTTTCAACAGGTTCTCCAACAACATATATATCTATATAAAAATCACCTTCATCTTCATTGAAACGCTGGATACCTTCCAACTCAAATAATTCTTCTTCCCCTTTTAATATAGATATCATTACGTCTTCAAGTCCGACCAACTCCGGGAATCCAAGACGGACATCTTTTTGCAATATCAACTCTTGCGGATAATAGCTAAAACGTTGCACCTGCTTGGAGACACGTAAGATGCAAAAACTGCTATCTAACTCTAAACTTTCAAACTTACGTGGTGCATTGTGTTTATTTAAAATTTTCTCTAATACATGATATTTCATCGTGGCGCTTTAAAATAATAAAAAAGGAGAAACGAGTAAAAATAAATAAAACTGATTCAAATTAATTCAAATCAAAACAGTAATTTGAATTAATTTTATTACCTCGTCTTCCTACTCTTAACTTTTGAGTTAGATGTAGGCACCACTGATAATTGTATATGTATACGATTTATTAGGACACTAACACTCACAATTAAAATTAGGATTGTGTTAATAATTTGCGTTTTCGCGATTTTAACTTAATTGGCGAATGCTAAGTAGATATACTCTCAAGGTATAATTACAGACAAAATGCCTATTTTTATAAAGTATTCTTCTAAATTTTACCGTAAACAGGAATTGCTGCTCCCCGAATATCTTTTGCAGCTTCAGAAGCTAGAAAACAGATAACTTCTGCTAAGGATTCTGGTTTGACCCATTGATCGGCTTCTTCCGTACCCATTGCTTCACGGTTAGCTTCAGTATCAATAACACTAGGAAGAACGCTATTAGCAGTAATATTAGTATCCTTAGTTTCGTCTGCAATCGCTTTGGTTAAAGCCACAACACCAGCTTTAGAAGCGCAATAAGCGGCCAATCCACCCGCAGGTTCCACTACTCCACGGGAACCGATTGTGACAATACGTCCATAATTATGACCTAACATACTTATCAGACAATACTTACAAACTAGAAAAGTAGTATTTAGGTTTAAATCGAAATCTTTTTTCCAATTTTCAAAACTATATTCATCAGTTTTACCCATCGAAAAACCACCAACGAGGTGAATTAAAACGTCTACCTTCACCATCGAGTTCACCAAATTTTTTACCGAACTTTCCGAAGTTAAATCTGCTGAAATAAACTGAACCCTATTTAAATCAGCAGGTGGAATAAGCTGCTTTAAACGTTCCACATCTTCGGATTTACGATAAGGAATCGTAACAAAAGCACCTTGAGCTAAAACCATTGGTGTCACACCCGAACCCAATCCACCAGTAGCACCAGTCAGTAAAACTTGTTTATCTTTCATGAATCGAATCATCCCCTACCGAAAGCCTATCTTTTAAGATATCAGATATCGTCTTTACGGCTCTTCTATACAAGATAAAGTTAAATTACAAACAAGTGAGTATGAATTAGGGAATAGAAAGTAAAAAGTAGCAAGTAGAAAGTAGAAAGTAGAAAGTAGCAAACTCTCAAATTTACCGGTTATTGGTGACTACTAACTGTTAACTGTTAACTGTTAACTGTTAACTGTTAACTATTCACTGATGATTGTCCAAAAATAACCGTCTGGTGCTGTGAAAGAAAAACTATTTTCTTCAAATTCATTATTTTCAATTGCTGTAATATTTGTTGCGGAAGCTGACTTAATGCTTTCTAAATAATGATTTATAGAAGATACGCGATAGGTATATAAACACATTCCCAAACACCCCGGTCTTGCTTTATCAAATTCTACTTTTAGCTTGAGAGATTCGGGAAAACGAATAATATAAAGTCTACCAGAACGTGCGGCAAATAAATCTGTTGCAGAAGAACGCGGTTCGTCAAAAGCTGTCACAATAAATTTTTCATCCGGTTGTAAATCAAATATTTCTCTACCTGCTACAGATGAATCGTAACTTGTTTCGACATCATCACGAACCCGTAACAAACCTAAAGCTGATTCGTAAAAGTTCAAAACTTCTTTGCTATCATCTTGAACGATTATTCCCATATGAGTAAACTGGCTGGTTTTGAAAGGGGAATTTTCGTTAATGTTTCCATAATCAGGTAAATTGTAGCCAAACCTTTGAAATAAAACTTGTCGAGTTAAAGGTTGGAGCAACAGCATTTCTCGCACTCCTACAGTTTCGTTTATAAAAGGACGGCTTTTTCTTTCTTTGTTGTAAATCACTTCCCAACGGGGTGAGGTATATTTAATAGTTTCACCTGCTGCTTGTGCTAACTCAGCATGATTTAAAATATTCAAAGAATCATTAGTTAAGGTAGTAGCCCAACGATTTCCTTTGACTTTCATTGAACTGATACCCAACCCTTCATTAATCGGATTTTCCCAAATCATTAACCGAATTAAACCGTGGTCGGAATTTTGATGATAAAGTCGAATGGAGCGTAAAGCGGAATTAACTCCGTATAATTTATTGGATTTTTCGGCGCTTAATTCACCAGTATCGCCGATACGATAACCGAATTGCTGCCAGTATTGAATCGCTGAAATTGGCTCTTTAACTCCAATACAAACTTCGTAGATACCTTGAATATTGGTTTGTTGGTTGTCACTCATAATTTTTAAAAAATGTAACTTATATTGAAAATAAATTTAGTTGATTTTGAAGTAAGTGAATACTAATAAATAATTAAATTGTCTGGTCATCAATAGTCAAATTATGCCTGCTAATACCAATTTTGTATAAGGCTGCGTTTAATCACCCTCACGATGTTGTAAAATCCGCTTTAGAGAAAGAAGGATGGAATATTACAGATGACCCATTATTTCTACGTTTTGGTGGATTAGAACTATTTATTGATTTAGGTGCAGAAAGAATTATTGCTGCACAAAAAGGTGAAGAAAGAATAGCTGTTGAGATAAAAAGTTTTGTGGGGAATTCTGCGACTACAGAATTTAGTAATGCTTTAGGGAAATTTTTGAAGTATCAAGTTGCACTACAGGAAGAATACTTTATTTAGCAATCCGATTAGACACCTATCGTTCTTTTTTTAATTTAGAATTGCCAAGAATTTTAGTAGAGCGTTATCAAGTAAATTTAATTGTATACGACCCAAAAAAACAGGTAATTGTGACATGGAAAAGATAGAGAAGTATCGGCAAATAGTTCAAGATATTTTACTAGAACATGCTTCTTATAAATCAATTAATGAAGATGTTGAACCACAGATTGCTTTTGATACCCAAAGAAATCATTATCAACTAATTCATGTTGGTTGGTCGAATAATGATAAACGAGTTTATGGATGCGTTGTTCACATTGATATTAAAGACGGAAAAATTTGGATACAGCATGATGGAACTGAGGGTGGTGTTGCTGATGAATTGTTAGAGCAAGGAGTTCCAAAACAAGATATTGTCTTAGGGTTTCACTCTGCTTTTAAGGGACAATTTACAGAATTTGCTGTTGGATAATTAAGTATTCGGTAATTGGTTGCTTGCGATTTGAAAAGGATAATACAATTTTTCAACCCAATATACTCATGAAGCAAGATAAACTGAGATGAGAATTAATGATTTAATTCTTATTGTAAATATATCTGTTTATAAATAGCTTTGTGATTGATAAAATTATACCTTTAGAAAAAAATGCTACTCAGGAACTAAAGCAGAAGCTCGTTTCCTATCTTCCTCAGATAACAACAATTATTTCTCAGTTAACTCTAGGAATCTGCGTCAGTTTTATATTTGTCTGGCTGCAAATTCCTGTGGGTTGGTTGTTAGGTTCGATGATTGGGGGAATTATTTATTCAGCGGTTCGAGGAAAACCTCAGCCACTACCTAAGCTGTTTATTACCGTAGGAAAAGCTTTTATTGCTCTTGCTACAGCAGCACGTTTTTCTTGGGACACTATCAATGTAGCTGCGACTTATGCGGTACCGTTGCTGTTATGCGTGTTAATTTCTGGATGTTTGAGCTTGTTTCACGGATATCTATTGTCTCGCTGGTCTGGAATAGATAGAGTTACGGGATTAGTCGCGTTTATCCCCGGTGCTGCTTCTAGTATTGTCCCGATAGCGGAAGAGATGGGAGCAGATGCCGTTGCTGTTGCAGTGTTTCAATATTTACGTTTGCTCTTAGTAGTACTGCTGATACCGAGCGCTGCCGGTTTCTTTTTCCCAGTCGATTTGAATAACTCCATGACAATGGCGATCGCACCAACAGTAGCGGATAATTCTTCAATTCCGATGTGGTTGAATTTAATCCTGTTGGGTGGATGTTGTATTGTGGGAATGTGGGGTGGGAATCGCTTACGTTTACCAGCTGCTGGGTTTTTAGGTACATTTTTGGTCGGGTTAGCAGTATTTTGGAGTTGTCCTTATAATTTAGTGGTTCCTCAATGGTTATTTGCTTTAGGATTATTTTGTGTCGGACTTTCCATTGGGGTTAAATTCGATATTAAAACTGCAAATAAACTTTTGAAAGCGGTATTAATTGAAATTGTTTTAGTAATTTCCTTAATTCTTCTATGTGTTGGTGTTGGTTACGAATTTCATGTATTTACCCATGTTGATACCATCACTTCGCTATTAGGGTTTACTCCCGGAGGATTAGAAGCAATGGTTGCTACCGTAATGCAATTAGGTGGTGATACTGGTTTAGTACTAGCAATGCAGTTAACCAGAATGTTAATTATTATCGCTTTAGGACCTTGGTTGGTGAATTTTGTAATGAAAGTTGCTAACAGCGAGCAGTGAGCAGTTATCAATAAACGTTGCTGAATTAAGAATTGTATTTAAATATTTACTCAAAACATGAAACCCGTGTAGAGACGTAGCAGTGCTACGTCTCCCTACGTTTGGAAGAAAACAAACCCATCATAATTCATGCAATTGACTACTACTGGTCTGTTTCATAAATTCGGCTATGGTCGCGTTTTCTTTGGAAATGTCGGGAGACGTTATTTATAACGTCTCTACATTACCTCCGTAGAAAACAAAACTGTCAAAATTAATGAAAAGGACTATTACTGGTGCGTTTCATAAATTCTGATGGGTCGCGTTTTCTTTGGAAATGTTGGGAGACGTTATTTATAACGTCTCTACATTACCTCCGTAGAAAACAAAACTGTCAAAATTAATGAAAAGGACTACTAGTGGTGGGTTTCATAAATTCGGCTATGGTCGCGTTTTCTTTGGAAATGTCGGGAGACGTTATTTATAACGTCTCTACATTACCTCCGTAGAAAACAAAACTGTCAAAATTAATGAAAAGGACTACTACTCTTAAGCATGTTTCTTCATCCCAAACATAGATATGATTTAGCTCTACTTTTTCCGAATTTCTGAAGTTAGACTGGTGAGAATATATTCTTAGTGATATTTAATTACCTCTATAAAGATGCTCTCTACTATATTTATTCCTCACGGACACTGTTATCTATGGAAAACTGGATTGGTTTCGCTGCATCTAATTTCAGATTCTTTGATTACGGTTGCTTATTTTTTAATTCCCATAATGCTTGTTCACATAGTTAATAAACGAGATGATGTTCCTTTTGATTGGATATTTCTTTGTTTTGGTGCTTTCATTATTTTATGTGGATTTACACATTTAGCGGAAGTTTGGACTTTATGGCATCCTAATTATTGGGTTTCTGGTTGGTTAAAGGCTTCGACTGCTGTAATCTCTTTAGCTACGGCTATTTTACTTTTTTGGTTAACTCCAAAATTAATCGCAATTCCGAATGTTCCCAAGTTGTCAGCTTTAAATATTGCTTTAGAAAAAGAAATTATTGAAAGAAGAAAAATAGAAACAAAGTTGAGTTTACAAACTCAGCATTTAGAAGAAACTTTAGTGGAGCTTCAGCGAACTCAAGCTCAGATGATTCATGCCGAGAAAATGTCTGGGTTGGGACAAATGGTAGCGGGGGTTGCTCACGAAATCAATAATCCAGTTAGTTTTGTATATAGTAATCTTGTTCCAGCTAGAGAATACGCTCGCGATTTTATCGAATTATTAGAGCTTTATCAACAAGAATATTCTCAACCTTCTGAAGCAATTAAAGAGAAAATAGAAGAAATAGAATTGGATTTTATTAAAGAAGATTTTACAAAATTGCTCGATTCAATGGGTGTAGGGACAGAGCGAATTTATAAAATTGTTTTATCGCTGCGTAATTTTTCTCGCTTGGATGAAGCTGATTTTAAAGAAGTAGATATTCATCAAGGTATTGATAGCACTTTGATGATTTTGCAGAATCAGTTAAAAGCAACTCCAAAACATTCCGAAATCAAAGTTGTTAAAGAATATGGTGAGATTCCCGGTGTGGAATGTTATCCCAGTCAGCTAAATCAAGTATTTATGAATATTCTTGCTAATGCTATTGATGCTTTTGAAGAAAAACCAGAGAATCAAAAAGCTAATTCTAATCAAATTATAATTTCTACTCACAAAGCTGATAATTTCCTACAAATCATCATTGCTGATAACGCTGGTGGAATTCCTCCCGAGATACATTCAAATATTTTTGACCCATTTTTTACAACGAAGCAGGTAGGAAAAGGTACGGGTTTGGGTTTATCTATTAGCTATGAAATTATTACAGATAAACATGGTGGAAAATTATCTTTTAATTCTATTGCTTCGGAAGGAACTAAATTTGTGATTGAGATTCCTATTGCTCGTAAAAAAATAAATTAGTAGATAACAATAAATAGGATAATTTATTAATAAATAAACCCGATATGTTTTGACAATGTCGGTTTTCTGAGTTTTTACTTAAGTAAATACACTTTTATCTTTATTTATTAGACGTATATAAACTTATAAAAAAGTTCAAATTCATACATAAAGTTAACGCTTATTTGGGAACAATAAACTTAACAGTAATAAATTTAAACATAGTTTTTATAATATCCATGTCAGATAGCGTTTACGAATCAACATATGTAGCCGATGGAGAATATAGAGAACTATTCGGGCGGACTGTACAATATCAAAAGCTGCTTGATAGAATTCTTGCTAGAATTCGCGCATCTGTTAATCTAGAATCTCTTTGTACGGACACCAGTCAAGATATTTGTTGGTTGCTAGGTATCGAAAGGGTAGCAATTTATAAGTTTAATGAAGACTGGAGCGGAAGTTTTATTAATAATCTCGGATTTGCACGCAGTCCTTGGAATGATATTCGCGCTTTTGGACAAAATTTGATTTGGGAAGATACTCATTTACAAAAAGCCCAAGGTGGGAGATATATTAAAAATGAGCCTTATTGTGTTATTGATGTTTACGAGAAAGGTTATCCCCGCTGTTATATAGAAGTTCTCGAACAATTTCAGATACGTGCTTATGCTGTTGCACCGATTTTTGCAGGTAAAAAATTATGGGGATTGCTTGCTGGTTATCAACATTCTCAACCACGTCACTGGTTGAGTGATGAAGTGGAATTTTTGCATCAAGCTGGAAGTTACCTAGGAATAGCAATGCAGCAAGCTGAAACCCTTGCACGAGGGGAGCAGCAAGCTAAAAACCTAAAGAACTCAGTCGCGCGACAGCGTGCTTTGATGGAAGTGGTCGATAATATCCGCTCATCTTTAGATACTAAATTTATCTTTGATACCACCTGTCAAGAACTTTGTAATCTGTTGAATTTGGAAAGAGCGGCGATTTTTCAATTTGATGAAGACTGGAGTGGTGAATTTATCAGCCATTTTGGTACGGTAGAACCTCAATGGGAAACTAGTAATCCTTTTGGAAAAAATTTAGTTTGGGAAGATACTCATTTACAAGAAACTAAAGGTGGACGTTACCGTAATAATGAAAGTTTTGCAGTTAATGATATTTACGAAGCGGGACATACGCGCTGTCATCTAGATATTTTAGAACAATTTAAAATTCGCGCTTATGCTTTAGTACCAATTTTTATTGGGCCAAAACTATGGGGTTTGTTGGCTGCTTATCAACATTCATCACCGCGTCAATGGCTGGATTACGAAGTTGAATTTTTAACTCAAGTTGGTGGACAGCTTGGTGTTGCGATTCAGCAAGCAGAATTTTTAGAGCAGTCAAAACAACAATCAATTGCATTAGAAAAATCAATTGCACGACAGCGAACTCTTACGGATGTTGTGACCAAAATTCGGTCTTTTTCTAATACTGATTTGATTCTAGAAACTACCTGTCAGGAAGTTTGTAAATTGCTACAAGTCGAAAGAGTTGGTGTTTATCGGTTTAATGCTGATTGGAGTGGAGAATTTGTAAGTAATTTCGGTATTCCAGAAGTTAGTTGGACTAATATTAACCCTTTTGGTAAAGATTTATTCTGGAAAGATACCCATTTACAAGAAACTAAAGGTGGTAGATATCGCTATAACGAAAGTTTTGCGGTTAATGATATTTATGAAGCCGGACACGTGCGCTGTCATTTAGATATTTTAGAGCAATTTAAAATCCGCGCTTATGCATTAACTCCGATATTTGTCGGACAAACATTATGGGGATTATTAGCAGCTTATCAACATACAGCACCGCGTAAATGGGAAACTTTAGAAGTTGAATTTTTAGCTCAAGTTTCCAATCAATTAGGAGTAGCAATTCAAAGCGCGAATTTACTTTCACAGACTCAATCTCGTGCTAACGAACAGCGTCAATATGCACAGCAGCAACAAATTCTATTTGATGTAGTTGCTAAAATTCGCGAATCACTTGATTTAGAAACTATTTTCAAAACAACTGCCCAAGAAATTAGACGCAGTATTCGAGCCGATAGAGTTGCTGTTTTTCGCTTTCATGAAAACACTAAATATATAAGTGGTGAATTTGTTGCCGAAGACGTATTAGCTGAATTTAAACCAGCTAACGGTACCCTGTTTGAAGACTATTGTTTTGGAGAATATTACGTTCCTCAATATACTCAAGGAAAAGTTTTAGCCGTTCCTAACATTTACAAAGCTGGATACGAGAATTGCTATATCGAAACCTTAGAAAATTTACACATTAAAGCATATATTCTCATTCCTTTGATGGAAGGTAAACGATTGTGGGGACTTTTATGCATTCATCAATGCAGCCGTATTCGCAATTGGAAAGACGAGGAAATAAAATTTGTTACACAGGTTGCAGCCCAGTTAAGTGTGGCTTTAAAACAAGCAAACTTATTAGGAAAAACCCGCGAGCAAGCCGAACAGTTAACCGAAACTCTAAAAGACTTACAGAAAGCTCAAATTCAAATGATTCAATCTGAGAAAATGGCTTCTTTAGGTCAACTAGTTGCGGGTATTGCTCACGAAATAAATAACCCAGTTGGATTCATTTACGGCAATTTACAACACGCAGATGAATACACTCAAGAATTAATGAAGTGTTTAAAACTATATCAGAAAAATTATCCCCAACCAGTTTCAGAAATTCAAGAATATTTAAAAGAAACAGAACTAGAATTTTTATTTGAAGATATTCCCAGCTTATTCCAATCAATGCAGGTAGGAACCGATAGAATTCGCGAAATTGTTTTATCTTTACGTAATTTTTCGCGCTTGGATGAAGCAGCAGTCAAGGAAGTTGATGTTCATGAAGGTATTGATAGTACTCTAATGATTCTCCAAAATCGACTTAAACCAGAAGTAAATACAGTACAAATAAAAATTGTTAAAGATTACGAAGCACTACCAAAAGTCAATTGTTATCCAGGTCCGCTAAATCAAGTATTTATGAATTTATTAACAAATGCCATAGATGCTTTAGAAGAACATAACAAACAGCGTACACCACAAGACATCAAAACCACTCCCAGCGAAATACAAATATCAACATCAGTGATTGATAAAGATTGGATAACTGTTTCAATTGCAGATAACGGTCCCGGTATACCATTAGAAATTCAAGACCAAATATTTAATCCATTTTTTACCACTAAACCAGTCGGAAAAGGTACGGGTTTAGGACTTTCAATTAGCTATCAAATTATCACTGAAAGACATAATGGTAAACTTTATTTTTATTCAACACCCAGTCAAGGAGCAGAATTTGTTGTACAGATTCCGATTAAGAAAAAGTAAATCAGGTCAAAGGTCAAAGGTTAAAGGTTAGAGGTTAGGAATTGGGAATTGAGGATTGGTAATTGGTAATTGGTAATTGGAAGTTAGGAGTTAGGAGTTAGGAATTGGTAATTGGTAATTGGTAATTGATAACTACTAGAAGTTATGAGTTAATAATTTAAATTTCTCCCTGTCCCCTTGTCTCCCCCTCTCCCCATCTCCCCATCTCCCCATCTCCCCATCTCCCCATCTCCCCCTCTCCCCATCTCCCCCACTCTTCCCCTCTCTATTCCAACCTATCCGTTATCTTCCCTTTCACGGCTGATATCGCTACTACCCTTGGAGAAGCAAGATAATGTTTCGCTGTAGGGTGACCGCTTCTTCCTTTAAAGTTACGGTTGGTCGCATAAATTCCGGTTTCTTGTTTGCGTAATCCACCTTTTCCTGCATTTATACAAGCACCACAACCGGATTTTAATAATTGCACTCCTGCTTGTTGAAATATTTCAAAATAACCCATCTCTTCTGCTTTTTGCTTCACTTCCACAGAAGCAGGAACCACAAACATATCTACCCCAACAGCAACCTGACGATTTTTTAATACTTCGGCTGCTTGGGCTAAATCGAATAGTTTTCCTCCGGTACAGGAACCGATAAAAGCACGAGTAATGGGAATTTCTTCTAGTTCATTTACTCCTACAACATTGTCAGGTTTTGGAGGACAAGCTATTTGAGGTTGTAATTTACTTAAATCAAATCGATAAACCTGCTCGTATTCAGCATCGATATCACTAGTTACTTCTGCAAATGGTTCTTGAGTGCGACTTTTTACATATTCCCTAGTAATTTCGTCTGGAGCCATCAAACCGCATACCGCACCGCATTCTACGGCCATATTCGCCAATGTCATCCTTTCTTCCATTGGTAAATTGTCGATAATACTACCGCGAAATTCCATTACTTTACCCGTAGCACCATCGCAACTTATTTGTCCGAGAATATATAAAATAATGTCTTTAGCACTTAAATATTCGGGTAATGTCCCTTCCAAAATAAATAATAATGTCGGTGGAACTTGAATCCAAATATCTCCCATTGCAAAAGCATTAGCCATATCGGTATGTCCGACACCTGTAGAAAAGCAGCCGAAAGCACCATAAGTACAGGTATGAGAATCGGTTCCAGCTATCACCATACCGGGTTTAATAAAACCTTTGGCTGGTAAAATTACATGACAAATTCCCGCAGCTTCTCCCGGTGAAACTATATCTAATAAATGACAGTTTTGCTGTTGAGAGAACTGCACCATATCTTGATATAAAATATTGGCTTTGGAATCTTCTCGTACTTCTGAAGTTTGAATAAAATGGTCTGCAACTAAAACAACTCGGTTGGAATTCCAAAGTTTAGCATCTTGACCAAAATGCTTGTGAAAAAGTCTAGCAACAGGTGCAGCGGAAGCATCATGAGACATTGCTAAATCTATCTTCGCAAAAACAGTTTCTCCCGGTTGCACGTAAGCATTACCGCAAGCTTTAGCTAGCAGCTTTTCAGCCATTGTCATCGGACGTTTTTTAGTAGAACTTTCAGGAATAACAATTTCACCGCTGCGACGTTTTTTATTAAAATTAATTAAACCGTTATTTTGATTAATTGCTGCGACAACAGAATCGGTATTTGGTTTATTAATAATTTCTAAATTTAAACCAATATTAATACTATTCCGATAAAATATTCCAGCAAAAGAACGAGCGCGAACCTTTTTTATTCCCGCTCCCTTAATCGCAGTTGGTGCATGCTCTCGACTCGAACCACAACCAAAATTACTTCCTGCTTCAATAATTCCGTATTCTAAAAGTTTATCTTTACCAATTAAATATTCAAAAGCATAATGCTTTAAATGTTCTGGGTCTGTACTAGTGCAGTGGTTAAATGGAATAATATCATCGGTATTGATATCGTCTCCGAGATATAAAGTTTTTAGGTCTGAATTCATAATAATAAAAAGCTTAAAGGTCAAAGGTCAAAGGTAAGAAGTAATTGGTAATTAAAACTTTAATAAAATATACCTATTTTTAGCTTAACGTACCGTTTTAATATTATGTTGTATAACGCTATTTCAATCCAAAATCTGTCGAGGAAAGTTTGGGGGACGGAAACCGACACCCCCAACTTACGCAAAATCTAAAATCTAAAATCAATATGTCTGAAACTACCATATTCGATAAAGTTATCAAAAATGTCCGCGTGGTGCGTCCTTTTCAAGAATCGATTGAAAAGCTGGATATTGGCATCAAAAACGGTAAATTTAGCTGTATTGCACCGGAAATTAATCCAGAAAATACACGAGGAATATTCGACGCTAAAAACTTACTCGGATTCCCCGGTATAGTAGATTCTCATATGCATATCGGTATCTATCAACCTTTATCACAAGATGCTGTTAGTGAAAGTAAAGCGGCTGCAATGGGAGGTGTTACCAGCAGTTTAACTTACATTCGCACAGGACAATATTACTTAAATAAAGGCGGCTCTTATCGAGAGTTTTTTCCGGAAGTTTTACAGCTATCTGAAGGTAATTTTTTTGTTGATTACGGGTTTCATCTCGCACCCATTGCTAAGGGACATATTGATGAAATGCAAATGCTGTTTGAGGAATATGGTGTTTGTTCGTTTAAAATTTTTATGTTCTACGGTGGCTATGGTTTACATGGTTTATCGGAGAAGCAAAATTTGTTTTTGATGATAAACAAAGAAGAACGTTACGATTTTGCTCATTTTGAATTTATTATGCGGGGTTTAGCTGATTTAATGGCTCAACATCCCGAGGCTAAAGATAATATCAGTTTAAGTTTACATTGCGAAGTCGCCGAAATTCTCAACGCTTACACTAAAATAGTCCAGCAGGATTCTACATTAACTGGTTTACGAGCTTACAGCGCAGCACGTCCCCCTCATTCCGAAGGTTTAGCAATTTGTATTGCTTCCTATTTAGCTCACGAAACCAACTGTGCAAATATTAATTTACTACATTTAAGTTCCCGTAAAGCAATGGAAGCAGCTTTAACAATGGAAGCAGCTTTTCCCCACATTAATTTTCGTCGGGAAGTCACCGTGGGACATTTATTGTTAGATGTAGACACCCCGAACGGAACCTGGGCAAAAGTAAACCCGCCCATCCGTCCCCGCGAAGATGTAGAATATGTCTGGCAAGCTGTATTGAACCGACAAGTTGACTGGATAGTCAGCGACCATGCTTGTTGTTCTGCGGAATTTAAAAGAGATATTAAGCAACCACAAAATATTTGGCTGGCTAAATCGGGTTTTGGTGGCACAGAATATTTACTTTCTGGTGTTTTTACAGAAGGTAAGAAACGAGGAATGTCATACAACCACATGGCTGAATTGCTGTCTGGGAATCCCGCTAAAAGATTTGGATTAAAGCAGAAAGGGGATATTGCAATTGGTTACGATGCCGATTTAGTATTATTTGACCCCAATGAAAGCTTTGTCGTAGATGCTGCTAACTCAGAATCTCAGCAAGGTTATTCACCTTTTGCAGGAATGGAATTAACTGGGAAGGTGAAAAGTACTTTTTTGCGAGGTGATTTGATTTATGACAAAGGTGAAATTTTGGGTAATGCTAAGGGAAGGTATTTGAGAATAGAAAGTAGCAAGTGAAGAAGCTAATGAGCAATCGGTAATTACCAAAAATCCAAAATAAAAGAGACGTAATTTGTTACGTCTCTACATTATTATTCAATAATTTTTGAGTAAAAACTCAATGTCATCTACTGAGGATTTGCACCTTCAGGAGCAGGAGCAGCACCAGGAACGGTATCAGCACCAGGAACAACACCTTCAGGAGCAGGAGCAGCACCGTCAACATTTGCTTCGACGTTTACACCCTTCACACCTTTAACTCCTTTGGTCAAAGGTTCAACTTGCTGAAGCTCTTCTTGAGAAGAAACTGTACCACCAACGGTAACAACTCCTTCTTGCTCTTTAACTTCCAAGTTGCTTGCTGGTAAGTTTTCTTTTAACTTTTTACTAACTTCTTTTGATAAATCGCTCGCTAATGGGTCTGTACCCTCGGTTGCAGCAGTTGGATCTATAGGTGCGCTTTCTGCTCCAGGCTGACCTAAAGGCTGATTTTCTGTTTCGCTAGCTTCTCTTGCAGATGGTTGTAAAGCTTCATTAGTAGCACCAGGATTTTCTGAACCAGTCTTAGCTGATTCTTCACCACAACCAACTGCACCAGTTACTAAAATACCGCTGATGAGAAGAGGAATAAATTTTTTCATTTGAATCTCCTAATAGACACTTCTAAGAAACTAATTAATCGGTGTGTTGTGTTGAGGAGCGAATGTTTAAAAACAATCGAGGTTGAATTTGAGTAAGCACCATCGTTAAGGCACTAACATTAGTTACAGGAAACTTGGACATCAAATAACTTTCTTTGCGAAAGCATTTTATTCAAGCTTCTACAATTAACTACCAATAAATACGACACAACATATTTAGTTGCACTTATACCTACTTGACTTACTCGCCAAGAATTATTAAATGCCTATATGCAATGCCACCGGACAGCAGCTATTTGATGTTAGCAAATTTGAGAAATTAAGCCACATTTTTTCTAAGTTTCTATTAGTTTGATAAATCTAATTGAGAATCAAACTTCAAAACAGTTTACACAGACTCGATACAGAGAGTTCATCTATCTTTATACTGAAGTGAATTTTTGCAACTTTTTTTGCTATTAGTTAAGCATTACTGCCCGAAACTAAGTAATAAATAGTACTAGTATATATAAAAGCTTAATAAATGATTGCACTTATCATTAATAATTAACAACTTAATATTGGTTGAGTTGCAATAAGCATAATGATTTATCCTAAAGGCATAGTTATTTATAGATATTTTCGTTGTAAAAAGGATTGAAATTTCACCCTTTTCACTCTTGACACTTTTGATTTATTTTGAGAAGCGAAAAAATCAATTACTAATTATATGAGTATGAATTTAAAATTACATTCACCATTTCATATAAGACCCGCTTTTCATCAAGACAGTTCCTATCAAAGAGTTTTATTAATTAAAGAGAATTTATATTTGATATCAGATTTAGTAATAAATAAGTTGGCATAGAAAATTGTAACAATGACTTCTTCATTGAAGAGTCTTTGAAACTTATTTACACACATTTGTTTATTGACTGATATCTTGCACCATCAAAAGAAACCCGGAATCAGTCGTTAAAGCATGAATATCTTTTTTTAAAATTAGAAAGAAACCGGGTTTGTGCAACTGGTGCAAGATGTAAGTTGAGCCACTCCGCGCTATAAATTCTCCCATCAGACTCAAATTGTAATTGAGCATGAGTCAATAATAAGCATCTATCTTTAGATACAAATTTTTAAATCAAAATGGGGAATGGGGTATTGGGGACCGGGGATTGGGAATAGTGGACTTTAGAAGCAGTATTGATTGGCTGTTCGCTGATAACTGTTGACTGAAAACGGAAAACGGAAAACGCCACATCGTTGTTCGGTTCTACTACTTTCGCTAGAAGACATATTTTAGGTAAGCTCTTAAGTAATAGTGAATCACCAGTTTCTGAAGCTGTTAGTCGCTTTGAAATAAAGGGGTGAACCCCAGTGTATGAGTATAAGTGGATTTTGCCGAGTTTAAAGGAAATTCTAGTCGCGGGTGGAGCGATTGAAGCCGAGTGTTCGTTGCATAAAGCACGACAACAGTGGCGTACTGCTGCTTCTGCCGCTCAAGAGTTGCTGCTAAATTCTTTATCTGTAGTTGCACCGAATACAAATCAAGGGTTGGTTTTGACCGCACCCGCACCTGTTTTGTGTGAGTCAAGTCTAAATCAGTGTTTGCGGACTGTAACTTTTACGGCAAAGCCATTCAATCCCTTGGCTTTGATGCCTTTTCATATGTCCGCACAGAACCAAACAGCACAAAAACATGTTTATGATGAGCCTGTGTTACCCCTGCTGAAGGTAGACCCTTTGTCTCGGGAACAGTTTTGTTTGATTTTTACAAAAAACTTTTCGTTAATACTAGTTTTAGCTGAAGAAGATAATGGTAAAGGTAAGTTTTTATTCTCTTTTGACCCAGAAGTAATTGAAAAAGCATGGCAAGCCCTTGCAGCTAGGGTAATGTTAACTAATCCCGATTTCTTTTTGGAATTGGATGAATTGGTACAAAAATATTATCCCGTAGCACCTGATTACCGGCTGGTTATGCAGTTTAGTCAGTTGTTACTTGCAGATTATCCAGAACCGGAAGATAAGGAAACAAAGTTTTCTTCTAAAGGAATGGCAGACCATAACAGTAATTTTAGAGAAAACAATGGGTCTCCTGGATACTCCACTTCCACCTCAACGAAAAATCCATCTCGTTCCGATGTGGAATTGCTACAAGCTTTTGCTCATGAAGTGCGTACTCCTTTAACTACTATCCGCACTACCACTAAGTTATTGTTGAAGCAAAAAGATTTACCAGCCAAAGTTGTCAAACATCTACAGTCTATCGACCGCGAATGCACCGAGCAAATCGACCGGATGGAACTGCTGTTTAGAGCTGCGGAATTAGAAACATCTTCTACAAATAGTTCGGGTTCTCAGCTAACCTCGATGTGTTTAGAACAGATGTTGCAGCAAAGCATTCCTCGTTGGGAACAAGCAGCAAATCGAAGAAATTTAACGTTGGATGTTGTTTTACCGCAGCAACTACCTGCTGTAGTAACCAATCCGAACATGCTTGATAGAGTATTAACTGGCTTGATGGAAAACTTTACTCGTAACTTACCAGCCGGTAGTAATATTCAAGTGAGAGTAATTCAAGCTGGTGACCAGTTAAAACTGCAATTGCTGCCAAATTGCTCGCAAGACATAAAAACAGCGCAACCTTCAAATACACCTCCGATTCGTAAAGCAATCGGTCAATTGCTAATGTTTCAACCGGAAACCGGTACAATTAGCCTGAATTTGTCTGCTACTAAGCATTTATTCCAGGCTATAGGCGGTAAATTGATTGTACGAGAACGCCCCCAGCATGGTGAAGTCTTAACGATTTATCTGCCTTTGGAAGGAGTTAATAATACCAATTCCTGCTTTGATAAGTTTGGACAATATGGATTGAAGAAGGTTAAAGGTCAAAGGTTGAAGGGAATAATAGGTAGTAGGTAGTAGGTAATTGGTATTAAAGTTAAATTTTACGTCTCCCTAGGGTTGAGAAAAGATGAGCCAGTCAAAATTAGTGGTTGATTGCATTAATTCTGAAGAATTCGTTTTCTCCTAAACCTAGGGAGACGTTATATATAACGTCTCTACAAACAGTCAGGATAAATTAAACATACTACTACTACTTATCGGAATAATCTCTTAGCAATTACCAATTACCAATTCCCATCATCCCGAAATGCTAGCTAAAAGTACTTTAAAACTAGAACCTTCACCGGGAACAGAAGAAACGGAAATGCTTCCACCGCATCGTTGAATTAATTTTTCTACAATTGTTAAACCCAAACCAGCGCTTCCTGTTTCTTCGTTGACAGCGGGACGTACTTTGTAAAAGCGATTGAATATTTTAGAAATTTCGTTTTCTGGGATACCTATACCTGTATCGCGGAATTCTAACTGTATGTAACCATCTAACCTACGAGTTCTGACCCAAACCTGTCCGCCGTTCGGTGTAAATTTAATGCAGTTAGAAAGAAGATTAATTACTATTTGTCTTAATCCACCGCTGACACACCAAACATTTGGTAAATCGTTTGGTACTGTATATGCGAGCATTACACCTCTTTCTTGTGCCAAAGGTTGGTAGGTGCTAACAACTCCTGGAACTACCTCAGACAAGCATACTGGTTCTAAAGAAGTATTATCTAAATTGCGTTCTAACTCCACCAAATCCATTACACCAGTCATCAAAGAATTTTGGCGATCGCACTCTCGTTTAATCATATCTAAGTAGCGCTGTCGCTGAGGTGCTTTGATACTTGGGGAGTTTAATAAGGAAAGTGCAGTTTTAATATGTGTCAAAGGTGAAAGTAATTCTTGACACACGTTTCTTAAATATTCGTCCTTAGCTTGCAAATTGCTACGAAGCGTTTGATTTTGGTCTTTGAAGTTGCTAAAACGACTTTTATATTTTCGAGAACTTATTTCTTCTTGTCTTTTAACTTGGGCAAGGAATAGTTGGTTTGTTAACTTTGGTTGTGGTGCTTGAGTATCAACTAATTGGTCGGTTATATCATTTAACTGTTTTGAATCGCTAAGAATGTTTATACCATCTAATACTCGGTTAATTACTTTACCATCAAAAGTCTGAACAGCCACCATAGATGGGATTTTTTGAATATTTTTTTGATTTAAAATCTGTTTTTTAAGCTTTTTTGACGGACGATGCGCCAAAATGAAACTGCAAAATTCCGCAGATAAAATCATTAAAAAATATTCTCGCTTGATTTGGGAATTGTCCGTTACAAGCCGCACTAAATTATCGGACAAATAAGCAGCATTGTGAGAAGAACTGTCAACAGATTTAGATATTTCTGAATTGATATTAGTTTTAACTTCTCCAACCTCAGCTACTTGGCAGTTGAAAATAATAGCATCATTAAAATGCTGTTGATAACGTTTTAATTCCGAGTCAAAAATATTAAGCGGTGGAAACTTAGCCACAATAGTCGCCGATATTTTCTGTTCAATTAGTAAATCAATGTGTGACTTCACAATTGATAGAAGAGTTGCAGAACTAAGAATTAAACGTTTTGGAGGTACTTCTACATCCAAAGCCAACTGATAAATAGATAAATTCTGAGGTGGAGATAAATTCATAACAGCAAGAGAAAAAAAAGAAGTAAAACCTAAGAAGTATCCGGCAATAAATAATACTCTCTTAGATTTTCCCTCTTAAGTGTAATATTTTCACAAAAAGATAAGGAATTAGGTTAGGTCAAAGGTCAAAGGTTAAGAGTTAGGAATAGGGAATAGGGAATAGGGAATAGGGAGTTAGTTATTTATTATTTTCTCCCCCTTCGGGTTGCACCACTCCCCTCAACCGAGGGAACCTCGGCACGGGGGTGGCTTACCATCTCCCCCTTCGGGTTGCACCACTTGCTACAACGGTCGTGTTCCTCCGCAACGCAGTGGCTTACCATCTCCCCATCCCCCTATCTCCCCATCTCCCCCCATTACCCATTACCCATTACCCATTACCTACTCCCCAATTCCCCTTCATCCTTTCTGCTAAAGCTTCCCGTGCATGTTCTCTATCGTCGAAGTGGATTTTTTCGGTACCGAGGATTTGATAATCTTCGTGTCCTTTACCGGCTAACAATATTCCGTCTCCGGATTTTGCTTCGATAATAGCTTTACGAATTGCGGTTGCTCTGTCGCCGATTACTAGGGGCTTTACTGTATCGGGAATTCCGTTTAGAACATCTTGCAAAATGGCTTCTGGGTCTTCGGTACGGGGATTATCGGAAGTTACCACTGCTAAATCAGCTAAGTGAGCGGCGATTTTACCCATTTTGGGACGCTTGGTTTTGTCTCTGTCTCCACCACAACCGAATACACAAATCATTTTACCCGGAATAAATGGACGTGATGCTTTTAACAAGTTTTCTAAACTATCGGGAGTGTGAGCGTAATCTACAATCACGCTGATATCTTGCTTTGAGTCTATTTGTACTCTTTCCATGCGTCCGGGAACTCCCTCAAATTGAGGTATCGCGGCAGCTATCATTTGTAAATCTAAATCGAAGTTTAGAACGGCTCCTACAGCAGCTAATAAATTTTCTAAATTAAATTGTCCGACTAGGGGTGAACTGAAAGCTACGTCACCTTTGGGAGTATGTAAAGTACCTGTAACTCCATTGGGTTCGTACCTCAAGTCGCTCATATATAAATCGGCTGTGGAATCGTTAACGCTGTAACTCCACACCCTACTGTCACTTAAAGATTTGATTAACCGTTGACCATAAGCGTCATCGGCGTTGATGATTGCTCTTCCTACGAGATAATCGGAACCGAATAGTAAGCTTTTTGCTGCAAAATAATCCTCCATATCCTTGTGGTAATCAAGGTGGTCTTGAGTCAGATTTGTAAATACTGCAACATCAAATTTGCAGCCCAAAACTCTTCCCTGAGCCAAAGCATGGGAACTTACTTCCATAGTTCCGTATTCATTACCAGCATCGAGAGCGGATTTTAATTGTTTTTGTAATTCAACTGCAAACGGAGTAGTGTAAGCAGCAGTTTGGACAAAACCCTTCCAGCGAGTATACAAAGTCCCCATCAAAGCAGCAGGTAGTTCAGCTTTCGATAGAAAATATTCAATTAAATGACTGGTTGTAGTTTTACCGTTCGTTCCCGTAACCCCAATTAACTTTAATTTTTGTCCGGGATAATCATAAAAAGCCGCAGCTAATTGAGCACAAGCTTTGGTCATATCAGCAGCTACGATAACCAAAGGAGAATTTCCATCGACCCCTTCCTGGAAAGGAGGAGCAAGGGGAGGATACTTTTCGGCAGCTTGGGGAGAAATAACAGCAGCAATCGCACCAGCCTTAATTGCGCTTTCCCAGAAATCTCCACCATCAACCCGCGTCCCCGGCATTCCAATAAACACATCCCCAACATTAGTAGCATGGGAATTTGTTGTCAAACCTTTTACCTCAGCATCCATCGCGGGATGTTGGGGTAATTGCGATATACCATCAATAGCACCAAGTAATTCACGCAGTTTCATTTCGTAATCCTCGTCACACGCATTGCTTGCGCTTATTCTGCAACATTTTTCACGATATACAAACACTTAAATATACTTCCGGAGAGTTTTTTCAAGCTGAGTAACAGAAGTACGGGGAGAAGGACGCGGAATTGTCTGTAAATTATCATCTTTTAGTACGCACAGTACAGGTACTTCATACTGATAAGCAGCAAACCAATCTTCGCGAGTCGTAATATCTCGCACCTCCAAATCTAGAGAAGCCAAATCTGGAGCTTGCATTATAGTTTCCAACTTTTCCTGCAAACCCTCGCACAAATGACACCCCGGTTTGCTGTATAAGATTATTTTCATAATTTTGGTAGTGGGTAATGGGAATGAGTAATGGGTAATTGGGGATGGGGAGACAAGGAGAAAATAATAAATAACTAACTCCCTATTCCCTATTCCTAACTCTTTAACTGTTCGCTGAAATTTGGGAACTATAAATTTTAGGGACTGTAATGTTAAGTTGGGTGTTCGCTATGAACGAAAATTCTATCACTATTAATAAAAGTATTTATGAATCTCTTGTACAAGAAAATCAACAACTAAAAACAGAATTACAATGGTCGCAACAATTATTTCAATTAGTGATAGACAATATCCCCCATTCCGTTTTCTGGAAAGATAGGAATTCGGTTTATTTGGGCTGTAACCGCAATTTTGCTAAAGACGCTGGTGTGGGTGAACCAGAAAATATAGTGGGTAAAAGCGATTACGACTTACCTTGGAAGCAGGAAGAAGCAGATTTCTTTCGGGAATGCGATAAGCGGGTTATGGATAGTGCTGTACCCGAACTCAATATTATCGAAACTCAAGTACAAGCAGATGGAAACCTTTTTTGGTTAGATACAAATAAAATTCCTTTACGGGATAGTGAAGGTAATGTGGTGGGAATTTTTGGTACTTACGAAAATATTACCCAGCGAAAACAAGTAGAAGAAAACCTCAAAAAATTAAATGAGACATTAGAAACTAAGGTTAAACAGCGTACAGCACAGTTACAGGAAAGCAAAATGCGTCTTTCCCGATTAACAGATAACGTACCAGGGATGATTTACCAGTTTCAACTAAATCCCGATGATTCGATATATTTTCCTTACGTTTCTTCTGGGTGTTGGGAAATTTTGGAAGTTGAGCCAGAAAAGATGTATAACGATGCCAACTTGTTGTTTAGGATGATTTATGCCGAAGATTTGCCAAAGTTAAAGCAAGCAATTGCTAGCTCTGCTCAAACTTTACAAAATTGGGAATATGAATGGCGAATTACAACTGTAAGTGGTAAACAGAAATGGTTAAAAAGTGTTGCTAAACCGTTATTACAACGAGGTAAATCTATTTTATGGGATGGCTGCATAGTTGATATTAGCCAACAAAAACAAGCCGAAGAAGCGCTACAAAAACTTAATGAAGAGTTAGAAATGAGAGTCGAGGAACGTACCGCTGCACTTTATCAAACAGAAGCAAGATTAAAAAAACTGGCTGATAATACACCGGGAATGATTTACGAATTTTGTTTACATCCAGACGGTAGGATGTCATTTCCCTATATTTCTTCAGGATGCGAAGAAATTTATGAAATTAAAGCATCACAAGCAATGCAGAATAGCAAATTAGTTTTTGATGCTGTTCATCCGCAGGATTTACCGCAATTACAACAGAGTATTATCACATCTGCACAAACTCTTAAAATCTGGAAACATCAATATCGAGTTTCTACTAAAAATGGTAAACAAAGATGGCTGAAAGGTGTTTCTAAACCAGAATTACAATCGGATAATTCTATCATTTGGTACGGTTTTACAATTGATATTACTGAACAGAAAAAAGTTGAAGCAAAATTACGAGAACAAGAACAATTTCTACGCAGCATTTACGATGGATTGGAACATAATATCTACGTCCTTGATGTTGAAGGTGACGAATTACGCTGTGTAGGTATCAACTATTATGGACTGCGGATGATGGGTTTATCTGCTGCTGAAGTTGTTGGTAAAACAGTAAAAGAATTATTTGGTCAAGAAGCAGCAGCAGATATATATCCTAAATGTAAAAAATGTATAGAAACGGGTACAGCAATTACTTATGAAGAAATTTTGATATTGCAAGGTCGAGAAATGTGCTTTTTAACAACTCTTAACCCCATCAAAGATATTCAAGGTCAGGTTTATCGATTAATAGGAACTACTCTAAATATTACCGAACGCAAACAAGCAGAAGAAAAACTAAAAGCTAGTCAACATTTTATTCAAAGTATTACAGACTCTATTCCAAATACACTTTATATCTACGATATTGAAGAAGAACGAAATATTTACGCAAATAAACAAATTACTATTACTCTTGGTTACTCTGACAAAGAAATTAAAGCTTGGGGAGACAAGCTAATGCCCAAGATAACCCATCCAGAAGATTTAAAAAAAATTATTTTTCAAAGACAAAAAGTTATTGGTGCTGCTGATAGAGATATTTTAGAATTAGAATATCGTGTCAAACATTCAGATGGTGAATACCGCTGGCTTTACGATAGACGAACTGTTTTTGCTCGTCACAAAGATGGCAAGGTCAAACAATTTTTGGGTGTCGCAACTGATATAACTAAGCGTAAATTAGCAGAACTTTATGTACAAGAAAAAGCAATTGAGTTAGAAAAAACCCTTAAACAATTACAACTTACTCAAGCACAACTAATTCAAACAGAAAAAATGTCTGGTTTAGGTCAGATGGTCGCAGGTGTCGCTCATGAAATTAATAACCCTGCAAACTTTATTCATGCAAACCTTTCCTTTATTGATGCACATACCAAAGATTTAATCGGACTTTTAAACTTATATCAAAGACATTATCCAAATCCAGTACCAGAAATTCAAGAAGAAATTGAAATTATAGAACTTGATTTTGTCGAAAAAGATTTGAACAATATTCTTCGCTCAATGGAAGAAGGTAGCAGAAGAATTCGAGAAATTGTTTTATCGCTACGTAACTTTTCTCGTTTGGATGAAGCTGATTTCAAGCAAGTCAATATTCATGAAGGGATAGACTCTACGTTAATGATTTTACAAAATCGGTTGAAGCCTAAACCTCATATCAATGGTATCTTAGTTGTCAAAGAATATGGAAATCTTCCTTTAGTTGAATGTTATCCTTCTCAATTAAATCAGGTATTTATGAATGTTTTAGTCAACGCAATAGATGCGCTAGAAGAAATTAACAAAAATAATTTTTCTGAAAACTTCATTCCTCAAATCACTATTTACACAAAACAAATAAATAAGAATATCGCTCAAATATGTATTTCAGATAACGGTTCGGGTATCCCTAAAAATGTAACATCAAAACTTTTTGACCCTTTTTTCACCACTAAAGAAGTAGGGAAAGGTACCGGGTTGGGTTTGTCAATTAGCTACCAGATTATTGTAGAAAAACATGGTGGAAAATTGTTTTGTGAATCTACACCTGGAAAAGGTACTAATTTTATGATTGAAATTCCTATTATTCATAAATAATTGCTATAAGCCCAAAGGTCAAAGGTCAAAGGTCAAAGGTCAAAGGTCAAAGGTTTAATAATCATAGGTAGTGGTCTTGATTAATTCCTCAATCGACATTATGTAATGCTATAAAATCCAAAATATAAAATCTAAAAACCCCACTCGTAACTTGAGAGGGGTCAGGTAATTTTATATTGACCAAAAAAATATTTTATCTTTTTTACCTTAAAACATATTCATGATAGTGATTACACTCGCACCAGTAATCATCATTAAAGTACCCATGAGCAATGATTCTTTAAGTGGATTGGGAGCTTTTGATTCCTTCATATTTCAAAACCATTAATTTTTTTAACATTCTCTCAGAATATCAATCTCCGTACAATTATCTACAAAATCATTTCAAAACTTAAAATTACGCAAACTTACTTAGTAATTCCTAGAGCAATCACTTTACAGCGAACAGCGAACAGTAATCAGTCATAATTTCACAACAAAATATTCATGCTTTAGCGACTAGAAACCGGTTTTCTTTGAGCGTAGTCCTCGCATTTTGCTCGCTTGAGAACTCTAGCGAGCAAGATGCTAGGAATACTTTAAGCCTTCAAAATTAATATCGTTTAATACTAAGTTAATTAATTGAATCAGCTACAAATATTGTTATTTGTTCGCTGATAACTGTTAACTGCTTAATCCCGACCGGAATATGTGCCTTTGTGCGGTAGAATTACATTATCCTTACGATGCAAGCATTTGAGCGATTAATTGTTATGACTACTTCGACCGCATCTACCAATAAGAGTGATTTCAACTTGGAAGAGTTGAACCAAAAATATGAAACTGCTCATCCAAGAGAAATTTTGGCATGGTCTGCGGAGAATATTCCTAGTGGATTAGTGCAAACCAGTGCTTTTAATGTGGATGATATTGTCATCACTGACATTCTCTATCGCGAACTTAAACAGCACTCACCTGTAATTTTTCTAGATACATTATTCCATTTCCCCCAAACTTTGGAATTAGTGGAAAAAGTTAAGCAGCTTTATAAAGTTAATTTGCAAGTTTATAAAAACGAGGAAGTTGATAGTCGCGAAGCTTTTACCGCTAAGTACGGTGAAGCACTTTGGGATAAAGACATTCTGAAATTTCACGATGTGACTAAAATCGAACCCTTACAAAGAGGTTTAGACGAGCTTGATACCGTTGCTTGGATAACCGGACGCAGAAGAGACCAAGCACCAACTCGTGCAAATATGCCAATTTTTGAATTAGATAAAAAAGGTCGTCTCAAAATTAATCCTTTAGCTACCTGGACTCGTAAAGAAACCTGGGAGTTTGTAGAAGAACATAAAGTAATTTACAATCCTTTACACGACCAAGGTTATCCCAGTATTGGAGATGAACCTATCACTACCAAAGTAGCCGAAGGTGAAAGCGAACGCGATGGAAGATGGAGAGGTAGCGGTAAAACCGAGTGTGGAATTCATATTTAGAAGTTAGAAGTTTGGAGTTAGGAGTTCAGATTTTTAAGAAAAAATTGTACCGCTTTTTATAAATAATGGTACATATAAATGATGTAGAGACGTTGCAATGCAACGTCTTTTTTAATTTCGATTTATATTGATAATTTGGTGAAAGTTTAATTAAACCACTAACAACTAACAATTAATCACTAATTATGATTAAAATCCTACATCTTTCCGATATCCATATGGGAAGTGGCTTTACCCACGGACGTATCAATCCGGAAACTGGTTTGAATAGCCGATTGGAAGATTTTGTCAGTACTTTATCTGTATGTATTGACCGTGCTATCGAAGAAGAAGTTGATTTGGTGTTGTTTGGTGGGGATGCTTTCCCGGATGCAACTCCTCCACCCTATGTACAGCAAGCGTTTGCGAGTCAGTTTCGCCGCTTGGTAGATGCTCAGATTCCGACTGTATTACTTGTGGGAAATCACGATCAGCATTCTCAAGGACAAGGTGGAGCTAGTCTGTGTATTTACCGTACTTTAGGTGTGCCTGGGGTTATTGTTGGAGACACTTTAGATACGCATAATATTCAAACTCGTAGTGGTGAAGTGCAGGTAATTACTTTACCTTGGTTAACTCGTTCTGCTTTGATGACTCGTCAAGAAACTCAGGGTTTATCCCTTGGGGAAATCAATGAACTGTTAACCGAACGCTTACAAGTAGTATTGGAAGGGGAAATCCGTCGTCTCGACCCGGATATACCAATCGTACTTTTAGCTCATTTAATGGCTGATAATGCAAACTTGGGAGCGGAACGTTTTTTAGCGGTAGGAAAGGGTTTTACTCTTCCTTTATCTCTGCTGACACGTCCCTGCTTTGATTATGTCGCTTTAGGACACGTGCATCGTCATCAAAATTTGAATAAGTCGAACAGACCCCCGGTAATATATCCCGGAAGCATTGAGCGGGTTGATTTCAGCGAGGAGAAGGAAGACAAAGGCTATGTAATGGTTGAAGTTGAGTCGGGTAACGCTAAATGGGAATTTTGTCCCCTAGAAGTTCGCGTTTTCCGCACCATTGAAGTTGATGTATCAAAAACCGAAGACCCTTTAGATAAGATAGCAAAATCTGTAGCCAAAAATAATATTGAAGATGCTGTTGTCAGATTGGTTTACAAGCTTCGTTCGGAACAGCTAGATTTAATCGATAATTCTTCGTTACAGGAAATATTAAGTCCAGCCCATACTTATACCATTCACCCGGAATTAGTAAGTCAGTTAGCTCGTCCTAGAGTTCCCGAATTGAGTACTAGTAGCAGTATTGACCCAATGGAAGCATTGAAAACTTACTTGAATAACCGTGAAGACCTTCAAGATATAGCTGATTCAATGATGCAAGCAGCACACAACTTATTAGGTGATGATGATGAAGACTTATTAGATTCCTTGGATAATCAGCATAGTTCAGATACTAATACTCCAGCAGACAAAGAAAATACGCAGCTACGTTTGTTGTAAGTAATACTTTATAAGTCAGGAAACAGACAACAGGGAAAAGCACACCAGCACTTAGAAATTCTGAGTGCTTGTCTTGGTTTTTATATAGTTATCATCAATTAATCATAATATAAATTTGAATATAAAATATGATATAATTTTATTTGCTTAAGAAGAAAAATATATTACACATCTAAAGATTTATCAAAAATTCGCATAAATATATCTTTTTTGAAATGATTTTTTTATTCTACAAACTCTTTGTGTGATATTAATAATTAAGAGATTAATTCCTCTTTTCTTCCCTTCTGTTCTCGAATTCAGCTAGATTTCAGCAATCCTAGGTATCTCATATTTTAGAGATGCCGATATTTTATATAGCATGATGCACCTTACTAATTATTAGTAGCGGTGCATCATTCCTTCATTCAAAAAATCAGAAATAGCATCAGTAAAAAATGAATAACATATTTCAAAATGTGAAGTTTGATGTTTCGTATTTAAAAAGCTATTTTGCTATTTTTAAAGATAAAGCAGTAGTTAATCGTAAAGAGGAAACAAGGAAAGTCATACAAGAAGCTACCGAAGAATTAGTTTCTTCTTTTGGACATATTCCTTCTGATATCGATTATATTTTTAATACTTTAAAAAATCACTTACAAAACAACCCTGAAATATTTGCTAGTGCGTTTGCTTTCTTACCTGAAATAATATGCTCTTGTCCTGTTGTGTTAAGAGATAATAATGGATTTAAAAAGAAAGATATTGCAAAAGAGTTTATGTATGCTAATGCAGTTTGGTATGATGTTCCGGTAAAGCAAGAAAAACCAGTTTGGAGCGCTCCTTATTTTGATATTGGGAAAGCAGGTGAAGATATTTTGTTAACAAGTTATTCTGTACCGGTATTTGATAAAAATTCCAAGTTGATGGGTGTAATTATCAGCGACCTTTTATTAGCAAGATTAGAAGATATTCAGAAAATAGAATAGTAAATTTGTAGAATATTCATGATTGTAGATATATAGTTTTATGAATATAGAAAGCGTAGGTGCATTTAAAATTTTAATTATTATATATTCTTTATTCTCTATATCTTTTTTAATTAATTGGATAAGGTTTAAGCTTTTTAACCCTAGTCTATATCCAGAAGATAAGTTTATTTATTTGATAGTAATGTTATTTATTACTGTATTTTGGGTATTTGCTCCACCTTTATATTTAATCAAGTTTTTGAGGAAAAGTTAGATTTGGTAGAAGCTGATAGGGAACTTCATTTCCTTTCTCTATCCTTATTAAGGATACTGCTGACGAATGGTAGACCCATCGTTTACCCGCAAGTTGACTTGTAGAGACGCGATATATCGCGTCTCTACATCTACCGGAACAAGGAAAAATCGTCGCGTAATAGGTATCACCCCTGGATGACCAACAGTATCCTTATTAAGGAGAGGGGTAGAAAAGTGGTATTTTTAGGTTGAAGATTTATTCATCAGCTATTTTGAATTCGGATACTCATAAGCACCGATATCGGGAGCTTTGTCAGCTAACCGCTTTTTTCCATCTTTATCTTTAGCAGCATAATCGGGGATTGAATCGGAACCTTTATTAATTGCAGGGGAATTAGAAGATAAACGGTAATCGTTACCTTTTGAATTCAAGAAACCAGCCGATTTTACTTCGCTATTGTTTGATTCTTTAAAGTTCTTGAGTCCATTTCCTGTTTCATAGAGTTCTTCAAACTTATCTGTAAACAGATTGTTATCTAGTACAACATCTTCTGCATCTTCAATTAAACCATTACGGAATTTAGCATCAGCGAAGATATTATTACGCACTGTAACGCCAGAAATTTTATCACCTTTAGTATAATCGCTACCATCAATCACAATCGATTGAACATTCTTAGCTACCGTATTGTTAATGATTTCAACATCGCTAACGTTACTAGTTACCGAAATCCCTGCACCACTGTTTACACCTAACTTGCCATTTCCATAAACGAGATTGTTGTAAACGCGGATATCCTTAACATCACCTTGGTTTGGAACTTCATCAGCAATTGTAATTCCTTCTGAAACATTTCCATAGACAGTATTGCTATGGATGTCAATGTTAAAGGTATCGGCTCGATTTCCTTCAACATAGATAGCAGGACCACCATTGTAACCTCCAGGAGTTCCAGAGATTTTCGCCATACCAGTGACAGTATTATTGTGGATGGAGCCATTACGAGAACCGGTTTTCACATCAATACCTTCACGTGTTGCTTCTTTGACAATATTATTGGCAACTTCAAAACCATCCACACCCCAAATACTTAATGCTTCTTGGGTACCTCTGGTATCTCCTCTACCAGTCCATCGACTATTAGCTCGTTCAATCTTGTTGTCGAGAACTTTAATATTTTTGCTAGTTACTTCAGCATCTCCACCTTTGTAGTAACTTTCAGGTAAAACGATGATACCGGAAGCACCAGTTTCAAAAGTATGATTGTTTTGCACAATCATGTTGTTTGCGTCTCGTAGCGAAATACCAGCCCAAGATGTATTTTCAATTCGGAAACCATCGATAATCCAGTGACCCTGATTAGCAGATTGAATCACCCCCTCTCTAAAGCCACCTTTTTTTGGGTCGGGGTCCCGTAGAGTTACATCACCATCGGCTTTTAAGGTAATATGACCGAGTTTTTCATTACCAGATTTTTCAAGGGTAATCAATTCAGTGTATGTACCGGGTTGTACTAATATAGTGTCCCCAGCTTTTACAGCAGAGTCTTCCCGAACCGCGTGATTCACAGTTTTCCAAGGCTGATTTTTTGTACCTGGGTTCTTATTGCTGCCGTTTGGTGAAACATAGTAGGTGTTTTCTCCCGAGTTTTTGTCATCTGAGGAATCAATTGGTGTTTCCCCTTCGCTCTTATCACCTGTATTACCTGGGGTTTCTTTATCTGTTTGGTTCTTTGATTCAGACCCCGAAACCATTGGTGCAAATTCTATATAGTCAAAACGAGCAAGTTCTCCAGAATTTGACTTACCCTCAATCTTGAAAATATCTCCCGGTTGTAAGTCAATCTTTGAATGAGTTACACGAGATGTTAGAGCTTTTTCAACAGCACCACTACCGGGTAAGTCTTTATCAAATTTGAAGTTTTTAGCGTCATCTGCAACTGTTACCTTTGCAGAAGAAACTCCATCATCCTCATCGTAGAAACCTACATTTACTTCGTATGTTCCAGCTTCTCCATTAAAAACTCCTGTTGCTGTCCCAGTGTTGCTATCGGAACCTAACAGAGAAATATGTTTACCATCAGAAGAAGCATCACCGGATTCTATTTGATAGTTACTTAAGTTTAATTCTTCTGCTTCGTACCGGAGAATATCTGCTTCTAAAGTCGGTAGCATCGAAGAATTAGAGGATAAGGATGAATCTTCAGAGACTAAATCTGTCTGTTCTAACGCAGCAGACGGAACTAATTCTTGAGGTTTTGCAGTTAAAGATGATTCGTTGTTAAGTGACATGTCGAAATCATTCATGAGCAATTGTCTCCTGTAAATGAATTCGATAAACGCACACTGATTTCAACCTGACACTTTTATTGTTAACAATTAATATTCAGCTTTCAAGTTGTTTGATATACCTCTATATATAAAAAATATGGATAAATACTTATGAAAAAATACCTATATAAAAGTGTTTTATGAGTTTATTCAACTTCTATATTTATTGAAAAAATAAAAAGCATAAATGCTCATAAAAAGTGGTTTTTGTAAAATGCATGTTTTTAATTTTGTATATATCGATTTTTACGGATAAATGACTATATTTATAAGTAAAATATTTGTTGTGGCTATAATTTTATACTAGTAAAATTGTTATTTGCTAATTAAGTTACCTAATTTTTTTGAATAAGTATTTATCATCTAGATTGCTTACACAGTAGACATTTCATAAAATTATTTTAGTAATTTTGGAGAAATTACTTATCAAGTATGGCTGTAAAAAAACTCTTTTTAATATCAGGATTTGTAGTGCGGTAAGATATTCAGAATAAATTGCAAAAACTTATTTAATTAGTGAAAAAAGCATATTAGGTATAAGAAAAAATAGCTAGAGTGAAAAGGAAGGGAATAGGGAATAGGGAATAGTGTGGTCTTGAGGTAAACCCTAAGAGGATGTTTTAAAAGTATCCGGCGGTTAAAACCGCTACTACACCGGCGAAGTCCACCTCCGTGGACTAACTGATTCTTAACCCAGGTCGCTGGGTTTAGTTTGTGTAGCCGCGACTTACAGTCGCCAGGTAAAGTATATAATTAGACTTTTCAAACATCCTCTAAGAACAACTTTTCAAGACACATACTCAACAAGCTTAAATAAACCCGGTTTCTAATCGTGAAAGTCTGAAAGAAACCGGGTTTGTGACACTGGTCAAAATGTGGGTTATCCGACCGGGAAGTGATTCCCCGGAGTAGTAATCTGCGAGAAAGTCTGTGACGATTGAAAAAAAATGTGCATCTTTTATACAAACCGTACTGACAAATGGTTAACTTTTATGTACATTAGATTAAGAAAGTATTCCTTAAGATTTTAAAAAAACCTATCTATGGATAGAAAAGACAAAAAACTTTTACTATTGGTTGTTTCCTGTAGCATCGCTGGTGTAGTACTCGGAGGTACTTCTAGCTGGGCTGAAAGTACCATATGT
The DNA here is from genome assembly GCF_002368095.1 of Calothrix parasitica NIES-267. Taxonomy (GTDB): domain Bacteria; phylum Cyanobacteriota; class Cyanobacteriia; order Cyanobacteriales; family Nostocaceae; genus Rivularia; species Rivularia parasitica. Next base: position 8,782,545 of record NZ_AP018227.1, on the reverse strand, counting down.
ATGAATGCTACTGAAGTAACAAACGAATGTTTGACCCAAGACCCTGTTAGTAAAACGTTACAGGGAATGAGTACCGGTTTATTAGCAGGAGCGGGAGCAGCTTTTGGTGCAGCTTTTACATTACGTAATGAAGACAGTTAACAGTGAACAGTGAACAGTTATCAGTGAACAATTTCAATTACAGATTGACCTCACCCCCTTCCCCTCTCCTTAATAAGGAGAGGGGTGTCCGACAGGACGGGGTGAGGTTTCAGGTGTATCGACCTCAACGAAAAACTGCTATATAAGCAAACAGAGGTGATAATTGATAACTGATAACTGTTAAAACCGATAATTTTTTTCTTTGACCCACAGACTCACCGGAACCGCTTTACCCTGTGAGTCAACTTTGATTTCTACGACGATGGGTTGTTTCTGATTTTCTCTTGTACTTTGTCTAGCTTGGGATATATTGTTATTAATTTTATTGCGTTGGTCTTCTGGAATATTATATTTTTCTAAACCATATTTAAGCTGACCCCGTTTATATTCACCTTTTAAAGCAACTTGATTATCGGGAAGAGAATCGGGAAATTTTTCAGTTAAGCGTATTGGTTTCCATGCTTGAGGAATTTCTTTATTGTTAGATTTTTCTTCTTCAAGAATTACGTAAAAACTTTTTCTATCTTTTAATATCTCTTTGCTACCAGGAAGTTTTTCTAAAGTGCTTCTAGTTGAAATTTCATAGCGCAAAATTTGGTAATAACCAGTTAAAATATTGTAAGGGTCTACAGGTACAGTTTGTAAAATTACGGTTCTACCAGTAAGGTAAGTGTAAGTTGATTGGGCTGGTATCGCGAAAAGTAAACCAGCTTGAATTACTAAAGGAACTATAAACCCTAAAATTGGTATTGGTTTATTCTTTACGGATGGATTTATTTTGAAATCAGGAATTAGTTCTTGTTCTGAAGATTCTTCTGGAAAAGGTTTCATTATTAGTTGTTAGTTGTTAGTTGTAGCTCTAAACTGATAACTGCTCACTGTTCACTGCTCACTGAATTCAAATGTCTTTCAAACCATAATCCTGCACCGATAACAGCAATACCGCATAAGATGAAAACTAAAGATTTAAGTAATAAAGCTGTATCGTATTCCAACATTCGGGTGATGATTTGCAGCGTTAATAATATCATTCCTCCCCAAAAAGCGCGTCTTTTATTTGATTGCAATCCTTGACGAATCATTCCACAAGCTAATATACCCAAAAACAAATTGAAAATAATAATTGCTAAAACCGATGTTTCAGCAAAATGTTGACTCCATATTGGTGCAAAAGCTGCTGAAGCAGTAAAAATACCAATACCAATATTAGTTATATCGATATTCTTTTGTTTAGAATTGGGTTTCGGACGCAATAAATTAAACCATTGATAGACGGCTAGTAGAGTAATAATCCCCAAATCTATGAACAATAATATATTTAATATTGAGTTATTATCGCTAGATATCTCAGAGGAAAATCGCCAATACATCCTAAAGGAAAATACATAAAATAAAACACTGAAAAATAACAGTGCAAAATTTCGCGCTACCGATTGAAACCATCTTTGATTAACTTTATAGAATAGTAAATCATCGTAACTCCACAAGAATGCTGGTGGAAGTGCGAAAGCAAAAGATTTAATCCAATATGGGTAATAATATCTATTGGAATTAAATTGCACGGAAATAGCAAAAAGAAATGTAGATAGTGCAAAAATCCATCGCGACTGACAAAGATAAGCCAAAGGAACAAATAATGCTAACCAAAGAATTGGCATATTTTTTAGCATTAACATTGACAAAGAATATTCACTCGCTGAATACCATAAATCACTTAATCCACTAAAATATCCAATACCTATTAATATTAACGAAAAAACTCCCAAAGAAGCCAAGCGCAAACCATAAGCCATGACCAAAACACCCATTCCCCAAAATAAATACAGTTCATAATCCGAACCGCTCATGTGGAATGTTTGCGCCATAAACGCCATATTTGCGCCTAAAAGTAAAGCTCCTAAAAGTAATAAACCATGTCCGAATATTCGTTTACGCTGTCGTCGTTTTTTACCTGCATTATCAAAAACAGGTTCTCTCCACAAGAAGAAACCAATAATATTTGTGGCAAAAAATAGACTTAATAATAAAACTAACTTTACTTCACGCGACCATGATTGCCAATTTGCAGCGACAAAAGTAATTGCTCCCAGACCAACAAGTATACAACCGACTCCAATCAAAATGAAAATAAAGCGGTCTTGAGCAACATTATCCAAGCTATCAAACTGATATCGTTGAGATAATTGCTCGTATTGCGAATCCTCTATTATTCCCTCATCTCGCCAAATTTCCGCTTCCTTACGCAATTTAGCCCTGAAACTGTCTATTATCATAATAGTTAACAATTACTCCTATGATTGTATAGTCGTAATTTAACAGTTAACAGTTGACATCGAGCAGTGACCAGTGACCAGTGAGAACGAAAATTACTTGTTTCAATCACTGATAATTGACGATCCATACCTTTCGGGTGAACAACTGGTAACTGATGACTAATAACTGCTAACCGATAACTTAATCCAAAATCTGAAATCTAAAATCCAAAATCGCATGACTTCTGAAGAAATAATGCAAATGGCGATCGCCGAAGCTGAGAAAAGCGAAACTCCTTTCGGTGCGGTGATTGTAAAGGATAACGAAATTGTTGAGCGAGCGGGTAATACTGTAGAATCCGACGCTGACCCAACCTGTCACGCTGAAGTGAACGTTTTACGTAAATTAACTACCCGCTTAAAAACTGCTGCTCTAGAACCGGGATATACGCTGTATTCTACCTGCGAACCCTGTGCAATGTGTGCAGCGACAATTTTTTGGGGTGGTATTTCCGAAATCGTTTATGGTGTAGGTGCTTCCGATTTTGAAGAGGATTACAACCCCAACATGATTAATATGTCATGTGAAGAAGTAATGGCTAAATCTCCAGCTTCTATAAAAATCCAATCGGGAATACTAAAAGCAGAATGTAAACAGCTACATAGTAGATTTCCGCTTTAAATAGTTAACAGTTAACAGTTAGCAGTGAGCAGTTATCAGTAAATAATTAACTCCTAACTCCTAACTCCTAACTCTTCACCTCTAACCTTAATTATTCACAATTCCACTACACTATATTGAATACCATTTTCAAAGATTCTCACACCACCACCTTCAGCAACTGTTTGTTTCAAAGCTGGTAAATTAGTAACTTTAATTCCTGCTAAATAATCAATTCCCATTTGTTTTAAATCTGGTAACCAAGGAAGAGTTGGTCCCATTAAAACTAATTTGGAATTTTTAGCTAATTGAACCAAACGGGGAAAGGTTTTATTCGCAATAGAAGTAGCAGTTAAAAATACCCATTCGGCTTCTGGTAGCAAATATTCTGAAGCTGGTGCGGGAAAATCTTCCGCTCCCGGATTCAGTTCTATTACTTTCATTTGCATTTCTGAAGAGTATTTATTTAATCCCGGATAGCGTCCAATAATGCAAACGTTTTTGTTGCGAATTTGAGGTAAAAAATGCTCGAATACCGCTAAATTTGCCGAACTATCGGGAGATAAAAGCGTACCAGTATCGGGTAAATTTGAATCAGTATTTATAATAGAATTAATCGCTGCCATTCCTATAGTTGCTTGAAAAGGATTCCACGAGCGCAACCAAGGAGCTAAATCGGAAATCGATTTATCTACTAAAGTTCCGGAGAAAGGTAAAGTTCGGGTAACTGTTCCCGGACTCATGCATAAACCAGCACCTTCAGCTAAACATAAAGTCCAAGTTAAACCGATAATAATTTCTTTAATTTGAATATTTTTATTGCCATAATCTAACATTAAATCGTAAATTTCACGGGGGTTAATCATAGGTATAAATCGATGGAGCAAATCATGATTTATATTAGAAATAACAATTTTAGTGAAAGATTAATGTAGTGATTATCGCTGAATCATATTTGAATAAAATATATTTGATATCAGATGAAAAATTTTAATACAGAAGATATTCTTAAATGTCTTGATGAAGCAGCTGCTTGTTTTAATTTTCCGGGCTTTGATAATATTCATTACGATATGATAACTGCTCGTCTAACCGGATTCAGAAACGATGAAGATTGGGCTTTAGCGATAGAACAAGTTGTTAGTTGGTATAGTTTAAATGGTGTTGAACCAGTGCTAATGATTTCTGCATTTGGAAGCAGAATTTTGATAAATGAACCTTTCGCTACTTATTTTCCGGTTAAACATACTTTAGGTGAACTAGAAAGAAGCAAAGAAGAAGATTATCAAGATATATCTGTAGCTGGAATTATTTGTGACGAAGGATTTGATGTGTGGGAAGATGATGATGAAATCCCCGAATCTATATCGGTAATGATTCGTGACGAAAAATTCATTATTAATTTAAGTGAAATTGAGAGAAATCCTCATTTATCAGATTATATTGATTTTGATTTAATGATTCATCTTGTAAACAAATATCGGACAAAAATTCTAGCAACTGAAACAGAATTTAGAGAAATAGTATCTCAAGAATTATCTCAAATTATTCAACTAGATAATTGGCACCATCCCGATATACATAACCCTAATTCTGAATTTTCTATGCCGAGTAGAACTAAATCGATGGAAATGATTGCTGAAGTACTTGTATCTGGTAATCCAGAATTATATCAACCATGTGAAGAAAATAATGTTGATTGGAAAAAATGGATTATTAAGTAATAATTTCGACGGTTTGTAGAGACGTAGCACTGCTACGTCTCCCGGCAGTTAGGAGAAAACAAACCATTCAAAATTAATGAAACGACTAATAAATCAATTCTTTCTATCTCCTATCTTCTCTTCGATTAAATTAACAATAACTCCCAGATTTCCGATGTTCAACAGCAGTTAAACCTTCATTTTCAAAGACTTCACCGTTATCAACTACCGCATAAATTAACCATCTTTCACCGCATTTAGTTCGATTTTGTACGGTACATTCCAAGTAAGATAATGCTTCGGTAAGAACGAGACAGCCATTATCAGCAGTTTTTGTAGAAAGATTGACGAATGGATTATCCCCTAACGTACTATGACGAGAAAAATAACGACGCACATTTCTACCTTCCTTGAGAATATTCAATACAAATTTATCGCCAAGATTAGATATCAAATCTGCATTTTGTTCGTCAGCAATCGCAATCATTATTCCTGGTGGGTTAAAGCTTGCTTGAGATACCCAAGAAGTTAATACACCTTTATCTGTCTCTCCGTCGCGAGTTGTTACAACACACAAGGAACCAACAATCCTTCCTACTGCTTGTTCGGTACGACCGATATGGGTTTCTGTAATAACTTGAGTGGGAGTACGCAGTTTCTTAGCTTCCTTCAAATTTTGAGCAAATAATGCACCAGATTCTTGACACTCTTTGAGAATTTGAGGTGTAGGAGTAAAACGGACTCGAATTGATTCAAATCCTAAGCGATAATTGGCATCTTTGAACTTGTTTTCGATTAAATCAACTGCTTCTCCACTCCATCCGTAGGAACCAAAAACTCCTGCTAATTTGGTTTTGGCTGCTGTGGAAAGAATTATTCCTAAAGCGGTTTGAATTTGAGTCGGAGCATGACCACCCAATGTCGGGGAACCAATAATCAATCCATCGCAAGTTTCTACAATCCGGGTAATCTCGTCAGTCTCTGCTAGTTCGCAGTTGATGGATTCTACATTGACTCCATTTTCAATTAAACCTTGAGCAATTGCTCCCGCTAAAATTGCTGTATTTCCATAAGCAGAAGCATAAAGCAAAGCAACAGTTGATTCCTGAGATTTTTGATTCTCACACCATTGATTGTAATCATAGGTAAACCGACTGAGTCTGTTATTGACAATTGGGCCATGACCGGGAGCGTATGTTTTCGCAGGGAAAACCGCTATCTTATCTAAAATAACTTCGACTTGTTTAGCTTGGGGTGCATGGAGACAATCAAAATAGTAACGACGTTCTGCGTCTAAACTTTTCGGGTCTTCATCAAATAAGGTATCTTCGCAAATATGAGCGCCAAAAAATTTATCTGTATAAAGAATATTCGTCGCAGAATCATAAGTACAAAGTCCATCAGCCCAACGGGGAGTTGGTACAGTTACAAATTTTAGCTCATGTCCCTGTCCTAAATCTAAACTATCCTCTCGAACCGTTTGAATCCGCGATTCCCACTCAGGAAAAGCGGTTTTAAGTGCATTCGCAGCCGGACGAGAACAGATTATAGTAGCTTGAGGAGCGATTGGGAGCAATGCTTCCAAAGTAGTTCTGCGGTTCGGGTTAACATGACCGAGAATAATATAATCTAAGGTATTAAGGTCTAGATGCTGTCTTAATTCCTGGAGATAAATTTCAGTAAAAGATTCACCGGGAGGGTCAATTAAAGCTTTTTTATCAGCTTGGATAAGATAAGAATTTGCAGTAGTTCCCTTTTGACGAGAATATTCAACTTCAAACTTTAATCGTTCCCAAGTTCGCGACCTTAAAACTGTCGTATCTTTGCCAATTTCAGCAACCTGGACATCTCTTTTACGGTTTGTAGTTGTGGTGGTAGTGGACATGGTAATTGGTAATTGGTAATTGGAAAAGGGAGATGGGGAGATGGGGAGACAAGGAGATGGGGAGACAAGGAGAAATTTATATAATTATTAATTTCTAACCTTTGACCTCTAACCTTTAACCTTTGACCTATTTAATAATGATTGCCAATTTTGCGGTGATGGACTGCGGTTAATGCATTAACCTGAGCAACTCTTCCGGTGTGAACGCTACTGTAAATTACCCAATGGTCTCCACAATCCATACGACTAGTGATTTCGCATTCCATATAAGCTAGAGCATCAGCTAAAATCGGAGATTCATTGGTTCGAGCAGGATATGTTTTTACTCCAGAAAATCTATCAGCACCAGGAGCAAAACGCTTGAGAAAATGTTTTATTAATCCTTGATATTTACCTTCTTCTAAAACATTTAAAACAAAGCTATCTCCAACGTGCAGCAAGGATTCAATTGCTCTATCTTTAGCGACTGCAATTGCAACCCCTAATGGTTTAACGCTTGCTTGTGTCACCCAAGAAGCAAGCATTGCACTTTGAACTTCTCCTTTTTTAGCGGTGATTATATATAGTCCCGTGCTAATCCGTCCTAATGATTTTTCTAGCTCGTTGTCAATAGATTTAATTTGTTTAATTGAGCGGTCGCGGTTCAACCATTGACCCATATCTGTTCCCGCTTCATCACAAAGCTGTTCGGTTATTTGATTGGGAGTTTCTTTAATTAAAATCGGGGGAAAGATTTCGGTTAATCCTAATTCTTGAAACTTATTTCGTAGAGGATAAATCGGTTCGTCTTCTCCTCCTCCCGACTCTAATAAACCAATTGCTTGCTTGTTATGGGCTGTAGCTAAAATAGTGTTTAAAGCGACTTGAGCTACATCTGAAGATTGGGGAGGCATTCCAATTACAATACCAGCAGCTTGTGTAACTATCTCTCGGATTTCTTGAAGCTCGGTATTATTAATATCTACTAATTCTACTATTACATCAGTTTTGTCACTACCATGGGCTACGGCTCTTACTAATTCTTCGCTATAGCCGTAATCTTCTGTGTAAAATAAAGCTACTAATGTTTCTTTTTTAGTTTTCTCTAAACTCCAATCTTTATAGCGTCCCAGCCATTCTGAAATAGAGTGTTTTAATAAAGGACCGTGCCCCGTTGCAACTGTTTCTATTTCTAATTTATCAATCCGCTTTAAAGCCGATAATACAGAACGTGCATTCGGTCCCATCAAGCAATCATAATAATATTTGAAATCACCTTCTATAGTCCTGAAATTTTCATCGTAAGTGGGGTCATCACAGTAATGCATTCCGAACACATCACAAGTAAAAAGAGTGCTGGTTTTATGGTCGTAAGTGAAGATTGTATCGGGCCAATGTAAGTTAGGTGCAGAAACAAATTCTAATTCATGTCCGTCGCCCAAATCTAACTTTTGTCCGCTTTTCACCACCATTGAATTAAAAGGCTGGTGAACCATGTTTTCTAAAAATTGAATCGCGACCTTAGCACCAACAACAGTAATAGAAGGAGCTAATTTCAGAATATTTTTTACTAAACCACTATGGTCTGGTTCGGTGTGACTAATAATTAAATAATCTATTTTACTTACGTCAATTAATCCTGTAATTATTTCCATATATAACTCCTCAAACTTGCGATGAGAAGTATCAACTAAAGCAATTTTTTCACTCTCAATTAAGAAAGAATTATAGGTTGTTCCATTACGTAAACCGAACTCAACATCAAAACGTTCTCTGTCCCAATCAAGACAGCGAATAGCAGTAGTTTGAGGAGCAATTTCAACAGTTTCAACTGTTAAACGTCCTGGGTTGCTTGTAGTTTGAGTTGACTGTGTGAGTTGAACCATTGGTTTAATCCAAAAATATGTTATCTGCGGTGGTGTTATTACTTATTATCTTGACGTGAAATATTCAATTCGTAAAATGTCAATTTGTAAAGTCAAGCATTAGATTAACTTATATATTGTCTGCATACAAATAAGATTAAATTAATAAAGTCACCTAGCTATACGACTTTTCGGTGATTACTATTGAAGATAATGCTATGTCTATCATTTGATTCACTTACTAATACGATTCAATTTACTTAATACTACTTAAAATACATATATAAAGGATGAGCATTATCTACTACAGAAACTAAACTATTGACCATAGAAATTAATCCTTTAGTAAGAAGAAAATATGATTTATTCATGAGTGAAAACTTTCTTACAGCTATGAAACAAGAATCATCAGCAGAACAAATTAATATCAACACAGAAATAGCTAGCAATGCAATCAAAAAGTATAGTTTTCAATCACCAAAACTAAAATTTATCAAGCATTTAGAAAATACAACTTATAAATTGTCCGCAGAACAAGGTGATTTTTTAGTTCGAGTATATTGTGGATTGAATAATACAGTTAAAGATATAGAATCGGAAGCGAAAATTATTGAATATCTAATTAGCTGCAATAATTACACGTATCAAAAACCGATTTATAATAATTCTGATAATTTTGTTTCTATCGGTGAAGCTTCAGGAATATCTAAACCTGTATCAATACTTTCCTGGATTGATTCACCAATTATTGGACATGACATTGATGACATAAGTTTGTTTGAGAAACTTGGTAAATTATTTGCTCATATTCATAAGAAAATAGCCGATTGGCAAAAACCTATTAATTTTCATCGTCCAACATTTGATGCTGATAGTTTAATTGGAAAAAATGGGGCTTTCGGATATGCAAATTCAGGTTATAAATATTTTGATAGAGAAACAGTAAGTTTATTTGAGTCAGTTTATCAACGTTTAATTGATTTTGAAGCTGTAAATGGTAAGGAAAACAATTTCGGTATCATCCACGGTGATTTGCATTTAAATAACGTTATCTTGCATCAAAGTAGTTTAATTCCTATAGATTTTGATGATTCTGGATGGGGATATTATATTTACGATTTAGCGGTCATTTTAGCGAATTATTGGGGAATTCCAGAATATTCGGCAATTAAAATAAATTTAATTAAAGGGTATAGAACAACTAGAAAAATGTCAGATGAAATAGAAAATCAAATTCCATTATTTATAGCAGTCAGATATATCTGTATTGCGCTTTTCCTTGCGGGTAAATCAGAGCAAGAAGTAACTTTAAAGCAAACTGCATCGAAATATATACAGTTCTATCTCGCGAAGTTAAAAAATATAATTTCTTGTATATAGGATTGTAGAATCTGAGTTTTACCCACTTTATTTGTAAGTGACTGATTTTATCCTATTAATATTATTTTTGAGACCTGATTTTCTCCTATAGCTACTTTATTTAATCTACAACACAATAACGAATATAAAGCTGTTGAATAAATTTTGATTTGCATACAGCTTGATGTAGAAAAAATAGATACTTAATTATCATGAAACGACTTCTAATTTCAACACTTTTGGCAACAATTTGTGGTACTGCTAGTATGGCTGCAGTCCAAGCTAATTCTGTTAGTTCAGGACGCAGCAATGACTTAGATAAATACAGAGCGCTGTATAACTATACTATTACTGCGGGAAAAACAGCCTCAGACATAGTGGGTATGGGTATTGCAGGTTCCAACGACCACGTTTATGTATGGTACAAAGACGGAACAGTCTCTTCAGGACGTAGCAACGACTTAGACAAGTATAGACAACGCTATCGCTATAGTTTACCTACAGGAAAGAGTCCCTCGGACATTGTAGGGATGGGTATTGCAGGCTCTAACGACCATGTTTATGTATGGTATAAAGATGGAACGGTTTCTTCAGGGACTAGCAGAGACTTGGACAAGTATAGAACCCCTTATAACTACACTTTACCGGCTGGAAAATCATTCTCTGATATTGTCGGGATAGGAATAGCAGGTTCTAACGACCATGTTTATGCTTGGTACAAAGATGGAAAGGTTTCTTCCGGTACTAGCAACAATTTAGACAAGTACAGAACCCCTTATAGCTATACTTTGCCTATTGGAACCAAAGTAAATGACATTGTAGGTATGGGTATTGCAGGTTCCAACGACCACGTTTATACCTGGTTTAAAAATCCGTAGTCGATAAGATTGTAAACTGATTAGATAGTCCATAAAAGGACACTTGCTATAACTCCCGAAGAGCGATGCAGTGTCCTTATTTTTGCCTAGAATCAAAGATTAATTGATTTATTTGGTCATATATAGCGCTTTTCGGTTAAGTGCAATACACTTTGATAGACCTCACCCCCAGCCCCTCTCCGATATCTTGGAGAAGGGTGTATTCTATCCAACTGAAAACTGCTATATATAATTCATTAAATCTTGGAGGTATTTTCATTTTCGATATTGCAACGTCGGGACAGGTGAGTTCCGGAACTACAGCTAAAGGATTTACAGAAGGAAAAGATTGGATAGTTAGGAATGGCCGCAACTGTCAAAATACTCAGCTGGTGCGTGACACTGAAAACATTGTAACTACCTTCAGAATTGTTCAAAGTGTCACAGCACCCTACAAGAAAAATATGCGGATTGCGTAAGTCCTAATAGTACTAGTAGAAAAGAAGAAAAGCAGAAAATATTAACTAGAAGAATAATAACTCTTCGTCAAATAGGAGAATATTACAGACGAGACGAAGAAGTACATTATCAGCGATTATACGAAGAAAAAGAAATCGTAAAATTACTTCATAAAATCGGCTTTCAAGTTACAACCATTTACAATTACGGTGAATTTAATTTACCTCCAAATCATGCGGCTTTTATTACCCGCAAATCGAAATAATACGTCTAAAGTTAGTTGTAAAATTTCCAAACAATATAATTAACAATTTATACAAAATATCCACTAGCCTTTATTTGTAATTGCGTTTATCTTTGAAACTGACTGTTTTTAATCACTCATACATGAACGCAACAACATTTGCACCCCAAGAAGTTCTCAAGCAACTAGAATGGCGTTATGCTGTAAAAGAATTTGACTCCAGTAAAAAGATTCCAGAAGACGTTTGGAAAGTTCTGGAACAAAGTTTGGTACTTTCACCTTCATCCTTTGGACTACAACCTTGGAAATTCTTCGTGGTTCGCAATCCTGAAATTCGTCAGCAATTGGTAGAACATTCCTGGGGACAGAAACAGGTCGTGGATGCTTCTCATTTAATAGTTTTAGCTATTAAAGAAGATGTAGATGAGAAAGATGTTGATACTTATCTTCAAAAGATGTCGGAAGTCCGAAATGTTCCTTTGGAGAAGCTTGAAGGTCTTTCTAATATGGTCAAAGGTTTTCTAAAAAGACCTGCTGATGTTTTTGATAAAGATGCATGGTCTGCTAAACAAGTTTACATTGCTTTAGGCTTTTTAATGTTTGCTGCGGCAATGTTAGAAGTTGATACCTGTCCGATGGAAGGTATTGACCCTGCGAAATATGATGAAATTTTGGGATTGAAAGATAAGGGATATAGTACAACAGTTGTTTGTCCGGTTGGATATCGTTCAGCTAATGATAAATATGCAAATATGGCGAAAGTTCGCTTTGAGACGGAAGATGTTGTGGAGTATTTAGATTAAGGGTTTTAATCAAAATAATAGCCCTCAGACTAGAAGTCTGGGGCTACATAACCAAAGCCCACCTCCGTGGGCTGATTATATGTATTAGGACTTACGCAAAATAAAGTGATTACCACGCTCATAGGGAGATAAAGTAACAAGTAGCAAGTAATAAGTAATATAGCTCCAAAATTGCTATAAAGCCTCTCTTTTTAAGGAGAAAAAACAACATATTTAATATTAAAGAGAGAACTGTTGCGCGAATCCTCTTTCTTTAGGAAGAGGTAAAACTTGCTACTTACTACTTGAGCGTAGCGGTACTTGCTACTTGTGAAGTCATTACGAACGACAGCGACGTATTTACCGGTCGGGTGTGGAACATCTTTTAATTGCTGGGATTGCTTCTCTACAATGCATTTCGGTCGCAATGACTGTTATAAGATAATTATAAATATAATTTTAGATAAATATAAATCTACTACGATGCATGAGTCATTCTATGCATTTATCCAAAAACTATCACCCGAATTCAAAGTTGATATCAACCTTCTCAAATCTTTCTTGAAATCCAGAAAGGTACGTAAAGGAGAAATATTATTTCATAAAGGTGATATTTGCGATTTTGTTGCTTTTAATTACAAAGGTTGTTTAAGAAGCTTTGTTTTGAAAGACGATAAAGAATATACGCTTTTCTTCCATACTGAAAATCAAACTTTTGGAGATTACGAAAGTTTCCAAAAAAATAAACCCGCTTGCTTTTCTACTCAAGCAATCGAAGACTCAGAAATTCTCATATTCAATCATCAAGCAATGCTTTTATTTGAAAAAGCTCCAGGAGGACAAAAGTTACTCAGACTTGTTGCAGAAGATTTAGCATTCTTGCTACGAGATAAATTACTTTCGCTTTTAATTGATACTCCACAAGAGCGCTATCTAAAATTAATTGAAAATGAACCAGAACTATTACAAAGGATTCCTCAATATTATCTCGCTTCATATCTTGGTATTGAACCGGAATCGCTTAGTAGATTAAAGCGGAGAGTGAATCAAAATCGAAAATCTTAACCAAAGTCAATGAAAGTCATAAATCTGCAAATTATAGTGATTAAAAATAGATTATTGCAGAATTTTTTGTAGAAAATTATGTTACTCGAATATAACAAAGCAATCGTACTAAAAATGTATGAAGCCTTTGATAAACAAGATATTGAGCAGGGGAAAAAATTTATATCTGCTGATATAGTTGGGCATGGAATGGATACAATTCCTCGCAAAGGTGTTGATGAATTTATCCAGTATGCAATGTCGTCCTTCGCTGCATTCCCGAATGGCTATCATGTTATTGAAGAAGTGATTGCTGAAGCTAATAAAGTTGTTACTCGTGGAACTTTCAACGGTACCCATCAAGGGGAATTGATGGGAATTCCACCAACAGGTAAACAAGTGAAATTTTCGTTTGTACATATCGATACTATTTTAGACGGTAAAATTGCAGAACATTGGGGGCAAGCCGATGTTTTTGAAATGATGCAGCAATTAGGAATTGGCACAAATAGTTAATCTATTTTGAATAATTAGGGAGCAAGCTGCTCCCACTATACAAAAAATTAATACTTTAATATTTGGAGAATAATTACATGAATTTCATTCTTCCGGGTGCCCCTTGGTTAATTGCTCATCGCTCGATGTTGGGTGTAAATAAGCCTTATAAAATTACGCTAAATAACTGCGATTATGTCCTTTGGCAGAATAAGATGGGTGAAATTTTTGCATTAGAAAATGTATGTCCTCATATGCAAGCTCCTCTTGATAATGGTTGGGTTTGTAAGGAAAATAATTCAATTACCTGTCCGTTTCACGCTTTGGAATTTGATGGTAAAGGTAGGCTTATTAAAGATGGAGAAGCTAAGGGAGAAGCGATTACTAAAAGTTTGGATTTAATTATTAAAGATGATTTAATTTGGACTTATGGTAATTTTGAACCTCGCTTATCAGTTCCTAGTTTTATTCGTGAAAAAAGCAAGGGTTTGAATTTTTTTGGGGTTGCTGGTAATAAGGCTATTCAAGCTGAGTTTTTAAAATGTATCAAGATTAATTATGATTTCAACCACCAAAATGGAGTTCATAGCGATACTTTTAGAATTAAAGAGAATCCATTAGAGAGTTTTGAGAAGGATGGTTATTATGCAAAAGTTGTCCAAACTTTTATTCGTGAGGATAATACAATACAAGAACTTTTTCAGAATCCATCATTAATAAGTTTTCCGAAAAAGATTAAAAATCAACTAGAGTACACTTTCCCATCAACTACTTTATTTAAAGCTGAAGTTCCCCTCGGTGAAATCTTACAATTTTTCATCCTTTACCCAGAAACAGAAAATAGAACTCGAACTTTTGTACTTTTATATGCGAATTGGGGCAATCCTGTTATTAACGTACCCGGATTAGGAAATCTAATTAAACGTTCGCTTTTAAAATCAACAGCTAAAATTGTAGAACAAGATAGTAAAGCGCTTGAAAGTTTGTATCCATCGCAAAAGCCGAAAATTAGATTACCGAAAGAAGAGATTATGTTTTATGTTGAAGGACTTTATCATGAATGGTGATTGAGGAAAGTCGAGAAGTAAAATTAACAAACCCGGTTTTGTGAAAAAACCGGGTTTGTTAATTCTCAAACTACAGAATAAACAGCTATAAATTTAAAATTGATAACATGGAAATCAGCGAAACCACTGCATCAAAACTAGTAGAATTAGTTTTAAACTGCGTCGATTGCGAATATCCTCACAGTAATATCTATTGGCTGAATAGCGATGAAGATGTCAAACCACCGCGAGAATTAACTCCTGCTTTTTACGGTTGTTTAGATTGGCATTCTTCGGTACATGGTCATTGGTTGTTAGCTCGTTTAGCTCGTTGTTTTCCCGAAGCAGCTTTTAGTTTATCAGCAAAAGAAGCTTTGAATAAAAGTTTAACTCCCGAAAAAATAGAAGGTGAAGTGTCTTATTTAAAACGTCATCCTCGATTTGAAATACCTTATGGTGTGGCTTGGTTATTACAGCTTGTTGCGGAACTTCATGAGTGGGATGATGATAAAGCTCAACAATGGCGAATTATATTAAAACCGCTGGAAACTATAGTAGAAGAGAATTTGCAGCGCTGGATAGAAAAACTAACCGTTTGCGATCGCACTGGGATGCACAAGCAAACTGCTTTTGGATTAAGTTTAATTTTAGACTGGGCTAAAACTGTAGATAATACTGATTTAATTAATTTAATTAAGGATAAATCTAAACAGTTTTATCTAGATAATAAAAACCATTCTTTAAAATTTGAACCGTTAGGATACGATTTTCTTTCACCTTGTTTAGCAGAAGCTGATTTAATAAGAAGAATTCTAGATAAAAATGAGTTTGCTGATTGGTTAAATGAATTTCTTCCAGAAATACCAATTGATAATTCTACAGATTGGTTAAAACCCGTTAATGTTAATGATTCTGAAGATTATATGCAAGCTCATTTCTACGGTTTAAATTTAAGTCGAGCTTGGATGATTGAAGGAATAATTTCTGGTTTACCCGATAAAGATAATCGAATAAATACATTGCAAAATACTGCTAATATTCATCATCAAATTGGTTTGAAAAATGCGATATGCGAGCATTATGCTGGTAGTCATTGGCTGGGAACTTTTGCTGTTTATTTAACAACTTATCGATATTTATAGATTTGTGAATTTTATTTAAACAACAGATTCTAAGCTAGATTTATTTGATTGTTCGCTGGTAATGGCTTTAGCATCTCAAGACACTTTGAGCAATTTAGTTTTGGGATTTTTATTAATTTTATAATTTTTATTGAAAATAGGTGATTGAATAAAAATAGATGAAATAGGAAACTTAGCAAAATTTGCTTTTATAATACCTAGTTTACGCAAATAAATACGTAAAAGCACATTTTTCTTCAGGGTAATAAGATGAACAATTTCAGAATATCTCGTCGTGAATTATTATTGAGCAGTTTAGCATTAGCCCTAGGGTTAGTACCAATTAAGACATTTGCCAAATCGAACTCGAATAATTCTATTACTGATGTTTCCGGTATTAAAGTAGGTCACTTTACCGATAGCCGTAGACCAACAGGTTGCACAGTGATTTTGACTCCATCGGGTGCGCTTGCTGGTGTAGATGTTCGTGGAGCGGCTCCCGGAACACGCGAAACCGATTTGCTCGACCCTAAAAATTTAGTGCAACAAGTTCACGCGATTCTGCTTTCTGGGGGTAGTGCTTTTGGACTAGATGCAGCAACGGGGGTAATGAAATTTTTAGAGGAGCGCGGTATTGGCTACGATACAGGTGTAGCAAAAGTGCCTATTGTTCCCGCAGCAATCCTATTTGATTTAAATGTTGGAGATGCCAAAATTCGTCCGGATGCTATAGCAGGTTATCAAGCCTGCAAGAACGCTTCGGATAAGTTAGTCAAAGAAGGCAATTTTGGTGCGGGAGCAGGTGCAACTGTCGGAAAATTGTTTGGGATGAGTCGTGCAATGAAAAGCGGCATTGGCACGGCATCAATTAAATTACCAATAGGAATTACAGTTGGGGCAATTATTGCCGTTAATGCTGTTGGTGATGTATTTGAGCCATCTAACGGCAAATTACTAGCAGGAGCGCGTTCTCTTGACGGCAAAAAGTTATTAGGAACGATGGAAACGATTATACGCGGTGAAGATTTACCACCTTTACTTGGGGGTATGAATACCACTATTGGAGTGGTTGCTGTAGATGTGAAACTTGATAAAGCGCAGTGCCAAAAAATTGCACAAATGGCACATGACGGTTTAGCTCGCACAATAAACCCCGTGCATACTATGTATGATGGAGATACAATTTTTGCCTTATCGACTGGCGAATCTACTGAAAATATTAATGTCAGTCTGCTTGGGGCATTAGCTGCCGAGGCTATCGCACAAGCAGTTATTCGTGCTGTTAAGGCTGCTGAATCCATCCCTGGCTTACCAAGTTCGAGAGATTTAATTTGAACCGTTTCTAGATATTGGTATCGGCACCCGAATTTTAGTTGCTTCTGTATTTATTAATGTGTAACTTGCCAGTTCAGTATGACAAAAACGATAGTTTCGGGCGCATCCTCAAAGAAATAACTTCACACTCGAAACACGATATTAATATCATTAAAATAAATTGGGAATCAACATAGAAACTATATTCTTATATTCTTGATATTGATTTCCATATTCAGCTATCAAGTCTTTTTCTTCTAGGAAAATACCTATTAAAATATAAGCCAATATTCCACAGCTAAAAAATAAATGAGTCAACGTCATCATCGGAGTTGACCAAAAAGCAATAATAAATCCTAAATAAATAGGATGCCGAACATAATTATAAAAACCTACAATCTTAAAATTTATTTCCTCTGGTTCTTTCCTAATAAGATTCAACAATACTTGTTGCAGTCCAAATAGCTCAAAATGGTTAATCATAAAAGTACTCAGAAGAACAATTAGCCATCCCAATCCACACAAGCACCATAAAATAGGTTCTGCGATAGTTCCTGATAAATCCCACAATGTAATTCTCAAAGATTGCCATTGCCAAAACAGCAAAATAAGCGTCAGACTAGCACACAACACATAAGTGCTTCTTTCAATAGGTTTTGGAATTATTTTAGTCCAAACATTCTTAAACCCTTTACGAGCCATTCCACTATGTTGAATGCCAAATACTGCTAACAATAAAGAATCCGTAATTAAAGCTTTGATAAAAGAAGTTGTTCTCACCGTATCGATAGATTTTGGGACTAAAAAATTACCAAAAAATCCGACAGCATATAAAAGTGTAACCAAAAATATACCGTAGCAGACAAGACCGTAAATGAAAAATAAAATCCTTCGTAGAATATTAGATTTATTAAAAGAATCACTTTGATTTTCTAAGTTTGATTGTGTCATTTATTGTGGCTATGAAAGTGATAATCTAAAATTTGTATATTGATTGGACTTACGCAACTGGCATATTTTACTTGTAGGGTGCTGTGACACTTTGATTCCTACCCGAACGTAGAAATAAGTTATTCAGTGTCACGCACCAACCGCATATTGTGACAATTGCGGCCATTCCTGATTGATTGGAAACAAACATATGTAATATTAGGTAAAAGCTGAAACGCTGCCTGTATATTTTTGACAACCGTCTCTACTTGCATTTTCTATTGAATTACTTAAGTCATTGAGGTTAATTTTGGCTTTTGGTTATTATATAAGTTTTGAAAACTCAATTTGATGATGAATTACACTAATAATTGTCAGTCAAAGGTTTAAATTCACTTAATATCTAATAGGTGCTTCCGCAAGCAATTTATGCAGTTTTGTAGAATCTGATTGCTATATATAGGTTGTAAGTAAGTCGGTACCAATAAACCAAGCTATGCAACAATATGTACATTTGCTTCAAAGCCTTATTCCTACTTGCTACTTGCTACTTTTTACTTGCTACTTGCTACTTGCTACTCCTTGGTCTTAACTACGATTTTCAACGCCGACCTACTTAGTACCTTTAATTGTAAAATTATCATGCAGCAAAATTTGAAATATCAAAATTAAAAAGCTTCATGACTCGGTTCCCCTACGACCAATTCGCTAAAGATTATCTTAAAGAATTATTACAACCTTTAGGAGAAGTCGAAACCAGCCGCAAAGTACCAGCCGAAATTACAGAAATCGACGTTTACTTTGTCCCCTCATCCCAGCCCAGTATGGATAAAATAGAATTAGGGTTACTAGGGAGACTTGCCGATAAAACAGCATTATTTGAGCCTTATAGGAACGCAGTTAAGATTTCAGAAATCCGTAGCTGCATGAAAAAAGTGTTCTATATAATATCCGAAATAGAACGCGAAAATAAAAGAAATGAAATTCCAACCTTAGAAGACGAGCTTCCCAAAGTATGGATATTAACACCTACTGCTTCTATTGCTATCTTGAATAGTTTCAACGCTATTCCAGACGAAGAAAATTGGGGTCAAGGAGTATATTTCCTCGGTGAATCGGCCAAAACTGCAATTGTCGTTATCCATCAACTACCTCGCATCCCAGAAACACTTTGGCTGCGACTTTTAGGAAAAGGAAACGTACAAAAACAAGCGATAAATGAATTACAAGAACTATCTCCAGATAATCCATTACGAGCCAAAGCAATAGATGCAGTATTAAGTTTAAGAAGCATTTTAGAAATCACCCAAAACCAAAATCAAAAAATTGATGAAGAGGACAGAGAATTAGTCATGGCATTATCACCAATTTATCTACAACAGTTAGAAGATGCAAAGCAAGAAGGGGTTACAACAGAACGTCGTACAGTTATTGAGAATTTATTACGAGTTCGTTTTGGTTCTGATGAAGAATTAAACTCAATTATCGAACCAATTTCAAGACTATCACCTCAAGAATTTACTCCTTTATTGCTACAGCTATCTCGTGAGGAATTATTAAATCGGTTTCGTCAATAATAAACACACAAAAAAACAAATTAATGCCCGTTTTACAAATAGATGAAACCAGTATTTCCTATACAATCCGTTACAGTAAGCGCTGTAAACGACAGCGGATTATAGTTAGTCCTAAAGGGGTGGAAGTTGTAGCACCAATTGATACCCCCGAGGAACTAATTACTAATTTTATCAATAGCAAAAAACGCTGGCTATTCAAAACTGTTACGGAAACAATTCTCAAATATCCGCCAAAACTACCCCAACGCTATGTAAATGGTGAAAAAGTTATGTATCGGGGTAGTTATTTCCGATTAAATATAGATTCAAGTGATGTAGAAAAAATAATTATTAATTATGAAAATGACATTGATATTCAAGTACCACGACATTTGAATGAAGATGAAAAAGAAGCAGCGATAAAACAAGCTTTAATTAATTGGAAGCGCGAACAAGTTTATTTTGATATTCTAAAATTTGCTCGAATTTACGCCGATAAACTCAACGTTCAACCCAAATCTATCAAATTATCTCAACAAAAACGAGCTTGGGGAACCTGTTCTTCAAAAGGAAGTATTCGTATCAATTGGCGTTTAGCTGATGCACCTTTATCAGTCTTAGAATACGTTGTTGCTCACGAACTTACCCATTTATTACATCACAATCATAGTAAAGACTTTTGGCAAGCTCTTAGTAATATAATGCCAGATTATAAACAGCGTAAAGCCGATTTGAAATCATGGGAAATGGAATTATTGCCTTTAGAATAATTATCAGGACTTACGCAATGGAGATTTGTCATTGCGACCGAAACGTTAGCGTAGCGTCTCCCGGAGGGAGATAGTGTAGGGAAGCAATCGCAGGATTGTTGCGATGATCCACACCTTCGGTGAATACGTCGCTGCCGCTCGTAATGACGCAGTTACGTTGCTTTTGCGTAAGTCCTAATTATTTTAGGCTCGTAGTTGCGCTTACTCTGCGAGAAAGCTCCGCTCATAGCGCCAAATATAACCTTTCCCAGTCTATTAAAGACTTCTTAAAACCTCACCCCCAACCCCCTCTCCTTCCACCAGGAGAGGGGAGATAAAGCATAGCGTTATCAGGTTGAGGTAAACGCTATATCAGGAATAAATTCCTTACTACACACTTGATTAATCAAAAATATGCTAACTCTTGAAAAATCTAATATCCAACAATTAATAGCTTTACTAAATCACCAGCAAATTGACAATTTCATAATTCCTCAAAACGAAGAAATTGCACCTAGTTTTTTATTGGAATTGGCAATTGATAAATTAACTGAAGAACCATTAAATTATTTTTGGTGGTCTCCTCGGTTAATTGTTGTAGATAGACTAATTGTAGGAATGTGCGGATTTAAAAATCCCCCTCAAAAAGATAATTCTGTTGAAATTGGTTATGGGGTTATTCCTTCGCAACAAAGAAAGGGATTTGCAACTCGTGCTGTTGAAGTTTTGTTAACAGAAGCATTTTCACAAGTTGAAATCAAATCGGTCATTGCTCATACTGCTTTATCAAATCATCCATCTCACAAAGTATTACAAAAAAATGGATTTACCCAACAAGGTAGTAAAATTGATTTAGATGATGGCGAACTTCTAATAAGTGGGTGTGCAAAATTAATTGTGTCATTGCGAGCGACAGCGAAGCAATCGCAACACTTTGAGATTGCTTCGTTTCACTTCGTTTCACTCGCAATGACAAATACACAATTAATTTTGCCTAAGTACTTATGGCAAAGGTACAGAGGTTCGTAGTAAGAAATTTATTGCTTTAATTTCTAGCAAGACAAGTAAGAACGTAAATCAATGAAAATCGGGAATATAAGGAGATGGAATCATCATTATTTTGGAAACTAGCTAAATTAAGAATTCAGGAAGTTGATTCCGATACATTGGATGAATTAGGCAACCGCCAATATTATAAAGAACTGTTAACATCAGCGAAGACGGCAGCTAAGAACGAAACGATTACAGATTCTGCTTTAGTTTCCGATATTAATAGTACTAATTTTCGCGCTTCAAGACATGCAATATTAAAGCTGATTAAGCGTTGGTTTGATGATGAGAAATCTAGGTTGTCCGAAAAATCAAAGAAGATTTGCTTATCTAGTGTTCGTGAAATGGGAATAACGCAGAAGCTACAATCTGACTTTGGAATTGCACCAGCTAAATATGTACGCAATCCGCATTATAGAAGTTCAAGTCAAATGCATTTATTTAATAAGTTTGATTTAGAATTAATGATATTTACTAACCCGGAATTGAGTCAGCGGGTTGATTCTGTTCTAGAACGTCGTCAGAAACGCAAAGCTAAGAATGCTGTTCAAATGGCAGCGAAACAAGAACAACTAGCAGCCCAAACAAAAGAACAACGAGAGATACAAAATCAAGTTAATCGTAACGAAGAAGCTATTTTTTATATTATTTACAATACTGATTTTGGCATAGCTGAATTGACATCTCCAGAAGTAATTGAATCGACATACACAATGTTAGAAAATCCCCAAGATTTGATTTCTAGTTGGAAGGAGATGATAAATTTTATTCGCGAGGATGTGTCTATTTATGATGATATTCTTGATGACTTAAAACAAAAATATCCAGATGAGGATTATGATTACTTAATCGAGTCTACGTTAGACAAGCAATACCAATTACAGTTTAAAGAAATTCATCAGAATCTCGCAGAATTATTTGCACAAAGAATGGGAATTAGTCAGTATGTTGTGCGTATTAAACACGATTGTCAGAACCCTCTATTTGGATATTTATTAGCCGATAATAATAATAAGTATGTTTTCCTTACCAGTGGTGGTTCTATTAGTAAAGTTAGGAAAGGAAAGAAAAGTAAACTGATGGATATCCATGAATACGAACATTCAACTATTGTTGCTTAAACAAATCCGAACTCCGAAAACCCCCGATTACTTCATCTAACTTCTCAGCAATACTTAATAATTCCATTTCCTTCCATCTCTTACCGACAATCTGCATCCCAATCGGTAATCCATCTGAAGTAAAACCAATGGGAATGACAACAACAGGATGTCCCGTTAAATTAAAAGGAACTAGATAAGCACCATTAGCCATCATATATGGAACTTTTCTCCCATCAACCTCAATTGCTGCTCCTTTGAGTCGGTGGGTAAATGCTGCTGTCATCGCAACCGGACACAACCAGACATCCCATTTCTCTAATTCTCTATCCATTTGAGCAATCAGATTATCTCTTTCGGTCAAAACTGTAAAATATCCTTTCAAAGATTGTTTTAAAAATATTGGTAGCACTAAATTAGGGATTTGACTTAATTTCCGCAATCCTTTATCCCCTTTCGTCGCTTCTCTCCACATAAAACTAATATTTTTCAAATCGCTGGGTTGAGTATACATCAGGTTATAGGTACCCACAGCATAATAAACCTGCCAAGCTTTAGCAAAATCAAATTTCGGTATCCAGTTTTCAACATTGACCCGAGCATCTACAAGCTTATCTCTTACCGATTGCATTGCAAGTTTAATTTCTCTAGCAACAGGATATAAAGATAATTCATCAGTCCAAGCAATTCTCAGATGCTCTAAATTAATATCCTCGACTTCATCTAGAGGAACTGGAGGGATATCTGGTTGACGATTGTCAGCACCAGCAATAATCTTGATACACAATTGCAAATCTTTAATAGAACGAGCTAATCCTCCCACAGTTAACATTTGACGAATACAGCGGAAATCCATATTTGTAGTATCCCCAATATGTCCCGTAGTCGGAACCCTTCTATCCGTAGGTTTGAGTCCATATATTCCGCAAAAGTGAGCCGGATGACGAATCGAACCACCAATATCAGAAGCTAATTCTAAAGATGAAAAACCTGCTGTTAATCCTGTTGCTCCACCACTGGTACTACCACCGGGAGTATATTGCAAATTCCAAGGATTATTCACAACGGGAAATATATCGTTTATTCCCTGATAATCTCCAGCTAATTGAGACGGAGTAGTTTTTCCGATGATAATTGCTCCAGCTTGACGAAGACGTTTAACAGCAGTTGCATCTTCTTTAGGAATATAATTTTTCAGAGGTTCGTAACCCGCAGTCGTAAGCAATCCTTTGGTTTCAAAAGTATCCTTAATCGTTATCGGTACACCGTGAAGCAATCCCCAATTTTCACCTTTGGCTAATGCTTCATCAGCCTGTTTTGCAGTTTCTAAAGCTTTGTCGTTGAGGGTACAAATTGCATTAAGATGAGAATTATGTCGAGAAATCTGATTTAAATAAGCTTCCAATAACTCAACCGCTGAAACCTGACGCTCTTTTATCATTCGAGCAAGTTGATATGCTGGTTTAAATATTAATTCGTCCATAAGTAAAAATAAATAAAGGTTCGTAGTAAGGGTTTTAACCCTTTCTGACTCTGATATCCTTAATAAAGTTAATCATATTCACTTTTAGTTAACTCTATTAACTAATTTTAAAAATAACATACATATGGGTCGTCCGACGAAAGAAAACTCACTAAATCCTCAAGATGTAATCGAAGCAGCGATAAGTTGTTTGGATAAGGAAGGAGAATCTGCTCTGGGAGTGAATAGGGTAGCGCGAGAGTTGGGGATAAAACCACCAGCGATTTACAAGCATCTCAATGGAAACCTGGAATTGAGAAAAGCTGTAGTTTTGACAATTTGGCGAGAATTTCTAAATTATGGTCGGGAGAGAACCGAGGGAATCAGCGAACCTCGTAAATTATTTAAAGCTGGGGGGAATGCGACTCGCGATTTTGCCAAGCTGTATCCAGCAAGATATAAAGTGATGATGCAGTATCAACTTCATCCTACAGATAAGGATGCGGGTGAGGTGATTCAATCGGCTATGGGTTGGTTTAGAGAAGGAATACGGGGTTATGATTTGACGGAATATCAGTTAATTGATGCGATGCGAATGGTTAACGCTGCGATTTATGGTTTTATCAGCGTCGAGCAAGCAGGAATGATGACTTTTGAACGTTCGACTGATGAGAGTTATGAAATTATGTTGGATGCTTTAATTGTTGGGATTGAGTATATTCGGAATGGAGAGAAATAGTTTTTCAACTCAATTTAATAGCAGATTCGTACTCAACATTAATATTTTATTGATTTGAGTTTTTGGTAACTACTAAACATTCATTTTCAACTTTTGCCAACATATCATTAAAAGCAGAAGTATAATGACCATTTTTATCTACAATTCTACGGAGTGTATAATCAGCAATTCGCGGAATTAAACCCAACCAAATGTTTTTACGTTGCCATATATCTCCATTGGAAGAGTTTTCATCTTGGGACATTGTGGCATTTATTATCCATTTAGGAATTGGTATCCCAAATGATAATGGTATAACTTGTGCTTTTTGTAGAGTTGCGTTTTCAAACTGAATTTTATAAGTAAACTGACTCAACCAAGAAAAAATAAGTAATAATCTTCCTAGAATAGAGTTATGAAAAGTCCACTGTAGCTGTCCGAAGACTGGTAGAAACAAAGTATTATTTTCGGCATCCCATTCTAAGTTATACATGGTAATACAATCATCTGGAAGCGGATTTCCATCCATAAAGAATACACCTTTAAGAATGGTTGGTAAATTAGTTTCTTTAACTGGTTTCATCCAGGTGGCAATGTTCTCAAGTTGTTTGTTTTCAATATTTAAATTCATAAGAAAATTCAATTTTTGATTCGATGGAAATATAACAGCTAAACAAAGTCAAAATAAACCGGTTTTTAGGCACTGGTAAAGCAACTAATGCTATGCCCCGTGCCCAATTAGCAATACCCTATTTTCTTGCAAAACCTTGTAAAACTAATTCATTTGGTGTGACAGCAGTAACTTTTTCAAACTCCCATTTAACTTCTGTAATTGAATTCCATTTATACTTTTTGAACAAGTATAAAACGAAGATATTTATTAAGCCAATAGATAAATTTCTTCCAGGACAAGCTCGTTCGTGTCCGTGACCGTTCCAAGATAAAATATCTGAATAATCGCGTTCAATATCGAAACTATCTGGATTCTCGTATCTTTCAGCATCTCTATTCGCAGTAAATATAGAGCCAAGCAAACGGGTACCTTTTTGAAATGGACATTTTGTTTCGCCAATTTCAATTTCTCCTGGTTCTTTTGCTAGCTGACTAACAAATCTGACTGCTGGATAAAGACGAGCGGTTTCTAAAATTACTTTGTTAGTTAAAATCGAATTTTTCAAAGCATCTGCATTTGGAGTTTCTTGGTCGTTCCAAACTGTATTAATTTCAGAAATTACTTTTTTTCTTAAAGCTTCATCCAGACATAAAACTCCAATTGTGGAACCTAAAAGAGCGCTAGTACCAAGAGTTCCCGCAATATGAATCATGTCGAAAAGACTATTAGCAATTTGATGCTCGTTCAAATTATATTTGGCACCTGTTTCTACATAAGATGGCCATAAGGGAGATTGCTTGTATTTTTGGGTTAGTTGCTGGCGATGTTTCACGCTTGGTGCTGTTAATAATCCCAGAGTATATTTATTGATAAAATTCGGCAGGGATGCAAGAAACAGCTTTTTATTATAACCAGTTGAAGCGGTAACTTCTGCTTCGGACAACGAGATTTGGAAAACAACTTGATGCAAAATTTTCAGCATCATTCCTGGTAAATCTTTACCAATATGTAATTCATTTTTTTGGACTGCTTCTGATAAGCATTGATTGACTAAATTACTTAAATTTTCGATATCTTCCGCAGGTTCAGGTAAAGCTTGTAAAAATAAAGCACGCGCTCCCGTATGTTGAGTACCGTTCATTCCCAAACTCAACGGATTGTTAAGCAAATAACTGGGAGCAAGCATTCTAATAATACCTAAATCGTTTCCTCGTAATTGAGGTTCGACTTGCATTAATTTCTTAACTGACCCATGAGAAGTATGTATAATTGCATGGTCTCCAGCAAAAAATTTGTCTCCAAAAGTTTCTTTAGCTGTATACAGAAAACTCTTAAATTTTCGCAGCAATAATAAGCCGTCTTGATAATAAAATCGCAAACGCAGCATTTGACCAAGTTTGCTGTCATAACCTGCTTTAGCTAACGTCTGGGAAAGTTCAATTTGACGTTTTTGAGATTTGATAACTTGTTCTTTAATTGTCATGATTGTCCTTAATTGTTTACTCTTATTTAGTGTTTTAAAATTTATTCAGAATATTCGCTATTTTCACTAAATATTGATACTCTGTGGAATTTTTGAAGGCAGCAAATATTCGTAAGTCGGACGATTTTGATTGCGTTGATGGATAGTAGCTTCAGCTTCGAGTAAATTATTTCGGAATTCTTGTAAAGCTGGTTTGACTAAAGCATCTTTGAAGTAATTATCTGAGTAATCACCCAAAGTTTTATAGTAAATAGAACCTAATAAATAGACTAAATTCAATTGTTCTTGTGCTTGCTCTAGAGGTGGAAGTAAATTTAAGTAGTCTTCCTGAGTAACTTTTCCTTCGAGAATTGAAGCAGGTTGATAACCAGCTAAAGGTACTGCGGCCGCGTAGATCATCATGTCTCCCTGGGGGAAATTAACCGCAGCATGTTGAGCGCTAGCAGTAAAAATAATCAGTGTAGTAGCATCAATTAGATAGTCCAAGGTTTGAATCAGCCCATTTTCTTGACCAAAATCAGGAACGCGTCCACCATCGTAAGCCCCTGCTTCAATAGCCCAATTTTGGAGATAGGTATCATTTTGAATGCTGGTATCGTCCTTATAATAAATGCTTAGATAATCTGCAACCCATGTATGTATAGCATTCCAAATTAATAGAGCATCATCGCGGTATGGGTAAATAGGTAGCTTTTGTGTATCGTTAACCCCGCGTTTTTCTAATTGCTTGGGTAACATTGCTTCATTGAACCCATAGCTTTGTAAACCAACTGCTGCCAAAACACGGGAATTATCAATAGTCGATGCAAGTAATTTATCCACACCCCCACCAGCAGCAATCAAACTACTTTGGGCTGCATTGTTTATTGCTAAAGTCCCTTCAAAATGAGGACGCAATAATATATTAAGCGGATGACTATCCGGTAACTGACGATGAGTTGCAACAACAAAGGGACCTACAAGCAAATGAGTACGTCCTAAATGAGTTACAGCTTCGTGGTAGTTAGCATCTGCGATTTGAACAATAGTTTTTGCAAACAGCCAAGCATATTTGTCTGATTTTGGCGTACAAATAGGATTATTCTGGGGGTTTTGACCGCACTGAATCGCAACCGGACGCATTAAACTCGATTCGTCATTCTCGGAATTTTTAGGAATTGCAAATAGTGCTAGCGGAGCATAGATATACTTTTGCTGTGAAGGAAAAGTACCGTTAACAGCACCTTCTAAAATTCCATAATCAGCTAAATAAAGTCTTCCTTCCTCACCCGCTGCTGTTAAAGAATCATCTCCCATGACTTCCTGATATTGAGCTTCGGTAACAGGAAAGCGATCGCCCAATTTATTCACTCGCTCAATCATTACCGGGTTATATCCAGCTACCCGCATATAAGCAAATTGTTCGTCTGTAGAGAAATTATCAGCTATCTTGGGTATTTCCATTTCAGGGAAAAGTTTTTGATAATCATTCAAGCTGCTTACATGTCCCGTCGGACGTTTTTCATACAAAAGACTTTTAACTCGACTCAAAGAATCTTGAAAAATTGACAGTCCGCTTTCCTTAAGTATAGAAAAGAATAAATCATCGATTTCGCTAAAATCTTTTGATGTTCCTTTAAGTAATAGATTAGGAATAATTTGTAAAACTCTAGCAGTAACACCTAAATTAAAGGGTAATGCTCCTTTCGCTAATACTTCCAGGAAAAATAATCTCACATCGTCGCGAACATTTTCCGAACCGCGATTTCCTCGATTTGCAATTAGGGTATTGATAAAAACAACTTTTAATTCTCTAGCTAATAAACGCAGCCAACCAGTAGAGAAATTCTCGTTACTAGGAAGTTTATCTACCATAGCAATAGGTGGAATATGGATATAGCTGTACTGGTATTCTTGCCTAGCAAGTTTTAATTTATCAACTGATGTCGAATTATTTTGCGATAAATCAGTCATATATAATATTTTCTCCTATTTATCGTTGTAAATACAACTTCAACGGCTAAGCTCAAAAAACGGTTTTTTTAATTTTTCTTAATGATAATGGTTAATTTATGGACAATAGGACATTATGTTATATAGGGAACAGTATGTAGAAGTTATGCAGTTGTTAGCCTAAATTTTGTTTATGTTACAAGTATACAAATACAGTTGATATTGCTGCTTCCCTATAAAAGTAACTTGAATATAATCGGGATAATAGAATTAATACTTATTTATATTCAAATTTTCTTTATTGATTATTAACGCTTAAATTCGGATATAGTGATTTTGCATTGGATATAAGGCAAATTGACTGAAAATCAACGGATTGAGACGATGTGAATGGTTAAGGCTGCGGTTTAGTTTATTTGGGGTGATGTGTTTGAAAACGAGGATAAATCTTGGCATTTGGAAAGTTTTTATCGCTATCCGGTAAATAATAATATTAATATTACTCCTGGTTTATTAGTAATTTTGAATCCAGAAGGAAATGATGATAATGATGCTATTTATGTAGGGACTTTAAGGACGGTGTTTAGATTTTAGAATTTTACGAACATCTTAAATGCTTTATATCTTGGGATTTGAATTATTTTGGGTGAAATAAAATAATTGTAAACGCAAAGGTACGCGGAGGTAATCGCAAAGGTAAGCGGAGGAATTTAGAGGAGGTAGATTAATTTTTGGTTGTGGATAAAAGATTATTTAGACATATTTGTTCGATTTTGCTTAGTAGCTATATATGAGTAGCGATAAGTGTTTCGGGAATTGAAGGTGGTGGCGATCGCCTAGAATTTAGATTTTTTAAAATATATAATAAAGTCTGTAGATAAAACAGGTTTTATTTCATCACGTATTGCTATTGTGCTTTTTAACAAATCTCACTAAATATATTTAGTTTAATTTAGTTTAATGTTCAAATACCCATGAAAACCCAATTCTCCGAAATCATCACTACCGTTGAACAACTCCGAGAAGTAATGGGATATCCCAGTCATCGAGTCACCGATATCGCAATTCCTAAACTAGACAAACATTGTCGCGCTTTTATTGCAAAATCTCCCTTAGTATTTATCGCTTCATCGGATACTAACGGAAACATGGATATATCACCCAAGGGTGACCCACCGGGATTTGTTAAAATACTTGATGATAATACTTTAGCTATTCCCGATAGACCGGGAAATCGTCGAGCAGATACCTTTCAAAATGTACTAGAAAATCCCAAAGTTGGTTTATTCTTTCTCGTACCCGGTAGAGGTGAAACTTTAAGAGTCAGCGGAACAGCAATGATTGTCAGAGATAAACCTTTGCGAGAAAGCTTTAAAATTAATAATAGAATTCCGGATTTTGCACTTATTTTTTATATAAAAGAGGCGTTTTTTCACTGTGCTAAATGTATGCTGCGCTCTAAAATATGGCAACACGAACAGTGGGAATCTATAGATGATTTACCATCATTGGCTCAAACAATGGTAGATGCTGCAAATTTGAAAGAAACAGTTGAAGAAATGGAATTATTAATTAAGCAAGATGAACGAGAAAATTTGTATTAAGTGACATAAGGTTTTATTTAGTTATCTAAATCATGATTTACAATTAAATATAACCTTAAATATTAAAGATTCTCCTAACTCCATTAAATGCAAAAAATTACAGTCGAAGAAATTCAACAAAATCCTTCAAAATACTTAAATCAAGTTGAAGCTGGTGAAAGTTTTATTATTGTTCAAGAAGATAAACCTATTGCTGAGTTGAAACCAATTATGGAAATTAAAAAGCGACGAAGACCATTTGGTTTGTGTAAAGGAGAGTTCGTTGTACCGGATGATTTTGATGCACCTTTACCAGAAGATATTTTAAACATATTTATGTATTCTTCTTAAATTATAGAAAATCTAAAATCTAAAATCTAAAATCAAATTATTTATGTTTAACAACTCGTCATTCGATTTCATGGCGATTTTTTACGCTATTCTCAGCATTGACACCATTTTGCGTTTATCAAACAATTGGAGTTCATTCTGGGATGATAAAATCACAGCCAAAGATAAATTTATATTAGAAAGAGTAGCAATATTTATTCTAATTCCGTTAGGAGTCTTTTTTCACGAAGTCGGACATGCTTTAGCTACTTTACAAGTAGGTGGTGAAGTTCGAGAATTTCAATGGAGAGTTGCTTGGGGTTATGTTATCGCTGTCGGAAACTTTCTTCCTGTAGAATCTTGGTGGATTGCTTTTAGCGGTAATTTGGTTTCTATTGCTCTGGGTTATTTAGCAATTTTAGCAGTACCGCTAGTTAAAAAGCCGATTTTAAAGCATTTATTCTATACTTTTTCTCAAGCAGAATTAGTTTATTCATTAATAGCTTATCCGCTGTTTTCATTTACTGCTGTTCGCGGTGATTGGGTTAAAATATACGATTTTTCGGTAAAACCATACGCTCAAATCACTTTAGCAGTACATATATTTCTTCTTTTTACCTTGTGGTTAAACTCTAAAACTCACTGGTTAGCAAAATTATTAAAATTACCCAGCTTAAAAATTGATAGTATTACTGACGAAAAAATAATTACTCAAACCGAACGTTTAATCATTCGCGAATTTAAAGTTCTGGATATTGAACCATTAGCGAAAATTCTCGCAAAACCTGAAGTGATGAGGTTCTCACCCACTGGTGTATTATCTACCAAACAAACAACAGTAAAAATTCAAAGTTTTCTCGATTCTTATCAAAAGAATGGTTATGGAAAATACGCTGTAATTCACCGTCAAACTCAAAGTTTAATTGGCTATTGTGGGATTAGTATTGAAGAAATTGAAGGTAAATCAGAAAACGAGTTGGGTTATCGTTTGGATTCGGAATTTTGGGCACAGGATTTAGAGACTGAAGCTGCAAAAGCTTGTTTAAAATATGGTTTTGAGAAGCTAAATCTTGATTATGTCTTGGGGATTGTCGAACCACAAAATCAAGTTTCAGTTAAAGTTTTTGAAAAAGTAGGGATGGAACTTGTGAAAGAGTCTACATGGGATGGAAAAGCTATTTATATAT
This sequence comes from Calothrix parasitica NIES-267, assembly GCF_002368095.1. GTDB lineage: Bacteria > Cyanobacteriota > Cyanobacteriia > Cyanobacteriales > Nostocaceae > Rivularia > Rivularia parasitica. The sequence continues at coordinate 8,750,645 of NZ_AP018227.1, read as the reverse complement.
ATAAGGTTACTAAAAAATCACTTTAATAAATTAATTTTCTTTTTTTTTATATTTAGTAAATTATTTAACCGCTTAAGCACAAAAGCAGTAATTATATTGAGAAAAAAGCTGGGTTTATATAAATCGTAATTGTAACAATTGCTGCAATTACCCATTACAAATTACCCATCCTCAATCCTTAAGAATCCGTTTTTGAAATTCTTTTGCTCTTTTCCGATTAGGGATTCCAGTCATTAATCTTTCTACAAGCTGCTTTGGAGTTAAATCTGGGTTTTCGTCTAAAGTATCTCTAATCACGACACTAGCGAAAGGTCCGACAAAACTACTAAATTCTCTGCGACAATAATCTAGAAAATCTGGATGACTAATTGCAGGGGTGGTTGTCAAACTTGAAACCGATTGACTTAGCTTCTGAGGTTGTTCTGTTTTATATTCTTTGAGAAATTTGATGTGATTTCTAAAGCTTTCTGCTCTTTGTGTATCTGGAATTTTTTGAGCTAAAACTTCTACAAAATCTTTGGATGTTATATCTGGGTTTTCTTGCAAAGTTTGCTCCATCACCATACTAGCTAAAGGTCCAATAAAACTAGCCAGTTGCTGCTTACAATAATCTACAAACTGTGGATTTTGAGAAACTAATGTTTGTCCGAGTAGTTCAAAATTATTTTCATTACCCACATTCTGCTGCTCGTTCTGCTGGGTTCTTCTTGGCAATATACTTGAAATAATGCCACCTAGTGACATTTTTGGTTTCAAGTTATTATCATTAACTGTCTGACTGACATTAGAATTATAACTTTGATTGTTCTCAAGCTTTGCTATTACTTCCGTCGCAGATTGATAGCGTTCTGCTGGGACAGATGCCAACATTTTATTCAGAATCGTAGCGAGAGAACTGCTTACATTTACATGAGATTGCCAATTCCAGTTTAAGGAATCATCTATTAGTAAATGTGGCATTTTTCCTGTCAAAAGAATTAGCGCACTCACAGCAAGCGCGTACAAATCGCTAGAAGGAAAACAATGTCCCAATCGCAATTGCTCCGGTGGTGAATAACCAATTTTTCCTACTACCGAACCTTGTTTAAATGAATGGGAAGAAGAACTACTAAAAATTTGAGTGAACTTCTCTTTCACCACTCCAAAATCAATCAATACAGGTTGCGATTGATTATTAGGAAGCATGACATTTTCTAATGAAATATCGCGGTGAATAATATTACAACCATGAATATATTCTAAAACTGGCAGCATATCCAAAAGCCACTGTCTAACTTCCGCTTCCGAAAATGGCTTTCGAGTGCTAGAAAGACGGTCATCTAATATTTGTAGATAAGTTCTGCCATCAATATACTCCTGAACAATAAATAGTTTGTCTTCGTGAGTTAATAGCGCTAAAAACTGAGGAATTTGTTGATGTTTGATTTGATATAAAACTTTTGCTTCTCGCTCAAATAATTCCTTTGATTTAATAATAATGCTAGGACTTTGGGTATCTGGTAAGAACTCCTTGAGAACGCAGGGTTCATTAAAACGCTGATTATTAAAAGCCAAGTAAGTTCTACCAAACCCACCTCTACCCAGAGTTTTTTGAATAAGATAACGATTATTGACTAGAGTTCCTGGACTAATTTCAGCGCTCATTTTTAAGTTATTATTTAGCTATAAATATGATTTCTAATTAAATAGGGTTAAACTATTTAGGTATATGCATCGAATTGTACCTAAAATATTATAAATTAAGAAGGAATTGAGAAAATTTTTTTGGTATAAATACGATACACTTTTTCAATTCTAGTATCAATCTGATACATTATTTTTCTAAATAGACAGTAATTATAGCTCTAAATTTGTAGATGATTATCCTTGTCATGGGTGTTTCGGGTTCGGGAAAAACCACCATCGGTGAAAAACTAGCCGAATCATTGGGCTATAAATTTGCCGACGCAGACGATTACCATCCACAAGAGAATATAGACAAAATGCGGAACGGTATTGCGTTGAGTGATAAGGATAGACTACCGTGGCTGCAAAAAATGCAAGATGTCATCAAACAGCACCTATCAGAAAATACCAATATAGTTATAACTTGTTCGGCTTTGAAAGCAAGTTATCGTCAAATGCTTTTGATAAACCATGAATCTGTAAAGCTAGTTTATCTCAAAGGTTCTTTTGAATTAATTAACAAACGCTTAAAAGAACGATTAAATCACTTCATGAGCGAAAAACTTCTCAAAAGTCAGTTTGATATCCTTGAAGAGCCATTAGAAGCGATTAAGGTAGACATTTCGCAGCCGCTTGAAGATATTGTGCAGAATATTTTAGAGAAATTGTAACGGGTGTAGGTTGGGTTATTAATTAATTCGTAGGGTGCGTTACGACTTCAGTTCAACGCACCAAAACTCTAGAAATCAATTTATAAACCTTAACTCAAGATTGTTTTGATTGGAATTGTACAATACTTGAACTTACCCAAAATACCGATGTTGGGTTACGACACGATAATTAAAGATTGTTCATCACCTTTTAAACAGGACTTACGCAAAAGTAACGTAACTGCGTCATTACGAGCGACAGCGACGTATTCACCGAAGGTGTGGATCATCGCAAAAATCCTGCGATTGCTTCCCTACACTATCTCCCTCCGGGAGACGCTACGCTAACGTTTCGGTCGCAATGACAAATCTTCGTTGCGTAAGTCCTATTAAATTGTAAATCGTGTCTAACCCAACCTACCATCTGATAATTGATAATTGATAATTGATGATCCACATCCTCTGGATGAAAATTGATAAAAGGTGCGTTACGCTCCGCGATAACACACCCTACGTTAAGAATTAAACTAAATTTTATTCTCCTTCAATGCTCCTTGAGAAAATTTTCTACCTCTTCTGCTGTCGGTTGAGAAGCAATCGCACCGGGTTTCAATGTAGTCAAAGCTCCAGCAGCACTAGCGTAAGCAATGATTTTCTTGACTATTTCTGCATCCTTTAAATTTTGGACTCCAGTCTGCAAAAGTTGGTGAACAAAACCAGCTACAAAGCTGTCTCCCGCACCAGTTGTGTCAACTACAGGAACGGAAAAAGCTGGAAATTTATCCTCGTTTTCACCCAGACAGTAAGCACAACCTTTGTCACCATCCGTTACTAATACCCCTTCTACAGAATTTAGACGGTAAGTAATTGCTCCAGCATCATAAGTATTGAATAATAATTCTGCCTCTTCTTTAGCAAGTTTGAGGAAATCTACTTTTTTGATTAATTCTCGAATTTTTTCGGGAGCAGCATCGGGATTTTTCCAGAATACATCGCGCCAATTTACATCTAGCAGAATCTTTACATTATGTTGAGAAGCTAACTCTAAAGCCCGATCAACCGCTGCACCAGTTTCGGGATAAGCTAATTCTAAGGTTCCGATGACCAAAAACTCAGCATTTACAAATAATTTTTCTGGTAATTCGGCAGCTTTGAGACGAGTATCAGCAAATTCTGCGGTATCGTAATCTTTGAACCCAGAAAACAGCCTTTCGCCATTTTCTTTTCTGGTTACTAATACTTGTCTGGTAGGAGCTTCGGAATTAAGCTGCACCCCATCTGTATCTACACCAACTTCTTCTAGAAGTTTGACTAAACTCTTTCCAGATTCATCTTCACCAACCGCTCCAATAAATGCTGATGGAGTTCCCAGCTTTACTAAAGCACAAGCGACATTAGCCGGTGCCCCTCCCGGATAAGAAGTCCATGAATCAACGTTTTCAACCGAACGACCTAGCTGGTCAGCAAGCACGTCATACAGTATTTCACCCAAACATAAGACACGGGGATTGCTCATTTCCTAACCACTTTTTAAATTTTTTAAAAGAAATTCTGTATAAAACCTACACTAATATTTAGGACTCTAGAAGCAATCGTTCATACAAATAAACAGCAAAATTGTTTTATAATTGTTTATCTGTACTCTTGCACTCTATGTTTCTCAACAGTAATCACTCTAATTTTATTTACCGTATAAAGTTAAAATAAATACTAATATAAAATACTGTATACTTGTCTACTAAAATCATAAAGAAATTATTGAAAATAGTGTTGCATTAAACAGTTGAAACGCCTACCAGTAAAACAATCTTCTACAATGGGAGCATGGCAATTGAGTACATTTACCACTAATCGGGAGGATGGAATAAAAATGGCTGGTGGCGAGTCTCAGACCCCTGTTAGTCTGTCAGACCGAGAACTGCAAATTATCGACTTAGTGGCCACTGGCTTAACTAACCAATTAATTGCAGAAAAGCTGGAAATCAGTAAGCGTACTGTTGATAACCATATCAGCAACATTCTTACTAAGACACAAACCGAAAACCGAGTTGCTCTTGTCCGCTGGGCTTTGCACTGGGGTAAGGTATGTCTAAATGATGTTAACTGCTGCTCTATTCCTCATCCGCAGGATTAAACAGCATCGCAACAGTTATTTGCTCCATTTTGATTGATTGTTGCTAGCTAGTCTCCTCACGCTTCACTTTTCGGTGCTGAACTCATCTCTTAAACGCGCAATCGCAGGGTATTGGTCTACGCGCACGCAGCTAGCAGCAATCAATCCCCGTCCGACTAGCAACGGACGGGTCAATTTCTACTTATAAAAATTATTTTAAAATAAACATTTTTTTATTAGGTAATGGGTAATAGGTAATATTATCTGGTGCGCTTACAGGCAAATTATTAAATAGATAAAAATTACTCAAATAATTTACTGTTTATTTTGAAAATTATTAATTTATCAATAGCTTAAAAAGTTTTAATATTGCTCTTTATCTTGTTCCCCATTTAAACAATATTTTTCAATTTATTAACATTAATTTAATAATCAACAAAAATTAGCAATAATTTCTTTTGTGAAAGGTTACATTGAGAGTGTATATCTTACCTACTCAGGTGGGGGAACCAATAAAGAATGAATACCTCAACATATACCAAAGGGAATGACCTATCCTTTGACCTCTTGAATTTGGATTTGATTTCACCCTCCCCCACCCAAGATACCGATTTACTAGAACGGTTATCTTTTGTTCCTGGGTTAAAAGAAATTTTAATGGTGCGTCAGGTTCACGCTTTAGAACATGCGACAGTATGGACTTTAAGCGAATCGTCGGGTGGTACAACTCAAAAATTTAACGACCGGGAAAATGTTGGTATTGACAATCAACTTTACAGCGGTTTATCTACAGAAGAAGGATTTTACCTTTACGGTGAAGCCAATATCAGCGATTTAAGACGAGCTGTAAACCTTGCTCTACAACGTCTTACTCATGGAGAATGGAATTTAGCCGTGCATCCTCGCTGCGGAACAAATGCATCAGTAGCCATGTTATTAACAGCCGGATTAGCTGTAGGAATGCATTTATTATTACCCCGAGGACCCATAGAACAACTAATCGGTTTCAGCTTCGCAACAACAACCGCAACAGAACTTGCTCCCGACGTAGGTGCTTTCTTTCAACGTCATATCACCACAGCAATTCCCTTCAACCTAGCAGTCGAAAATATCACCTTTAAATATGATGCAATGGGACGCAAAGCTTATTTTGTCAAACTTAAATGGAAACAGTGAACAGTTAACAGCGTTAGCGGAGCGTGTCCCGGAGGGACATACAGTGAATAGTTCCATAAACCCGGTTTCTTTGACATTTTACAACGAGATATTCATGCTTTCACGATTAGAAACCGGGTTTCTTTAAGCTTGTTGAGAATGGTGCAAGATGTAAGTTAAGAAATATCAACTTTCTTTTCTCCCCATCCCCTTGTCTCCCCCTCTCCCCATCCTCCCAAAGTGGTATTCCTGAATACAGAAAAATAGAAATTTTTCAAATTCTTTCTAAGTCCGATGAAAGATGAAGCTGATTCAACTCTTAGTGACACTAGGAGAAGAATTAGATTCACAGGATTTATCATGGTAGCGACATTAAACGATACTCAACGCAAAAGCATTGCAATGAAGTTGGGTGATATGAAAGTGCTGCAAAACCAGTTGATTGCTAGCGAACAGAAATTAATCTCAGCTATCACTGACACTGAGATTACAAAGCGTTTGCAAGATATGCTTAAGGATGACCAAGAAAGCTTGGGAACTATCGAAGCAGCTATTACTAAATTTGGTACTTCATCCGAAGCTCAAGAGAAAGTTAAAACCTTCACCCAAACCGTTGACAAAATGATGGGTGGAAGCGAATTACAACTTCACGAAAAAGCATTACAGCATGAAGGAATGAAGCATCAGTTAGTAATGACTGGTATGCTCGTACACAAATGCGCTCAAACCGCTGGGGAAGATTGGGAAGAAGCAATCGACCCCATCAATAAAGTTAATTTTCAAAACCGCGCTCACCAAGAGCAGATGAAAGCAATTATTTACGCTTTGGGAACCCGCGAATTAGTTGGAAAAGAACCCGATACAAGCATTTGGGGTGCTGTTGAAGATGGAATTGCAGCTGCTAAAGGTTTGTTCAGCGGTCTTACTAGCTAAGATTTTTGTAACTTAAAAATTGAGAATGAGAATTAATTCAGGATTACTATAAGCATTCTGTTTTAATTTTCTCCTCTAAAAAAAGTCTTAATTAATAAAAATTCAAATTTAATTATCAAAGCAGAGAATCAGCGCTTGTTCTCTGCTTTTTGCTTTCTATAAATAATTTCAGCCCTTTATGCATTTAAAATAGATTCATTTTCTGAAGCGAAGACTACTGTAAATGAATATACCTTTTTTTAGATATCGTATAGTGCTGCTAGCAAGTATGATAATTATCGTTCCTTTTGGTTACATAGTAAGATTTTCTCAAGGATTAAACCCAGCATGGCTGCATGATGTGTTGGGAAGCATTGCTTATGAAATATTCTGGGTATTATTATTTGCTTTTATGTTACCTAAAGTTTCACCGTTACGTATAGCAATTGCAGTTTGCATTGCAACCTGCATGATAGAATTTCTGCAATTATGGAAAGCACCGTTTCTAGAAGCAGCTCGTAAAACTTTACCCGGCAGACTTGTTTTAGGAAATACATTTATTTGGGCTGATTTTCCCGTCTATTTCATCGGCAGTTTTTTCGGGTGGTTATGGGTTAATTTTGTAAGGTTAAAGGTTAGAGGTTAGAGGTTAAAGGTTAGAGGTTAAAGGTTAGAGGCTAAAGGTTACAGGTTACAGGTTACAGGTTGAAGGTCAAATAACTCCTAACTTCTAATTCCTAATTCCTAACTCTTTACTCAACTGTGTCCTGAATACCTTGCAAAATTCTAATTTACAATCCAAAATCCAACAAAAACGTATCCGTTGCAAAAATCTAAAATCGTAAGGGTTTGGTTATGAGAAAACTTTATTTTTTACTTCCGGGTACGGATGGTAAATTCGCTTGTGGTGGTTTATTTGCGGAATTAAAAACGCTGAATCTTGCTAAAGAAATTTGCGATGCTGAAGTAGTAACTTATCGTCAACGAGAAAAAGATAAGCTTTTCTTAGATGATGTACTTCAAGAGCAAAATTTGGAAAATATCATATTTGTAATTAGCTGGGGATTTGATATTGCAAAACTTGCTCCTCGCCTTAAGTCTTATAATGTTGTTTATCATGCTCATAGTGCTGGTTACGGTTTTAAACTCCCAGCAAGTATTCCGATTATTACCGTCAGTCGCAATACTTTAGGATATTGGGGAGAATTATCACCTCACTCTTTAATTTATTATTTACCCAATCAAATTAGCGATGAATTTAATAACCAAAATCTGGAAAGAGATATTGATGTTTTAGTTTTAGCTAGAAAATCTTCCGAATATCTCATGCAGGATTTAGTTCCAGCATTAAAACAAAAGTCTAAATTAGAGTTAGTTGATTATTTTATTGAAGATATTGCAGCAATATTTAATCGGAGCAAGATTTATATTTATGATTCTGCCGAATACTGGGCGCAACAGCAAGTAACTGAAGGCTTTGGTTTGCAACCTATGGAGGCTGCTGCTTGTGGTTGTCGAGTTTTTTCTAGTCTTAATGGTGGACTTTCCGACTATTTAGACCCCGGATTTAATTGTTATAAAATTGCGGCTTATTCCAAAGAATATGACATGCAGCGTATTCTTAAAGTTCTGAATAACTGGTCGCCTTTAAGTTTACCTGAAACATTTTTTCAAGAGTATCGCCGCGAGCATATTATTTCACGTTTTCAAGTAATCTTAGATGAATTAAACGACTTCTTTGACCACAAACAAAATCATCCCTCAAACATTAAACCTTTAACAAAAATTCGTCTCGCTAAATTATCAACAAAAACAATATTAAAGAAGATAAAAAAGAAATTAGTATAAGACCTCAACCTCACAAGATGTGCAGGAAAGTCTAGTTTAATACTCAATCAGGCGGTTTTAACCGCCTAACACTTTAATATCTACGGTAAGTCCGGTAGCGACAGACTCTGCGGTTTCTACGACGGTTATAGTAACAGGTTCGACGACGATAAACCCTAACCCGACGATGACGACGATGACGATAGCGACGACGAGGACGACGACGATAAACCCTAACCCGACGGCTACGATGACGACGATAGCGACCAGCTACTAATTGTTCTCCTGGTGTATCTGTTTGTATCTCTGTTATTGTTTCCCGAGCAGTTTTTGACAATGCTGCATTAATAGGAGCAACTGGTAATATCGCTGAAGCTGCTACTAATCCTAAAGCCGCAAATTTAATTTTTTTTAACATCAGAAGTTAAACCTTTTTATAGTTATATCTACATAGAATGATATATAGCTGAGTTTACAGTTCACCAATAAGTTTTTGATTCGTGAGCTTTGTTTGCAAAACTTATCCTAGTAGTCCTTTTCATTAGTTTTGACAGTTTTGTTTTCTGCGGACGTAATGTAGAGACGTTATTTATAACGTCTCCCGACATTTCCAAAGAAAACGCGACCCATCAGAATTTATGAAACGCACCACTAATCAAACCAAGCTATGAATTGCATTCTGAGTGTAAAAGACAACTAGTTTAAATTATTGTGTCTAAATTATTCAGTTGTTCAAGATGCTGGCATTTCAGTAATCATACGTATAGCAAAAATTTTAAACGGAATTAGAATATAATCGCAAATTCAAATCATATTGTCTAAATGATATTTAAAATTAAGCTATTAATAGCAATTGCTTTTATATTCTCTTTATTTACTATCTTATTTGCCGTAAAGAAAGAAAACAGAAAAGTAGAATTAAATGAAACGTCTAGTGAAACTTTCCAAGTAACTTCCAATAAAATATTAAACTCAAAATTGCAAAAAGCTTTAGATAAAGCAGTAAAAAAAATGAAAGTTCCTGGTGCAGTGATGTACATTTCTGGACAGCAAGAAACCTGGGTAGGAGCATCTGGTTTTAGTAATTTAAAATCAAAAACTTCTATGAAACCAAATGACAGATTTGGATTAGCAAGTTCTAGTAAAACTTTTGTTGCAGTTGCAGTATTGCAATTAGTAGAACAAGATAAGTTAGATTTAGACGAAGCTATCAGTAATTATTTACCACAAAAAGTAAGTAAAAATATCCCCTATAGTAATGAAATTACTATTCGACAGTTGCTCAATCATACCAGCGGCGTAGTTGAATATTATGATGATAAATTTCATAAATTAACTTATAACAGAAGTCGCTCTCAATTGTGGACAGCAACAGAAGCAATCGAGTTAATTTATGGAAGAAAACCAAAGGCTAAACCGGGAAAAGAATATCAGTACTGCGATAGCAACTATATACTTTTAGAAATAATTGTTGAACAAATAACAGGAAAACTTCTTGCTGAAGTTATACGCGAACAAATATTAAATCCTTTAGGCTTAAAAAATACTTTTACCGAGTTACGCGAACAAAATTTCAAATCAAATGTTATTGGTTACAGTGAGGGAAATAAAGATGGAATTCTTTATAGTCATAAAGATTTAAACGAAGGAAATGGGCTTGGGGATGGAGGATTAATTGCAAGTGCATCCGATACCGCGAAATTTTTAAATGCATTACTTGCAGACAAAAGTTTGCTGTCTCCTAAAATGCTCGAAGAAATGCTGAATTCTGTTTCTGCTGAAAAAGATAATGGTTATGGTTTAGGAATAGCACATTTTCCTACACCTTTTGGAAAAGGAATTGGTCATAGTGGTTGGGCTTATGGTTTTGTCTCTTTAATGCTATATTTCCCAGATGAAGATATTACTGCTGTTGTTTTAGTAAATAAGCATCAAGATGTTACTCAAAAAATACTGAAAAGGGTTTTGAAAATTTATTTACAAAATTAGTGCTGTGACAGTTTAAAATAAGGAAAATATGCCAACTTTGTAAATCAGAATAAAGATGTAAGAAGCCTTCATCAAAGCATAAACAAAAATATAATAAATAACCCCCAGTCCCTAATGAATTTGGGAAAGGGAGTAAAAAATGAAAACATTAGAACTTGAAAAATAAATCTAATTAGATACACGCAAAATCAATCAACATACTTGAATAAGCCAGTAAAGATATAAACACTAACTCCAAGCAAAAGTAATGCAGCTATTTTCGTTACTCTTGTTTGAGGTGTTGGTACAATTGTTTCTCTTACCAAAATAGAAGCTGATGCACCGACCACGAAACTCAAACCCAGAACTAAATAAGGTAAATCAGTAATAAAAGTTGAAATAGTCAACATTATTAATGCCATACCCAGCATTATCAACTCTATAAATCTTGGTGGATTGTACTGACTTGCTAAAAATAGGGTATGTATCCAGGAGTAGCAGGTTCTGATCATAATTCCTATGTAGGGGGAAGTGGGGGGGAGGGGGAGATGGGGAGAAAAGGGGATGGGGAGAAAAGGAGATGGGGAGAAAAATCTTAATTCTTAACTCCTAACTCCTTAAATCCAAAATCCAAAATTTTTAAATCCTAACTCCTAACCTTTGACCTTTGACCTTTGACCTTTAACCTACTAACTTCTTGCTCCAACTTTCTCACCGGTTCCGTTGACGTTGGCTGCGTCTTCTGGAAGTTCCACTCCGAAGATGCGGGAGAAAGTTTTTTCGACTTTGTAGCCGGTGTCGATGGATTCTAATGGGTCTTTTCGCAGTCTGTGACGCAAGCAAAGTGATATCACGCGGCGAATGTCGTCTACGGTGACTTCGTTGCGTCCTTCAAATGCGGTCAAGGCTTTGGCTGCACGATTGGTTACGATGTCACCCCGTAAACCATCTACATCTAATTCGGAACAAACTTCGGAAATTTTAACCCGATGTTCGTATTCCATGTTCACTGAAGGCAAAAGTTCTTGAGCTTGGACAATACGCTGCTGTAGTTCTTGCTGCTGTTCTTGGTATTTTTCGATAAATTCAGGAGGATTTTGGTCAAATTCTGACCTTTGCTCCACAATTTGTACTCTTAATGCTGCTTCCCTGACGGTGCGAATTTCAGCATGCATTCCGAATCTGTCAAGTAGCTGGGGTCGTAACTCTCCTTCTTCTGGGTTTCCCGAGCCAACCAAAACGAAACGGGCTGGGTGACGAATCGAAATTCCTTCACGTTCGACGGTGTTCCAACCGCTAGCGGCCGAGTCTAGCAGCACGTCTACTAAGTGGTCGTCAAGTAAGTTAACTTCGTCAACATAAAGAATACCCCGGTTAGCCTTAGCCAAAAGTCCCGGTTCAAAAGCTTTCACACCTTCCGACAAAGCTTTTTCGATATCAATAGTCCCGCAAACTCGGTCTTCTGTAGCTCCCAAAGGTAAATCTACCATTGGTACTTTCATTTGCGTCACAGGAATATCTTCACCAAGTTCAAGCTTCTTACGAGCTTCATCACCCATAACATCGGGGTCGCTGGGATGAGAATTGAAGGGGTCATCAGCAACCACAGGAACTTCTGGAAGTAAGTCAGCTAGCGCTCGAATAGTGGTTGATTTACCGGTTCCACGGTCACCCATTATCATTACACCGCCAACCTTGGGGTCAATCACATTTAGAATAAGGGCCAGTTTCATCTCCTCCTGACCCACAATGGCGGTAAAAGGAAATACTACACGCCGCGTACTAGCAGTTTTTTGATTAGTAGGACTCACCTATAAATTTTCCTTTATATATATTCTCTTATCACCGTTTTAATTGTGCCATATTAGGGAATTCGGGGATAGGGGGTGATGGGGAGATGGGGAGACAAGGGGATGGGGAGAACTTAGAAATAAAAGCGTTCGTAGTAAAAGTATTTTACTCCTTTGTGTTTTTTGATAGGACTGTCCAATTACCAATTACTAATTACCAAATTTGTAGTTTAGTAGTAAGTTTGTTTATGAAAGTATATTTAGTCACTTAACACTTGGCAATTTGGGACTATACCATTGTTAAGTAGTAATTATTCAATATCTCTTTAATAAATATTATTAGGGAGGGGTAGAGGGGGAAGATGGGGATGAGGGGGTAGAAAAAATTATTTATTGACCCATCAAAAATTAATGAAATGAACTACTAATGGTTTGTCCCATTAATTTTGATGGGTTTATATCTTTGTTCGTAGTTGCGCGGTCTTCGCCAAATAATTAGGGTTTTAGCCTTCATGTACAAACAATGATTTACCCTTACAACTAATGGAACAGACCACTAATGGTCTGTTCCATCAAAATTGATGGGTGTAGAGACGTAGCATTGCTACGTCTTCCGACGGTTGAAAGAAAACAAACCCATCAAAAGTAACGGGACAGAACACTAATGGTCTGTTTCATAAATTATGATGGGTTTGTAGTCACGTTTTGGCGCTGAAGCGCAACTACAAACCTTTATCCAACCCATCGAAACTAATGAAAAAGACTACTAATGGTGCGTTTCATAAATTCGGCTATGGTCGCGTTTTCTTTGGAAATGTCGGGAGACGTTATTTATAACGTCTCTACATTACGTCCGTAGAAAACAAAACTGTCAAAATTAATGAAATGAAATACTAATCAAATATTTTGAAGGAGTCGTGATTCAATTCAAAATTCATCGGTAGGTTAAGAGGATATTACAACATACGGGTTGGAGGTTATGACGATAAATTTACGAAAGTTTTTTCAAGCTACGAATCCTAGCAAAACTCTGGCTATCGAGAATGCTGAAGATGAAAAGTATTACATTGATTTCTCTTCGGTCAGAGGTGGAAAGATTATTCAAGAGTTGCGAGATAATATTACTTTTTTCTCACCGGAAGAGCCTACTTGTGTTTTGTTTACGGGACATATTGGGTGTGGTAAGTCTACTGAGTTGTTGCGGTTGAAGACTGAGTTGGAGGGAGAAGGTTTTTATGTGGTCTATTTTGAGTCTAGTGAAGATATGGAAATGGCTGATGTTGATATCGGCGATTTTCTATTAAGTGTTGCTCGTCGGGTTAGTCAGAGTCTGGATGATATGAGTTTGGATGAACCCAGTCTGTTAAAAGAATTATTACAGGGTGCTTGGCGGGTTCTTAATGCTGACATTGTGGGGATGAAGGCTAAACTTCCGGGTGTTGGTGATGTTGGAGTTAGTTCGGATAAGGATAAGTTTTCGTTGGCTTTCGGGATTGGAGAAATTACTGCAAAGACTAAGGATGATGCAACTTTAAGAGGTAGACTTAATCAGTATTTGGGTCCTCAAAAAACTAAGTTGTTAGAGGCTATTAATTCTGAATTACTCGAACCTGCTGTAGAAAAGTTGAAGCAGCAGGGTAAGAAGGGATTGGTGGTGATAGTGGATAATCTCGATAGAGTAGATTCTCGCGCTAAGTCTTGGGGAAGACCGCAGCAAGAGTATCTATTTATCGACCAGAGCGAGTATTTAACGAAGTTACGGTGTCACGTTGTTTACACAATGCCTTTGGCGTTAAAGTTCTCAAATGATTACGGAAATTTGACTCAACGATTTCCAGAAGACCCAAAAGTGTTACCAATGGTCTCGGTAAAATTACCAAACGGGAGCATTTTTGAACCGGGAATGGTATTGTTACGACAAATGGTTTTAGCCAGAGCTTTTCCAGATTTGAATCCTCAAGAGCGTCTGAATAAAATCACTGAAGTTTTCGACGACCTCAAAAGTTTAGATAGATTATGTCAAGTGAGTGGGGGACACGTGCGGGATTTGCTCCGGTTGTTGAATAACTGGATTCAGAAGGAAAGAAAACTTCCTTTATCTGGTAACACTTTAGAAGCTTTGATTCGCTACCGTCGGAATGAAATGACGATGCAAATTTCTGATGATGAATGGGAATTGTTACGTCAAGTAAAGAAACGGAAGAAAGTCAGAGGAGATTTAGAGTATCAGACATTAGTTCACAGTCGTTTGGTGTTTGAATATCGCGATGCTGGTGGAGAATCTTGGTTTGATATTAATCCGATTTTGGCCGGGTCTAGTGAGTTGGAAGAATAAAAGGAATTGGAATTGGTAATTGGTAATTGGGGATTGGTAATTGGTAATTGGTAATTGGGGATTGGTAATTGGAATTGGGAATTGGGAATTGGAATTGGGAATTGGAATTGGTAATTGGATAACAAGAATTAGGAGTTATAAGTTATGAGTGAAGAGTTAGAAAATAGTAAAAGATTACAAGAAGACAGATTAGATATTTCTCCCCCCTCTTCCCCCTCTCCCCCTTCTCCCCCTCTCCCCCTCTCCCCCTCTCCCCTTCCCCCCATCTCTCCATCCTCAAACGAAGAGGGTTTAGAAGAACTTGCTTGGACTTTGGAAGCTTCGGTGGGTGAGTTTAAATTGATTTTGGCTCGCTGTAATTATTTAAGGTTACGTTCGCGTTTGGTGAAACGCTTGCGACAGCTTACCGATATTGATGTACGGATTGTTAATTTGAAGCGCAATGATAAAAGTCTTTATAGAATCATTGCTGAGGAGGTTAAGGATAATTCACCAGATGCTGTTATGGTTTTTTACTTAGAGTCGGTGCAAAATTTAAAACAAATGTTGAGCGCTACCAATCAGGTGCGGGAGGAGTTTCGCAAGCGATTTAACTTTCCGGTTGTGCTGTGGATAACGGATGAAGTTTTGCCGCAATTAGTCCGCTCTGCAAGCGATTTCGAGAGTTGGGCTACTACTACAGAATTTGCGATCGCAACCAATGAGTTAACCGAAACTTTGAAGGAAGATACCGATGCTTTATTTGCCACATCATTAGCAGCAGATGCTTATTGCTTGGGTTGGCAAATGGGATATCTGCGTCGTCGAGAAGTTATTACCGCATTTCAAGATTTACAAGGTAGAAGATATGAATTAGAACCCTTTCTTAAAGCTAGTGTAGAGTTTGTTTTAGGACAAGATGCTTATTTAACAAATCAAATGGAACAAGCTTTGAAATATTATTATCAAAGTTTGGCTTATTGGCAAAAATCAATTGACACCAATCAATTATCTATCAAAAAACCAAAAATTTATTCTTCTTGTCCTCTTGTCACCTTGTCCCCTTGTCCTCTTGTCAACCTCTCCCCTCCCCTTCTCCCAAATTCTAAATTTCGTATGGGAGTAATTTTGTTTTATATCGGGTTATGTTATTTTCAACAAGCTCAAAGATATCGTTTAAAATCTGTTGATTACTTACAAAAAGCCAAGAAGCATTTTCAACAAAGTATTAATATTTTTATTGAAGCAAATCACCCTAATTTAGTTGCTAAATTCATTAATCCTTTGGGTGAAGTTTTACAACGTTTAGAAGATTGGAGCGAACTAAAAAAAATTGCTCAACAGTCTTTAGAGTTGCAACAATTATATGGAAATCCCCTACGGGTAGCACAAGCTTATGGTTTTTTAGCCGAAGTTGCATCGAGTCAAAATCAATATGCTCAAAGCAAACAATATGCTTATCAAGCATTACATAGTATTGCCAAGGCACCCTCAGCACAGTTACAAAATCGCGCATTATATTTACTATTATTAGCAATAGCAGAAAGACATCTCAACCAAAAACCGCGAGCGGTCAAACATTTACAAATGGCTCGTGATATTGGTTCTCAAGATAACCCACATCAATATATTCGTATTTTACAAGCTTTACAGAAAGTTTATTGGGAACAGTCTCTGTATTTAGAAGCATTTAGAGTTAAATTAGAACAGCGTTCAATCGAACAGCAATATGGTTTTCGAGCCTTTATCGGAGCCGGAATTATTCAACCCCAAAGACAAGCAAAACTCATAGTAGAAACTTTACATACAACTTCGATACAAGCAGCATCTGTATTAGAAACAGTTGCGCCAGAAATGACTGCATCTGGTAGAGGAAAAGACGTAAATCAGCTAGTAGAAAAAATAGGTCGTCCGGACTGTAAAATAATCGTTATTCACGGATATTCTGGTGTAGGTAAAAGCTCTTTAGTAGAAGCGGGATTAGTCCCAGCTTTAAAACATAGTTCTATTGGGTTACAAGAAATAGTACCAATAAAGGTCAGAACTTATACTAATTGGGTATATGAAATAGGAAAACTATTAATTCAAGCTTTAAAATCTAAAGGAATCCAATTTGGAGTAGAAGGAGAATTAGGGAAAAAAGCCTATCAGTTTCCATTCTCTAATCCCGAATCACCACAAGATATTTTAGAGATATTGCGACAAAGTGAATGGCGAAACTTACGAATAGTTTTAATTTTTGACCAGTTTGAAGAATTCTTTTTTGTTTATGATTCAACAAACCAAAGAAAACAGTTTTTTGAGTTTATGGGAGAATGCTTAAATATTTTAAGCGTCAAAGTTATTTTATCTTTGAGAGAAGATTATCTACATTATTTATTAGAATGCAATCGTTTACCCAGCATGAATATTATAAACAACGATATTCTAAGTAAAAACGTTCTTTATAAACTAGATAACTTTGCTTCCCCAGACGCAAAATCATTAATTCAGCGTTTAACAAAACATTCCAATTTTCATTTAGAAGCAAGTTTTATTGAGAGATTAGTACAAGATTTATCCGCGAAATATGGAGAAGTTCGCCCAATTGAACTACAGGTAGTCGGAGCGCAACTACAAACCGATAATATCACCACATTAGTAAGCTATGAAAACAGCGGACCGAAAGAAGAACTAGTCAAACGCTATATGAAAGAAGTAGTAGAAGATTGCGGTGACATTAATCGTCAAGTTGCCGAAATAATATTATATTTGCTGACAGATGAAAAAGGTACTCGTCCACTAAAAACCCGCTCGGAATTAGAAAGAGACTTAAGAGCATTATCTTTAGAAGAATTAAGCAAAGAAACCAATCAATTAGATTTAGTATTGAGGATTTTTGTTGAAGCAGGAATAGTAGTTTTGATACCGGAAAATCCAGCCGATAGATATCAGCTAGTACATGACTACTTAGCCGCATTTATTCAAAAACAGCAAAAACCAAGAATAAACGAATTAATTGCAGAATTAAAAAAAGAGAGAAATCAAAGAAAACTCAGCGAAGACAAACTTAATCGCATCTATCAAAAAGTATTATTAGCAGCATTAGTAGCGTTAGGAATAATTATTACACTAGCAGCAGTTATGATTGGGTTTGCTTGGGAGTAACCAGTAAATCAGTGAACAGTTATCAGTCGTAAGAGAAAGAGGAATGATAATCAATCTGCTGTAACTCCTAACTCATAACTTCTAACTCTTAACTGATAACTGATAAACTGTTAATTGTAGTTTCTGCTTTTTTCTTGCTACCGATGGACAAGTTACTTGATGAAACTGCTTCGCGAGAAATTTCTGCTCAAATCGAAAGCAAATCTAAGAAACCCTTCGACAATGCGTATAAAGCTGTATTGGTTACTGAAGGGGGAGTTTATGCTCAAGGATTCTTGGTTCTCAAGCGTAAGTCGTCTTATCAACTTCTCGAACATGCTTGGATAGAAGTAGATTCGCGAATCATTGACCCAAATTTACCGCATTTGACTAAGGAATCTCAAGAAATGTGGTATTTTACAGCGCAAACTTTTACAATCAAAAAACTTAAGAAGATAATTGAAGAGTCAAAAGAAGATTATCCAGAAGATGACCCATTACCAATTTATGGTGATACACCTTATGAATACTACGGAGAAGTAATGTTAGGTGGTCAAGAATATTTATCAGCTTATGAATTAGCAGCAGCTAAATACCAGGAACTTAATCAACCTAATCCTGATAATAATTAACGTAATTGGTAATGGGTAATGGGTAATTGGTAATTGGTAATGGGTAATTTGTAATAACCAGATTAAATTTTTCCTGTTAACTGATAACTGTATGTCCCTCCGGGACACGCTCCGCTAACGCTGTTAACTGATAACTGTTAACTGATAACTGTTCACTGTTAACTGTTAACTGATTCAATTAGATTTTCCATCGCTACCAAAGTATTCTCGATATCCACAGATTTTATTTCCACGTACATCAAAGGATACTGCTACTCGATTTTTATAGGATTCTCCCATTAATTTTCCTTCATCGCAAAATTCAAATACTACTGTTGTATCGTTGCTGGTTACTCTTTCTACTGAAGTAATGTTGAGACCGGAGCTAAAAGCTTGAGAAACATAATCAAAAAACTCTTTTGCTCGCTGTTTACCAACATTTAAACCATGGTATTTACCTTGGGGAAACCAGAAATTAAAGTCTTCTGTAAGCATTTCTAGAAAATCATCCCATTCCCCTGTTGCTAAACCATTACTAAAATATTCAAATGCTTGACGTGCAACTTTTAAAGCGTTTTCTGAAGGTTTTGTCATTTTACTTATTATTTTTTATCCAAAGAAAATCACACAGTAATAGTTGATGCTTGTTTCCAATATTTTGAACTAAAACAAGGCAAGTTGTAAATGTAATTACAAACTAATCAACCTTAAAGTGGACGAATAACAGCAGAAAGTCCCGAAATAACTCACAATCAAAGCTAATTGTCAATATTAAAGTAATATGACAACCTTATTATTAAAGCATATAATGTATTTCCTGATACTTGACTAAAACCATCAAATAGTATCAAGAGAAAAACAAATTAGGGTCCTTGAATTGTATTAGATAATAGTCGTATGCAAAGAAGAGAATTACTAAGAAAAGGTTTACTTTCAGCTACTGGAATCGCTGCAAGTTCTTTATTTGGCTGTAGCTCATTAATCTCAGCATCAAAGCAAGAAGGTAAAACTGCTTGGGGCTATATTGGTAAACAAGGTCCGGAATATTGGGGTAGTCTTTCTGACGAATTTAATATTTGTCAAGCGGGTAACAGTCAATCTCCTGTTAATCTTCAAGCAACAGTTGATGCGGATTTAACTCCCCTAGAAATAAACTATAAAGATAGTCCTCTTCGTATTATCAATAACGGTCATACTATCCAGGTAAATTATCAGCCAGGAAGCTTTTTAACTCTTGATGGTGAACGTTATGAATTACTACAGTTTCATTTCCATCACCCTAGCGAGCATAAGGTTGAGGGAGAAGCGTTACCGATGGAATTACACTTAGTTCATAAGGGTAAGAAAGGATTAGCTGTAATCGGTGTTTTCTTGAAAGAAGGTAAATCTAACCCAAATTTACAAAAAGTTTGGAAAGAAATGCCAAATAGAAAAAGTAGTGAAAAGACTATCTCTAATGTAAATATTAGTGCTTCTGACTTATTACCAGAAGACAAAGACTATTATCGTTATTTCGGTTCCTTAACTACACCACCTTGTTCGGAAACAGTACACTGGATTGTGCTAAAAGAACCTGTAGAAATTTCGACTCAACAAGTAAATAAATTTTCTCAAGTCTTTCCAATGAATGCTCGACCCGTACAATTAGTGAAGCGGAGATTTTTATTGGAATAGAGTTAAGATAAAAAGGGAATATGGCATTGGGTATTGGGCATTAAAAACTGCTAAACTGAAAATAACTAGTTATGAGTTTTAGTTAGAATTCAACGACAACTTTACCGCAATTTTTTCCATTAAGTAAGTGTTCGACAGCTGTTGGAATAGATTCTATTCCTTTAAATTGGGTTGAATCTATTGCGACTTTAATTCTATTTTTGTAAAACAAATCTAATAATTTATTTTGTGCTGATTCGATATATTCCCCATACAAAGGGTTAAGAAAACCACGTATAGACGCTGCTTTCCACATTAGTTTATGATAAATCCGGGGTTGCAAAACTTTTTCTGGATATTGAGTATATTCGGAAATGCTACCAACTACTATTAAACGTCCCCGAATAGCTAAATTATCGATACAAGTGTCAAAAAGCTGTTTCCCCACACACTCAAAAATAAGGTTGATTCCTTGAGGATATTCTTGTTTGAGGATTTGATTGACATCTTCTTTCCGATAATTAATAACTCTATCGCATCCAAATTTCTTTAATAATTCTGTCTTTGCTTCGCTTCCACAGGTACCGATAACGTGATTACCGGCTAATTTTGCTAACTGTACAGCTATATGTCCCGTACCACCTGCTGCTGCTGTCACTAATACAGTTTCATTACTTTTCATTTCTCCTACTTGTTCTAAAGCTATCAAAGCTGATACACCGGTAGGCATTAATGTTAATATTTCCGGTGTTGGTTCGCGTACTTTTACAGCAAGTTTCGCGTCAACTGTACGATATTCGCAATAACCACCTCGTAAAGTTGTGACTACAGCATCACCTATTTTTATCTCTTTGACATTTTCCCCTAATTCTACTACTTCTCCTATAGCTTCTACACCTAAATCAAAAGGAAGAGTTAGGTCAACGTAAGGTATTTTATTACGACAAGCTAAAGTGTCAAATCCAGCGTTTATTCCAGCGTATTTATTGCAAATTAATATTTCATTAGGTGCGGGTTTGAGTATGGGAACATTTATAATTTCAACTGCTGAATTAAAATCTTCGTTAAACTGTTTGAGGGTAATTTTTTTGTAATGGGAATTCATATTTAAATTAAAAACAAGAACTTAACCTGCATATGACAATACGGTTCCCGATTGCGATAAATCTCTATCGACTCTGACAAAAAACAAACCACCATCTTCGCTTTTGTGTATGGGAAGAGTACTAAAACTTGGACAATAAGCAAAGCAATCTTTTGCAAAATGCTCATTTCCTATATCAACATACCCTACCAAACCATAAGCTTCTTCATTATAAGATTGAATCATTTGATATTTGCCATCATAGTGAGGTAAAACCGCAAGTAACCAAACTCCACCACCGTTACTATCTTTTCTCAACCACTTTTTATTTGCTTGTACAAATTGAACCGTATCTGGTTTTCCCCAAGGAAGCAATTTACTATCTATAGCGTTTCTCAATCTAGTGAAGTACAGTAACAGCAATGGGTAAACCAATTAAAAATATCTTTTAAGGAGATTTGGCTAAAAGCAATATCAATGGCTTTTGCTAAATCTGGATAATTTCTAGCACCAATAGAACGCAGTATGTTTTTAACCTTTGACCAACAATTTTCAATTGGCGAAAAATCAGGGGAGTAAGGTGGCAAATAAATTAATTTAGCTCCAGTTGATTCAATCAATTTTTCAATTTGTTTACCTTTATGAATTGAGCAGTTATCCATGATTACATAAGCATCTTTCCAGAGTTTTGGTACTAACTTTTGAGAGATATAAGCTTCAAATGTTAGACCATCAGTTGCACCTAAAATACTATATTGACTGATTAAACCATTTAGACCTATTGCACCAATCATAGAAATATTTTGGCTACGTTTTTGAGGTCGAGAACTGTATGCTCTTTGACCTTTTTGTGCGCGAGCATGATGTCTTATTAAAGATAAATTTGCTCCTGCTTCGTCAAGGAATATAAGGTTTTCAGCAGATATT
Organism: Calothrix parasitica NIES-267; assembly: GCF_002368095.1. Taxonomy (GTDB): domain Bacteria; phylum Cyanobacteriota; class Cyanobacteriia; order Cyanobacteriales; family Nostocaceae; genus Rivularia; species Rivularia parasitica. The sequence goes on along the minus strand of NZ_AP018227.1, from coordinate 8,728,850 downwards.
CCACTAATTTCCTGCCAGAACTTAACTCTCAATAACTGAACTCTTTCAGTATCTTTTTCATCGGCATGTAGTGTTTTTTTTAAAGCGAATTTTCATTTTTTTTAGTATTCTATCTACCGTAGAAATCCCAATAGTTGTCCCAGTATGCTCTTTCAGTTGCTCACGAATTTCTGATAAAGTCGCATCATTTTTGGATTCTACTATTTTTTTCAGAACTTTCAATTGTTCTTCGTTTAGTTTAGATGGAGTTTGTTTTGTTCTTGTTTTAGGGGCTATATTCCCTGTTTCTTTGTATTGCTTAAATAATTTTTCAATAAAACTTAAAGTCACACAAAATCTTTTCGCTAGCTGACGTTGTGATATTCCACCTGCTTTATATGTATCAACTATTTTTCGACGTAAATCTATGGAGTACGCTTTCATTTTTATTATAGGAGAAGATGCACAGTTTTATTCCAGTTATTGTACTTCACTAGACCAGGAAACGCTATAATACTGGAATAAATTCACTCAAGCTTGCATCTGGATGATTATTTTTAGCTTCTTTATACCCAAAAGGAACCGAACCATTTTCCATCCACAGAATTTCTACTTCTTCATCACCTACAACTTTCCAATCATCAATCAGTACACCTGCGGGAATAAAAGAATAACAATGCTTATCTAAAAACCATTCTCCAATTTTAATTGTACCTTTGAGGATAAAAATTTCTAAATCAGCGGTGAATATACCAGATGGTGCTTCAAATTGAGGGGGTAAAACAACTTTTGAGGTTGATGCACCGCATTCGTGCCATGATAATAAACATCGTTTTCCAGATATTACATTTTCCGGGAATCCATTAATTCGCCATTCTGTTTCTGATATTTTATTCGTATCAAATAACTGATATTTACGAGGGGTATGTTCTGAAGAAATTTCCGTACTTCTTCCCGACAAATTCATTCTTCCTCTACCGTTTCCACCCCAATCTTCTTGAATTTTCATTATAGTTTTGCTAATTATTGTAGACAGGGAACAAGATGCTCCCATTACAATTACTATGTTAATCTCTGATTAATTTCCTCTGCCAATTTATCCAGGGAAACTTCTATTTGTTCTCCGGATTTCAAATCTTTCAAACTTGATTTTTTCGCTTCTGCTTCATCAGCACCAATAATTACACAAAATTGAATTCCTTGTTTATCAGCCGATTGAAACTGCTTACCCAAACCGCGTTTATCAAAACTAGTAATTACATTAATTCCTGCTTGACGCAATTGCTGAGAAACTTTTAAATAAAGTGGCATCAAATCAGCTTGTAAATTTACTACCATTACCTGTGCTGGTGTCGAGGATAAACTCTTGAGAATATCAGCTTTTAATAACCGACTCATCAACCGAGTCAAACCGATGGAAATACCCACTCCAGGCATTTTCTCACCTAGAAATGTCCCGACTAACTCCTCATATCTACCACCAGAACATATACTTCCTAACGCTTCATGACCTAATAAAGTTGTTTCGTAAACCGTGCCAGTATAATAATTCAAACCGCGAGCAATTGATAAATCAATGCAGTAGCGATTATCAGCAACTCCTAAATCACGAACTCCGGAAATAACAGTTTCTAATTCACTTACACCAAGCTTAAATTCCTCGGCTTCTGTCATACTTTCTGCAAGATTATTTAGTTTACTCAAAACTTCATCTACAGAGCCTTTAATCTTAACAAATTCAATAATTTTTTCAGTTTGCTCTAAAGAAATATCTTCTTTTTCTAATTCCTTAATAACCTTAGCTTCGCCAATTTTCTCTAAATTATCAATTATTCCCACACAGGTTTTAATTTTTTCTTCAACCACACCAGCTGACTGAAAGAAACCAGTTAAAGCCTTACGGTTATTAATTCTAATCAGAAAATCGCCGATATTAACAGCTTCAAATATCTCCGAAATTATAGCAGGCATTTGAGCATCATAAAGCAAGCTCAATTCTCGACGAGCGATAACATCTATATCGCACTGACGAAACTGACGAAAACGTCCATCTTTTGCTCTTTCCCCACGAAATACAACATCCATTTGATAGCGAGCAAAAGGAAAAGTTAAATTGTTTAAATTTCTGGCAATATAAGCCGCTAAAGGGACAGTTTGGTCAAACTTTAAAGCTCTAGCTTCTGAATTATTATCATCCGATTTACTTTTACCCGATTCTGCTTTTTCAGCTTGTTTATTCGGCGGTAAAATCGGACTAATACCGTAAATAATATTATCACCTTGATTCCCCTTCGCTTGCAGAACCTCTAAACGTTCCACAACAGGAGTTTCAATCGGTGTAAATCCGTAACTTTCATATACTTTACGGATAGTATCCATTAAATAAGACTCTAAACGCTTTTCACCAGGTAAAAACTCAGGAAAACCGCTGGGATTTGAATAATTTATTTTGTCAGATTTTGGCATTACATTTATCAGTTATCAATTATCAATTATCAGTTGTAGATAATTAGTTGTTCACCTGTCGGGTGTGAATCGTGGTTCATCGGGGAATTAAGCATAGGGAATTGCAATTAGCAATAAAGCATTATATTACAAAGTTAAATGCATCTCGTAGTCGGAGCATCCTGCTCCTTAATTTATTTCGTAATGGGAGCAGGATGTTCCCTAGTTTATATTGATAGCTATTACTTAGAACATTTTCTTCCCAATCTCCAATCCCCTATTCTCTATTTGCTTATTCTTTCTTCTTGAATTAATGTACGTTTAAATACCTGATTATTTTTAAACCAATGCCAAGTGCGGAAACGATAGTTATTGCAGGGACTAATATTAATCATTTCATATAGATAGGCATTGGGAGCACCTTTATAAGAAAACCATAAAATAATTGTTGAGTCATCAACTTCCCAAGCTTTACCTGTAATGCGCTCGGTATCAAATATCAACTTTTTATCTTGATAAGTTCCAGGAAATTGATGTACTTCTTTTTTTCCATCTTCCCAGAGATAATGGTTGATTTGCTGATAAGAGTAATCACCATTTTCGGGAAACTGACAGCTTAAATGCGATTCGTGTTTATCAATAATATTTCCTTCGCTGTCAACAACTGTATAAGTACCCTTCCACTCTCCTTGATGGCGAAAAAGTACCGGCATTTCTTCTTTAATATTAGCCATAACTAGTAGTTAGTAATTAGTAATTAGTAGTTAGTAGTTAGTTGTTGGTAGTTAGTTGCTAGTTGTTAGAAGTGAAGAGTTAGAAGAGTCAGGAATTAATTATCAACATTCTCTATTTAGGAGAATTAACAATTGTTTGCTGTATGTCACTACAGCAACACTCTGACACTGTTAACTGTTCACTGTTCGCTGTTCGCTGTTAACTGTTCACTGATTAAACCACCAAGGATTAAAATTATTGTCAGTCTTAATCAAAAATGCTTTTTTCCGCATAAATCTTGTTAATGCTGCTGCACCCATACGAGAACCTCCTAGACCAGAAAATTTAAAGGCATTTTTCTCGGCTTCGTGCATCATGCTTGTTAAACCTGCGTCGTTGATGCTTATTGCTCCTGCATCTATTTGACGAGCTATTGTTAATGCTTCATCTTGGGATTCTGAAAAAACAGCTGCACTTAATCCATAATAGGTGTCGTTTGCTAGTTCTATGGCTTCTGCCACTGTAGAAAATGACATGATTGGCATGATTGGCCCGAAGGTCTCTTCGTTCATTATCTTCATATCATGATTAACTTCGGTAATGACTGTAGGGTGACACCACCAACCACCACCGATTTCTTCAACTTCACCACCACAGTGAATCACCGCACCTTTTTCGACTGCATCTTTTAGATGTTCGTTAATAATTGCTGCTTGTTTCTCGGAAATAATTGGCCCGATTTCTCCACTTTCTAACGTCGGATAAGCGATGTTTACTTTATGTGCTTTACCAACAATTTTGTGATAGAAATCCTCATAAATATTCTGATGTACATAGATTCTTTCGATTGAAAGACATGATTGTCCGCTATTGACGACAGAACCCCATAATAACGCAGAAGTTGCTAACTCTATATCTGCCGATTCTAAAACAATTGCTGGGTCTTTTCCTCCTAATTCTAAGAAAGCAGGAATAAAACGTTCCGCAGCTGCGATCGCAATTTGCTGTCCGGTTTCAACACTGCCTGTAAAACATACCAGGTCTACATTATCGACTAAAGCTGCTCCTGTTTTCCCATCTCCCTCAATAAAAGTTAATATATCCCGCAGTGCTGGAATATTATTAATTATGTTCATCAAAGGAGTCATAAATCTAGGAGTAATTTCGCTCGGTTTAACAATCACCGCGCAACCGGCTAATAATGCGGGAATAGTATCAATAGTGGACAATAATAAAGGAAAATTCCAAGGGCTAATTACTCCAACTAAAGAATAAGGTACCGCAGTTTGTTGTAAGTTGATGAACGGAATTGATGTCCCTTTTTCCGTATCCTGCAACAACTTTGAACCTAACCGACACCATCTTTCAATACCCGAAAGAAACGAATCAACTTCCAACTTAGAAACTGATAATCTACCCGTATCAATTACCAAAGCTTCGGTCAATGTATCCCGCGTTGAATATATAGCATCCTTAAATTCTAATAAAGCATTAATTCTGCCGTTTAAACCCAAATCAAACCAACTTTGCTGCGCTCTCCGCAAACGATTGCATTGCTGTGCCAAAAGCTTCTCCGGTGGAGGTACAATCACGTAATCATATTTTCCCGTGCGCGGATTGCGGATTTCAATTGGTTTAGACATGAACTAAGAAGTTAGTTGGTAATTGGTAGTTGGTAATTGGTAATTGGGAAAGAGTTAGGAGTTAGGAGTTAGGAGTTAGGAGTTAGGAGTTAAGAGTTAAGAGTTATAAATTTATTTTTTAGATTACCTATTACCCATTACCTATTACCTATTACCCATTACCCATTACCAATCTCTCATTTTCTTAATAACTTCCTGTTGCGTTTTAATAAAATGTTTACGTTCTATTTCACCTTCTGACATAGTATTCGGTGGATATAATTGTGTTTCTGCGTAGTTTTGGGCGTATAGTTCAAATCTTTGACGGGCTAGCAAGTTATTTAATCCCGGACGCTTTCTATAACGACGTAATGCTGTCAAATCTATTTCGGCGAATGCTGCCATGCTTTCACCAGCACCCGTTTCTGTCAGTACTATACCGCGATAGTCGATGATTTTGGAACCCCCATCTACGGAGGATTCGGGTATGGGAGTATTGACGATTCCAGCGGTGTTTGCTGAAACTACATAAGCCATGTTTTCTACAGCACGAGATATTTTAGCAGCTTGTTTCGGTGCCAATCCTTTACCGTAAACTTCTGATGTGGGATGTAGAATAATCTCTGCTCCCCTAATTGTTAAGCATCGTGCTACTTCGGGAAATAGAATTTCATCGGATGCTACTGCTGCTAAGTTACCGATTTCTGTTTCCGCTACGGGAAAAACTCCTTCAATACCGTAACAATCTAAATATTTATCCCAAACATCATGAGGTGTCGGTGCAAACATCGAGTTTAACCGACGATAACGCAAGATAATTTCACCTGCGGGGTCGATTGTAAAGCAAGTTTGAAAGTATAATCCTGGAAAATTTGGGTCGAGTTCGTAAGCGTTTCCGGCTAAAAATATATTGTAACTTTGTGCAATTTTACTTAACGCTTCGTATTCTACACCTTGCATTTCTATGCAGGCTTTTTCTGCCCATGCATCAATTGATTCTCCTAAAGGAAAACCTGTCAGAAAATATTCTGGTAATACTATTAAACGACAGTCGGAACCGATAAAAGCAATGCTAGCCGCGATTTGTTTGCTCAAGCGATTGATAGTCTCAAGCATCAATTCACTGGCTTCTTTGCGGGTTGTTGCGCGATTTACTGCATGACAGGTAACTTGCAGAGCTAAAGCAATGAATGATTCTGTTAAGCTGGATTGGGCTTCCATGGCTTTAACTGTAATATATTTATTTATACTGCTGCTATTTCAGCAGACATTGAGTTGAATGACAAGACAGCAATGCTAACTATCAACAATTAGCAGCGACCACTCACTTGCAATTAACAATTAGTTACTATAGCAATCGGATTTGGATATTGTTAGCGAAACCTGTCCGACAGGACTTAAAAATTGAAAAGAATGTTGGCTCAGTAAATTCAAAATCCGTCGAGGATGCGTTTTGGGAAGAGAAGTTAAGAGAAAGATATTCTTCCCCCAAACTGAACCGCAGACGGAGACCGACACCCCAAACTTTCCGCTAAATCCTATAGTCCTCCCCACAGTGCTTTAACTAACTTATCCGTTAATTCCGTTCCCAACATCTGCGCTGCCATTTGATTCCCAGGGTCGTTTTCAGAACTTTTACGACGTATAAATAAATCGCGTTCGGTTAAACCAGGTCGCATATTTTCGGGTACTGATGCTGCTTCATCGACCCATGTTAACCAGCGTTCGGTCATTTCATTGGCAACGGTACGAATTAAGTTGATTGTATCGCCGTTAGGTAAACAGGTATAACACAAACTGACAGGTGATTGAAAAGAACGTATGTAAGCGCTTTTGCTAACAAATGGTGTTAAATCAGAATTTGCTTGTAATTTTAAAAATGTCTCGTTTACGGGTTCGTAGTAACGATTAAGATATTCAAGGTCGGTGTAAAGGTCGGTACGGGGAATATAATCCATATAAAATAAAATATGAGGAAGCGTACCGAACTCAAAAGCTAAATGAGGAACTTGGACATGGGAACTCAACCAAGTTGTTAAACGCATGGTACTAAAATTAGATTTTCCCGGATTTCCCAACCAAGAATGCACCAACCAATCAATTTCTTCCCCTTTCAAAGCATTTAACGAACCTTTTAAATTACCATCTTGACTGCTGAATTCTTGTAAATCCTGGGTAGATGTTTTTAAATGTAAATCAAAACGTGTTTCTATTTTTTGTTTGAGTTCGCAGGTAATTCCCCACAATTGTTCAAATAAATATTTATTATCTTGCATCAATTTACTCCTCTTCGATAACTTATTTGATAATTTACTTTAGTTCTTCACTACTTAGTGTGCTTAATTAATAATTAAAATACCAATTAAATAAACATCTAATTCTAAAGTTATTAAAGTTTCTGAATCCATATCCTGAACGTTTGATAAGTTTTAACTTATTGTTAATACCTTCAACCACACCGCTGGCTGTATTGTTATCGAACAGGAGCAAATGTTTAATCTAGTTTATTTATACGAGTTATATTAAGAAATAATACTGATATTGTCTAGTAGCTTTAATGAAAATCAATATTGTTTTTAGGACTTACGCAAAAGTAACGTAACTGCGTCATTACGAGCGACAGCGACGTAATCTCGCAAAATGTTGAGATTGCTTCCCTACACTCCGTTTCGGTCGCAATGACAAATCTTCGTTGCGTAAGTCCTGGTTTTAACTAAACCATTGAACCAATATTATAAATACGTCCTAACTTCGCACCAAAATTTTTATTTTCGTAAACAAACTCGCTGTAGTCAGCCAAGTCATCAATTCCAATCAAATTGAGGACAATTTCAGTTGCTAACCAAAAAGAAGTTTTTATTAAAAGTTTTTGCCAACGTACATTCATGATTCCCTCTACTGACCATTAAGTTAGAAAGAAATTTTTTAAACTCTTATCTATTAATTAGTGTCGGAGTTGGGATGTTATGCAGTTGTGGAGTAAAAGATACCCCTCTCCAAGATAGCGGAAAGGGGAAGGGGTGAGGTTATTACGCTCAAAAAAAAGCGCTATATTTCAGTTTTCAGTTGAATCAAATACACTCGTAACCTCACCCCGTCCTGCGGACACCCCTCTCCTTATTAAGGAGAAGGGAAGGAATCAACCAAAATCTTTTAAAACTTCAACTAATTTCTCAACATGATTCTGTTGATGAGTAGCCATTAAGGAAATACGAATTCTACTTGTGGGAACTGTGGGGGGACGAATAGCTGGTGCAAAAATTCCTTCTGCTTTAAGATAATTTCCGATTTTTAACGCTTCTGCTGCACTCTCTACCTGAAAACAAACTATTGCTGATTCTGAAGGTAATATTTTCAGGTTTGGCAAATTAACTATTAATTTCTTTAAATAATTTATGTTTTCCCACAATTGATTGCGACGCTGTGGTTCTTGTTTAACTATATTAATCCCTGACAAAGCAGCTGCGGTATCAGCAGGTGAAAGTGCTGTCGTATAAATCCAAGTGGGAGCGCGATTTCTTAAAAAATCAATTAAATTTTTGCTTCCAGCAACGTAACCACCCAAACTACCCAAAGCTTTACTTAAAGTACCAACTTGAATTAACTGTCTGTTCGTACAATCAAAATATTCCACACAACCAGCACCAGTCTCTCCCAAAACTCCAGTAGCATGGGCTTCATCCACGAGCAACATGCAGTTAAATTCTTCAGCAATATTTAATAGTGTAGGTAAAGGACACAAGTCTCCATCCATACTGAAAACGCTATCGGTAATTATCAAACAACGACGATAATTTCCCCGAACTTCTTGTAATTTACTTTTCAAAACCTCTACATCACAATGGGGATACTCAATAACCCCTGCACCACTGAGAATTGCCCCATTTTTCAAACTCGAATGATTGTACTCATCCGAAAAAACGACATCTCGCTTACCAACACAAGCGGTAATTGCACCCAAATTAGCTAAATATCCCGAACTGAAAACCAAAGCATCTTCCGTTTTTTTCAGAGATGCGATCGCACTTTCAAGTTCACCGTGTAATTCTCGATGTCCGCTGAGTAATCTCGAACCAGTACTACCAGTTCCAAGATTTTGAGTAGCAGTAGTTGCAGCCTGAATTAAACGCTCATCCCCTGCCAAACCAAGATAATCATTACTGGCGAAATTAATCACCTCGCGCCCATCTAAAACCACCGTAGCACCAGCGCTACCGTGGATTGACTGTACCGAACGATACCAATCAGCGCGGTGAATTGTTGCCAAAGATTGCTCTAGCCAAGCATAAGGACTCATAATCAGGTTAAAGGTCAAAGGTTAAAGGTCAAAGGTTTTAATTTATAACTCATAACTCATAACTCTTAACTCATAACTGTTAACTGTTAACTGTTAACTGTTAACTGTTAACTGATTCACTGCTCAGATGTGCAATTGCTTGTTTTATCCAATCTTCGACGAAAGCATCTTTAGGTAATCCAATATCTTCACCGACGACGTGTAAAGCATAGCTGACTTCGTGAGCTGTGTAGCCCAAAGCGAGTAAAGTCATTTGCACTTCTTCGAGAATTCCGGGAGCGGGACCACCTGTAGCAACGAAGAAACCGGCATTTTTACGCCAATCAATTAGCTTGCTTTTGAGTTCTAGACAAATGCGTTCGGCAGTTTTCTTACCTACACCGGGAGCTTGAATTAATAATTGGACGTTAGCAGCAATAATCGACTGCACTAACTCCGGTAATTCCAAAGTGTCCAACAAAGCAATTGCTGAAGCGCTACCAATCCCGCTAACACCAATTAAAAAGCGAAATAAATCCCTTTCTGCTGGGGTACTAAAGCCATAAAGTATTGGTACTTCTTCCCGGACTTGGTAATGAGTAAAGACTTGGACTTCACCCCCCGAATCCGGTAGCTGTTGAGCCAATCTTGCGGGAACTTGTAAATCGTATCCGATACCGTTCACCTCTAAAGTCAAAGTATGACGATTGGCGCTTTTCTGGATACCAGCAACGATTCCTTTGAGATAACTAATCATAAGAAACCAAAGTATTTTAAGCCTTCAATAATTCCACCTGCACAAACATTTTTCGCCAGGTAACGGTGGTCAGCAGGATTTTCATTATGCCATTGGATTAATTCGGGACGAGCGTTTCCGACTAAGATACCTCGTTCCTCTCCTACAGCAAATAAAGCAATATCATTGCCCGAATCACCGCAAGCTACCGTGCTTTCTGCTACAAAGTTCCACTTTTGGCGGAGAAATTGCATTGCCTGACCTTTATCGCTGTTAGTGGGTACAATGTCAAGGTCAATACCACTGCTGTAGATTAATTTGACATCTAAACCACTTTCAGAGAATGCTGATTTTAATTGTTCTAAAACCCTTTCTGATACAGATTCTTCAAGGAAAAAACTAACTTTGAATTGACCTTGTTCTGTATCTGGCTGTGGTTTTAACTCGGAGAAATCAGCAGTTTTAGATAATACCACTTCTCGGTTCCATCCTTGAGAAAGTTTTTCTGACCAAGCAGCATCAGGAGTATCGCTTTTATCTAAGTAAATTTCCGTTCCTACGGATAATACCAGAGCATCTGGTTCCATAAGATTTCTTTCCTTTTTCAACTCCTGATATAAAACTGGGGAACGTCCGGTAGCATATACAATTTTAGTGCCATGTTCTTGACGGTGTTTGCTCAACAGTTGTTCTAATTCTCTTAAAGCATTATCATCACCCACAAAAGTATTATCTAAATCAGTTACAAAAAGAAATCTAGCCACTTCTTCAATTCCCTGGTTACAGCTTTATCATCAAAAAGTTTATGCTGTTTTGGACATTAATTGTTAAATATTAACTAAGTTGACTTTGAAAATAGTAATCAACACAAGGGAACAGGGAATCGGAACCAGGTTTTAGGCAGATTAATAGAAAACATTTTGATTTCTTCAGTTCTCTTAAGCTGATTTCCGTAATTAAAGCAGGAATTTGATTTTTGGTCACGTGACGACGTAAACCCTATAAATTTAATACGGTGGAATACTGTTGCATTATTTCTGAGAATTAATAAACTCGTCGTGTCTGGAAAAGCTGAGTTTATCAATACTTAATTATTCTTCTAATTTTGAGTTTTAATTATTACCAATACAATCTGAAGTTATTTGCTGATTATTTATATTCAAAACCGTAAATTAAATATATAAATTACTTGTAAATTTTGTCTTAAATTTACTCATAAATAAAATTATCATAGCTAAATTACAAGGATTTAGAGCAATCTATAAAAGTACTGCTATTTTAAGCTTGATATAATTTTCTCAAATTTTTCCTCTAGGCTGCAATGGAAATTCTTCTGAAGATAGCGCTATGAAAGAAATCACGTTTTTATCTTTCTATTGAGAAAATATCCTTTGCAATAGTAATACCACATCATATTTTTTAACAATATCTGTAAGCATTTTTAATAATAAATGGTTGTGAGTCTTCTTAAGTAGAATTGCCACCACAATGCTACTTAAGCATCTTAAGAAATATCTTGGTACATATTGATTATTGCTAAGTAAAAATCACCATCTTTTGACTCCAAAATTAAACCGTCTCATTTCCCCAATCCCCAATTTCCAATGGTCTATTCCCAATCGCAATTCCACAATTCTATTTTGCCATTCTCCGTAGCATGGGATACAACTGACTAGAAACTTTTTTTTATAAGAACCTAGAGTATCAGGTGCTAAGTAAAACTATGGAAAACAATCAGCAACAGCCTTCAACATCTCTTCTCGCTGCGGAAAATACTGACAGTTCAAATACTGCTACAACTTTTGAAGCAGGGATGGATTTTGCCAAAGGCTTTGGTGGTGAGGGGTCTGACGAAGCTTTAGGAGTTGATGTAGATAAAGAAGGTAATGTTTACATCGCGGGTAGCTTTAGAGGTACTGCTAAGTTTGGTGATGAAACTCTTGAATCTGAAGGTTCAAGTTCAAGGGATGATGCTTTTATTGCCAAATTAGATAATGCTGGCACAGTAGTATGGGCACAAAGGCTAGGTGGAAGGGAGAATGATGCAGCTTATGGAATTACTGTAGATGAATCGGGAAATTCCTATGTTGCGGGAAGCTTTCGAGATGACGTAACTTTTAGAACTGCGACTCCAACGGAAGATAATTCAGAGCTTGATGTAGCCGAAGTAAGTGATGATGGGCCAACCCCAAACGATACAGATTCACCACCAGTTACAAATACAGAAGAAATTGCATTTGAAAGTAATGGTGGAGATGATGCTTTCATTGCTCAGATGGATAAAGATGGTAAGGTGCAATGGGCAATACAGTTTGGTGGTGAAGGTGATGAGTATGCTGATGGAATAACCGTAGATAGTCAAGGGAATACTTATGTTACGGGTAGTTTTGAAGAGGAGGTGACTTTTGGTGAAGCAGATTCCCTTACTGCTGATGGTTCGAGTGATGGCTTTGTCACTAAGGTAGATGCTACGGGTAAAGTAGTATGGGCAAAACAGTTTGGTGATGCAGGTCACGAAGTAGTTGTAGGTGAGCAAGGAAATTCCTATGTCATGGGAGTTACTGAAACTAGCGCTAGTACTGACTTATATATCGCCAAAATAGATGACACTGGTGATTTTGTATGGGAAAAAACTTTTGATGGTGCAGCTAGCAATGAAGGTAGTGGTATAGCTGTAGATAAGGATGGCAATACCTATTTTACCGGCTACTTTGAAGATACTGCGACTTTTGGCGATACAACTTTAACAAGTACTGGTGGTTCAAATGACGGATTCGTCACTAAATTAGATGCTGATGGTAATGTTCTATGGGCGAAGAAGTTTGGCGGTAGAAATGATGATAAAGGTTTTGGTATTACTCTAGATGAGTCAGAAGATATTTATCTAACTGGAAGTTTTGAAAATCAATTAATTTTTGGTGAAAACATCCAACTTAATAGCTCTGGTAGTGAAGATGCCTTCATTCTCAAGCTGGACACGATGGGTAAGGTGAAATGGGCAAAGAACTTAGGTAGCGAATCTACTGATGTTGGTTACGATATTGCTGTTAAGGGTGATAATGTAACTTACGTTGCAGGAAGTTTTGAAGACGATGCGACTATCGGCGATAAGAGCATTAGCAATGCTGGTAGCAGCGATGCTTTTGTTGTCAAACTTGTAGAGGAATTACCAGAAATTTCTCTTTCTGTGAGTCCTGATAGTATTTCTGAAGATGGTGAGAATCAGCTAACTTATACCTTCACTAGTAATATCGCAAGTAGTGAAAGCGACCCTTTAACAGTAAATTTTGAGGTTGGTGGGGATGCTGTTTTTAATCAAGACTACACTACCCAAAGTGATAATGAAGGTTTTAGTTTTACCGATACTGAAGGAACAATTACTTTCGAGAATGGAGAAACAACTGCTTCTATCACTATTAATGCAACAGATGATACTGATGTAGAGCAAAACGAAACTATCAGCTTAACTTTAGTCGCTGCAAAAGAGCAGGAAAAAGATACGGAAGCGATTGAGCCAACACCCGAAGATATGGAAGCAGAAACTGAAGAAGATGAAAGCGACCCAGAGTTAGTTGGTGAATTAACAGAGTCTATGGTTAGCGATTACAAAATTGCTACTACCGAAGCCGTCATGGCTACAATCACCAATGATGATACTGCCGGTGGTGGTACTGACAACGGTGGTACCGATAACGGTGGTACCGATAACGGTGGTACCGACAACGGTGGTACCGATAACGGTGGTACCGATAACGGTGGTACCGATAACGGTGGTACCGATAACGGTGGTACCGATAACGGTGGTACCGGTAGTGGTGGTACTGATAACGGTGGTACCGACAACGGTGGTACCGATAACGGTAGTACCGGTAGTGGTGGTGGAACAGGTAGCGGTGGTGGAGTAAATACAGGTATAGCCACTGAATTATCTAGCACCAATAAAACATTTTCACTCAATGGTGATTCTGCAAAACTCAATTTTCTGCTAAAAAGGAGCCAAGCAGGTTCGGTAAATGAAATTGCTTTATTTGAAGTAGATGACGAACAAGGTGCAATCGGGGGAGTCACTCCCGATAATTCCGATTACGCAAGAATCGCTTCAGACAGAGCCATCAGTGTATTCTCAGTTTTGAATGACCCACCACAAGGTTTCTCAACCAATCTCAATCGGATTATTGAATTAGACAACGGTCAATTCTTCCGCTTATTAATGGTAGAAGACGGTACCCTTGATGGTTTAAGTAACGGCTCGGTTAATGTATCTCAAGTACGCTTGTCAGATTCATTAACAGTATCCGATGTCAGTGATAATAGCTTCAACTTAGATTTCTCCGAAGATATCACAGTAGAAATGCAGTTGAATAACCAAGCTACGCAACCCATCGGTAGCGTCAGCAGCAATTTACAAAACCAACAGGGAGAACTTATCGACCTCACAAGCGTTACTACCAACCAAACAGCCACATTTACCCTACATCGCGAAGCTTCATTTGATAGCATTATTGGCTGGTATAAAATTGCTGATATAAACGGTGGTATCGATACCGATAATGATGGTGTCGCAGACGTAGCTGTTGGAGATGCTAATTATAAAACAGCAGCAATGCAAAACCGTGTTGCTATGGATGATTTGCAAGTATCAGATGGAGGTACAAGCACCTTTACAGGTGAATTTGAAGCAGGTTCATTATTTGCTGCATTCATGATAGTAGATGGAAACCCAGGTGAACTATTAGATAGCGATTCCGGTAACGACCCCAGAACTTACTTCTCCTACATTGGCGCAAATTCCGATGGAGCAGACCACGTAAGAATGTTAGGGAATAATGTTTTCGGATTTGAAGATTTAGCAGAAGGTGGTGATAAAGACTTTAACGATGCTACCGTTAGCGTTGAATTTAGTTAGTAGTTAGTTGTTAACGACCAGATACACAAACATTTTAACCTGGTATTCATGAGCGAAAACGCGGTCTAGCTAAGCCAAACCGCGTTCTTCGCGTCACGACACCTTTAATTTGAGTAGGTGTGAGACTTCTTACGATTGAAAGTTAAAAATTGTTCGGTTAATAGATAGTAATTTTCCTAATAATTCGGAATCAATCCGTTCTGCTAATAGCTCAAGTCTAATATTTTGATTGAGCAACGCTTTACTATCTCTTATAATTTTTATGATAGTTACCAGAGTAATAGTAAAAACATGGCAGATATAGTTGATATTGCTGTTAGTGCTGATTCTTTTAATACGCTAGTTGCCGCTGTACAAGCTGCTAATTTAGTAGAAACATTAAAAAGTGCCGGACCTTTTACAGTTTTTGCACCTAATGATGAAGCTTTTGCAAAATTACCGGCCGGAACCGTTCAAACTCTGGTGCAAAATCCTCCCCAGCTAGCAAGAATTCTCACATACCATGTTGTAATGGGCAAATTAATGCAGGCTGATTTAGCAAAATTGAAAACCGTAAATTCTGTGGAAGGTTCCCCTATTAGTATTAATTGTGGTGATAGATTTGAAGTGAAAAATGCCACAGTTTTGGAAGCAGATATCGAAGCTGATAATGGTGTCATTCATGTGATTGATAATGTTATTCTTATGGGTTGATTTGAAATAATTTCTTTATTAATAGCTCATTACCTTACTGAAATTTACCATTAAATAAACAATCCTTTCTTCGGTTAACCAGGTATTCGTTATTGTTTGGAGAATCCTGGGATTTTGAAAACTCAATTAAAAGCTATTGTAATAGCCAATAAACTTTTAATTTCTAACTGCTCACTGCTCGCTGTCTTGAAGCGTTTCAATCATTAAATCTACTTGTTGTTGTCGCTGTTGTAGAAAACTTTCGCATTCCCGTAAGGATTTTACAGCAGCGCCAAATTGTTCAAATACTTCTTCTAACTCCAATTCTCCGGCTTCGATGCTAGATATTATATTTTCGATTTCTTCAACTTTGGTTTCGTAATTCCAGTTTTTTTTCATGATTGTTTTTGTATGCTTAGAAGAAGTTTAATTCTATATTGTAGGTGGATATTAAAACTGGCGGTTGAAACCGCTACTACACAAGCAAAACCCAGCGACCTGGTTTATTTTTACTTCAAATTATTATTTTAATTGAGTATTTTCCATTAACCATTACCTATTACCTATTACCCATTACCTATTACCCATTATTTATTCCCCACTTCCTTCAATCTCAACAACTTTCACCTTCGCTGCACCTTTCCCCATCTGTATTAACAATTCTTCTCCAATTTCCAACTCCGAAGCATCGCGAGCAATACTGCCATTTTCTTGTCTCACCACTGCATAACCGCGTTGCAAAACTGCTTTGGGGTTTAATGTGATTAACTTTTGTCGCAATAATTCTAAATTTTGCTTTGCTTGCTGCGATTCGGAATTCATTGCTTGGACTAGTTTTTCACGCTTCCAACTCAAAGCAATTTTTTCTTGTTCGAGTTTTTTATCTAATTGATATCGCTGCAAACGATTCCGCAGTGTTTGGATTTTTTTCTGAGAAGTTTCCACAGAACAATTGACAACTTCAGATAAAGCCGCAATCCTATCGCAATGTTGATTGTACAAATCATTGAGTGACGGTACAACTATTTCTGCTGCTGCTGTGGGAGTATGAACGCTTTCGTCTGCTGCTAAATCCGCTAGTGATTCATCGCGTTGATGTCCGATACCAGTAATTATCGGAATCGAACATTCGGCGATCGCCCGCACAACTCGTTCGTCGTTGAAGCATGCTAATTCTTCAACCGCACCCCCACCACGACCTAATATCAAGACTTCTGCGCGTCCGTCATTTTCAACTCTTTCAATTGCTTTAGCGATAGAAGCTGGTGCTTGCTCTCCCTGAACCGTCGCAGGAGAAAATAAAACCTGTAAACCGGGATACCGACTATTAAGTGTTTTCTTGATGTCACCCCAAGCCGCAGCAGTAGGAGAAGTGACAACAGCGATAGTTTGAGGATGTTCGGGAAGCGGTTGTTTCCTTTCTTCATCAAACAAACCTTCTGCTGTCAAACGGTTTTTTAACTGCTGAAAACGTAAAGCCTGTAAACCCACACCAGCCGGTATCGCTTGCCACACAGTAAGCTGATATTCCCCTCGCGCCGGATAAAGCCTAATGCTACCCAAAATAATTAATTGTTCTCCAACAGCAGGCATTTGAGCCAGTTTCGGTATTACACTTCTCCAAGTAACGCATTTAATAGAAGCAGTACTATCGGTATCTTTTAAAGTAAAAAATAATCCCGCACGATGGTTGTTTGCACTAGAAACTTCACCAGTTATCCAAACTTGTCGTAATACTGAATCATCTTCTAACAGCGATTGAATATACTCAGTTAAACCAGCGACAGAAAGAGCAGAATCGGGAATCAGGGATTTTTGTTGTTCGGAATACATTTTCAGTTAACAGTGAGCAGTTATCAGTGAGCAGTTATCAGTTATCAGTTATCAGTTATCAGTTATCAGTTATCAGTTATCAGTTACGAGCTAAATGTTTTTACGAGCAGATATAGGGTGAATAATAAATTTATACAATTTTTACCTTGTATTTAAGCCTCCTAAGAGAGATTTTATATTTATGTTGAATATTTTTTGTGGGTGAATCGTTTTACTGCTCTGCGGATTTTAAACTTCCTTGCTTGTGAAAGATTAACTATCGCGTCAGTTGGCTACTGCTCCGTTATCGAATTGGGTTGAAATCTTAATTCTTTACTGTTCCGCTATCAGAGTAGTTGGAATAATCGGTTGGTTACTGTTCCCCTATTGGAATAGTTAAAATCTCAATTCTTTACTGTTCCGTTATCGGAATAGTTGGAATAATTTGTTGGCTACTGTTCTGCTATCGGAATAATTAAAATATTCACTTCGTTACTGTTCCGCTATCGGAATACTAAAAAAGATTAGGGGAGCATCCCAAATGTGTAAAAATACTATTTGTCATTGCGAGTGTAACGAAGTGGAACGACGCAATCGCAACGCTTTGAGATTGCTTCACTTCGTTCGCAATGACAACCAAAATCTTGATTGTGCAAAATTGGGATGCTCCCAAGATTAGTCCACACAACTGACTTCACTTATATCACTAAGATTTCAAACGCTAAGTATTTCCAAAATTTAAAAAAATATAGCTATAATTACTTATCAAAAAATTTTATCAGCCACATTAACTATGCTATTTCACCCCGCGAATCTACCCTACTGGATATTCCTGGGTATGGGAGTCTTATTATTTCTATTTGTAATTGTCTCCGGTGGTGGAGATGATGACGTTGATATCGATACGGATGTTGGTACTGACGGTGATTTTGATTTTAATGGCTTGTTTCTGGGATGGATAGGGATTGGTAAAGCACCTCTAATTCTACTACTAGCAATCAATTTAAGTTTATGGGGCTTGTTTGGCTGGATGTTTAATGTTTGGTTGGGAGGAATCCTCAATCAAGTTCCTAGTGGTGGTTGGAATTTTATTGTGTTAATTTTGTCGATGTTTCTCAGTTTATTTACAGGGGGACTAATTGCACGACCGGTTGGAAGAATTTTTGCTGAATTTGGCGAAGATACTAGCAGCGACCGCTTAATTGGTCGCAATGGTACGGTTAGTTCTGCCACTATTCCTTTAGAAAAACAAGGCAGAATCGGTCAAGTTGATGTCATCGATAAGTCTGGGAATTTGGTGACTATTAATGCAACTGTTCCAGAATGGGGAACAGTCATACCCCGTCATGGTGAAACAGTGATTGTGATTGATAGGACTGTTGATGTTTATTTTGCGATTGCTTCTAACAGTCCAGATGAAAATCATTGGCTCAGGGTTACAAATAAAAAATAAAAATCGAAGAATATGCTATTTTGGTTAAATTTTATTGCATCATTACCGCTACCTCCTACAAATACCGTGGTAGTAGAGTTATCTAATATCAACGAACATGCATCTATACCGCTGAATTTAATTGCAGGAAAACCAGTAACACCACCTTCTTACGTTTCTCAATTTTCTCAGCCTACTCTTCAAATAGGTGGAAGTTTAATTTTCCCTGGGATAATTGGAAGTTTAGTCTTACTATTGTTGCTCAGCGTTTTTGCTTATACGCGAATTTATGTAATTACTCCCACTAACGAAGCGTTTGTTAGGACTGGTGGTGTTTTTGTGAAAAAGAAAACGGTATTTCTGAATGGTGGCTGCATTGTTATACCTGGATTTCACGAACTAACGCGGGTACCTTTACGGGAAATTTCTATCAATGTTGAGCGTACCGGTAAATTAGCAGTTCGCACTCAAGATTACCTCAGAGCCAATATGCGGGTAACTTTTTATGTTTGCATCAGCGCTAGTGAAGAGGATGTACAAATTGCTGCGGCTAGAATTTCTAGACAAGGTAAAATTTCATCGGAAGATATCAAAGAAGCGTTAGAAACCCGTGCTGATGATGCAATTCGAGCGGCTGCGAAAAAGAAGACTTTAGCAGAAATCGATTCGGATAAATTAGGTTTTGCAGAAGAAGTTTTGAATCTAACTCAGCAGGATTTAAAGAAAGTCGGTTTAACTCTCAACAACATTGCAATTTCAGAAATCGAAGAGAGCGACACCTATGACACCAATAATTTCTTCGATGCTCAAGGTGTAAGACTTCGGACGGAAACCATTCAGCGTTCAATTCAGCAAAAGCGCGAAGTAGAATTAACAACTCAAGTTGCTATCGAACAAAAAGAATTAGATGCTCAAAAGCTATCGCTACAGATTTCTCAAGAAAAAGAAACGGCTGAGTTAGAGCAAAAATTACAGGTAGAAGCGCTGACAGCACAACGAGAGCGAGAAATTCAGGAAGCTAAAGATAAAGAAGCTGCTGCGACTGTACGTAGTAAGATTTTGCAGGATAAATCTGTAGAAGAAGAAGAAATTCGTAAAAAATTATCGATTCAACAAAGTCAAATTGAAGCCGATATTGCTCTAGAAGCGCGTAACAAACAACTAAAAATAGCCCAAACCGAGCAAAAACAAGAAGCCGAACTAGCCGAAATTACCCGAGAACAAGCAGTACAATCCAACAAATTAGAAGCACAGGTACAGATAGCAGAATCGGAAAAAGTTGCGAAACTAGCCCAAGAAGATTTAGCTATATCAATCGCGAATAAGAAAAAAGAGACCTTTTTAGCAGAAGCCGAACAAGTTCAAGCCCAAGAAGCGGTAAAAACTGCTAGTGAAACAGAAAAAGCCGAACGAAACAAAAATCTATCTTCAATTGCTGCCGAACAACAAGCCCAAGAAAGAGATATTAGCGAGCGTAAAGTTATTGAAATAGAGGCTTTTCGTCGTCGCAAGCAAGCAGAAATTGCTCAACAAGCAGCAGAATTAGAAGCAGAATCAATTCGTATTCTTGCACAAGCCGAACGCGATAAAGCTCTAGCAGAAGCTGAAGGTATTCAAGCTAGAATATCCGCTGAAAATAGTATTAGTAATGCCAATTTGAGCGCTAAAATTGTGAGTACAATTTGGCCAGAACTATCAGAAAAACTACCAGAAATAGTTAGTTCTCTCGCACCACAACCGGGAGTTATAGGTAATACTAGAATTTACTCTTTTCCTGGTGCGAATGGTAACGGTAAAGGTGTCGAAGATATTAATAAATTAATGTTATCCACCAGCGGTATTTCGGTAATTAATAGTTTATTAGAAGAAGGGAATTTAGGGAAAGTAATATCTCAAATTACTAAATTAGTACAGAAAAAAGATGAAGTAAAAACAGATGCAATTAAACCAGATGCGATAATTCCGGAAGTTGTAGAGGATTCAACGGAATCAAATTTTGATGATAGTGAGACCCAAATAGGTTAGTAGTAGTCATTTTTATTAATTTGACGGTTTTATTTTTTCCGACGCAATGTAGAGACGTAGCACTGCTACGTCTCTACATTGCGTCGGGATTTATGTAATTAAATACTATTTAAACCCCGAAATCTTTCTTGAAACAAGTATTATCTACAATGGTTCTATTCCTAGACTCACCGTTAATAAATTGCTTGTGAGTTACTCTCAAATATGCTGATATCGGTTCTTTTTTACTAGTACCCCAAATGTCTTCAATTTTGTAAACCGTATCACCATTATTAAAAGAATAAATCCAAGATTTATTTCCCGCAGTACGCTTACCATTAGATAGCAATATACTTCCCAATGGACTGCTTGCTTCGTAGCGATATTTACCCCGCCCTATTTCTCGAAGAGTAATGTTGTAATAGTCACAGCGATATTCGGTAAACCATGCGGCTTGGGCTGCTCCTGCCCAGAAATTTGTACTCAGTGTCAAGCCACCGATTGCAAGATAAATTAAAAGCTTTTTCATATATTAGGTAGTAATTAATACTAAAAAATACAAGTATAGCTTTGTTGAAAAATAGTATAAAACAGAGCTTATACGGAAAATATTCTCAAAGAAGAAAAATAATTTTGGGTAATGCTTGTGTTGAATAAATCTGTATTTTGAAGCACTGTAAATCAACTCTTAGCTATTGGCTGATAACATATATGGGATGATTGAGGCAATCGTAATGGTCTGGCAGCGTCCCGATGGTAGAAAGGCTGATGAACTTCGTCCAGTTATTTTTATAAAAGATTTTACGCGCTATGCTGCTGGTTCGGTTTTGGCAAAGTGCGGTGAAACTCAGGTGCTTTGTACTGTTAGCGTTAACGAAGGGGTTCCAAGATTTTTGGCGGATAGCGGTAAAGGTTGGCTAACAGCCGAGTATCGAATGTTACCCGGAGCCACTCAACAGCGACATCATAGAGAAACCATTAAACTGTCCGGAAGAACCCAAGAAATTCAGCGTTTAATAGGGCGCAGTTTAAGAGCTGCTATAGATTTTGAAGCCTTGGGAGAGCGGACTTTGACTGTGGATGCAGACGTTTTGCAAGCCGACGCTGGAACCCGTACCACATCAATAACTGGTGGATTCGTCGCACTGGCGATCGCCATTTCCAAATTGATGAATGAAGGTGTCCTAAAACGCTCCCCATTGATAGGACAAATCGCCGCAGTTTCAGTAGGTTTATTAGAGAAAGAAGCATTTTTAGATTTAAACTATCCCGAAGACGTTGCAGCGGAAGTAGATTTCAACGTTGTAATGAATCAAAACCGAGAAATAATTGAAGTTCAAGGAACAGCAGAAGAAGGTAGTTTTAGCCGTACCCAATTAAATAGTTTATTAGACTGTGCTGAGAAAGGAATCGAGAAATTATTAGCAGCACAGCGAGAAGCTATTCCCCAATGGGATGAATTATTTAAATAGGGGATTGGGGATTGGGAATTGGTAATAGGTAATAGGGTAATTGGTAATTAGGGATTACTCATGCTGTAGTGCGTTAGCGCAGCGTGTCCGTAAGGACAAACATCTTGCTCGCTATAGATATAGATATCAAGAGAGCAGACGCATATTAATTCTCCTTGTCTCCTAATCCCCTTGTCCCCCAATCCCCAATCCCCAATTAACTTTCTTCCCATTCTTAAAAGTTTCACAAGTAAGAAGCAAAATTATGATATCAACGGTATCGTTATCCCAGAAGTGACCAAGGTTGTGAGAGAAGTGATTATGAACAAAAAAGTTGAAGTGTTACCGGATAAGAAAGCGTTGGTAGAGCGAGCGCTGGCTCTAATTTTGTCAAAAGCCCAAACAGCTATTCAAGAACGCGGACGTTTCACTATTGCGTTGTCTGGTGGTAGCACTCCTAAACCTTTGTATGAAGCGCTGGGTAAACAACAACTGCCTTGGGATAAAATTCACGTACTTTGGGGTGACGAACGGTATGTCCCAGCAGACCATCCTGACAGCAACGAATTAATGGCTCGTAGCGCTTGGTTGGATAAAGTTGATATTCCAGCAGAAAACATCCACGCAATGGCTACCGATGCTGCCGAACCTGCTGAAGCTGCGGCTCAGCACGAACAAGATTTACAGAAATTGTTTAATTCAAAGCCGGGAGAATTTCCCGCAGTAGATGTAATTTTACTGGGAATGGGTGATGATGCTCATACTGCATCTTTATTTCCTCACACAGAAGCATTGAAAGTTACGGATAAGCTAGTTACAGTAGGCAACAAAGATAGTTCTGTGCGTCTAACTTTCACTTATCCATTTATCAACGCGGCTGAATGCGTGATATTTTTGGTTGCTGGTGAAAACAAAAGACCAGCTTTAGCTCAAGTTTTTGCAGCAGAAGCATCTGAAACTACTTATCCTTCTCGCTTGATTCAACCCCAAAAAGAACTTTTGTGGCTTTTAGATGAAGCTGCTGGTGCGGAAATCAAAGTTTAGTCGCGAAATTGTAAGTAATTGTTAAAATCAAAAGCGACCCAAAAATTTTGGATTTTAGATTTTGCGGAAAGTTGAGTCATTGCGCTCTTGGGGTTTCCCCCATGTAAGCCGGAGGCTTTCTCGCAGAGTGCAAATGGTGTTGGGGTGTAGATTCACGAACCCCAAAACTTTCCTCCTCCAGATTTTAGATTGTAAATTTTGGATTAAATTACCAATGGTTTCGAGTCCACAATTTTAAGTAGGTCATAAATCTAAACGTGTCCTTGTGAGATAGCAAGACAGATGTTAATCCAAAATCCTTAAGCCCCGTTACTGGAATTCATGGGAATAATCCAAAATCCGTCTTAAAAACTTTGACGGGAAGAACATCTCCCCGTCAAGTTTTCGCAAAATCCAAAATCCAAAATCAATTGACAGATGCTCGTCTGCTTGCCAGCACTATTTTACGATGAACTTGAAAAAAGGTTTAATTCCATGATTGTTTGCCCGAACTGCAATCATCCCAATCCAGATGGCGCTGTCCAATGCGAAGCTTGCTATACCCCCCTACCGGCAACTACTGGCTGTCCGGGCTGTGGGGCAACCGTGCAAGCAGATGCGTCTTTTTGCGGACAGTGTGGTTATAATTTAAGCTCCGCTCCTTCCGGAGTCGAGCCAACCGTTGCGCCCGACGCTCCAGTAGAGGTACCTCCTGTAGGTGACCCAGTAACTGCTAATCTCAATCCCGGTGAAGCTTCTGCTTTACCACCGACAGCAGTAGCAATGCCCCAAGGGCTAGGAACTCCTTCTGAAGGTAGTCCTCCGCCGACAATTCCCTCCCAACCTATAAGTGGAGAACAAGAAATAGCAACTCCACCTCCAGTAGTTACACCTCCTCCTGTTAATGTTGTTGAACCTGCATCTGAATCGGAAGAAGAGGAAGAATCTTTCTTTGAAGCATTACCAGATTTAACAAAAGAACCGGAAACCGCATCTGCACCAGAACCCGCACCTGCACCCGCACCGGAGCCAGAACCAGCACCCGCACCGGAGCCTGCACCTGCACCTGTAGCCGCGAGTCCTTCTAGAACACAATTACAGCAGGTAACCGCTCGTCTAGTTCACGTTAAAAGCGATACACAAGTCGAGCTACCGCAAAACCTTTCCGTAATTCACATCGGTAAAGCGAACGACCGCGTTCCTCCCGATATTGATATTTCTGGATTTGAAAACTCAGAAGTGGTATCGCGAATTCATGCCGATATTCGAGTAGAAGGTGACGCTTACTATATAGAAGATGTAGGAAGTTCCAACGGTACCTATGTGAATGGAATGTCATTATTGCCGGGAAATCGTCACCGCTTGCGACCGGGAGACAGAGTAAGTATGGGTAAAGGAGATTTGGTCAGTTTCTTATTCCAAATTTCTTAGATTTAGAATGATATGTAATTTCACGTGCCTGTATTTTGAATTTTTCTCGCTCCGTAAATGTGGAATTAGAGAAACGCTCAAAAATTAAAAGTGATATTACGGGTAAAAAGTAAGAAGTGAATTTTAACCCCTCTCTTGATTTTTTTTGAGAGGGGTTTTGATTTTGTTTAATAACATTTGAAGGATTTTAACACTTGAAAGCACAATTAAAATTGCAGAAAACATCAATGTATTTGACACTTTAATGACTTGACCAAAGTAAGTAATCTAACTGATTATAAGCATATTGTTTTCACAGTATATTTACTACATAAAATGAATAAATCAATTACCGCTTTGAGTTTAGTAACGTTGACAACTCTTGCTTCGATAATACCTAATGTTGCTTTGGCTGGAAGCTATAAAGGAAAGTGCTTTAACAAGCTCGAAGGTGACATGGATAAATGTCATGTAACTATTGATAATGGCAAAATTAATATAACAATGAGGAAGGCTAGCAACCAAGGAGCCAATCAAGTAATTTCAGCAAACGCTATTGAAAAAGTTGAACGAAGTAAATCAGCAAAACGTCTTGGTAAAACAGCAATTTGGACTACTCTTGCATTTGGTCCTTTGGGTTTATTACCATTAGCTTTTAAAAAGAAGAAAATGACATATGTAGTTCAATTCAAAAATGGTGATAAATCAGAAGGAGCCGTTTTTACTATTAGACGTAGTAAAACACCATTAGCTGATATTGATTTGAAAAACCTTGGTACTGAAGTCGTAAATTTAGATGCTGTAAAGTAACAAGAATATTGTAATTTTTCATAATTTTCAGGTTAGGTGGTACTTTTCCTTAGCGTAGCGTGTCCGACAGGACATAAGAGAAAGAGAGACTCAACCAGAGTTGGAAGGACAATTAGAAGCTACAAATAATAATGAAACAGAAGCCAAGCCATCCGTGGTACTTTTTGTTGGTGGATGACTGGTACATATATTAGATTTTTTCAGTTGCTTCAACTATTTCTTGTTTGTCTACACCTTTTTCCTGCATCCGAATAATAGTTTCCTGCACTTTTAGTTCTTTGGCTTTTTTATAGATAAATTTGCATTGCTGTGATACAAAGTTATCTATAGTGGTATCGTTTCCATACAACTGCAAAATTTCTGTTACAGATTGATTAATTAAAACAATCGCTTTTTGATGATTAGCAATATTATTATCAATCTTTTCCAGACTTTCTTCTAATCGGGAAATTTGCTTATTTAGGTGTTTAACTTCTTTCTTAGCTTCTTGAGAGGCAAATACTATATCAGATATTCCCATAGATACATAGCCGAGCGCATATCTGCCAATTTCTTCAACTTCGCTGTTGCTTTCATCAAAATTCCTTGTAGTATCTACTATAATTTCTGCATTATCTGTAACTTTATCTAAATCTAATTTCTCTGAAGATACTAACCCCAAAGCGATAGTATCTTGCTTTATTGCGATATATTGATGAATTTTACTTTGATAATCTATTCTGACCTCATAGTAAGTATTAATTTTATTGTTTAGTTCCTCTTGTAAATTATTCAAGCGATTCTTAAGATGTGAAATTTGTTTGTTCCAATATTCCCTGTCCGAGCTATTAACTAAAAAATCACCCGCTTCTTCCAATCCTTCTTTAGCTAAGTTGGGAGCATCCCAAATGTGGAAAAATATAGTTTGTCATTACGAGCGTAATGAAATGAAGCGTTAGCGAAGCGTCTCCCGGAGGGAGATAGTAATCGCAATAACTAGACTTTGCGATTGCTTCATTCCGCTTCGCTCCATTCGCAATGACAATCAATATCTTGGTAAATTTGCAAAATTGGGATGCTCCCGCTAAGTTAGCTCCTTCTTCTAGTTTATCAACTTCTTTATCTGCAACTTTTTCTATTTTATTAGCACTTTTATCTACAGCCTTCTTAACTTCATCAGTTCTTTCATCTACAACTTTTTCTACTTTATCGACTGCTTTTTTAACGCCTTTTTTTGCTTTCTTAAAAGTTCGTTTGAAGAACGACATAATCAACTCCTTAAAAACCTGGGATGAAAAGCAGATAATTAAGGTCAGAAATAATTTTGCATTTTTGATTGCATCTACCATCTACTATTTTCGGTAGATGAGATTCTCTGGAATCATGCTATATCCTTACGAGTGTTTGTTTATCAGGAATACAATGAAATTTCTACTCAGTGGTGTAATTGTTACTTTAGGACTGTTTCCTTTCACAGCACAAGCACAGCAGCAATCGCTCAATACTCAAGTTGCAGGAATGGTAGAAGCATTAAGATTAGCTGCACCGAATACAGGTTCTGCAAATGATGGATATTATAGCGATTGGCAAGTTAAACCAGAAACTTTGAAAAGTTGGTCAAAAACTTGTTTAGAAGAAGAAGTTTCACCAGCAGAATTTGAAAAAAACAACCAGTTAGCTCGTCAAGTAGTTAGTTGTATAGTGGAACGAGAGTTAAAAGGACAACTGGAAGCTACAAATAATAATGAAACAGCAGCCGTTCGTGGTACCGCTTGTTGGTGGATGACTGGTAAATATAAAGGCTGCGATAGTGGTTTTACTGCTGATTATGTGAAAAAAGTTTTGGATTATTATCAGCAACCAAAACAAAGTACCTAGTACCTAGTACCGCTTCGCGGAAGTAAGAAGTAAAAAGTAAGAAGTAGCGGAAATTTGCTCTTGGGGGTTTCCCCCAAGAGCAAATTTCCAAGACAAAAAGTTTTATTTTCTAAGCTTTTCAGCCATTTTTAATGGTTGTCTTATTTAAGCCGTGATGTACTAGATTTTTCTTAGTAGTAAACAATTAATAGTTTTTAAGACTTGGGTAAAGCTAGCTCTCCTTTTTTAGGGGAGCGACCAACAAGCATCAATAAATTAAAACTACTAGCACCTGATTTTGTCCTATTAATTTATTTAGATAGATTTTTAGTACCTGATTTTATCCCCTGGATACTTTATTTTAGCTATCACACAATAACTAATATCAAGCTAGGGGATTAACAAGATGATTAATTCAGTTTTACCTAAATCTTCCTTATTTATAGCTTCAGCAATTGCTGCAATTAGTTTCTATGCTGCACCAGGAATGGCTGAGTCGGCAACAGAATCGCTAACACCAAATAAGGTTGAGAAAAACCAAGATGTACGAGAAATTACACCATCATTAAACCCTAGTATGGGTACGGTATTAAAAGCTAAAGATTGTCCGGAAGGCACCTATTTAGTGATGTTTAAAATGCCAATCTATAGTGGGCTATTTGTAGTAGGTCATGAGCTTGTACCTTACTGCATTGATGAAAATACCGTTCCTGCTGGCTAGTTTCTAGGTTTTTTTGAGAAAAATACACCACATATTAACCCAGTATCTATTTAAAGTTTGATATTGGGTTTTACTTTTCTTTTATCGTTTGCTTATTATCTCTTACTCGAATCGGCTTTAGATTTTTGAACAAACCAATTCATAGCTTCTTCTACAGCTTGAGCAACATTTCCTGCATCTCCACCTGCGATATCCTGGTTGAAAATAGTTTTCATCACAATATTCAGGGTGAGATGCATCATTTCTTGCTGCACGTCTATAGAGTCGCCAGCTTTCCAATTTTCCAACATCTGCTGAGTGTATTCCACCATAATTTCGCGGTAACCGTTAATCCGTCTTTGGTGAAAAATAGACTGAGCAAGTCGTCGCTGACGCTGCCAAAAGCTTCCTTCGCTGGTCAACAAACTATTACCTAGTATAGTTTTCAGCAATTCTACATCTTGCCCTTTTACGAACAACTGTCTATCTTTGAGAACTTGAGTTATGTGTTCGGGATTGGTAATCAGACAAAAAACATCGTCTTCTATCTGTATAGGGACAATCTCTCCATATTCGCGAGCGCAGCCTGTCATAAATGCTAAGGGATCTTGACCATATTCTTTTATAGCTGTAGCTGCATCTGGCCCAGATAAACTTAGTATGCTTTGACCCTGGTTGCTTGTCATGATATGTTCCTCAACCGGAAATGGCCCAGATTTCTTTAGCTAATTATGTTGATAGAGTTACCGATGAAGTAGAGCAATTTTTTTCCGACCATCCAGGCTATTATGCTGTTTTTATGGAAGTGCAAGCGAGGATGCCAGAGGTAAATAATGCTGATGATACTAGACTGATTCAGACAATGGCAACACTTTTACCGAAGCACAACCCATCATTGAATGCAGAAGATTATGAGGCGATCGCCTTCGTTATGGTCAAAGCAATGGGTAATTTGATGTGGATATCTTTAGGACAACCTGCTGATTTTCGTCAAAGATTGGTAAAAGAAGCAAAGCGGTTGACTTTAAATTATTTACAAAGCTATTTCTCGGTTGAGTCTTCGGAAACAGAAAAAAGTTCATGCTAATTCCTGCGACATTAACCAATAAGGAAGGTGTAAGCGCAACGCACCTCTATAATGTGAAGTAATTGAAGCAATCATAATAATTTATAAGTAAATAAAATAAGGCGTTGCTGAATTGAAATATGAATTTATTTTTCTCAAAAGAGTCTGCCCCCTAAATCCCCCAAAAATGGGGGACTTTGAACTATCTTTTTCCCCCAGAATTGGGGGTTAGGGGGCTATTCATACTTTTAATCAGCAACGCCTAAAATAATATCAGTTCCGTTTTTTTCATGATTCCAAGATTAATTTATTATCTCTTACTTTAATCGATTTTAATTTTTTGATAATAGGATTTGCTTCTTTTCCTATTTTGCTTCTTATTGATTGGAATGACTTTCGACTATCGCTGGTTTGTGAACCAAGAATAAAATGAATCATACCCGATGAAAATGTTTTGTCAACAAGCTGATATTCAGAGTTATCAATATCTTGATTAAATGTGCTGATAAATTTACGATATTCAATAATTTTACCGTTTTCTAGATTGAATTTAACTGCTCGCTTGCTTAAAAGAGGGTCATTAGAAGTAAAGTATAAAAATGGCGATATTTCAGAAACGGTAATTTCGTTATTCTGAATATCAAAATACTTTAATTCCGTAAAACCTTTATATTTTACAGGTCTTTTTGAGTATTCAAGATGAGCCTCCGAATAAAGTATATTAATATCCTCAGCAGATAGAGCTAATTCGACACTTCTATCAAACTTAACTGCCATATTGAAAGCAATTACACGTCCTCTAACTTCGGGATATTTTTCAAAATCGATTTGTTTTATTTCTGGTGGTAATCCTAAATCCAAATCTATTTTGTTGCCAATAAATATTAAGGCTATTAAATTATCAAACATCAATCTTAATATAGTTAAATTTAAGCGTTGCATATTTATATAACAGTTTTCAGTTGGATGGAATATAGATTAACTCGGACACCCCTCTCCTTAATAAGGAGAGGGGAAGGGGGTGAGGTTTTGAGATGTACTTCAAAACGCTATAGCGAAATTTAAGCGTTGCATATTTATATAAATATTGATTTATTTATCAATCAAATGTTATTCGCTATTAATGGATGTTGTAAAAGAATAATCACAAAGTAATGTTGGGTTTCACTTTGTTCAACCCAACCTACAAACTACAATTTATATTTTGATAACTGTTCACTGTTGACTGTTCACTGTTTCTACTCCTATCGAAGCATTCACCAAAGGTAACAAAGAACCTAGCTGTTCTTGTCCGTTGACTGCTAATTCGCTGTGACACAAATAAATTTTTTCGGAAACCCGAGCTAATAAATCCTGAATAATCCTTTCTAATCGCTCGTCTTCTGCTAATTTCTCATCTTCAGCAGTCCAGACTTCAGCAAATCTATCTTTAAGAAAGAACATTGAACCATATAATGTTGCTGCTCCTCCTTTATTCCATAATGGGGAACCTGCATCTAACCAAAAAGCATAGCGATGGGAACGACGTAAGGAGCGATATTGAAATATTGTAGCTAATGTAACTGCGTTTGCTAGTTTCCCGATGGGACGTATGGGATAAGGACTTGCGGTAACGGTTCCTTGTCGGAGCAATACGATAAATTCAGTGATGGTTTTTGTTTTGTTTTGCTTGTGTTTTAATATTTCTTGGCTTTGTGCTTCTACTGAAGAATCTAAGGAATCAAAGTTAATTTGGCTAGAATTATACTGATTTAATCTAGTATCAATTTCCCAGTAGTGTTGAGCGGTTTCTAGTAATTGTCGCAGGATTGCAACTTGTTCGTAGCCAGAATTGCCAACGTCTGACATAAAGTATTCTATAGCGCTATATAAAAAGGAAACGGGAGTGGGAATTAAACGTTGTTCGTAATATGAGCGCTGTTGCTCCAACCACTCTAATATTTTTCTATAAGCAGTTGTTGCAGCAAAACCCAATCTATCCCACCTATCATATAAATCAACGCTGAGTAAATTGGGATTGTCTGGATGGGGTTGAAAGCAATAATCGGCGATTAATCCAGCCCTTACCGGGTCGATAAAATAGTTATTATCAGATTTACTGCTGAGTACCACTAACATTTCTGCAATTGCATCTCTATCTACCAAACGTCCCAAACCTGGATAAACTAAAGTTATTAAAGTCAATAATGCTCTAACAATGGGGGAACCGATTAAAGGACGTTTGTCCTGTAGCGAATTAACCGGAACCCCGGATTTATTTAGCATTCCGATTAAAGAGTAACGAGCAATTGCATCTAATCCGGGAGCGATTATTGCTATGTCTTGTGGTTCTACTATCCCGGATTTTACCGTCTCAATTATCTTTTCCGCCGTTTTTTGCAGCAATGAAGCACGGGAAGTGGTTTGAATTGACTGCACCACAGAAGGTAAATTTAACAGCGTCATTGGTTCGGTGACGAGTTGTGTCATGGAACCCGAAAGCATATCAGATAAAGATAAAATTGGTGGTTGAGTCAAAATTTCCGTCTGACAATGTTGCGATAAACCTTCCATGTGATTCGGGTCTGCTCCCAATCCCAAACGCACTATACCATCGGGGTTATAGCTAAATGCTCCCACACCACCATCCAGAATTAACTCAAATAATTGACGCATCAATGCGGGATAATCCTGCACGTCATCCGCTAAAACCGCTTGATACCGTTTTTTTAATCGCGAAAGATAATTTTCATCCGATAATAAATATTGACCGTAGAGTTCGGTAATTATTCCGTAAGTTAAAAAACCTTTATCCAAACACCATTCACGCCAATCTAGCAATAAAGAACCAACAAAATCCGGCTCTAAATTAGTAAAATTATCTTGTTGTTCTCCTACCGAACTCAAAACTTGAGCAATTCTTTCGCATGGTGTTCCACTCAAAGCTGCTAATTGTAAGAGGTCAAGTATACAGCGTACTAAACGAGACTGATTCATCCCCACACTACGTAAAATTCCTTCATCCAATCGAGAAGACCACAGCTTAGTTGCTAATTCCTGTTCGGTTTCCGGACGCAATCTAACAGTAAATTGTGCTTTTATTTTCAAAGTTTCTGTCAAAAGAGGCCAAAATAAAATCACCTCATCTTGGAAAAAACCCAAAGGTGTTTTCGCTATCAGCGGATATTTTCCCCAAGTAGCAGTAACAATTTTATCTGCTAATTCTCGCCGATTATCTCCATTAGCAGCAAATACTAAAACTCCTAGTTCGTTATGTTGAGGATAAAGGCTTTTTGGTATGCTAGGGCTATTTTTTTGTAATGGCTTATCGGTATAAAATCTTTGTTGATTCTCGCTGCTATTCTGTACCCAACTACAAAATTGCTGCACCAAACGTTCCGTTTTACCACTACGGCTAGGACCTACAATCCAAAGAGAATGATTTAGCACAAATCGGCTCCCAATAACTTTGTTAAGATATCGAACTGTTAAGATATCGAACAGCGTTAACGTAAGTTAAACAACCACTCAAAAGCAAGATAATTACATAAAGTGAATTAAAATGAAAGACTTTGCCGTTAGCCAAAAAATTTACTCATATTTAGTAAAAGCTTACCAGTGGTACTTACGAACGCAGCAACGTTCTTTAGATGAAGCTTATAAAGCAGCATTACAAATTAAGGCTATAGAAGATGAACATTTTAACGGCAAAAAAATAGAAATTAATTCTGTCGCTTATAGCAGCAGTGTAATTGATTATTTTGAATCCGACCTCAAAAATCTTTTAAGAATTGTACGAATGAGGTTAACTGAGTTTAAAGCTACTCGTTATTTACTCAGCGAATCAAATATAAAGGAAGCCGAAAAATTTGATGTCGAATATTATGAATCTGAAGTAATTTTAGAAAAATTAAGATTAATTGATGCAATAGTTGCTAAGTATAACAAGCAATTTTTAGAAGAAACTTCACCTCAGTCAGATATAGTTGATTTTCCGGAAAAAACGTCTAATTCAATTGATAGTCAATATTCTAATATTATACCAAGAATTGAATCGGAAATCGTTCAATCAAAAACACAAGAGGAAGCGCAAAATCAATCACCAAAAAAGCCAAAAGGAAAGATAAATACTACAGGAGTAGTACCTCGTTCTATTTTCAATACATTTAATCGCTTGCAAGTTGAATTAGACCCAAATGCAGAACAAGATATTGTAGATAAATTTCGCAAGTCTCAAAGAAGAACTATTATATCGGTTAGATTTTTATTACTATTAGTCATAGTACCTATATTGACGCATCAAGTATCAAAAGCGCTTATAGTTAGTCCAATTGTGGAGCATTTTAGAGATAGCGAACATTCCCAATTATTTATTAACGATGAAATGGAAGAAGAAGCGCTATCTGAATTAGAATTATTTGAAGGAAAGATTAAGTTTCAAGCGTTAATTAATAGTCCACCTTCGCTTTCTTTGGAAGAAATTGAAGAAGAAATTGAAGGAGAAGTGAAAGCAAAAGCAGTAGAAATTGCGGAGGATTATCGTATCATGAGCGGGAACGCGATTAAAAACGTTTTCGCTGACATAATTTCTGTAATTGTATTTATTTTATTTTTAGTATTTAGCAAGCGAGAAATTGCTGTTTTAAAAGAATTTTTCGATTATGTGGTATATGGTTTGAGTGACAGTGCTAAAGCATTTATTATTATTCTATTTACCGATATATTTGTCGGATTCCACTCTCCTCACGGTTGGGAAGTGATTTTAGAAAGTGTATCCCATCATTGGGGTTTACCAGCAAATCATGAATTTATCTTCTTATTTATTGCGACATTCCCGGTTATTCTAGACACTATTTTCAAATACTGGATTTTCCGCTACCTCAATCGTATTTCGCCTTCTGCCGTCGCAACTTATCGTAATATGAATGAATAATGAAATGGGGATTGGGCATGGGGAATTGGTAATTCGTATAAGTCACATAACCTCTTCCTACTCCCACTCTCTCCTCAAACTAAATGTGAAATTAATTTTTGTACGCAGGTACTTACGATAGAATTTAGACAAGTATTGAATTTTCAGCATTCGAGGACATTTATGTTCCAAGATATTGCGGCTCAGATTACTTTTCCTATCTCTTCTCTAAGTGTAGTTACAATTTTTAGCGTTACTAGTACCGTAGGAATAATTGGTTGGAGATGGTGGAAACAAAATAATAATTATAAATCTCTACATTCACTTCCTTCTCCTCCCAAACATTGGCTGTTAGGAAATATTCCTCAATTATTAGCAGCAGTCAAGCAAAGACAAGTATTTAAATTAATATTTGACTGGAGCCAACAGCTAGGACCAATGTACGTTTACTGGAGAGGTAGTAAACCAGTTGTTGTTTTAAGTAAACCAAAAGTTATTGAAGAAACTATTATTAATGGAATGCGGGATGGTAGCTTAGTTAGAATCGAGCAAATTAATCAAGCTTGGAACGATATCGGTGGCCCAATTCTTTTAGGACAACAAGGTACTGAGTGGCAATGGAGACGTAAAGCTTGGAATCCAGAATTCAGTTCTAGCAGTATTTCTAAGTATGTGGAAATTATCAACGAAGCTTGCGAGCAAGTCGTTGAGAAAATCCAGCAAACACCCCCATCAAAAGAAATACAGGTAGACCCTGTTTTTGTGGAATTGACTATGAGGGTTATTTGTTGTTTAGTGTTTGGGGTTCCTGTTAACCCCAAAACCCCAACTCCTGAAGGACCAGCCCTCAACGTTACTAAGCTATACGATGCTATCTCTTTTTTAAGCTATCGCTTTTTGAAAGCTGCGGTTGGTCAAAATAAATTTACGAAATTTCTACCAAATAAAGATTCACAAGCTTATTCCGCAGCGAGAGAATGTGTGGATGAGTTTATCGCTCCTCGTGTAAACTTAGCTTTGCAAATGAGAGAACAAAACAACACCGATTTTGAAGGGGTGAGTTCTTTGTTCAAAGAATCAATGCTAGTTAAAATAGCTGCAAAGGAGCCAAAATACAATCGAGAATCGCTCATAGCAGAATCTATCGAACTTTTAATAGCTGGTACTGATACAACAGCCCATACTTTATCTTTTGCAGTCGCAGAGTTATCCTTAAATCCAAGAATTTTTCAGCAAGCACGGAGTGTAGTTGACCAAGCTTGGCAAAAGCAAGGTACGATTAACATGGAAAGTTTTAAGGAATTGGGTTACATCCGAGCTATTATCAAGGAAACTTTACGGCTTTATTCCGTCGCTTCCGGTTCAAGTCCATTAGAAACTGTACGAGAAACGATTATTGATGGACAGGTGATTCCTGCGGGTACGGGAATATCATGGTCAATGCTTGCTGCTGGGAGAGACCCAGAAGTTTATTCTCCCCAACCTGAAGAATTTATGCCAGAACGTTGGCTAGATAAAACAAAAGATAGTATTCAACTGCCAATGATACACTTTGGTTCTGGTTCTCATCGTTGTTTGGGAGAGCATCTTTCCATGGTGGAATCAACTGTAATGCTATCGCTACTCTTGCACCATTTTGATTGGGAATTAGTTAACGGTCGCTCATCTGTAGAAGATTTACAGCAGAATATTTTAATTTTTCCTGCTGATGGAATGCCAATCCGCTTTAACTTAAGAAAGTAGAAAATTTATCATTAAGTACCTAGGCAAAATTAATTGTATATCGTCATTGCGTTCGCGCAGTGTTCCTTCTTAGGGAATGGAACGAAGCATTCACCTGAAAGGTGTGGATCATCCCAGGGTTTTGAAGATTTTAGAATGCTAAATTAATTTTGCAAGACTACTTATTCTGATGGTTTATTCTGAGCATAAATAAATATTTTCTTGATGGTAATTTGTTGCTTTTTCGTTAACACCATTTCTTATCTTTCTTCCTCATCTGTATTAATTGTCAGTTGTTGGTTTAAAATAGCTTTTAATTTGTAATTTTCTACAATTAATTGACAATTGTGAATGAAAAAGTCACTCCTAATAATTCCCATAGCTTTACCTGTAGCTGCTTTATTAATAACTGTTAGCCCTCTCGGGCGTTTATTACTTAGTCCGGTGGAGTGCCAATTAAAACGTTGGCAGTTACCAGCATCTCTTAAGATTCCAAAACCAGATACGCAAACTAAAAAGCCAATAGTATTAGCTTCAACAGAAAAACCACCTTTTCCCTGTTGTGAAGGTGATACTTCTTGCTTAGATAGACAAATCTGGGGAGAAAGCGAGCAACAAGAGGATAGAAAAATTCTTTTGAGTTCTATAGATAATAGTTTGCAGTATTTACAAACTGATTCTGCGAAGAAAACCTATGAAAAATATCAAGTACCCGGAATTACTAGAGAACGAGTAATCAGAAGTTTACAAAGATTTCGTCAATTACTTTTTGAATCTAATTCCGCAGCAGAATTAAATAAAGCTGTTGCTCAAGAGTTTGTTTTTTATCAATCGGTGGGGAATGATAATCAAGGACAAGTTTTATTTACTGCTTATTTCGAGCCGCTTTATATAGCAAGTCGCGAACAAACAGCAGAATTTCGCTATCCTATCTACGCTATACCTCCAGATTTGAGAGATTGGGAAAGACCCCATCCCACACGTTTGGATTTAGAAGGTGCTGATGCTTTGCAAGGTTCAAAAGGTAAATTAAAAGGGTTGGAATTATTTTGGTTTAAATCCCGTCTTGAACCATACATGATGCAAATTCAAGGTTCCGCAAAACTTCGACTGCTCGATGGAACTCAAACCAGCGTAGGTTTTGCTGGAAATGTCGCTCATAATTATCAAAGTATCGGCAAAGCTTTAATCGATGATGGTGAATTACCATCAAGCGGTGTGACAATGCCAACCATTTTAGAGTACTTTGAAAAAGACCCCAAAAAATTAGACGTTTATATTCCTCGCGACCCTAGTTTTGTATTCTTTCAGGAAAATAAAGGTGCCCCAGCACAAGGTTCCATCCAAGTGGGATTAAGTGCCGAACGTTCAATTGCTACAGATAAAGCTTTAATGCCACCCGGAGCATTAGCCTTGATACGCGGTCATTTTCCCTTCGCTCAGGACAACGATAAGATGAAACACCGTACCGTCAGCCGTTATGTTTTAGACCAAGATGCCGGTGGTGCTATCAAAGGTGCGGGTAGAGTCGATTACTTTCTCGGAACCGGAAAAATTGCTGGCGATCGCGCTGGGGTGACTGTCACTAACGGACAACTTTATTATTTATTGATAAAAAATAAGTCATCATAAAAAAATATCATAAATCATCTACTATTGGACAGATATTACCAAATAAATAACAATTATTTTCTTATGATTATTAATCGATTCATCCTATAAAATCAAAGATTATATTTGTAATCTATTATTGATAAAACTCGGAACCACTCAATTTATTTATCGTCAAATAATATAGTGTTGTTCTGGAAATGAATAATATATTATTGTTGTCAACAGCTTCATGTTGATATTTTATTTAGAAGAAAAAAAGATTTTTCGTTAAATAATTTGTACAAATCAGAAATACTCTTAGAACAGTTTGTATAAACAACTATTCATGCGGTAGAACCAGAGATTCTTTGTAATAAAGTCTCATTTACAGCATTATATAACGCTTTATCGGGGAGATTTAAAGTGATACGTATTTTAGTTGATGCTGACCTAATTTTGGAAGCTTTAATGAATCGTAATACTGTAGTAGATGTAAGGGAAATATTAGATAAAGTAAATCCTTGGATTCAAATGTATATAACAGACGTTGGATGGCAGAAAATATACACTTATCTTAGTCATTTGCAAAATAAAAAAATTGCCGAGATGGTGATTAATTGGTTGGAAGAAAAAATGAAAATTTGTTCTGTAAATCAGATTATATTACAGCAAGCTCGCTCCTCACCAATAAAAGATTTTGAATCTGCTGTTGAAACTATTTGCGCTAGCTATCAGCAATTAGATGCAATTGTCACTCATAAACGCGATGATTTTGCGGAAGCAGCAGATAAGCTTTGGGTTTGGTCAATGGCAGAATTATGGATACGTGCTAACTTAGAAAATCAACTGCAAACCACAGCATTGATTTAATTTTTTTCGTACTATACATAGTCAAAAATTGTTTCAAGCATTTCAAATAAATAGAATATAATCCGATTTGCTTTCGCGACAATATTAGTTCTCCTCCATGATTTTCTTTTGATTTTATAGAATTTACAATTGTCACCTCGACTCAACATCCTTGATTTATAGTCTTCGGTTCGTCTCAGAAAAATAGGACTAAGATAAACCGTGAAATTAGAAGTATTTAAAGTATCTACCCCAACAGATTAAATTTAATCTAAATTAACCTAAAGTAGTTTTCGTTATTTATATCAGCATTAGGAAGTTGATTAAACAGTTCACAAGTAGTAAGTAGCAAGTTTGACCTCTTCCGAAAGAAAGAGGATTCGCGCAACAGTTCTCTCTCTAATATTAAATATGTTGTTTTTTCTCCTTAACAGGAAAGGCTTTATAACAATTTCGTAGCTATATTACTTGCTACTTATTACTTGCTACTTTAGCTCCCTATGAGCGTGGTAAATATTAGGATAGTTGAGATTATTAGCTTTTATTTTTGTTATCAATGGGTAAGTGCGGATTAGATTAGAGTATCTGATTGAAACTAGCATCATTACCCATATTGATTTCTTAATTAGCTATCGTACAGAAACATCTAATTGATAATTTAACGTACCATTACCGCTAGTTTCTTGAGTAACATTGCTATTAGGAGCATTCAACTCAACTTTTATCGGAGACATTGGAGGAGCATAATTAGCCGATATTTCGACTTTATGGTTTCCAACTGATAAATAACGCGATAAATCAATTTCAGTGTTCTTGCTGCTGAGATTTTTAACAACTTTTCCATTGACAATTACCTTGCCATTTAATTGAGTTGCTGAAGTTTCGATTATCAGAAGATGTGGTTGTGATAGATTCGCAGCACTTAAACTAAGTTGACCGCGTTGATATCCGGAAGAATTACTAGTAAATGTGGTAGAGCTACTTGAGTTGCTATTCATATTATTCAAGCCATTGTGATTAACAAGATTATTTGCAAAAGCTGCGGATACCGTAATTAACGTAATCGCACTGCATACAATTAAAATTATTTTTTTCATCAGGTTTTATTAATTATCAATATTCATTGGTCAGGTGTGGACCATCAATTATCGGTTATTTATCTTATATTTAATGGTGCGTGACGGCAATTTTTAATTATTTTGTTGTCAACTAAATTTTTTAAGCCGTCACAGCACCCTACAAATTACCAATTACCAATTACCAATTACCAATTACCTATTACCTATTCTTATTATGCTATTAGCCCGGAAATAAAATCTCCAGGCTAAATAATTTTTAATCAAATTAAACTTGCAAAAAAATCTTACCTTCTAAAAGAAGGAGGTTTGGGTTTTGTGGGTGTTTTCACATGTACCGGAACATCAACTTTGATTCCAATATTATTAGTATTAACACCAGTACGACGATTTGGGTCTCCATCAACTCGTTGTCTGCTATTTCGTCTTTGTTCGCACTTAGAAGACTTACAGACCTGGGTTGATGTACTAACAGCAGTACTTCCAACAGTACCTTTGCAGTTTTCACCAAATTCTTGAGTTACATTATTTCGTTGTCGTCCTCTTGGTGAATCGTCGATTGAAACTTGAACGTTAACATCAATCGCGTTACATCCCGCTAATGCTTTATTTTCTAAAGAGGAAACTAAGAAAGAAGACACGGTCGTTAACGAGAATAAGCCTATAGTAAGTAATTTAAGCTTCATAAAAGTATCCTTGAAAATTATTGACAGGTAGTTGTCCTAGTACGAACAACAGAGCGATTTTTGCCATAACCACTTTTACGAGTGCTACGGTAGGTTGTACAGTTACCTCTTTTCCTTACTCTTTGACGGTAGATACTCCGTGAAGGAACAACAATGGCAGAACCACGTTTAACGCGACGACGGTAAAGTCTTCTTCTACGACCATTTCTGATTCTTATATCACCGTTGCGATTGATTGTGACTTTAGAATTACCGTTTTGAACTTTAATACTTCCTGCTGTTGAAATCCCAGCAGGTAATATCATTAATAAGGATAATGCGAGGTAGCAAATCTTTTGTTTTGTTGGCATGGTTTATACCTCAAAGGATTAAAAAAACCGATTTTTATAGAGATAAACTACACTTGATTAGGATTAAGAGCAGCGAAAAATAATTAAGAAAATCGGCAATATTAGCATTAATACTAGTTTGGAAAAGAATCTTAGAAATGGATTCATTTGTTATTTTTGACTTGTATGTGTGAAAATTTAAAATCAGTTTTGAAAACTTAGGGAAGATATTCTTCTTCCCCTAAAATTTATGTCTTCGACACGCTACGCTAACGCAAAATCCCAAATCCAAAATAGTATAAGCACTTATCCTCAAACCGTAGACTCTTTAAAAGAAAAGTTAGTAACAGTAACGAGAACCCAAAATCATTTGACGCTGGATATTGACTTGCTCAGCATCTTGCTGAACTACGCTACCATCAACAGCAACACCATTTTGCTCAATCCGCTGATTTGATTGCTGTGACTGAGAATCTCTACCGCATCTACGGTTGCGAGGACCCATTCTACCGACTCTTTGCTGACGTTGAATGCTTACTTGTCTACCCTTCTGAGTAACTCGACTACCAGAACCAATCGCAGTCGCTTCTTGGTTAACCACTTGACTAGCTCCTTGTCCAGCAAATGCTGCACTTGGTGCGATTATCAAAGTCGCAGCTAATAAACCTAGGGTAGAAATTTTCTTTATCATCTTTATAGACTCAATTAGTATTGCGTGTTGTGTGTTGTAATTCTCAGAACAAAATCAGAATAAAAGTTGAATAAGATTGAAAGAGCAGCGAGAAATAAGATTCGTAGTAAAAACTTTAGTTCTAAATTTGTTTACAAAAGCCCTTATTACAAACTTTGATTCCCCGCTCCCTACTGTGTTCTAGCGATAGCAACCAGTGTTAGATATAACAACTTGGTTTTGTTCGCTGACACTACTACTCGCTTGAGCATTGTCAGAATAATCTATAGCACCACCGTTCTGAGCAGATGCTTGAGTAGAAGTTTGTGACTGATTGCTGTAGCCACCGGGACAGTAACCCAAACGCTTGTAAGCACGACGTTGGCGTAACTTAACTTGATTTTGAATACTTAAAGCATCAGCACTTTGAGCATTTACACCAGAGCCTATTGCACGACCTTGTTGAGTAGTAATTTGTACATTCTCTTGTCTTTGAGAATCAGCAAAAGCCGTACCGGGAGCAATCATTAAACCAGCAGCCAACAAACCGAAAGCTGCATATTTATTCAACATTTTAAGACCTCAAAATTAGGTATGAACTAGAAAATTTTCAATTATCAATTACTAGGATTTCCACTCTTTTAGGACTTACGCACGGGTAACGTAACTATAGTCATTGCGACGTAAGGAAGCAATCCCAAACGCTGTAAAATCCTAGCGAGTGCGTAAGTCCTGTCTTTAAGAACGAAAACTGTTCATTGATAATTGATGATCCACATCCGACCGATGAACAACTGTTAATTGTTAACTGTTATTAGCAACCACGTCTCTTAACAGCAGTTTGTTTCTGGTCGCTAACGCTGCTACCGGATTGAGCATTGTCAGAATGGTCAACAGCAACACCGCTTTGAACAGTTCCCTGAGAAGAATTTTGTGACTGTCCGCTATAGCTACCACCGCAGTAGCTAGGACGACCATAACGACCATAACGTCCGTAACGACCACCACGACCCACACGTTCGCGAGTTTTTTGAATTTGTTCTTGTACGTTTAAAGATTCAGAACTCTGAGCATTAACACTACCATTGATTGCAGTTCCATCTTGAATCGTATGTTGAGTGCTATTTTGATTTTGAGAATTAGCCAAAGCAGCACCTGGTGCAAACATCAAACCAGCAGCCAATAAACCGAAACCAAGAGACTTCTTAAACATCATATTTTCCTCGTTCTAATTGTGTTGTGTGTTGTTGTGTTGTTGAATCGAATTGAAAAGATTGCACTGCTCAGCAAGCAATTACCAATTATTTAAATAATCATTCTTTAATAACAAAGAAATTGATTATTAACTGATAACTGCTCACTGTTAACTGTTATCTGCAAGCACGAGTCTTAGCAGAAGTTTGTTTTTGGTCGCTAACGCTGCTACCAGATTGAGCATTGTCGGAATGGTCAACAGCAACACCGCTTTGAACGGTTCCCTGAGAAGAATTTTGTGACTGTCCGCTATAGCTACCACCGCAGTAGCTAGGACGACCATAACGACCATAACGTCCGTAACGACCACCGCGACCCACACGTTCGCGAGTTTTTTGAATTTGTTCTTGTACGTTCAAAGATTCAGAACTCTGAGCATTGACACTACCATTGATTGCAGTTCCATCTTGAATCGTATTTTGAGTGCTATTTTGATTTTGAGAATTAGCCAAAGCAGCACCTGGTGCAAACATCAAACCAGCAGCCAATAAACCGAAACCAAGAGACTTCTTAAACATCATATTTTCCTCGTTCTAATTGTGTCGTGTGTTGTTGTGTTGTTGAATCGAATTGAAAAGATTGCACTGCTCAGCAAGCAATTACCAATTATTTAAATAATCATTCTTTAATAACAAAGAAATTGATTATTAACTGATAACTGCTCACTGTTAAGTGTTATCTGCAAGCGCGAGCCTTAGCAGAAGTTTGTTTTTGGTCGCTAACGCTGCTACCAGACTGAGCATTGTCAGAATAGTCAACAGCAACACCGCTTTGAACGGTTCCCTGAGAAGAATTTTGTGACTGTCCGCTATAGCTACCACCGCAGTAGCTAGGACGACCATAACGACCATAGCGTCCGTAACGACCACCACGACCTACACGCTCGCGGGTTTTCTGAATTTGCTCTTGTACATTTAAAGATTCAGAACTCTGAGCATTAACACTACCATTGATTGCAGTTCCATCTTGAATCGTATTTTGAGTGCTATTTTGATTTTGAGAATTAGCCAAAGCAGCACCTGGTGCAAACATCAAACCAGCAGCCAATAAACCGAAACCAATAGACTTATTAAACATGATATAAACCTTACCTTTAATTGTGTTGTGTGTTGTGTTTGTTGTTGAATCGAATCGAAAAGATTGTACTGCTCAGCAAGCAATTACCAATTATTTAAACAATCATTATTTAATAACTAAAAAAATTGATTATTAACTGATAACTGTTCGCTGTTAACTGTTATTAGCAACCACGTCTCTTAGCAGCAGTTTGTTTTTGGTCGTTAACGCTGCTACCAGATTGACCGTTAACCGAACCGTCGAAAGCTCCACCTCTCTGAAGCGTTCCTTGAGATGAATTTTGCGACTGTCCGCTATAGCTAGTACCACAGTAGCTAGGACGACCATAACGACGACCATAACCACCACGACCGCGACCTACACGTTCGCGAGTCTTTTGAATTTGCTCTTGGACGTTGAGAGATTCAGAACTCTGAGCGTTGGTGCTACCGTATTCAGCTAAACCATCTTGAACTGTATTTTGATTGCTATTCTGAGACTGAACATCAGCTAAAGCAGCACCAGGTGCAACCATCAAACCAGCAGCTAATAAACCAAAAGCAAAAGACTTTTTCAACATTTTATGAACCTCTTGTAAATATATTGTGTGTTGTGTTGTATGTTGTGTGTTGTTACCTAGAAAAAAGACCATTCTTTAAAGTTTCTCAGCGGTGTTTATAAAGAACCATTGATGATTTTTTAAAGATTGTATTTTTCTCTTGTGGTATATACGGGGCTACAGAATTCAATTTGTTTATTCCGGATTTCTCCGAATTATTTTTTTTTGGAATAGATATTCTTTTATTAGCGAGCAATCATCAGTTAACAGTTTTTCATCGGTCGGATATGGATTATCAGTTACCAATCACCAATCACCAATCATTAGTACTTGAACAGATAAGTTTTGATAGATAAAAAATTCGTAGTGCGACCATTTTGTTCGCTAGCTATTTCTAGGAAGCGAGACACTTCCACTACCAATATGTATATCCTTCAGAATTTATAAAATGAAGTACTAACGTTCTGAGAACTGATATATAGAATTAAATCTCTATACATAAATACTTTAACCAAAGAACTTAAGGGTGTCAAGTCTTTGGGTAAAAAAATTGGGCGTTAGATTTTTTTTGATGCTACGATGTACGGCTATAGATGAAAAACAATGGTTGGAATAGTGAAAAGCAAACCGAAACCAAGGATAGCTCTTCTTCGTGAAAAGGCTGGTTTAACTCAGCTTGAACTTTCTCGTCTCGTGGGGGTGACAGAAAGCACCATCCAAAATTGGGAGAGTGGGAGAACGGGTACAGACCACATCCAAAGAATAATCAAGTTTTGTAAAGCTTTGAATTGCAAGGTAGAGGATTTGATTGAACCCCAAGAAACCCCATCAGAAGAAGCAACTACAAAACCCGCTTCCTTGCAGGAAATACATAATTTGCTAGGTACCGACCAAAAAGAAGCAGAACAAACAGAACAAACTGAGGAAGCGATAGTCAACGAACAATGAACAATTAACAACTAATTGTCATATGTTTACTAACCTCTAACCTTTAACCTTTGACCTAATTTTTTCTTGCCAAATAGTATCTATAGTTACGAAAGAATATCCCTGTTCTAAAAGTTTGGGGATAATAATTCGTGCTGTTTCGGCTACGTCTTGTCCGCCATAATAGCCATCGTGTAATACTATCAAAGAGCCATTATGTAAGTCTTTCATGACTCTTTCTACAACTTTAGATAT
Organism: Calothrix parasitica NIES-267; assembly: GCF_002368095.1. GTDB lineage: Bacteria > Cyanobacteriota > Cyanobacteriia > Cyanobacteriales > Nostocaceae > Rivularia > Rivularia parasitica. Next base: position 8,684,089 of record NZ_AP018227.1, on the reverse strand, counting down.
TCCCGGACGAACCCAATCTTCTGGTACAACACTCCACATAACAGGACGATAATTCCACTGATTAAATAGCTGTAATGTTTGAGGAGTAAACAAGCCATTTGGGGGTCGGATATCGCGTACTTTTTCTGGTGGTAAATTACAAGCTTTGTGAATAGCTGTTTGGGTTTTTTCCAAACTTCGTTTAAGTTCGCTTGGGGAGAGTTGGGGAAAATTATGATGGGAATAACCGTGTAATCCAATCCAATGACCGCGAGAGTAAACTTCTTTAGCTACATGTGGAGCGCGTTCGACACAACCACCCAGCCAAAAAAAACTTGCCTGAATTTGATAACGGTCTAAAACTTTCAGTAATTGCTGCGTGTATTGCGGATGGGGACCATCATCAAAGGTAAGAGCGATAGTTTTGGAATTGGGGTTACCCCTCCAAAGACATTTTGGAAAACTTGATTTAAGAACTGGGTAGAGAATCGGGAATAAGGGATAAAGCTGCATTGTTGGTAGGGAGTGGGGAGTAGTAAGTAGTAAGTAGTAAGTAGTAAGTAGCAAGTAAAGAGTTAGGTAGTCTCTGGTTGCAAGGTTCTGCCTTGTAATGTTATTGCAGAAGGTTCTAGCTTCAGTCAAGGAGGCGGAGTCTAGGAACGAAAAAGTACGGTTGATTGTCTAAGCTTCGATAAAGTTGTGCGTAGCAAATTCTGTAACCATATAACCAAATAACTTTTTTATCATTTAAATTAGAATAAATTTAGGAGTAATCCCGGAATAAACGGGTTATGTTGTTTAAAGATATACGAGACTATCAAATACTTTATCTTTCTCTATTCCTTGTATTAGGTATAAGTACGAGAGATTGGACGCTGCGACCATCGATGATTTTAGTTGCAATTGCAACTAGTTTGCTTGTGCAATCGCTTTTGACCTTAATCTTCAATCGTTGGTCATCCACCAGCGATAAAGAAAATAAACAATATAAAGAATACAAGACCAATATTCGCAGTCCTTTAATTACATCCTTGGGAATCAGTTTACTTTTGCGAGCCGATTATCCTACAACAATGTTTTTTGCTGCTGCGACTGCGATCGCAAGTAAGTTTATTTTCAAGTTAGAGAACAAACATTTTTTCAATCCCGCTAATTTCGGGATTATTTCAGCATTAGTACTAACCCCTGACGCTTGGGTTTCTCCGGGACAGTGGGGGGAAGACTGGTGGTATGGACTGTTATTTATTGGTGCTGGTGGAATGATTTTGCACCGTATCGGACGCTGGGATACTACGGCAGCTTTTTTAGGGTTTTACGCTGTTTTGGAAGCTATACGTAATTTTTGGCTGGGTTGGACTTGGGATGTTTACCTGCATCGCTTGATGAGCGGTTCCTTGCTGCTTTTTGCATTGTTCATGGTAACCGACCCTCGTTCCATCCCCAATTCCCGCACTGGGAGATTAACATGGGCAGCCTGTATTGCTCTAATAACCTTTATCCTGCGAAATAACTTTTATCTTCCCACAGCAGTATTTTGGGCATTATTTGCACTCGCACCATTCACAGTTCTATTCGACCAACTCTGGAAAGCATCACGATTCAGTTGGACAGCGAGCAGTGAGCAGTGAACAGTTATTAATTATCATCTCCTTGTCTCCTTATCCCCTTGTCCCCTTATCTCCCTCTCCCTCTAATCATTAAGGTTTAAAACTTATGAAGCTATTTCGCGTACTAATTTCAATATTATTAGCTTTTGTAATTCTAATTGGCTTTACTCCTTCAGCTTTGGCTTTTTGCGGTTTTTATGTTGCGAAAGCGGATTCAAAGCTGTATAACAAAGCTTCTCAGATAGTAATTGCTCGTAAAGATAATCGCACCGTATTAACTATGGCAAATGATTATCAAGGTGATGTGAAAGATTTTGCAATGGTTGTTCCGGTACCTACCGTACTCGAAGAAGAACAAGTCCAAGTTGGTAAACCTAAGATAATCGAACGTTTAGATGCTTTTAGCGCTCCCCGATTGGTGGAATATTTTGATGAAGACCCTTGCGCTCCTGTTATGTATGACAGAGCATTAGAAAGTGCAGTCCCACCTCCAGCACCAGCACCTCAAGCAACAAAAAGAAGTAACAGAAATTTAGGTGTGACGGTAGAAGCGCAATTTAATGTGGGTGAATACGATATTGTCATCCTTAGCGCTAGGGAATCTAGAGGTTTAGAAAGATGGCTGCGTGGAAACGGTTATAAAATCCCTAGAGGTGCAAAACGGCTGCTAAATCCTTATATTCGTCAAAAGATGAAGTTCTTTGTGGCTAAGGTTAATTTAGAAAAGTTTGACGAAAAGGGTTATCAAAAACTTCGTCCTTTGCAAATTTCCTACGAATCTAATAAATTTATGCTGCCGATTCGTTTGGGAATGGTGAATTCAACATCCGAACAAGATTTAATTGCTTATATTCTCTCACCAAAAGGACAAGCCGAACTTACCAACTATCGCACGGCAAAAATTCCTTCAAATATGAATATTCCAATATATATAAAACAAGAATTTGGCGATTTTTATAAATCGATGTTCCAAACTTCCTACACTAAGGAAGATAAAAAGGTGGCGTTTTTAGAATACGCTTGGGATATGAGCAATTGCGACCCTTGTTCAGCCGACCCGTTGTCGAGAGAAGAACTTAAAGATGCTGGGGTATTTTGGTTAGATAATAATTCCGATGAAATAGCACCTCCCGGTTTTCCCGGTCGTCGTCGTCCTCCTTCAACCAACGTTTTTATTACTCGTTTACATGTTCGCTATACTCGCGACAAGTTTCCCGAAGATTTGATGTTCCAGGAAACCTCTAACCGCAACAATTTCCAGGGACGCTATATTTTACAGCATCCTTACACTGGGAAAACTGACTGCAAAGCCGGTAGAGAATATAAAAGAAGTTTGAGAAGACGTTTTGAAAAAGAAGCGCAAACTCTAGCTAAATTAACTAATTGGAATATTCAAGATATTCGTCAAAAAATGAACTTGGGAGAGCAAGTGAGTGGTTCTTTTTGGCAAGGTATTCTTCCTTGGTTTGGAATGTAGATTCAGTTAACAGTTACAGTTACCAATTAACAAAATAATTATCAGCGAGTAGTAAATTGTTCGTTGATAATTTTTTTAAATTGATAGGAGTTACGCACTGTACAAAAAAGTCATCTCGTGTACGAACGCAAGTACGTTGTTTCAAGCTTTTAAATATTACCGTTACTTTTGGCGATCGCCAAAATTATGATTGAAAAATCTGGCTATAAGCCTTGAAAACAATACCCGTCATTTTGGTTTCTCTGTCAATGCGTAAGTCCTAATTAATTACTCCCTTTCCAGTAAAAGATTTTCTATAAAAAACCTTAGATATATAGAAAAAAGAGCGACATAGGATTAAGTAGAGCTACTCTATATTTTTAAGATGAAAGATAATATAGCAATCCTAGATGAGTCGTGAGAAAGTTAGGTGTCAAAACCCAGGTTTCTAAAATCTCACAAATGATTTAGGAATGCTATAAGTACTTAGGCATAATTAATTGTGTATTTTTCATTGCGAGTGGAACGAAGTGAAATGAAGCATTCAGCGAAGCTGCGGATCATCGCAACACTTTGAGATTACTTCGCTGTCGCTCGTAATGACACAATTAATTTTGCACACCCACTTATTAGTTTTTAAATTTTTTGCCGATAAATCTATTTTTGAATAAAAATTATCTTTGGAATTTAAAGCTTCAATATAAGATTTAAAAATCTTACTACGAACTTTTAATCATCAGATTTTCAGGACAGACCATGTACTCCACCACATATGTTAGAAGTAGCAAATTAAGGTTCGTAGTAAGCGATTTATCGCTCTTTTCAAATAATAAAAGCGCAAACAAAAATCCTTTTATCAAGCAAAATTAATATAGTTAAATACTATAAATCTTACATCTTGCACCAGTTGCAGAAACCCGGTTTCTTTCTAATTTTAAAACGAGATATTCATGCTTTAACGACTTATTCCGGGTTTTTTTGGCTTATCGAGAATGGTGCAAAATATCAGATAAATCCGACTTACAGCGTTTATCAAGCAACTAAAATACAGCTATTACCTCACCCCGATTTAGCTATGCTTTATCTCCCCTCTCCTTGTTAAGGAGAGGGTCTGGGGGTGAGGTTTTGAGCGTACTTCAATAGACTGAAAAACGCTATATTGTGCAATCTAAATTTCCAAATATTTCTATTAATCGAACTGAATTAATGATATATTGATTGATTAGAGGTTTTTATATAATGTTTTCTGAATCTGTCTACTAACTATTTTAAACAAAGAGAATGTAGGGGCGTTTACAGCCCCAACAAAGTATTTTGTAACCTCTCACAACCTTTTAGCAAAGGCTTTACTGTTGATTTAAATCACTTGCAATAATTGTCTGAATTTAACTCAAGCGTCTAGAATAATTCAACATTGATAAAATGCCGAGGTCTAAAGACGCTTTGAAAATTTTTGCAATATATAGAAGCAAACAACCATCCATATTCCACATTTAATCTAATGCTTCCTATGGATTGCTACCTAATTCTAATTTCAGTTAAAACAGTAATTTGATTTTAGCTGTTAATATTTATGATTTAACGACGAAATTCGTATATCGCGAGTAAACCATGAGAAGCTCCCAAGCCTTGTTGGAAATTCCATTCTAGGTTTCGCAACAGATAAGCTAATTGGGGTTCAATCAAGTTGGCTCTGGGGTCATCAAAGTGCAAATTGGGGGCTTGACTAATCAGACGACGCAAAATACGAATGCTGTCTAGAACAATCGGTGGATATTCTATTGGTGGTTCTGAGAGCAGCTTTTCCGGATTTCGCCACATATCTAAGCTTTCAATGCAGCCGTACACTAAAGCATTCCAAGCAGATTGTAAGTTTTGGAAAAAGCGATTGATGTGAGGATGATTGGGATGAGGTTGATAGTCAAAGATTAATTGTGTTAAGTCGGTGCGTACATCCATAGCGTGTAAAGAGTTGATAGCGCTTCTTAATGGAGACGCTTGGGGGTTGAATTCACTAGTATCTGTATGACGACCAACTAAAATAGAACGGTCACACAGATGGAATTCTCCAACTTTCGCATTCATTTTTTCTGCGGTTGCTCTCAAAAAGGAGTCGAGTTCTTCTCCACCCCAATAACGAATAGGAAATCTCTCTACATCTTTAGTATTTCGTTTTTCTGGAGGATAAAGATAGGACATCGAATAAGTCTGCATGTCGCTTTGTCCTTGAACTTCTCCCCAATAGCATGGCCATTCATAGGAATAACGACCGAGCAAATCGGCGACAAAAATAGCTCTATCGCCCATATTCTGACAAATATCTCCAACTAACCGACCTAGACTCTCGTCAGAGAGGTGAGATAAAGACCCATATGATGAGAAATACAGGTCAAAGGGAGTTTCACCAGATTCTACAGGAAGCCCCTCGTCTAAATCGGCCACCATAAATTGCGTTTGGTCGTGGTGAGCGTGAATACTCTCAGCTTTGCCTATCATCGCAGGACTGATATCGACCCCTTTGTAAAACTCAATATCTGATTCATTGATCAGCGAACTGAATTGAGCATCAAGGGTAGGACTTGTACGCGGTAAAGTTGTGAGGATGTTCCAGCCTTCCCCCGCACCACATCCAAGATCCATGATACGAAGTCCACGGTCTTCGGCTCGCTTTCTTTCGAGCAAACGCCGTATAGGAGGGCTAAGGACATAGCGGGTATAACGGTCTTCCCAATACTGCCGCACGCTATCGCATTTACTACCTAGACCGGCTAGTTTGCTGTCGTAGGCTCCAACTTCAACTGCTTTTGCATAGTTGTTTAATACGTTGTTCAATACGGTATGTTGATTCATAAGCCCTATAGAAAGAAATTCTGTCAAGAGAGAATTCACGCTCATTCTCTCACACGGTTTACCCTATACAAAATCCTCTAAGATGTTCGTCGGGGGTATTTCACCGTTTTACACGTAACTCTTTCGATTATAAAGTATTGTTTTGATACTTAATGAATACGTATTTTTTTTATCAATCTTTTTTCTGCGTCCAGCGGCTGAATGTTCCGCTGGACAAGCTTCTTTGCCATCACGAACAAATATTAAATCAGGCTATGAACTTTTATACAGGACGTTCTGACCAACGAGCAACATTACTTGATACAACCTCAGAATTTTCAAAAACATCTACAAAAATATTGTGATAAAAACATTCTTCAGGGGAACGTAATGTTATATTTGGGTGCTTTGCTTGGTATTCTTGGGCTTGAGCTTGGGTCATCTTATTAGAAAGCAATTCTTCAAGCATATCTACAGTTCCGCTACCTTCATCAAACTGTTCTTTCTTTCTCCAGACAATTTCTGAGGGGAGCATATCCTCAAAAGCTTTGCGTAAAATCCATTTTTCTACTAAAGGTTCTCCGACTAACTTCAATTTAGCGGGGATTTGTTGACCCAGCTCAATCATGTTTAAGTCCAGAAATGGAACTCTCCCTTCAATAGCGTGAGCCATTGTCATGCGGTCAACTCGCTGTAAATTGATATTGTGCAAGCTAGAAACTGAGCGACGTAATTCTTTGTGCAGAACATCTTCGTCAGGAATATCCTTGTAATAGGTATAGCCTGCAAACAACTCGTCTGCTCCTTCTCCGGTCAAAATAACTTTGACGTATTCAGCGGCCATCCGAGAAGTAAAATAACAAGGAATGGCACTGCGAACCAAATCTTGGTCAAAAGATTCTAGATAATAAATAATTTCAGGAAGTTTCGCGTTAACTTCTTCTGGGGTAATAATGTATTCGTGATGAATCGTTCCTAAATGAGCGCTAACCTTCCTAGCAGCTTCCAAATCGCGACTATCACCAATACCAACGCTAAAAGTATGTAGCTGTTCCTTATGCTGTTTTGCAACTGCTGCAATAATACTGCTATCAAGTCCTCCAGAAAGGAAAGCACCTAAAGGAACATCGCTCATCAAGCGCTTAATTACAGATTCTTCTACAGTTTGACGTACTCGTGCAATTAATTCTTCAACATCAGCATTGCTATCCGGGTACAAGTCGGGGACGCTATAAAAAGTAGAAAAGCCTTTATCCGAATGATAATAACTACCAGGGGGAAACTCGCAAACGTTTTTACAATGTTGAGAAATCGCTTTAAGTTCCGAAGCGAATACCCAAGCTCCTTCTATTTCTCCATAGTACAAAGGTTTGATACCAAGTGGGTCGCGAGCTACAAGCAGCTTTTCTCCATCAGCTATAGCAAAAGCATACATTCCATCAAGTTCCTCAATTGCGGAAACTCCCCTGTCTTCATAAAGTCTGAGAATTGCTTCGCTATCGCTACTAGTTTGAAAATCGCTTTGCTCTTGTAAGCTCGAACGTAGTTGAGGGAAATTATAAATTTCGCCATTCGCGATAATTGCACGATTAGGGACTTCTCCATAGATTGGTTGGTCACCACCTTTAGGGTCCATAATGCTCAAACGTCGATGACCCAAGTTTCCAGATTTATTCGCAGGAGCATAGATTCCTTCAGCATCAGGACCCCGGTGAGCGATGCTATCCATCATGCTTTTTACTAAGATGGGATTATTTTGACCCCAAATGCCAGTAATACCGCACATATTTTTTTTACAAATATTAAAGTATATATTTTACACCTTAGCCGCCTCATGTTTTGAAAAAATGAAAAACCGAAATATTACAAGTCCTCAAATATTAATATTTCTGGGTATTATCCAGGAGAATAAAAATTTATTGCCGCTGATTATTGCATTTATCTGAGAAAAAGTAATTGCTCCAGTTTAATAAAAAGCGTATTGAGACCCATCGAGTTTGTATAGATACGAGTATAAAAATACAAATTATCTGATAATAACTACCGAGAATTATTTAAATCAAATATTTTATAAAATACTCGTATATATACATTTTGAGGATTTACGATGGTTTTAAAAAATCTAAAAAGCATGGTTATATTGTTTATATCATAAAGATTTTCTACTCTGTTTTCAGACATTTATTTGCCAAAAATAACTATTGAATACAAAAAATCTCAGCGTTGCCGGTATTGATAATATATATTGATTATTTAAATTCGTCTCTATTGAAAGCGTAAATTGATTTAAATAAAATTGAATTTATTGTAATTGTCTCCATAACATGTTTATTCTCTTCAAAAATTTGGAAAAATAACGGTAAAACTGTCCCCTGTTCCCTACCCTCACCAAAAGATTTTTACAACTCACCCTGCGCTACGCTAACAGCAAGCCCTACCTAATGATTTAAAAAATAAAATATACGCTCAAGGTATACTCAAATCAATTACAGCGATGTTAGCCTGAAGTATTCAAAATTACCTAGAATTACTTCTGTACTTCACTCCGTCATGTCAAAATTATTATCCGCAACCTTAATAACAACAGCCCTATTATTAGGATTTAACCAAAATACAAACCCTACTGTAGCTGGAACATGTGCTTCCCGATGCGGAGTAAAACCAATTCAATTTACACCTGGTAGACATCTCCGGGTAGAAATTACAAACAACACGCCAAATTTAATTTATGTCGAAAAAGCACAAGCGACCAAACCAATTCCTTTACGACCGGGACAAAAAATACGATTAGAACAAGGAGATGGAACCAAACCAAATGTATCAATAGTTTTCTGGAACGAAAACGGATTGTCTTTGAAAGCAAATCTTTCTCAACCCAACTTTGCAACCCTACAGGTTAAATTACGTCCGGAATGGCGAATTGGTGGTGATAGGGGTATTTATATACGTGATGATGGTCGCGTCACGGTGCTTTGAAAGAGTTAGGAATTAGAAGTTAGGAATTAAGAGTTAAGAATTTTTTGGGGAGCATCTTGCTCTCTAGGAATCAACCACTTTCTTCACAATAATCAACCATAAAAAAAGGACTGAAGTCCTTACTACAAACTTTGATTTCGCTTTAATATTATCAACCCGGTTTATTTCTGGATAGCGATTAAAAAATGCGCTTCCAAATCTATTAACCGGGTTTTTTGTTACAAAAACATAAATTTTGATTGTAATTTTCTATTTTTAATTTATTTTAATTCATTGGAGATAGTATATTTCAGGCTGAAACCGCTGTTATTTACTTGAACTTAAATCACAATGTTTTAAACATCCTTGAAACCCGTGCCATATTTGTAGGTTAATTAAAATAAGTATCTTTATCATCATTCTTAATTCTTAACTCCGTCGAGGATGCGTTTTGGGGACGGAAACCGACACCCCAAACTTTCCGCTAATTACTAACTCCTAATTCCTAACTCTTAAAATGCTAGATGAAATTAAACCGAAATCTTCTTATCAACAACGTTTACCATTACAACGCTGGCAAATTTATCCTCAAAAAACTGAATTAGCGCGAAAACTAGCAGAAGTGACTAATATGTCACCCTTAATTAGCCAGTTGTTGATAAATCGCGGCTTTGATTTACCAGATACCGCTGAAATATTTTTAAATCCACAATCTTTAAACTTACCAGAACCCTTAGATGAATTTCCAGATTTAGCAATGAGTGTTGAGTTGCTACAAAATGCAATTTCTACTCAAGAAAAAATTGCTATTTGTGGAGATTATGATGCTGATGGGATGACTAGCACCGCTTTACTGTTGCGGAGTTTGCGGACTTTTAATGCTGATGTTGATTATGCTATCCCCAGTCGGATGCATGAAGGTTATGGTATCAACAAGCGAATTATTGAAGAGTTTCACGATGAAGGTGTAAGAATTATTCTGACTGTAGATAATGGTATTTCCGCATTTGAACCCATTGCTAGAGCCAAGGAATTAGGATTAAAAACAATTATCACAGACCATCACGATATTCCCCAAAAGTTACCCCCAGCAGACGCAATTTTAAATCCCAAATTATTACCGGAATATAGCGTTTATCGAGGTGTTGCTGGTGTTGGTGTAGCTTATATTTTAGCGATGTCCCTAGCAGAAAAGTTGGGTAGAGCAGAAGAGATATCGGATACGATGTTAGAACTATTTGCTTTAGGAACAATTGCAGATTTAGCTCCGTTAGTGGGGGTTAACCGTACCTGGGTCAAACGTGGTTTACGGTTATTACCCAAATCTCAACTAGCAGGAATACAAGCACTAATTCAAATGGCTGGAGTTCAAGCTTTAGGAAGCGGAATAAACAAAAAAGCTGAAGAACCTAGGGAGCTAGTAAGTAATTCAATAACCAAAAATCCAAAATCCAAAATCCAAAATCCAAAATCCCTTAAACCTGACGATATTGGTTTTCGTTTGGGGCCAAGAATTAATGCTATTGGTAGAATTGGCGACCCGCAAATTATTATAGAATTGCTAACCACTGATGATATGGGAATAGCGCTCGAACGCGCAATGCAGTGCGAAGCTACTAACGCACGTCGTCGAGAGATGTGTGAAGAAATTGAAAAAAAAGCTATTGAAGTTGTAGAAACCGAATATATTGCTTCTTTAAAAAACGATAGAGTTTTATTTGTTGTTCAACCAGATTGGCATCATGGAGTAATTGGTATTGTAGCTTCCCGTTTGGTTGAGCGTTACGGTGTTCCGGTGTTTATCGGTACCTACGAAGATGATAATCATATTCGTGGTTCTGCTAGAGGTATTCCCGAATTTAACGTTTTTGATGCTTTACAATATTGCGATGATTTATTGGGTAAATATGGAGGACATAAAGCAGCAGGGGGATTTTCTTTACCAGCAGAGAATCTTGAATTAGTTCGTCAGCGTTTGAGCGAGTTTGCAAATCAATGTCTCGAACTTCAGCACCTCAAACCTTTACTCAAAATTGATGCTTTAGCTAATCTCAATCAAGTAAATCGAGAACTTTATCAACAAATAAATGCTTTAGAACCTTGTGGAATAGATAACCCAAATCCAGTTTTTTGGACTCCCAATGTTCAAGTAGTCGAACAGCAAACTGTTGGAAAAGGTCATATTAAATTAACGGTTGCTCAAATGATTGACGGCCAACAGTATAAAATTAAAGGTATAGCTTGGCGATGGCGCGATTATTTTCCCTTACCAAGGACACCACGAAAATTAGATATTGCTTACAAACTTAAAGAAAACAACTTTAATGGCAACACTTCCATCGAGTTAGAAGTATTAGGAGTCAGACTTCCAGGTAATTCTGGCTTTTTATTTACTTACGAAGACAAACCAGTCAAAGCCACATTTGAATATAATAATCGTCAGTACATTTGTGGCATTTATCAAAATGGTTCTTCAGCAGAATTAAGAATTAAAAGCCCAGAAGACAAAATATTAGCAGTTCAACCAGCAAACGATATCGGCTTACTAGGAATTAATCGCGAACAAGCTCAGAAGATTGATATATATCAACCTCCTTATTACCATATTATTCAAGCTGCTTTAAAAGCCTTAAACAGTTATCAGTTATCAGTGAACAGTGAACAGCGAAGAGTGGACAGTTAGGAGTTAGGAGTTAGGAGTTAATAATTTTAGATTTAAAATCCCTATATCTATACAATCTTGAATTTTTGAACTTTGAAGCTTGTTCCCGTATTGATTTTAATTAAAAGAAAACAACAATCCAAAATCGAAATATGTCCTATCGGACACGCTGCGCTAACGCAAATCTAAAATTGAATGACCTTTAACCTGATTAAAGGAGTTAAGAGTTGAACCCATAACTCCCATCCGAAGCGGTTACATGTCGCCACCGCGAAACGCTAATACGAAAATTACCGCAGGTCCAGCTAAAACAATTAGTCCTACAGACGCTAGCTGCAAAATAACTTCCCAATTTACATTGGCTAAAGCTTCCATCTTATCCTCCCAGTTGCCTAAAAAAACGAATAAAAGAAAATTCTTTCCTGGATATAGATCATATCCGGCATTTACCACCAAATTTTAATTTACTTAACAAAATTATAGAAAAAGATATAAAAAACGAAAAAAAGACAATCGATTTTAAGACAAAAAGCAATCAGCAATCAGTTTCAAAGCCTTATAGTTAAGTGAAGTGAAGATAATTAATAATTATTCTTCGAGTCCTTCATAGCATATAAAGTCAGCAGCAATTTTTAATACTTAAGTAATAACTTCAAAAATGGCAACTTGGCAATGTGTAAAGCGGTGTGGAGCCTGCTGTTATCTTGACCCAGCAGAGCGTCCGGAAATAGAAGAATATTTGACACCAGAAGAATTAGATAAGTATCTTAGTATGGTCGGGTCGGATGGCTGGTGCGTAAATTATGACCATGAGAACAGAGAATGCAGCATTTACGCCGACCGTCCGCGTTTTTGTCGCGTAGAACCAGAAGTATTTAAAGACCTATTTGATATCGAACCCGAAGAATTAAACGATTTTGCCATCGAATGCTGTCACCAACAAATAGAATCTTTATATGGCGATCGCAGTTTTGAAATGATGCGATTTAACAAAGCGATTGGGATATGAAATTGGTAATTGGGGATTGGTAATTGGTAATTGGGCATAGGGGATAGTTATATTTAAATTTCTCTACCCCCTCTACCCCATCTCCCCCTCTCCCCATCTCCCTCTCTCCCCATCTCCCTTTCTCCCCCTCTCCCACTCCCCCACTCCTAAAATCGGACGGCTACTACACCCAATACCTTACGGCTCTCCCTACTGCCGATGCATATGAAATAAAGATACATTATCCTTAAGAAAAGTAGACAAATGTTCAGAAACAGGTGAATTTGATTTCACTGCTAACCGTTCAGCGAGGGAGCAAGAACCCATTATGTTTGAGCACTTTACTTCCGAAGCAATTAAAGTAGTTATGCTCGCCCAGGAGGAAGCACGTCGCCTGGGACACAATTTCGTAGGGACGGAACAAATTCTCTTGGGATTGCTGGGAGAAGACACGGGTGTCGCTGCTAAGGTGCTGACGGATATGGGTGTAACTCTTAGAGATGCACGCCGCGAAGTCGAAAAAATTATTGGTAGAGGTTCTGGTTTCGTTCCACCAGAAATTCCTTTTACTCCTAAAGTTAAAACTCTATTTGAGCAGTCTTTTAAAGAAGCTCGCTCTCTTGGGCATAATTATATTGGTACAGAGCATTTGCTTCTCGGTTTGACAGAAGCCGGTGAAGGTGTTGCTGCTAAGGTACTGCAAAATTTAGATGTTGATTTAAAGCAGCTTCGTACTGCTGTTATCCGCCGTTTGGGTGAAGTCGCATCTGTTGGTGCTGGTGTTGGCGGTGGTAGCACCCGACGTAACCAAATGGCAACTTTAGAAGAATTTGGTAGAAATCTTACTAAGCTAGCGGCTGAGGGTAAGTTAGACCCTGTAGTTGGTCGCGAGAAGGAAATTGAGCGTACAGTTCAAGTCCTGGGAAGACGCACCAAAAATAACCCCGTTTTAATTGGCGAACCTGGTGTTGGTAAAACTGCCATCGCAGAAGGTTTGGCTCAAAGAATTTTTAATAATGATGTACCCGATGTCTTGCAGGACAAGCAGGTTATCAGCCTTGATATGGGCTTGGTAGTTGCTGGTACTCGTTTCCGTGGTGATTTTGAAGAACGTCTCAAGAAAATCATGGAAGAAATTCGCTCGGCAGGAAATATCGTCCTGGTGATAGATGAAATCCATACTTTAGTTGGTGCAGGTGGCATGGAAGGCGGTATGGATGCCGCGAATATTCTGAAGCCAGCATTAGCAAGGGGCGAACTTCAGTGTATTGGAGCTACCACTCTTGACGAATACCGCAAGCACATCGAACGCGATGCAGCTTTGGAACGTCGTTTCCAGCCAATTAAGATTGGTGAACCTTCAGTTGATGAAACGATTGAGATTTTACAAGGTTTGCGCGGTGCTTACGAGCAGCATCATAATTTAACAATATCTGACGAAGCATTAGTAGCAGCAGCTCAACTTTCTGATAGATATATCCAAGACCGCTTTTTGCCAGATAAAGCCATCGATTTGATTGATGAAGCTGGTTCTCGCGTGCGTTTAAATCATTCGATGGCTTCTAATGACCGCGATTTAAAGCGTCAAATTACTGCTCTTGCAAAAGAGAAAAACCAAGCAGTTAAGTTACAGGATTTTGACAAAGCTTCCGAACTCCGCGACAAAGAAATGGAGTTAGAAGTACAGCTTAAAGATGCAAAATCTGGCGAAACGATGATTAGAGCTGTAGTTGATGAAGAAGATATTGCTCAAATCGTAGCTTCTTGGACTGGGGTACCTGTTAACAAGCTGACCGAATCCGAATCTGAGGTATTGCTGCATTTAGAAGATACCCTTCACCAAAGACTTATCGGACAGGAGCAAGCAGTTACAGCAGTTGCAAAAGCGATTCGTCGCGCTCGTGTCGGCTTGAAAAATCCCGACCGTCCAATTGCTAGCTTTATTTTCTCCGGTCCTACTGGAGTTGGTAAAACGGAATTAGCTAAATCTTTGGCTTCTTACTTCTTCGGTTCCGAAGAAAACATGATTCGCTTGGACATGTCCGAATACATGGAGCGTCATACCGTTAGCAAATTAATCGGTTCACCTCCGGGATTCGTCGGTTACGATGAAGGCGGACAATTAACCGAAGCCGTGCGCCGTAAGCCTTACACGGTATTGCTATTCGACGAAATCGAAAAAGCGCACCCAGACATATTTAATATGTTGCTGCAAATGTTGGATGACGGTCATCTTACCGATGCAAAAGGTCGGAAAGTAGACTTCAAGAATACCTTGATTATCTTGACTTCCAATATTGGCTCCAGAGTAATTGAAAAAGGTGGTGGTGGTTTAGGCTTCAACGTAGAAGAAGAAGCAGAAGCTAACTACAACCGTATCAAAACCTTGGTTAACGAAGAACTCAAAAATTATTTCCGTCCCGAGTTCCTCAACCGTCTTGACGAAATTATTGTCTTCACCCAGCTTCAGAAAGACGAAATCAAGGAAATTGCCGAAATCTTGCTCAAAGAAATTAGTACCCGTTTAGTTGAGAAAGAAATCACCTTGCAAATCAGCGAAAGCTTCAAAGAGTTAGTAGTGCAAGAAGGATACGACCCCAGCTACGGTGCTAGACCGCTACGTAGAGCAATTATGAATCTCCTGGAAGATTCATTAGCAGAAGCAATGCTCTCAGGTCAAATCGGACAAGGTGATACAGCAGTCATAGACGTTGACGACGACGGAAAAGTCAAAGTCATGAAATCGGAGAAATCCGAACTAGAGTTTGCCAATGTCAGCTAAAAGTTATACCAAGGTAATAATTGGTGTTAACATACTGATACGACTCCATTGTAAAAATAGAAACTTCGATATTTCCAGGAAACGGGTTATTAGCCCGTTCTGGAAAACAAGAAGTAGAAATAGAGCAATAGGAGATACAGAGAATATACTTAAGCAAACGTTGTATGAAATGGTAATAGCTCTTTTAACCCCCGGTAGCGATATTGGGGGATTTTTATATTAGGATAAATGAATGTTAAAAATCCTCAGATTATGTCTCAAGAAAAAGCAGTAGTAGCATTATTTTCAGGATGTGGAGGTTTAGACTTAGGCTTCCATAAAGCTGGTTTCAATGTTGTATGGGCTTCAGAATACGATAAAGAAATTTGGGAAACATATGAAAAAAACCATGTAGATACTTTTCTTGACAAGAGAGATATTCGAGAAATTCCTTCAGAAGAAATTCCCGATTGTGTTGGGATTATAGGTGGACCACCCTGCCAAAGCTGGAGTGAAGCAGGTAGTCAGCGTGGAATCAATGATGAACGCGGTCAATTATTTTTAGATTATGTACGAATACTTAAAGATAAACAACCGTTATTTTTTCTTGCTGAAAATGTGTCGGGGATACTTCATAAAAAGCATTCTGCTGCATTAAATAATATTATTAGTGCTTTTGAAGAAGCTGGTTATATTATTTCATATCAGCTACTTAATACTGTGGACTATAACGTTCCTCAAGATAGAAAGCGCGTAATTTTAGTTGGTTATCATGTTGATTTGAAAAAAAAGTTCAATTTTAATTTAGTCAAAAAGTCCTCTCGTAATTTTACTTTAAAATCTTCAATTTGGGATTTGCAAAAGTCTGCAATTCCAGCATTAGATACAAATAAAACAAATGGAAATTCTTGTCCTGTTCTAAACCATGAATATATGACTGGTGGGTTTTCCAGCATGTACATGTCACGCAATCGAGTACGTTCTTGGGAAGAACCATCTTTTACCATTCAAGCTGGAGGTCGTCATGCTCCAATACATCCACAAGCTAATAAAATGATTCATGTAGATAAAGACAAGTGGGTTTTTGACCCTAATTCTCCGTATACTTACAGAAGATTATCTATCAGAGAATGTGCTAGGATTCAAACCTTTTCAGACGATTTTATTTTTTACTATAAAAATTTAATGGCAGGTTATAAAATGATTGGAAATGCCGTTCCCGTCAATTTTAGCTATGTTTTAGCGCAAGCAATATATGATGATTTATTTAATATTACGCCATTAAAATACAGTGAAAACAATCACCAACAATCTTTCACTCAGTTAACCTTAGCACTAAATTATTAACTGAAAAAAAATATTACCCTCTATGACTTTCGTGGAATTAAGATATTATAATTTGACTCTAAATCATTCAAAATTTTATTATGATTAAGTTTTTCAGGCTCGACTATGATAAATTTTCCTAGTTTAATTAGGGCTTCCAATGTATTAACAGAAGTTTTATTTTTTAAAGCTTGATAAGGCTGAAATCTAGTATAAACATTTTTACCTCGATTACTTCTTTCCGTCATCGGATTAACAGGTCTACAAACTATTTTAATTTTTTTGCTCTGTGCTGAAATAGATTGATTATCAAATGGTGATAGATTTTCTATAATTTGCTCAATATTTTGTGGATATTGGTCAGAAACGTATAAACAATTAGCAACCTCATCTCCATTTCCTACACCTGCAATAACTTTTTTTAGTTCGTCAATATTATTAAAAACTTGCAAAAACTCAATAGAGGTGTTACCTGTTCTATAACCAAAACTGATGCTAACACCTACAAATAAACTTGCATTTGGATTTTGCACCCAATTATTTGCCCATTCTGTAACTTTATTCGTCATTTTATAAAAAGCTTCATAACCAAACTCTTTTATAAATCTTTTATGTCCGTACCAATTACCGAAATAATCAGCATTTGATAGCTTTGCTGATATTTTGAGTGGTGGTGATTCTCGGAGTTTGATTAACACATCTGTTTTAGTTGTCGTACTCTTATTACCAATTCTTTCAGAACTAGTTATTAAATTTCCAGGTAAAATGCCTAAATTTAACATCCAATTAGGTAAAATTTTTGGTAGTGCATCTCCAGCTTTTGCTGCATTGGCTATAGCTATTTCAAGTTCAGAAGCTTTTGACATATAGGAATCTTGTTTAATTTATAAAATTATTGGTTAAGACAAGGGACAGAGAATAGATAATAGGTCAAGTAACGCATACTGAGCTTATTATTCCCAAGGTTATAGTTTCTCTAACAATTATCAATTAGTTAATTAATTCTAATTAGAAAATGTTTATGCTCACTGCTCACTGCTAACTGTTAACTATCACAATCCCGCAAACCATTCATAACCTTGGTCTTCCCAGTAACCTTGAAATCTGGATAAATGACTAGTTAAAGTAACTCTCGTGACCCATTTACTTTGTTTGTAACCTAATTTAATCGGAGAAGCTAAACGTAAAGGAGCACCGTTATCAATTGGTAAAGGTTCGCCGTTTTTCTGATAAGCTAATAAAGTTTGTGGATGCAAAGTTGAAGCGATATCCCAACTTGAATAGTAACCATCTGCTGATTTGAAATAAGCATATTTAACATTTGATTTTGGTTGAGCTAAAGCTACAAGTTCCTGCAAACGGATACCACCCCATTGCACAATTGCAGCCCATCCTTCTACACAAACATGACGAATAATCATGGAAGTTAAAGGTAAATTTTTAATATCTTCCATACTCAAACTAATCGGGTTTTCTACTTCACCATCAATAATTAAACGAAACTTTTCTTGATTAATAACCGGTGTGCTTCTATATGTATTTACTATCAATGCTTCTGGTTCTATTTCATTAAAAGAAAATTCCGGTACTGGTGTTTGAGGTTTTAATATTAAAGATTGAAAATTTTGGTTTAATGGCTCGGAAAGAGTACCTACTAAATCTTCCAATAAGGGAGTACCACAGCCACCTAAAAGTAAACTAATGCTTGAGAAACCAGATAACTGTAATAGTTTACGGCGCGTAATATGTAGATTTGGCTTTTGGGAAAAATTCATTGAGAAAACTTTGATGCACTTTGGGGATGGCTTGAATGTATCCTTATTTTATATCTTTGAAGAAATTAAAGAGAAATATTAAAAAAGAGCGTGGAAAATTTAACATAGTGTTAAAACAGACTTTGTAGATTGAAATTATACATATAAAAATGGCTAATGGTAAACAAGTTTTATGGCTTCAGGTGTGTGGTTTGGGAATGGTACAAGGTGCAATTACTCTTAGCTGGGTAATTTACAATTTTTACTTACCTAAGCTATTAGTCCAATTCGGTTTTTCTAAATCTTTGGCTATAAGTCTATTAATTTTAGAAAATGCTTTAGCTGTATTCATGGAACCTTTGATGGGTTCGCTTTCCGATACAAAACAGCGTTGGGCTGCAAGTCGCTTTCCTTTTATTATGGTTGGGGTTCTGCTTTCTTCAGGTTTGTTTATTGCGATTCCCTGCGTTGTTACCTTTGTTCCACCGACAACAGTATTCAAATTTATTTTGCCACCATTAGTAGTAGCTTGGGCTTTGGCAATGACTGTATTTCGCAGTCCGGTGCTGTCTCTGTTGGGACGCTATGCAATGCCAAAAAGTTTACCAATGGCTGTCAGCGTACTAACTTTAATTGGTGGAGTAATCGGTTCTTTTAGAATCGCTGCTAATGATTTACTACTTAGTTTCGGTCCGGTTGTAACTTTTGGTTTTGGTTCCTTTGTGCTGTTGGGGTCAGCATTAGTATTGAGATTTATTCATCCTCCGCAAGTTGTATCTAATGAACCAGTTGATAAACATCAAGCAGAATCACCCCCACCGATATCTTTTCCAGCACTAGGGATAATTTTTGTTTTAGGTGGTAGTTTTGCTTGGGGTTATCGGTTGTTGCTTGATGGAGTCAGTAAATTTCTCAAACTTCAGTTAAATAGCGATAATATTCAGCCACAAATGGTTGCATTTGGTCTTTTAGCAGCTATCGCGGCTTTAGCTGCTGGTTTGATTGCGAAGAAAGTTGGTAATCGTAAAGCTATGCTTGGTGGTACCGGTGTAGTTGTTTTATTAATGCTACTGCTACCTTTAGTTGGCGCAAATATTATACTTCTAGCTACTTTAGCAATTAGCAGCAGTTTCATTTTAAACGGTACAATTCCCTTTGCTTTAGAAATGGTTCCCCCCGATAGAGGGGGATTGGGTATAGGGATGTACTTTGGTGGTGTTGGTTTAGCAATGAGTATTTTTGGTTCGATATTTAATAAACCCCAAACAATTTCACCACAATTTGCGGCCTTGATGAGTGCGATCGCATTTGGTCTATTTTTTGGATGTGTTGTTTCCAGTAACTTTATTCAGCGAAAACCAAAAATATAGTTCCATCAAAATCCTAATAACAGTAAAAATTCAACCACCCAAAGTGATGTAAATCCCTGTTTGCTAACTGCGAAAAAATAAAACCCCAGAGCGATAAAAATATCAAAACCCATAAATACACTGATTACTGTTAACTGTTAACTGCTCGCTGTAATTATGGATTTTAATATTAAAGATAAAATTGCTGTCGTCACTGGTGGTGATTCTGGAATTGGAATTGCAACTGCGAAATTACTGCTTACTGAAGGTGTGAAAGTTGCTTTAATTGATAAAACTGATGAAAAATTAAAGCAAGCTGCTGAAGAAGTCGGAAAAATCGGTGAAGTGATGTACGTTCAAGCCGATTTAAGAGAACTTGCTCAAGTAGAAAATGCTAAAAGTCAGATATTACAGCGTTTTGGACAAGTTGATATTTTAGTTAATGCAGCCGGAATTACCGGAGCAACCGGGGATTTTCTCGAAATAACAGACGAACAATGGCACAATACCATCGAAGTTGATTTAATGTCAGCAGTCCGGGTTTGTCGTGCTTTCATTCCATCAATGCGGGAATCCGGTTGGGGAAGAGTGGTTTTGATAAGTTCTGAAGATGCTTTACAACCTTATATAGACGAACTACCATACTGTGCTGCAAAAGCTGGAGTACTAAATTTAGCTAAAGGATTATCAAAAGCTTACGCAAAAGATGGTGTCCTGATAAATTCAGTCTCCCCCGCATTTATCGCAACTCCCATGACAGACGCGATGATGAAACAGCAAGCAGAAGAAAAAGGAATTAGTTTTGAAGAAGCGATTTCCCAATTTTTGAAAAATGACCGTCCTCACCTCGAACTTCAACGTCGTGGAAAAGCGCAAGAAGTTGCAGCAGTAATTACATTTTTATGTTCTCAGCAAGCGAGTTTTGTAGTTGGTGCGAATTATCGCGTTGATGGTGGTTCGGTTGCGAGTATTTAGACATTTGGGGATTGGTAGGTTGGGTTGGACGCGACAATAAATTTGATTGGTAGCGAGAATTTTTGAATTGTGTCGCAACCCAACATTATAATTTTTATAAGGTATATACCCCTCTTCTGTCACTCTCCGAAAACTTTTGCTTTTTTATAATCTCAAAAGCCTTATGTACAAAATTATTGCGGCTTTATTTACTAATATAAAATCTAGACATATAGATTAGGGATTAAATTTAGTTAATTCTTTAATTTCAATTTTTAAAACCCTTACTATTTATAGCTTATAAGAAACCAGTACAGTTTTCTAATATTAGTAAAAACCGGAGAGTGACAGAAGAGGGATAATAATCAGGACTTACGCAACGAAGATTTGTCATTGCGACGGTCACTACGTATAGGGAAGCAATCGCAAGGTTTTTGCGATGATCCACACCTTCGGTGAATACGTCGCTATCGCTCGTAATGACGGAATTACGTTGCTTTTGCGTAAGTCCTAATAATAAACGAATAATTTTGTCGTATTTTGATAAGATATTTTTGACGGGGGAAAGCGAGGTCAAAAACCCCCATGTCCCGTCAAATATCCAGAACCTTGACAATTAAATAGTTTCAGAGTTTTCTATGCTGGGTTTTATGTTTCCTCGAATCGCTGAAATGGAGTTTTTTAATTCCCCGGTCAAAATCGATTGTGGAAATAGCTCTGTTAAAGGGTTTTAGATGGCGGAGTGTTTCTAATTTATGAATCCCGGAAACGGGATTGAATTTTAACTAAAATGATGGAAATTATCGAAGCTAAGTGTTTCTAATTTATGAATCCCGGAAACGGGATTGAAACATATTGAGCGACGGGGAGCTTATTACCAAGACGGGTGTTTCTAATTTATGAATCCCGGAAACGGGATTGAAACTTTCAGTTTTCCATGTAGCTATTTCTTTTTTTTCAAGTTTCTAATTTATGAATCCCGGAAACGGGATTGAAACTAATACGAGTCATCCGTTTAGTGTAGTAAGTTTTATGTTTCTAATTTATGAATCCCGGAAACGGGATTGAAACTCATTATTTTCTGTTTCAAAGAGAAAGTCTTGCGAGTTTCTAATTTATGAATCCCGGAAACGGGATTGAAACTTGTCGTTTTTGTCGAATTCTGTTATTTCCCAGATTTGGTTTCTAATTTATGAATCCCGGAAACGGGATTGAAACTCTTCTACTTCTATTGGGATTTCAAATTCTCCTACTGTTTCTAATTTATGAATCCCGGAAACGGGATTGAAACTTAAATTCATCCATTTCCGCTTCTCGAACATAGGGGTTTCTAATTTATGAATCCCGGAAGCGGGATTGAAACTTGCGTATGCGTCATGTGAATGGATCTTCAATAGAATTTTGTTTGAATGAAGCATACATACAAACCTCACCCCGTCCTCCGGACACCCCTCTCCTTATTAAGGAGAGGGGAAAATTATTGTAAGTAAATGAAAACCACTTTTGCTTTATTTATAACTACAAAAAATCGTTTGGTGTTGTTTGATAACTACCAAATTCTTCAAAATATTCCAAGATAGAAGTACCAAAAGGGTCTTGAGAAACTTTACCACTGACTAACAAATCAACAATTTTATCGGGACCTTTGAGATGAGCGGCTGCAATTATTCCTGAAAGAGTAATTTTGATTGTTCTACGCTTTCCGCTCTCATTAAAAGTTTTTACTTGAGACAAATAAGATTCAATTGATTTACCTCTTTTGTTCATCAAATAATTGATATCTTGCCAATAAACACCAAAAGCTTCACGAATTGCTTGCTCTTGAACTTCAGGAGAATTCAGAAATTCAGCTTTACTATTGATACCACTTTTACCAGTCCAAGTACCTCGCCAATAATTTTTATTGGCACCATTACCAAAGTAGACTTGAGCTTTATAATAACCAAGTCGAATTAATAAAATTTCTGCAAACTGGTATTTACCAAGAAAATATAGTTGTGGATTAACAAAGTTATACTGTCTTGAATCGACCGACGATAAACCAGTTTCACGCTCTCCCAATGCTTCAAGCATATCGCGGAAATTTCCCTGCTTTTTTTGGGATTTCTGTCGAGAATAAAGATTAACTACTGTTTCTGATTGGCTATATTTAGATTGATTGGTTAAAAAGCTGTCATTGGATATTATCTGAGATAGTAAAAGAAATTCTGTATACATCTATTTTTAGTTTTTATTAATGGAATCTAATTTAAATAGAAGTCTACCAATATCAGTAAAAAATTAGTGATTTTGGTTATCGATTTCACAATAAAATTATTTATAGATGTAGATTGGGTTAAACGATAATTGTGATTCGTGTCGTAACCTAATATCTTATAAGGTTCGTAGTTGCGCTTTAGCGCCAATTATTGTTGGCGCTGAAGCGCAACTACGAACATATTTTTATCCACAATCATAATGTTGGGTTGCGGTTCGATTTCTAATTTATTTATTAAAAATCATCATTATAAATGCACCTAACCCAACTTACAAGAATTATTTATCTTTACCTCTTCTTCTACGACTTTTATCCCCATACAATTGATAAATCTAAAACAAACCCTGGTAACACATCTTCTCCGGATAGACTTTGAGGAGAATCAAGAACTTCAACTTCTTGTCCTTGACGATAAATTTCTACTATTGATTAAGCAAAGCTGATATAATCTCACATCTAAATTCTTATTTACAATGCTAATGTTGGGTTAATCAAACTTACAATAATTATCCCTCTTAACTTATTATTGTTGGCGCTGAAGCGCAACTACGAACAATTTTTTTATTCATAATCATAAAGATAAAAATTTAATTTTTTATTGATGTTAAAACTTGATTTTTCTCTTCTACAATACATTCGGTAAATTCCCGCTTCAATGCATTAAATAACGGACAAGCTGGTTGGTCTTGTAGGTTATCTGGTTTACTCCAGGTAAATGGTGCTTTTTTGGCTGCTGATATGCACAATAACCGTTTTGCTCTGGTCATCGCTACGTAAAGCAAACGGTATTCTTCGGCTATTTTCAAATGTTTTGCTTGTTCCCATGCTTGGGTTACGTCGGGTAATCTTGATTCACCGTGTAGTGCAGCGCGGATTTGAGCGCGAGCTACTTCTGATAAGGTAAAGTCACCGAGGAATTTTCTTTGTGGTGGTACCCAAGATTTACCGGGTATTAAGTTCTCGTGCAAAAATGGTAAAAATACGTAATCCCAGTCTAAACCTTTGGCTTTATGCATGGTGATGACTGTCAGTTGATTGCGTCTTGTGTAACGTGCTTCTGAATCTTCGGTGTCTACTGGTTCAAAGCGTTCGGAACTGACGATTTCGCTCAGGGTTCTGAGCATTGTACTCATGGAAATCTCACCTGCGATTTGCTTGTTGATTCTTTCTGAAAGTTTATCTGCTGTTGCTAGTTCGGCTTGTTGGTAATCTAGTTTTAAAGCGATGAAAGATATTAAGTGGTAAATAGGTAGTTCTAAACAAGCATTTAGCAATTCACGACAAAAATCAGCGGTTTTTTTCACCGCTTCGGTTTGTGCTGGTGCTAGGGGAGAAGGATATAAAAATTCCTCGGGTAAGGAAGCTAATGCGTTTAAATCTTGCGGTTCGATTAATCTTCTTTTTACTAATACCCCTAAAGCTGCTTTGAGAAAATCGGGTGAATGAGGTCTATCGCAAAATTGCAAAATAGCCAAAATTTCTTCTGGTACGTGAGAATGCCGGTCTTGTTCGCTCACGTCATAAAGTAAAATATTATGCTGCTTACAAATTGGTCTAAGTAATTGGCTTAACCAGGTTCCCTGACGATTTTCCCTTACTAATATCGCCCCACTACCGTTGTTTTCGTTGTCTTCGGGAAATAATTCGACGATTCTTTTTGACAGTAATTCAACGGTGTTATGAATATCAGTGGGGGTGTAAATTTCTACTCCTCTTCCTACTGCTGCCGGGTTTGCATTCGGTTGCGGATCGTTTGGGTCAACTGGGAGAATTCTTTGATAGCGGAAGGGTAAGGAAGGAGGGGGGGAGGGGGAGAGGGGGGGATGGGGGGAAGAATTAAGTTTGCTTTGGTAAAGACTGTTTACCCATTCGAGAGCAAAGTTTGCTGTTTCAATAATAATTCTACTGCTTCTTCCCGCTTGATCCATAGTTGCCAAACGCGATTGAGAATCGCATTCCTGACAAAATTGGCGGAAATAAATCGGGTCAGCAGGTGTAAAAGTTGAATTAATCGCTTGATTGGGGTCACCAACGCGAATTAAATTAATTTGAGAATTAGGCAACGGATTTTGGATTATTTTCCCTTGTCCCCTTGTCTCCCCCTCTCCTTGTCTCCCCCTCTCCCCATCTCCCCATCTCCCCATCTCCTTCTCTCCCCCTCTCCCCATCTCCCCATCTCCCCTTCTCCCCATCTCCCCATCCCCACTTGCTAATATCTCCAACAACTTCGTCTGAAGCGGACTAGAATCTTGCGCTTCGTCTTCAAATACTGCGAATACTTGTTTTTGTTCGATTTTTCTCGCGCTTTCGTTTTCTAATACTCGCAGTGCTGCTAGTATCATGTCGTCGTAGTCGATAAAATCTCTATCGCGCATTAAGGTTTGATATTGTTCGTATAGTCCTGACCCGATTTTTAAGATTTCGTATGCATCGGTGCTTTGATGGCTCAATTGCTGCAAATCTTCGGGTGTCATTCCCGAACTTTTGGCTTCATGAATTACTGCTGTTGCTAGTTCTGGTAATACTTCTGTGCGTAAAACCGATTGACGACGCAATCTTTCGGTTTCTTCTCCGTCAAACTGCATTCCTTCCATCAATTTAGCGTAGAGTCGGGGATTATTTGCAATCCATTTCTCGACTGCTGTTCTGACAAAACGATGGCTTTGATTTGGGGTAATTAAAGTAACGAAATCTAATTCTAAACCTGATAATTCGGGATGACGACTGGCAATATTCAACGCTAAACCGTGTAGAGTGAATACCATGAAACCCGTTTGAGGTAAAGATAAATCTTCCCTTAAATATTTACGGATTTTGGCTTTAATATTAGCAGCAGCAGAACGAGTAAAGGTAACAACCACTAATTGACGGCGAATTTTGGGACGTAAAGAGCCAGTGTTTTCGTATTGACGAGCAATCGCAATTGCAGCAGCAGCAGCCATTCCGGTTGATTTCCCCGCACCGGGTACCGCAGATACTGCTAAGGGACCACTCGTCCAGTCAGCCATTGGCTGTTGTCCGATACGTAAAGAATTACGAATATTTGCAATCTCTATATGACGCGAAGATGTATGCAAAGTCGGTAATCGCGAGGCTGACAAAGGATTTTCTGGCACTGAACTTGTTACATTAGCGTCTGACATATGGGAAGTTAAACTGTAGATTTTCTATATTAAAAATAAATATTGAGGCCAATAAGTAGTTTACCTGCTTAAATTCCTCAGCTAGTTAATAATTCAATGATGACAAATAGAAAGCTGAATTTACATTATTTGGGTTTAACTTTTTTTATTTCACTGGCAATTATTTTACGCTTTTGGAATTTAGAACTTAAACCTTTGTGGATGGATGAAGTTATCACCGCTATCTTTAGTTTAGGTAAAAATTATAGTTCTATTCCTTTAGATATAGTATTTCCTTTAGAAAAATTGCGGGATATTTTTAGTTATCAACCGGGGGTAAGTTGTTCTCAGATTGCTCAAAATATTGCTACAGAATCTACCCACCCACCGCTGTTTTTTTGTGGAATGTATTCTTGGTTGGGATTGCTAACTCCCCTGGGAAATGACTGGATAAATAAGTTGCGATCGCCATCTGTATGGTTTGGTGTAGCTGTGGTTCCAGCGATATATTTTCTTAATAGATTTGCGTTTTGTCGTAAAGCTGGATTAATGGGTGCTGCTTTTATTGCTGTTTCCCCTTTTGCGGTTTATTTATCTCAAGAAGCACGACATTACACTCTACCGATGTTGACAATCAGTTTATCTTTGCTGCTGACTATGCAAATTCAGCGAGATATTTTTCAAAGTCAGCAGGTGAAGGTTAGAGTTTGGATTTGGTTGTCATGGACGGTTATTAGCGTTGTTTCTATTTACATCCACTATTTCTGTATTTTTGCTTTTATCGCTCAAGCTGCAACTTTATTACTGCTAATTTGGAAAAACCTCAAAAGTTTTAATTCCCGAAAAGTTTGGTTCGCGCTGATTTTCTTAAATGTTAGTGCGGTTGTGGTTGGTATTATTCCTTGGTTTGGGGTAATGCAAAATCATTTAAACCGCTCGGAAACCAGTTGGTTACCTACTCCCCAACACATCGAACCGCTATATCAAACTTTGATTAGTTGGGTTGTGATGGTAGTAATGCTACCTGTAGAAGGACAACATGCAGCAATTACAATTATTTCAGGTTTGCTAATGTTGCTATTTGCGGGTTGGTTGGGATGGAAAGTATTTAAAGGAATCAAGCTGCTATTACAAGAACCCACAACTCGTTTATCAACTCAAACTTTACTCATTTTCACAACTCTAGTTTTATTAGAAATATTTGCGATTTCCTACATACTCGGTAAAGATATCACAGTCGCACCCCGCTACAACTTTATTTATTATCCCAGCTTCAGTGCTTTAATTGCAGCCGGTTTGATTCGCGAAACAACTACAAATTTACAAAAATCAGATACTTTCAAATACAAAATACAAAATTACCAATTACCAGTTATTTTAATAATTGGCTTTATCAGTTGCTTTTTTGTTGTCTCTAACTTAGGTTTCCAAAAAGCATATTTACCCCAACAAGTAGCGCAAAATATTTATCAAGATAAGAGCATTCCTGTATTGGCTGTAATGGCTTATCGAAATTCTCAGGATGTAGCTTTGGGGTTGAGTTATGCTTTAGCTTTGGAAAGAGAAACTCAAAATTTAACAAATAGAATTAAAGATAAAAGCAATAATATGATTGCTCATAAATATTCTAAATTTGCTTTTTTAAACCAAGCAGATAGCTGGGAAACCGTTTTCGATAAGCTTTCAGAATTACCCAATCAAAATATTTCTCAACTGAATTTATGGATATTTGCACCGGGGAGAATACGACGCAATTATCCAGATAACCTCAAAGTATCTCAGTCATTATCTTGCAATATTGATAAAAATCAACATTATCGAATAGGTATTCCCTATCAACTTTATCGCTGTAAAGAATGAGTTTAGGTTAAAGGTTAAAGCCTAGAGCAGGTCAAAGGTTGATGAATAGAGCATTTAATTTATTTTAATTAGGTTCATCTGGCATATCTTCGGGTGCAATATACTCTTCTACTATTTTTTTCTTAACCTTTTTCTCGGCTTGTTGCTTTACTATTTTCTCAAATCTACTTTTTAGTTCCTGCAATTCTCTAATCGCAAAAGCGTTTCTATTCTTAGTAATGTTAGAGATAGCACTACCCAAGACTCTGATAACTTCTTGCTCTTTCATATCT
Organism: Calothrix parasitica NIES-267; assembly: GCF_002368095.1. Taxonomy (GTDB): domain Bacteria; phylum Cyanobacteriota; class Cyanobacteriia; order Cyanobacteriales; family Nostocaceae; genus Rivularia; species Rivularia parasitica. The sequence continues at coordinate 8,655,958 of NZ_AP018227.1, read as the reverse complement.
AATTCAATAATTCAACTGGCTAATTATCATAAAATAAAATCGGTATTTATAACATTCACCCACAGTATAAGTAATTCGGCATTGAAAATCATAATTTGGTTAAGGGAATAAGGACAAGAATTTTAACTTAATCTACTTTCTGCTGCATATTTGAGTTTTTCTGTACCTATTTGCTTATATTCCATGTAAGCCGGTTTGTATAGCAGTTTTCACTTAAAATCTTCCCTCTCTTTAATAAGGAGAGCAGTGCGTTGGGGAGGAACACGACCGTTGTTAGCGGGAGCGTCTCCGTAAGGAGATAGCAACTGCGGAAGAGGGATTAAGGGTGAGGTTCGTTAAGAATTCTCTAGACTTCAGCTTTGTCTCTTGTATAACTTTGCACAAAACTGAATTGCAATTTGGTTGAAAAAATGTAAAGTTTTGTAAAGATATAGGCGGATTCTGGGATTACGTCTGACAGTCTCACAAAGTGGAAAATTTCAAACCCATTGCAGGAGCAACCGTGCGAGAGCAACGTCCGATATATCATTCGTTTTTCAGTTATATATTAGCATTACGCATATGGCATATTCTGATGGTTTAAACGAGCAACTCAACCAATTAGCGACACAGGTTTGTCAGCATCCCCCTGGTAGTCTGAAACGACAGCAGTTGCTAAATCAGTTGATTTACCAAATGCAGCAGTCGGGGAAAATTTGGTTGGGTGGAGATATTATTCCACAATATTATGAAGATGCTTTGCAGCAAACTTGGTTTTGGTTTTGTAGAAGTATAAATAAATATGATGCATCTCAAGCTAATGTAATTACTTGGTTTAATGTTCATCTTAAATACAGACTTTTGGATATTCGTCAACAAATAGCGATAGACAATAAAACCCGAGCAACTAAGTCAGAAAATGAAGAATTAAACTTTATAGATCCAGTTGATAACTTACCTGCACCGGAAAAGCCGCAACCCATTTTAGAAGAAACTTTAGAATGGATTGAAACACAGGGTAATGAATTGCGTCGTCTCCACGTTCGTGCATCTCCGCATATTAACTGTCAGGTATTGTTTCAACATAAATTACCACCGAATGAAAAAACTTGGCGGGAATTAGCCGAAAAGTTTGGTAAAAGAGAAAGCACTCTCAATCATTTCTACAACCACAAATGTCTTCCTTGCTTGTTAGCTTTTGGTCGCTTGCAAGGATATATAGACACTTAGCAAAAATATAATTAACTACTTACGGTATTTACTCATGAATATCTCAATACAGCAGCTAACTATTTCCGTTCCCATCACCGAAGCTAACAGAAATAAAGCAAAGCAATTTGCTCAACAACAACCCGATTCGGAAAAAGCAAAGCAAGTTTACCACAATACTTTAGCGGTATTGGTAACTAACAACTATTTACAAATGTTGGATGTAACCACTTCATTAGAACATAGCTATAGTTGGAATGCTGTTGCGAGAGTAAGTACCAATATTGCTGACTTAAACTTACCTCTTATAGGACATTTAGAATGTCGTCCAATATTAGATTCGGAAGATAGTTGTTATTTTCCTAAAGATACTTGGAATAATCGTATCGGTTATGTTGTGGTACAGCTTGATAAATCTTACAAGCAGGGAACCCTATTAGGGTTTGTACCGCAAGTCAGCAGTACTAAGCTTGATATTGAACAGTTACAATCTTTGGATGATTTGTTTGTAGCTTTACATTCTAATAAACCTGTAGTGCAGTTAAGTAATTGGTTAGAAAATATAATTGATGAAGGTTGGAAAAATATTGAAGGAATAATTGGGAAGAAAGCTATAAATCCAATTTTTGTATTCGCCGATATTCCTTCTGAAGATACAAAATCTCATAAAATTGAAGATGCTGTGGGACAGTTATACGCTACTCAAGATGAGATAGATAAATTAGATTCTGATTCCGAAAAAGCTTTAATTCATTTATTAAAAAATACTCCAAACGAAGAAATTCGTTGGAAAGCTGCTGAATTGTTGTGGGAAATCAATCCAGATAACCCCGCTGGTGCTATCAGAAAAGCAGTTGATTTAGGAATGCATTTCGGCGAAAATTTAATTGCTTTGATGGTGGCAATTTTACCAAAACCCGACGGAAGCATGGCTATTTTAACTAGAGTCTATCCGGGTTATGGTGAAAATTATCTTCCTCAAGGATTGCAGCTTAGCGGTATAGATGCGGCCGGTAACTCGTTTTTTACAGTTACATCTAGAAATAAAGACAATTATATTCAGTTTAAATTTACTGCTGAATTAGGAGATAAATTTAATATTCGAGTAGCTTTAAATGATGCTAATATTACAGAAAGTTTCGTTATTTAGTTCTCAAGATGCTTTATAACTGCCTATTTTTATTCCTAGGAATAAATGTCGTTTTAGATATTAATCTAAAATAATCCTAAAACAATATTTTCTCTTTTTAGAGACGCGAACAATCGCGTCTCTATATTTGTAAGAAAATAATGCAGTTTTGTGTAATTCCTATCGTAGATGGAAACATTTAACTTTATTATCGGTTCCACCAGTATAATTACTGCTATAAAATTAGACTAAAGCTTTAAGAAACCATTATTTATAAACCGTCATGAACAAGTTAGTTGTACTGAATATTGACGAAGGTAGTTTCGAGCAAGGTTTTCCTGTAAGACTCGGAATTGGTGAAGACGGTCGCATACATTATAGAAACACAGTTACCCTTCCTCCCGCGCCAGAAATTCCTCGTTTGTACAATGAATGGCAAGATAAGTACCGCCATTTGGGTGACAATGGTGAAAATAGACAAATTGATGTTCCTTCCGCTCAAGTTACTCGTGTTTCTATCATTGAAGATGAAAATGAAGCGAGAAATAAATTTGAAGAATATTTGCATCGATGGTTTTCTCAACTTCCCTGGAGAGAATTACAGGTCAGAATAGAAGAAAGAACTCAGCCAAATGAAATCATAAGAGTAATTATAGATACTAATAATATTTATTTTAAAAAGCTTCCTTGGCATTTATGGAAATTATTTCACAATCGTTCCCATGCTGAATTTGCTTTAAGCGCAGAGTATGCACCCCCTACAGAAACTTTAAAGCGTCCGGTCAAGGTTTTGGCTATTTTTGGTGGTAGTCAGGGATTAGATTTAACTTCAGATAAAGAATTAATTGAAACATTAAGAAGTAGGGGAGCGAAAGTTACTTGGTTAGAACAACCTCAAAGACAAATATTAAATGAGAGTTTGTGGAATCAGCATTGGGATATTCTATTTTTTGCAGGACATAGTTCTTCTGGAGAAGAATGTAAAACCGGACAAATTCAAATTAATAACAGCGAAACTATCTCACTAACTCGGGTAAAAAATGCTTTAAAAGCTGCGGTTAAAAAAGGTTTAAAATTAGCAATTTTTAATTCCTGCGATGGTTTGGGTTTAGCGGATGAATTGCGGGGTGTAGGAGTTCCGCAAATGATTGTGATGCGAGAACCGGTACCCGACGCAGTAGCAAGACAGTTTTTGAAATACTTTTTAGAAGATTTTTCTCAAGGAAATTCTTTATATATAGCGGTAAGAAATGCACGTCAGCGTCTTGAATGGATGGAAGACGAATTTCCCTGTGCTTCTTGGTTACCTGTAATTTGTCAAAATCCCGCTGCACATCCTTTTATATGGGCTGAATCTCCAATCAAACATTTGAAGAAATGGGTTGTCGGTGGAATTGCAGTAACGCTTATTTTTACTGGTAATTACATCCGCGATAATCTTTTAGAAGTTAGTGGGATTAACAATTACATACCAATATCAACTAAGAATCAACCAAGTCCAAAACCTTCGATAGAATCAAAATCTCCAAAAACTCTACAAGGTTTAGGTGATAACTTTAGCTGGGGAGAAAAAATACTAATTGGCTATAATTCTAATCAATGGAAACAAAGAGGTATAGAAACTTTTTCACAAAAGAATTATGAAGAGTCAATTATTTATTTTGAAAAATCGCTACAACTAATTCCAAATGACCCAGAAACACTGATTTATCTTAATAATGCTGTCGCAATGAAACCTTCAGATAGCGATAAGCTTCCGGCTTTGAATACAGGTACTCCAAAACCTTGCGTTATTCAGAATCAAAAGCCTTTAAAAATCGCAGTGATTGCTCCTATGTTTGGTAATACAACAAACCAAATAAACGAAGAAATATTGCGAGGAGTTGCCCAAGCTCAGAATAAAACTAACAGAAGGTGTGGAATTAAAGGTAGGCTATTACAAATCATTATTGTTGACGATAAAGATAAGACTTCTACATCTAAAAAAGTAGCTAAAAAATTGACCAAGAATGAAGATATTTTAGCTGTAGTTGGTCATTATTCGAGTAAAGCAACCATTGCAACTGGAGAAGTTTATAAAAAAAAGCAAATGGTTGTGGTTTCTCCTACTAGCACTGCTGTGAGAAAATCGAGACAAAGAGACTATGGAATTAATTTAAATCAATATGTTTTCCGTACACCAACAAATGACGGGATTGCAATTAAAGATTTAGTTAATTATATGGTCAGAAAACTAGGTAAAACAGAAGCAGCTATTGTCTATGATTCTAGTGGTTCCTACAGCAAAACTTATCGCGAAGAATTAAAAAATCAACTGCAATCAATTGAAAATGGTAGATTGATTAATCTTTCAGAATGCGACCTTTTCAACAATGCTAATCTCGAAAATTGCGTCGAAATAGCTAATCAAATAGTAAATGTATTGGTGCTTGTTCCTGAAACAGGTGTAACCTTCAACAAGGCTTTGGGAATTTTAGATAGCAATAATGCTTCAAATCTGACACTCTTCGGTGGAGATTCTTTGTATAGCAAAGCAGTAGAGAATCAAGGTCAGAAAGTCCAAAATTTTATGATTCCAATTCCTTGGTTTCAAAATGAATCTAATCAAACCCCATTTGAAAGCGATGCTCAAAAACTGTGGAATGCTCAAGTAAACTGGCGTACCGCTATGTCATATGATGCGACTATGACAATTGTTGAAGGTTTAAAGCGCATTGATGGAAATCCAACTCGTAAAGGACTTCAAAAGGTTTTATCCGCAGAGGATTTCTCCGCTCCCGGTGCAGCAGGAAATGTAGAATTTGATCAAAACGGCGATCGCAAAATTACCCCCGAAAACGATGCTGAAATTGGGGTTATTGTTGAAGTGAAATGCGACAATCCACCATCTGGGAATTGTAGATTTGTTAGAGTTCCGCAACAGTAATTCTCTCGGAGGGGGAGAGAGGGTAGAGTAGGTAGAATAAATTATTCTTAACTCCTAACTATTCACTGCCCACTGCTCACTGTTAACTGTTATCAGCCTAGCTTTAACTCTACTTTGAAATCCGGGAACAATAACCTTATCTCTAAATAAAAGGTTTCTATATGTTCAGGGTTGCAGTTGGTCACAGTAATGACCCAGATTCAGATTCGGCGATTACAGAGGTATTAGAGCAATGTCTAATTAGTTTAGCAGGGGAAGTTCCTGCTGCTGGAGTTCTCTTTGCTGCAATTGATTTCGAGCATTCGCTGATTTTGCAAGAAATTAATCGAGCTTTTCCCGGAATTGAATTAATCGGATGTACCTCAGATGCTGAGATGTCTTCAGTATTAGAGTTTGAGGAAGATTCTTTGGCTTTAATGCTGTTTTGTTCCGATGAAGTGGAAATTCGTGCGGGTATTGGAAGGGGACTTTCTAAAGACGCAGTTACAGCGACAAAACAAGCTGTGGAACAAGCTCAAGCAAAAAGCAGCTTAAAATCTCATCAATTATGTTTAACAACTCCCGAAAGTCTGACAGCGGATGGAGTCTCAATTATAAATGGCTTAAAGCTGGAGTTGGGTGAAAAATTTCCTATTTTAGGTGGATTAGCTTGCGACAGTTGGAAATTTCATCAAAGCTATCAATTTTTTCAAACAGAAGTTTTGAGCGATTCAGTACCAATTCTGCTGTTTTCGGGAAAATTATTATTCTCTTACGGTGTAGCGAATGGTTGGGTTCCTATTGGTCGAAAAGCTGTAGTTACTTCATCAGAGCAAAATATTCTTTACGAAATAGATAATCAACCAGCTTTAGATTTTTACGATGATTACTTTGCTGGACTTACACCTTCACCCGAATATCCTTTAGCAATTTTAGACCCACAAACTAACGAATTTTATACACGAGCGCCTTATAATTGCGATCGCGAAAGTAAAAGCATTTATTATTTAGCACAAATTCCCGAACAAGCGGTAGTGCAGATTGCTCAAGCAAGTCGTGAAGATATTTTAGCTGCTGCTAAAACTTCGATTACCAAAGCTTTGAACAGCTATCCTGGAACTCAACCCCAAGCTGCTTTATTTTTCTCTTGTCTTGCTCGTCATCAATTGTTAGGTACCCGAACTAAGGAAGAATATGATTTAGCTCAAAATTCTTTGAGTGAAGCTGTACAAAGCTGCGGTTTTTATACAAATGGTGAAATTTCACCTTTGCAAGATAATACATCTAGCAGATTGCATCACGATACTTTTGTTACTTTACTTTTAGGAGTGGGGTAATTAATCATGGAAGCTCAAAAATATGAACAAAAAATTAAAGAATTAGAGAAAACTAATCGGATTTTGCAAAAGAAATTAGAACGTTCCCAACAAAATCAAATTTTATTAGAAAAAAGTAATGATAAAAAAGAGTTTTTACTCAAAAAGGTAATTACTGAATTAGGAGAATCAAAATTAGTTTTAGAGCAGCGGAGCCAAGCTTTACAAGACCTTTTGCAAAATTTACAAGCAATGCAAGCACAGTTAGTAGAATCTGAAAAAATGTCTGCTTTAGGAGTAATGGTTGCTGGTGTTGCTCACGAAATAAATAACCCCATTGGCTTTATCTATGGCAATCTTAACCATGTTTCAGAATACGCTGAAGATTTATTTAAATTGCTAGAATTCTATCAAAAATCTTGTTCAAATCCTATTTCCGAACTGGAACCAGAAATAGAAGCAATCGAACTAGATTTTATCAAAGAAGATTTCCCCAAACTTTTAAATTCAATGAAAATTGGAGCAGAACGCATCAAACAAATTATTCTTTCTCTACGCAACTTTTCCCGTCTGGATGAAGCAGAAATTAAAGATGTTGATATTCACGATGGGTTAGACAGCACCCTGATGATTTTACAAAATCAATTCAAATCGCAATCGCATCATTCCGGAATTAAAATAATTAAAGAATACGATAAACTACCTCGCTTAGAGTGTTACGCAGGACAATTAAATCAAGTATTTATGAATATTATTGTTAATGCAATTGATGCTTTAGAAAAAGTACCAAACCCACAAATCAAAATTAGTACGGAAAGTCAAGAAAACTTAGCAATAATAAAAATTGCTGACAATGGAATGGGAATAAATCCAGAAGTCCAGCAAAAAATATTTAATCCCTTTTTTACCACTAAACCTGTTGGTAAAGGAACGGGTTTGGGATTATCAACAAGCTATAAAATTATTGTTGACAAACACCAAGGTAAATTGGAATGTCATTCAAATCCCGGAATTGGTACCGAGTTTTTGATTGCACTTCCGCTTAAGTATCGAGGGAAATAGAGGGAGGGGTAAGTTAGGAGTTAGGAGTTAGGAGTTAAGAATTAAGAATTGTTAGTTCTGATTGACAAAACTACTTAAAATTAATATTTCTAATTCCCAATGCCCAATTAACAATTAACAATTAACAATTACCAATTACCAATTACCAATTACCAATTACCAATCCCCAAATTTATTCATCAATCTGCCAAGAATCTTTGATAATTTCGTCATCCAAAATTCTTTTGGGTTTAACAATGACAATTAATCTTCCTAATATTTCTATTTCTGGTTCGGTTTCAAACCATTGAATGTCCAATTCTCCGGAATTATCCACTACGAAATAACTACCATCGTCCCATTTTCTATAGGAACGGTCTATGGCTATCATCACTGGTTGCGGTTTGTTCTGCTCTTGATTGGGGAATCTATCGCTGCAACCTAATATCACTACGGGGTCTTCGGCATTTAATACTACTTGCCAACCTGGTAATGGTACCCACGCGCCAACACCTTCAAACTTCACCATGTTAAACGGCCCGTCTTCTTCCACCATGGGAACCGCCTTTAAATCATCGGGTGTCAGCGGTAACTCACCAGCGACGGGAACCACGCGGGACATTTCCGCTTCTGATTCCAGACGATAGAACGGTAGCAACGGTGCGGGACGTTGGGGAACAACTGTAAAATCGGTTAATAACTGTTCGATTTTTTTTCTAGCTGTATCGGTATGAGCGAACTTTAAACCCTTGGCAATAAATCGCGATCGCAATTGTAAATCGGATTTCTGTCGGGCTTGTTTCCAGGTTTGATAAGCTACAGCATCTCCGGGATGTGCGGAAAACCCTTCAGGTAAAGTACGCAAGCGGGAATAATCTTTGATAGCTCTAGCAACTTCTTTAACTTCATCAGCATCAACTTTATGCACAAAAGCAAGTTCAGCAGCGCTAGCACGTTCATCTTGAGTAAGCATGCGAAACTCATACAAGATATCGCTTCCTCGTTGCGAGTAATAAGACTTGACTTCCTCCGAAGCACCACCTTTATCTAATGAATTATAAACTTGAGAACCAACAATAATTTGATTTTGCTGAATTGGTTCAAAACCCGTAGCTTCAAAAATATCTTGAGGATTGTAACCTGATTTTTGTAGATAAGCACAAGCTTCTCCCCATTCCACCCAGGTTCCTTCTTTTTGCCTTAGTTTTCGCAGTAATTCTTGAGACAGTTCTTGATTTGGTTGATTTTCAGCATCTTGAGGGTTAGGTGGTAAATCTGTCATAACTTAGGGGAAATGCGGAGCAATAAAAATCATTTTATGCCCTAAGAGCAAAGTAATTAACTAGACAAAACATATAGTTACACAATTGTTAAAGACCGTTAAGAAGCGGGTAAAAAAAATCAACTGGTATTTTGGGGTGAATACTCTACCGTTAACTAAAGTTATGGGTTATCAAAGAATAATCCCACATTAAAAGTGGATTTAAAGACAGTGTTTCCTCGGATAATCTAAACCTGGTTTCATTAGTAAATAGTGCTTTCACCTTAGTTATAAACACATTTATTGGAAAATCCAAATTATAGAGTAAAATTTGTACCCAATATAAAAAAGCACATATGATGTAAAGGAATAAATCAATGAATAATCTCATTCCAGACCTAGATAATATTCGCAATCAATTAATGACTTCAGAAAGACGTAAAAAACAAAAAATCCTAGTAGTAGACGATGAACCAGATAATCTGGATTTGTTGTATCGAACCTTTCGTCGTGACTTTCAAGTTTTGAAAGCAGACAGTGGAAGTAATGCTTTACAAGTTTTGGCTGAGGAAGGAGAGGTTGCTGTAATTATCTCCGACCAAAGAATGCCAGAAATGAAGGGAACTGAATTTCTCAGCAAAACTTTACCTCAATTTCCCGATACGGTAAGAATCATTTTGACTGGTTTTACCGATATCGAAGACCTTGTAGACGCTATTAATGCTGGACAAGTTTACAGATATATTACTAAGCCTTGGGACCCCGAAGAACTCAAGGGAGTTGTCCAACGTGCTGCTGAAACCTACGATTTACTCAAACAGCGTACCGAAGAATTGCGTCGTGCAAATTCGCAAATGGCTTTGTTGACTTCATCCTTACAGGTAACAAAAACGGTTTCCAGCAAGGAAGAAAGCTTAGAACCTATTACTGCAATTTATGGAGAAACCTTTGCTGCTGATGGTTGTATTCTTCAGTTAGTAGAGAACAATAGTTTAACTTCTAGTTGCGGTACCTTTAGCCAAGACGGAATATTAGATAACTGGTTGGATAAAGACCCATTAATTGCAGAAGCAATTGCAACCAGCAACATGAAAGTTTCTGTAAATGTAACTAAAGACGAGAAGCTTAAGGAAGTTGCTCACTATTCCGATACAGGAACAAAATCCCATTTAGTTGTCCCCATCGTTCACGCAAATCAAGTTACAGCAGTGCTATCCTTACAGTGGAAAAAAACCTGTACCTTACGAGAAGATGAACTAAAACTAATTCACTTCTCCGCACAATTGTTAGCAATGATACTGAATTGCGCCGATTACGGTTAACAGCGAACAGTTAACAGTTATCAGTTATCAGTGAGCAGTGAGCAGTTATCAGTTAACAGTGAGCAGTGAATATTAAGACTCTTAATAAAATAACTGATAATTAATCTGATGACTGATAATTAATAACTGATGATTCATACCTGACCAATGAAGAACTGATGGTCCACATCCTACCCTACCCCGAACACCTGACGGTGAACGGATGAACAACTGATAACTATTCACTGATAACTGTTAACTGTTCACTGATAACTGATTAAAATGTCTGAAATTCGCTCCATTTTTAACCGCATTGCACCTGTTTACGACCAGTTAAATGATTGGTTGAGTCTCGGACAACACCGGATATGGAAGGAGATGACGGTTAAATGGAGCGCTGCGAAGACTGGAGATAAAGTCTTGGATTTGTGTTGTGGAAGCGGTGATTTAGCTTTTCGTTTAGCACGTAGAATAGGACAAACCGGAAAAGTAGAAGCTGTGGATTTTTCCCCGGAGTTACTCGAAGTCGCAAAACAGCGAAGCAAAGATTATTATCCTACCCCTTCAATTAATTGGATAGAAGCTGACGTACTTGAATTACCTTTCGATGATAATCAATTTGATGCTGCAACAATGGGTTATGGATTAAGAAACGTTACAGATATTCCCCTTTGTTTGAAGGAATTACATCGAGTTTTAAAGACAGGAGCGACTTGTGCAATCTTAGACTTTCATCGTCCCGAAAGTACTTTGATGCGTGGTTTTCAGCAATGGTATTTGGATAATTTAGTGGTTCCCGCAGCCAGTCAAATGGGTTTGAAAGAAGAATACGCTTATATAAATCCCAGTTTAGAACGCTTTCCCTCTGGTAGAGAGCAAATTAAAATAGCTCGTGATGTTGGTTTTGCTCAAACAGTACACTATCCCATTGCAAACGGTATGATGGGAGTGCTGGTAGTAACGAAAGAATAAGTTAAGAGTTAGGAGTTAGGAGTTAGGAGTAGTGTAAGCTGGGAATTTCCAACTTATATATTTCAACTTATATATATAGGACTTACGTAACTGGTACATTCTCTCGTAGCACCAACCGCATATTATGACAATTGCGTAAGTCCTGATATAAATAGATTCCTTTTTCTTGGATAAATTATTTTTAGAAATTTCTAATTTGATAAAAATCAAATCGTAATGGAATAATCAAGCTATAAATCCCTTAACTATTCAAATCAATTTATTATTTTGTACTTCTCCCTTATTTCCTAACTCCTAACACCTAACTCCTAACCCTTGACTCCTAACTCATAACTCCTAACTCCTAATTTCTAACTCTTATCGTGGCTTTTCCTAAATACTGGTTATATATCACTTCCCCCGTACTAGGTGGAATTATCGGTTATTTCACTAATGATTTAGCCATCAAAATGTTATTCCGTCCTTACCGACCGTGGTATATAGGGGGAAAGCAACTTCCATTTACTCCCGGATTAATACCTCGAAACCAAGAGCGTTTAGCTAGAAACGTTTCTAAAACAATAATGCAGTCGCTACTGACACCAGAAGAATTACAGAAACTAGCACGACGTTTGTTAGAGAGAGAAAGAGTTGAAGCAGGGATTTTGTGGTTGCTGCAAATGGCAATCGACCAAGTAAAAGACGATAAAGAACAAAAAACAACTAGAATTTTAGCAGGAATTCTCAAGGATTTATTAGGGGAATCATTACCTCGTTTATTAAAAGTCTTAGCTAGAAAAGATGATTTCTTAGAAGCACAAATTGACCAGATATTCGACCAAATACTATTAGATTTTCAGCTTACCGACCTTCAAGCATCTCGTTTAGCTGACTGGTTGCTACAAGTTGTTTTACCACCAGATACAATTCGTTTAGCCATAATTGATTTTCTCACCGACCGGACAATCCAAACAATCGACGAAAGTTTCCGGGAGAGAACCAGCGGTACATATTGGGTAGTAGCCAATCTCTTCGGTTTACGCAACAGTTTAACTCGTTTGCGTACCTATTGCTTAGACGAAAAAGACGCAACCAATTCCCGCATTTTAGAATTAACCCAAGACCTACAAGTTCGCGACCGAATTCGTAAAATTGTCCAAAACGTCTCCCTACAAAATTTACCAATAGGTACCGTCCGACAATTACGAAAAACCACGGGTGACACGGTTCGTCAATATATAAGAACCCGTGGTAGTGATTTACTAGAAGGTTTCAGCAAATCCTTAGATTGGGAAAAAATCGCAAGTTTGTTATTAAACCGGTTGAGCAGTTCCCAAGTCATGAATTCGTCCTTAGAAGTAGTCAGTAAAGAATTAGCTTTATTATTAGAACGTTATTTAGAAAAAGACTTAGAAAATTTAGTAGCTCAAACAATTCCGATTTTATCAATCGACCAGGTAATCATCGATAGAATCAAATCAACATCACCTGCTGATTTACAAAATGCCATTGAAGGAATAGTTAGGAATGAATTACAAGCAATTGTAACTTTAGGTGGAGTTTTAGGTTTTCTTGTCGGTTTAATTCAAGCAGGTTTATTAATATTTAGTGGTGGATTTTAGGGGTTTGTTCTATTAAGTTGTTTTATTAAATATTATGGGTTAGTTTTCCTTTAAACGTAGGGAGACGTAACACTGTTACGTCTCTAGATTGGTTTCATGTTTTTATAAAATGTATATAAATACAATATGACCTAATACACCGGGAATTCTATGAGGATGGTAGCCGCGTGTATTCATAGCGCGGTGGAAATCCGAAGTCAAGCGCAAAGTCTGCCGGAAGAAGATTCTTCCGGCGAGCTTTGCAAATTTATTTGCCGTCAACATGATGAATCAATATATCAATACACTCTCTTAGTCTTTCCTGCCAGTTGTCCATTAATTTTAATTTATTTTTCTGAGATTCAGAAACTCTGAGATTCACAATGGAAGTAAGTGGTTCGGGTCTATCTGTTGTAAAACCTAGTTTGTGACCTTTCTGAAATTTTTTAGGCATAAATTTAAAAAACGATATAATTATGTGTATACTAATATTTATAAGGCAATTAAATAGGTCGGTCAAGTGCCAAGAAAAACAACTCCATCGTTTGTCACAGAAATACCGCTGATAGTTAACAGTGTTGATAATAGAGAATTAGAAGCTAGGTACCATGCAGGGCAGCAGCTACTTAATGCTGTTTTAGGTGAAGCTTTGATTCGTATGGAGTTAGTTAGAAACTCAGAACCTTACCAACAAGCCAAGAAATTAAAAGGTGACGATAACAAAGCACAACGCAAGAAATTATTTGAAGAAGCGGGTTCGCTACATAGATTTTCTGACTTTGAATTACAAAGCTTTGCAGTTCGGACAGCTAATTCAAGTAAGTGGATAGCTAACAAGTTAGACTCTAATACTATTCAGAAGTTAGCTACCAGGGCTTTTAAAGCTGTTGAAAAAATTTTATTTGGTAAAGCTAAAAAGATTAGGTTTAAAACAAATGAGCGTTTCAAATCTGTAGAAGGTAAAACTAATAAACAAGGTTTACGTTGGACTCTTCGTCAAAAGAAGCGCGAAGCAACAATAGGTAAAAAGTCCGACTATCGCAATAAAATTAAATGCTCCGAATATGTTTTGTCATGGTCGGGATTAGAACTAGAACCTGTAATAGACTGGTTTGACCCGGTAATAGCACATGGTCTTAATTCCCCAATTAAATATTGTCGTTTGGTATGGCGACGTTTAAACGGTAAAAAGCGATGGTTCCTTCAACTCATCAATGAAGGTTTACCTTACCAAAAGCCTAAAAATTACGTTACAGAAGGCTTGGTGGGTTTGGATTTAAATATATCTAATATAGCTTTTGTAGCCGACAACAAAGCAGGTTTACTGCCGTTTGCTGATAAAGTACCGGAGTTTGAAAAGGAAATCAAAGCTACTCAGCGAAAAATGCAACGCACTCAACGTATGCATAACCCAGGTAATTATGAACATGATTTTGAAAAGAAGGTAGGTAATAAAACAGTAGTCAAAAAAGGCAAAGTTCGTAAAGGTACAAAAAAATGGAACAACTCAAAGAACTATCTAAAACTCTGCTGTAAAAAGGCAGATTTAGAACGTCGTAAGGCTAGTTATGCGGTGGGCAGCAACAGAGGTTTAGTTAATGAAGTGTTACGGCACGGTAATAATTTTAAGACCGAGAATGTCTCGGTTAAAGCTTGGCAGAAGAGGTATGGTAAAGCTATATCAGCCAAGTCTCCAGGTTTTTTCCAGTCCGAGTTGACCCGCAAAGCCGCGAAATGCGCCACGGGGAGTATCCCCGTGGTCACTTTCGCGAAAATGCTGGTGGGCAGCTAGTTAAGTTTTCTACTAAAAAGACGGCATTATCTCAAACGCATCTGGATGGCTCACGTACCAAGAAGAGTTTATCCCAGCGCATTCATGAGGATGTAACGGGTATTCGGATGCATCGGGACATCTTTAGTGCCTATCTTAGTAGATTTGTTCATGATGAATTGCTTCTCATCGAGGATGCTGCTAGTCAGTATTCGGCAATAGAGCCATTGTTGATGGAGGGATGGGAAGAATATCGCAAAGCTGTGAGTAAAGTAGGCGAGCCTGAAATCCGGAACAGTCATGTTTCCGCAGAACAGCTTTCCATCGAGGGTCTTTCTCCGGAAAGTGCAACCAGCCAGATAGTCAATAAGGACGTTCGCGAAGCGTGTCCGCAGGACAAAAAGCTGGAAGTAATGCCTGAACCCGCTCGCCTTTAGGCAGCGGAGTGGCTCAGAAATATATTTAAATCTCCCCTCTCTCTATTATTGCGGAATAAAAGTAATATCAAAAGAAGTCCATCTATTATTTATTTTCTTCGGTTTTCCAACTTTAAAAAAGCCTGATAATTTACGATTGTCCTCATCAAAATTAGTAACTTTTCCCCAGTTGTAACCATTTCCAGCTTGCTGCATAAAATAAGTACTAAATTTTGCATCTCGCTTTCTTGGTTGTTCGCTAACTTCAAAGAAAGGTATACTCTGCTGAGAACGATAACCTTGCGGTATATTGTCACCGAAAATGATTTCTAAATAAACTGTTTTACCGATATTATCCTGCATGAAAGTATTAAATGTTTGAGGATTTTTATCTAAGTCCCCAACAAACATCGGAACACTTGTTTTCTTGAGTTGAACTTTATTCTCAGCTATCCAACGATTACCAACTTTATCAAATTGTTCAACTCTAGTAGTATTGCGATTAATTCGATAACGCTCAAATATCGGCTTCGGATTAGCAGCACTAGGACAACCACCACCATGTTTTTCGTAAACAATAAAATCGAAAAACGAGGTGTTAGAGTCAACCGTAACAAAAGAAAGACAACTCATTTGCACGTTACGATATTGACTATCATTTAATACCCGTGCAGCGATAGTTTGTAAAGCTGTGTTTTTATCCAACAATTGCGACTGATTAGCCGTAGCAGGTAAAGCTGTAGAAAATAAGAAAGGTAAAATAAAGCCTGTTATTAATTTGCGATTCATATTAATTCAAAATTGTCTTCACAAAATTACAGTAAATCAAGTATTTGTACTGATACCATATTCATTCTAATTAAACAAGCTTTACAATCAGTTTACATTTACGGTAATTATGTAAAATTTGGATAAACTTGTATTTAATAAATTGAAAACATGGATATATCTGAAAGCTGTCTTAAATCATGAATATAAAACAGCATTTTTCCACACTAGTACAATATAATTCCTGGACATTTAATCGCATTTACGAATATTTAGAATCAGTCCAATCTACTTCTGAATTTTGAGGACATTCATACCAACAGGTACTGTATCCTAAAAACGAATTAATCTCGGTTTTAGCTGGTGGTTGATAACCCATTGACTCCAACCAATTAGGCATTTGAGAACTACGTCCAGAAGCATCTACAACTAAATCTGCAACTAATTCCGCTTCTTTATTTTCGTCTGAATTATAAAGCTTAACCCCATTGACTTGAAAATTTTGGCTATTGCTTAATAATCCCCTGACTTGAGTTTTCTCCTGAAACTTAATATTCCCAAAGCCCAAAAGACGACGACGCACCGACCATTCTAGCAATGCACGACTAGCACTATGAGTAACCAAACCCGATGCAATGCGCGGGTGCCAACCCCAATAACCAAACAAAGCATACTCTTTGCCCCAATCTATTTTTGGCGCTCCGGCTTCACTTAATTCGTCATCTATCCCAGGGAATAATTTGTTTAAAATTCTGTATCCTTGAGCAAGCAGTACATGAACATGATTTGCTTGGGGAACACCTTTACGAGTTTGGGGTTCTTGCGGTAAAGTATCGCGCTCAATTACAATTACTTGAGTGAAAAAATCTGCTAAAACCCTTGCACTTAGAAGTCCAGCCATGCTGCTACCGATAACTACAGCAGTATGATTTTTAGTATTATGTTGCGATACTGAAGACTGCATAATTTATAAATCAGAACAAATCAAATTCGTTTTCCTTCTAATTTGATATTAACAATATTAACCGGATTCAAATTTTGATTCATTTAATGATTTAATGATTCAAACTAATTTTTTCTCTCTTCTCCCAGCAGCAAATCTCAACATCATTGCTAAAACCAACAGAATCACAAAAGGTAAAGCAATATAATCCGATTTAGAAAGCTTCAAACCATATTCAAACAGCAAACCCAACCATAAATAATGCATCGCTGTCTTGTGTAAAATCTTCCAACCCCGTTGACCCAACCATTTTGCTGGAATTTTAAAAGAAGTCACGGTTAAAACAATTAGCAAAACATAACCTAAAGTTCCCAAAGGTTCAATCTGAGGAGCAGCACCATTCGTCACAAACCATAAACCAACCAAAGCCACAGCATGATAAGTATGAGAAACACTCATCGATAAACCCAGATAGCGACGATTTTTTAGCATCCATTTAGAAAGCGGTATTTTCCAGATTTTTTGTAGCGAAGAAGCAGTAAAAGCACTAACAAACAATATAGTTGAAGTACGACCGGTAACCCTTATAGCCATTCGCATTCCTTCTTCACTGACACCGTGAATCAGCGCGACAAAAGCACATATCGTTCCTATCAGTAAAGCCGAAAAACCCACAATCCGCCATTCTTGTAACGGGAATTTAGTATCCATCATGCTCAGTTCATATTCATAAATTATTGATAGAACTCAGCTTAAAAAAGTATCTTTATCAAAGTCTTGTCTAATTTTCCGAAAATTATTCTAATGTTCTCTAATTTTAAATTGAGAATTGGTAATTGGTAATTGGGAATGGGTAATTGGGAGACAAGGAGAGAGGGGGTAGAGGGGGTAGAAAAGAGTGAGGGAAGGTCTCATACTCATTACTCATTACTCATTACTTAATACTCCTTCCCTCGTCCCGAAACTTCTTCGGAGTCACGTTAGTACATTGTCGAAAAACTCTTGTAAAATGGCTTTGATTTTGAAAACCAACTTCTCCACAAATTTCTACTATCGTTAAATCTCTCTTCAATAACAGCTGCTTTGCTTTTTCAATTCGAGATTTCATCACATATTGATAAGGTGTGATTCCCATTGATTGCTTGAATAAAGTCGCGAAATAATGGGGACTCATAGAAACTAAGCTGCTTAATTCTGCTTGAGTGAGTTTTTTATCTAAATTTTCCTGAATATAGTCGATTACTTCTTTTAATTTATAGTTAGATAATCCATCGGTATATTGTTTAATTTGCGGTTTTCGCGATGAATATCGACTAAGTAAATGCATAGAAAGCGCTGTAGCCATTGATTCGGCGTAAAACTTACTCTGCGCGCCATTTAGTTCCAATTCAGCTTTTAAAGCTAAACCCATATTCTCGATTAAAGGGTCGCGTATATTTAACTGCGGTACTAATTCGATATTCTCTATATTCCCTAATTCACAAGCAGTACGAGTAATCAGTTTAGGGTCAATAAACAATTCCACTAAAGGCACTTCCCGGTCAATCTGTGTCTTTGGAAAACCGTGGCTAGCGGGAATAATCGCAATATCACCTTTTGTATAATCTACTTCATGCCAGCTTCCGTTAAGCATGTAGCTTGCACGAAAATCACCGCGAGCAATAATGATAAAATGCTGACCAACGTCCATTTCCGGCATTTCATTACGCGGTTCTATTTCATAGATGAGATTCAAACCATCCCAGCCAGCATTAAAACTTTCTAATAGATGTAGATGTACTGGAGGTTCATCTTTGGACACAATTAATATTGATAATAATTGACTGTCTTTAATTTACACTTTAGCGCCGAAATTTTATCTTACCTAAGTAATTGTAGTGTTATTACCGATACATTTTTAAGCTTGCCGATTGTAAAAAGGTATATATCTATGATGCCAAAGCTTAATAATGATTTACATAGAAGTCGTGAAAATAAAAACTTTTGTCATTGCTTTGGGATTAATTAATTTACTACCAGAGATTAAGAATGACTAAGATTTTGATAATCGAAGACGAAGAATCAGTACGTGAAAATATTTTAGAATTATTAGAGGCTGAAGATTTTGAAGCTATTTCCGCTCCTGATGGTAAAGTCGGAGTTGATTTAGCGCTCAAGGAATCACCAGATTTAATTTTATGCGATTTGATGATGCCAGAAATCAGCGGTTTTGCTGTTTTGGCATTATTACGCGAAAAGTTTGATACTTCTGCTGTACCTTTTATATTTTTAACAGCTCGTTCTGCAAAAGCAGATTTTCGTCAAGGAATGGAATTAGGGGCTGATGATTATCTAACTAAACCATTTACACGTGAAGAATTATTAAGTGCAATTTCGACCAGATTGCAAAGACAAGCAGCTATTATCAAAAATCCCATTTCCCATGCAGATGTGAAAGCATACCCTAGGGAAATGCGAATTATAGAAAGTACTTTACGTAGCACCATTGAAAAAGGCAATTTTCGCGAATTCCAAATGTACTATCAACCTATTGTTGATATTAAGTCTGGTGAAATGATTGCAGTGGAAACTCTTATACGTTGGTGGAGTCCTAGATTGGGTTTAGTTTCCCCTGCGGAGTTGATTCCTTTAGCAGAATCTACTGGTTTAATCGTCCCTTTAAGTGATTGGGTATTGGAAACTGTTTGCAAACAAACCCGGACTTGGTTAGATAATGGTTTAGATGCTTTACCGGGGTGTGTAAATATATCAACGGCTCAATGCCTTCAACCTAATTTTGTCGAAAAAGTTTCAAATTGTCTATCGACTTATAAGTTAGCACCTCACTATTTAGAATTAGAATTTTCCGAAACCACAATCATGCAAGATGTGAATAAAACTATTAATATCTTGCAACAACTAAAATCATTGGGTGTAACAATCACAATGGATGATTTTGGAACCGGTAATTCTTCTTTAATTTACTTGAAAAAAATACCGTTAAATACTATAAAAATCGATAACTATTTTATTTATAATTTGCCACAAGATGCTCAAAAATTAGCAATTACTAAAGCTTTAATTCAAATGGGACAAAATTTGAATCTAAAGGTTGTTGCTGAAGGAGTAGAAACCGTTGGCGAACTTCAAATTCTGCGGGATTTAAAGTGTCATGCTATGCAAGGATTTCTTTTTTGCCAACCTTTACAAAGTTCTGATTTTGAACAAATGTTAACTAGCAAGCAAACTTTGCATATTTAACCTTCAATAGTGAATAATTAACAGCGCGGGTACATTTGGCATAGATTTTATATTAATTATCGAGTTGAAATAATTTTTATATATACATAGGAATGGCCGCAACTGGCATATTTTTCTTGTAGGATGCTGTGACATTGAGCAACTGCGAACATAGTAACAATGTTTTCAGCGTGACCCACCAATTTTATGCACTAAATTCCCGTCGCGCTTTTTCCATGACTTCCGCAACATAATCGCTTTTTCCCTCGGTGTAAGCTTCTCTATCGTCACGAAATCTAACTGCTAAATCCCGCTTTAATTTTTCGTATCGCTTTGCTTCTTCTGAATGTATCCTTAAATAATCTCTAAATAATCGACGCTGCCAAAATTCTCCATCAATTTCCACGACATGAGCGTGATGGGTACGCTTTTCTCCATATGGTGGCATTCCTTTAACAAAAAACATCTTTGTTTCATCGGGATTCTCAGCCCAATATACATATCCCAATTTTTCAAGAGGTTTAATAATGCTTTTCCCATCAGATAAATCGCGCAACCCAACCATAATATCGATAACTGGTTTAGCAGCTAATCTCGGCACCGCAGTCGAACCAATATGTTGAATATCCGCAATTAAATTTCCCACACTAGCGCGAATACATTCCGCTTCAAGCTCGAACATGTTCGCCCAATTTGGGTTATAATCTGCTATCTCTATCTCATCCATAAATTAAAAACTTAGTTCAGCTATAGCTCTGATTACGAACTATAATATGGGATTGTGTCTATGTGTAGAAACATAAAAAAATGCCTAAACTAAAATCTCGTAAGGCTGCTGCTAAACGATTTCGTGCCACTGGTACGGGTAAAATCGTTCGTCGCAAAGCTTTCAAAAACCACATTCTAGAAAAGAAGACTACCGACAAAAAGCGTAAATTTTCTAAAGCTGTACTCGTTAACGAGCGCGATGAAGACAATGTACGCGGTATGCTTCCATATCTACCAAGAAAGTAGACTTCCGAAAACAATTGCAAAATCGAGAGGAAATTATTAAACTATGCCAAGAGTAAAGCGCGGTAATGTTGCTCGCAAACGCCGCAAAAAAATCCTTAAACTGGCTAAAGGCTATCGTGGTTCTCACTCTACTTTATTTAGAACCGCTAACCAACAGGTAATGAAAGCGCTGCGTTACGCTTATCGCGATCGCAAAAAACGTAAGCGTGATTTTCGCCGTCTGTGGATTGCTCGTATCAACGCTGCTTGTCGTCAACACGGTATGAGCTACAGCAAATTCATGGGTAACTTGAAAAAATCCAACATCGAAATTAATCGTAAAATGTTGGCTCAAATGGCGGTTTTAGACCCTGATGGTTTTACCAAAGTTGCCGAAATGGCCGGTCAAGCTAAATAAGATTTTAGATTTTAGATTTTCAAGACACAACATAACCAAGGTTTGCTCGGTTATAGTAAGTGTTTGGGATTTTGGATTAAATTTTGAATTATGGACGGTTTCAAGCTCCTAATTTAAATTCATAAAAACAATCCAAAATCCAAAATCTAAAATCTAAAATCCAAAATCCAAAATCGAATTAGTGTAACTGATGTTGCAAATAATGATTGATTCGTTAAAATTGCGGTTAATTTACCGAAATAATTACCAATACAATCCGCAGCGCAAGTTACATATCCTACTATCCGCTGCAATTTTTCTGTGTTTAACTTTTTTATTCCTCAATGCTGGAACATTTCCAGTATTTGCAGCACCGTTAAAAGAAATTCAAGAACGCGGCTATATTAATGTTGCAGTCAAAGATAATTTTCCACCTTTAGCATTCCGAGATGAAAGCGGGAATTTACAAGGATTAGAAATCGAATTAGCGCGAAGACTAGCGAAAGACCTGCTAGCAACACCAGATGCAGATGATTCCGAGAAATTAGATCAAGATAAATTAAACAAATTAATAAAATTAAAACCCGTCACCAACTTACAGCGACTCAAAGCAGTTACAGAAGGTGAAGTTGATATCGCAATTGCCAAAGTAACAGCAACACCTTCACGAGAGCGAATTGTAAACTTCAGTATTCCTTACTACTTAGATGGCGGAATAGTAGCTACAAAAAATACATTGTTTCAGAAGCTAAGCGACTTACAAACCAGTAAAATAGCTGTCCTAAAAAACTCCAGCACCATAGCTGTGCTTAGATACTATCTCCCCAAAGCCGAATTAATTGGAGTTAAATCATACTTAGAAGGACAAAGACTCATCGATAACAACCAAGTCTCAGCCTTCGCCGCCGACATAACTAGTTTGAGCAACTGGGTAAAACACAATCCTCAATATCGACTACTACCAACCAAGATATCAACACAGCCCTTGTCAGTAGTAATGCCAAAAGGATTACAATACGACGAACTAAGACGACAAGTAAGCCAATTAATCGCGAATTATATAGAAGAAGGTTGGTTAAAAGAACGTGCTGAATATTGGGGATTACCAATGAACAGTTTTCAGTGAACAATTATCAATATTTGTTAACTGTTCGCTATTTAGTTCTATTTATAGTAAGCCTAAAGAAGCGCGGTTTATGACACAGATGCTGTCCGGTCAGTTTCAATGGACTAAGACAAAAATCGTTAGCAATTTGTAATTTTTTCTTACGAGTAATTCTAGTATCCTAATAATTAACTTACAATAACTGATTATTGGTTACTGGTAACTGGTAACTGCTCACTGTTCACTGTTAACTGATATGAATACCGATTTAGCAGTAATTTATCTATCTATTTTCGTAGGCTTGTTGTTCATCGCAATGATAAGCGTTTTTCGTGAAATATTTAAATCTCGTAAGTTAGAAGGTTCTTTTTCTAAATTGCGCTCTAAACTAAAAAACGAAGCGGGTTCTGTTGCTGAATATTACCAATTAGGTAGTATCTATTCTCAGAAAAAACTGTTTACTCAAGCAGTTACACTGTTTCAAAAAGCAATCAAATCAGCAGAAGCATTAGAAGCAGAAGAAAAAGACGCTCAAATAGAAGATTACGTCACCTTAACTTACAACGGTTTAGGTTATGCCTACTTTGTTCAAGAACAGTATGACTTAGCAATTCGTAATTACAAAGAAGCTTTGAAAAGACAGCCAGAATACGTTACAGCATTGAATAATTTAGCTCATGCTTACGAGCGTAAAAAGTTGAATGCTCAAGCTTTGGAAAATTACGAAAAAGCCTTAGAACTTGATGCAAAAAATGCTGTTGCTAAGCGTCGGGCTGAATCTTTGAGAAGATTAGTTACGGCTTAATTTTGGAATTTGAAAAACCTCACCCCTTCCTCTCGACCTATTAAGGAGAGGGGTGATTTTTTTTATATTTGGGTAATATTTATCTTTGTCTAGAAAACCTTATTTATTAATCTTTTCTCCTCTCCTTAATAAGGAGAGGGGTGTCCGGAGGACGGGGTGAGGTTTTTTAATTAAGTTGAATATTTAATCAATCATAAAAGAAAGACCAGGATTATATTTGTGAAAAATTGGTTCCATTTTCTCTTTATCCCAATCTAAAAAATTATTTTCACGCAAATAATAAGCACCTGTTTCAAAATATTTAGCAAGAGTTTGTATCATCGTCGTCAAG
Source organism: Calothrix parasitica NIES-267 (assembly GCF_002368095.1). Lineage (GTDB taxonomy): Bacteria > Cyanobacteriota > Cyanobacteriia > Cyanobacteriales > Nostocaceae > Rivularia > Rivularia parasitica. The sequence continues at coordinate 8,632,517 of NZ_AP018227.1, read as the reverse complement.
CTTCGATATCCGAAATACAAGTCTAAGTCATGAGAAATATCTATTATTGGTGAATGTTTTTGTTTCTTTTTACTCAGTAAAACAGCACAAAAATCACAATTAGAACGAAGAAATGGAAATAGATGTGTATCGCTGTAAATATCAACTTGGTTAGCATCTAATAATTCAAAAATATTTGGCAAATCTTCATGCTCAAAAATATCAATCTCAACAATACCTTGATGATATTCTATCGCTTCATCTAAAGACATAAATGCCATTGAAGGATAAGCTATAGATTTTGAATCTTCACCATCTTCAACACCATTTCTCCAGTGATATAATTCGTAAATTTCTTCGGGTAATTCTAACTCAACATTCGTTAATTTCTCCTGAATTTCTTCATCACTTAAACCTGGTAGAAACGAAGCTGCATAATCTGGTCTATTTTCCTCTAACCATTGCATAATTCGGTTAAGAGAATCAGTTAGAACTGACATGATTTTATTTATAATTTTTAACTGCAAGACTCCAAAATTTTAACCTACAGCGTATTCTGTAAATTTACGCATAAACGGAGACTGAAATCCTAAAACAATATCTTCTTTGGGAACTCCTAATTTAACTAAATCTGCTGCAATATCGTCTTCCGTACCGTTCCATTGCAGCCAAATTTTTTCATTTTTTATATCAACATGGATAATACAAGAATGAGTCCAACTATTACCTTCCCAACCTACATAAACAATTTGATAATGGTCGCGTTGTGTATCGAAAATTGTTTGAACTTCAATATCTCCATAAGCTGATTTATGTTTACCGTGTTCGAGTAATATTTCTTGTATTAATTGACGGTATTTTGTTAGTTTTTCCATTCAACAATCTCCTCACGCTCAATATCATAAACAATCAACTTAACTTTATTTTCTTGTATCATTTCTTTGGGAAAATCAAGTTGAAAAAACGTTTCGTAGGGAGCATCCCAATTTTGCAACTTTACCAAAATATTGATTGTCATTGCGAATGCAGCGAAGCGGAATGAAGCAATCGCAAAGTCTAGTTATTGCGATTGCTTCGCTTCATTTCATTACGCTCGCAATGACAAATTATATTTTTCCACATTTGGGATGCTCCCGTTTCGTAACTTATTAAGGGAACTGCTAAGTACAAAACACGTTCTGGATCTCGTCGTCTTAAAGCACCTCTATAATTGATAAACTGTCCTAAAGCAGTATGAAATTCTGAAATTACAGATGATTTTTCTAAAAAACTTTTGACTTCTATAGCGATTTTTTCTCCTTCTCGTTCTGCTGCAATTAACTTTTCTGCTGCTAAGTCAATTGACATTTTCACACCACCTAAGTTAAATGAAAGTGGGTCATGAGTTATCTGCCAAGCATCTTTTTGTAAAGCATTTTTAACGACTTGATGAAAGGCATCTCTAGCAGACATAGATATTTACGATAATATTCTTTGCTTTTTATATTATCCCAATTTGATGGTGCGTTACCAAATTTTCCTGTATATTTAAGTACAAATGCTAAATAGTAAAGCCGTAGTAAATTCAAAACTATTCAATACAAGTCAATCATGCTTTTACCATCGTCAACACATGATTTACGGAACGATTCTATAAACTTTTGGTCGAGCGTTTTAACTTCTTCCAATTTTTGAAAGTCAAGATTCTGCTTAGCTGCTTCTTTGATCCAAAAACGATGATTAGCAGCGTCTTTTTCCATCTCATCAAATGTCATATTTGTACTACAACCAGGATTTGCAATATCCCGCTCAACTTCAATAGTCTCAAAAATAATATCCTCAGCCATATAGGCTACTTGGGCAACATTTTGTGGAGTTGGTTCTAGACAAGCTGACAACATATAGCATATGACTCCACAAGTCATAGATGCTTCATATTTATATGTTTCTTCATGATCTTCGTCTGGTGGTAAAACTTTACAATTTTGAATCAACTTATTAATTTTTTCAGCATTCGCGGAATTTCCTTGTACAACTAGCCAAGCTTCATCTAGTGCATTTCTAAGTACCATAGGATTACCAAGACCATTTTCTTTTGCAAAAGCACTGTAATTTGGTAAAAATCTTTCGCAAATCGAAGCTGCAAACGCTAATCTATGAAGTGAAGAAAGTTGCTCTAATTCTTTTTCAAGAATGTTTCGTTCACTGTAGTATAAATTCCAAGGCATACTATTGTTCTGTATTTTTGAGCTTTGTTAACTAATCCCGGAAATGGTGCGTTACGGCATTTTCACACTGGCAATTTAACACAACATATTAAAGCCGTAACACACCCTACGAATTAATTATTATTTAAAGTTATTAACAAGAACGTTACTTAACTTATCAATTTTTTCTCAAATCTTGAATTGTTAGAAAAATTAACTGTTAAATCAACTTCTATTAACTTATCTGTTTTATAACTACTGCCGAATGCGACAATTGAAGACGTTAATAAATTAAAGCAATTATAGTCCAATCTTCGGACAACTTTAGTTCTATAAAACGGAGAACATTTTTCATGAAATTAGCTTACTGGATGTATGCTGGTCCCGCTCACATTGGTACTTTGCGGGTTGCTAGTTCTTTTAAGAACGTTCACGCTATTATGCACGCTCCGATTGGCGATGATTATTTTAATGTAATGCGGTCAATGTTGGAACGGGAGCGTAATTTTACTCCGGTGACGACTAGTGTTGTTGACCGTAACGTTCTTGCTCGCGGTTCTCAAGAAAAGGTTGTCGATAACATTACCCGCAAAGACTCTGAGGAACATCCCGATTTAATCGTATTGACACCCACTTGCACTTCTAGCATTTTGCAAGAAGATTTAGAGAATTTTGTGGAAAGAGCGCAAATGGATGCTAAATGCGATGTGTTGCTGGCTGATGTTAACCATTATCGAGTTAACGAATTGGAAGCTGCTGACAGAACTTTGCATCAAGTTGTTAAATACTACATTGAAAAAGCGCGTAAAAAAGGCGAACTTCCAGAAGGTAAGACTGAAAAACCTTCCGTAAATATTATTGGTGTTTCAACTCTCGGTTTTCATAATTTACACGATTGCACCGAGTTGAAGAAACTGATGAACGATTTGGGAATTGAAGTTAACGCGGTTATACCAGAAGGTGCTTCGGTTCACGAGTTGAAGAACTTACCTAAAGCTTGGTTTAATTTAGTTCCATATCGCGAATTAGGCGTACTTTCAGCCAAGTATTTAGAAGCCGAATTTGAGATGCCTTATGTTGATATTGCGCCGATGGGTGTAGTCGAAACTGCTCGCTGTATCCGTAAAATTCAGCAGGTAATTAATCAACAAGGTGCGTCGGTGGATTACGAAGAATTTATTAACGAGCAAACCTTACACGTATCTCAAGCTGCTTGGTTCTCTCGTTCGATTGACTGTCAGAACTTGACCGGTAAAAAAGCCGTTGTGTTTGGTGACAATACCCATGCTGCTGCTATCACCAAGATATTAGCGCGGGAAATGGGAATTCACGTAGTTTGGGCTGGAACCTATTGTAAATACGACCAAGACTGGTTTAGAGAGCAGGTCAGCGAGTATTGCGATGAAGTACTAATTACCAATGACCACGGTGAAATTGGAGATGCGATCGCCAGAGTTGAACCTTCAGCAATTTTCGGTACGCAAATGGAGCGTCACGTAGGTAAGCGCTTGAATATTCCTTGTGGTGTAATCGCTGCACCAATTCACATTCAAAATTTCCCCATCGGATACAAGCCATTCATGGGTTACGAAGGAACCAACCAAATCGCCGATTTAGTATATAATTCCTTCACCTTGGGAATGGAAGACCACTTATTAGAAATATTTGGTGGACACGATACCAAAGAAGTAATTACCAAAGGAATATCCGCAGAATCCGATTTAGGTTGGACAAAAGAAGGATTAGCAGAATTAAATAAAATCCCTGGATTTGTACGCGGAAAAGTGAAGCGAAACACCGAGAAATTTGCCAGAGAAAAAGGTGTTAAAGATATTAACGTTGAGGTACTTTACGCTGCTAAAGAATCAGTTGGTGCTTAATTTTATTAGTAGTTAGTTAAATCAAAGATTTAATCATAAGTCTCTCGTCATCTTTTGACGGGAGGCTTTGATTCTAAATATGCTAAAATTCTCTTAAAATAAGTTCTTCGCGGTACAATTCCCGCAACATCTCATGTTAACTAAAGTAAATTTCGTCACGAGCCAAGTCGCTCTGAAGGAGGATGGCTCTTGGTAATAGTTATAATCAAGCCCAACCATTAAAACTTGAAACTAACGCAGCTAAAATCAACGAAATCCGCAAGCTGCAAACTCACCGAACCTATCGCGATTCAACAAAGCAATTCTATATAGAAGGTGTCCGTAACTTTATTAGAATTGTTGATAATAAATTTGATATTTCCACCATTATTTATAGCGATAAGTTGCTGACATCTGTAATTGCTCGTAAACTAGTACGTCAAAATCGTCGCGCTGGAATACCCTGTCTCAATATTTCTCCAGAAAAATTTCGCACTATTTCCCATACAGAAAAAGCTTCCGGTGTAGGTGCAATTATCCGTCAACATTGGACGAAACTGCATGATATTTCTATTCAACAAAAAACCTGCTGGATAATATTAGAAACAATTCGTTCACCGGGAAATCTTGGTACATTAATCCGCACCTCGGAAGCATTTGGAGGTGCTGGTTTTATTTTCCTAGAAAACAGCATCGACCCTTTTGACCCTAATGTAATAAGAGCTTCCATGGGTTCTATCTACAACCAGAAATTTATCCGCACTGGTTACTCAAAATTACATAAATGGTTGCAAAATCATAATTGTCATGTGATTGGTGCTTCACCAGATGGTGCAGTTGATTTTCATAAATTTAATTATCCCCAAACAACAATGATTTTTTTAGGAGAAGAAAGAAAAGGATTAACTCAACAACAAAGAGATTTGTGTAAACATCTAGTTCGGATTCCCATAGCACGTACAGTTGATTCACTTAACTTAGCCGTTGCAGGAAGTTTAATGATGTACGAAATTTATAGAGCGCAAAATCTGGTTAATTCCTAATATTTTGTATAATACTCCCTCTCCCTTAACAAGGAGAGGGATGTCCGTAAAGAAAGGGTGAGGTTAAATATGTAGTGAACTCAGCAGAAAACGCAATACACAAAACCTAAAATCCCCATGTCTATCCTCAATGAGAATTCCAATTATTCATTTCGCTCTTACTTTGAATTATCCAACGATACAGATGAAATTTTAGCCGAGTTTGATTACTTTTTCACTCGAAAACGTTTACAACTCCCTAAAACTAATCGCGAAATTAAAGGTTTAATAGAACTACGTAACTCAATAGAAGAAACTATTCCTTATGTAAGTCTTAGTAGCGAAGCAGCGAAAAGAGAAATTTTAATTGCACCTGTTTTAAGTCGAGTCGCAGTAATTACCAAACGACTTTTAAGAATTGAATATCCAGTTAAAGTAAATAATTTACTTCAAGGGAATCTTGATTACTTGATTCAATCTCAACATAGCTTAGTTGTAATAGAAGCAAAACGCGATGATTTGACAAAAGGATTTACCCAACTAGCTGTAGAAATGATTGCAATTGCAACTTTAGAAAAATCACCAGATATAATTTACGGTGTTGTCACAATGGGTGATGTGTGGGTATTTGGTATTTTGGAACAAGCTTCACGTACTATTACCAGAGATATTAGTTCTTATACTTTACCGGATGGTCTGGAAGAGATAGTCAAGATTTTGGTTGGGATTTTAGAGTAGTCATTTTGTTTTTTATCTTCTCATAACCTATTCGCTTTCGATATAATTATGTGAGAAATATTACCTAATTATTTAATTAAATGTTACCTCAACCAAACGAAAACTCTTCTCCCAGTAATGATGCTTTCGCATTCCGATTAGAGATGCTGAACAAAGAGCTTGATTATATACACAGTTCTATTCGCAAAATTGATGACATTGGAAATAGTATTAAAAACTGGGCAATAGTTGCATGGACAGGTTATATTGCCGTAATCTTAGGAAAGCCTGAAATATATAAATACATTATCTTTTCTGCTGTACCACCTCTATTATTCATGATGCTTGATGCTCATTGGCGTAAACTTCAACGACGTTTTATGTATCGTCAGGGGCTAATTAGTGATTTTTTAAATAGTGCTGAGCTTGATGAAGCGTTTCAAACTCGTAAATTTAACTTTCATCTTTTTGACCCATTCGCTCGCAAATATACTGAAAACACTGATTTAAAGGAATATATTTCCATTCGTAAAATTCTAAGCTTTCCTACTGTTTCGCTGATTTATATCAGTTTAGCTGTTTTAAGTCTTGTAATTTCCGCACTATTTTATTTTATTCCTCCTAATCTACAAAATACTAACTTACCTGTAAAAACTCCAGCCCAAACAGCACCTGCTCCAATACAAACTAGTCCTTAAAATTTCTAATTATTTAGGATTGCGATAAACTACACATACCTGCTAATCAATTAGAATTATTTATTAATAAATCTCATCAATTGTTCTCGTTCTAAAGGAATATCTAAATAATCAAGATTCTCTTTCATCTGTAATAAAAACTCTAAAAGATACGATGCTGTTAAACTAACTTTCAATCTTTCATCTTCAACTAATGAGAATAGCTTATTAATAAATAATTCTATTTCTCCGTGACCTCTCATAGCACATAATGTTCTTAAAATATTTGCGACTTGATCCTCGCTTAGGGTAGATTCATCAACAATTTTAAATAAATAATCATACCCAGGTTTTCTAAATTTAAAAATCTCTCTTTCAACATCATATGGTAATGTTTTACAATGAAGTCTTCTTATTAGCTTCTCTAATCGATTTATTTCACTGTATTTCATTATTGGTCTAATAACTATCAAAAGAATATTTAATCATTAATATATCAACGTATCGCCACATAAACCCCTGTAAAACTCCCTGCTTTCTCCCCATTCCCAAAAACATCAACATTCAACTCAATTCTACTCTTCGATTTCCTTTCTAACATCTTGATAAACTTCTGCCAAACTTCCAACTCCGGAAACCGACAATAAGCAATAAAATCCCCATCAATCGGCTGAAGATATTCTATAGAGTTACGCTGAATGACAATCCTCGAAGACAAAGATAATGCTTGTAAATTAGCATGAACTAAAGTCCATCCCGCAAGAATTGCTAAAGCCGAAATGCTTCCACCAAAAACTGTAGAACGATGATTTATATTTGGTAACAAAGGTGCTGTTAACGTAATTCCATTTTCATCAACTTGCTTAACTTTAACTTCCATACTTTGAGATAATGGAATATGTTCGTGAAGATATTTTTCAACTTCTCTAATATTAGGAAGCATAATTTTATGAATTAATTTTCTTTAATCTGGCTAACTATGATGACAAACAATCATAACTATATTTACAACAAAATTTACAACGAATCAATATGTAGAGATGTAGCACTGCTATGTCTCCCTAATTCATCAAATAAACGACAATTTAAATAACATGTATTTGTTAATTATAAATTTTACGTACCCTTAAGCTAACTTTGGTATTCTAAATAAAGCCGATTGCAGTATTACAAAATACATTTAATCGTACACATCCATTAACTTAAATAAAATCAAATTCATGTTCAACTACACTAATAAACTTATTCAAGCTTGGAAAGAACAAGTATCTTCCCGATTATCTCCTCTACTATCATTGATTTGGGTTGGAGGTTTTGCAATAGCAGCTTTTTGTGTCTGGGGATTTTTTCAAATTGCAGAGAAAGTTTTTTCAGAACAAACCACAGAGATTGATACCGCTATTTTGCAAAGCATTTATCAACAACATACACCTTTGTTAAATCAAATCATGACCGGAATTACATTCCTCGGTAATGGTTCAACCTTGATTTATCTAATCTGTATTGTAGGAGTAATTTTACTAATTAGTAAAAAATTTGCCAGCGCTTTTACCTTAATCATTGTCGCATCTGGTGGTATCGGTTTAAATGTATGGTTAAAAAATATATATGCTCGGGTGAGACCTGCTTTGTGGGAGCGTATTGTAGATGCTGCTTCTTATAGTTTTCCTAGCGGACATGCGATGGTTTCGTTAGTTGTTTACGGTTTTATCGGTTATTTACTAATTGCTAACTTTCGTTCCTGGAGCAGTGTAATTTTATTTTTTACTACTTTATTAATTTTAGCAATCGGCTTCAGTCGTCTTTATTTAGGAGTTCACTGGCCAACAGATATAATTGCTGGATATGCTGCTGGTTTAGTATGGTTAATTAGCTGCATTCTCAGTTTAGAAATTTTACAGTTTTTGTTACGTAGAAATAATCAAGAACCTCTTAGCGATTAATTCAAAATTACTTAAGTAGCTTAGCTATATTTCACCCCTCTCCTTAATAGGATACTGCTGGTCATTCAGGGGTGACACCCCTGAATGACCAAAAAACAAGGGTTTCAAGAGTGCGATCGCACTCTTGGTGATAACTCAGAATCCCTATTGATTCGTTGGGATAAGGGGTTGGACCCACTATTCGCCAGCAGTATCCTTAATAGGTCGAGGGAACGGGGGTGAGGTTTTTCTTCTTAATTGGTACAAGAAAAAGGGTGAGGTTGTCTTCTTAATAGATACAGAAAACAGGGTGAGGTTGTCTTCTTAATAAAGAAAGGTAACAGGATGAGGTTTTCTTTTTAATAAATACAGGAAACGGAATGAGGTTCTCATTAATTACAATTGAATTATAAAATTAACTAAAATAACATCAATAGTACTGAAATACCACCAAAACCAAACTTAATTTATATCCAACTAATTCATAAATACTATTGTAAAAACTTCCTTAATCAATTGGAGCAAGCAGCACTTTTTACTACGCTTAAGCATACATATCATATAAAGATACTATTTGAGAAAATTAAATATATAAATTATTTATTGATATTTATACTGATAAAGTGAATTAATCATAGAATAAAAATCACAATACAAATCTATTATTTGGACAATATGAAAGGGAAAATCAATATTTTTTGATTAAACCGAAGTATTTAGCGTCACCGAATAATAATAAGCACATGAAAAACCTTGAAATCCCTTATATAAAAACCGGCGAGTGCGTGGTAGATTTTTCAAATCCGTTGTCTGCACTTTCCGCCCTACATAATGCATTTGCACTATTTAAAACCAGAGCATCTAGAAGAATTAGTCAATAGTAGTGGCATTGATTTACACCTGGTAAAACTTAATTTTCGCTCTCTTGAAAACCAAAATGCTTACGATTATCTATTTATTTCCGAACTTATTCCCCGTACAAATACTGGAATAGTCAAGAGCTACTGGCTGGAACGTTATGCTCACGTCAACGCCGGTGGTTGGTGGTGTTCTGGGGTTGATGTGCTGAATAATTGGCACATGATGGAGTGGGGATGCTTCAAACCGAATCAGCCTCGTATAAATGAGAAAGGTAAATTTATTAAGTACGAACATCCTCCTTGTACTCCGACACGGATATTTTGTCTGAGAGTACCGTTACAGACTTGGGAGCAAGTAGCTCAGAGATATAACGTTAAGCTACCCGAAAATATCAAGCTTGCTGATGATGGTGCTGCTGTCGGTTTCTGGAAGTGGGTGATGGAACATAATATCCCGGTCATCATCTGTGAAGGTGTTAAGAAAGCAGCAACCCTGTTAACTCAAGGATATGCAGCGATTGGAGTTCCTGGGATTACTAGCGGTTATCGAGTTATCAAAGATAAATTTGGTAAAGTTATCCGTCGTCAGTTGATTGCGGATTTAGCAGCTTTTACGATTACTAAACGAACTATTCATATTTGTTTTGATTTCGAGACAGAACTTAAAAAAGTTAATGCTGTAAATAATGCTATATCTCAACTTGGTTTATTATTCCAAGAGAAAAATTGTCCGGTTCAAGTAATTGAGCTTCCGGGGATGGAGAAAGGTGTTGATGAATTTATTGTGGCAAAAGGTGCAGTTGCTTTCGATAAAATTTATCGTCAAAGTTTGGATTTAGAAATTTATCTTGCTCACAGTAAACCCCATACTAATTTAACTATGACCGCAGCACTTACTGTCAATCGTCGTTATTTAGGTGAAATACCTTTTCCAACTTCGGGACTAGTAGGAGTAAAGTCAGCAAAAGGGACTGGAAAAACCACTGCATTACAAGCTGTTGTCAAACAAGCATTAAATAGAAATAAACCTGTTTTACTAATTACTCATAGAATCCAGTTGGGGAAATTTTTGTGTGAGAAAGTTGGGATTAAATGGGGTGTAGGTTATCAAGAATGGGGAATTAAAAGTTGTAATCATATCAGTAGTGGAAGCATCCTGATTCCTAGTATTACAACCAGCGAACACGATGTTCCGACTAGAGGATTATGTATTGATTCGCTATGGAAACTCAATCCTGACCACTGGAAAGGAGCGATAATTGTTTTAGATGAAGTAGAACAATCTTTATGGCATCTTCTACACAGCACTACTTGTAAAGATAAACGAGTTAAAATTCTAAAATTATTTCAGCAGCTAATTTCTACTGTTTTAACAACTGGAGGATTAGTTATTGCTCAAGATGCCGACTTATCAGATGTTTCTTTAGAATACCTTCAAAGATTAGCGGGAATAGAATTAACACCTTGGGTGGTTGTAAATAAATGGAAACCAGAAAAAGCTTGGGATATAACTTTTTACGATTCTCCCAATCCTACACCCTTAATTCAACAGTTAGAATTAGATTTACTCGCTGGAAGAAAATGTTATATAACTACCGATAGTCGTTCCGGACGCTATAGTAGTGAAACCATCGAGCGTTATTTAAAAGAGCGTTTAGATAAGCTACGACATCTATATCCTAAAACTTTAATAGTCAGCAGTCATACTACAAATACACCAGGTCATGAAGCAGTTGATTTCGTAGCATCAATTAATCAAAAAATACCCGAATATGATGCTGTTTTTGTCACTCCCAGTCTTGGTACGGGAATTAGTATAGACGTGCAGCATTTTGATAGAGTTTATGGAATTTTCCAAGGAGTAATTCCAGATTCCGAAGCCAGACAAGCATTAGCAAGGGTAAGAGATAATGTCCCTCGTGTTGTCTGGTGTGCGAAGCGAGGAGTCGGTTTGATTGGTAGCGGTAGTAAAAACTATCGTTCGCTATCTTTTTGGTATCAAGAGAATCAAAAAGAGAACTTGGCTTTATTGAGTCCAATGCACAAAATAGACGTTGATTTACCCTTAGTCTATGACCCTATTCATTTACGAACTTGGGCAAAATTATCGGCTAGAGTCAACGCTTCAATTAACTTTTATCGTCAATCGATGAAAGAAGGTTTAACTGCTGAAGGACATAATTTATGGGTACGTACCAACGATATCCAGAAAAATATTATTCGAGATTTGCGCTATGCATTTTTAGCCACCGATAAAGACGATTCAGCAAATCGGAGAAGATTAATTGTAGAAATCGTCAAAGTTAAAAAAGATTGGGAGCAAAGCAAAAGGAAATCTCAAGAAATTAATAATAATATCAAAAAGATTAAGCATCAAAACCAAATGGCCGTAGCAAGTGCTGTAACTAATGCTCCAGATATAGATTATTTAAAATACGAACACCTATTAAAGAAACATTCTCTGACAGATAACGAACGTCATACAATTAATAAATACTTTCTGAGAAAAAGATACGGTGTAGAAGTAACACCACACTTAAAATTGCAAGATGATAGAGGATATTACTATCAACTGCGAACTCACTATTACTTAACTCATTCGAGCGACTATTTTCATATACGAGATAAACAAGAATGGAATCAACAATTATCCTGTGGTGAAGGGAAAGTTTTTCTCCCTGACTTAAAGATTTATACTCTGAGAATAGAAGCTTTACGAGCATTAGGTGTTTTACAACTGCTTGAACCCGGTAGAGAATTTACCGAAAATGATGCCGATTTGATATTGCTGAAAAATACCGTATTGCAGTGCAGCAAACATATTCAAAGAGCCTTAAATATTAACTTAGCAGTAGAAAACGAACAGGTTTCGACAATCAAAATTATTCGGCGATTATTTAATTTATTAGGCTTGAAACTGAAGCGAGTAAATAATGTATATCGTATCGATAGACAAACCCTTAATGATGGAAGAGACAAGATATTTGACCTATGGTGTCAGCGAGATGAATTAATGTTAACCCATTTAAAAAATGTCGCCGATTCTAATATTGAAGTTAAGAGTGAAGTTGTTTTAAATCATTTTTAGACAATTAATTATAGGACTTACGCAACCGGCACATTTTTTTTGTAGGGTGCTGTGACACTTTGAAAATTCCCAAACGTAGTAATAATGTTTTGAGTTCATGCACCACCCAAGTGTTGTGACAATTGCGGCCATTCCTGAATTAGAAACCCGGTTTTTTCAAAAAACCGGGTTTATATAGCACTAAGTTATTAAGTTAGGAAATTAATGAAGGTTGAAATCTATGACTCTTTAACCTTTACCTTCACCGATTCCTTTCATACCGGGGACGACAAGGAGTACCCCAGCAAACCTGTCCATCTGGCATATCTGTCAAAACACTACTACGAGCGCCAATTACAGCATTTGCTCCGATTGTTACTCCAGGACTCACAAAACAATCTGTAGCAACCCAAGCACCGTTACCAATAGCAACTTTCTTAGTCTTTAAACCAAAAGCTGGGTCTTTGATATCGTGGCTACCGGTACAGATATAGCTTTTTTGTGAAACTACACAGTGAGAACCGATATTAATTTCATCCAGACTATACAAAACTACATCATCACCAATCCAACTGTAATCACCAATAGTTACTTTCCAGGGATAAGTAAACCGGGCAGTAGGTCGAATTAATACACCTTTACCAATACGCGCGCCGAACAGACGTAGGATAGCGCAGCGCGTACCGCTCATATTATGGAGAGTCAGGGGAAAAGTAACAGCCTGCACGAACCACCACAGAAATATATACCAACCCGCACGTCCCCGGTCAAAGTCAGATTGGTCGTATTTACGTAAATCTACAAAAGGTTCGGCATCTAATGAAATGGGAATGGGACATTGAGCATTCGACATCGGGATTTTGGATTTTAGATTTTGGATCTTGCGGAAAGTTTGGGGTGTAGATTTTCTTCCCCAAAACTTTCCAAGACGGATTTAAAAATTGTAGAGACGTAGCACTGCTACGTCTCCTAGAAGCTGAAAGTTAGGAGTTAAGAGTTAGAAGTTTTTTCTCCCCCTTCGGGTATCTCCCTGACGGGAGACGCAATACCTACGGTACGCTCCGCTAGGCGCTAACACCACTTCTCTCAACGGAGGGATGACGACCCACGAGAGTGGATTCACCATCTCCTTGTCCCCTTGTTCCCCTAACTCTCTATCAAGTTGCGGACTGACTAACCTTCCCAGAAATAGTAGGTTGGGGATTTTTTGAAGCGTTGACGGTATTCAAGCTGCCACCACAGCTACGAAGTTCGTAGAGTTTTACGCCGATTTGATATTCGTACTGACTTAAAAGTCTTCCGTAAATATATCCAGCTTTTCCATCTAGGAAACCACGCTGAATTATATAGAACAAAATAAAGCGTAATAATGGCTTAAATGGTAATCTGACCCAGATTTTCTTTAAGAAACGCTTGCGCTGTACTGCATCACCAAACAAGCTAGCACCAATAGTACCGTCATCACCTTTACCAGTGAGTAAGTTGTAGTAAACGCGAGCTTCCCAGTTTGAATAACGATTGTGTCTTGCTAACCAGTGGTAAAGGTCGCGGAAGTCTTCGTGCAGCATATCTTCTTTTAGATAGCCAACTTTACTACTTAAAACAACGTGTTCGTGAACTTCGTTGTCACCAGTATTGGGAATATCTTCGGTATTTAGGTTTTCGTAACGACCTTCTTTATGCTTGAATAAACGTAAATTCCAATCGGGATATTTACCACCGTGACGAATCCATTTACCCAAGAAAAATACGCGGCGATTTAGATAATATCCACTGTATTCTGGATTTTCAATTGCTTGAGCAATTTCATCCCATAGTTCTGGGGTGATGCGCTCATCACAGTCTACTATCAATACCCATTCATTGCGAAAAGGTAAGTTTTCTAAAGACCAATTTTTCTTTTTGGGCCAGCCTCCGTTAAATTCAAACTGTACGACAGTTGCACCTAAACTTTCAGAAATTTCAATGCTTTTATCAGTACTTTGAGAGTCTACAACGAAAACTTCATCCGCTCTGGAAACGCTCTTCAAACAAGCAGGTAAATTTGCTTCCTCGTTCTTAGCCGGAATTAAAACAGAAACTGGTATTTTTGAAGACATATAATTATATTTTAGTTATTAGATGTTAGTCGTTAGTTATTAGTTTTTAGTTATTAGTTGTTAGTTGTTAGTTGTTTAATCAATCACCAACTATCCACTATCTACTACCCACTATTTACTAATTGTTCTTTTTTGATAGGAGTCCCTGAATAGCTGCGTTTAAATATCCTATTTGACCGTAAGCATAAACGAGTTTATCAAAGCGTTCTGCTGGGTCGGAATAATGTTGCAATGCTTTATATAAACCGCGTATAAATCGTTCGCCACCGCGCTGTAACTGTCCCGTACCGGCTTTACCGGCGAGTTGTTCTCGGTAACATTCGCTTATACCTTGCCACCAGCCTCTACTAATAAACCAGGAACGTTTAAGACGTTCTGGAGAGACGTTATGAGCAACTAAAGCATCGGGAAGATAAGCTACTTCCCAACCTTTTTCTAAGGCTAGTTCGGTCATTTGCAATTCTTCATTAGAAAGTAAGTTTTTCCCAACTCTTCCGAGATTGGTGTCAAAACCTCCAATATCATCCAAAAAACTGCGCCGTATCGAATAATTCAAGCCTCTAGGCGTTTCACCTGGATTCTTGATAGTGACAACATTTTTCCCTAAATCGTAAGCTCCCAAATTACCGGCTAGTCCGGGTGATAGCCAACGGGGTGGATTAACTTTATCCGGCCACAATAATGTGACTTTGCCACCTGCTATTGCTAACTTAGAATTACTTTGATAGGCTCCATAGAGTTCTTGCAACCAGCCTTCGCTTGCTACAGCGTCGTCATCTAGATATGCTAAAATTTCGCCATTGGAAGCTTTAGCACCTGTATTGCGGGCTACGGATAATCCAAGGACAGGTTCGTAAATATACTTAAGACGAGAATTATCAAGCCTTTGCTCTACGACTTGCTTGGTATTATCTTTTGACCCATTATCTATAACTACCACTTCAAAGCCTTGGGCAAAATCCTGCGACAAAAGGCTATCAATGGCAGCGCCCAGATAATTATCTCGATTGTGAGTACAGATAATGGCAGAAATTTGCGTGTCTGGCATTTTTATTGCAATTTTAGAAAGAGCCGAATTTGGATTTTATTTACGCTAATTGATTGTAGCTTTATTGCTATTACACAGAGCGGAATTATAAAAATTCAATATCCGTCTACACAGAATCTTAACTAAAATTTTTATACACACCAACCGAGTTTTTTCGGATATAAGTTTTATTGAGTTTGATAGAGATTGATTAATTAATAAAACTTCATTTTTGCTGTTTAATATGGCTGTGTAGAACTACTAGAGTTTCCGCTAATTTATTTAAGCGATCTTCGAGTTTCTGTTTGCGTTCTAGGTATTGGCGTAATTGTTTATAGCGGGCGATCGCCATGCTGACACCGGGAACTTGTTCCGGTGGACAAGGACGAGACCAAGCTTCACCGGAATCGTCTAAACCGCATAACCGATAGCCAGCACGGGAGGATTCAGATTGGGGTTGTGTTTCTTGTGCTGCACAAATTTCTTCTACATAATCCATCAAACGCTCAACTTCCGCATGACGTAGGGTTGCAGTGGCTTCCGGTTGTGTTTTAACCGAATGAGATTCCAACCAGCCATCGACAATCGGTCCTTGCAGGTACAAGTCTTGAATCTGCCGTAAAATCTTGTGCAATTCTGTCTGCCAACCAGTGGCAATTTCTTGAATTTCCTGCAAGACATTAGTGGCTAATGCAGGATTAGGAGCGTTTCGGTGACTGCTGAAGCTAGGTGTTTTGAATTTAGGAAGACTGGGTGCTTTAATCTCCTCATCTTGTGCGGAAAAGGTCTGAACTGAGTTATCTTCATCCGAAAAGTTTTCAACAAATTCCTCAGGGTCAGTATGGTCAAAAACCTCTTCTGGTGATTCCGTCACATCTTCAGTAGATTCATTCGCAGGAGGGGCACCAATGCGAAATGATAAAGACTCTTGAAGAGAAGCATTATCATCGCTATTCTCGTCAATAGGGTTTGTGACGCGAATGTCTAAATCCTGCAAAGTTTCCTCAATACGCTTTAATCCTGCTTTCATATTAATATTCGGTGAAACTTCAGAAATTCCGTGTCTTTGTGCAGCTATACAACGCAACAGCCATGCTGGGGTTGAATTTTAATGTCTTGTCATTGGTCGTGCTGACCTATGTTGCTGTATTTTTATCTACTAAAAGTTATTTGTAACTAAAAATCATACCTTACAGAAACAATCAGGAGGTAAGATGAACCCTACCTTATTAAAGATACTGAGGAAAACGCTTTGAGTAAAGTTATCCTTGTCACCGGTCCAGCACGCTCTGGAAAAAGCGAGTGGGCAGAAGCTCTAGCAAACCAGTCTAATAAAAAAGTGGTTTATGTCGCAACAGCACTCTTATCGCCCGACGATAAACAATGGCAGCAACGTATTATACAACATAGAAACCGCCGCCCCCAAAGCTGGACAACCTTAGAAGCACCTTTCGACTTATCTAACACCATAAGTGACGCAAAACCCAATACAGTAATGCTAGTAGATTCACTAGGTACATGGGTAGCTAATTACATCGACAAAGAGGATGGTTATTGGCTAGATATTGTTGAAGAATTTTTAGAAACAGTAGAACTAGTTGCAGCAGAAATTATTTTTGTCGCAGAAGAAACCGGATGGGGAGTTGTACCAGCTTATCCTGCCGGTCAAACCTTCCGCGATAGACTTGGTTCATTAACCCGTAAACTAGGCATAGTTAGTCAAACAACATACTTAGTCACCGGAGGACACGTTCTGAACCTCAGCGTACTTGGTAATCGTTTACCGAGTAGCGAGTAGGGAGTAGCAAGTTGCGAGTTACGAGTAATGAGTAGGGAGTAGCGAGCTAATAATAAGAACCAATTGCTTGCTACTAATAATTCCTAACTATCCCCCTAACTTATTTAGGATTCTTAAGTGTTTATTAATCATTCACAATCAAAAATCCAAAATATAAAATATAAAATTAAAATATTATGGCATCCAAAACAGAAGTTAAAAGATATCTGGCTTATTGGTTTCAGCTAGGTAAGAAAATTTTCATAAATAACGGTGCGGCAAGCTTGCAGCCCGGTAAAGTTATTGATGGGGAAAGTTACAGCAACGAGTTTGAGCAGTGTTGGCAGGAAGTTCTCTCGTCTAAATCGGGTGAATGTTACCTCGAAGGTACTCAACAAACAGTTGCTGAATTACTCTCACCTGAATGGGATATGGCTTCTTGCTCGCGTTGCGAGATGCCAGTACCTTTGAAGAATTTAGGCATACCGTCTTTATCATGCCCTTGTAATGATATATCAAATTGGCCAAATACCGAACTTCCAGCACCACGAGAACCTGTTGGGTCTCAAAAACAGTTAACTAAAATTCGTGACAGTCTCTTAGTAAACAAATCATTTCAAGAAACAGATTAATCTTTGATTAATGTTGATTAATCAAATCGTAATACTTTTTTTAGCCCAGTTAAATGGGCTTTGTTTTATTATTATTATTAGATTTATTAGATTTATTAGATTTATTAGATTTATTAGATTAGACCTCTTGCAAAAATATTTTGTGGTATGATAATGAGTTGTTTAGATTTAAAATTTTGGTGTTTAAAATAATAAGAAGCAGGCAATTTTTCTGTTAAGTATTATCTGAATATATGCCATATTTTAAATATGGCATCAAAAACTGATTCAGTCATTGATTAATTTCTAAATATTTGTAGTATATTTAATTTTTATTCTTAATTTATGCTGCTATTTCATAATTATAAATACCAGCAATTAAATTAGCTCTTAAGCCAAATCTGCGGTTACGATTTCTATATGGGTAAGTTCACGAAGTAAGAGGGAAGAAAGAAGAAGGAAGAAGAACTCACGTTTTAAAACGTGAGATGATCCACACGCTCCGCGTGAATGAAACAAGGACGTAAATATTCCCTTGGGCTACGCTCCTTAAAATATTGTTTTTTTCAATAATATCGTTTTAGACTCATAACGCGCATTTTTTTAAAATATATTACCTTCTTCCTTCTTCCTCCTAACTCCTTCCTTCTTTTATAAGATTTTAAAAATTTTTAGCCGACGATTAATATGTTCAACTTCTATCCTTAAACGGTTAAGTTCTCGATTATATCTCTTCTGAGATTTGGTTAATTTTTTAGGCTTTTTAATAGGAGTTTGACTTAAATTATGAAGTTTAGAAATTCCTTGATGCCCTTTATCAGCTATTACTTTAAGTAATCTATGAAATTTTACATGACTTATTTTTAATAATTTAAAATCATGAGTTTTACCTTTAGAATAGTCTAAACACATGATTTTATTAGTTTTTTGTCCAAATACCACCTGTGTCTTTAAGGTATGCTCTCCCTGTTTACCGCTATAAAATCTTTTCTGACATTTTTTTGGTCTTTCAATGGGGCTTTCCATAACATCCATTAAAATTAATTCTTCCTCAAGAGAGGAATCTAACAATTTTTTCTTGCCTGGTAAACTAAATTTTTTAAATTTAATTAAAATATTTTCAATTTTTAAGACAATAGGGTATGTGTTTGATTCTGAAATTTTCCAGTCTTTTCCTATATGATAATAAGTTCTATATTCCCTTAAATACGTCTATGGTTAATAAAATTTGGTCTTCAATTATTAACTTTGGGGGACGACCACATTTCTTTCTCCTTCGATTTAACTATCCTGACCATCAAGTTAAAAGTTTTTTTAACTCCTGTCATACGTTTAAATTCAGTTGATGCTAGTTTTTTAGCTTGCCAATATTTCATTTGATTAATCTCAAAATGAACACTTATTCTTATCATAAAATTATTCTATTTTATACTACTAAAGTACTATTTTTTTTGAGGCTGTTTTCATAACTCTTGGGCAATCGCCACTAGCAACAAATGAAACTAACACATTTTGATTAAAAATCTCAAATCTTTACTGGCTAAGCGTTTTAAAATGTGTTAGTTAAAAGATAAAGCAGGTGAGTAGTATCATGTACCAGCGCAAGTTAACCATGCAGGCCGTTTTGATGAAATAACTTCTGAAATTGAATTTTGGTTCTACTTAAAGTAGTTTTTTATTTATGAATTCTAAAAATATAGCAATCCTAGTTTTTGATGATGTTGAAATCCTTGATTTTGCCGGTCCTTATGAATCTTTTGCCGCAGCAGGAAGAATCGACAACTCTAACTTGTTCAACGTTTATACAGTCTCAGAGAAACCGAAACCGATTATGGCACGGGATGGTCTGAGCATCAATCCACGGTACAGTTTTTCAGATGCACCTCACGCTGATATTCTTCTTGTTCCTGGTGGGCCTGGGACTGAAAAGGTAATCTTTAACGACACTTTGATTAATTGGGTAAAAAGCACTGCACGGGAAGTGGAATTGCTCCTTTCTGTTTGTGATGGAGCCATTGTATTGGGAAAGGCTGGATTGTTAGAAAATCTATCAGCGACGACGCACCACCTCGATGTTGAACGCTTGAGAGAAGTAGCTCCCAATACGCTTATTAAAAAAACGGAGCGAATTGTTGATAATGGTCGGGTGATTACAGGGGGTGGTGTATCCGCTGGAATTGATCTGTCGCTGTACGTTGTCTCCAAGCTATTGGGTAAAGAGTGGGCGGTGAAAACTGCGAGAATGATGGAATACGATTTAAAGCCTGAATGGATCTAGTTTGTAGGTTGGGTGAAGCGTTAGCGCAGCGTCTCCGCAGGAAATAGCGGAACCGCTAACTGAACCCCTCAGATTCAAAGTATCGGCAGAATTCCGCTCCCAATTACGATCGCTCCCAAACCACGCCGAAATCGTAAGATTAGTCTTGGAGGATGACATAGAAACGGGTAAATTTCCTCTAAGAAAACCCACACCTAAAAAGCGCGGTCGCGGTGGCGACTTGATTAACAAGTCCGGTGCATCCGAACAAATCGCTGTGAGGGTTAGCAAGAATTTCTTAGCGGGACTTAGACAAAAAACAACGAGAAAAAAGCCTCAAATCTAGTTAGGGCAAGGGATATACTTCAACATCCGAAAAATCGCTCCTTCCCCAGATATATCTTGAAATTAACCAAATCGACGTAAAAAGACTGGTATGTATACATTTGAGGCTTTTTTTGACTACAAAAAATGTCTAAGTCCCGATTAAGGAGAATCCTTATTCACGCTTCTTTGTGCCTCTGGATTCCCACCTTGCGAACCCTGAAACAACGGAATACCAACAACTCGGAGCAATCCGTTAATGATCCCAATATCTCCTCTAAATATTGCTCCAAGATTATCAATCAAACCAGTTCTCGCTGGTTGAGATTGCCCAGCCGCTGGGGCTGATCCGAGTAAATATTGAAGGGCTTCACTCAACCTGAAGAAAAAACAAGACTTGTCGATGCAGTATTCCCAGTACCAAATGTACAATTAAACAATTGTACAATTGACAATTCCAATTTGTTTTTAATACCTTCAGATGATGGCTTAGAACAAGCTAACTACAAAAGACCTCTTGCAAAAATATTTTGTGGTATGATAGTGGCTTGTTTAGATTTAAAATTTTGGTGTTTAAAATAATAAGAAGCAGGCAGTTTTTCTGTTAAGTATTATCTGAATATATGCCATATTTTAAATTTGGCATAAAAAACTAATTCAGTCATTAATTAATTTCTAAATTTTTGGCTCTTCAGTTGTTGGTATGCTAAATAGTTAAGGCTCATCCGTACTTGCTATGCTAATTAAATAGTCGTAAAAAGGCAGAAGGCAGTGGGCAGAAGGCAGAAGGGAAAGAAAGGAAGATATTAGTAATAAATGAAGTGAAAAAGCCTCAAAACCTTCATACAGCAAGTATTACAGCTTTTTTTCCTCATCATATAGCATACTATGTACTGAAGAACCATAGTTAATAAAAGTAACTAAAATTATTTCACAGCAAGTATTTTATTTTTCACGTGTTTAATTTTGAATAATTTTACTCTATTTTCTTCCGACTGCCTACTGCCTAAGACGACTCGGCGTGATAGCATACTAAGTACTGAAGAACCAAATTTTTGTAGTATATTTAATTTTTATTCTTAATTTATGCTGCTATTTCATAATTTAAATACCAGCAATTAAATTAGCTCTTAAGCCAAATCTGCGATGAAGATTTCTATAATCAATGGCGATCGCTTATCCCAACATCGCTGCGCGTACCATAAAATTAATCAAAATAGCAATTATATTATCATACCACAAAAAACTCTTGCAAGAGGTCTATTTATAAGTATTCCCTATTCCCTACTCCCTATTCCCTATTCCCTTAATCAACTAAGTTAACCAGAAGAAGCTTCTAAGAAAATGTCATTATATAAAAGACGCTAAATTAGTTAAATTAAATCATAAAAACAAAAACACGACATAAAGCTGTGCAGATAACATTTTTAGGGACGAGTTCTGGGGTACCAACAAGGTCGCGCAATGTTTCTAGTGTTGCTCTGAGATTACCCCAGAGAGCGGAATTATGGTTATTCGATTGTGGTGAAGGTACTCAACACCAGATATTACGGAGTGACTTAAAAATGAGTCAACTCTGCCGAATTTTTGTTACTCATATGCATGGTGACCATATATTCGGGTTGATGGGTCTTCTTGCTAGCTGTGGTTTAGCTGGAAATGTACGTCATGTTGATATTTATGGTCCGCAAGGATTAAACGAATATTTGCAAGCTTGTAAGCGTTATTCCCATACACATTTTTCCTACCCGGTGAAAGTTCATGCTGTTCGTCCAGGGGTAGTTTATGAAGATTCTGAATTCAAAGTTAGCTGCGATATTTTGCATCACCGAATTACAGCTTATGGTTATCGGGTAGAAGAAAAAAATCGAGCGGGAAGATTTGATGTAGAAAAAGCCAAAGCTTTAGAAATCCCTCCAGGTAGAATTTACGGTCAACTCAAACGTGGTGAAACCGTAACATTAAAAGATGGAAGAATTATCAATGGTTCCGATTTATGCGGACCTACAGAAATTGGACGCAAAGTCGTATATTGTACCGATACAGTTTTCTGTGAAAATGCAGTGGATTTAGCCAAAGATGCTGACGTATTAATTCACGAAGCGACTTTCGCGCATCAAGATTCACAAATGGCTTTCGATAGATTGCATTCCACATCTACAATGGCAGCCCAAACAGCACTTGCAGCAGGGGCACGTAAATTAATCATGAGTCACTTTAGCCCCCGATACGCTCCAGGAAATGCCATTGAATTAAAAGATTTACTTGAAGAAGGTCAAGCAATATTCCCTAACACAAAAATGGCCTATGATTTCATGACCTACGAAGTACCGAGAAGACGGGAAGCGATAAAGAGTTAGGAGTTAGGAGTTAGGAGTTAATTCTCTTCTCCCCATCTCCCCATCCCCCCATCCCCAATTCCCAATCCCCAACCTTTTTCAGAAATCTTTATACTTGAGATAGAAGAGTTTTTCATTCACAGGAGGGTCGAGAAATGGCTCCCAATCCCGCTATCATGCAAGCTGTGGAAAAGTTGGATTACCGTGTCACTGTTGGTGATGTGGCCCAAAGGGCTGGATTAAATATCGAAATGGCTAATCAGGGGTTGTTAGCGCTTGCAACTGATGCTGGGGGACATTTGCAAGTGGCAGACACAGGTGACATAGTTTACCTTTTCCCGCGTAATTTCCGTAATGTTTTAAAAAATAAATATTTCAAATTACAGTTGCAGGAATGGTGGAACAAGGTCTGGAAAGTTTTGTTTTACTTGATTAGAATTTCTTTTGGAATTGTTCTAATTCTTTCTATTGCTTTAATTGCTATTTCTATTACTATCATTCTTAGTTCTTTATCCGACCGCGATGATGATAGAGGTGGTGGTTTTGGTGGGGGTATAGGCTTTTTCTATGTTCCAGATTTATTTTGGTTCTTTAGTCCAAATTATAATACTGGATATCGCAGCCACGGAAGCGGAAGACCGCGCGAAAAGAGCGATTTAAATTTTTTGGAAGCTGTATTTTCGTTTTTATTTGGGGATGGTAACCCTAATACAAATCTGGAAGAGCGTCGCTGGCAAGAAATCGCAACTACAATTCGTAATAACAATGGTGCGGTAGTAGCCGAACAAATCACGCCTTATTTAGATAATCTTGGCGAGAATTATCAACAACAATACGAAGATTATATGCTGCCGGTTCTCACAAAGTTCAATGGTAAACCAGCGGTTAGTCCTGAAGGCGAAATTGTATATTCTTTTCCTGAGTTACAGGTAACGGCTAAAAAAAATACTAAACAATCAATTCCTACTTTTCTCAGAGAATTTTCCTGGAAATTTAGTAAAGCAACTTCTTCACAAGTAATGTTAAGTGCTGGATTAGGAGCAGTAAATTTTATCGGCGCTTTGATGTTGGGAGGATTGTTAAGAGATGGTACTATAGCCAGAGAAATTGGAGGGCTAGTTTTTTTCGTACAAGGTATTTACGGCTTACTGCTAGCTTATGGAATCGGTTTTCTCGCTATACCTTTAATACGCTACTTTTGGATACAATGGCGTAACGAAAAAATTAGCGATCGCAATCGTCAGCGTCAATCGCGAGCCAAACTGATAGCTAGTGCAGACGAAAAGCTACAGCAGAAAATCGACTACGCGCATCAGTTTGCGACAAACACAGTTATCGACAAAGACAACTTAGCTTACTCCACCGAAACCGACCTAATCGAACAAGAAGTAGAAAATTCCGATAAAATCGACGCAGAATGGCGAAGACGGTTGGAAGAAGGAAACAATAAACAATAAACAATCATCAATGAACAATTGGTAACTGATAATTGTTCATTGATAATTAATTTATTTCACCTCTATCGGAGCTAAAGCAACATTTCTATAGTAATGATTCAAAATTTGTAGGTGATTGTAACCTTGAGTGGCTAAATACCTTGCTCCGTATTGACTCATTCCTAAACCATGTCCCCAACCGCGTCCTTGCAATACAAATGTATTGTTATTGCTCTTATTAACGACGAAGCGAGTACTATTAAGCTTGAGTGCGGTACGAACCTGCTCTCCTTTTAGCTCTTTAGTACCTTTTTCACCGACAATCCGCAGTTTTTTAACGCTGTTGAAAGGTGAAAGCTCCAAGGTTTTTATTTCCTTGACATCACCGACTTCAGGAAACTTTTTACTGATTTGTGTGGGTGAGAAAGTTTTCTGCCACTGGCATTTGGGGGCGATTTTAGCAAGATTCGGGGTGTTTAAGTCGAAGTCTGGAACTGCACGTAGGTAAGCTAATTTATTACCCCAGACATCTTCGACATTTTCGGTATGTCCGCCAGAACAAGCATGAAATACCGATTCAATAATTTGATTATTATGGGTTAATACTTGCCCTGCGGTTGCATCTACTGCGGAGTAAATTTTAGGATGTTCTCTGGCAACTCCTGGGTAAATCTGCCATTTATCGGGAGTAGCTCCGATATCATATAGGGGATTACTTTGCTGTTTCTGTCTTCTGTAAAGAGCATAGCTACGAGCGGCTATGGCTTGGGCTTTAAGTGCTTCGGGATGCCATCTCGCATCCATTTCACCACCTAATACGCTATACAGATATTCTTCTAAATCAACCCAGTTAACGGCGGTAAGCCCTTTTTCTGTAGGGATAACTAAGGTTCTACCGCGATACCACTTGTTGCCAATATAGACAAATCCTTTACCTTTGGGTTCAATCCAGAATAAAGGAGATTTCCACTTATTTAAAGCGACTCCACCAGAAACTGCTTGAGCGTAGTAAGCTTCTCTTGCAGGTAATTCTCCTAAAGAACGTCCGTTACCATCTTTGATAACCGCAGCTGTGGAACTGCCAACTTTGACTTGCTTCACATCCTGTTTAATTGCCACGCGCAAAATTACTGATGCTTGTGCTGGGACAATTAAAAACATCCATAACAGTACTCCGAGCCACCAATGGCGTACTTTTATCTGAGATAATATCGAAGAATTGTTTAATGGGAGTTTCATGCTACTTACTAAATAGTCTTGTTAGATTTGTATATTTGACGAATATGCAGACAGTAGTTTCCCGGAAGACCGGTTACTAGTTTAAGAAAACCCAAACTGAGTAAGCTAGCAATAATTATATAGTTTTTTTATTATTTGGTATAGCTTGATTTGATATGATTGAGTGTTTATGCTTATACAAATTCATCATTTAAATAATAACAATCTCGTTAAAACCATACTTACGAATATTTTTTCTCATTGATTTTGATAGGTTTGTAGTAAGCGATTTATCGCTCGGATTTAGGACTGAAGTCCTTACTACAAACCCCGGAAAACTTATATGCTCGAGTAATAGGAATCAGCAACATTACTCACAGCCATTATCAAGCATAAATTCTTTGGGATTTACTAGCTTCATTAGCAATAATTCCGACTAAATTCAAGTTATTTAAAATTTCCGTGGCTTGGATTAATTCACTCTGCTTAATTTTACCTATGCGCCCCACCATAATAATACCTTTACATAGGGAAGCTAAAATCCTCGCATCTACAGTATCCAAAATCGATGAAGCATCTATGAGTACTAAATCATAGTTATGAGTAAAATTTTCCAAAAGTTCTTTCATTCTTCCGGAAGTAAGTAATTTAACCGTATCATCTGGGACTGGTCCGGCGGTTAAAACGTCTATAGCAGGATGAACGGGTTGCACGTAATCGTTAACTTTACTATTTTTATCTTCTAGTAATAACAAAGATAGTCCCCAATCGTTGGAAAGTTCTAGAGTCGAGTGCAGAGAAGGATTTCGCAGGTTAGCATCAATCACCAAAACTCGCTGGTGCATTTTAGCTGCACTCACCGCTAATCCTAATGTTGAGGTTGATTTCCCTTCACCGCTAAGAGCTGAAGTTATCATCAATGTTTGACAGTGCAAGGGATACTTTAATATTTGAATATTTTGGTAAGCCATATCCAAGGTTTCGTGGGAAGGGAAATGGGTAATGGCTTCAGAAAAAGATGAGTAGGTAGAATTACCAAAAGCAACTGGTAAATTGAAAAGCTTTTTTCTTCCTTTAGAAAGTGACGAAAGTCTGGGAATTTTCCCGAGCAAACGCAGATTCGTCAACTTGCTTAATTCTTCGGGGTTGTAAATAGTGTCGTTAAATAGTTCTAAAATCAAAGCTAATGCAATACCTAAAACCGGGCCGGTAACTGCACCAACCAACAAAAATAATAATCTGGAGCTACCAGTTTTGGTTCCTAATTCGGGTTCTTCAAGTATTTGCCAATCAAATCCCCCTTGAGCAATTTTTAGCGCTAAATTCTGACGCACTTCCATTAACTGTGCTAAAGTTTTACGGTTAGTTTCTACCTCTGGTAATAAGCGGTTATATTCTGCAATTAAAGCAGGATATTCATTTAATTTAGAGCGCAGTTGTCTTTCAGATTGCACCAAACTTTGTTGGTTTGCACGCAAACCAAGCGCTTCTGTCTGTAATTTAACTAAATCTTCGACTAATTTTAAATCGACTCCCGCAAGCTGTCCTTTTGTTAATAGTGGCTGCGATGTATTGTTGGCAATTTCTACTTTATCTCCCAAGCTTCTTCCCGCTTCTTGTCGTAACAAGACCAGTTGACTTTGACGCTGTTGTAAAAGTTTTTGTACGGTGGGAGAATTATCTGTAAACCTTTGTCTCTCAGTAGTCAAAGCTAGTTCTGTCTTTTGAATTTCATCCAGCAGCGATTGGTAACGAGTTGACTGACTGAGACGAGAAGATACCAAAGCATTGCTGGGAGAAGCAGCTATTTTCAGTTGCAAATTATTATATCTCGCTTGTATATCTTGCAACTGAGCGGTGGTAGTATCAAGCTCTTTTCTAATGGCAGCAATAGATTCTAAAAGAATTGTACTTTCTACTTTCGGGTCAACTATATTATATCTTTTGCGAAATTTTTCTAAGCTTGCTTCAGATTCAATTACCTGCTGTTTTATTTTAGGAAGTCTTTCATTGACAAAAGCTAAACCTCTAGATAAACGCTGTTTTTGCTGTTGTTTATTAAAATCTTGATAAACTTGTTGTAATGCATCAAGTACTTGATAGGCTTTTTCTGGATTTTTATCTTTAAAAGAAACTTCAAATACTTCGGAAGGAGTTTTTCTTACTCCGGTTCCTGTTTGTAACTGGGTAACGGTTAGAGGTGCTTTTTCTCCTTTCTTACCTTTTATATCTTCTACGGTAATATCTGGGTAAGTTGGACGCAGCATTTCTACTGCTCTTTGAATTAACTTTTTGCTCCGCATCAACTGCAATTGAGCAGTATAATCTACAACTTCAATGTTAGAGTCAGTAAAATTATTATTTAAACTATCTTGATTATTATAAGTTTTTACACTTTGATAAATATTGGAACTGACTAACATTTGCATCGAGCTTTCACGCATCGGTTTTATTACTACAGATAAAATAGTAGCAACCGACATTACAATACTTGCAACACCCAAAATGAGCCAGCGTCGGCGATATATTATGGTAGATAGCTGTCTAATATTCACAGCTTCTTGTGGGGAGCCAATCACCATTTGTCCTTTCTCTAGACCTGTCTCAAGCACCACAAAAGACCTCCCAAATCTAAACACTATTTTTTCTAAAATTCAGCACAAAATAGATGATTTTTATACACCCCGGTTCGCTATTACAAACAGCGAAATAAATACGTTTTAGATGAATAATTTATCATATATAAGTCCTTTTAATTAATAATTTTTTGTGATTGTCTGTAAGTATTAACTTTTTACTAATCCGCATCATAAAGAAAATGACTAATTTATTTTTCACGAAAACGAGTCTATGGTTTCTCTTAGTTATTTTTCATTCTCTAGCCCCATAAATATTATTAAAAATAAAATTTTGAAATCTATCAATCAAACTGTCACAATACTCAGCCGGTGCGTGACACTGAAGACATTGTAACTACGTTCAGAATTGTTCAAAATGTCACGTGCCTCGGCAATAATACGGGAAGAAAATCTACACCCTCCGGGTTCCTTAGTTGCTCATGGGGGAAACCACGCCATTTGCTACAACGCGCTTGTTCCCCTTCGGGTTCACTAGGAAAGGGGGACGGAAACCGACACCCCCTTTCCTTGATTCACCGCGCAACGCAATGGCTCCCCAAGACCGCACTAAGGAACCGTATTTTGCCTCCCCTACAAGAAAAATATGCCGATTGCGTAAGTCTTAAAAGTATGAGAACTATGTATTAATTGTTTCTATCAATCTGACATTTAAATCGGATATGATTGCTTGGTAGTACGGTAAAGGCTATTTAGCTAAAAGAAGAACTAGCATTTTTTACAAGCTGATTTAAGAATTCCAAGTGTCCCCGACTATTCACAGTTAGTTTATCTATTATAGTAGAATTAAATTTATTTTTTGCTTGCAGAATATTTTCGGGGTTTGATAAAAATGCGGCAACTTTAAATCGTTTATCCACCGGAGTCCAGACTGCAAAATCTGCTCCAATACTACTTAAAAAGGCTGTTGCTTTAGCAGACCCACCTAAACTATAGAATGGTACACCTAATGCAAGCGCTGTTAATCCTAGATGCAATTTGTATGAGACAACTAAGTCAAGGGTCGCAAGAAATTCAAGAGTTGACTGAGGGTCTGAATATACATGATATTTGATATTACTAGATAGTTGTTTGGGTCGCAACTCGCTATTTATTGGTGATGATGGTAAATATGTTTTAATAAAATGGAAAATAATATCTCTTCTGATAGATGCAATAATACCAAGTTGAAAGGCTAGCAATTTACACTGCAAAGTATTGGGAATATTTATGCCAATATTAATAATCTTTTTTTGATTATGAATTTGATTATGATTTTGTTTATTTTGACGAGGAATTTGCCAAAATTCAGATACCGAGAGTAATACATCTGGATAATAAAAAACTTGTTTTCCAAAATTTTCAAATAAAGCTTTATCTGACTCCAATCTAACGCTGCAAGATTGACACATATCTCCTTCAAAAAATTCTCGTCTCCAATATGAGAGCGAAGCATTTTCTCCCAGACCTTCTCCACCGATAGAAATAGGATATACCGGACACTTTTTTTCAATACTAGCTCTGTATAACTGGCGAAAATCTTCTTCAAAAGGAGCAGGAAAGTTTTCTACAAGAAACCCACCACCACCTATAATGCAAAACTCTGCGTTGCTAAGAAGTTCATTTAAAGACTCAGTAGTTTGAATTTCATAACGTTCTGCTAACCGTTTATCTAATCTATAAACAACAGGTTCAACCTTCAGACTTTTGAGATATTTGGCAAATTGAATTGCCATTATATCATCGCCATAGTTACCGTAATTATACGAACCCCAAATTGCAATGTTCATTTTTTTAGGGATTAGGAAGTAGGTTAGGAGTTTTTCTCCCCAATTATCAATTTTCATCCAGAGGATGTGGAGCATCAATTACCAATTACCAATTACCAATTACCATCTGCCTTATTTCTCAAATTTTATTGACCAAACTGATGCTGTGTTTGATGATATTTCCAAAGTTTACCCTTACGATTTAATAACTCCTGATACCCTCCTTGTTCTACAATCCTTCCTTGTTCGAGAACTATTACTTTGTCAGCTTTGAAAATAGTAGAAAGTCGATGAGCAATTGCAATTGCAGTTCGTCCATAGGTTAATTTTTCTAAAGATTGCTGTACTAAACGCTCGCTAACTGAATCAAGAGAGCTAGTTGCTTCATCTAAGATTAAAATTTCTGGATTGCGTAATAAAGCTCTAGCAATGGCTATTCTCTGTCTTTGTCCTCCGGATAAACGTATTCCTCTGTCTCCTAGTTTGGTATCAAAACCTTGGGGTAACTCTGAAATAAATTCGTCAGCATTTGCACCTTTTGCTGCTTCTAAAATAGCTTTATTATCTATATTTTCTAAACCATAAGCAATATTTTCTCGAACTGAAGTATTAAAGATAAAAGTATCTTGACTTACTACTGCTATATTGTTCCGCAAGGAACCAAGGCTATATTCGCGCAAATCAACTTCATCAATTAATATTTTGCCTTTTGTAGGGTCATAAAACCGGACTAATAAATCAGCTAAAGTTGTTTTCCCAGAACCACTAGCACCAACTAAAGCTACTGTTTGTCCGCGCTCAATAGTTAAATTAATATCGTGCAATACTAACGGGCTACTGTCGTAACTAAAATCAAGATTGACAATTTCTATACTATTTTTTAAACCGGGGAATTCTTTTTTTCCATCTCTTAAGTAATCTTTGTCATCAGTTCTTAAAAGTTCTTCAACAGCTTTTAAAGCTCCAGAATTCATTGCAATTAAACTCCAAGAACTATTCATCTGAGCGATTATCGGTAGCAACCGAAATAATGCAAACAAAAAAGCTAGCAAAGAAACTACATTCAGAATTCCATTTGATATCAGCGTGGAAACCGCAACTAAAATCATCGCTACCAAAATTGTAGTAGCTAAAGCTTCAATTAACGGTTGTAAAAGCCCGCTAATGGTACTAGCTTTTAACCAAGCGCTGGAAAACTTTTTTGCTACTTGATGAAAACGCTTACTTTCAAATTCTTGAGTCCAAAATGCTTGTACCGTGCGAATACCACCGACAAATTCTGTGGTTTTCGCGGCTAATTCTCCACCAGCAGATGTCATTTCAAAGCTAGCTTGACGGACTCTACTAATCCAATTTGATGCTGCTGCTGCTAATAAGCTAAAAAGAAGTACTGTAACTAAAGTTAGTTGCCATGAAATAACAAACATCGCGCAAGTATAGGCTATAATCACGCAGCTTTTAGTGACAAAATTAATCAGTTCGTTAAAAGCGAAACTAAGATGACTAACTTCAGTAGAAAAAGTATTTATTAGTTCTCCAGAACGTTTTTGAGTATAGTATGAAAGACTAAAGTTTTGAAACTGCTGAAATATTCGTTTGCGGAGAGTATCGACTAATCCGATTTCGCACAACTTCGCGCAGTAACGTCCAAAATAACTAAAAACTGCTCTAACCCAAACAGTTAATAATATTAAACCCGATATACGCCAAATACGTTCCTGGGAACCAGCTTCGATTCCTAAAAACCGCATATCAAACCACCTCATACCAGTTTCTAGCGGAGGCTGATTTGGATTAGTTAAACCTTGCAGCAAAGACGCTATTAAACCAATACCAACTGCTTCTAACACCGCTGCCATAATAGTAAAAAATACGGCTATTATTGCGATACGATAAAAAGGCTGAAATACCCGTAGAAGAATAGAGTTTCTTTGGGAAAAACTATTAGCAATAACAAAATTACGAATAATAATTGGTAGCTTAATTTGCATGTATATCTAATTTTTGATGATAATATAGCCCGCTATGGAAACTCCATATAATTACAAATATAAAATTTGGCGGACAGGAATTGATTGATAAATAAGAGTCAGTATTATACATTATTATTTGTGTATTTTACGTATTCTTAATTTCCTTAGCCCTATTCTTTTTCCCAAATTTTATGAACGCTGTAACTTATCAAATTTAGATAACACAAAAAAGCGCCAAGCATTTTGTAATTTAGAATTCAGTTTAAATATCAATGTAATCAACTGCCAAGATTTTCGATAAGGTCTATACTTAGCAAAAAATTTCAAAGCAGAAATCATATGTATCAGCGTTAGATAATTAAACTTTGAGCAAGTACTTGAACGTTGATATAAATGCAATGCGGATACTTCCGGCTGAAATAAAACTCTGTAACCATTTTGCCAAGCATCTACACACAAACTTACATCTTCAAAATACAAGAAAAACTGTTCGTCGAACAAACCATATTGCTCGACATACTTCCCAGATACCATCATGAAAGCACCAATAGCCCAATTTATTTCTATGACTTTTCTGGGAGTAGGCATCCTAGAATAATAATAATCAAAGGGACACAAAATATTTTGCAGCTTTTCACCTAATAAATACTTACATAGTAAAAAGTTAAACTTAGGAAATCTGCGAATTGAAGGTTGAACTGATTTGTCAAGATACAGTAACTTAGGACAAACAATTGCAATATCAGGTTCGGAATTCAAAGTTGCTTTCAGACAAGTAATTATTTTTGGTTTAAAAGTCACGTCTGGATTTACTAGAACATAAACTTTACTTGGTTCTTCAGCAACAGCTCTATTATTTGCAACCCCAAAACCCAGGTTTGTTTCTCCTTTTTTACCTATAAATATATCTGGATATCTTCGAGCAAAATCATCTAAAATTTCGGGACAATTATCATTTGAGGCATTATCGTACACTATTACCGTGCCTCGTTCTGGGTAAAAATCTTCGACTGCTTTAATACATGATTCAATTGCACACCTTAAAGTTTTAGCTGAATTATAAGAAACAATTACAAAAGCTATATCACTTTTTTCTGTCATGGTAATTACACCCGTATCTACATCAATAAGATGTATTCAGTAACAGCATACTCAGTATTTTGTGATTTTTTTACCCGATAAATTCAATCACTCCTATGCAAAACTATCTAAATTAATTTTCAATTTTAGTTAAAATCGTAACTTGTACTCGATGGTTTTCAGCTTTTGCTTTTCTACAGAGTAAAATAGTTTAGGATTAAATTACAATCTAAATGGTGTATACATAGCATCCACCTAAAGTTGTATATTTCGCTGCAAAGATGAGGAGAATACTTGTTAGGGTAAGAAGAACTATAGATTAGTCAACCCACAGTATCAATATTAATTCCTGAATTTTGATAATTTTTTTATCAGCAGATGATATTTGGGTAATTTATGATATACCAGATTTTTAATATCAATTCATGCTATCAAACCCATCGCTATTATTTGCAGAACAATATTTGAGAAATATCTTAAAATTAACTGATAAAAAATAATTTATGAAAATTTATACCGCGTTTTAATATTTTTTGGCTTGCTTGTTCTATAATTCATTTATGATATAAGCCTTTGTTTAAGAGCAAATCTAGTAAAAATAGCCCAACCAAAATATTTGATATTTTTGGTTGGGCTGTATAGTTTTTTACTAATGTATGAAAAATATAGTTGTTATGAATCAGACGATTATTGCTAAAAAAAATAAACTTTGATGAACTATACCGAGATTTTACTGATAAATAGTTGACTAGAGTAAGCAAGTAAACTTATTATTTAGTTAATATATAAAAAATATCAGATAGAAGAAGAGGATTAATATATACTTCCTATCGACATATTTAGATGGGAAAATTTAAATAATTGAGATTGGTAAATTAGTTTAGTAGAAAAGCTATTTCTTAGTGTTTCACCTAGCATTAATGCGAATATAACGCGAAATAAAACAACCATTTGGTTAGCTATCTGGTGCGGATATGATAATTTTTTACAAGTAAATTTTAAGCTATTTGCATCACTAAATCTTAGGAGATATGTTTTTTGATATAAAATCGAAAATTTTAATCTAAAGTTTTTTGCTTAAAGCGAGGTGAATAGTGAAAGTCAGTACAGCAGCTACACTTGCAATTAAAAACTTAAGATACCATCAAGTTGGAAAATGCAATATATGTGGTAAATCTACTATTTTCATCTGCATTGATGCAGCTACAGTCAGGAATAATATGTACTGTCCTTTTTGTCAAAGTTCATCGCGAAAAAGACACGTAGCAAAATTACTAATTAATAAAGTTATTTCTGGTATTACCTCTCTTGTAGAAATTTCATCTAAGAAGCATTTAAATAATTTAGATAAATTAAATATCTATAATACTGATGTCAACGAGGCTTTTTCTCAATTTTTACGGTTCGGTACATCATATTATTGTTCCAGCTACATACCAAATATTCAAGTAGGAACAGAAATCCGTGAAAAAGTATTTTGTCAAAATTTAGAGGAATTGACTTTTACCTCGGAAAAATTTGACGTAGTAATTACAGAAGATATATTTGAACACATTAGAGATTATGAGAAAGCTTTTCGAGAAGTATATCGTGTATTAAAAACAGGTGGATATCATATTTTTACTGTTCCCTGCTTTTTTGATAAACCTAGTTTAATTCGTGTGGACACCTCTGGAAAAGAAGATATCCATTTATTACCCCCAGAATACCATGGAGATAAAATTCGCGGTAAAATCCTCGCATACAGAACATTTGGAATAGACATTTTTGAAATCCTAGAAAAAATTGGTTTTGAAACCACAGTAGATTTTTCTAACTATTTAGATAGACGCTTTGGAATATTCGATAGTTATGCTTTTTGTTCCAGAAAGTTGGAAGTTGGAAGCAGAGTTAGGAGTTAGGAGTTGGGAGTTAGAAGTTATCTATTACACTCAATTAAAAATCCACATCCGACCGATGAACAACTAAAAACTATTCGCTGATTATGAATTCTTTAATCCTGAGTACGTTTGATATTAGCGGTGGAGCAGCGAAAGCAGCATTTCGATTGCATAATGGACTCAAGGAGATTAATATTAAATCGCTGATGCTAGTTGAATACAAAACCAGTAGCGACCCTAACGTTTTTGCATATACGAATAAATTAGACAAGTTGCTCAATCAAATGCGTCCCACTTTGGACAATTTACCACTAAAATTTTATCCAAAACATGATTATGGAACTTTCTCTCCACAATGGTTTCCAGATTTCATTAATTATAAAATAAAGCATCTATCTCCAGATACAATTCCAGATATCATTAATATTCACTGGACTTGTGGTTATCTTAAAATTGAAAGTATTGCTAAATTTAAACAACCATTAGTTTGGACTTTACACGATATGTGGGCATTTACGGGGGGTTGTCATTACAGTTTGGGTTGTAATCGCTATACTAAGTCCTGCGGTAATTGCATTCAACTTGACTCTCAAAAAGAACTAGACTTATCACAGTGGGTGTGGAAACGTAAAGCTCAAGCATGGCAAAATCTTAATTTAACAATTGTGACTCCCAGTCGTTGGTTAGCTAAAGTTGCAGGGGAAAGTTCTCTATTCAAAAATTGTCCTATTAAAGTAATTCCTAACGGAATTGATATCCAAAAATATAAACCGATTGATAAAAAAACTGCTAGAAAATGGCTGAATCTTCCTGTAGATAAAAAGTTTATTTTATCTGGTGTTGCTAAAAGTAGTGCAAAAAGAAAAGGTATACACCTGCTTGAAAAAGCTTTACAAAATTTAAGCGGTTATAAGGATGAAGTAGAACTAATAACTTTTGGTTCCTTACAACCCAGCGAACAAAATAGTGAAAAATATAAAAGCGATTTCAAATGTCATTATATGGGGAATCTTCATGATGATATATCTTTAGCGCTGGTTTATGCAGCAGCAGATGTTTTTGTTACTGCTTCAATTCAAGATAATTTACCTAACACCGTGATGGAAGCTTTAGCTTGTGGTACTCCATGTGTTGCTTTCAATATCGGAGGAATTCCTGATATGATTGAACATCAAGCCAACGGCTATTTAGCTCAACCTTTTGAAGTAGAAAGTTTAGCCAAAGGAATTGATTGGGTATTGTCAAATGATGACCACCAAAAAATTTGCGATCGCGCTCGTGAAAAAGTAGAACAAGAATTCAGTTTAGAATTACAAGCACGACGTTATTCTAAACTTTTTAATGAAGTCATTAACCAAAATAGTTTGTAGCTTTTCTCTCTTCGGTCTTTAAAAGTTGATGGCTAATATTATTCATCTTTGAGAAAAACATAATTACAAAAACCTAATTCCAAATTCTCCATTATTTAGATATTTAGCTGGAGCATAAAGTGAATAATAACGTGATTCAACAGCCAAAAACCAACTATTTTTTCTATACTTTAATATTTTATGCGATATCAATATTGTATCTCTTTCCATACAGCGCAGAACTTCCCCATGCTAAAATATTTTTACCTTTACTTTCAATAATTTTATTAATACAACTTTTTTTTTATAATACTCAATTATTAATTATAGATATTTTACTAGTATGCTCAATTATAATTATTACTTTTATTAATTTTTCCACATATCATCTATTTAGATATAGTTTACCAATTTGTTTAATGGTAATAGGTTTCAGTGGTTGTCCGCAAATACGTATCAAACGAAGCTATTTAATCGGATTATGCTGGCTGGGAACTATTAGTTTAATATACCAAATGGCAATATATCGAAGAATAGAGTTTGATGATAGTGCGAGAGTCTCTTTAAGTAATGGAGACCCTAACGTATCTGGATTATTTATGCTATTGTTTTTCTTTCTTTGTTGCAAAGCTAAATTTAAACCAGGTATTATACTAGCTTTAGTTTCTACAATATTTTTCTTAAGTAGAAATTATTTTATTAGTTTACTATTTTATTTAATGATTGCTTTATGCGAAAAGAGATTTATTAAGATAGCTAGTCAAATAAATTTTTCTATTTTCTTCATAATATCAAACCTGTTTGGATTGTTGATTGGCGAATATTTTTTAAAGTTTGTTCCAATAGGTTATGCATACGATACAAGTGCAAACCGTTTATTTTCATTTAACGATACATCGAATTTAGCTAGATTTGAGGCTAACCGTTTTCTAGTTACATCTTATCGGGATGATTGGACTTTAGCATTAACAGGTTATGCAGATAAATATGATGAAACATTTAAAAGTGTTGGTTCCTTAATTCATAATTCATTTTTAGAGGTAATTGCATATATAGGAATCCCCCTAGGAATATTTTACTTTTGCGCTATTTTAAAAGTAGTAGGTGGATACTATACTCCGCAAAATTATAAGTTTATCTTTCCCTATTTATTCTTTTGCTTATTCTTACATAGCGGACTCCAAGGACTTGCTCCTCTGCTTTTCGTCAGCATTTTAGCAATGTCGGTTGAACAGTAAGCAGTGAACAGTAACCAATTAACAATTATCAATCAGTTCCTAAATTTTAATTCCTAACTATTTACTCCTAACTTCTAATTTCCAATCCAAAATTAAAAATCCAAAGGAATGTGTCCTAAAATATCGATTGTCACACCAAGCTTTAATTCTGAAAAAACTATTGAAAAGACT
The DNA here is from genome assembly GCF_002368095.1 of Calothrix parasitica NIES-267. Classification (GTDB taxonomy): domain Bacteria; phylum Cyanobacteriota; class Cyanobacteriia; order Cyanobacteriales; family Nostocaceae; genus Rivularia; species Rivularia parasitica. The sequence continues at coordinate 8,595,065 of NZ_AP018227.1, read as the reverse complement.
ATTTTAAGCGTTATTAATCAACAAAATATATGTCCTTTGCAGTATATCGTAGTTGATGGAGGTTCTACAGACAATACTTGTAAAATAATCCAAAAATATACTGACTGTATAGATATATTTATATCCGAACCAGATTCCGGTGCTTACGATGCGATGAACAAAGGAATTAATCTTGCAACTGGAGAGATTATCGGTGTGATTAATTCCGATGATTGGTACCTTAAAAATGCAATAAAAATAGTAGAATCAGAATTTGAGAAAAATCCAGAGATAGATATACTATACTCACCCATAGAGAACTATTATCAAGGTGAATATATCGCTACTTTTATTCCAGGAAAATTAGAAAAACTGTCAATTCGCTTTACCTTAAATCATCCTTCCTGCTTCATTAAAAAATCGGCTTATACTGTAGCAGGTCTATATGACTTACAATACAAAATTGCAGCCGATTATGAGATGATTTTACGTTTATTTAATCGCGGATTTAAATTTCATTTAATTGAAAATTCTTTAGCAGCTTATTCTCTCAATGGAATGAGTTCATCACCTTTACCTTGGGATAGAGCAAAATTAATCAAAGAATGTTGGAGAATAAGTAAAAAATCATCCGAGCATTTTCCAGAAGTATCTGAAAATCAACGGAAAAAAGCCTATATAGCATGGATTATGAATGAAGTATTTGCATTACCGGCTAGATACTTTTTTAAACCACCAACTGCACGGAAAATAAAAAAGTTTATTACAAATATTAGAAAAAAAACTATAATAAGTTCTGAATATGGGAAATGGTAAAGTCCTATGTCTAAGATACTATTTATTTCAGCCCATGCTCCTACAAATTTATATCCTCAAGCTGGACAAAAAATTGCTTTGAGTCACTTAGATAAGTATTATCATGGGTCTGAAAATAATAATCACAATAATACAGATATTGATATTATTGTTATAGCCAATGAAATAGAAATAAATGCTGCTAAAGATTTAGTTGACAAATACAAAAATAATCTTTTGAACTATCCCCTGAGAAAATCCGATAAAATCAGAAACTGTTTAACTAACTTATCTATCCCTCTTAAATTTTCTACCCGCTATCAAGCATCTGTAGTAAAAAAAATAGAAGAACTAATCAACATAAATGCTTATGATATAATTCATTTTGAATATTCTCATGCTGCGGTTTATCTAAATAAAATTAATGATTTTATCAAACATAAAACTAACTTCAGCAATACTCATACCATTATCAGCATACATGATGTTGTTTCTCAATCTTTTTTAAGAAAATCCGCAACAAATCTGATACTGGGTATTGAAGTAGCAAGATTATTCAAATTTGAAAAAAAGCTTTATTCCAGTGTAGATGAATTGTGGGTTTTATCAAAAAAAGACCGAAATATTCTAACTTCATTATTTGCCATTCCAGAAAGCAAAATTCTTGTCAAACCACCTCCGCTGAGTGAATTTATATATAAAATTAAGCGCAATATAGAGACAATAGAAAACAAAAGCTTATTATTTTGGGCTGCAATGAATCGACCAGAAAACGAGCAAGCAGCTATAAATTTTATTCAAAAGTGTTTTACAGACTTACGAAAAATAGACCCAGAATACAAGCTTTATATAGTCGGTTCCAATCCTTCTGCAAAAATCAAACAGCTTGAAAACGAGAATATTGTGGTAACTGGATTTATAGAAAACCCCAGTCATTTCTTTGAAAAAGCACAAATAGGTATCGTACCTTTACTTCAAGGTGCGGGAATCAAACTGAAAACATTAGAAATGCTGCAAGCGGGTTTACCCGTCATTTCAACTAGTATAGGTGCTGAGGGGATAGAAAACTCAACAAATATATTTGTAAACGATAATTTCGGTGATTGGTTAAATATTATTACAAACTTAGCGATTTAGAGGATTAAAAGCATTTCCCCATTCCCTATCCCCTACTTACAAATTCAATCCCTCAGAGAATAAATTATATATTGGTACACTTTTAAGTTAAAATAAATAACTCCGTTTGGTTTAGTGCAATATTTTCTGCCTAAATATGGTTCGTTATACTCTCGTTCAAAGTCCAGAAATCATCCTTACTGTTCCCGGTAAAGATTCCAATAAAGCTCGTGAAAAAGCAATGGATAAGCTGATGGAAATTATGGAAGCAGGTGATTTACCTACCGAGTTAGAAGAAGGATTTAGTCCTCAACAATTAATTGAAGTGAAAGAACCGTCAATGGATACTGCTAGCGGTGATGAAGATAAGATTATAGAAGCAGTTCAACTTTTGAGCAATCTTGCAACTCTAAAGCTGAAAGTTCAAGATACACGTACTGAAGCTTTAGAAGTACGTAAGTTAGTGGATGTCCTTTTTTCAGATGAATCTGTCAGCGAGGAAGAAATTTCTGGCCTCAAAGAAGGTTTTAAAGTTCTGAAAAACTTTGCTCAAGCTAATTTACGCTACAAAGATGCACGAGAAAAAGCAGAACAAGCTCGTGAAGTATTAGACCAAGCTTTGAAGTCTCCAGATAATTAGCTGGGTCTAAAAAATTAGGAGTCAGGAATTTTATTTCAAACTCCTAATTCCTAACTCCTAACTTATAACTTCCTAACTTAAGGTACTTTCACTTTATTTACTGAAGAATTAGACTTAGCTAAATTATCATCACCAACTCTTTGAGCGCTTACCTTGTAGTACTGTTGGTAATTACTTTGAGAAATAGGAGTTGATTCTTTGGATTTATTCGCTACCAAACCTAAGATAGGTGTACCCGATACCTGAATTTCTTCTAATGCTTGTGCAAATGCAGTTCGTTTCAATTTTCCTAAACCTGCGACCAGCATAACACCATTCGTGTTAGCAGCAAGCAAATTAGCATCTGCAAAACCAACTATAGGTGTAGAGTCATAAATAACTAAATCAAAGCTACTATGCAGTTCGTTCATTAAATCCTGCATTTTCACAGATGCAAGTAATCTAGTCGAGTCTGGTGGAACCGGACCCGCAGCCATTACATACAAGTTATCTTCGAGGGGAGAGCGTTCAATTACATTGCTCCATTCCAATTCAGAAGAAATAATATCAGTTAACCCCTGAATATTCATCAATCCTACACGCTTATGTATAGTAGGACAGCGGAGATTTGCATCTACTAATAATACCCTTTGTCCCATCGCTGCTGCTGCTAAAGCAAGCTGGATTGCAACAGTCGTTTTTCCATCTTCTGGTGTTGCTGAACTAACCACAAGCGAACGAATTGGAGTATCCGAACCCAAAAGCAGAATATTGGTGTAGAGAGAGCGAAAAACTTCAAAAAAGGCTGCACGAGCTGTTTGATGAACTCTACTAGCTTGTTCATCTTGCTTAGCACTAACAGCAAGTTCTTTACTGAAAGGAACTACTCCTAACAATGGTAATCTGGTAGTCTCCTTCAAATCTTTAGAAGTGTAGAAAACATTGCTTAGCTTGTCCACAACTAAAGCAGCACCTATACCTAACAACAAACCTAAAGCTCCACCCAAAGCTAAATTTTTCCTAGCACTCTGTGAAACAGCTTCAGGTTTTTCAACTTTAGTAAGTTGAGGATCTAGCAACTTCCAAGGCTGCTGTTGTTGAGACTTTTGAATTTCTAAAGCTTGTTGCTTAGTCAAAAACTGGTTTAACCCTTCCGTAGCAATCTGCAATTCCCGCTGAATATTTTGGTAATCGCGGGTGACTGTTGCCAAATTTCTTAGATATGCGTTTAGTTTATCTACTTTATCAGCCAAAGATACATCACGGGCTTGCAATGTCTGGATACGACTTTGAAATTCTTGTTGAACCCGTTGTTCTTCTGCATTCAGCATTGGAATTAAGTTAGCTTTCCTTTGCTGTAGAGTCTGTATAGTTGGATTGATGTCCGTGAATTTAGCAGAGTTTGTTTTAATCTCAATGTCAGCTTGCTGAATTTCGTCTAAGATTTTCTGATATCGAGCATTTTCACTAAGTATCGAATTACCAGCCCTCTCTGCTGGCTGCTGCGCTAACTCTTTCTGTAACTGCTGATACTGAGCTACCATTTGTTCGTATTCTACCCGGTTCTGCAATCGCTGTTGTGTCAAAGTCGCAATTTGACCGGACACTTCTTGAGCTTTTTGTGCGGGTTCAATCAGGTTATTTACGCGACGCAGGGTTCGCAGTTTATTCTGTAAATCCTCAACCCGCTGTCTTAGACCACCTTTAGTGATTCGTCCCTGAACAAATTTAATAGCCTGGTCGATGTCTTCCTGACGGTCTTTCAAACTAAAGGCTAGATAAGCTTCAGCAACTTCGGTTAGGACATCACTTACCAACTCGTCGCTTGGAGCTACGTACCCTACTGTAACAATATTTTTCTGCTGCGACCCGATTATTAAACCTTTTACAAATGATTCGTATTCCAGACCTGGATACTTCTCTTGAAGCTTTGCCACCACGGGATTTAATACTCGCGGACTTTTTAAAACTTTAATAGTCGTCGCTATATCTTTTTCCGACTCCGGAAGCGCGATCGCATCTTTAGATTCCAGGGTCTGAGGCACGTTTGAAATAGCTTTACTTTCCCCGGTCACGGGTTCAGTTAAAATATCAAATTGACCTTGATATATTGGAGGGTCTGTTTCTGCCTTCAACACCGCAGCGGTTGCTACTACCCCAGTACAACCAACAATTAATAATGCTCTACGTCTTAGAGCTGCTCCCACTTGTCCTAAATTCAACCCACCTTCTTCAACATCGTTCGCGGAGGTACCTGTCTGAGAAAAGAGGTAAGGATTTTTTTCTGACTTCAGCATAACCATAGTAAATTAAAATTACTTAATATAGATAGACGTAACTTGTCGCTTTCTTTTTTAGGAACCGTTCAATCAAGCGGTCTGTCTAAGTGCATTTATAACAGCGATACACCCACTAAATTCTCAAGAAGTTAACAAAATAACCCCAGACTCTCTACAAGCTTTCCGTCTCGTCTTGTTAACGACCTACCTGACAGATATACCACCCTGTGTGAAGTATTGAAGATACCAGTCTACGGCTTGCGATGCACTATGCGTACAGTAACATTACTTAGTGGATGCTTGTTGATTCATTTACAAGTGTAATAAATTTTAATTAATTTTTCACTACTATTTCGACAAAATTGGTTGATTCAGTTTTCAATATAGTCCTTGCACCCCAAAGTTAACGAAGGTTTAAACTGCATATAATAGTAAATAGATAATTTATGCTGACTATCAACTCAGTGTATTATTACTTAGCTGACCTTATTTATTCCGGAAAAAACTTATTGTCAATAATTTTACTTATTTTTATTTTGCTCAAGTATTAAAGCATCAAATTTTACTGCCGAAAGATTAAGCAATTTATCAATGCAATTTATACAAAGTAAGCCCTAACAACATCTCGTTTAATACTTAGTAACAATTATTGCTTAAAATTGATATATGTCTCAATATAGCGCTTTACATATATTACAAAGATTGCTTAAAGAATATATGTACAAAATATAATGACTATAACTGTATTTGCTATGCAGTATTAAATACTCGTAGAAGAAGAAATAGAGATGGAAATGCTCGGGTAAAAAATCTGGAGCTACAAACCCCTTACATTTAATCGACCAAAGCTATCAGCTCAGGTATTCAAAAAAATATAGGACTTACGCAACTGGCACAAGCAATGGTGCGCGAAGCGCACTGAGCGCCTAAAAAACTAAATTATAGACATAGCAACATCGGGACGTTTTAGTTGCTCGATTAGATAATTGGAAAGCAAATTATGCTTAATTTTATAAACAGTTTCACCTGTTTTATAGGCTAAGTTTTTTAGTCTAAGCCAAACTAACATCGCGCAAGCGACATGATTTCTTTAAAGACGAGCCTTACGGCATTGACAAGATTCAATACCTGTTAACTGCTTTAATTCTCTGTGAAATTCCTCAATTTTCCAACGAATTTTACACACCTTTTGTGTAACATCTATAGAGCTTTGAGATAAGTCATTGGTCGCGACATAATCCGTTCTGTCGGTAGAGACAATAACACGGAATAATTTCACTTTTTTATTAGCAGGGAATCCTTTTATTTTTACTATTTTACCATCTTCTAGTTCTTCATCACTCCATTCTAAAGATTTAATATTATTGTATTTCTCTTTTCCAAAACTATCGTCAACTAAGCGATTTGTTTTTAAAGGACAATAAAAAGTTTTATCTAAACTATCGATGTAAAGCATTAACTTATTAACTGCATACCATGTATCCATCAGAACTGTATCAAAAGGCATATTCCTTTGATATACAAGGCTTATAAGCATATTTTTCACATGATCTATCTTACTTAAACCATCATTTTCAGGGTTGAAAATACGATAGTCTATTACCCAAAATTGTAGTGTTTTAGGGTTAACATATATGCAATTTACTATTCCTATCCCTTTAACAACACCATGCTCATTACCACTATACTGTCTTCGTACTATTTCTATTTCTTCCGAAAATCTTTTATCTATAACTGTATCATCAAATATGATATAAGCATTATCGTCAACTACTATTAAATCCTTTGCGTTGTCCCAAAGTAAACGAGGAGTTAGCTTTTCATTCTTCAAATAATAATTAATTTTATCATGACTAATATTTTCCAAGTGTTCTGCTAGATTAGTCATTGTATAGTTAATTTGACTACTAAGTAAGTATTGACAATAATTAAGTTTAGTAAATTTCATTGTGAACCAATTTAGCGACGCACCTTATAATCATTTTCTCATGAAATTTAAACGATAACTTTAATCAGTTAATTACTGATAACAATTAAAAAAAGGCTGATATCACAGATTGTCGTTTACAGTACTAAAGTACTGGTAATTGGCGATCGCTATGTGCCGGTTGCGTAAGTCCTAAAATAAACTGCGATAGCATCAACAAACAAAAGCCTTCCCTCATTGGAAAGGCTATCGTGAAAAAGTACTTTTTACTTTAAATAACTGGGGTGCTAGGATTCGAACCTAGGAATGGCGAGACCAAAACCCGCTGCCTTACCACTTGGCGACACCCCATTAACTTTACTCTAGTAAATATAGCAGCAGAGTAAGGCAGTGTCAAGTAGTTTCATGCTGAATTTCTAAAAAAGCATCCTACACTTCTCAACAAACTTGGGATTGAGAAGAAAATCTGGCTAAATAACTCTCCATGCAAGGAATTTAAACATCAACTTGTATACCATTCTTACCTAAAAACTATCATCACCCGTAAAAAAACTACGAAGGTCGCAAATATACGCCAATTACAAGTTCTATTTCTTGAATAAGAATTAATCTTGCTATTATATTGGGGTTGCTTTGACTAATTTCCATATCAAAAGAAATTCACAAGCATCGTTTGTGCAAGGAACAGCAAATTTATTTTTCTCAATCATCTTATGTCATTTAGCAGGTCGGGCATCAACCTCAGCGTGTTTTTTTTGTCTCTAAAAGATTTTATTTTAGATAAATTGAAGCTGCAAAAACATAAAACCCATGATTTTACTGAATGCGTACCCGGAACCGATTACGTATTTGAAGTCGCAGAAAATCTTACAACAGCTTACATGACAGCGCGAGGTAAAGGTGTCAAACCTGATGACTACATAGTTTTGCAAATTGGCTCAGAATCTTATCGATATCAAGTAGAGCAAATTGATTACTACTCGAACCCACCAGATATGTGGATGGCTTTAATTAAGAAAGTAGTGAATGATTAAATCAAATGTACCTTTAAGTATGTAATATAATACCTTTTGCCAATTTCGCCAAAAAATATCTATATAAAAAGCTAATCAACCTGTTTATATTAATATCTATCAAGAATAGCAACTTCATATGTAGTTGGATAATCTTAATTTACCCTAACTTTATATATGTGTAAACTTTATGAATTATTCATGACTAGTTAGCAATACTTACGTATATGTTTTAATATCATACTTAATTGTCTAAAAAAATATATAAAGCTGCTTGCAGCAAGCATCTATCCCTACGCAACTTGTAACTGTAGTTTTACACTGTGTATTGTATTCATTGAGATGATTATATCAGGGAAAAAATTGAGTCAAATCTGTAAATTTTCCAATGAAATTTGTACTGATTCTGGCTTCAGTTTATACCTGATAGTTACCACTTTGGTGGTGAAACGGTAATTTTGAATATGAACACCGGAACTTATCACGGTTTAAATGAAGTCGGTAACTCTGTATGGAAGTTGATTGAGCAAACGCAAGTTGTAAGATATATTTACCAAAAACTTTTACAAGAGTACGAGATTGAAAATTCAGTTTGTAGCAAGGATTTGTTAGCCTTACTTGATGATTTACAAGGTGCAGGATTAATTGAAGTTAAGAATGAAGCTATTGCGTAATTGTTTTAGTTTCAGAGTGTAATAATTACTTTCGATTATTTTCCGTATCTATTTTCAGTTATCAGTTTAGATTTGTGGTTTCTGCCGTTTCGAGTTTTATTAAAAATAATTGAAATATACTCAAACTTTATTTTGCCCACATATATTAAACCAAATTTCTATCAGTAAATTGATTTAAGCAATGAATGTTGCTATTGGTCATACACTCTAAGAAGCAAAGCGTCTCGTAGGTGCTTTGATTGCTTAGGTATTGATAAGTTTTTCCACGGTCGGGAACAGTTTTGTTTGCGATCGCACTGCGATTATCTTAAAAAGGTTTGTAATTAGTTATCTTGCAAACATTTAACTATTTATCTCACTACCATCTCTTAAAGGAATCAAATTATGAGCGGTATCGTAGGTGTTTGCTACCTGGACGGTCGTCCCATAGAACAACAAAATATAGCGCGGATGGTTGATAAATTGGCGCATCGGGGACCTGATGGAGCAGACATCTGGGTAGATGGTTCTGTGGGTTTGGGACATCGGATGTTATGGACTACTCCGGAGTCTTTCCTAGAAAAACTTCCTTTAGTCAATCTTTCTAAAGAAATAGTTCTTACTTCTGATTGTCGCATAGATAATCGTGAAGAGTTGATTGGAGCGTTACAGTTAAATAATCGTTCTTGCGAGCAAATTACCGATAGCGATTTGATACTGGGTGCATATGAGAAATGGGGTAAAAATTGCCCGGAACATTTGTTAGGTGATTTTGTCTTTGCGATTTGGGATAAGCGAAAACAGAGTCTGTTTTGTGCTAGAGACCATATGGGGGTAAAGCCATTTTATTATTCCTATAACCCCGGTAAAGTATTTGCGTTCGCTTCAGAAATTAAAGCCCTTTTTTGTCTAAAAGATATTTCATGTCGGTTGAATGAAGTCAGAATTGCGGATTACTTAAACTTGATGCTAGAGGATAAAGCTATTACAAGTTATGAAAATATTCTCAGACTTCCTCCAGCACATAGTTTAGTTGTTAATTCTAAAGATACTCAAACTAGTTGCTATTGGTCGCTAGACCCGAACCGCGAAATTAAGTTAGATTCTGATAGTGCTTATGCAAAAGAATTCAAAAGAATCTTCACCGAAGCGGTACGTTGTCGTTTGAGGAGTGCTTTTCCTATTGCTTCTCAGTTAAGTGGTGGTTTAGACTCTTCGTCTGTGACTTGTGTAGCGCGAGAAATACTTAGTCCAAAAGATAGAAATCAAGCTCAATTACATACAATATCTACTATTTTCGATAAGATTAATCAATGTGATGAACGTCCCTTCATTAATGCGGTTTTAGAACAAGGAGGATTAATTCCTCACTATATTCACGGCGATCAAGTTGGGCCGTTATCTAGTCTAGAAGACGTTTTCAAATATGAGGATGAAGGTTTTGTTGGTCCGAGTCATTTTTATCCTTGGATAGCAAACCGCACCGCAAATGAATTGGGTATGCGGATTGTTTTAGATGGATTGGATGGAGATACAACAGTTTGTCACGGTACATCGAGAATTACAGAATTAGCTCGACAAGGTGATTGGAAAACCTGTATTTCGGAAGTGAAAGCGTTTTCACCACACTTTAAAGTCAAGCCATACTCTACATTCCGCAATTACGCTCTACCGTATTTAGCAGAATTCGCAATCAATTTTAGTTGGATAGGATTCTTCAGAGGAGTGCGGTTAATACATCAACATTTTGGTATTAGTCGAAAGAAGTTGATTCTTAACTATGGAATAAAGCCTACTTTTAAGCAAATAACTAAACTTTGGCAGCGTAAAGACCAAAAAATTATCAACAACTCTATTTCTCACAACCCTCTTGTTGACGATGATTTCGCAAAAAAAATCGATTTAGATAAGCGAATTCAGGAATTAGATATATCGGATTATAAACCTCTGACTGCTAGAGAACAACATTGGTTATCTCTGAATCGAGGAGTATTATCTCATGTTTTAGAACGAAGTGATTATTGTGCTGCAAACTTTTCTCTGGAAGTTCGTCATCCGTTTATGGATAAACGATTAGTTGAATTTTGTTTAGCATTACCTGCCGAACAAAAACTATCCAATGGGTTTGGACGGATAGTCATGCGTCGAGCATTAGAAGGAATATTACCAAAAAAAGTGCAGTGGCGCGGAGGTAAAGCGGATTTATCACCCAACTTTGATGATGGATTTTTAAATCGCGATCGCCATTTACTTGACGAAGTGATGTCCAAGCAAATCAATTATTTAGATAAATATATCGATTCAGGTTTTTTGAGGACAGCTTATCAAAGAATGATATCGGAAGACCAAGTTAGAGACGAAGATATTACACCAGCATGGCAGGCTGTTATTTTAGCTTTATGGTTTGAAAGCAAAAAGATAGCACCGTAAGTCCAATAGTTTTGGCAGGTAGTAAGTCAAAACAAATACTGCAATATTTGTTTTGACGAACGCTGTAAGTCCAAAATCGGGGCGCTATCTACTACAAATACATCGATTAACTACTACATCACCTTAGCTGAAAATCAGGAGATTCAATCATGAAAAGAAATTACACCACTCCTAAACTAACTTCATTTGGTAAAGTTAGCGAAATCACCCAAATTGTTGGTGGAAATAAAAGAACAGACTTTCTATTTGAAAGCGGAGAAGTGACTTCTGATAGTAACGACCTTGGCTCTTTAGACCTTAATTGTCCTACATCAATAGAAGATGGTTGCCAAAAAGGAATCTTTGGTTAGTAAAGAATTAATTTTCTTTACTGAATTAAAGCTGTAAAACAGCGAACAATAAAGATTGACACAAACATGATATCAAATTTCTGATTTATGTTTGTGGCAATCTCACTACATCTATTAAAAGAAAGTAAAATTTCTGCTTTAAATTATTAATTTACTAAAAGCGGATTTTTTATTCACTTTGACAACATATAATTTTTTTTATTTCTCTCAAAAAATAGAATATATTGGCTAATCAGCACTTGGTATATTGAAAAAATAATAAAAAGGCAGCAGGGAACAGGGAATTAAAAATACTATGAATAAAGCTAATTCACAAATATATAGCAAGTGTTTCAATAATTTGATTCAGCAATTAAACATACTATAAGACTATATGCTGAAAAACCATTATATTTTAACTTTAATCCCTAAAATATGTTCATAATTGATGAAATACTATCATATTTATAACTTATGCATTGCCTCAGAATTGCATTTTACTCAACTAATTGAAATCGAAAGAAAACCCGATGTTAACATTAGATTTGGACAAGTTAAAGATGCAACTACAAGACAAATAGAAAACAGCAAAACAGTTGTAGGAGAAATCCCTGAAATTGGTGAATTTTTAATTCGCGATGGAAAATAAATTATTATTGAGCCAGTAAAAGATATAGATGATTCTCTACTACGCACAGTTGTTTTAGGCCCGGTATTAAGCGTATTGCTCAGACAAAGAGGTTTATTAGTTCTCCATGCTAGCTGCGTCAATATCAATAATCAAGGTGTAGCATTTATGGGTGGTTCTGGTTGGGGTAAATCGACTTTAGCAACCGCTTTTCATACTAAAGGATATGATGTTTTAACAGATGATGTATTGCCAATTAAAATTGAAAAAAATCGAGCAGTAGTTTTTCCTAGTTATCCTCTGTTTAAACTGTGTCCCGATGCTGCAAATTTTTTAGGACAAGACATACAAAAATTACTTCCTGTTTCTACAAATTCCTTTAAAGTAGCTTATAAACTTGAGCAAGGGTTTCAACAAAATCCAATTTTGTTGCAGAATATTTATGTTTTAGATAAAGGGAAAGAGCATAAAATTAGCAACCTAAAACCACAAGAAACATTTGTGGAGTTGGTAAAACATACTCGTGCAATAAATTCAGTCTCCGAACAAGAATTTTTTGCAGAGCATTTACATCTGTGCAGCCAAATAGTTAAAGATGTCAGCTTTTCTCGCTTCACTCGTAAACCTTCTTTAGCAGATTTACCTAGATTAATCGAGTTGATAGAAGAAGACCTTGCTTGCTCAATTAACTTTCGATAGCTGCTTGCCAATGTATCCGGTGAAAGCTGCTTTTGTAAGAAATATTAGGTAAACTTAAGAAAATTTTTATGTATCAATAATTACTATTTCAAATATGCAAGCAGGCAAAAAGTTAAAAGAGAAATTCCAAAGTACGCAGCGTCTATTACCTGCTTTACGACTAGTATGGCAGAGTAGCCCTCGTTGGACTATAGCCCGCGTATTCATCCTAATTGTCCAAGGTATCCTGCCAGTAGTTGCAATTTATCTGGGCAAATTAATTATAGATACCGTAGCTGCTAGTCTCACCACTGTGGATAAAGCAGCAGCTTTTAATCATGTAATAATTTTCGTTGTCCTAGCAGCAGCAGTCGCTTTATTAACAAACCTTGCTAACTCCCTTGGACAATTAGTTACTAACGCCCATTCCCAGCGAGTAACAGATTATATGCAGGGAATTATCCAAGCAAAATCAATTGCAGCCGATTTAGAATACTACGAAAATCCCGAATATTATAATGTATTGCAAAGGGCACAACAAGAAGCACCTTACCGACCCCCAATGATACTAAATCGTTTGGCACAAGTTGGTCAAAATGCAATTACTTTAGTAGGGATGATTGCTTTGCTTTTGTCGCTGCATTGGGGAATACCCGGTGTGCTTTTTGTTGCGTCCCTTCCGGCTATGTTAGTGCGAGTAAAATATTCTCAGATAATGTATCGCTGGCAGCGTAGAAAAACACCGATGGAGCGTCAAGCTGCTTATTTGGGATACATGCTGACTGTAGACCAGTTTGCCAAAGAAATTCGTCTATTTAATTTAGGTACTCACTTTTCCCAAGCCTATCGTCGCATCCGCAGACAAATATATAAAGAAAGTGTGGCGATTTTAACCGGACGCTCTTTGGCTAGTTTTGCAGTCGAAACTATTACTGCTATTTTAATTTTTGGAATTTATTCCTATATTATTTATCAAACTATTAATGGCGTGCTGCGTTTGGGGGATTTGGTTTTATACTATCAAGCTTTGCAGCGGGGACAGGGGAATATAAAAGGATTGTTGAATAGTATATCCGCTCTCTACGAGGATAATTTATTCCTAGCGAATCTCTACGAATTTTTGGATATCGAACCTAAATTAATCGACCCTCCAAATCCTCAACCAATTCCTTTACCAATGAAAACTGGAATTGAATTTAAAAATGTGGGTTTTCAATACTCTACTACTACCCGTCAGGCACTGAAAAATATTAATCTGACAATAAAACCGGGTGAAGTAGTAGCTTTAGTAGGAGAAAACGGTTCGGGTAAAACGACTTTAATTAAACTTTTATGTCGATTGTACGACCCGACCGAAGGTAGAATTACCATTGATGGGATAGATTTAAGTAAATTTAAAACCGAAGAATTACGCCGTCAAATCAGCGTGATTTTTCAAGACTATGCCAAATATCACTTTACCGCTCAGGAAAATATTTGGCTGGGGAATATAGATTTACCACCGCAGAGCGACAGCATTATTCAAGCAGCACGCCGTTCTGGAGCCGATGACGTAATCAAAAAATTACCCAAAGGTTACGATACCATTTTGGGTAAATTATTTGATAAAGGCGAAGAATTAAGTATCGGTCAGTGGCAGAAAGTTGCTTTAGCCAGAGCATTTTTACGAGATTCACAATTAATAGTTTTGGATGAACCCACCAGCGCAATGGACCCCAAAGCAGAATATGAAGTATTCGATAAATTCCGTCAGTTAATCAAAAATCAATCTGCGATTTTGATAAGTCATCGTTTATCTACTGTAAAAATGGCTGACCGAATATACGTCATGGATAGCGGAACAATAGTTGAAGGTGGTACCCATGAAGAACTAATGAAACTAGAGGGTACTTACGCTCATCTATTTGAGATTCAAGCCAGTCAATATATGTAAAGTTTTTATTTAGGTTCGTAGTCAGGACTTTAGTCCTCCGGAAGTATAGAACCGAAGCCCTGACTACGAACAAAAATGCATAAATATTAGCTCTTTAAGACTATATAAAGCCGCAACAGTTTCAGTTTAAAGAATATATGAAGTGTAAAATAAAACTTCGGAAATTACTAAAGAAGGGATTATATTTAATACAGCAAAGCAAACGACATAAATAAACAAATTTCCAGCACAAGCAAGAAAATGATTTATCAAGACCCCGAAACGGAGAAAATTACAGAATCATCAATTGTAGTAGCCACTGAAGACCAAATCTCTTCTGACCTTGGCGGCGAATCAGTTATTCTGAATATGACAACAGGTGTTTACCACGGTTTGAATGAAGTCGGTGCGCGAGTTTGGGATTTGATTGAGAAGCCAAAAGCTGTAAAAGATATCAAACAGGTGCTTTTGGAAGAATATGAAGTAGAAGCTGATGTTTGTACTGATGACCTCTTCTCACTACTGAATGAATTAAAAACCGCAGGGCTAATTAAAGTAACAAATGAAACTGCTGCGTAAGTTATGGAACTTGAGAAAGGCTTATATTTATCTTCTATTATTTACTTTCTTATTGCTACAAGCTATTAGGCTAGGGTTGTTTCTATTAGAATTTCGCATCTTATTTAAGATAGTTAATAAACTTTGTAAGGTAAAGTTTCTTTTCCCAAGTGTAAGTGTCAGAAAAATGATTTGGGGTGTTAATGTTGCAACTCGCTATAGTCCCGGTGGTGCAAAATGTTTGGCTCGGGCTTTAACTACTCAAATTTTGATGAGTCGTAGTGGTTATACTCCCGAACTCTGCATCGGTGTTGCTAAAAGCGAATCAGGAGAATTAGAAGCTCACGCTTGGATTAAATATCAGGGATACGTTGTTGTTGGTCATCTACCGGATCTACCACGCTACATTCAACTACCATCCCTTGAAGGAATCAGATTATGAGCGGTATTGTAGGTATTCATTACCTTGACGGTCGTCCTGTAGACCGCGAAAACATAACAAAAATGGTTGATATATTGGCGCATCGCGGGCCAGATGGTGCAGATATCTGGGTTGATGGGTGCGTGGGTTTGGGACATCGGATGTTGTGGACTACTCCCGAATCACTTATAGAAAAACTACCTTTGATGAATCAAAGGGGTGATTTAGTAATTACAGCAGATGCTCGGATAGATAATCGTGATGAATTGATAGCTGCTTTACAGATAAATAATCGTCCTGCTGATAAGATTGCAGATAGCGAGCTGATACTGGCAGCATACGAGAAATGGGGTGAAGATTGCCCGGAGCATTTATTAGGTGATTTTGCATTTGCGATTTGGGATAAGCGTAGAGAGATATTATTTTGCGCTCGCGACCATATGGGTGTGAAGCCTTTTTACTATTATTTTTCTAATAATACTTTTGTTTTTGGTAGTGAGATTAAAGCTTTATTGTGTTTGGCAGAAGTTCCGCGTCGGCTAAATGAGCTTAGAATTGCCGATTACTTGAATATAACGCTAGAAGATAAAGCTATTACAAGTTATCAAGGTATTCTGCGACTTTTCCCAGCACACAGTATAGTGGTAAATCTGCAAGGAATCCAAACTAGTTGCTATTGGTCGCTAGACCCAAACCGCGAGATTAAGTTAGATTCTGACACTGCTTATGCAGAAGAATTCCGCAAAATTTTTACGGAAGCCGTGCGTTGTCGCTTAAGGAGTGCTTTCCCTATTGCTTCTCAGTTAAGTGGTGGTTTAGATTCTTCATCCGTTACATGTGTAGCGCGAAATATAATTAGCGAAAAAGATAAAGAAACTAATCAAGAAATTAATCATAAGAAAATTAAACTACATACAATTTCTACTATTTTTGATAATATAAAAGAGTGTGATGAGCGTCCCTTCATAAATGCAGTTTTAGAGAAAGGCGGATTAATTCCTCACTACATCCACGGCGATAAAGTTGGACCATTATCCAGTCTAGAAGATGTTTTTAAATATGAGGATGAAGGCTTTATCGGTGCGAGTCATTTTTATCCTTGGATAGCCAACCGTACTGCTAATGAATTAGGTATGCGGATTGTTTTGGACGGATTGGATGGAGATACCACAGTTTGTCATGGAACGTCGAGAATTACAGAACTAGCTCGTCAAGGTAATTGGAAAACCTGTATTTATGAAGTTAAAGCATCTTCACCACACTTTGGAGTAAAACCATATTCTGCATTTCGGAATTATGCTTTACCTCATCTAAAAGAGTTCGCTACAAATTTCCGTTGGATAGCATTCTTTCAAGGAATGCAGTTAATACATAAACATTTTGGTGTTTCTCGGAAAAAATTATTATTAAATCATGGAATAAAGCCTTGTTTGAAGCAAATCAAGCAGCTTTGGCAATCTAAATCAGAGAAAATAGCAAGTCACTCTACTTCTTATAATCCTCTTGTTAGAAGTAACTTTGCAAAAGATATTGGTTTAAGCGACCGAATTCAAAAACTAGACATATCGCCTAATATACCTCTAAATACTAGAGAACAACATTGGGCTTCTCTCACTCAAGGTGTATTACCTCACGTACTAGAACGAATGGATTTATGTGCGGCAAATTTCCGTTTAGAAGTTCGTCATCCATTTATGGATAAACGGTTAGTTGAGTTTTGCTTAGCTTTACCTGCGGAACAGAAATTATCTAATGGGTTTGGACGAATAGTGATGCGTCGTGCATTATCAGGAATCCTACCAGAAAAAGTGCAGTGGCGTGGAGGTAAAGCAGATTTATCAGCCAACTTTGATGATGGGTTTTTGAATCGCGATCGCCAAATTCTGGATGAGGTAATGTCTAATCAAATCAAATATTTGGAAAAGTACATCGATTCAGATTTTTTACAAGCAGCTTATCGGCGAATGATATCTGAAAAAGTTGTCAGGGACGAAGATATAACACCAGCATGGCAGGCTGTTACTTTAGCCTTGTGGTTCCACTACAAACAATTAACGCCGTAATTACAACAGTATTGGCAAGCTATAAGTTGAAATCAGTATCAAATATTTTGATATTTCAAGTTGTGCTGTAAGTCCAATTACAGGGTGCTATCTTCCGCAAAAAACATATCCACTTTACACCCACAATCAAGAAATTCAATCATGAAGAATACTTACACAACTCCCAAGCTAACCTCTTTCGGTGACGTTGCTGAAATGACACAAGTTATTGGTGGTGATAGCAGAACAGATTTCGTCTTTAATACTGCTGGTCAACCCATTTCTGGTGGTAATGACCTTGGTTCACGAGATGTTATCGATGACTAGTAGAAACTCTAATAGGTGAGATTTATGCATGGACTAAACCAAACTGATGATTTGTCTGTGTAGTAATCTTACTAAATCTAACCGGAGAGAGTTAAGCTGCTGCTTTGTAACTGTAGTTACATAAGAGTAGACATTATCTCTGGTTCCGGAAGATGCAGTTTTTTGAGAATATTATTCTCAAAAAACTGTATTTATTTATCTGAAATATCTATATTTATTTATACTTAATCAATGAAATATTATAGAATCTATAATCTATGCATAGCATCAGAATTTGACTTTCCCGAATTTATTGAAATTGAAGGCAAAGTAGACGCTAATATCAGGTTCGGAAAGGTTGATGATGCGATTGCAACACAAGCAGAAAGTAATAAAGCTTTTGTGGGGAGTTTGCCAGAAATTTGCAGAATATGGATTTACAATGGAGAAGAAATAGTTATTGAGCCAGAAAAAGATGTTGATGAATCTTTAATAAGAACAGCTATTTTAGGTCCTATATTATGCGTATTACTACGACAAAGAGGATTATTAGTTATTCATGCTAGTTGCGTCAACATTAATAATCAAGGTGTAGCATTTATGGGTGGTTCTGGTTGGGGTAAATCCACTTTAGCAACTGCTTTCCATACTAAAGGCTATGATGTTTTGACAGATGATGTACTACCCATAAAAATCGAAAACAATCGAGCAATAGTTTATCCTAGTTATCCTCAATTTAAACTTTGTCTCGATGCTGCAACTTCTTTAGGACAGGAGACTAAAAAATTACTTCCTGTTTATACAAATTCGTCTAAAGTTGCTTATATAGTTTCCCATAAGTTTCAAAAAAATCCCATTCCATTGCAGCAAATTTATTTATTACATAAAGGAACCGAACACCAAATTACTAGTTTAAAACGACAAGAAACTTTTGTAGAACTAGTACGTCATACTCGTTCAATGAAATCAATGACCGAAGAAAAATGTATTACACAACATTTACATTTTTGTAGCGAACTAATTAAGAATGTAAGATTTTGTCGCTTCACTCGCAAACCCTCTTTAGCAGATTTACCAAAGCTAATTAATTTAGTAGAGGAAGATTTAGCAGCAATTCAACAGCTAGTCTAAGATAAAACTCCGTTATCAGCAGGAAACAATTAAAATTAGCTTTACTTCACTCTTCAAAGGTCTGTTTAATTGATTGTAATTTAATTAAGATAAAGGCTTTTCTAAAAGGGTGTTTATAAATTCGGCAAAAACCTTGATTTGTCGTGTTAAAGGTATTCATAGTATTGTGAAACATTTCTTCGTAATACCGCAAACCCTATATTTATCGTTCTATTTCACTCAACTCACAAAGGCAAATTTATTTTATAAACACGCTCTAAGATAACCTAAGTTCGGGATAAGCTGAAACCTTGTTCTATGGTTGCTTGATTCTAGTATATATAAATGTAATCACGTTGTTTGAGCCATTAATTAGTCGCTAAAAGCAGAACTAACTCCTTAAGCCTAACTGACGTTAAGATAGCTGAAATTTCTGTACAAAATAATTATACCTATGAAAAATCCATCCAAACTCGATACTAAAACCCCATTTATCAATACTCGTCCCGAAATAGAATTACTTCTATCTTGTGTCAACCCCGAAATTAACAATGCTACTTCAGCAGATATCAAAACCTTAGTTAAACAGAATATAGATTGGCAATATCTAACTCAAACAGCAGATAGACACGGGGTATTATCATTATTATATTTTCGCATCAATAATATTTGCCCGGAAGCAGTACCGGAATTAATCTTAAAACAATGGCGCTATAGTTTTCAATCTACTGCACAGCGCAACTTGCATCTAACCGGAGAACTTATTAATCTTCTCAAGCTATTAAAACAACAAAATATCGTAGCGCTACCCTACAAAGGACCTGTTTTAGCAACTTTAATCTACAAAAATGTAGCTTTAAGACGTTTCGGTGATTTAGACATTATAGTTCAACAGAAAGATATCTTTGCAGTACGGGAACTTTTAATAGCTCAAGGATATCAACCCAAAATTAAAATGACTGATGCGGAGTTGATTAAATATCTCAATTCCAAAACAGAACATACTTATGATTTTCTTCATCAAGAAAAAAATGTTTTTTTAGAAATTCACTGGAGAATTGCTCCAAAGTTTGTATGTCAGATTGAAGCTAAAGATTTATGGGACGATTTAGAACCTTTTTCTTTAGCCGGTACCACTATAAATAATTTAGCTTTAGAAGATTGGCTACCAATTCTTTGCGTTCACGGTTCCAGACATGTATGGGAACGTTTTTCATGGTTGTGCGATATTGCGACGCTGATTCATAAAAATCCAGATTTGAATTGGGATAGAGTAATCAAAAAGGCTGAGACTTGGGGTTGTCAGCGAATGCTATTCTTGGGACTGTTCATGGTTCATGATTTATTTGGTATTAGCTTACCCGCAAAAGTTTGGGAGCGAATAAAGAAGGTTGAACCTATATTGAAAGGTATAGTTACTCAAGTATATAATCAGCTTTTTGCTGATGTTAGAACTTCAGATAAATTTATGGGTCGTACTCTTTATCATATTCAGGTTAGAGAGCGTTTGAATCATAAATTATTGTATATACAATCTTTTGTTTACTGGTTGATAAAGGGTAATAAGGAAATAATTGAGAAGTAAAGTTTAAAATTTATTCTCATACTAGTTTTCGATAAAAATATTAGATTATTTATCAAAAATAAGATATTAAAAAACTCGGTTTTGTGATAAAGCCGAGTTTTTAGATTTTAGTAAATAGTTGATAATTTATATTCTTGAGCTAAGGCAAATCTATACTTTTATAGATTTGATACTATCAGTTGTTTTTAAGTTTTCTAAAACATTATCCCAAGCTTTGTAAAGCTCTTCTAACGAATTATTATTTTCAATTACACAATCAAATTTATCGATATTCAGATACTTATCGTGAGTTTGAGTCTCCCTACATCTTTCTTCTCTTTTTAACCATACATTTAAACCTCCAAATTGTTGGACAATATGAAATTCTCTAGGGAATCGAGTGTCGTTGATAACGATATTCGTTCCTTGCAATAAGATTTTTTCTAACCTGATTAGATTCTGATGATAGATTTTTTCTCTGTCTGAAGCAGGAGTTGCTGAAAGCTGTTCTAAAAACCCCGATTCTTTTTCCCATTCTTTATCTGCTTCTAAATAGCTTGGAACCGATTCAATAGCTTGTTTATATTGAAGAGGAATTGGAGTGCGAAATGTTCTAGCTACATGCAATCTAAGAGCAGTACCCCAAGAAAAAATTTGAAACCCCTGCTTGCTTAAATATTGAGCGCTTGTATCTTTCCCGCTACCGGATAAGCCAGAGATACTAATAAGCATTTTATCTCCTAAGTTTATTTAAATTTCTTTTTATTCTTGATAAGATTAACTTTTTATTAGAGATGCAAAAACTTATACTTTGTGTTTAATAATATAAAAAATAATTGAGATAAAAAAGGTAAGCAGTATACTTTTAAATAAATAGTTGTAAAAAATAGGAGTAGAGAAATTAATTATAAATAAAATGAATATTATTGAGATAATAAAGCTAATAAAAATTATAAATAATATATCAATTTATTATAATAAAACTAATAACTATTTAATAAATGTATCTTGAACTATCATTGAGATTCAGGAGGCAAATGTGCAAGACGAGAACGTTCGCGTTTTTCTACTTGTCTTTCCTGGTAGCGCATACCAATTAAACTCGCTATAGTTAGCATGTATCCTGGTTCTTCCATCTGAGTTAAAATAAAACCAGCAGTTACTACATTGAAAATTAGAAATTTTGATAAGTCATCTTTTCCAAGTAAATTCAAAGCAATGCAGCCAAGATATAAGTAAGAACCTAAACCTAAGAATCCTATATCTCCCCAAATACCTCCCCAGCTAAATAAGGGAGAAAATAATGATGAGTCCTTAGCTAGCCAACTATTTTCAATTACTTGCTTAGTAGCCGAACTAACAGGGTGAAATGTAGCTCCTAAAGAACCCAGTAAACTCTTATATTCAAGAAGTACCCATCCTCCCAAACGTCCAATACTATGACCCGGACCCAAACCAAATAACCAATTTAAGTCTGACTCATATGCATTAATAACGTTACGGATTCCTGCTAACTTTAAATTAATTGCTTCACCATCGGAGCCATAAAGGTCTGTTCTACTAAACCAATATCTAAAAGAATCAAAAACTGGAAAATCTAAATTATTTACGCACCATATTAAACCGAAAATAATTGCTACAAAACCAATACAGTACATTAAAGCCTTGCTAATATTTTTAATTTTAGTTAGCGATAAAAAAAACCAGCCCCCTAAGAATAATAAAAGCACTTGTTTAGAGTCAGATGCCATTAGCTGATAAAAAGCTGCCAATAGTCCCGAAATTCTTATCCAAAGAGCAACGTTTTTTGCTGTTAATAAAAAGAATAAAGCAAAGCTGATAGATACCGATACAGATACATAATTACCTGCCCCTGAGAGATAAAATACTCCTTGAATATTGTCTTCCGGTGTCATTTCGATAACACGAAGTATACCAGCTTTAATCAGAAAATTTTGCATATATGCCAATACTAAGTTAGATAATCCAAAGATAAATAACCAGTATTTCATTTTTTTTAGGGT
The DNA here is from genome assembly GCF_002368095.1 of Calothrix parasitica NIES-267. GTDB lineage: Bacteria > Cyanobacteriota > Cyanobacteriia > Cyanobacteriales > Nostocaceae > Rivularia > Rivularia parasitica. The sequence goes on along the minus strand of NZ_AP018227.1, from coordinate 8,572,682 downwards.
TTCCGGTGACATGGGTATACAAACTATTGCCACCAAGATAATGAAAGGCTCCGCAAGTAAAAAATAATTTATAAATAAATTGACAAAACCAGCATTATTTAAAAACATACTAGTACTCATAACTGTAAGTAAAATAAATAAACCAGATATCAATTTCCAAGAAATAGCAATTTGATTCTGGTCTTTTGTTTTAGTTTTAGTAATAATGATTAAACTAGCAAGCGGTACTGTAGCAAAATGTAGAAAGTTAATTGGCGATGGAGCGCCTAATGTATCAAGAACTCTAGGGAAATAAGCTGTAGCAAATGCGAGAAGTAACAGCGTTGAGTTACTAATAAACGCTTTCTTCTCTTTATAAATTGCTGTGTGTGTATTCATAAATCTCCCCGAGTAATGCAAGTATTTAATTTAAATTTTTGTGTTGAGTGTGCTGAATGTTTTTAGCCTTGGTGTAAATTTCTATTAATTGCTGATAGTTCTTTTTGGGAGTGTATTTGGCTTCAAATTCAAGTCTTGCTTTTTCGCGCATTCGAGCCATTTTTTCTCGATTCCCTAAAACCCACTTCACTTTGTTTGCTAGGTCTTCCGGAACACCAGGTTCAAAGTGAAGTCCAGTTTTTCCGGGAGAAACTATTTCGGCGATCGCGCCAATATTTGCTGCAATTACGGGGGTACCCTTAGCAAAGGCTTCGATAGCTACGCGACCAAAGGTTTCATACCATTTGGATGGAAAGACTAAAAACATAGCTTCTCCCATCAAATCGTGTACTTCTGACATCGGTCTGCGTCCCAACCATTCTATGTGAGGAAAGCGTTTCGTAGCTTCTAAAACATCCGGGGCTAAAGGACCATCCCCGACAATTTTCAGAGGAATTTGTTCTCCCAATTGTTCCCAAGCTGCCAATAAGGTATCTAAACCTTTTTCAACTGAAAGTCTACCTACAAATAAAGCATAACCACCTTTACCAAAACCAACTGTAGGTTCGGGGCTAACAAAATTCGGTTTGACTACTATTTTCTCTGCTGGGATACCTGCTTGGATAAATTTCTGTTTGGCAAATTCAGTTAAACAGATATATAAATCTACCATTTGTGTCCAGGTATTCATTGCACGATGTACTCCCAACATTGTCGCTACAGCACCACTAGCAACTTTGTTTTCTCGATAACAACCATGCTGAACTCCTGGATAAGGGATGAATTTACCTAAGCAATCCTCACAAACTTTTCCTTCACGAAAGAATAACGCATTAGGACAAATAAGCCGATAGTTGTGCAAAGTCTGAACTATAGGAACTCCTTGAGCTTTAGCTGCATAATAAATTGAGGGAGAAATAAGAGGAAAAAAATTATGTACGTGAACTACATCTAATGGTTTTTTTATTAATCGTTGCTGGAGTTTTTCATAAGCTTCTTTAGACCATATAGTATCGGCAGCCATACGTAATTTACTGATTTCTGCTACACGGTCATTGTTTTCTTGATAGATTTCAACATCTTCTCCCATTTCCCGCAATAATTTATTTTCGGCTTCAAAACATTCGTCTTCCCCTCCGCGAATTTGATAGTAGTTATGGGCAGTTAATATACGCATAATGATGAGATTAATAATAAAATTTTGATATAGAGTTATAGAGTAAAAACTGAATTATCAAGTAGAAAAATTTTGAATAAATTTCTCTACTTGACATAATTAATAACATGTGGATTTATATATTGTTCTCTATTCCCTATTCAATAATTTATATAAGTCAAGTAGTTGGAAAATAAGAATCGCCAATATCATTTTTCATAAGTACTACTTAAATTAGCATTATCCATATCAATAAATTCTGATTCAGTTTGTTGATTCAATACCTCGTTGTAAAATCGAGCTAAAGTTTTTCCTTTGACTTCCCAGTCAAACACATTGCTAACTCTAACTTGTCCAGCTTTCCCCATACTTTGTACGGTTTCAGGATTATTAGCTAAATCCATCATCGCTTTTGCTAAACCATCCAAAGATTTTTCGAGTGTATTAGCAGGGATTTTATAACCAGTTTCTTTTGTTACCTGAACCGCTGGTCCTCCTAAATCCAAGCAAATCACCGGACGACCCGCAGCCATCATTTCCGCACAAACCCAGCCCCCTGAATCGTGCAAACTCGGATGAACTAATGCATGGCACATTTCCAGCTTATTCAGAGTCTCTTCCCTTGGCAAAATACCCCAAAATTTGACTTTATCAGCTATATCTAATTCTTCAGCTAATGCTTCTAAACTCTTCCTTTCCTGTCCGTCACCAATAACCCAATATTCGGCATTATCGATGTTAGCCAAAGCGAAAGCACGCAAACCTAAATGCAGACCTTTCCAATGCAATAACCGACCAATACTAACAAATCTGATAATATGATTATCCGGCTGTGAAAACTTTGATAAACGAGCGATATCGGCTTTCGGTAAACCAGCATTAGAAAATATCTGGACGTTTTTCGCACCTAATAAACGCAACCTTTGTGCAGTTTCTTCAGTTGCTGCTAATGCTAAAGCACTGCGTCTAGCAGTAAAAGCGACAAATGGGTCTATCTCTCCTACCCGACGTAGCAAGTCCCGCGATATTTCGTATACTCTCCCCCGAAAACTAAAATCTTTCCAGAAAGGTTTTGGTGCTGTTTCTCCTCCCCCGACGGGTCCCCAAATAAAAGGAATTGGTAAAAGAGAAATAAAACTAGGGGTAGAATGTCTCCCGAAAGTAGCATGATGGACTATATCAAAGCCTATTTGACGATGAAGTTTTTTTGCTACAAAATAGGCTTGAATCTGCCATAAATAATAATGAAGGTGAATAGCACCATTACCCCATCTCCAGCTACCTGGAAAAATCGGTAAAGTAAAATAAATAAAATGCAGATTAGGACAGGGATTTTTTTCTAATTCAGCATTAATAACTTCACTACTTTCATCGGGACGAGTTAATACCCAAACTTCGTGATATTTAGCAACTTCGCGGACAATATTCCAACCAATTCCAGGTTCAGAACCCCTTCCCGGTTCGCAGGAGTAAGCGGATATCAAAATTTTCATATGACTTCATGCTTGGGTTATCAAACTATTTACTTGCTACTGCGACTGAATCAGATTTTGACTTATTTAAAGCTACAGTTTCGTAGTCTTCGCGAGGAAAAACGTTGAGTAAACCACCCTTAGTCAAATTCACAATTCTGTGTTTTGAATCTTTGTATTTATCAGCGATTACTCTCCAACCATGCAAACCTTGAATTGACATTCGTAAATGTCTGACAACAAGTTCGGGGTCGTTATCACCAATATTTTCCACTTCAGCATCATAAAAGTGAGAACTTTGTTCGACTAAATCGCGGAAAATACCATCACAATCAATACCCATTAAATAAATATCTGTGAACCCCATATGAATCGCAGAAAATAAACAGAGGGTACTAACGTTTGACCCACCAATACAAGTCGAAATATCAGATGTACATGAAAAACCTTGATGTAAAAACTGATTGGGATATACCCAAGTTATATCAGCTTTATCCGCATAAGCGGTAATTTTTGGTGTACCTTGGTACTGAGCCGACATTAATAATTTTGCTTCCGGACATTTTTCCAGAATTTCATCAAGCATTGTAATTGGCCATTCCCCAGTAATTAATTTGGGGTCGATAATGGCATAATATTTAGGATTAATTTCTGCTATTTGAGGATGACGATAAAAGTGATTGACGAAGAAAGTATATTCGTCTTTAAGCAAAGTTAAATCCTGTTGCTTAATTGATGGGCCATTGCCTACAATAAAGCAGCGCTTTCCTAAATGCTTATTTTTAAGTTCCTTATTTCTCCCCATTCCGCGTTTCTTGGAACCACCAGAAAGAAAAAACTTTGTTCGTTGAGCTAAATTATAAAGACCGATAAGTTGGTCATCAGCCCACATTAATTTATCAAAACCGCTACTAGTATTATTTGTCATGTTGCCACAACTCCTGTGCTAATTTAAAATCTTCTTCCCAATCAATATCCATTGCTTGGGATGCAGAAAGTTCAAAAGGTATTACTTTTTTACCGACTCTATCTTGCTGCTGAATATATATTTCAATCGGAGCTAAAAAGATAGCACTATTTACTTCATAAATTACCGGTAAAGTTTGCGTCCGAGGCCACTTTTCTTGTTCTCGGTCGTAATTAATTGGCCCATTTTCATTCCAGAGAAACTTTTGTACTCTAGTAACGCTCATTAATGAGTCATAACCATCTTTTGACTTTTCCCAAAATGAGCGAATTGCATTACTATAAACAGAACTATCCACAAAAGGAGAAGTTACATGAGTCCACAAAATTATCCCATCCGAAATAATTTCTGGGATATATTTAACTACATCATCTGTGGAAGCAGTGGAAGTTGCTAAATGAGCGGGACGTTCGAGAATTTTGACATTTTTTGTATGATTGCTTGCCAATTTTTGACAAGTTTCAGCAACTTGTGGGTCGTCGGTAGAAACAACAATCGAATCAATTTCAGAACAGTTTAATAGCTGCTCCATTTTAATTTTTGTCAATCCACCTTCAATATTCGCAAACGGTCTAGTATTCTTTTGTTTAACTCTTTCGCTACCGCGACGACAGGGTAAGAAAGCGATGATAGGTAAGTTAGAATATGGCATTTAAACAATTCCTAGTATTGGTTAATTCTTTAGGCAGAGAATTGTACTAAATGCACCTGATAAATATATGTATTTCTAGTGGTTACTGGTTATTTCCGGACATTGATAACTGCGTATAGTCGAGCAATGATAATAATTCTGACAAAGTATCAATTACTGGAAAATTATTTTCTAAGGCTTTTTGTTTCATCGAATCAGCAGCATCAGAAAATTTAGCCATAAACACAAAGTTTAGATTTGCTTTCGTAGCTGCTTTCCAATCCGATTCTGCATCCCCAACAAAAACTATTTCTTTGCGAAAATCTAATTTTTGGATAATTTCAGCAACACAATCTTGTTTAGTTTTAGGAGAACCGTAAATACCTTTAAAATATTTATCCAAATTTCTCCCAGCAAAAACTTGTCGTAATTCCGCTTCATCGCTACCAGAAGCAACGTAAAGAGGAATATGTTGGGAAAGCTGTTCTAAAACAGTTTCACAACCAGGTGTTAAATCTGCTTGTTGATAAAGTCGCTGACAGGAACTACCAAAATCATCTAAGAGCTTTTGTAATTTTTCCTCATCAACTGAAGTTTTGAGAAAATCTGTAAAGAAAACCCTTAACTTTATATATCTAGAAATACCACCGTTAGTTTGGTGATAAACAATAAAATCATCTACAACTTCTTGAGGATAAGCCGCTAACACTTCTCGAAAAGCAGCTGTCTTTAATGCGTTGGAGTCAAATATAACTCCATCGCAATCGAAAATAATGGCTTTACAAGGTATTGTCACAGTTGATACTCTCCCCAGTTCAATTTCTAAGTAAAGCGTACACCGAATGCTGCTGCAAATCGTAACGAGTTGGAGTTAAACTTCTGACGCGAATATTTATATTAGAAGTAGTAAAATATTCGAGAATATCCTGTACTTCCATCGCTAATTCTTGCTCTACTTCATTTCCACCGGGATAACCATCAAATCCGCTCAGATATACAGATTCAATGTTTAAAGCTTGAGCAATACTCAAACCAATACCCAAAGGAGAATCTTGCTGCATCAATGCTATTTGAGAATTATCTCGGATTTGGGTAATCGGTTCAACCTCAAAAGTTTTTTCTGATAATTCTCTGGGAACTACAGATGTCATTCGAGGACTAGAAGATAATACATAACCTTTAAACTGGTTGTGCAAATCTTCAGCAGCTAGTCTCTTCAGCTTTTCTGCTTCACGACCCGGTAAACATAAAATTTGAGGAATTTTTGCTTTGCTATAAACCTCAGCATTTTTTAAGCTAGAGTGAATTAACAATCCCTGCTGTTTGTTCACAAATTCTGATATAGCACCAGAATGTTCCGCAGCTGTGGAACCTCCACCAACAATTACGCAAGTCTTGAAGTTTTGTAAATCAAGATTTTTTGCAGCATCGCTTAGTTTTGGATAAGTTTGATTCGGGAATATATTTTGCTGTTTTCCTTGCAGTGTTTGAACTACTGTACTTGTAGAATAACGCTTTTTACCCAACCATTCCATCACATCTTTTTGCGGTAGGTCTGCCAACCCAGAGACAATGTAAGGTAGTTCCGAACCCCAGCCATAATGATTCTTCATGGTCTGGAAAGTTTCGAGCAAATCAGCTAAAGAAGATAAATCTATGGGTTTATCAAAAACCTGAGCGAAATAAGCAATTATCAATTCTGTACGTAAATTTCCTGCTCCACGACCCATACCCAAAACTGTAGCATCTATAATATCTACCCCAGCTTCTATTGCTGCAAGAGCATTAGCAAAAGCAAGACTGATATTATCGTGACCGTGGAAGCCGATTTTTTGCGGTAAATTATCCACAGCAAACTTTACTGCTTCTCTTACCTGCTGTGGATAGCAAGCACCATAAGAGTCTACCAAGTAAAGATAATCGACTACATTTTCTAAATCTTCAAACCTGGATAAAAAGCTGTAATCATCTCCAGCTTTGGAGAGGTACATCAAATTTAAAGCAACATCAAAACCACATTCTTTAACAGCTTTCGCGAGTGCGATTCCATCTTCTATTTTGGCAGGATTAACAGCCATGCGAACTAGCTTAACAACATCGCGGCAATCATTAAGAAGATTGGGTACATCACCGGGATTGCAATTCTTCGCATCTAGCATTATTGCTAGTTTTGGCCCGCCATTAACAATCTTATAAAGCGACATTAAACTAGAGTTAGGCAAATAATAAAATTCGCCCTGGTAGGCTGATTGAGTCGGATTGCGATAACCAATTTCAATATAATCAATCGGCAAATCCGCCATAGTTCTAATATAGTTTTGAACTAAGCTATTAGAAAAATCCCAGTTTGTGTAATAGCCACCATCGCGTAAAGTACAGTCAAGAATGTTTAATTGCATATTTATTTTCTCCTAAAAATTAAGTTTTGTAGTTGCTCTAATAATTCTAATTTGTCTGCTAATTAATGCAGTTAAATTTCTAAAAAAAACACTCTATCAACGAACCAATAATTTATAATCTTCTAAGGCTTGTGAAGCAATTTTTTCCCAGTTAAGATACTCTAAAGCATAATTACGTCCCCTTAATCCCATTTCCCTCCATTCCGAACGTCGTTTTAATAATTGCAAGAATCCTGATTCAATCCTAGACACTTCCGGTGCTACGACAACACCACAACCGGCTTTTTCTACATGTGGAGCAATACCAGCTTCTTGTGAAACTAGCAAGACCCGTCCAGCTAACATTGCTTCCAAAGCAGCAATTCCAAAACCTTCAAAGCGTGAAGGAAGAACAAATATATCAGAATAAGCGATTACTAACGAAGCTGATTTATCATATTCTGGTTTAATAAAAGAAACATTTTTTAAGCATAGCTGGTCAGCTTGTTTTTCTAACTTGCTCTGGTCTCCACAATCGGGTCCCTGAATTGTTAGCTGGACATTAGAGGTCTGAGAAACTTGAGCAAATGCATCCAGTAAAATATCTAAACCTTTGTGATGGCTATCAATACGACCAAAATAAAAAATTTTTGGTATCTTGTTTACATTCCATTGTAGTACTGATTCAGATGGTATATCATCACCATAAGTTCCATTAGGTACTTCAATAGTTTTTTGATTAACTCCTAATTTGTTTAACCATTTTGACTGTTTTTTTTCTAATAGTTGAATTGCTAAAGCATTCTTTAATAAAAATTTCTCTAATAGGTACCAATAAGTCCATTTCAAATGTGGATTTTTTTTGAACATATTGGGATGATATACATCATGAGGAGCTAGTATATATGGAATTTTGCGTTTTCTTAATAGACGAGACACTGCATATACATTGGCATGAAGTATACCGTTAAGAATTACCAAACTATTGCTATCTAAATTTTGACTAATATATTGTTTAAGTCCTACGGAAGTTTGAAAAGATGGACGATGTTGAATTGGGTTAGCAAAGCATCGAATCACATAGCCAGCAGGAGTTTGATAACAACTTTCATTATCAGCAGATGCTTCACATAAAATTGTGACTTCAGCACCGCATTTTACCAGTCCAGAAGCCAAACCATCTATTGCTTTTGATAATCCGCTATTAATCTTGTCACCCTTGGGTGGAAACTGACTTCGGTATAGATAAATCTTCATACTATCAGTAAATTTTGTATTATTTATATTGATTTTTTTGTATTACTCCGTTCCATCAATTCTTCATAAATTTGTGCTATTTTTTCGGATGTAGATTCCCAAGTAAATTGTTTAACTCTTGTCAATGCTTTTTCTATTAAAATTTGTCTGAAAGTTGAATCTTTTTGAAGATGAATCACAGCATTTGCCATTGATTGATAATCATTAGGCTCAACTAATATTCCAGCATCACCCACTACTTCAGGCATTGCTGAAACATTAGAAGTGATAACTGGAGTACCGCAAGCCATTGCCTCTAAAAGCGTTATTCCAAATCCTTCGTGAAAAGAAGGTGCTATTAATATATCGGCAGCATTATAAATTTGAACTAAATTTGATTTATCAGGCTGTCCTAAATAAGTTATATTATTTTCTAAATTTCTATCGCGAATAAATATTTTTTGCTCTTCATTAAAATCTGCACCTGCTTTCCAGAAAATAACCGATACTCCTTGTTGCTTTAAAGTATCTATAGCTTTCAAAACAGTATCAATATTCTTTCGAGGATGATTAGAACCAACATTTAATAAACACAAAGTTTTTCGTGAAATTCTAGATTCCTGACGCAACTTATCTATTTCTTCTTCAGGTAAAGGCTTATATATAGCTTCAACAGCATTAGGAGCTATTGAAATCCGGGCTGATTCAATATCTAAAATTTTGGTCGCATCTTTAGCTGTCATTGAAGAAACCGTGACTACAGCATCAGCTTGCTTCATACCTTTAACAGAATGCAGCCACATTCCATGACTGAGAAATGGCAGCGTTACTGAGCCTTGAAGATTATCTTTATAGTAAAAATTGATTAAATCATGACAGGTGACAGCAACAGGTTTACCTAGTTTTTTTAGTCCATAAGTAATATGTGCTTCGCTATGATCAAGAATATGATAAACATCCGCAACCTGGTGTTTTACCAATTGCGGAAACCTCCAAAAACGCTCGTAGAATTTCTGGATTCTAAGTATAGGAGACTGACTTTTTCTATCAACTGGCTGGGGTTTTAAATCAATAATTTCCCAGTTTGGACGCACCGTTTTTAGCCCGGAAATTACACCATTCGCGTAAACCTCCATGCTAAAATCGGGCATTGTTCTGACAATTGCTACGCGCATTAATAATCTCTCACCCTTATAAAATTAGCAAACCTCAACTCACAATTTAAAGAAGTAGTCATGCTAACTTCTCCCGTGACGAGTTGGTCGAAAAAATTTTTCTCAATCCACCCCATAACTTTGGACGTTTATGGGGAACAAATAACCAAACAATCCCTATCTTTGCTAAAGGTAAAGGTAGCAATCCTACCCAGATAAACCACAAACTGAAAATTAGTTTTTTTAGCAAGCTATTGTCTGAATACTTCCACAGCGAGCGGATACCTAAATAAATTAGTTTAAAAAGATTATCCGAAGCAACAGGATGATTGTGAGGGTCTAGACGTAAAGAAGCCATCCGCGACCATAAACGTCCTATAGAACGCTGTTCTAAATCTTGAGGTAATTCATAGCCTAATTCACTAGCTTTTTGTTTTAAGAGCGCATAATTTTGTACGTCATGTCGTACAAATCGATGAAAACGTTCTCCGCTTACCGTAGCCAAAGCCCATTGATTGCTCGTATGAATCCGATAAGCTGCTATTGGTTCTTCAATTGCAACTACTTCCCCATAAAAAGGAATTAGGATTGAAAGATAGTCATCTGCTGAAAGCTTATATTCATCCGGAACAGGAAAAACTTTAGATAGAGCTTTGCGATTGATAGCATTACCGCTAGTAGCAACACCAACATAACGACTATACTCAAGGGTAATTTTCCAAACTTCACCGCTCGATAATTTTTTACCTCCTTGGGGATAAGTAAATCCTAAAGGTTTCCTGTTGCTATCTACTACTTGCAAGCGGTAATGCACCTTAGCAAGTGATGGTTTCCAAACAGAAACAATATTTTCTACAGCATTTGGGAAAAGGTAATCATCAGCATCTAAAAAAATGATAATTTCACCTTTACTCTTCTCAAACCCGCTATTAAAAGCTGCTGCTTGCTTACCATTTACTTGATGATAAACGGGAATTATTTTCTCACCATAAGATGCTATAACATCCCGAGAATTATCGGTAGAACAGTCATCAACAACAATAATTTCAGTATTTTGATAAGTTTGATTTATAGCGCTATCAATTGCCTCGGGGAGAAAGCGTTCGTAATTGTAATTGTTGATGATAATGCTGACTAGTGCTTTTGAATTAGAATCCATATACTATATTTTTATTTACTAAGTTACTCCAATTTAAGAAAGCGCAATATTATTATTTTATACCAAATCTTTAAAACCTAACTTGATAAAATAGTAATAAGTCTTGCAATTAACTTCTATTTTTTCTGAAAAACTTAAATAATCAAAATAATTGTTAATTAATCTATTTGACATTTCATCATTACTTTTATTTCTTAAATAAGTAGCATATGCCTTAGAAAATAATTTTTTAGTTAACTTGGAAAAAAGCGGAAATTCTGCTCGCATATAGTAAGCAGTGGCAAGAAATATTTCAGAATAAATTTTTCTTTTATTGGTAATATCTTGAGTAGTATACAGGTTTTTTTGATGTAGCCTGAAAATACCTAAGTTTCGTTTAGATGCACAGCCAGTAGCCAATCCAACTGCTATTAACTTTAGATAAGCGTCACAAATAGCAAGCCCAGAACATCCCCTCTCTTCAGGTAGAGGAAACATTTTTTCTGAAAGCTTTCGAGAAAAGCATAAGTTCGATGTGGAAGGTGTAAAATTAGGCAATTCGGCATTGATAAGATTATTTTTAAAATCAATTTTTTTTGTGATTTTATCATCATTATTATTATAAATTTCTTTATAAGTAGCTTTTAAATCCGCAGTCATAATATCATCCGACTGCATCGGCGCAGATTCATTAAAAGCCCAATCAATATCTGGATTTAAATTAAAAAAATTAACAATTTCCGCAGCTTTTTCAGGTAAGAAAATATCATCAGCATCTAACAAGCAAATAATATCCCCTTTACTTGCTGCGAAACCCGCATTTATAGCTGAAGCTTGTCCTCCATTTTTCTTAAGTACTGAAATTATTTGATTTCCATAACCTTTAATAACCTCCCGAGAATTGTCATTAGAACCATCATCCACCACAATTACTTCAATATTTTCATAGGTTTGACCCAATGCGCTATCTATTGCTTGACCAACAAAGCGACCATAATTATAGTTATTGATTAAGATGCTAACTAATGGCTTAGATTCCATTCTTAAATTATCCTTGGTTCTTATTTCTAGTTTTTACAGCTATATAAATATATTTTTATCTTTTATCTTTTGTTATTACGGAAAATAATCCTTGTTAGTTTTTTATAAATTGCCGTCCATAACGTAAATCTTTTTCCAGCCCATGCTGTCATGTCAAGATATTTATGAAACAGTTTTTTATCTTTTTCTCCATATTGATATGTATTCCAAGGTTTAAACTTAGAAGCAAAGTGAATGATACAAGGGTTATTAACAGCATTATTAAAAGTTTGTTCATCAAAAGGACTATCTTTCCATGATGAATAGTCATTAATGAATGGGGTTTGATTCCATTTAGGCTCAAGTTCTCCCCATTCACCTGCAAGCACTACATTTAATGCATCTTGGTCGTGAAAGATAATGTGTTCTAAATTCTTTTCTACATATTCAATCGCTTTTAAACCAATTTGGTCAGTTCTCCACTTTGCAAGATTAATTACTAACACCCCAGCATTAAAATACTTACAATCAGAGGAGAGACCTAATTTATCAAAATTAGGCAATATTTGAGACATGTAAGGAAATCTAATTTCAGGAACTGCAAGTAAATAATTGTCTTCTAAATCAATTTTCCATAGCTCATTTAAGTCATGATTTACGACTAAATCGCAATCTAAATAAATTAGTTTTTCAAATTCAGATGATATTAGTTCGGGAAGCAAAAGTCTGTAGTAGGTTACAATTGACAAATGACCCGATATTTTCATCTTCTCAAGCAGTTCCTCGGTTGGTGGATTCAACCATTTTACGTTGCAGCGATTCGCGTCTAAAGAAGTAAGAATCTTTCGTTTATTATCTTCTTTGATTCCTCCATCAATAACAAATAGCAGTAATTTTTTATCTTCTGCTAAATTTGCAAGAATAGAACTAGCCATTACGGCCAATGGCATAGCATAATTATTGTCAGCGGCACAAACTACGGGAATATATTCTATTGTTTTTGATAAAGATAATGTTGACATAATTGCTATTAGGTAAAATAAATTTATGTGCTGCCCAACTAAATTTAAAAAGTGAAATATTTTAATTTACTAATTACTAATTAGGAGAGTTACTTGATTGCGATTTAGTTTTGCTTTGCCGTAGTATTAATGGCAATGGCTTTGATAAATCGAATGAAATATAAGGTTTAATACCGCCACATTGGGCAGCCAAACGATAGAAAGGAACTCGCAACAGCCAACGATAATCTGATTTATTTTTAAGAATAAACTTCATGTCAGTTTTAGTAATGCGTAGCCAACTGATTAAAGCATCACCAAAACTTCTGTGATTATTATAGATTTCCTTAATTGCAAAAGCCTCTCTATAGCTTCTTTTGAAAAGTTTATTGAGAGGCTCATTATGGGAATGGTATACACCTGCTGCTGGTTCATAGATAATTTTGTAGCCTAATTTAAGTATCGCCCATGCCCATTCCATATCTTCCGAACCAGTCAGTTGTTCGTCAAATTTACGTTCTTCCCAACACTGACGACGAATAGCAGAATTAGCGTTAGAAAAAATATGGTCTTTTAAATTATCTGGGTCGCTTTGAATAAGTATTTGTTCTCCGTAAAAGCTTAAATACTCCCGCTGTACGGGAGGCCAAGCATCAGGGTGAGGTACTTGTTTGCCGTAAACAGCTGCAACATTAGGACTATCAAAGTGCTTGAGATTATTTTCTAACCAATATTGGTCGCAGGGAAAAGCGTGAGCGCTGATAGAAACTATTACATCACCTTTTGCTGCTGCAAAACCTATATTCAAGGAGCGTCCAAATGTAAACTCAGCAGCTGGCATTTCGATTATTTTTACATCCTGCCATTGCTTAACAATCTCTACAGTTCCATCAGTAGAGCCAGAATCAACTAAGATAATATCTAAAGGTCGAATAGATTGATTTGCAATCAGTTCCAAACATTTTCCTATGTCTTTGGCCTCGTTTTTTGTGCGTATTACTACGCTGATTGTGTTATTCATAGTTTTACATCCAACTTTCTAATACTCCAAAAGGTTTCCACACTAAACCATAAAAAGAAATGAGTATTTTTGACAAAAAGTTTGAATATATATTCAAATATTTTATCCACCTAACAAACTGATTTCCAATCAAATTATCCAACTTCAAAGAAATATTTTCCTCAGAAAAACTTTGTGATTTTTTTTGTTCAATAAATGCTTTTTTTATCTCTTTAATTCTGCTATGTATCATGGGAGCTTTACGACTGGGTGAAAATGTTACCCAAAAATACATTAAATATTTTGCTTCTTCTAAACTAATTTCTTTACCAATTAGTTGACTAATATTTTGCCTTGTTACAGCAAAAGCATAAGCGTTTTGCTCTTCAGTTTTAGATTTAGAAATACTCCCTTCATGACGACGCTGCTGTAGTAGTATTTCAGGTAAGATAAGGATTTTTCCAAGCTTTACTATACGACACCAAAGTTCGTAGTCCTGGCTATAGCGATAACTTTCACAATAGCCTCCCAAGTTAACAACTAGCTCTCGCCTAAACATAACTTGGCTGTGTCCTGCCAAGCGATTGCAAAATATTAAATACCACTCTACCAAATCAGGTTCACAAGCTCTTTGAAGTTTGTCTATGGGATTTCCTTGAGAATCAATAATTTCAATATCGCAAGAGACTAAAGCAACCTCTGGATTATTATTTAATACTAATACTTCTTTTTCAAAGCGTTGAGGTAACGATACATCATCTGCATCCTGACGAGCAATGTATTCTCCTCGAGCTAAATTCAATCCTTTATTCAGAGACTTTGTTAAACCAATATTTTCCTGATTATTAACTAGTTTAATGCGCTGGTCTTGCTCTGCGTATTCGGTGATAATTTCCCAACTATTATCAGTAGAACAATCATTAATTATAATAAATTCAAAATCGGTAAAAGTTTGATTGAGAATGCTTTCTATAGACTCTCTCAGATAAATAGAGCCATTATATGCTGACATTAATACGCTAATTTTAGGCGTTGATGTATTCATCTTTTTATACACGGTAATAAGAACGATACCAATCTACAAAATATTTCAGACCAACATCCAACGATGTTTTAGGTTTAAAACCTGTATCTTTGATTAAATCCTCGATATCAGCGTATGTTTCTGGAACATCTCCGGGTTGCATTGGGAGCAATTCTTTTTCAGCTTCTACACCAAGATGCTTTTCTAATGTCTCAATAAAATCAATTAAATTAACGGGCTGATTGTTACCTATGTTGTAAATTTTGTAAGGTGCTGATTTTGTTTCTGTAGTTGAATTCGATTGAGGAATTTTGTTAGTAACTCTAATTATTCCTTCTACAATGTCATCAATATAGGTAAAATCTCGGCGCATTTTACCGTAATTAAATACCTTAATTGGCTTTCCACTCAAAATTGCTTGAGTAAATGAAAAGTAGGCCATATCAGGTCTACCCCAAGGACCGTAAACCGTAAAAAATCGCAGACCGGTTGTTGGTATTTGGTATAAATGGCTGTAAGTATATGCCATTAATTCATTAGCTCTTTTCGTTGCTGCATACAAGCTAACTGGTTGGTCAACTTGGTCACCTACAGCAAACGGAATTTTGGTATTTGCGCCATAAACTGAGCTAGAGGAAGCATATACTAAATGTTGTACTTCTTCTGCATGACGGCATCCTTCTAAGATATTGGTAAAGCCTACCAAGTTACCGTCAACGTAAGCATGAGGGTGAGTTAGTGAATAACGAACACCTGCTTGAGCTGCTAAGTGAACTACTATTTCAGGTTTGCTGTTAGTAAATAACTCATCTACTTTTGAGCGATTTGCCAAGTCTAATTGAAAGAATTGGAAATTGTTGTGGCTGAATAATTGTTCCAAGCGTGCTTGTTTTAAGCTGACATCGTAGTAATCATTTAAGTTATCAATACCGATGACAGTTTCGCCATTAGCTAGTAGTTTTTGGCTTAGATGAAAGCCAACAAATCCTGCTGCTCCCGTGACTAAAATTTTGCTCATAAAATAAAATTTCTATTTAGGCACTTATTCAAATAATTCTTTTTTTAGTTTTCTTAAGTATTACTTTCTACTAATGGAGATTGTTTTTCTTGGATGCAATTTTCAGCAAAGTTAATGAATTTCTGTACCTGATATTTAGGATCGAACTCAATACGCTGACTATTTTTGAGAGCTAAAGCAGATATTTCTGCATAAAAATTTTCATCTTTACGTAGTTGGTTCAATGCATCTGCATATGCTTGAGGTTTATCATTAGGTTTAACTAGAGTTCCACCTTTTCCTAAGCTATAAGGAATTCCTGCAACATCAGCTGCTACTACTGGGATACTATTAACTTGTGCCTCTACAATTATTCGTCCAAAAGTTTCATTATATTGGGAAGGGACAAGTAAAATATCGGTAACTTCATATACGCAGCGCATATCCTGCTGGTGCTCCCAAACTTCTATGTTCGGAAGTTCATAAGCTGGTTCCAAAAGAGAGTTTTGCTTATTTTTGTAAGCTACTGATTTACCCTTAACAAAAAGAAAATTTTCTGTAGGTAAAAGACGAGCAGTCTCAATTGCTATATTAATTCCTTTGTGAGGAACAGGATTAATAAATGTAATATATTTACGTTGGTGGCTACTGACTTTATATTGCTCCCGTTCAATAAATGGCAAAATTACTTCAGGGGTTTGACCACTAATTTCAGCAATAACTGAAGCTGCAAAAGGAGAATTAGCTAAAACATGAATACCATCTGGAACAACATGACCCGCTTCAAAATGGTCTGTACATCGAGCAAAATAAAAACTTTGGTAGCCTCTATTTTGTGAGTATTTAAGCAGTTCACATTGAGGATGACAATGACCGAGTACAATATCAGGTTTATATTCCTGCAAACGTTGTTCTAGAAATTTTAGCCATCTGTGTTTATCGTTAAATTCGCTAATTAGTCGCCAGCAAGGATATCCGAAATCTTCATCCATTACGTATGGAAATGGAAGTTTAAAACGCTTTATGGATTGCCAGGATGAATTGCGGAAATACTGAGAACGAAATTTACGCGCACAAATTATTTCAATTTGCCAACCTAACTTTTTCAAACTATTTAATAGATAAAGAGCGGAATTTTGACCACCTCCAGAAGAATCTGGATAAAAAGGACGTTGTGTGACAAATAGAAGTTTGGGCATATTTTTTGACGCAAATAAATCGCGAAATTGTAAAAGCGAGAAATAAAGTGAATTTTTCAAGTATCAAGTCAACAAAGATATTCTATAAAATATACACCTGACATATTTTGACTAACGTATTTTTTCGAGAAAAGAAGCAACTAATGTTTGGTTTTGTTGTGCTAATTGTTTTATTTCATGCCATTCTGCATCTCTAATTGAAACTTTATTACGACTTAGTTCAATTGCACGATTAATCTTTGTGATACTGTTAGTCTTATCTGCTTCGTTCAACATCAAGCATTGAGAACTTCGATTTACTTGTTGATAAAAGCGCTTTACTTTTGAATGAAGTGCGAATGACTCACAATAAACTCCCAAAGCATAAGCAACAATTCCTACATGTAGCTTTGTAGTTAAAACTGCTGAAAATTGTGATATCAGGGCAACTGTTTCCCATACGCCTTGAAAAGGTAATGACAAACACTTTTTTCCTGTAAAATCAGATATAAGCTTGGTTAAATCTTCAGAATGTTTTGAATATTTACTGTTTCCGTTATCCGAAAAAACTACCGGTAATACATCCGGTTCAGATTTAAGACATTCCAACAAGCCCATTCTCATAGATTCAGATTGAGGAGTATTTTGTAAAAAATCTCGTGGATGATGTATGCCTAATAAAAGCATTTCTTTATAAGGCTCTAGAAGATTATTTATAGTTTCAAAAGCTTTTTCAGGAATATCTGATTGACTAATTGATAAGGCTGCATCTGGTAAAACTGTAACACCAGAGGATATATTTAATGTTTTGTTTACAAATTTTTGAGAATCGATATCTCGCACACATCGGATTTTAGCATTAGCTAAAATGCGTTTAACTTCATGTTTAACAAAGAAGTTCGATAGTGGACCAGCTCCTACTCCTATCACCCCATATGGAATATTATTCCATATACATAATTCAGCGGGTAACACATGTCTTTTAAAGAAGCGTTTATTCCATGATTTACTATATGCATTTTTAGCACTGCTGTTTGGTTCTCCAAAATGACCTCCTCCCGCATAAATAAGTCCTTTCCAAGACCTAAGATTTTTTAATCCTATAGATGCATCGGGAAAGTTAGACTTAAAATTAGCTAACTGAGCTTGGGGTACCATTGGATAGACAATTCTAGAAGATGTTATGTTTTTTATCCAGTTTTCATAAATCTTCATTAGGAGTAAATCACCAAAATTATTATCGTGATATGTACCATGAATAGCAATCAAAACTTCATTACTCATAAAATACCTCATGAAATGATTTAGTATTAATTAAATTATTGGGTCTACTTTTTATTTGATTCATATAGTTTATACAAAAAATAAATACTCTTTAAATTAATGGTGTTGTTAATGTAAGTCATACAAATTTTACTTTTTCTGCATAAGATGCTTAATCATAGTAATTCTATTGTTTTTTTTTCACTTCCCACTTTCTTGGCTGATAATATAAACATTGTGACATAATTGCTTTACTTTCTACGCTAAATCTAAAAGATTCAATGCAATCATATGTATGAAGAGCATCTTGTCTTATAAAAACTTTCATCGTGTATAACCCTGGTCTTAAACCTAAAGATGGAAAATTAAGTATTGTTTCATACTCTCCAGGTAAAACATTAAAGGTAGTTTTATCGTTAAAACTACTTAAAGATAAAATGGTTTGACCTTCTCCACTTAATTCACTGATTAATAAACTAATACCAATATTATTGACTGTTATTGATGATTTATATCCAAGAGACAAGAAACATTCTTCACCTGTTATAGGTGATTTTATTTCATTACCTATACTATCTCTAAAAAATAAACTAACGATATCTATACCAGAGCTTTCATTTTTGTTTTTAGTTGATATTGCAATTGTTTTGTCGAGTCGCTGATTTTCTTTAAAAAATAGGTCTTTTTCATAACAATTCATTACTACTTCTGTATTTCCAGATGTAATTAACTTACCCTTAAGTAAATAAACAGAGGATGCACATACATTAAGTATTGCTTGCGTATTATGACTAACTAGAATAAAAGATGTACCATTTTGACGCAGTTTATGTAATCTACGATGGCATTTTGCTCGAAACCTAATGTCTCCTACCGCCAAAACTTCATCAATCAGCAAAATATCCGGGTCAGTATGAATCGCACTAGCAAACCCCAATCTCGCAGCCATCCCCGAGCTATAACTCCTTACCGGAGAATCAATTGCATCCCCAATCTCTGCAAACTCTACAACTTCATCAAATCGCTCATCAATTTCTTCCTTTGATAAACCCAAAATTGACATATTTGCATAAATATTCTCTCTTCCTGTCAAAATTGGATTAAATCCAGCACCCAACGCAATCAAAGGTGCTACTCGACCGTTAACTTCCACAGTACCAGCATCGGGTTTAATCAAACCTGCAATAATCCGCAGCAGAGTTGATTTACCACTACCGTTTTTACCAACTAAACCTAATGCTTCTCCCCGACGTAACTCAAAACTAACATCATTAAGTGCCCAAAATTCTTTTGGTCGAAGTTTGTCGCTACTTCCCCGTATGCCTATAATTTCACTAGCTATATCCTGAACACCGTAAAACAAAGACTTTTTTAAATCTCGGCAAAATCTTTTAGATACCCCATTCACTGAGAGAACAACTTCACTATCGTTATTCTGTGGCTTTGGTGCAATTTCTTCTTTATTATTGATGCTAACCATAATTATGAACTCATCCTCTCGACTACATAGGGTAATGAAAGACGGTAGACAACCCAAGCAACTAATGTTCCAAAAATTGCAACTAAACTTGCTATCCAAAATCCTTGAGGATTCGATATTACTCCTGTTGTTGCTAATTCCCGCGTTGTTACTAATAAAGGTGTCACGGGATTTAGTTTAACGATGCTCCCGAATATTCCATCAGTTGGAACCGGATAAACGACCGGTGTAAGAAATAGCCAAAAGCTAGTTGCTAAAGTAATACCTTTAGAAAAATCTTCATAAAGTCCGCTCATTGGAGCTAAAAATACTCCAATCGCAGTTCCCAATAGTATTAAGTGAATTAAAGCGACTGGTGCCAAAAATACGCTGAAAGTTACCGGAATTTGGAACCAGATGAACAAGCCTATAATTAAAACCAGCTTAATCCCAAAGTTAAAAAATACTTCTCCTAGTTTGGCAAGAACTAATGCTTCGCGAGGAAAGTTAATCTTTGCTAACATTGCCTTTGAAGTTCCTACAGCTTGAATCGGTCCTTGAAGCGATTCTACAAAGGTTTGCCAAAGCGTCATGCTAAACATCACGTAGGCTGGGTAAGGAATCCCTGTATCACCTATATTTACAACCCCACCATTTCTAGCAAAGGTAAAGGTCGCTGCTAGCACTACAGCAGGTAAAACAGCCCAGAAATATCCTAAAAATGACTGACGATATTTAGCGCTGATATCCCTTACCATAAGCCGCCAAGCTAGTTCTCTCGAACCTAGCAAATCCCGCCACATATCTTTAAATAATTGTATGGGATTTCGCATTCGGCTTTCAGGTCGATGCACTACTCTAGGAGAAGAACGCACGATTTTATTTTGTTTAGAATTAGAGGAGCGTTTATACATAAAAATATAATTAATTACCTGATGTATTTTCTCAACAAAATAAGTCAATTTAAATCTATCTGTTCAACATTAATGAAACATTAACTTAACAAAATATATTAATTATTATCTACAGGTAAATTCGAGTAAAATGCTTGAACAGATTGATATCAATTATTGTACAAATAACAATTATAATTACTTTACATTCATTTCTAATCAAACATTAGATATCCGGATATTTACTTATATATTTTGGATTAACAAACAACTTACTAAAATATTTAAATATTTGCTAGAAAAATTTAATCTACCATTAGAAAGTCAATAACAATTTAATAAACTAGACATCACTCATTAATTAAATTGCCAAGTTCCGTTGCTATTAAAATTGCTTAGGCAAAAACAAACAAGTACTTGGCAATACAATTAAGAATGTCTTACTCCAAATTACTAGCAGAATTAGTAACCGAATAATCACTACTCATCAGCTGCTTCATCGCCAACCACATAAATGGTGGAATTGTCTTTGTATATCTACCTGCAAGCCGACGAGGCTCTTGCAACCATCGATATAACCATTCAAATCCAGACTCCCTAACTATACGAGGTGCCCTCTTCTGAAGTCCTGCATAAACAGGGAAAGCTCCACCCAAGCCAATCATTACAGCCTGAATTTTATCTTTATGTTGAGCCATCCATTTTTCCTGTTTTGGACAACCTAAAGATACAAATACTATACCCGCACCACTTTCATTGATTTTTTTTATCAATGCTTCGTCTTCACTTTCAGTGAGCGGACGAAATGGCAGTGGTTCCATCGCTGCAATATTCAATTCAGGATATTCTTCCTTTAATTTGCTTCTCATTCCGGAAAGAATTTGTTTTTGAGAACCTAGAAAAAATACACTGACATTTTGCTTTGGTGCAGATGTACATATAGAAGCTAAAATATCTAACCCAGCTACTCTATCTTGAGAAGTAGCTCCTAACTTTTTCATCATCCAAACTAAAGGCATACCATCCGGAGTTACCACATCAGCATCTTTTAATACACCAGCGAACTCCGGGTTCCAGTGTGCTTCCATCAACATGTGCACATTTGCTACACATACTGTTTTACTCTTATATTCCTTTGCCCACTCGATAATTGTTTGTATTTGCTCGTTCAAACGCAAAGCAGTAATCGGAAAATCTAGTACTTTCCGAGTCGGCAGAGCAACTGCCTTCACCATAGGTCACTCCTCTTATAACACCTAAAACAGCTAAGAATATTCGACCAAACTACTGATATAGAAAAAGTTTGTTTAACCCAGCCTTACTTGCTTAAAACTTGGTGAATGGTCGGCACTTGACACAGGTTGATGCAGTGGCTCTTAGTGTTAACTTTAGCTTCCCTGGTAATTATTCAATCATTTAACCTTACAGTATATTAATTTACTCGTAAAAAACAGCACTTCCAGTTATTTTAAGTAAACTTTATACTAACTTTACAAAGCTGATAAGCCAGGTTCATACCAGCATTACAATAGCAGCAAATTACCCTTATAAATACTAAGCAAAGTTTTAATAATTAGTGGCAATTAGCTAATTTGATTTGTTAAATAGTCGAATTACTATAAGTAATAATTAATCACTTATCAAAAAATATTAAACGTATCTAATCTATCTATAAAGATATATTTATTAAGCATGTTTTTTAAACTTGTATCTAATGTAACTGTTTTACCTTTTTATATAATATATCTTTTATAATTTAAGTAATTTACCTTGTATTTAACTTAACTATTGTCACTATGTAATTTATTTGCAATCGTATAAAAATTAGTAAAAAAAACAGGGAGAAGATTGTTTTTCTTCTCCCTGTCTATTAATACTATCGTTATCTTGTCTGTTGCCTTTTAATCTTTTTCGTAGCATTTGCTGTCGTTTCTTAAGCTGTCGTTTTCTTGCGGTTCCACCTTTGCCTTTATCATTTCTCCCTTGTTTCCGGGGAGACTCCCATCTTTTGAGTCGCATAATTTAATTTTTTCCTATTATCTTATAAACACTAAGCTGTAACTATAAATTTACAATATATTAACTATAGCATAAAAAATATATAGTTTATATATGCTCATTTAGTCAGGTTGTTTGGTAATACTACACAAGCTAAAACTATTCTTCTCAACCACTTGAAATAATTTACATTGCACATATTTATGAAACAATATGGCTAAACTATAACTAAACTTTTAATTATGCCTTGGTTAGATATTCATCAATCAGATAAAACAGTAAGACTAACAATTCAAGTTCTATATATGGAAATAGTAATTTGAAAATTATAAATGCACCTAATAGTTTTCATTGCCTAAATAAATGTATTACTGCAATATGTTAATATTCACTTGATTCTTGGTTTCTTTAGGATAAATCTCAAAAAAAGTCATAAAAAAGCGATAGTACTAGTAGTCCTTTTCATTTGTTCTGACGGGTTGTAGAGACGTAGCACTGCTACATCTCCCGATGTTTCTCGCAAAAACAAACCCGTTAAATTTAATGCAATCAACCACTAGTATAGATACATTAACCTTTTGCTGCTTTCCGGAAATCAATGTACAACTTTTTAACAACAATTAAAAACAAATCTACCTCCTAAAACTTTTCTTTTAAAATCAGAAAAACTTTAGAAGGTATCTTTTTCGAGTTATGTTCATTTTATATGGGCCGGGAGAGACTCGAACTCTCACACCTTGCGGCGGCAGATTTTGAGTCTGCTGCGTCTACCAATTCCGCCACCGGCCCTTGGATTCAACTTCACTATTATAACCTATTTTTTCCGAAAGCAACAACTTTTCATAATCTTTACCACTTGCCCACCTGTCAATTTCCCTAGCACGCAGTACTGGTACGGGATGGGTTAATTGTGCAGTTCTAGCAGTTTTAACCATTTCTCCGAGTTCGTTCTTACTAATATCGTCATAAGCGCGGGCTTGCTCGATAAAAGCATCAAGGTTCAGTTGTGGAGCAATAGAAGGTGAACCTCCTGCCAATTTCATTAATACTGACATAACCACTTTGGGGTCTTGGGTTGCTAACAATGCAGCACGGTCACAAGTGAATTCCGCGCAACGAACCCATTCTAAAAGTTGTGCTTGAATTGCTTGTGCTAAGACTGCACCAACATTAGGCAAAATATTTGCAGCAAGTATTAATATATTTACTGGAGTGAGATAAACGCTATGGTCGCACTTAAGATGCCCTAACTCATGAGCAATGACTGCTTGAGTTTCTTCAGGTGTGAGCATATCAATCAAAGAAGTATGCACCACGACAAAGGGTTGCTTACCTCGCATAGCAAAAGTGTAAGCATTAGGAGCCGGGTGTTGTTTAATGTAGAGTTGCGGAGGCTCAATATCGAGAATTTTACAAGCTTCTAACAAAAGTTGATGTAAATGAGGCAATTGTTTGTCGCTGACCAAAACGCTGGAGGCGATATTTTCCACATAAAAAACTTGCTCGGCTAATGGACCCAACAAATTCCGTACCATCATATCTAGACCTGGAATTTGCTTAAGCGCTTTGGTTGCTTCTTTATCGAGAGGATGGCGGAAATTATCCGCTTTAAGACCGATTAATGGGGATTTGAGAGATGAGGACATGGGGTGTTGCAAGCTTTTTTATAAAGGAAAGGTTCATTTAGGGGTGAGTAACGGTTAGTCTACAACCCCTCAAAAATAGTATAACTACAACAAGCTGTAGACGAGCGACCCCCTCTACAGCGTGTTGTAGTTATGAGTTATGGGTAATGAATTATAAATTCAGAATTATAATTCATTACCCATTATTTATGACTAATTTCAACAGAACCGTAACTAGTAGTGCATTTAATTAATTCCGACGGTTTGTAGAGACGTAGCACTGCTACGTCTCCCAGCGTTTCAAAGAAAACGAATCACTCAAATTTAATGCAAAAGACCACTAGTTAGAAATAGAAGCCGTACCATTAGTAGTTTCGGAAGAACTTTCTGCTTTGCTTGCTAGTGCATCTGCTTCGGTGTCTTCTAAGCGCTCGATTTTCGCTCCTATTTTCTGCAATTTCAAATCGAGTCTATCGTAACCCCGGTCAAGGTAGTTTAAACCCTTGATTGTAGTTTCACCACTTGCTGCTAAAGCGGCCACCACCATAGCGGCAGCGGCTCGTAAGTCAGTACCTTCAACGGGTGCGCCGGATAGTTCCGATACTCCTCTGACAAAAGCAGAGTTGCCCTTTACACGAATATCTGCTCCCAAGCGATTCAACTCAGAAGCATGACGCAGGCGATTTTCAAACACAGTTTCATTGATAATGCTATCGCCTTCTGCTACTGCTAGCAAAGACATAAACGGCGCTTGCATATCGGTAGGGAAACCGGGATGAGGCATAGTATCAATGTCTGTTGCCTTTAAAATTTGGGCTGGTTTGATACGCAAAGAATTGGGTTGCTCTTCAATTACAGGAACCCCAATTTCTTCCAATTTCGCAATCACCGGCATTAAATGCTCTGGCATTACAGGTGATAAGATTAAATCCGAACGAGTGATTGCTCCTGCAAGTAAAAATGTACCTGCTTCGATGCGGTCGGGAATTACGTTGTAATCTGTAGAATGTAATTTAGGAACGCCATTAATTACGATTTTACTGGTTCCTGCTCCTTCAATTTTTGCACCCATCGAAATGCAGAAGTTGGCCAAGTCAACTACTTCTGGTTCTCGTGCGGCGTTTTCAATAATTGTTTCGCCATCTGCTAAGGTAGCAGCCATCATTAATGTTTCGGTAGCTCCGACACTGGGAAGGTCTAGATAGATTTTGGCACCCTTAAGTCGGCGACTGCCATCGGTAACGCGAGCGTTACAAATACCATGTTCTATTTGAACTTCTGCTCCCATTGCTTGCAAACCTCGGACGTGAAGATCCACAGGTCTTGCTCCGATTGCACAACCGCCAGGTAAAGGCATTTGTGCTTCTCCTAATCTTGCTAGAAGAGGGCCAATGGCAAAAAAACTTGCTCTTAACTGAGTAACTAACTCGTAAGGAGCTTTTGAGGTAGTAATTTCACTGGCGTTAATGTCTATAATATTGCCCGAACGCGACAAACGCATACCCAAAGCTGACAAAACTTCGCCCATCCGCGATACGTCTGCCAATAAGGGAACGTTACGAATGCGACAATCTCCCGAACACAATAAAGCCCCAGCCATTAGCACCAAAGCAGAATTTTTTGCTCCGCTGATGGTTACATGACCTTCTAAACTGCGTCCACCCCAAACTTTTAAGACTGAGGAGTCAGCTTGAGGAGATGAATTTGTCTCTGGTAAACCGTTAGAAGTATTAATAATTCTATCCTCCATATAGTAATTAATTGATTTTATAAAGGAAGGAAGTTGGTTTTGATTCTACAGTAAAGAATCCATTTGTCTACATATCCGCGATACATATACTTAGTTATCGGCGAACTGTGAATAGTTTTCACCGGTCGGGTGTGGATTATCACTGTTCGCAGGTTTGCTCCCAAAGGTTTCCCTGTGGAGTGAGATGTGGTCTGTCAGTTATAAATTTTTCACGCTTTTTAGAAGAAATTATTATCTTGACAAAAGTAAATCATTAAGTGAAAATTAGAATTTGTCAATAAATTTGCGGAACTGGCGGAATTGGTAGACGCGCTAGATTCAGGTTCTAGTGCCCCACAAGGCTTCCGGGTTCAAGTCCCGGGTTCCGCATTGTTTTAAGCGAGGCTTGTTGAAAATTAATTATTCTGCTAAGAGTCTCAGACAGTTTCTAAAACATCGGAAATACCAAGAACGCTGTTGGAGAAACCTAAAATCGTGCTGACTAGTTTACAAAACCCTCTGATAAAACAAATTCGCAAGCTGCATTCTAGCAAAGAAAGGCACAAGCAGGAATTGTTTTTGCTCGAAGGAACCCATTTACTCGAAGAAGCTTGCATTACGAATTACCCTTTGGTTAGTGTTTGTTGTACTACAGGGTGGCAAGCGAACCACCAACAACTTTGGCAGCTAGCTGTGGAAAAGTGCGATCGCGCTCTTGTTGTTAGCGAAGATGTGATGAAAGCGCTAGCTACTACCATACATCCAGATGGTGTAGTCGCAACGGCTCAACGGGGACATCATGGTAATTCATTGCCGTTTAGCGGCTTGCAGATAGCTTTAGAAGCCTTACAAGACCCTGGGAATCTGGGAACTATAATTCGCACTGCTGCTGCTGCTGGAGCATCGGGTTTGTGGTTGAGTAAAAATAGCGTGGATTTGGATAATCCGAAGGTCTTGCGTGCTAGTGCTGGACAATGGTTTCGTTTACCGATGTTCTTAAGTGAAGATTTGCAAGCAACAGTAGTGGAAGCTAAGCAAGCGGGTATGCAAATAATTGCTACTTTACCTGCTGCAAATTTGACTTATTGGCAAGTAGATTGGCAAAAACCAAGTTTAATTTTGCTAGGTAATGAAGGTGCTGGTTTATCGACTGAGTTGTCACAATTGGCAGATTTTAACGTGAAAATTCCACTTCAACCTGGAGTAGAGTCTTTAAACGTAGCTATTACAGCAGCTTTAATATTATACGAAGTCCAACGTCAGAAAATTTGCAGCTAGTTAGGAATGGCTGGCTGTTGGCTGGTTAATGGTCTAAATAATAGGGTTCTCAAAGAGCGAATCTTCGCTAGTTAATATGCTTTTTTTTCGCGAGGTATTATAAAACTTCGCCAATTAGATTTATATATTATTAAGCATTAACTTATTGATTATGCCAATGAATTTCCGTAATGAGAGCAAGATACTTGTCTTTTCAGATATAATCCTTTAACCCACTACTAGAAATTTGTTTTGTCTGTAGGAACAATTATTTAATTATCTTTATCTTTATCTTTACTTTCAAAATATTGTTCAATATCAGCTACCGCATCTTCCCACTCAGCTAAGTTAAATTTTGGTGATTTTTCAACTGGTGGCTTTAGTTCGGTATTATCAACTTCTAATTCTTTTTCTTTTTCTTTTTCTGGTTGTTCTTGACTTTGATTTTCTTCTAACAGATGCTGTAACTGATCTAGGGATTTTTGGAAGTCTTCTGCTGCACTATTGCGTTGTCCTTGTTCGTTATGCTCCATAATATCTCGTTTTGTTTTAATCCCTAATATCAATAAAGCGCACGGATACGGCAAGCATAAAATTACAGTAAACCGTGAACTTATTATACACCCTTATTTCAGTAAATATTGATGGTTTCCGGATAGGACAAAGAATCAAACTATAAGCTCTACTGATAAGCTTTCAATAAAAATTGACAAAGTTTATTTAGTAGAGTAATACTCCCTTCCCGGTAGAAGATTTGGCGTTGCTGAATTGAAATATGAATTTATTTTTCTCATATTTACTAGCCCCCTAAATCCCCCAATTTTGGGGGACTTGAAATTATTCTTCTCCCCGCTTATTTGGGGGTTGGGGGCAAATCATACTTTTAATCAGCAACGCCGAAGATTTCCTATGAAGTAGGTTGGGTTAAACGGAGTGAAACCCAACGTTGGTCTTGGGTTGTGCCGTTCAGCTTTGCTGCGGCTCAGGCACACCTGCGGTGTTCGCGCAGTGTAAGCGAAGCGCTACGTTCCTCAACCCAACCTAAAATTTTTCGGTAATCTTAGAGCGGAATGGGAGTAGCCACGGTTCAATCTACAATTAGTGATAATAGTTTCACAAATCAAAAGGTTTGATAGCCAAATCAGCTAAGGTAATGGTGAAACTTTGGTGTTTCCCCGTAGCGACAAAATTAATCGCAACTTCGCAAGCGGTTGCAACTGCTAAAGTGACTAAGTTACGTGCTAAGGGATAATCGCACACATCGTCATTCACCGGACTTGGTACGCGATAAATTGGATTCCAAATGATTTCGGCATAATATTCGGCTAAACCCACATGAAGACATGGTATTTGTTCATTAATACAGCAATCTTTTACGGCTTGGCGGCTGATACTATTGTCAAAGGTATCGATTACAAGAGCGCTGTCTGTTAATAACTGTTTTGCATTGCTGGTAGTTAATTCTTTAGAGCGTCCATCTATCACAATGTTTAAAGCTCTATAAAGACTATTTGTCAAAATTTTAGCCTTATATGCTCCGATATCGGAACGGTAATATGGCTGAGTGGAAAGGTTGCGTTCTTCTATGCGGTCTTTATCTATGATTCGCAGCTTTCCAAATCCAGAACGGGCAAGGCTTTCAGCTATATTTGCACCTAATGCACCCGCGCCACAAAGGGTTACAGGAGTTTCTCGCATTTTTGTCATTAATGCTGGAGTCCGATGTAATTGTTCGTGATAAAAAATGCTGTTCATTGAAAATTGGGAATTGGGTTGAAAGGGAGATTAGCTCGTAAGGGGATATCAAGTTTTAAAAATTCTTTTTAATTGATATCTATTCTATATACCTAGACACCAATCAAATGTCCCAATCTCCAATCATTATTCAAGCATATTTTTATTGTTACCCATACCTAATTTCCTATTTTCTACTTCCAATAAAAAATAAAGTGTTCTTGATATAAGAGCGTGAATTACATAAATTATCCGAGCATTTGCTGATGAATATTCTACATCTGAGCTTGTTTAAATTATACTCTCTAGAAATAATTAAGTAAAAATATTGATTAACAAATTAATTAGATATGTATCAAAGATATTTTCTAAGCAGTTTTTTCGATTTTCATAAGCCGTGCCACCACTGAAGCAAGTTGTGATTTTTTACTCCTATAACTTGAATATAGCGCTGTTACTTAAATGCTTATTTATTCAGTAATACCGCTTCGATTATATTTTTTTGTGAAGGGAGACTTTAATTATGAATCGTTTTGCTTTGAAATCTTCTAAGTGGATTTTGTCTGCTGCTTTGGTTTGTTCGATTGTAGGTGTAGCAAGTTCTGCTCAAGCTCAGGTATTTAGACAGGGTTCCAGAGGTGTCAGCGTTACCACTGTACAAAATGCTCTTAAATCACAAGGGTTTATGTCCCCAAGTGTCAACTCTACCGGATACTACGGTCCTATTACCCGAGCAGCAGTAATGAATTTCCAAAGCTCTCGCGGTTTAAGAGTTGATGGTGTAGTTGGACCTCAAACTCTTAGAGCTATGGGATTAGCGGGTACTGGTGGTTCTTATTACGACGATGGTACTATTAATCGTGCAGCAGCAGGAGTTGTCAGAGTTAATAGTTATTTGAATGTACGTTCTGGTCCTAGCACTGGTTACGGTGTTCGTAGTACACTACGCTCTGGAAACGCTGTTCCCATCTTTGAGCAAAGAGGTAGCTGGTATAGAATTTCTAATGGAAACGATTGGGTACACTCTCGTTTCATTGAAAGAACTCGTTAATAATAGAACTTTTTTATACATATTAAAAAGTTTGATGTCATAACCCAAAATGTATTAAAAAGCTCGAAGTTTTAACTTTGGGCTTTTTAATCTATTTTTAATTTAATATTCTTCTGAATCCCGTCTTTCGACTACACCAACCAAGGACTGTAAATCAAACTTTTCGTCTTCACCACTCAGACAAATACCCGCACTCATAACAGTTAAATCATTTTTTAATATTGCGCTGGTGTGTTGTTCTCCATCGCGAGTAGTCCATTCTACAACCCAGTAATCCTGACGGTCGCTCCATTGTTGTAGTTCACCACCTGCCATTTTTAAAGCTTCTTTCAAACGTTTTTCATCCTGTCTTTGTCGATGTAGAGCGCTGAATTCTGGTGTTTGTTGCGTTGCTAAATCATAAGCTGTTCGCATTTCTGGTGTCATACCTTTAAAATACAATTCCTGTGGTGGTGTTATCCGTTCAAGTTGTTCTTGCAAACTTTGAGTTACCATCACATCTGAACGGCGATCGCACTCGTCAAACCACCAAGCTGCACCATCTGTACGGGCTATAACTACTTCAAATTGAGCGGCTTCGGCAACCAAATGTACTGCCACAGGTTTACAATATCCACAACGTTGCATCATATCAGCTTCGTTCATCGGATATGCTAGCCAGCTTTGTCCTTGTAAAGGATATATAATTCTGAAGCGTAGAGACTGAAAATTTTTTAAGTATTCACCAATAATCGGTAAATTCGGTTCTTCTATAAAAGCCGCTTGCTTCTCATTTATGGGTTTGAAAATACCCCAACCTTTAAAATCATGGGGTTCGATGGTAAAAGTGTAAAGTATTTTTGCGATACGAGTTCGTACTTTAGCATTACCTATACAAGGTGCAATAAACTCTGTTGAAAGTAATTTATTTTCTTCAGCAGCTAATTTGTCAATTAGTTTACGAATATCAGTCATTCGATTTTAGATTTTAACAACGGATGCGTTTATCTTTAACAATGGATATTTTTGACAGCGAATACTTTTGATTAGGGTTTTTGGTTGTATTTTCTGACAAAAAATCAGCATTGGTATCAAATATTCAGTTAGCAATATTAATATCAATATAGTTTAGATAGACAATATCTTTAAACAACAGGGATTTTGGTCTAAAATTCACTATCTTTTAACTATATTAACTTAATTATAAATACGGGTATATATTTTTTAATCATTTTTAATTCATACATCTAAAAATAAGCATTAAGATTTTTTGCAAAACGTGGTGATTAAATAGTTTGATTGATTAGCTGTGGGAAAATAAAAAATAGAGACAAATAAAATAGAGATTAAAAACTTTTTCTAGGAACATTGTGTATTAGTGCTTCTAATATCGGGCACTGTGTATAGGTTAGCTTTGTAAGCGTATAAAGGCAGTTTGGTATCTAGTTCGACTAAAAAATCATACTTTACGATATTCTTGAAAGCTTTTTTAAGCATTCAAATAGAATCATTTGAGATTTTTAATCTACGCAATTGTGAGGTTTTAAAAGAACTGGGTATTAGTAAGAATCGGAGGATATAAAAATGGCGATTCGCAATGATTTCAAAAATAGTTTATGGCGAAAATTGCAAAACGAATCTGTTAGTTGGGGAATGTTAGCGCTTTGGATATGTGGTTTAGCAGTATTGCTAGCGATGATGACTATATATTCTCGTGCTTAGAAGTTTTCTATTCCTCATTATCTTATTTCTGTTCCCAACTTCTAAGCTGGGAACAAAAATAAAATCTCAATTAAATTTTCAAATTTCTCAAAGCAGAGTAATGCTACCTCTATATTTAAGAGACTGCTACTACTGCTTCTTTTTCTACTTCTTTTTCTGATGTATCATCTTCTGTTAAAGAAGGTGCATTATCTTTACCCTGCAACTTATTCGTAACGTATGCTGTGATAGCATTAACTTTACGCTGTCGCCATTCATCGACAAGTTGCTGCACTTGAGTTGTACTCATTCGTCGCTCCATCGCTTCATAAAGATATGCTGCATGAGTTGTTTCGTCTTCAGCAATATTAAGCATCCCTAATTTAAGGTTGCGTGCTTTGGAATCGCTTTCTGGTAAAGCTTTCGCCATCCGAGCAAAGTCTTTACTCGCATCCAACTCTAATATATAGGTACTGGCCATAAACACATTCCAGTCAATATATTCTGCTTTTAACTGTTCTCCTTCATAACCTTCATAATATGTACCGAAAAAGGAACTGCGACGTTGTTTTGATTTCTTTTCACCACTATCGCTTTCGCTTGTGTCAGATGACTGACTTTTAAAATCTCTAACTTTTTTGTCAAGCTGCTTAAGAGCATGAGCAAAAATTTGTCCGTGTCTAGTTTCATCTGCTGCATGCTTTGTTAATTTTTCCGCAAGCCAACTATCCCCTTCTTCAGCAGCACGCTGGCTAAGTTTAGTCAAAAAAGGAACTGAACCAGATTCAGCTAACTGAAATCCGGCTAAAATATTTGGACGAGTTTTAATATCGCGGATTTGAAGAGCGCTAAAATAAGCACTTGCACCAGAACTCGCTAAATGCATTACATATGTAAGAAGATTCATAATTAGTTATTAGTTTATTAGTGTTAGTTGTTAGTTTGGAAACGGTTTATCAAGAATTATTTGCCTTTTCTAATTGAGAAACACGTTTTTGCAAATCTTTAATATCCTGTTTTGTTTCTATTACCAATGTAGCCAGTCTATCAAACATTTTATCGCGTTCTGACTGTGATAATCTTCTTGGGTGACGCTGGGATAATGAAGGATTATTAGGAACTTTTAGCTTCGGAACACCTGCTCTATTTAACTGCATTTCTATACGATTTATTTGCGATTCTAAACGATAAAATCTAGATTCCAAATTATTTATTCGCGATTCGACTAGTCCAGAAAAAGCCGTATCAGAAAGTAAACTAGCCCAGAGAATAATAGCTAAAAATGTTATGGACAATAACTTTTTAAACATGGAGTTCGGAGATAGGGAGATGGCTAAAAGGGGTACTTATTAATTATTTTAAATATTAACCCTTAACTCCTAACTCAGGTGATAAGTAGGTAGGTGAAAAAAATTATAGCTACGTCATTGCGAACGTAACAAAGTGGAGTGAAGTAATCGCAAGGTTTTCAGGGATTTTACATTACTTCACATAGTTAGGTTTATTCCCACCTAGCTACTTACTAACTCTTCACTATTAATTGGTCGCTACTAACTGTTTGAAAAAGTTTTCCCCAATCTATATAATTAGCACTATTTTCTCCTTGTTTTACTTCAAAGGTGATATTACAAGCTAACGGTTCTTGTAAAGACTGTACGCAAAGTTTTGCAATATCTTCGCGGCTAATTTTTCCTTTGATATTATCACCTTGTTCAAAAATTAATTCTTTTCCACCTGATTCTTCAGTTAAAGCACATGGTCGAATTATAGTATAAGGAATTCCACTTTCTCTTAGACTATCTTCACCTTTTAATTTCCAGGTGAGAATTCCTCCAAGTTGGTCATTTAATTTCACAGCGGGAGGTTCTTCTTCTAGGTTTATACCAGGTCTTCCGGGACGAGTTACCCCAGCGGAGCTTACTAAAACGAATTGCGGTAAATTTTCTCCTCCATAAGCTTTGATGGTTTCTACTTCTAAACTAAAAGCACCTGCTGAAAAATTAGGATTTAATTCTCCATCGTATTCAAATTTGCTCAACATTAATTGAACGGAACAAATTTTTCCAGCATCAATATTTGGAGCATCTTTTACAGTTTTGGCACGGAACACGGGTGTTAATTCTGTAAAGGGAATCTTAACATTTATCCAAGTATCGGCTTGAGTATCGAAAGAGTAACAGTAGCCGATACCATCCCAACTTGTTTCTGTACGCATGATGAATTTGTAGCGTTTTCCATCTCCTTTAACGCGAATTTCAACACCTGCATAGCCAGATAAGTTAAATGAAGGGTCAAAGTTTTTAGTTCTAACTGAAGCAAACCCGCCATTATTTTCTGTGGAAACGTTACCAAAAAATACAGCTTTTTCTGAAGATAATTGAATATTACTTTGACTGACTCCACCCATTACTACATCATCAACAGCACCCCAAATGTTTTTTACTTCTGCGGTGGAGTTGCTAAAGTCAAATAGTATTTTTTCGTTTGACTGGGGTAAACTTTTCTTCGCTGCTTCGATTAAATTCTTTACACCTTTATATTCTACATTTTCTGGAGTGTCTCCAACCACTTCAGGCATATAGAATTTAATACCTTGATTGTATTTTGCCCTATCGGGTGTATCTCCTTCAACTGGCTGTACCCTTACCGCAGTACAGCAAATAACAGCTTGAATATTCGCCATTAATAAGGGATTTAAAGTTTCTGGTTTGGTAATATCTGCAACGACTAAATCCGCTTTATCTTCAATAATTGACCTAGCTTTTTCGATATCGCGTACTAAACATCTAACTTTGTAACCTTTATCAATCAGTCGTTTTACGACTCGTTTACCAACACCACCAGTTGCACCTGCGACTAATACTACACCCACTGCTTTTGCTCCAATAAATTTGTCTGGATTATCCTTTAAATCTCCTTTGAATAAATCCTGTACCCAGTTAAGTAACGGGATTACTTCAAAGAAAGTAAGAGTTTTAACGAATCTGTTTAAATCCCACATTATCTCAGTTATCAGTTATCAGTTATCAGTTATCAGTTATCAATTATCAATTATCAATTATCAATTATCAGTTATCAGTTATTAATTTAAATATTTCATTCTCTCCTTATTTTTCTTACTTCTTACTTCTTACTTCTTACTTCTTACTTCTTACTTCTTATTTATTACTCTTTCGTTTTTATTCTTAAACGGACGCTTTCTACGGTGTAAGCTAAAGCAGGAATTGTAAGTAAAATTATATTTACCCTTTGTAATTCTTGTCTGTACCACTTTTGGTTCAAAAATATAATTCCGCTGATTAAATATGCAATTATTAGCAGTATATCTTGACGTTTAAATGATTTGGAACTGATAAAAGGAAAAGCTCCTAATCCTAATGCCACTATTATTAAAAGAAAGCCGAGTAAATTTAGCGGGTTTTTAAACATGTTTTAATTTGTTTAATTGGTTCAATTTATTTAAATATTTTAGTTAATGCTATATCTTCTCTTTCTTCCTACTAACATGGCTACTTAAATTTATCTCTTGCTCGCAAACGAATGGATTCAGCAACTGAATAAAAACTGGCTCCAGATAACAGAAATTGAGCAATCGCTACTTCTTGAGAACGATGAGACCTAAATTCTTGAAACAGCATTAATATTCCACATAGGCAAAGTATAATTCCAAATACGGCATCATAATCTCGCGCTAATTTAGGATAGAGGGAACGAAGAAAGAATAAACTAGCACCAAAAGCAGCTAGACTCACGCCTAGTAAAATAATCCAAGTTGCAGTTTTAAATAAGAATAATCCTCCCGCACCAATGAAAGGTATGTATCTAACTACAGACAGAGTTTTGTAAATTAAAGTTGGTGATGGAATCCCAGATGAAGTTGTCTTCGATATTTGTTGATGGGTTTGATCGTCGCTTAGTGGTACGATTGGTTGTGTCGGTTGTAAAGGAGTCTGTAACTTCTGCAAATCATGCAATACAGCCGAAATTGATTCATAGCGATCGCCAAAGTGATAGCGCACCATTTTCTGTAATATTGCTGCAAATGGGGGAGATATCTTAGCTAGGTCTTCCCAAATTATTTCACCAGTTTGCGGGTCTTCTGGGAACTGATTTGGTAATAAACCGGTTGATGCTTGAATCCCAATCATTCCTAAAGCATAAATATCGCTGTTGAGACGGGGTTTTCCTTGGGATTGCTCTGCGCTCATATAACCGGGAGTACCAATCGCAACGGTTTTCACGGTTGGAGATGAAGACACTGAGATTTGAGTTCGCAATTGCTTTACCGCGCCAAAGTCGATTAAAACTAATTTATTATCCGAAGCACGTCTGATTAAATTATCGGGTTTAATATCGCGATGGATAACTTCGTAGCTATGAACAAACTTTAATACATTCGCAACGTCTTCGAGCATGTTGAGAATTTGAGCTTGTTCCCAAGGTTCGTTAACTACCATCTCGGTACTTAAAGTATGGCCGACAATCAACTCTTGCACTAAATAAAATTCTTCGTTTTCTTCAAAGTAAGCTAAAAGCCTGGGTATTTGTTCGTGATTTCCCAACTGTTCGAGAATTTCAGCTTCGCTATTAAATAAACGTCTCGAAGTTTGTAAATAAAATTCATCCGAACTCGCTGGTTTGAGACGCTTTAAAACACAACTGGGATTACCCGGACGACGAGTATCTTCTGCAATATAAGTTTCACCAAATCCACCAGCACTTAAAACTTGAGTTACTTTATAGCGTCCATCTAAGAGGTTTCCCAACATAATATTTATTATTGTTTATTAAAGTTTGATTGATACATCAGTAAAATATAGAATTTAATTTTGCTTTTACTTAGGATGCTGTATTTAATACAACCACTCTTTTTGGTATGAATATTTATTTAGTACATTATATAGGGATTATATGGATAAATTATGACCGTAAGGCTTGAAAAGCTTATTATATAAGTTCATCTATATATTTTACAATTTCAATTATTTATCAGTATTTTCTGTTACTGATTGCGGCTCAACAATACTTTATTCCCCCTAAATAATTAAAAATTGTGTATTTAAATTAAATTACATCTAATTAGATATATTAATCTTTAGGAGTTTTAGCAGTAACTCCTTTTTCATACTTTAAGGTGTATACTCCGGGTGGACGCAGCACCTTAAACCATAATCCCGATTTAAAACCAAGGGATAAAGCTTTCGTGACGCTAACTCTAGCAGTTTGATATTGTTTTTTTGTCAAATCTTCGCCATATAAATTGCGAACAATAATATTGATATGAAAATGTTTTTCGGGTTGGGCACGCATTAAAATTAGAATGGCATTTCTGATTGAATATCCTTGGTATTGACGCAACATAGGTAAGCTTTCTGATTGTCTGCCTCCTTTCACTTTTTGAACATTAGAGGTATCAGCTTTTTTTGGCTGCGGTTTGGCTTTGTTATGATTTTCTGCTTGATTCAATTTTTCTTCATCAGTTTTTTCTTCTACCTCTATATCTAGGTTAGGTTTATCCTCAATATTTTCATCAACAGATAAAATATCAATATTGGGTCTGTCTTCTTCTAAATATGCCTGGGTATGAGATTGAGAAAAAAGTTGATAAAATTGATGATGCTGTTTTTCTTTAATGTAACCGGATATTAAGTTATCTATAGCATTAATTTGATTGTGGACTGATTCTAAACGACGTTCTAGACTGGCAGCTTCTAATACATAGCGTTCTCTTTCGGCTTCGAGCAAATTCAACATTTCGTTAAACTCAGTCATGATGATTGAAGTATTATTTATATAATCAATAACAGTTTGGCAAATTTGGGGTTATCGTTAAGATTAATGCAACAGCATTAAAACAACAAATTTATCACTTTATATGCAATAATTTGCAATTTAATTTTAGAAAAAGTCTGTTGCCCATCATAAATGCTTTATAGCGATAAACTTCGTCCATCAAAATCCAAATATAAGCTTCTCAATCTACTTAAAAGCGTTAAACCTAGAGATGAATTACCATACGATAGTAAATCTATTTTACGAACAATAATTAATAATAGCTGAAGAAAGTTAAATTTAAATAGCCCGTGGCAGAGCTATCAATTGATAATTTATCAACAACTGTAAATCAATAATAATTTTATGAGTCAATTAGAAAAAGCTACATTAGAGTACCAGCAATTCACCCAAGAATTTCAAAGCATCATTATCAGCACCGTAAATGACGAAGGAATGCCTAACGGTAGTTATACTCCCTTCGTAATGGACGAATGCAAAAATATTTATATCTATGTCAGCGGACTTTCACCACATACACAAAATATAAACCTCAATAACAAGGTAAATGTTTTGTTTATTGAAGATGAAGCCCAAACCCCGCAAATATTTGCCCGTCGCAGACTCAATTATGATTGCACGGCAACTTTGATAGAGCGCGAAACTGAGACATGGCTAAACATTGTAGAGGAATTTGAAACGCGCTTTGGCGAAATCATTGAACTACTTCGCGGTTTACCTGATTTTCGTGTTTTTAAACTGACTCCCCATAGCGGTCGTTTCGTAATTGGATTCGGGCAAGCATATCATATCGACGGCGACAATCTAGACAAACTCGTGCAAATCGGTAGACAGTGAGCAGCGAACAATGACTGATTAACTCCTAACTCCTAATTCCTAATTCCTAACCTCATGCTTAAATTTCAACCTCCCGGTTTTGGGCATAAAATTGTTCAAACATCCCTTGGAAGAATGGTTTACTACACCCAAACTGTTGCACCTTGGGATATTGCTGAAATTGAAACCTTACCGCAATTAGTTTTTCTACACAATTTTGGTGGTGGTGCTTCTGCTTATGAATGGTCGAAGGTGTATTCTGCTTTTGCTTCAACTCACTGCATTTGTGCTCCAGATTTAATTGGTTGGGGGGAATCTTTTCATCCAGTCCGGAATTATCAAGTTAACGATTACATTACTACGATTGCAGAATTTATTAAACAAACTTGTCGCGAACCTGTAACGGTTGTAGCTTCTTCTCTTACTGCTGCTTTGACTATTCGTTTGGCTATTCAAGAACCTCAATTATTTAAATCATTATTTCTGTCATGTCCTTCTGGATTTGATGATTTTGGCCAAGGTAGCGGACGTAGACTTCCTTTGGAGGTTATCAATACACCCCTATTGGATAATTTAATTTATAAATTGGGTGCGGAAAATGAAATTGCAGTCAGAAATTTTTTACAAAGTTTTCTGTTTGCAGAACCCGCACGCATATCGGAAGAAGTTGTACAGGCTTATTTAGCTTCTGCTCAGCAAACCAACGCGATATTTGCGGCTTTAGCGTTTCTACGCGGGGATTTATATTTTGACCTCAGCTTGTACATTAAACAGCTTGCAGTCCCGACAGCAATATTATGGGGTGAAAAAGCACAATTTATTAACGTCAAGCTAGGAAAACGTTTAGCCGATTTAAATCCAAATGCTATTCGTAATTTTTATGTAGTACCAGATACAGGGGTCTTACCGCATCTAGAAACACCTGAAATTACAGCCTCTTTACTGGACAAGCATCTAAGTAGTTTAGAGAGTGTGTAGAAGGGGATATTGGGAAGGGGATAAAATATAACTTAGAAGTCGTGTGTTCTTGAATTTTAACCTTTAAGCTTTGACCTTGATAATTACTCGCTGGTCACTGTTAACTAATCACTGTTTAAATTTTGCCAATATTGGGAATAATAGAAAATAAGGCTAGAGAAGCAGCAAATATCAAGCTGATGAGCAACAGATGACTGAGCCAATGAATCCCTGTGCAGCATTAGAGAACGCTGAGAATTACCTTTCTCAAAGTTTTCTACTTGGAATAATCAATAGTGTATCTTACCCAATTTTCGTTAAAAACCGTCAACATCAATGGATATTTATCAATAATGCTTTTTGTCAGCTAACAGGTTATGACTCGGAGGAATTGATTGGAAAATCGGACTACGACTTTTTTTCTAATAAAGAAGCGGAGATTTTTCGAGAAACAGATGAATTGATATTCTCTTCTGGTGTTAGTAATAATTCTGAAGGATATTTTTCCGATGCTGAAGGAAAAGTTTATTTTAGTCTCATTCATAAAAATTTATTTAATGATGAGTCTGGTAATCAATTTTTAATTTGTAGTTTTAAAGAAATTAGAGCTTCGGGTAATAAGCCGCGACAAGAAAAGATAAATAGCATTAGTTTAAATGTATTAAACGCAATCAATAATCTTTTAAGTTTTAAAGATTTTGATGAATCATTGAATGTTGTTTTGGATAATTTAGGAAGTGCTACAAATGTAGAGCAAGTATCGATAATAGCGGTTAACGATAGCCAAAATTGGAAATGGTCGAATAATAATTTAAAAATAGAAATTAAAATAGAACTTGATATTTTTCCACAGTGGTATGAAATCCTTTCTCGGGGAGAAATTATTACGGGTTCGGTAAATGATTTTCCGGAATCAGAACGAGAAATTTTAAATGCTGCTAATATTCGTTCTACTTTAATAATACCAATTCAAGTAAAGAACAATTTTTGGGGATATATCCGCTTTGATAATTGTCAGAAAGATTATTCATGGTTAGATAGCGAAAAATCTATTTTGCAAGCTGCTGCGGTCACCTTGGGAACAGCTATTTATCATTATCAACAGCAAGAAAAATTAGTCAAATCAAAGGATTTTTTACAGTTAGTGGTAGATAGTATACCGCAAATTATTTTTTGGAAAGATTGTAATAGTGTTTTTCTTGGTTGTAATCAGAAACTAGCAGATATATGGGGTTTAAGTTCTGTCGAGGAAATAGTAGGAAAAACTGATAATGATGTTTCCACTCCCCAAGAAAAATCAGAATGGTATCGGGAATGGGATAAGCGGGTAATAGAATCTGGAGTACCAGAATTACATATTATTGAGAAAAAACAGCAAGCAAATGGAAAACAGAAATGGTTAGATACTAATAAAATACCTTTACTAGATGAGGAGAATAATGTAGTAGGAGTCCTTGCTACTATTGAAGATATTACAGAACGCAAGCAGGTAGAAGAAGCTTTAGGTCAAAAAGAAGAATTTCTTCGCACTATTTATGATGGAGTAGAGTTAGGAATTGTTGTATATGAAGTAACCGAGGATAATACATTTCATTATTTTGGAATTAATAAAGCTACGGAATTATTCTCTGGTTATAAAAATCAGCAAATAGTTGGCAAAACTCCATGCGAAGTTTTTGGAAAAGAGTTTGGGGAAGTTATTGAAAAAAGAAACTTAGATTGTTTGCTTAATAAAGAATCTGTTTATTTTGAAGAGACAGTAAAAATTATAGATAAAGAAATATTTTTACTGACTACTCTGACCCCGCTTTTAGATGAAAGAGGTGGAGTTTATCGTATTATTGGTACCAGCACAGATATTACTGCTCAAAAGCAAGCAGAAACGACTTTACGCGAAAGCGAGAAAAAATTTCATCAGTTATCAACAAATGTACCGGGAATGCTCTACAAATTTCAAATGCATTCTGATGGTTCACTATCTTTTCCTTATGTTAGTCCTGGTAGTTATGAGTTATTAGGAATAGCGGCTGAAGAAATTCAAGGAGAATTTAACGCACTGATTTCGATGATTCATCCGGAAGACTACAAAACTTTTGAAAAACTATTAAAAAATTCAGCTGAAACTTTTGAAGCATTTTATTGGGAAGGACGCTTAATTCAATCATCTGAAAATATTCAATGGGTAAAATCTGAATCTCGTCCAGAAAAACAATCTGATGGTTCGATTATTTGGGATGGTTTTCTTTCAGATATTACTCATCTGAAAAAAACAAAAAAAGCCCTACAAAAAGCTTATGGAGAAATGGAATCGCTAGTTTTAAAGCGAACTAAAGAATTAACCAAAACGAATAAAGTATTAAAAGCTGAAATTGAGGAGCGCAAGAACACAGAAGCTATTCTACGCGAAACTGAAGCGAAACTACAGAAACTAGCAGCAAATGTACCGGGAATACTTTATCAATTTGAAGTGAATCTTGATGGTTCAATCTCTTTTCCTTACGTTAGTCCGGGTTGCTATGAGATTTATGGTTTACAACCAGAGCAAATTGAAGCAGATGCAGATTATATTTTCTCAATGACTCATCCAGAGGATTTGAAAGCGTTTAGATATTCTTATATTTCTTCTGCAAAAAACCTTAAACCTTGGGAACATGAAGGAAGAATAGTCCTTACTTCTGGAGAAGTTAAATGGATAAAAAGTCATTCTCGTCCCGAAAAATTAGAAAATGGCACTATTCTTTATCATGGTTTTATTTTAGATATAACTGAACGTAAGCAAGCAGAAAAGGCTCTTTTACGTAGTAATGCGATGCTAGAAGCTCAACAAGAGGCTGCGATTGATGGTATTTTATTTGTTGATGAAAATCAAAATATATTATCGTACAACCAGCATTTTGTAGAATTATGGCAAATTCCTGAATCTGTTATTGAAACAAGAGATGAACAGCAGTTTTTAACATCTATGATAGAGCAATTTACAAATGTAGGAGAATTTGTTAATGATGTTGAAAAATCAGTTCGTGATGAAATTGATGTAGGAGATGGAAGAACTTTTGAACGTTATTGTGCCCCTGTAAATTCTGTTGAGGGAGAATATTTTGGTAGAGTCTGGTATTTTCGAGATATTACAGAGCGTAAGCAAGCAGAAGCAAAGTTACGTCAGCAAACCCAAGAGTTAGAAAACGCTCTGCAAAAATTACAAAGTGCCCAGGTTCAGTTAATTCAGAGTGAAAAAATGTCTAGTTTGGGACAATTAGTAGCAGGAATCGCTCATGAAATTAATAACCCAGTTAACTTTATTGATGCGAATCTTACATATGCTCAAGAGTATTTTGATGATTTATTAAAGCTCATCAAAATTTATCAGAATAACTCTTTGGAAAATTTGCAAGCAGAAGCATTTATTCAAGAAATTGAATTTGATTATCTTCAAGAAGATTTACCGAATATTATTAGTTCTATGAAAACCGGAGCCAAAAGAATTGGAAATATTGTACTTTCTTTAAGAACATTTTCGCGTTTAGATGAAGCAGAATTTAAAATTATTGATATTCATGAAAGTATTGAAAGTACTTTAATGATTTTGCAAAATAGCTTTGAGTCAAAGCCGGAAAGGGCTGCAATCGTAGTGACTAAAGAATTTAATGAATTACCACTAGTAGAATGTTTTGCAGGGAAACTCAATCAAGTCTTTCTGAATATATTGAATAATGCAATTTATGCTTTAGAAGAAGCAATTAAACATCATAAATTCTTAGGGAATGAATATCCTCATATTCGTATTTCAACTAAATTAATACAGCAAAATACCGTACAAATAAGTATTGCTGACAATGGTTGCGGTATTCCCGACAATAATCTTAACAAGCTATTTGACCCATTCTTTACTACTAAACCGATAGGTCAAGGAACTGGCTTAGGATTATCTATAAGCTACCAGATTATAGTCGAGCACCATAAAGGACAACTAAACTGTATTTCTACCGTAGGAAAAGGTACCGAATTTCAGATTCAAGTACCTGTAAAGGGAACTATTAGGTAAAATTATATTGCTATTCGTAACGATATTGCCGTTCGTAAAA
The DNA here is from genome assembly GCF_002368095.1 of Calothrix parasitica NIES-267. Taxonomy (GTDB): domain Bacteria; phylum Cyanobacteriota; class Cyanobacteriia; order Cyanobacteriales; family Nostocaceae; genus Rivularia; species Rivularia parasitica. Next base: position 8,529,576 of record NZ_AP018227.1, on the reverse strand, counting down.
AAGCCGAAACTGAGTTACATCAACAGGAAATATATCTATCCCTAAAGAAACTGCAAAGTAATGTCTTCCATTTTCAAGGTCAACCCAGAAAATTATTAGAAAATATAAAAAAGTTTCACCAGATTTAATTTTTATAATATCTTGTATAGCTGTTTCAAGAGAATCAAAATGACTAGCCGAGTTACCATGACCATAAATATCAAAACCAGCACTATTTAATAAACCATTTCGCCATTGATAAAGCTCGTAAACTTCTTGAGGTAAATTAAAAGGTAAATCTTTGGTTATTTCATCAATTTCTTCAGACTTTAATCCCGGTTGAAACAAGTCTTTAACTTCTGGTGCTTTTTGTTCTATACAATCCCAGATTCGCTTTAAGTTATTTTTGATTGTTGTCATCGTAATAATTCAAATGACGCAAAATAAACTAAATAATATTAATTAATTAATTAGGGCTTGCTGAATAAATACAAAAATGTGATGCTGCATACATTTTCAGACCAGAGGAATATATTCAGGTGCAAGAAAAAGGTCTATAATGACTCGAAACCCTTGCATTACCGTGAGTAACACGCTGCGCGTGTTTTAGTATATATGTACCGTAAAGAGGAGAAATCTCAGGTATCATTAGAAAACTTTAAACTCCCCGTATTGGAGAAGTTGTCAGAAAATAATCGTTGGGTGATTATGGCTTCTTTGATACCTTGGTCAGACTTTGAAGAAGAATATGCTTCCATTTTTTCCGAGGAAATAGGAGCGCCCGCTAAATCTTTTCGTATGGCACTAGGGGCGTTAATTATTAAAGAGAAGCTAGGGATAAGTGATAGAGAAACTGTAGAACAAATAAGAGAGAACCCTTATCTACAATACTTTGTAGGAATATCATCCTACAATAACGAGACACCATTTGATGCCTCAATGCTAGTTCACTTTCGTCAACGGATAGGAGTAGAGCTAGTCAACAAGATAAATCGAGAAATGGTGAAGAAGATATTAGATTCGGAAAATGAAACTGAGACTTTAGAGCTAAAAAAAAAGAAGTTTCGGAATTAGAAAATCGTGGAAAACTAATATTAGATGCAACCTGTGCGCCAAGTGATATTAGTTATCCCACAGACTTAGGGTTATTAAATCAAGCAAGAAAACATACCGAAAAAATCATAGATTATCTATACAAACAAGTTAAAAATAAACTAGATAAAAAGCCAAGAACTTATCGTCAAATTGCCCGAAAAAATTACTTAAAAGTTTCTAAAAAACGTCGAGTATTCAAACAGGAAAGAACAAAAGCAATTAAAAAACAACTACAGTATATAAAGAGAAATATATCTCACATTAAACAGTTAGTTAATGTGGGAGCGATTCTATCTGAATTGAGTAATAGACAATATAAAATATTGTTAGTAATAAGCGAAATTTATCGTCAACAATTGTGGCTATACGAAAATAAGAAGAAGACTATTGAAGACCGTATTGTTAGTTTAAATCAACCACATATCCGTCCAATTGTTCGAGGTAAAGCGGGGAAACCTGTAGAGTTTGGAGCTAAATTATCAGCTAGCTGCTTCAACGGATATGTATTTTTAGACCATATAAGTTGGGATAATTTTAATGAATCAGGAGATTTGAAAACACAAATTGAATCGTTTAAAAACTACACTGGTTACTATCCCGAATCTGTTCATGTTGATAAAATTTATCGGACAAGGGAAAACCGAGCTTGGTGTAAAGAAAGAGGAATTAGAATCAGTGGACCTCCTTTAGGCAGACCTCCAGTTAATATTACTAAAGAAACGAAAAAACAAGCCGCTTCTGATGAGAAAATTCGTAGTTCTATTGAGGGAAAGTTTGGGCAAAGTAAAAGGAGATTTAGTCTCAATCGTGTGATGACCAAACTTTCTCATACTTCTCAAACTTCAATTGCAATAACTTTTTTAGTTATGAATCTTTGTACTCATCTTTCACGTTTACTTAGGGCTTTTTTATGTCTATTTTTCAGGTATACGCCTTTTTTAAGTCTTAATATTATCAGAGCTTATAGCTTACTTAGCTTTAGTAAATAAAAACTCATGAGTTGCCTTTCTTCAACTAAATAACAAATTTCCATCTCGCTTTTTTATTACTTTTTCAGCAAGCCCTAATTAGATTTTTTGTATTCACACACCTCGGTGCGCTATGACTGAAGCCATAGCGCACCCTACCGAAAATGACTGAAGTCCTTACTACGAATTAGAAGAAAATAATTGATAATTGATAACTGATTTAAGGAATCGCGACAACTCTCAATAAACGCTCCATTACAGTTTGCGCTCTTCTTCCTCCTACAGGAATCAAACGATGACTCAAAACATGAGGAGCAATAAATTTAACGTCATCAGGGATTGCATAATCTCGTCCGGAAAGATATGCAAAAGCTTGTGTAGCTCTGTGTAATGCTACGGTACCTCTGGGGCTGATACCGAGAGTAATTTCTTCGTCACACCTTGTGGCTCTTACTAGGTCGAGCATATATTGCTGTAATGAAGCTTCTACTTTGATACCAGCACAAATTTTCTGTAATTCTTCAACTTCGCTTAAGGTGATACAAGGTTTTAAATCAGTATATTTACGACCATCTTGGAGTCGAGATAACATTTGTAACTCTTCTTGTTCCGTAGGATAACCCAAACTCAAGGACAACATAAATCTATCCATTTGGGCTTCCGGTAGAGGAAAAGTACCTTGATATTCAACCGGGTTTTGGGTCGCAACCACGAAAAACGGTGCGGGAACGGCACGAGAGACACCATCAACTGTTACCTGCCCTTCTTCCATGACTTCTAGCAACGCTGATTGAGTACGGGGTGTAGCGCGGTTGATTTCGTCGGCTAGCATGACGTTGGCGAAAATGGGACCTTCGAGAAAAGTGAATTCACCGGTTTTAGGATTCCAGATATTGGTACCTGTAATATCAGTAGGTAGCAAGTCGGGGGTGCATTGTAGCCGTTGAAACTTGCCATCAATGGAACGAGCCAAGGATTTTGCAAGTAAAGTTTTACCCACTCCGGGAACGTCTTCAAGTAGAGCATGTCCACCACCTAACAAGGCTACTAATACCAAGCGGATTGCTTCGGATTTACCAACAATGGTACGGGCTAAATTCTCTGTCAGAGCGTCAATTTTGTCTCTCATGCACCAAATAAGGTCAAAGGTCAAAGGTTAAAGGTTGAGAGTTAGGAGTTAGAAGTTAGGAGTTATGAGTTTTAACTTTTAATTTCTCCCCATCCCCTTGTCTCCTTGTCTCCCCATCTCACATCCTTGTTTATTGTTCCCAGAGTAGGAGTAAACTAACACACTCGATTAAAAAATTTTCTAGCAGTGTTGCAGTCAAGTTGAATTTGAGATTTAAGGGCTTCTAAATTGTCAAATTTTTGTTCTGACCTGAGAAATTTTTCTAACTGGATTTGCAGCTTTTTATTGTATAAATCCCCAGACCAATCTAAAAGATGTACTTCTACTGTGGGATAAGTCCCGTTGACGGTAGGACGATTACCTATATTCATTACCCCCCACCGATTTGTCAAAGTTGTATCTGGCTGGTTGATTTCGCTAACTCGGACGGCGTAAACTCCTTTTTGTGGTAAAAACTTATCTTCTGGTAATTGCAGGTTGGCTGTGGGAAACCCGATAGTCCTACCGAGTTGCTGTCCTTTAACCACGGTACCGATTAGCGTATAAGGTCTTCCCAGCAGTCGGTTCGCTTGTTCGATGTTACCGGTTTCAAGTGTTTGGCGAATAAGTGAAGTACTGATGCGAGTATCGTCTTTTTGCAAGGGTAAATCGTCTTCATGGGTTTCCAAGGGGACGATGGTCACGGGAATATCGTACTTGGCCGCAAGCACCTGTAAATCCCTTGTTGTACCGCTGCGATTGGAACCAAAGCAAAAGTCTTGTCCAACGCTGATTCTAGAAGCTTGTAATTTCTCAACGATAATTTGTTCTACGAACTGTTCGGGAGTCAAAGCTGATAATTCTTTGTTGAAGGGGATTAGTACAAGTTGTTCTACCCCAAGCAGTTCTAACTGTCGGACTTTTTCATCCAGAGGAGTTAACAATGTTCTAGTTTTTCCTGTAAAAAACTCTTGAGGATGCGGAAGAAATGTAATAACAGTTGGGTAAATGCGTTCTGTGTCTGCTGATTTATGCAAAATTGGTTGGATTACCCTTTGATGACCGCGATGAACGCCATCAAACTTACCAAGAGCAACAGCAGTAGGAGTTTGAATCAATTCGGTTGACGAAGTAACCCACACAGAACACCCATTTTGAGACAGATTTGGCACGTCAATTTTTGGACGAGAGGTTTTACAAGAACGAGATTAGAGCAGTTAAGAATTAGGAGTTAAGAATTAGGAGTTATTTTTTGATTCCCAATGTCCAATTCCCAATTCCCATTATCTATTCCCAATTTGCCATAGCTGAACTAAGGCTCTCGAATACCAATTTAATCCAAATTTTATAATCAATTTGAGATAAAAGCTTTATTTCAACTACCGACTAACAGGAAAAGTTTTTGATAAAGGAATATTCATTTCCACGTTTAGCACCATTCCTTCTTTAGCCATTATTGCACCAGAAAATCTCTCTCTGGCTTCTTGTCCAATGCGGTCTAAGAACTCATCATCATGGGATGGGTCGTGGTGGAAAATTACTAGAGTCTTAACATTAGCGGCTTTAGCTATTTTAATGGCTTCTTGCCATGTAGAATGTCCCCAACCAATTTTAGGCGATTTCGAGGAATAATATTCTTCATCCGTATAAGTTGCATCGTAAATAAAAATATCGGCATTGTTGGCAAGCCTTAAAACATTTTCATCCAATTTATCGGGATAATGTTCGGTGTCCGTTACATATACCGCAGAACCACCTTGCCAATTAACTCGGTATCCTACTGATTCACCTGGATGGTTAAGTAGTGCAGTTTCTATGGCAATATCTTCTATATGGATTGTCTTTCCAGGGTCTACCTGACAAAAATCCAAATTGGACTGCATTATCTGCAAAGGTACGGGAAAGTTAGGGTGCAACATCTGGTCATTTAGACGTTGTTCTACAGTAGAGCCATCAGGTGCGACTGCACCATAAATATGAAATTTATTACCCGCAACGAATCCAGGAACAAAAAACGGAAATCCCTGTACGTGATCCCAATGAGAATGGGTAAAAAATAGATAAGCTTCTAATGGCATTTTAGGTAATAAAGATTGCCCTAAAACGTGGATTCCAGTACCCCCATCGAAAATAAAGCGTTTGTCGCCCACTTGCATCTCGATGCAAGGGGTATTACCTCCATAACGAACGGTTTGGGGCCCTGGGCAGGGAATGCTACCACGAACACCCCAAAATTTAACGGTAAATTGATTCTCTGTCCTAGACATGAGTGTTGCAAGTCATCGATTGAGCGGGCGAACAATACAAGAAAGTTACTTTATATAGTCCAATTAATACTGTCTTAGCCCTTCTTATAGAAGGGTGAATAAAACAGTCACAGCATAAATTTTCTAAGAGTTTTTCGCACTATTAATGCTAGTCACTTTTAAACTTATGTTGCAATTAGTTTAACTATACGTCTACATGTTTTCTTTATAGACGTTTTTACTTTATAACCTATATTTTCCAGTAATGCATTTAACAAGAAGAAAAAGCTTTATTTTTTGTCTAAAAAGATGTAGCTACAACTGAAATTCATCAAAGGGTAAGTGTTTGAGTCCTTCTGCATAAGTGAGATTGTAATGTAAAGGAGTAATACTAATGTAGTTATCATTGATAACACGTACATCAATCGGTATATTTTCGGGAGCATTCAAACTTGCTGGTGGTTCTACATCTTCAAGAACCTCTCCTGTTAGCCAATAGTAAGTTTTTCCTCGTGGATCTATTCGTTTATCAAATACGTCAACGTAGCGTCGCACTCCCTGACGGGTGAATTTAACTCCTTTGATTTGTGATGATTCAACTGCCGGAATATTGACATTAAGTAATATGGAATCCGACAAAGGTTTTTGGGCTAGTTGTTCTACAAGTACTTTGGCAAAGTTAGCTGCACCTGAGAAATCCTTGGAAGAATAACTATTAAGGCTAAATGCAACGCTGGGGATACCTTCAATTAAGCCCTCCATTGCAGCCGAAACAGTGCCAGAATAAAGAATTTCCGTTCCTAAATTAGCACCTTGATTAATCCCAGAAAGAACTAATTCGGGGGGTGAATCTAACAAAGCCCAAAGTGCTAATTTTACGCAGTCCGAAGGAGTACCGTCACAAGCCCAAGCTTTGATGGAAGGATGGAACAGCGATTCGACAATTTCGGCCCGAATCGGTTGATGCAAGGTCAATCCATGACCCGTCGCAGAACGTTCTCTATCCGGACAAACTACGCTCACTTCATGACCCGCTTCTGCCATCGTATTGGCTAAGGCACGTATACCAGCTGCGTAAATACCGTCATCGTTAGAAATTAATAATCTCATTCTTTCTACTTTCAAACTGCCATTAGTAAATTTAACAGCAACATGGAGGATCGGGGAGTTGGAAGTTAGGAGTTGGGAGTTAGGAATTTAGAATCTAACATTGCTAACTGCTCGCTGATAACTGATAACTTTTCACTGTTCACTGTTTAATAGTTGCTTTCACCGCATCAATGGCATTATTACTATTGTGGGTTATTTTGGTTGCTGTCAACTGATGACTAATAACTAATAACTAATAACTAATAACCAATAACTAATTACTGATGACTAGCGATTTACAATCTCAATTAGAAGAATTACGTATTGAAGCTGAAAAAGCAATAAGTAGCGCTGATTCTTTGCAAAGCTTGGATGAACTTAAAGTTAATTATCTAGGTAAGAAAGGTCAGTTGGGTGTTCTGCTGCGCGGTATGGGTAAATTAAGCGCTGAAGAACGACCAAAAATTGGTGCGATCGCCAATGTTGTGAAGGAAGCTTTACAAAACAATTTAGATAAACAGCGTGTGACCTTGGAAACAGCGAAAATCCAAGCTCAGATTGAATCAGAAACGATTGATGTGACGATGCCGGGGGTTTTTCGTCCTCAAGGTCGTATTCATCCGCTAAACGGTGTTATTGACAGAACTTTAGATATTTTTGTGGGTATGGGTTATACGGTGGCTGCTGGGCCGGAAATGGAAAGCGATTATTATAATTTTGAAGCGCTAAATACTCCCCCAGACCATCCCGCTCGCGATATGCAGGATACTTTTTATCTACCTGACGGAAATCTGTTAAGGACTCAAACTTCTTCGGTTCAAATTCGATTCATGGAAGAAAGCGAGCCACCGATTCGGATTATTGCACCAGGACGCTGCTATCGGAAAGATGATGTGGACGCAACTCACACAGCAGTTTTCCATCAAATGGAGCTTTTGGCAGTTGACGAAGGATTAACTTTTACCGACCTTAAAGGTACTATCAAAGAGTTTTTAGAAGCAATGTTTGGTGAAATAGAAGATATTCGTTTCCGAGCAAGTTATTTCCCATTCACCGAACCTTCAGCGGAAGTCGATTTAAAGTGGAAGGGACGCTGGTTAGAAGTAATGGGTTGCGGTATGGTAGACCCAAATGTGTTGAAAGCTGTAGGTTACGACCCAGAAGTATACACCGGATTCGCTGCTGGTTTTGGTGTAGAGCGTTTTGCAATGGTATTACATCAACTCGATGATATTCGCCGCGTTTATGCTAGCGATTTGCGGTTTTTACAGCAATTTTAAAGAATGGGTATTGGGAATTGGGGATTGGTAATTGGTAATTAACAATGATTATTTATTCTTCCCCCTCTACCCCCTCTCCCCCTCTTCCCCCTCTCTCTACTTCCGGCAATTATCGCAATGTCCGCAACGTAAATTCGTTGCTTCTTTCTCAAATCCAAAAGCGGTTAATAAAAATTGCCAGCGACATTTTCTGGTATTCAAATACTGCTGCATCTGATTTGTTGGATTTAGTTGCTGCTGATTATTATTTGATTCTTTTTTTGAGTTTTTATCAATACTGTAGTTAAAAGGGTCAATCCACTTTAATTTACCCATGCTATGCAGTAAAGAAAGGGCTAAAACAGCATCGGGATTTTTTTTCTTTACTGCTTCTAATTCTCCTTTCGCTGGTAACTTTTTTATTAATTGTTTTGCTGTAAGCTGCTGTTCGCGCAATTTGTCTTCAAAAAATTTTTGTCTTTGTTTGTCTTCTGGATTCAACAATCCGGTGGGTTCGCTAATTAATGTCATTGCTTCTGCTGGTTTTCCGTCTCTTCCCGCTCGTCCAATTTCCTGTACGTATTCCGATAACAACAAGGGTGCTTGATAGTGAATCACCCATCGGACATCGGGCTTATTAATTCCCATACCGAAAGCTGAGGTACAAACGACAAAGGGTATTTTTCCACCCAACCAGCTAGCTTCAATTTGTCGTCTTGCTTCCGCTCCGAGTCCACCATGATAACTAGCTGTCTTATAACCTTTTTGTGTCAACCATGCAGCCAAGTTTTCAGTGTCTTTCCGGGTTCGAGCGTAGACTAATCCAGAAGAATGTTGATTTTTATGAATAAATTTGAATAATTGTTGTCTTCTTCCTTGAGGAGTCCAAATAATTCTGACGTTCGGGTTAAGATTACTTCTATAAGGATTCAGTTTAAATACAGCAGGTTGCTGTAATCGTAAAGTTTCAGATATTACAGTTTGGGCTAAAGGGTCGGCGGTGGCGGTAAAAGCGGCTAGCGCTATTTTTGTTCCTCTTCTTTTTGACTTAAGTAGCGCTGGTCTAACTGCCCCTAATCTTCGATAAGCTGGTCTAAAAGTATCGCCCCACTGTACTAAACAATGTGCTTCGTCTAATATTAAACCATTAATTACAAGTTCTGGATGAGATAGTCTTTCCCAAACTGGGGGGCTAAGTAAAGTTTCTGGAGATAGGTAAAGCAATCTTAGCTGTTGTCTTTCCAAAGCCTGTAGAGTTTGACGACGTTGGGAAGAAGATAATTGACTGTGCAAAAGTGCTGCTTTGAGTTTACGCTCTTTTAATTCCTGTACTTGGTTTTCCATTAGTGCTACTAAGGGAGAAACCACCAAAGTTAATCCAGTTTGTAAAAGTGCGGGAAGTTGGAAGCAAATTGATTTACCTCCCCCGGTAGGCATAATAATTAAAGTATCTTTTTTAGCGAGTAAACTTTGAACTATTTCGCCTTGGGGTGGACGGAAATCTTCATAACCCCAAATTTGTTGAAATGTAGTGCGAACCGTCTGCCATGATGGTATTTGGGCTTGATTCATAGTAAATGGTTAGATACACCCCTTGCCTTGCACACTTTTTATGACGAGTTTTAAATATAGCTGTGATTAATCACATGATGCTTCAGTTTTTTCACGTATATATTTAAGTCTTTGCGTTGATTTTGATGAACCCAAAGGTAGTTAGATAATAAGAATGAATAATAGATTTTAAACGCAAAGGTACGCGGAGGTTAGCGCAAAGGTACGCAGAGAGGGGAAGGAGTAAAGATTTTGATTTCTAAAGCTTTTATTCAAGAGCAAGGTAATGGAATACTTGGAGATGAGGAACTGCTGGTTTTTGAGGAGTTAACGGAAAGGGGTATTTCAATTAGTTTGTATACAGAGAAACGGATTAGAAGAAGACAGCTTCCACTTGATAATCAGTCTTTAGTAGTTGGTGATATGTTTTGTGTTTTGGGAGCATTAAAACAGCTTGGGATTCCAGAACCTTTACTAAATGATTATCCAGATTGTTTAAGTAATTTTATGCACCGAAAAACATGGATATCTACAATTTCTCAATTAGAAAAAAGATTTTTTGATGGTAGATATGCGCCAGTATTTGCGAAACCCGCTTCTCGTCGCAAACGTTTTACTGGTTGCATTTTTGAGACAGAATATGATTTTCATAAAATTTATGGAGTATCTCGTCAGGAAAAGTTGCTGTGTTCGGAAGTTGTTTATTGGATAAGCGAATATCGAGTTTATGTTGTTAATTCGGAAATTAGGAGTATTGATTTTTATAACGGGGATAATAGTATTTTTATAGATGTTAAAAAAGCTCGGCAAGCTATTAAATTCCTTGATTATGCAGGAGAATCTTATGCTGGTTATGTTCTTGATTTTGGAGTATTAGATTCGGGAGAAACTGCGCTTGTAGAAATGAATGATGGTTTTGCAGTTGGAGCTTACAATATAGATAGAAAAAATTACACGGATTTGATTTTGGCTCGATGGGAGGAACTTTTGTCTAGGTGTAAGCGATAATAAAAAAATTAAGCATTACTCACCTTTTTTATAAGACAAAATCAAATAACGAATTACTCCCCAACGACTTACCTTTTCGGCATAATTGATTATTTTATCTTCTTTTTTTTGTAATTTTCCTACCAGGGAATAGGTTGGTAGAGTATTACGAGTAATATCTTCTTCAATTAAAGGTGTAAAATCTGTATTTCTCGATAATTTACGATAATCACCAAGACTGAAATTAAGGTCTACATATCCCAGAGCTTTTCGTAAAGTGTCTTTTGCTAGCTCGGAACCTACTTTTATAAATGGAAGAATTATTTGTCTGGGTACAAAGTCACTGATAGCAAGCGTTCCTCCCGGTTTAAGAACTCGCGATGCTTCTTGAAAAAAGCGTTCCCGACTGGGAAAATGAAATATACATTCCACAGCAAGTACTGTGTCGAAGGAATTATCTTCAAAAGGTAATTCGCAAGCATTTGCTTCTATAAATTCTAGAGTATTTTGAGCGCGAGGTTGAATTTGTTCTTTGGCTCTTGCTAATTGACGGGGGTCAATATTTAATCCAATTAGCTGCATGTTATTGAAGCGATTATTTAAACTGGAAATGGTTCCACCGAAGCCACAACCGCAGTCTAAAACACGCATATTATCTGTAACTTTGGCTGAATCGTATACTTTTTGAGATAGTTTTTCTGCTGCTTGAGTAAAGTCTTCTATGGAACCATCTGCTGTATCTATATTTTCCCAATAACCCCAATGGACGTGATTTCCAAAGCTTTGAATGATTTCGGTTTTACCTTGTTGAAAGTCTTTGAATAATGCATCGAAGTAAGGTAAGTTAACTGTTTTTTCTTCAGACATGATTTTTATTCTAATATTCAACAATCAGGATTGATATTAATGCATCAAGATTGTATCAGTAAATTTTCAATAACAAGCATAATCAAGTATGAATAATTCTAAAATTTAGCATCTGTAAAATCAGTTTTGCTAAGCTCTGCTCCTGTGAAGTCTGTTGCTTCTAAGTTTGCTGAAGTGAAATTAGCGTAGGTTAAATCAGCTTTTTGGAAGTTGGTAGGTTGTGTAATTCGGTCGATTGTAAAATGTTAATAGTGAAAGGCTTATTTCTTTGGTGATAACATACGTAACTTGCTTCGGTCATCTCAGTTATATAAACTAACTGATTATTTTTGTAATAAGTAAAGAGAGTTGAAAAGTTAAACATCAACCCTAGCTACAGGGATATCGGGGCTAATTGAAGCTTTAACAAGTTAGTAAACTCTAGTGACCTATTGCTTAGGTTTTGAGGAATTTAGGAGCATGCAAGGCTACTTCACACTAATTTAGTGTACGTATTAATACTAGTATTTTTTATTTATATTTCATAAAGAGGAAAGAATATTACTTCTAGTACTGATATTTTAAGCGTATTCTTAGTAAGAGAAAGTTAATAATATAAAGTTTATCTATACCTGTGTAGAATCGCCGAAAAATCATGAAATAAATTCAAATTTTCAAATTTTCTCTGGCTAAGTTTAAATACTGAAGACGTTGTATAAAATCCACAATATAAATGAAATATAGCGCGGTTGTTGATACAGAAAGCTATTAAACAATGCGTGTCAAACAACTTTAATTAGTGTTTATTAACAGAGGATGTTGATTGTGAATAAATTATCCAAATTCTTTATTTCTGCTGCAATTGCAACTACAGTTATGACTGCTGCAAGTGCTGCTCAAGCTCAAACTTTAAGACAGGGTTCTACTGGTTATAACGTTAGAACAATTCAGACTGAACTCAGAAACAGAGGATATTTTCCTAGAAACGTTCGTTCAACTGGATATTACGGTTCTATTACTAAAAGAGCTGTAATGAATTTCCAACGTGAGAATGGTTTAAGAATGACTGGAATCGCTGGACCTGCGACTCTCAGAGCAATGGGATATGGTGGTGTTGGTGGTTCTAATCCAGTTAACCAGTTCTACGGTGCAAATGGAGTAGTTCGAGTTAATTCTAGATTAAATGTCCGCTCTGGTCCTGGTACTGAATATAGAGTTTTAGGTACTCTTCCTCCTGGACAGTCAGTTTCACTAGTGAACGAGCAAAATGGATGGTATCAACTGGAAACACCTGAAGGCGAATACTGGGTGCATTCCAACTATATTAGCGTTCGCTAACAGGGCAAAACCTTTATGCTTGAAGATGTTAGTTTGTTGTAATTAGTCAGTAGGTTAGATACAATTCTAAACTGAGAAAATCGTAAATAATTAACTCTATTATTTATTATTATCTGATTTTTTAAACTTGCTAGCAAAATCTTTTTCAATATTTAGTAAAAGGGTACAGCAGCGCTGTACCCTTTTTACGTAAAAAGGTAATTTGCAATAAGCAATGAAAAATTATCAACCCTTCGATGAGAAGGCTCTTTATGAGGATGTGGTCTTTAGTTGATTAAGAGGATGATTTTGTAAGTAATCTGGAATTTCAATACCTTCAATTAAACGGTCGTCAGCAATAGCTTTACCTGGAACTATCTGTAAAGGTAAAACACCAGCCCACACTGGTAAATCGTAATCAGTTTCGTCATCGACAGGATTACCTGTACGCACCTTTGCTGATGCTTCTGTTAAAGGTAGAGAGAGTACCATCGTTCCTTGTAATTCCTGTTTGCTTGGCTGACGTATTTCTTGCCAACGTTTGGGTATAATATGTTCTGTGAAAGCTCGCAACGCTTCCATTTTTTCTTCAGTATCATTAACTAATGTTGCCGTACCGAATATAACTACAGAACGGTAGTTCATTGAATGATGAAAAGCAGAACGTGCTAATACTAATCCATCTAATAAAGTTACCGTGACGCACACTTCAATACCTTGATTTAAAGTACGTAACATTCTACTAGCTGGTGAACCGTGAATATAAAGTTTATCTTCTACTCTTCCGTAAGTGGTGGGAATTACATAAGGTTGATTATTTACGGTAAATCCAATATGAGAAATTAATGCTTCATCTAAGATGCTATAGATAGTTTGGGTTTCGTAATTAGCTCTTTTGGGTACTCTTTTTATTTGAGTACGTTGGGTAGGTGTAAGTTGCTGCTTGGTTTGATTATTTGAAGTAGTCATGTTTTGGTTTTTATTAGGAATGAAGAGTGCTTGATTAATGGATTTAAAGGGTTAAAAGCCTTACCACGAAAAAACTTATTTAAGTTAAATCTAACTGCATAGAATTACTTGGTACAAAACCTAAATTTTCATAAACGGGTTGTCCTGCTGGTGAAGCGTTTAAAATAGCTTTTGTACAATTAATCGATTTTAGATGTTGAATTGTTGCGTTGGTTAATTGTTTGGCTATTCCTTTTCTACGGTGATAAGGTTCAACATAAACACCCCAAATATATCCATATTTGCGATATTCTTCTTCTAGAATTAGCGAGTATAAACCTGTGAATAGCTGACAGCTTGCAGAACCGACAATTACACTATCAACTTCTGCAACAAAACCTTTATAAGATAAGTTTTGACGAGCCTATGTGATAAATTCTAAAGTAAGACTGTGGTGATTAGGTTTGATTGAGTTTTCAGGAACACCGGTATCTAACCATAATTTATAAAAATGTTCGGCAATTATTGAATCTTCCTTGGCAATTGTTTCTCGAATTTTTAGACTTATCTCATTATGCATTTAACTTTCTCTTTATTTTCCTCTGTTTAATGATGCGTTACGAGAACGGTGAGATATTTGTCTTATCGAATATTACCGCGTGTCGTAATAAACCCTAAAATATACTTATTTCATCACCAACTTTTATGATTTTATTCCCAGTTTCTTGTTTAGCTAATTGAGTATTTACGGTTAGTTTATAATAATGATTGAAGCGAGATTTATTTACCCATTCCGGTAAAGTTTCTCTACGTTTATTGACAAATATTTTCTGGAACTCTGAAAGAACTTCTGCTGTCACTGCATTTCGAGTTGGAACAATACAGCGCTGACAGGGGTTAACACCTAAAAATCGTAAATTTCCAATTTTAAAATCAATAACGTTACTGCTTTCAGAAAACAGTTTATCTTCCCAAAATGCTGGTACTCCATCAATTTCTATAGTGGTACGCATTCGACGACGGACATCGTTTTCTTTTAAATCTGAATACCAAGAAGCAACTTCTTTTAAAGTGGCAGTACTAACTATAGTTGGTCCTGGTGAAACTGTATCATCTGGAAAGCCTGTTATTAAGTTTTCTTTTAATTTAACGGTAAAACCAAAAAACTCCCCGAACCAAGTTTCTAAATGCGATGTTTCTGACTTAATATCGAATCTATTTTCTGTCTTGTTACCTTGGATTTTTAGCGTAACAATATTATTCTCTAAATCAAATCTTGAACGCAATAAATGTATTTTTGCATAGCGTTTAGCATTAACAAACTTACCTTGTTCGTCAAAAATAGCAAATTGACGGTCATGCTCTAAAGCACCACTCTGCAAAACCTTCGCTTGTCTCACTTCCATCCCATCAAGTGACTTAATCGGATAAACGCAAATTTTGGCTATATGGGGCATATTTAGCCTCCGGAAAACCGCTAAACTTTAACTTAAGAACAGCGTAATTTATATAGTGGCTGGTTACAAGAGCCAATTTGATAATTTATTACCAGTCCACTTTCTCTTATAAGATTGCTTGTTATAGTTTTTATGAATTACTGATGGGTAAACTACTTTTTAAGTCGGATTATGTGATGGAGTTGGTGCTTTGTCATATTGCAAAAGTTCCTCTTTCAATAAATAAAGCTTACTCTAATTCGCTAGGTGTTAAGGGAAAGGAAAGTCAGGAAATAAATCAATCTCATTCTAACCCTCTCCTTATTAAGGAGAAGATAAAAAACCTCACTCTAAACCTCTCATTATTGAGGAGAAGATAAAAAACCTCTCCTTATTAATGAGAAGATAAAAAAACCTCACCCTAACCCTCTCCTTATTAAGGAGAGGGGATAAGAAGTTATTCAAGTTTTATGGGATATCGTAATGAAGTTGATGGCGAAAAATGCTGAAGATATATATCAAAGTGCTTTAGAGTTGAAGCATGATTTATAAATTTGTTTAAAACAACTTCAAGACATAGGTTCTATTAAATATTTTGAAATTGCTCAAAGGGATATTTGTGACAGATTTATTATTCCGGAAAAGCTCTATGGGAGAAAAAATGAAGTTGAACAATTATTAGCTGCATTTGAGAAAGCATCGAAGGGTAATCGCAAACTAATTTTAGTTACTGGTTTTCTGGAATTGGCAAGACAGCAATTGTTAATGAAGTTCATAAACCAATAGTTAAACAGCGCGGCTATTTTATTAAAGGTAAATTTGACCAATTTAATCGAAATATTCCGTTCTCTGGATTTGTTCTTAGATTTTAGATTTAATTTTTACTGTAGCTATTATCCAATTACCAATTACCAATTACCAATTATCTAATAATCATCATCAGCCACACAAATTCCTTTACATTTAATACCATTTGTAGCCGTGCGTTTGCAGTGGGGACAGAGAATTTTTTCATTGTCTGTTTCTGAATCGTTCTTTGCTTGTGATTTATCTTTTTCTGTCTGGGATTCTGAAGTCATAAACGAGAAGAGGTTTTTGGTGTTTTCACTATATATTTTACATTTTACAGTTGTATACATTCTTCTTCGCGGTAAATCAGCTCGTAAAGCTGCTTAGACCCAACTATGAAGGCTGTTTTGCAACCAAACCAGATTCTTATTTTATTGATGAATCTTATAAATTAATTATGATTCCACGTAAATCATAATACTGGTCTTAATATAGAAGAATTCAAAAGTAAGCAAGTAAAACTATTCATATTTAAGATATTTTTTTGCAATGCTTATATAATTCCTATCCAGATATAGGCATGCTTTTATAGAAGAAGTGGGCTGAAAAATAAAAAGGACTGCCGTTACTGGAACTCTACATTAAGTTGCGACCCCAAATAGGTCAGTTTTTTTTATCGTAATTCGCTGTTGTGCATTGTAGGTATCAGTAAACATAAATATCTGCCGTATGTAAGTAAATCCCCTACATAGTCGGTTTACGAAGAAAACTTAGTCAGTTGTAAAGGCTGAAAGGGAGTATAGAGCAATGCGAGTTTTATTAATTTATCCTTTATTTCCAAAAACTTTTTGGTCATATGAAAAAATTTTGGAGTTAGTTGATAAAAAAGTCTTATTACCACCATTAGGTTTAGCTACAGTAGCCGCGATTCTACCTCAAGAATGGGAATTTAAATTAGTAGACCGTAATATTCGCTCCGTAACAGAAGCAGAATGGGAATGGGCAGATATGGTAATTTTATCTGCAATGATTGTACAAAAAGAGGACTTAGTAAACCAGATTAAAGCTGCAAAACAACGCGGTAAATTAGTTGCTGTTGGTGGCCCATATCCAACTTCCGTACCAGCAGAAGCTCAGAAAGCTGGAGCAGATTTTCTTATTCTTGATGAAGGGGAAATTACTTTACCAATGTTTGTCGAAGCTGTACAAACTGGTAAAACAAGCGGTGTATTTCGCGCTACAGAAAAACCAGATGTGACGACAACACCCATCCCTCGTTTTGACTTATTAGAAAGAGATGCTTACGACATGATGTCGGTACAGTTCTCTCGGGGTTGTCCCTTCCAATGCGAATTTTGCGACATCATTGTGCTTTACGGACGCAAACCCAGAACCAAATCCCCAGAACAACTTTTAGCGGAACTAGATTGTTTGTATGACTTGGGTTGGCGCGGTGGTATATTCATGGTGGACGATAATTTTATTGGCAACAAACGCAACGTCAAACTGTTGCTTAAAGAGTTAAAAGCTTGGATGAAAGAACATGAATATCCATTCCGCTTTGATACTGAAGCATCAGTCGATTTAGCTCAAGACCCAGAATTGATGGAATTGATGGTTGAGTCTGGTTTTGCTGCGGTATTTTTGGGAATTGAGACACCAGACGAAGATAGTTTACAGCTAACAAAGAAATTTCAAAATACCCGTAATTCACTCGTTGAATCCGTCCAGGATATTATCAAAGCTGGTTTACGTCCGATGGCTGGATTTATTATTGGTTTCGATGGGGAAAAATCCGGTGCTGGTTCTCGTATTGTCCGTTTTGCAGAACAAGCAGCCATTCCTTCAACTACTTTTGCGATGTTACAAGCATTACCCAATACTGCATTGTGGCATCGTTTAGAGAAAGAAGGAAGATTGCGCGAATCTAAAGATGGAAACATTAACCAAACCACGTTAATGAATTTTATTCCCACTCGTTCTTTAGAAGATATTGCTAAGGAATATATTGAAGCATTTTGTGCTTTATATGACCCAATAGCTTATTTAGACCGTACCTATCGCTGTTTCTTAATGATGGGTAAACCTAGTTGGAAAGCACCTGCTAAAAAACCAGAGTGGGTAGTTATAAAAGCACTTGCAACTGTTATTTTCAGACAAGGAATTAAACGCGAAACTCGCTGGAAATTCTGGCATCATTTATTCAGTATTCTCAAGCACAATCCAGCAGTTTTTGAACATTATTTATCTTCTTGCGCTCATAACGAACACTTTTTGGAATATCGTCAAATAGTTCGCGAACAAATCGAATCTCAACTTGAAGAATATTTAGCTCAAGGTGCAGAAAAGCCCTATATACCTGTTAAGAAAGCTGAAGTTGTCAAAGCGTAATACTTAATCAAATCATAGATGGAAAAAGAATGTAGAGATGTTTTTTATATGTCTCTACATTTTTATCAGCTTTGTAGATTAATTTTCAATTAAGGTAAATTTTGCGGAAACAATAGATGTTTTGTATTAAGGAGCATCTTGCTCTAAGCACAATTGAGTATAAAAAATACTGACTTAACTACAATTTTATCTAATGATGTGGGAACAATAAATCCAGAAGTCTTTAGATAAAATTCACAGCAGCATGATTAGCATCTCCGGATATCAGATAATAGAACAACTCTACAACGGTTCGAGAACCCGAGTATATCGTGCTATTCGAGAGGCTGATCGGAAACCTGTAATTATCAAACTACTCAAAAATTCTCATCCTGATTTCAATGAATTGTTGCAGTTTCGCAATCAGTATACCATCGGGAAAAATCTCAATTATTCTGGAATTATACAAACTTATAGCTTAGAAAATTACCAAAATGGCTATGCTTTGGTAATGGAAGATATGCAAGGGGTGTCGCTGAGTAAATATATGATTGGAGAAAATATCACTTCCCTACAAGATATTTTATCTATTGCGATACAAATCACCGATATTCTTCATAATCTCCATCAAAATCGCGTTATTCACAAAGATATTAAACCAGCAAATATTTTAATTAATCCCGAAACAAAAGAAATTAAGCTAATTGACTTTAGTATCTCTTCTTTACTACCTAAAGAAACTCAAGAAATCAAAAATCCTAATGTTTTAGAAGGAACGCTTGCATATTTATCACCAGAGCAAACCGGAAGGATGAATCGAGGAGTTGATTTCCGGGCTGATTTTTATGCATTAGGTGTTACTTTGTTTGAATTATTAACGGGGGAATTACCATTTAAATCAGATGATGCGGTAGAGTTGGTGCATTTTCATATTGCGAAAACTCCTCCTTCGATAAATCAACCTCATCCTAACTCTTTTCTTTTTAAAGGAAAGGAAATTCACGCAATAAATAAACCTCACCCTAGCCCTCTCCTTAACAAGGAGAGGGGACAAGAAAGGGGACAAGAGATTTATCCAGTTATTAATAATATCGTCATGAGGTTAATGGCGAAAAATGCGGAAGATAGATATCAAAGTGCGTTGGGGTTAAAGCATGATTTGGAAAAATGTTTGTATCAACTTAAAGATACTGGAAAAATAGAAGACTTTGAAATTGCACTTCTAGATATTTGCGACAGATTTATTATCCCGGAAAGACTCTATGGAAGAGAAAGGGAAGTTGAGCAATTATTAGCTACTTTTGGTAGAGTTTCAAATGGTAATAGAGAATTAATGCTTGTTGCTGGTTTTTCTGGTATCGGTAAAACTGCGGTTATTAACGAAGTTCACAAACCCATTGTTAAGCAACGAGGTTATTTTATTAAAGGAAAATTCGACCAGTTCAACCGTAATATTCCTTTGGACGCTTTTGTACAAGCATTTCGCAGTTTGATAGGGCAATTATTGGGTGAAAGCGATGCTCAATTGTCAAGTTGGAAAAACAAAGTTTTACAAGCTTTGGCAGATAACGCACAGGTAATTATTGATGTAATTCCCGAATTAGAAAAAATTATTGGTAAACAGCCATCTGTACCGGAATTATCGGGAACTGCTGCACAAAATAGGTTCAATTTATTATTTCAAAAATTTATCCAGGTTTTTACTACCAAAGAACATCCTTTAGTTGTTTTCTTAGATGATTTACAGTGGGCTGATTCGGCTTCTTTGAAGTTAATGCAGCTACTTATGAGCGAATCTGAAAATGGATATTTATTATTAATTGGAGCATATCGCGATAACGAAGTATTTCCCGCACATCCTTTGATGTTGACTTTGGAAGAAATTGCGGTGGCAGAAGCGATTGTTAATACAATTACCTTAAGTGGTACGGGTTTGGGATTATCAACGAGCTATTCAATCATAGTTGAAAAACATCAAGGCAATTTAACTTGTGTTTCTGCTCCCGGAGAGGGAACGGAATTTTTGATTGAATTACCGATTAAATTCTAATTGAATGGAATACAAATGAGTCTTACCTTTTAACTCTGCTTAACAGAGACGGGGTAAGTTTTTCTCTCTCAAAATCAGCTAAAAAACCGTATATTTGAAAATAAAAGCTAATTTATGGATTTAAAGCAAGCTTTTACTCGGTTTTATATACGTAAAAATAATTTTAATTGTAATCAAAGGTACTAATTACTTAAATTTTGGGGTCAGATTTGGGAACACTAAATCTGAAAGCTTCAAGAACTTAGTACTATGAATATGCTTGCTACTGAGATTAATATTTCCGGATACTATGTCCTAGAAAAGCTCTATGATAGTTCGAGAACTTTAGTATATCGTGCTGTTAGAGAACATGACCAAAAACCTGTAGTTATTAAACTTCTTAAAAATCCTCATCCTAGTTTTAGCGAACTGTTACAGTTTCGCAATCAATACAGCATCGCGAAAAATATAAATTTTCCGGGGATTATCCAAACCTACAGTTTAGAACCTTATAAAAATGGTTTCTCTTTAGTAATGGAAGATATTGGAGGAATTTCTCTCAACAAATATTTTACTAATATAGAAAATATATCTTCCCAAAATAATATACCCTCATCACGCTTTACTAAGGTTTTTCTACAAGAATTTCTCCAAATAGCAATTTCTTTATGCGATACCTTAGATGCTTTATATCATCATAAAATAATTCATAAAGATATTAAGCCAGCTAATATTTTAATTAATCCTGAAACTAAACAAATTAAATTAATCGACTTTAGTATTGCTTCTTTACTTAATCGAGAAATTCAAAATTTAACCAACCCATCGGTATTGGAAGGGACTTTGGCTTATATATCTCCAGAGCAAACCGGAAGGATGAACCGCGGAATTGATTACCGCACTGATTTTTATTCATTGGGTGTTACTTTTTACGAATTATTAACCGGAGAATTACCGTTTAAATCAGAAGATGTAATGGAGTTAGTGCATTGTCATATTGCAGAAATTCCTCCTTCGATAAATAGACCTCACCCTAACCCTCTCCTTATTAAGGAGAGGGGACAAGAGATTCGAGAGGTACTTTCAGATATGATCGTGAAATTAATGGCAAAAAATGCTGAAGATAGATATCAAAGTGCTTTGGGTTTAAAGTATGATTTAGAAATTTGTTTAAAACAGCTTCAAGAAACTGGTGCAATCAAATACTTTCAAATTGCTCAAAGAGATGTTTGTGAGAGATTCATTATTCCTGAAAAACTTTATGGTAGAGAAACTGAAGTTCAGGAATTATTAGCAGCATTCGAGAGAGCATCAAAAGATAAAAGCGAATTAATGCTAGTAGCTGGTTTTTCTGGAATTGGTAAAACCGCAATTATTAATGAAGTTCATAAACCAATTGTTAAACAGAACGGTTATTTTATTAAAGGTAAGTTTGACCAGTTCAATCGTAATACTCCCTTGGATGCTTTTGTCCAAGCTTTTCGGGATTTGATGGGACAATTGCTGAGTGAAACTGACGCTCAATTATCAACTTGGAAAGGTGATATCTTAGAGGCTCTAGGGGACAGTGCAGGAGTCATTGTTAACGTGATTCCCGAATTAGAACAAATTATTGGAAAACAACCACCCGTAGCAGAATTATCAGGTGCTGCGGTACAAAATAGATTTAATTTATTATTTAAAAAATTCATTCAGATTTTCACCACAAAAGAACATCCTTTAGTCATATTTTTAGATGATTTACAATGGTCTGATTCAGCATCTTTAAATTTGGTGCAGTTACTGATGAGCGAGCCAGAAAGTAAATATTTACTATTAATTAGTGCATACCGCGATAATGAAGTTTTTCCCGCTCATCCTTTAAAATTAACTTTATCGGAAATCGCTAAAACAGAAGCGATAGTTAATACAATTTCCTTAACACCCTTAAAAGAAGAAAGCTTAAATCAGCTGATTAGCGATACTCTTAATTGCTCGCAATTAACAGCACGACCCCTGACACAGTTAATCTATCAAAAAACTAAAGGTAATCCATTTTTTAGTACCCAATTTTTGAAATCACTTTATGAGGATAATTTAATCAAATTTGACTCTCCTCAATCTCCTTTTAGTAAGGAGGGAAGCCAAGGGGGATGGATATGCGATATCAGCAAGGTAAAAGCATTAGCAGTTACCGATGATGTGGTTGAGTTAATGGCTCAACAATTGTATAAATTACCAATCGAAACTCAAAATGTATTAAAACTAGCCGCTTGTGTCGGAAATCAATTTGACTTAGATATTTTGGCTATTATCTCAGAAAATAGCAAAGCCGATACTCTAGATGCTTTGTGGAAAGCTTTACTATCAGGTTTGATTTTACCTACGAACGAATCATATAAATTGTATATTTATGACGAAAGCCAAAATAAAAACGCTGCTATCAATATTAATGGCAATATTAATAATCCAAGATATAGATTTCTGCATGATAGAGTTCAGCAAGCTGCTTATTCACTAATTCCTGACCACCAAAAACAGATTACTCATTTCAAATTAGGTCAACTTCTCCTAGAAAGTTTTTCACTTCAAGAAAGAGAGGAAAAAATATTTGATATTGTCAACCAGCTAAATTTTGGTTTGGATTTGATTGTTACTAAATCTCAGAAAGAAGGATTAGCTCGGTTAAATTTAATTGCAGGGAAGAAAGCAAAAATTTCCACAGCTTATGTAGCAGCATTTAAATATTTTGCTGTTGGTAGAGATTTATTAGGAGAAGAAGGTTGGCATTTTGATTACGAATTGACTTTAGCACTTTATGAAGAGTCTGCTGAAACGGCTTATTTAAATACTGATTTTGATGCAGCAGAGCAACTTTCTACAGTGGTGTTAAAAAAAGCAAAAACACTACTCGATAAAATAAATATTTACGTGACTAAAATTCATGGAAATATTGCTCAAGTCAAACTATTAGAAGCAGTAAAAATTGCACTGAATGTACTTAACCTCATTGATAAAAATATCAATTTACCCCAACAACCATTACCATCTGACTTCAACAAAGCATTACTAGAAACTCAATCGAATTTAACAAATAAGTCAATTGCAGATTTGCTCCATCTTCCACAAATGGAAGACCCGTATCAATTAGCAGCAATGCGTATTTTAGCTAGCGTCGCTCCCGCTGCTTATATTTCATTTCCTAAATTACTGCCTTTAATTGCCATGAAAATGGTAAATTTATCTGTCGAATTTGGCAATACATCCTCGTCAGCTTTTGGGTATGCAATGTACGGTTTCATTCTTTGCGGTTTAGTTAATGAGATTGAATCTGGCAGCCAATTTGGTCAACTTGCATTAAATTTAGTTAATAAATTTAACAGCAAAGATATCGAATCAAAAGTTTTATTACTAGTAGGACATTTCATTAAACATTGGCGAGAATCAGTCTACAAAAGTCTACCTTTGCTAACCAAAGCTTATCAGGTTGGTTTAGAAGCAGGTGATTTGGAATTTGCTGGATTTTCTGCTGCTTTTTATTGCTTTGACTGTATTTTAATAGGTAAGGAACTTGAAAGTCTGGAGACAGAAATTTCGGCTTATGGTGATGCTGTAGACCAGCTAAAGCAGGAGCATATTCTTCATCAGATATATATTTCGCGACAAACCGTACTCAATTTATTAGACCGTTCGGAGCATACCTGTGATTTAGTTGGTGAAGCTTACAATGAATCGCAGATGATATCTGTACACGAGCAAGCTAATGATAGAACAACTCTAGCATTGTTTTATATTGCCAAACTCAAGCTTTGTTATCTGTTTAATGAGTACGACCAAGCAGCAGAAAACGCAGCCCGAGCGCAAGAATATTTAGACGGTGTAGTGGCTATGGTATGCATCGTTTCCTTTTATTTCTATGATTCATTAGTAAAACTTGCTCGATACGAAAACGCAAATAAGATTGAGCAAAGCCAAATCAGCGAACAGGTAGAGCAAAACCAAATAAAAATGCAGTATTGGGCTAATAATGCTCCCCAGAATTGTCTACATAAGTTCCATTTAGTAGAAGCAGAAAAATACCGAATATTAGGAAACAAAGCTGAAGCAATTGAGCTTTATGACAAAGCTATAAATGGAGCCAAAGAAAATAATTTTATTCACGAAGAAGCCCTTGCTAACGAAAAAGCTGCCGAATTCTATCTCAATTGGGATAAAGAAAAAATTGCAGAAAGCTATATACAAAAATCATACTTTTGCTATGCAAAATGGGGGAGTTTAGCTAAAATAAACGATTTAGAAGTACGCTATACTAAACTGTTAATACCGATATTAGAAGCACAGTATTCCAACAATGGTCTATTAAATAAAACTAGTTTTGAAAGCTTGAATCAATCGGTATTAATCAGTCAACAAATGCATACTAATCGTTCTAGCAGCACCATTTCTGAGGCTCTTGATTTTAGCAGCATTATTAAAGCAACACAAGCACTATCAAGTGAAATTCAACTAAAACAGTTAATATCTAAACTAATGCAATTAGTGATGGAAAATGCAGGAGCAAAAAAAGCTGCTTTACTATTGCATAAAGACAATGAATTAATTCTTGAAGCTTTATCAGTCAA
Organism: Calothrix parasitica NIES-267; assembly: GCF_002368095.1. Lineage (GTDB taxonomy): Bacteria > Cyanobacteriota > Cyanobacteriia > Cyanobacteriales > Nostocaceae > Rivularia > Rivularia parasitica. The sequence continues at coordinate 8,504,958 of NZ_AP018227.1, read as the reverse complement.
CAATCAGGATGTAACTCTCCTAGGTTTACCATCTGCGAACAGCGAAGATATTCCGAATACAGTCATTAACTATGTGAAACGAAGTTTAAAAACAGTTGTATTAGACAATGCAGTTATTCAAAATGATTTTATTGCAGACGAATATCTCCGAAAGCAACAAATAAAAAGTCTTTTGTGTATGCCGATTTTAGATAGAAGTAAATTAGTTGGTGTACTTTATTTAGAAAATAAATTGACCATTGGTGCATTTACAAGAAACCGTATAAATACTCTCAATTTACTCTGTACTCAAGCTGCAATTTCTTTAGAGAATGCCAAACTCTACAGTCAATTGGATAATTATTCCCACATCTTAGAGCAAAAAGTCCAAGAAAGAACTGAAGAAGTAACCAAAAAAGCGGCTGAATTAGAATCTACTTTAGCAGAATTACAACGCACTCAATCTCAACTAATTCAGACCGAAAAAATGTCAGGTCTGGGACAACTTGTTGCTGGTATAGCTCACGAAATTAATAACCCCATCAACTTCATTTACGGTAATCTTGTTCCAGCGAACGAATATGCTTTGGGGTTAATTGATTTAATTAATCTATATCAAAAGTTTTATCCTCAAACCTTACCAGAAATTGAATCAAAAATTTATGAGATAGACCTTGATTTTGTGATTTATGACTTACCAAAGCTTTTAGATTCAATGAAAATAGGAACGCAACGTATTCGCGAAATAATTTCATCATTTAAGAATTTCTCTCGCTTGGATGAAGCCAAAATGAAACCCGTAAATATTCATTCTGGGATTGATAGCACTCTTTTAGTTTTGCAGCATAAACTCACATTTAACACCAAACATCAAGAGATTGAAGTCATTAAACAATATAGTCAACTTCCTAAAGTTAATTGCTATGCTTCCGAATTAAATCAGGTATTCATGAATATTATTAGTAATGCAGTTGACGCTTTGCGAGAAAAGCATGAGAAGAAACCAAAAATTATCATTAGTACTTCAATTAAAGATGGCAAAAATGTCTTAATCAGTATCAAGGATAATGGTATTGGCATCAATAAATCAATTATAAATAACATATTCAACCCATTTTTTACTACAAAACCCGTTGGTAGCGGTACGGGTTTAGGGTTATCAACTAGCTATTCAATTATAGTAGACAAGCATCGAGGAAATTTGAGTTGTAATTCTACTGATGGGGAAGGAACAGAATTTATAATTGAATTGCCACTAAATTATCAAGATGAAAATTAGAAACAAAATTATTTACGGTTACTTACTAGGATTATTGATTGCATTAGTAGGAACCGGAGCGGGTTTATTTGTCGGGAATCATCACCAACAAAAAGCATTAGAAGCTCGACAAAAAGCTTCTAAAAGAAGACAATTTCTCAGCAGACTGCAAGTTGATATTTTGTACAATCGTCCTACCAAGCAATTAACCACTCATTTGCAAAATCCACAAATTTTTAAACGTGAGTGTTTGAGTTTTGTAGAGCGGATTGAGAAAATTCAGAAAAAGTTAAATATTCATAATAAATCGGGTACACTTTCGACATCAAAAGACTTAGAAGTGTTACTCAAAGAGTACGAAATAACTGTCACTAAGTTTGCAAATAAATTGCGAGATGTTATTAACAAAATTGATAAATTACTAATTCTATCACCTAATAATAAACAAGAAGCAGAAAAGCTAGTGGTTAATTTGGCTAAAAGTCCAGAATTTGCTAAATTTATAGAATTTTCTGATGAATTGACCAAATTTTACACACTTGCAGAAAAACAAGAAAATTTCAGTGAAACTTATCTATTAGAGGCAGAAAAAAGCCGCAATCAAATTATTATTATCAGCTTAGGAATATCAATTGCTATTGGAGTTATTATAGCTTTATATATCAGTAGAACAATCGCTCATCCTATCCAGACTTTAAACAAAATAGCTTTACAAGTTACTAAAGAAGATGATTTTACTTTACAAGCTCCCTTTAAAAGCAAAGATGAAATAGGACTACTAGCTTCTTCATTTAATCAATTGATTTATCGTGTCAACAAACTTTTACAAGAACAGCAAATATATACAGAAAAACTTGAATATACCAAAGAAGCTGCTGACGCAGCCAATAAAGCTAAAAGTGAATTTCTAGCGAACATGAGCCATGAACTTCGCACTCCTCTTAATGGTATTTTAGGCTATGCTCAAATTCTCCAACAGTCTGAAGAATTACAGAAAAAAGAAAATCATGGGCTGCAAATTATTTATGAATGTGGTTCTCATTTACTTACCGTGATTAATGACATCTTAGATATTTCTAAGATAGAAGCTGGTAGATTTGAATTGCAATTTACAGATATTCATTTTCCCTATTTTCTAGAAAGAGTAACAGAAATCTGTAGCTTGTCAGCGACAAAAAAAGGAATTAACTTTATTTATGAACCAGATAAAAATCTACCGCTCGGTATTCTAGCTGATGAAAAACGACTGCGACAGGTACTTCTTAATCTTTTAAATAATGCGATTAAATTTACCGACCAAGGTAACGTTACTTTCAGAGTTAAACATCTCAATCCAGAGAAATGTAGCAATAATAATATTGTCTTTATAAGCTTCCAAGTAGAAGATACAGGGATTGGTATCTCTGATAGCGAACGAGCAAAAATATTTCGTTCCTTTGAGCAAGGAAGTGACAAAAAATATCAAATTCAAGGAACGGGTTTAGGTTTAGCAATTAGCCAAAAGATTGTTGAACTTATGGATAGCAATATTCAATTAGAGAGTAAAATGGGGCTTGGTAGTACTTTTAGTTTTGAAGCTAGTTTCAATGTTTCTAAAAAATTTAATTGGGAATACAATAAAATTGAAAATAATAAATTAACTTCTATTATTAATGAAAATGATGAAGAGCTAATTTTACCAGCTATAGAGGACTTACAACAGCTATTAGAATTAACTCAGCATGGCTCATTAAGTAAGATTCTAAAAACTGCTGAAGAAATTGCTCAACAGAACAGTAAATATATGCCCTTTTCTCAGAAAATTGTGCAGTTAGTCAAGCTATGTGAATTAGAAGAAGTTGAAGAATTACTTAAAACAAGCCTTGAAAAAATTGCTAATTGATGGATTAGTATCTGAAATTTCACTAGTTCTAATAGACACTTTGTTAAACCTCGAAAATAATTTTAAAATATAAACTTACTTATCTACAAAAATTAATAATATCCATAAAATGGATTTAGCAATAACCCTCGACAATAATTTATCAAAACCCCTACACCAGCAGCTTTATGAAGAACTTCGTCAAGCCATTCTCACAGGAAAACTAACACCAGGAGAACGAATTCCTTCAACTCGCTCTTTAGCGAAATCTCTTGCTGTTTCTCGTTTTACAGTTACCACAAGTTACGAACAACTTTTAAGTGAAGGTTATTTAGAAACAGTAACGGGTCGCGGTACTTTTATTTGTCAACAAATTCCCGATGATTTAATCTATTCAAATCTAGTTGAAAATAGAGACAAAACTAATCTTTCATCAATTAAACTATCTAAATATGGAGACAGTTTAGTTAAAATAAAAAATGTTCCTAGAATAGCTGAACCCAGATTAGAAATAAACTTCCGTTACGGAACACCAGCGCTTAATGAGTTTCCAATCAAAATATGGCGTAGATTGCTATCTCATTATTGTAATACCAATTTCAATTGGTTAGATTATTCAACAGAACCTTTAGGTTATCAACCTTTGCGAAAAGCAATTACACGTTATCTTACTCGTTCTCGTGCAGTTAATTGCGAACCGGAACAGATATTAATTACTAACGGTACCCAACAAGCACTAGACTTAATTTTGCGATTATTAATCGAACCAGGAGAAACCATAGCTATAGAAAATCCTGGTTACTTAAGTGCAAGAATTATATTTGAAACTCAACAATCTCAAATCCTACCAATAAGAGTTGATAATTCAGGTTTAATAGTCAAAGAATTAGCAGAATCTACTAATAAAAATATTCGTTTAATTTACGTAACTCCTTCTCATCAATTCCCCACCGGAGCAATTTTATCCCTACCACGACGCTTAGAATTATTAAACTGGGCACAACAAACCGGAGGATTAATAATTGAAGATGATTATGATAGTGAATTTCGATATGGTGAAAAACCAATCCCAGCATTACAAGGATTAGATAAAAGCGATTGTGTGCTTTACATCGGAACTTTTTCAAAAGTCTTATTTCCATCATTACGAATCGGTTATTTAGTGCTTCCTAAAAGTTTAGTTACGATATTCACCCGAGCAAAATGGCTTAATGACAGACATTTGCCAATTTTAGAACAGCAAGTGCTTGCAGAATTTATAGAATCTGGATATTTAGACCGTCATATTAGAAAAATGCGTTCAATATATAATCAACGTCGTCAGATTTTGGTCAAAGCTTTAAAAAAACACTTTGGAAAACGAGTCAAAATTTTAGGAGAAAAAGCCGGAATTCATCTAATGGTGTGCTTCAAAACTAACTTAAGTGACCAAGAGATTATTCAACGTGCTGCAAAAGTAGGAGTAGGAATGATGTCTGCTAATCCTCATTATCTTACAAATCATCCTAGAGGTGAATTCATCTTCGGTTATGGAGAACTCACAGAAAGTCAACTTCAACAGGGAATTCTTAGATTAGCTGAAATCATCACTTTTCCGTAGTAAAGGTATATTATTAAAAGCCACAATAAAATCATTATTCCCTGACAAAAATCATTTATTTCCCATATTTTTAGGGAATCAGTAAATATTATTGTGAAGATATTTAAGAATAGATAAATAAGGGAAATCACAGTGGCAAGTTCTTTGAATCTGTCCTTCTTTCGTCGTAAACTGCTATTTACTTTTTTAGTATTTATCACAATATCTTATAGTTCTTTTTCTCTATACTTATATTTACAGCAACGTTATTTAATATTCCGTCCTAAGCTCGAATTACAGTTACTTCCTACTTCACCAGATTTTAATCTCCCTTATACAAAAGTAACAATCCCAATTGCTAATAGTAAAAACGAATATTTAAGTGGTTGGTGGTTTGATTCACCCAACCCAGGAGAAAAAATAGAGTTAATTGCTAACGAACCTGCAAAAATTCTTTCTTATCCTAAAACTATTCTTTACTTTTGTGGTGCTGGTGGAAATAAAAGCTACTACAATTCTTTAGCCAGAATTAAAGCAATGCGACAACTAGGATTTTCCGTTTTAGTTGTTGACTATCGAGGATTTGGTGAAAGCAAAGGACAACAACATCCTAACGAGTCACAAATTTATCAAGATTCTCAAACAGCATGGAATTACCTAATTAATGAAAGACGCATTCTAGCAAAGGATATCGTGATTTATGGAGAATCTTTAGGAGGAGCGGTTGCAATTGATTTAGCAGTTAAACATCCCCAAGCAGGTGGTTTAATTGTGCAAAGTTCCTTTACTTCAATGGCTGAAATAGTTAAACAGCAAAATTGGCTGGGGTTATTTCCGATTGATTTATTATTAACACAAAGATTCAATTCAATTGTAAAAGTCAAAAAATTGCAGGTTCCTGTTTTATTTATTCATGGTACAGCCGATAATATTGTACCGTCATACATGAGTCACAAATTATATAATTCTGCTCCCGAACCCAAACAACTGTTTACAGTTCCCCAAGCAGGACATTTTCGGATTTATAAACCTGGTGATGACTCCTACTTAGGAGCGATTAATCAATTTATTATGAGTCTAGGTTTTTGATAAATTGCATATTGCTAGGGACGTAGCAATACTAAGTCTCTACGTCAACGACCCCCGGCTTGAAGCCGGGAGCTTCCAGCTTTTAGTTGAAAGCTCTTTAGTTGACCAGACTTTCGTTAGTGGCAAGCGTTAAAGAACCTACCAAGGAATGCGTAGCTAGTTCCTTGCTCTAGAATCGGGTAGCTAAACAGCTTTAAGGGGTTAAGGTAGTGCTACTTGAATAGTCACCGACCACTAACAATGTCGTTAGCGCAGCGTCTCCCTTTGGGAGAAAGCTAACATTACCAATTGAGGCACTAACAATGCAACAAAATTACGTTTTTGTAGTCGATACAAACAAGCAAAAATTAAACCCAGTTACTCCAAAACAAGCGCGTAGATTGCTAGAAAAAGGTAAGGCAGCAATTTACAGAATGTATCCGTTTACATTAATTCTAAAAACTGCAATTGATAGTCCAACGATTAAAACATTAACGTTAAAGCTTGACCCTGGAAGTAAATTTACAGGTATCGCATTGCTTGAGGGAGAAAATGTTATTTGGTGCGCCGAATTGGAGCATCGAGGTTATCAAATAAAAGATGCCTTATTATCCCGCAGACAATTAAGGAGTAACCGCAGAAGCAGAAAAACTCGGTACAGAAAACCACGCTTTGACAACCGCAAGTGCGAGGAAAACTGGCTTCCTCCAAGCTTAGAACATCGAATCCTAACAACAGAAACATGGGTAAAGCGTTTAATGCGTTATGCATCAATAACTGAGCTATGGATTGAAAAAGTTAAATTTGATATGCAACAAATGCAAGACCCAGAAATATCTGGAGTCGAGTATCAGCAAGGGGAACTACAAGGTTATCAAGTGCGTGAATATTTACTAGAAACATGGGGTAGAGAATGTACTTACTGCGGTAAAAAAGATGTTCCTCTTCAAATCGAGCATATTTATCCCAAGTCAAAAGGAGGTAGTAACAGAGTAAGCAATTTATGTCTAGCTTGTGAAAAATGTAACCAAAAGAAAAGTAACAAACCAGTAGAAGAATTTTTGAAAAGGAAACCAGATTTACTCAAAAAAATTCAATCTAAAGCTAAAAAACCGCTTTTGGATGCTGCCGCAGTAAACGCAACTAGGAATAAGTTAGTAAAAGTCTTATCTAATTTATTACCTACTAAAACGGCGACAGGAGCGCAAACAAAATTTAATAGAACGAGATTAAATCTTGACAAACAACATTGGATTGATGCAGCTTGTGTTGGTGATGTTCAAAACTTAAAACTTCTAACTAAGCAACCATTAAAAATAAAATGCAATGGTCATGAGACACGCCAAATATGTAGAACAGATAAGTACGGTTTTCCTGCAAGATATGTCCCTAGATTTAAATTTGTTAAAAGTTTCCAGACAGGAGACATTGTAAAAGCAATTGTCACATCAGGTAAAAAAATTGGTGAATATATAGGAAGAATAGCTACTAGAAGTACTGGTAGCTTTAATATTTCAACCCGCAAAAAACTAGTACAAGGAATTTCTTATAAATACTGCAAAACTATTCATAAAAAAGATGGGTATTCCTATGCATTTTGAAGTTAATTCAAGGCAGTTAAAACTGCAAAGTCTGCCGGAAGAATCTTCTTACGGCGAGCTTTGCGCCTGTGTCGTTTTTCCTCTTCGCTCTAAAGAGACGAAGTTTCCAAACTCCCGGAGGCCTTTAGATGATTTTCGTCTTTAATATAAGATATAAGTCAGTATTGATTGTTTATTAAAACTTAAGCACTTTGGAAAACCACGATATAACTTTTTGAGAGCGCAAACCTCGACGGTGTTTATATAAAATAAAATCGGGTAAAGTTAATCTGAGATTATAAAAAGCCTTGAGCATGAGTGAATTAGTAATTTTAATTTTTTTATCAAATATATAAATCGGATACTCAATTAATTGACTAACTCTTGCAAGAGAATCAGTTTCTTTAAACTCAATTGTTTTCTCTACTAATAAATTCACACTTTCTGCATTTAAGCTAATTGAATCTTGATGCTTCTGTTTGACAATTTCAAAATAGCGAATGTAAGATTCTCGCATCAATAAACCATTATCTGTTAAATTAGAAGCGTGTTTGCGATAATAAGCGACCATCATCGGTGTATAAACGTAAGAAATATTATCATTAATTAGCAAATCAATCATTAACTCTCTATCTTCACAAGCTTTCAATGTTTCATCAAACTGGTATTTATTAAAAATCGTTTTTTTAAACAACATTGCTTGCTGTAATAGAGGAAAAGAAGAATCAGCTAAAAAATCTGGACAAATCAACAACCTATTAATTAACTCTTCTTTTGATAACTGTCCTATTTGATGCGATACACATTTAATTATTTGATTATTTTTATCAACATAAACCCGCTCATAATTTGAATAAGCAAAAACTTCTTCTTCCGACATACTTTGCAAACATTCTAGCTGATTTATGATTTTATCTTCATGAATCCAATCATCAGCATCTAAAAACTGAATATACTTCCCAGTTGCTTTACTATTGCCAAAATTACGCGCTGAAGAAATTCCACCATTTGGTTTAACAAAGTACTTGATTTGCGGATATTTAGCAATCAATTCTTGAGCTATTTTTTCTGTATTATCAGTTGAACCGTCATCAACAATAATACATTCAATATTAGAATAGGTTTGCGCTAAGACGCTTTTTACAGCTTGTTCCAAATAAGGAGCTTTGTTATAAGAAGTTATGACAATTGAGACTAAAGTCATTATTGTAATTAATTATGATATTTATAATATTTTTTTTATTTATAGCACTAATAGATTAGGCTATAGCATTCCTAAATAATTTGTGAGATTTGAGAAACCCGGTTTTTTCAAACAACCGGGTTTCTGACACCTATCTTTCTCACGACTCATATAGGATTGCTATAGGATATTAATAAACACTGAACCTTATGATTCTTTAACCTTCAACCTTTAACCTTCTTATAAAGTGATAATTCAAAAACCCGATATCTCAAAGATACCGGGTTTACTTAGCTTTCAAGCCATTCTCACACAATGTATGCTACGCAGTAACTTGCTGCTTTTTTTTATTCAACACCGCTCCATACAAGCGATTCAATGCATTTATATAAGCTTGAGCAGATGCAACGATAATATCAGTATTCGCCGAACGTCCTGAATAAATCTTATTTTCATACTTCAAGCGAATCGTAACTTCCCCAATCGCATCAATACCAGCAGTTACTGATTGTACGGAAAATTCAATCAATTTATTTGGTACATTCACTACCCGATTGATTGCTTTATATACAGCATCTACAGGTCCGGTACCAATCGCTGCATCAGTTAATTCTTCTCCTTCTGGATTGCGTAAAATTACAGTTGCAGTAGGTTGTGCATTACTACCAGAGGAAACCTGTACTAATTCCAATTTGAATAAATCGGGAGCTTGTTGAATTTCATCATTAACAAGCGCTTCTAAATCCCAATCGGTAATTTCTTTCTTTTTATCAGCAACTTCTTTAAACCTGACAAAGGCTTTGTTTAATTCATTTTCTGATAGTTCAAAGCCCAATTCTTTCAAACGAGTACGAACTGCATTTCTTCCAGATAGCTTACCCAAAATAATTTGATTGTCTGTCAAACCGATTGACTCAGCATCCATTATTTCATAAGTGAGCTTATTCTTTAAAACTCCATCTTGATGAATTCCAGATTCATGAGCAAAAGCGTTTGTACCAACAATTGCTTTATTTGGCTGCACCGACATTCCTGTTAAATTAGAAACCAAACGAGAAGTTTTATATATCTGTTTGCTGTCAATATTAGTTAATGATGATTCCGAATTTACATCCCTTCCCAAAAAAGGATTGAAATATTGTCTTCGCACGTGCAAAGCCATTACCAATTCTTCTAAAGCTGCATTCCCAGCACGTTCACCAATACCGTTGATGGTACATTCTAATTGTCTTGCACCATTTTTGACTGCTTCTAAAAAGTTAGCGACAGCTAATCCTAAATCATTGTGTCCGTGAACCGAAATAATTGCTCGATCTATATTAGGAACATTATCTTTAATTCCCTTGATTAAAGCTCCAAATTCACTTGGAGTTATATAACCAACCGTATCGGGAATATTAACTGTTGTAGCTCCTGCTCTAATAACTCGTTCCAATACTTGATAAAGGAATTCGGGGTCGGAACGTCCCGCATCTTCTGGTGAAAATTCTATATCATCAGTGAAACTTTTGGCATAAGCAACCATTTCTTCAGCAATTGATAGCACTTCTTCTCTAGTTTTTCTCAACTTGTATTTGAGGTGAATATCAGAAGTAGCTAAAAATGTATGAATTCTACCTTTCGCTGCTGGTTTTATTGCTTCTGCTGCTGCTTTAATATCATCTTTTTTAGCTCTAGCCAAACTACAAATTACCGGGCCATCTTCCGTTCCTACAGTTTGAGCAATCTTGCTAATAGCTTCAAAATCCCCGGAACTTGTAAAAGCAAAACCCGCTTCAATTACATCCACACCCAAACGGGCTAACTGCTTAGCAATAGTCAACTTTTCATCAATATTTAATGCTGCTCCGGGAGATTGTTCCCCATCTCTAAGCGTAGTATCAAAAATAATGATTCGTTCTGAATTTGTTGTCATAACTTTATTTTTGGTGGTGATTTCCTTGTGCCTAACAATACTTTCTAGTTTAATTTTTTTTACTATTAAATTTCTAAATAATTGTAAAGATTATTAAGCTTCAGTTTTTTCTATACTGTCTCTTATTTCGTTTAAATCTATATATCTATCAGTAGCATTACGTAATTCTCGTGCAATCATCCCCTCTGTAGACACGACAGTTATATGAGTATTTTTGGAGCGCAATAATTCAATTGCTCTTTCAAAATCTCCATCTCCACTAAATAAAATTACCCTATCATATTGGTCTACTGTATTAAACATATCTACAACAATTTCAATATCTAAATTAGCTTTTTGAGAGTAACGTCCGGAAGAATCATCATAATATTCTTTGAGTATTTTAGTTCGTACTGTATATCCTAAACTAATTAGAGCATCTCTAAAACCTCGTTGATCCTGGGGGTCTTTTAAGCCTGTATACCAAAATGCATTAATTAAATTTGTATGTATTTGCTCGTATTTGAAGTATTCTAATACTCGTCGTGGGTCGAAAAACCAGCCGTTCTTTTGTTGAGCATAGAACATATTATTTCCGTCTACAAAAATAGACAGACGAGTCATATGAGATTCCATAGGAAATTACACCATTAAATATAAATGAATCTAGATTGAACAATAGATTATAGCAATAATAAAATGACAAATTCTCCCTTACTATATAAATTATATTGTCATGTATAGCTTTTATCTATCATTTACCAATTTAGGAGATTGACTAAAACATTAAACTGTGGTTTATACAACCAGCAGACTGTTTTCCAGCTTTGATATGCTGACAATCACCCTGCTATCAAAATCTACCAATAAAATTGACTAGGTAACAAAATTATTAACTGTATATTAGTTAAGTTTACTCCTAAAGGAGGTAAGTAACTCTTAAGTACTTAGTTTGAGTCTTGAGTTTTTCACCGTAGAGAAACGAGTAACCATGGTTTTTATGACTTTAAATAAATACGCTGACTGTTGTTATCGGAAAAATGAAAAAAATAGCTTATCCAGACGCTAGTTAGCTTCCGAGTATCTAAAAAGCAATGATTATTAAAAAAAATTAACGATAACTTACAAATAATAGGGTAACCACTCTCAGACAAGATATTGTCTTGAATTGATGAAGCAATATGTCTAACTCAAAGTTAACCATGAGAAAAACATGACTCTACATTGTATTTTTAAGTAATTACAGCGTTTCAAGCGGACCTATATAAAATATTTTTTGTATTTAAACTGACTTGTAAAAATAATTAAAAATAAAAGCATAAATCCGCAGATTTATTTTCGTCATAGATAAAGTAAAAAAGTTACATCAAAAATAAATATGAAATAAATATATTTTTTGCTGTAACCCACACACAGAGAAAGTTATTTTTAATTGCCGTTTTGCATAATTTGCATCTCTTATAATTTAAGGAAATCCCTTTCTAGATTAACTTAAGCACTACTGATTCTGGTGTTGGAAAATTTACTGATATATTGCAACAAAAAGCAACATCAGATGATAATTTAGAGAAGTATAATATTTTCATGTCTAAAGATTTTCGTTTAAGTATTATAGATAGGGTCGTTTTCACTAAGTAGTGTGTAAAGCAGGCGACATTGTTGTACGTAAATAAACTCTAAACACAATATGGCAGAAGAACCTACATATAACATAACTAAAAAATATGTGTCTGCCGCCAAGAAACTGTTGAATCTTCCCAAACAAGCGACTTCTACGGTCTCGGCACATTCCTTTAAGATGATGACTCGTTTAGGTCATGTTCTTAGCGGTGCTTCAGTTATAGGGGCTGTATTACTGGCAGGTTCTAGTTCGGGTTTGACAACTTGGATAGAAAATCAAGCAGAAAGTTTTTTTTATCTGTTACGAGGACGGGTAACTCCTCCAGAAGATATTGTCATCTTGGCAATTGATGATGATTCAATATCGCTGCCAAAACAATCCTATGAAACAGACTCTCAATCTTATTTAGAACCGCTCAAGTCTTTTCCTTTCCAGCGCAAAGCATATGCTTTAGTTATCGAAAAATTAATTCAATCCGGGGCACGTCATATTGCAGTAGATATACTTTTCGATTCCTTAAGCAGTTACGGGAGAAGCGATGACAAAGAATTAATTGACGCACTCCAACGTCATAGAGACAAAGTAACCTTAGCCGCACTCTACGAAAAATCTGACTCATACCAAGGAATTTCTTGGCAATTAGTCCTGCCACATCAGCAATTTCGCACCAGAGGATTATCTGTAGGTTCCGTAAATTTTCCCCTAGAAGTAGACTCTAAAGTTCATCGATTAGCAAATGTCTTTCCCAAACTTCTAGCACAACGGGAGGGTATGGTTCCTAATGCAATCCCTTCATTTGACCAATCGGTATTAATCGCAGCGAATATCAAATATCCCCAACCAGAAGGTGAGCGCATTCATTTTTATGGAGGTGCAGGAACATTTAAGACTTATTCTTTTTGGAATGTATTTGAACCAGAATTTTGGGAAACTAATTTACAGTCCGGAAAAGTTTTTAAAGACAAAATCGTTTTAATCGGTTCTACAGCAAGAACTCATAAGGGAACAGATTACCATCGGGTAGCTGTATCCGACCAATGGTTGTATCCCGAAGAAATGGCCGGAGTCGAAATTCACGCTAACGCGATCGCAACTTTGATGGAAGGAAAAGCGATTGTTGCTCCACTTTCTAATTCCCTACAGAGAAGTTTATTTGTACTATTTTTAGTCGGTGGTTCTACAATTTTAATTACCAGAGTAAAACAAGGTACAGCAAGATTTGCAGCTAGTCTTGTTGTTGCAACAATTTGGGGGGGTATTAGTTACAGTTTATTCGTCTACAGTTATTTAATTTTTCCTACGAGTCTACCAATATTCGCAATTTGTACGGTTGGATTTTGCTATTTAGGAACAGAAGTAGTTCGAGAACAATTAAGAAAAACTCAACTAGTTGGTATTTTACAGAAGCACGCTTCTAACCGCGTCGTACAAGAAATAATATCTCAGCAAGATGATTTAAAAGATTTATTAGGACAGCGCTTAAAAGAAATATCGGGAAAAGTACTTGATGGTAGATATAAAATAGTCCAAGTTTTAGGTTCGGGTGGATTTAGTGAAACCTATATCGCTGAAGATACCAGACTTCCAGGCAGCCCCAAATGTGTTGTCAAGCAGCTAAAGCCAGTTAATAACAAATCAGAACAATTACAAGTAGCCAGACGATTGTTTAAATCAGAAGCGCAAACCCTACAAATACTGGGAAACTATGACCAAATACCCCAGCTTCTAGCTTATTTTGAAGAAGAAGAAGAATTTTACCTAGTTCAAGAATACATCATCGGCAATCCTTTGAACCGAGAAATACCTTTAGGCGAACGTCTTCCCGAACCAGCAGTAATTGAAATACTCAAGGATTTACTGCAAACATTAGTATTCGTCCATAAAAAAGGTGTAATCCACCGCGATATAAAACCCAGCAATATTATCCGACGCAAAAGTGACGACAAATTAGTGCTGATTGACTTTGGTGCTGTAAAACAAGTATCTACTCAAGTTATCAATTCTCAAGAGCAAACAGCCTTTACAATTGGTATCGGTACTAAAGGTTATGCACCAAGAGAACAATGTTTGGGGTATCCGCAATACAGTAGTGATATTTACGCAATAGGGATGATAGGTATTTTTGCGCTAACTGGTATACACCCTCATGAATTGCCATTAGATGAAAACCAAGAAGTTGAATGGATTGACAAAGCAACTACGAGCATAGCTTTTGCCGAAATTCTCAGCAAAATGGTACTAGATAACCCGACTTCTAGGTATCAGTCAGCTACAGAAGCACTCCAAGCGCTTTATGATTTAACAGGTCCAATTACTTCCAAATTTTTCACAGACAACTCATCCATAGACACTATATCTCTTAAAGATTCAGACGCTCCCACAGAACCTTGGAATCATTAAATTTAATAAAACGGAATGCTAGTAGTTAATTTCATTTCTTCTGAGAGCTTGTAGAGACGTAAAATTTTACGTCTCCCAAGGTTTACCGTAAAAACGAATTAACTAAAACTAATGGGACAGACCACTAGGTAGATATCGGAGGATTCTCCGGTGGATTTGTAGTTGGTGGTTCTGGTTTTGGTGTTTCTGGTGGCGAAGTTGGAGTCTGTGGAACCGGACTACCACCACCTGTAGTTGGTGTTTCTGGTGGCGAAGTTGGAGTCTGTGGAACCGGACTACCTCCACCTGTAGTTGGTGTTTCTGGTGGCGAAGTTGGAGTCTGTGGAACCGGACTACCTCCACCTGTAGTTGGTGTTTCTGGTGGCGAAGTTGGAGTCTGTGGAACCGGATTACCACCACCTGTAGTTGGTGTTTCTGGTGGCGAAGTGGGGGTCTGTGGTACGGGATTACCTCCACCTGTAGTTGGTGTTTCTGGTGGCGAAGTGGGGGTCTGTGGTACGGGATTACCTCCACCTGTAGTTGGTGTTTCTGGTGGCGAAGTAGGAGTCTGTGGAACCGGACTACCACCACCTGTAGTTGGTGAAGGTTTCGGTGTTGGAGTCTGTGGTATGGGACTACCTCCACCTGTAGTTGGTGAAGGTTTCGGTGTTGGAGTCTGTGGTACGGGATTACCTCCACCTGTAGTTGGTGAAGGTTTCGGTGTTGGAGTCTGTGGTATAGGACTACCACTACCTGTAGTTGGTGAAGGTTTCGGTGTTGGAGTCTGTGGTATGGGATTACCACTACCTGTAGTTGGTGTTTCTGGTGGCGAGGTTGGAGTCTGTGGAACCGGACTACCACCACCTGTAGTTGGTGTTTCTGGTGGTGAAGTTGGAGCTTGAGGGCTTATTGGATTGCTGTTGTTAGAAGGTAATTTATCTTGGTTCTTCTTGGGAGTAGTTATAACAACTTGTCCCGTGTCTACCAAAGAATCTACAGGTAAACCATTTCGAGTAATTTCTTCACCAGATGTACTTGGAGAATCATTACTTAGTTTTATAAAAGAAGGATTTTTTAGTGCATTTTCACCATTAACCGGTACCTGTTTTGCCAAAGCTTCAGAGGTTTCAGCTTGAACGCTGGCCATCGCAGGGTCTGATGATACCGTACCGTTACTACTAGTTAAATCAAGCCCCCGCACCAAATCGCTTGTCTCGTAAAAAGTTCTTAGGTCGAAATTATATAATCCCTGAATTCTCCCTTTAACTACTACTATTAATTGTCCGGCTTTAAGTACTTGAGAGCGAGATTCATCTTTATTAAAAACTTCTATACCGCTATTAGTCAGCGAACCAACAACTGTAGTGTCTGTTTGCTCGTCATAACGTACAAATAATGCCGAACCACGAATCGTTGCAGCAGCACTACGAGTTCTTATTTTCGTTCGTCCTTGTCCTGGTGGAATAAGTAGTAATACAGTTCCATTTGAAAGTCTAAATGTTCGAGTTCTAGGCAAAAATCTAAATACTGCTCGCTCGCCAATTCTGGCTAAAGAACCATCATTGAAACGCAAGTCAGCCAGAGAAGCTCTACCTGTAGCCAAGCCGTCCCCAGGAATCATTCTATCGTTTCTTCTAGCTCGACGCTTGGGTTGATTGCGAGGCATGAGTTGTACCCATTTATGCAACTTCTTGACTACAGCCCTAGTCAAAGGAGTTGATGCGCTCGCTTTTTGCGGTAGCGGCATCATTACAACTCCCCATAAACTGACAATAACTAGAGGAACTAACTTGCGGAACATAAAACTTGTGTGCTTTGCATAATTTTACAATTACTACTTCAGCCAAGACGGGCGGCGCAGTAAATAATTCGAGCCTGTAAACTGTTATAGCAGTTTTTTTACGTAAATTTGCTTAAGTATATTTAAAAATTAAATATATAAAATAGGCGAATGTACTATATATTATTAACTCTACATTTATTTTGTGATACCAACAGAATCCTATCCACTATGTAATCTGACATTAAATATATTTATCTAAAAATTTCGTTATTATTTCAATGAATTATAGATATTAAATTCGGATGTAATTTCGGACTGTAGATATGGCACTTATAACTCCCATAGTTAAGTCGAACCACACTAAAACAGCTCTTAATATGAAATCGAAAGATTGGAAAAAATGGTGTATATATTTAATGTTCGCATCTAGCAGTACAGCATGGTGCTGCACCCTGGATAAAGTAGTGAAAGCGACAACTAATAGTAGGCAAACCAGAAAAGGTCATTTTGTATCAACGATATCATCTTTGCAAGCTTCGGGATTAATTTCCAAGTCGTTTGATAAATCTTCTTCAAATCTTAATAGAGTTAAAGCACAGAACAAGAAAACAACAACACAAAGTAAAAATACTCGCTTAACTTTGCCAGCTAAAATCAGTCACCTTGTTAATGAAACTGACGCTGGAGTGCAAGCATTAATAAAAAAACAAAAAAGCATTCCAATATTTTCAAAATCGCTCCCTATTAATTCAAAATCTGTAGAAGATGCTATTATTTCGCAATCAATGCAGAATCATATAGATACGATTGTCTTACCATCCATAGACAATACACCTACTACATATGAAAATATTATATCCCCGGAATTTTCTGACATCGTAATCCCAAACCAGACATTACATTCCAAGTCGCTACAGCTAGTGCAAAATCCTGAGCCACCACCAAAAGCTCCTACCTCAGAAAATGTCGAGGAAAATCCTCCACCTTTAGAAAGTCAGCCCACGGATTTTCCTGCAACTTCTCCCGAAGAAATTGAAAAAAAGTTAGATACCCTTGAAGATGAACGTTCTAAAAGAGTAGAAAAGTTATTGCAGCGACTCGAAGAAAATAAGCAAAAACAACAAGCTTTTAACAATGAGTTAGGCACAATTATAGTGCAGGAAACTCCCATAACAGCACCCAATGTTCCAGAATTAAAACAACCAGAAATAAAACCCGTAGCAACATTTAAACCTGTAGGCTATTTACTGGGCCGTGTAGGCTACTTCCATACAAGTAATATCTTTTCTTCTAGAAAAAACGCAATTGATGACGGCTTAATATTTTCAGGACTTACACTCGCAGCAGCACCTTTCAAAATCGCACCTAAAACCTATTTAAATGGGTCAATCGACGGCAATATTATTAGATACAGCAAGCAATCGGAATTTAATTACAACCAGATAAGATTTAACTTAGGTGTTTACCAGCAACTGACCAATAAAATGTACGGTGAAATTGGATGGAATAATCAGCAATTATTTTATTCTAAAGATAGTAGACGTTTTGGTTTTGCAGCAGGAGATAAATTTTTAAATGAAAACTCTTTTCGTTTATCCCTAGGACGAAGAGACACTTTAGCCCCTAAATTAAATTTAGATAGCTTTTATGAATTTCGTCTAAGTTTGACAAACCCACCAGAAAAACGCAATCGAGTTATCAACTATGCATGGTTCTCTTTAAATTACTATTTACAGCAGTCCTTACGAATAGGTGTTGACTATCAATTTAGCTTATCTAACTTTTTAGAAAGAAGTAGAGAAGACCAGTATCACCGAATATCTGCTAACCTAAAATACGGTTTATCAGAACTCAGCAGCGTCAACTTACAGAGCGGCTTTACCCTAGGTGGTTCCACAGACCGCAATATTGATTTTGATGGTTGGTTTTTAAGCATTAACTACAGTTGGGATATAGGACAGTTTTGAAATCAGTTAAGAGTTAGGAGTTAGAAGTTAAAAATTAGGACTATCAAGTCATAAATAGTAAGTAGCAAATTAGTTATTCTTCTCCTTGTCTCCTTGTCCCCCTATCTCCTTGTTTCTGGCTCTCCCCATTTCTCTACTCGCTACTCCCTACTCCCTACTCATAGCTAATCCAGTCACTCCAACTACCAGGATAAAGTTTAGCTTGATGAATACCTGATGATTCTAAAGAAAGTAAATTAACACAAGCTGTAACACCAGAACCACAATAAACTATAATTTCTTGATTATTTTCTAGTTCCGACCAACGGTTACATTGCTGCTGTTGCGGAAGTAAATAACCGTCAGAATCTGTTACTTCTTTCCAAGGATAATTAATTGCACCGGGTATATGACCAGCTATTTTATCAATTGGTTCTGTAATACCTTGGTAGCGGTCGCTTTCTCTTGAATCGATTAAAGCAACTTGAGGTAAATCTTTGCAGTTTTTGACAGTTTCCCTATCTACTATCATGTGTGCTTGTAGCTGAGGTGTGAATTTACCGTTCCCCTTGGAAGGAATATTATCTGTAACCGGATAATTAGATGCAACCCATCCGTTAAAACCTCCATCTAAAACTGCTACTTGTTCGTGTCCTAAATAGCGCAGCAACCACCACAAACGAGATGCAAATGCGAATCGCGAATCATCATAAGCTATAACAAAAGTTTGACCATAATTTACTCCCATTGATGATAATTTATCGGCGAATTCGTCAACATCTGGTAAAGGATGTCTTCCTCCATGTTTCTGTAAAGTCGATGAAAGGTCTTTGTTTAAATCTAAATAATATGAACCCGGAATATGACTAGCTTGATATTGCTGTTTTCCAAGTTGTGGGTTAGCTAAAGAAAAACGACAATCAAATATGGCAATATCAGGATGATTGAGATTTTCAAAAAGCCATTTACTAGAAATAATCGAATCTGTATCTTTCATAATTATCAATTTTCATCCGTAGGATGTGGATCATCAACTAAGAGCTTTACTAAAATTCGCAATCTAAAATATAATGTCTAATCAAGACTTTACACCTCAACCCACGGCAGATGGCTCCAAGACTTTCTTTTCTAAAGAATTTAACGAATTATTTCACAGTCATTTCGGAGCCAAACAAGAAAGTTATTTTAAATATGTTGTTCCTACTTTATTAATAGAAAAAGCTTCACTACCAGTTTTGCGATTATTAGATGTTTGTTATGGACTAGGATACAACACGGCAACAGCAATTGAAAAAATTTGGGAAATTAATCCCGATTGCTGTATAGAAATAATTGGTTTAGAAATAAACCCAAGAGTACCCCAAGCAGCAATTGAACATCAATTATTTGAGAATTGGAATACTAATTTGATAGATAGCTTGACTAAGTTAGCTTTTGAACATCAGGTGCAAAAACAATCCTTAAAAGCCAAACTGTTAATTGGTGATGCTAGGGATAAAATCAATCAGGTGTATCAATCTGGCTTCAAAGCCGACGCAATTTTTCTTGACCCTTTTTCACCTCCTCACTGCCCTCACCTGTGGACAATAGAATTTTTACAGCTAGTTTCTCAGTGTTTACAGTCAGATGGTTTGCTAGCTACTTATTCTTGCGCTGCTTCTGTACGCACGGCGCTGGTAAATACTGGATTGAGTATCAGTTCAACTTCTCCCGTCGGTAGAAAAGCCCCCGGTACCATAGCAGGATTTAATACCTCATCTAAAACAAGTACACAAACAAATAGTTCAAATTCTCCAGTACACAAATTCCCTGACCTCTCGCAACCAGAAAAAGAACATTTACGAACTCGTGCTGCGGTTCCCTACCGAGACCCAGAGCTAACTGACACCCCCGAAACTATTATCCAGCGGCGCGAAATAGAACAACAAACATCTAACTTAGAAGCTACATCACGTTGGCGTAAACGCTGGTCTAATGTATATTAGTTAACACTGCTTGCGGCAATTGCTTGTATCATATCTATTTGTACATAACCGCAACTTCTCGCATTACGTAGTTAAAAAATATAGTTAAAATTAATACTTAATATCTGAAGCTATCAAAGTTGAAGAAAATGTAATAAATAGTACTTGTAAATTGTTCAGCATTACTGCTGTTAGTATCGTACATAGATAAACAAATATATTACCCATTCGGCGAAACTACTATAAATACAAGACAATAAATCATTTTCTACAACAAAAAAAGCAAAAAATCTAATGTAAATACCGTGATTTAAAGATTATGTAAATGTAGATTTAAATATAAATCTCCGTGTAAAACCTGATTTATAATTGGCTTTAATTAGCCATACTATAATTACTGAAATTTGATAAAATGTAGCCATCATTTATCTACATTATTAAAAAAAATATTAAAACAATTAGTCTTGTGTTTTTAAGCAAAGTAATTAGGCACAAATAATTATAAGCCTTTAAAAATGCTTTTTAAAATACATTAAAGTACTAAACTAGTTGTTGAGCATATTGCATTGTTGCTAAACAAATGGAGTACCTTTGTGATTCAATGGAAATCCAATTATACAGGCTCTACCGACGTAAAAGTTAGTGGGTCAAACCCCACAACCTCATATCATGGAATCGGTAAAAATCATGCCTTACCAACGGAATCGGAACGTCATAGGTCGGAGTTATCCAATCATGATTTAAAGATAAAAGAAACTGACAGCGAGGACTCTAGTAATTATGTATTGAAAAATGCTAGTAACGATTTATTAGTCTCAACAACCTTGCAGAAGAAGGGATACACATTAAATAACTTTGAAAATGATGCCCCCAAAGTTTTGGTAGTTGACGACCATGCGGCTAGTCGGATGACAGCAGTAGCTCTTCTAGGAATGGAAGGCTACGAAGTTATTGAAGCAGAAAGTGGTTCTACTGCCGTACATTTAGTTGCTCAAAAGCAACCGGATTTGATTTTGCTAGATGTAATGATGCCAGAAATGGATGGCTTTGAAGTTTGTCAAATATTGAAGCAGGACGAGCAAACAAGGTTGATCCCGGTGATTTTCATTACGGCTTTAAACGATAGAAGGTCGCGAATCCGGGGGATAGAAGTAGGAGCGGATGATTTTCTTAGTAAACCCTTTGACAGAGTTGAGTTGGCTGCACGGGTGAAGTCCTTGGTACGCCAAAAACGCTTGAATGAAGATTTAGACCATGCTGAGAAAGCACTGTTTTCGATTGCGAGAGCAATTGAAAGTCGCGACCCCAACACGGGAGACCATTGCGAACGATTAGTAAACCTAGGTAAAGCTTTCGGCGAATATCTTGGGCTTACACGCTATCAAGTTCGGGATTTAATGTGGGGGGGTTATCTTCATGATATTGGTAAGGTCGGGATTTCTGATTCGGTATTGCTCAAAAAAGGAAAATTGACTCCTGATGAGTGGGAAGAAATGCGACAGCACGTTTTAATTGGAGAACAAATCTGTCAGCCATTGCGTAGTATGCGCGGAGTAATCCCCATTATTCGCAGCCACCACGAACGCTGGGATGGTTCTGGCTATCCTGACGGGCTAAAGGAGAATGAAATTCCTTTCTTGGCTCAAGTCTTTCAACTGATTGACATTTATGATGCTTTAACGAGCGAAAGACCTTATAAAAAAGCCTTTACGCCAACCGAAGCATTATCAATCATGATGGAAGAAACAGAAAAAGGTTGGCGTGACAAAAAACTCATGCAGCAGTTTACTGAATTTATCAGCACTATAAATAACAGCTAATTGTAAGCGATTAACATTTCGGTTTGCTATGTAATCGGGTATATTTAAGCCGAAAATAAAATATGCAATCGTATTTACTTATAGCTGTTGGCTGATTATGGTAGTAGTAGCAATTTTAGCGGCTGGACGCGGTACAAGAATGAAATCAAACCTACCCAAGGTTTTACATTCTTTAGGAGGAAAATCACTTGTAGAAAGAGTGATTCAGAGTGTTGAACCGCTCCAACCAGAACGTCGGATGGTGATTGTCGGGTATCAAGCACAAGAGGTAAAAACAGCCTTGCAACCGATTCCCGATTTAGAATTTGTAGAACAAACCGTGCAGTTAGGAACGGGTCATGCCATCCAACAGTTACTGCCTAACTTAAAAGGCTACAATGGGGACTTGCTTATCCTTAATGGTGATGTACCATTACTACGCAGCGAAACTCTAAAAAATTTCTTGCAAATCCATCAAGAAAATCAAAATGCAGCTACTGTTCTTACAGCAAAGCTCCCCAATCCTAAAGGTTATGGGCGAGTTTTTTGCGATGAGAACAATGTAGTACAGCAAATTGTAGAAGACAAAGATTGTACTTCTGCTCAAAAAGAAAATCAGCGCATCAATGCTGGAGTTTACTGTTTTCGTTGGCCAGATTTGGAAAAGATACTACCTCACTTAGAAGCAAACAACGCTCAAAAAGAATATTATCTTACCGATGCCGTAACTCAAGTAACTCCAGTCATGGCGGTAGATGTAGAAGATTTCCAAGAAATTGGAGGCATCAATGACCGCTTACAATTATCAGCAGCTTACGATATATTACAGGTAAGAATCAAAGAACAATGGATGAAAGCTGGTGTTACTTTGATAGACTCCGCCAGTATTACCATTGATGAAACAGTAGAATTAGAGCCAGACGTAATTATTGAACCCCAGACACATTTAAGGGGCAATACAGTTATTAAAGCAGGAAGTCGAATTGGGCCTGGAAGTTTAGTTGAAAATAGTTTAATTGGCGAAAACGTTACCGCTAAATATTCAGTAATTACTGATAGTACAGTCCAAAACGGAACCCAAATTGGTCCCTACGCTCACTTACGCGGTCATGCTGAAGTCGGTGAAAAATGCCGCATAGGTAACTTCGTAGAATTGAAAAATACCAAACTGGGCAACGGTAGCAAAACCGCCCACTTGTCGTATTTAGGAGATACAACCATTGGTACGGAATCAAATATTGGTGGGGGTACCATTACAGCCAACTACGATGGTGTGAAAAAACATAAAACTATCATCGGTAACAACACCGGAACTGGTTGCAACAGCGTTCTAATTGCACCAATCACTGTCGGTGATAATGCATACGTAGCAGCCGGCTCAACCATCACAGATGATGTCCCCGACAACAGCTTAGTTATTGCTCGTCAGCGTCAAACCATTAAAGAAGGATGGGTTCAGAAGAGTAAGGAGTAGGAAAGGTCAAAGGTTAAAGGTTAAAGGTTGAAGGTTGAAGGTTAAAAATTTTAACTCCTAACTTTTAACTCCTAACTTTTAACTCCTAACTCCTAACTCCTAACTCCTAACTCCTAACTCCTTAAAACCTTTGACCTTTGACCTCTAACCTTTAACCTTAATTAGCAACTCCCAACCTGCATCTCTTCGGATGCTTCCAATGTATCTCCGATATTTTTGCCGTCGTGGTAAGCAGCAAGCAATACTTCACTGGTTTTACCCCAAGCAATCATTCCTTTTGCATCAATTGCAATGGCTCCCAAATCCCGCTTATTTTCTTGGGATTCAGTAAACGAACGCTGCATTGCATCTTGAAGTGTCATCCCATCACCTACACGCACCACAATCCGTGGTGCCAAGCATTCATCGATAATATCTTCACCAATACCCGTACAGCTTACCGCCGCATAATTGTTAGCATAATTACCGGCAGGCATCGCAGAATCACTGACACGTCCTATGCGCTCGAAACCTTTACCACCGGTAGAAGTGCCAACCGATAGATTGCCTTGACTATCCAAAGCCACTACGCCAATGGTGCCGCGCCCAGCGTTGCTGTTTGATACCAATTCTTTCTCAGCTACAACTCCAGCCATAGACTTTTTAAAGTCATCTTGCCGTTCTTGCAACCACTCTTCTAAACGTAGGTCAGTTAGAGGATTGTAGCTGGGAATCTGTAATTCTCTTGCGAACTCCGCAGCACCATAATCCGAGAGAACTCGGTCTGGAGAACTTTGTAAAGCTTGTGCTAAATCAATCGGGTTTTTAATTCGCGTGATATTAATTACACCGCTAAAACTTTGTTTCGTGCCATCCATTAAAGCAGCACTCATGCGGACTTGACCATCCGATTGCAGCACCGAACCAGTACCAGCGTTAAAACAAGAGTCATCTTCTAACATTTGACAACCCTTGACCACCGCTTCACTTGCACTACCACCAGACATCAGCAGAGAATAAACCTCTTCTATTACCTTATAGAGAGAGCTACGTACCTTGTCCACTCCTCCTTTACCTTGGAGAGAACTACCTGCTCCACCGTGAATTATTAATTTAGGTTGTACCTTGAGATTCATTTGTATTAGTTTTGTGTGGTTTTATAGAAAAATTTATTGGCAATTAGCCATTAGTGAAACGAAAAGAAGACTTATTAGTGATTCATGATTATCTATTTAGGTTTGCTCCGGTTTGAGATATTGAGAATTAATATCTATAATCTCACTTCCAAACACTTAACAATCAATATTTTTATTCGCTTCCGAACGCCGACGACGGCAACGTTCAGAACAATATTTTACGTCATCCCAGCAATCTGCCCACTTTTTGCGCCAGGTAAAAGGACGCTGACACACCGGACACATTTTGGATGGTAAATCCGATTTAGAACGGTTGCGTCCCATGTAAGTTTTATGATTTACGAAAAATTTATTATAACCAGGGAGATGGGGAGACAAGGAGATGGGGAGATGGGGAGATAGGGTAGAAGAGTGAGTGAGTGAGGGAGTGAGTGAGGGAGTGAGGGAAAGTCTCATACTTCTTACTCATTACTTATTACTTATTACTTACTACTCCTAACTCTTAACTCCTAACTATTATTCCCTATTCCCCAATCGGTAAAAGCAAACGACTAACTACCCTAGCATCTGGTAATTGATAAAAATCCAATTGTCCTTCAAGCTGCTGTATCAGTTTTTTACATATTGATAGATGCTTTATGGGTGGTTGTTTGATTAAACCCACAGCAAGGACATCGGAAAAGTCTTCCTGCTGTAACTCTTCTAGCAGTTGGGGATGAATAGTACCGTTGTCTGTAATGGATATTTCTAAGGTTTGCGGTTCCAAACGACGACACCAAATATCGATTCTGCCGCTATTTTGAGAACGATGACAAGCAGCAATTAATAATTCGCTCAAAATTAACTCAATTTTTACGATGTCCCCAGTTATTTTCAACTGTGAGTTAGATATTAAAGAATCATCAATATATGACTCCTCACCTCCAGAATTTTGTCCCAATCCATGCACCCCTACCCAAAGTTTATGATGCTTGAGCAGTTTGTTAACTCCTTTCAAAGCACCCTTGATTAAACTAGCAATTGCTATCGTTTCTCTATTAAAAGTAAACTGCCACTGTTCGAGCTTTAATAGTGCAGTTGTTGAAGCAACGGTATTATCCAGCTGTCGCAGTAATTGCTGATAGCGTGTCAAAGCTAGTTGATTTTCTGGAACCCCCAAGTCGTGCATTTGACTTAATAATGTCACAGTATTTTGACGTATATCTTCAAAACGCCGATGTTTATACCAGTTCAACTGCTGCAATTCTTCGGTTTTTGAATAAAGAAATTGAGTAACTTGTTTTTGCCGACGAGACCAAGCTAGCTGGTTGACGAGAGTTTCTACAGCATCCAACGTTTCTGGAGACCACTGTCGCTGTGGGTAATCCGCCATCAATATTATGCCAGTAGGCTCATATTCGTGCCGCGTGCGTAAAGCTATCAGCAAAATTTCTTCAATTCCGGAACCGTAAAGCCAGTATCTGGTGGATTCTGGTAAATCCGAAGCATTAATGCTGACTAAACCTTCTGCGTTTAGCGCTGAGTGGATAATAATATCTGTTTGCAGTGGTATATCTACATCTGTAGCAACAGTGAAATTGTTATTAGCAACTACACCAGGTATAATTTTTGCAAATTTTTCGCCAGGATTCCAAGATAAGAGTAAAACTAAGGGGCAATTAATAATTGTAGCTATCTGTTCGAGTACCGTAGCTAATGGATCTTTTTCTGCTTCAGTAGCTTGACAATCTTGTACGGGTTCGAGAATGCGTAAACTTTGCCCAAAAGTATGCCAAATTTTTTGCTGATGCTGGATTTGTTGATGCAGCTGCCACTGGCGAACAACGGCTCCAATTTGTTGAGCAACTACTTGGAATAACTCTTTTTCTACAGTTGTCCAAGAGCGATTGTTCTCACTCCCAATCATTAAAATTACATCTGGTACCTTTTGAGGAGCGCAGTTGCTAACTAAGACCGAGCGCAATCGAGCTTGCAGCAAAGAAGAGCGCCAGTTAAAAAATCGTAAATCTTCTTCTAAATTCTCCACACCTACAGCTTGAGTTGAACGCTCCAAAAGTTTTGCATCTACCTCTTTTAATGCTTCTAAATTAAAGTTTAAAGGTCGCTGATTTGATAGTTGGCTTTGGTAAAAAAAGTTATATTCGTATAGGTTTTGGTCGCAAAACAATAGTAAAAATCTATTAGCACCTAATCTTTTTAAAACTTTTCGGGCACAGTTATCTAAAACTTGCTCAATATTTTCATCGTTATAAATACCCTCTACAATCTGACTTTGGAGTTGAGCGTCTTCTTGAATTTGTTGGATATTGGTTTCCATATTTTCGGTAAGAGAAACCAAAGAAATTAATCCTGCGGCCCCTTTAACAAAGTTTTTATCTACTTCAGTCCAAATGCGAGGTTCTTTACCTTCAACTGCTAAAAATCCCAACAAATCTTTTTGCCAAAGAATTGGAGCAACTAAAAGGCTGCGTACATCAAGAATTTTGAGTAGTTTTTTAGTGCTGTAACTTTTCAGCGAGCTGCGTCCTTCTCCAATCCAAACTAGTTGATTCGCGGACATTGCATAATAAAAATCGCTTAAATCTTCTACTGTTAAACTATCTTTTGTTTGTTTTTTATTGGAAATTTTCCCTAGGTTAAAACATTGAGTGCTGATTCTCCGCCAAAAATAACGTTCTTGGGGGTCAAACCAGTAAACATTTGTTCGAGTAGGGACAATAAACTGGTGAGTCGCAGATACTACAGCTTCTAACCTTTGTTCCAAAGTTGCTAAAGTTCTTAATTTTTCCAGCAGTCGCAGCAAGACCTCATCCGGACGCTTAGTTTGCTTATATTGCAAATCTATTTCAAGTCGAAAAAGTGCTGCTGCAAGTTCTCCAACTACAATCATTATCTGCGACTTAGCTTCGCTACCTATTAAGTAACCCCAGCGTTTAGAACCGAGCATTACTACACCCAAACAGCGGTCTTTATGGCGGATAGGTAGCATAATCGTTCCTTGGATATCGAACTTTGTGGCTATTTCTTGCCATCCTTCCGCTCGTTTTTCCAATCGCAAATCTGCTACACCCATCGGACGCTGCTGAATAACTACTTGTTCTAATAAATCCCCCGGACTCAAAACTACCCGTTGCTGCAAATAAGCATTTTCAAGATTACTATCGGGTGTCGCTCCGCCTTTGCCGAACAATATATGATTGAGACGGTCATAAAGAGCAATCCAAATTAATGAATAATCAAACTGCTCCTTTAGGTATGAAATAGTCTTTTCAATCAGAACTTCAGCATTGTCCTCTTCTCTCAAAATTTGAAGGATGCGCCCCAAAGAGAAGATTTGCTGTTCAGCGGCCGTAAATTTTTGATGCTGCCTCATCTGATTATTGGTAAACTTAGCCTGTTAATATATAAGATGCCCAAAATACTGGCTTAACTTTAGCTATTAATTATTTTCAGATCGGGAGTGGGGGAAATTGGGAGACAGGGGGACAAGGGGATAATGATTAATTTGTAAGTATTAACTTACGTCTTATGTGGATTAACTGCTCAAACCATTATCATTAATTTGATAAATAAAAAATCGATATTTGAGCGAGCTTCAAAACCCTTGTAGAATAAGGGACATTTATAATTCACGTTAGGCGTAACTTATAAATTTGAATTTGCTACTCGTGATTCACCGTACTCCTAACTCGTTATCAAAAGCTGTAATTGTATTTTATTTTTTCAACTAAATTGGATATTTATCAAGCTGCACTACGTCCGCTTTTATTTAATCTAATCAAAGCAGACCCCGAAAACTTACATTCAAAGACGATTCGTACTCTAGAATGGTTGGGAAATAATAGCGATATGCAACCCGCAAGTTTGGTTAAAAGTCGCTTGCAGCAATCGTTGTGTTTGCAAGATTCCCGTTTGTCACAATCGCTATTTGGACTGCAATTTCCTAATCCCGTAGGTTTGGCAGCCGGATTTGATAAAGATGGTGTTGCGACTTCTATGTGGTCTAGTTTGGGTTTCGGTTTTGCAGAAATTGGGACTGTAACATCACTTGCACAACCGGGAAATCCTCGTCCCCGTTTGTTTCGTTTACCAAGCGATGAAGCTGCTCTTAACCGTATGGGCTTTAATAATTGCGGTGCGGCTGCAATGCAAGAACTTTTAGCAAAACGCACTTCAAAGTCTAACCCCATAATTCCTATAGGTATAAATTTAGGTAAATCCAAAGTTACACCTTTAGAAGAAGCTGCAAATGATTATGGTCACAGCTTTAGCTTGCTGAAAAATTACGGTGATTACTTTGTAGTCAATGTTTCTTCGCCCAACACCCCAGGATTGCGAAAACTCCAAGATGCAGCCATGCTAGGTTCTATTTTGGATGCTTTAAATGCAGAAAATAATTTGCAAAAACCAATCTTTGTCAAAATCGCACCAGATTTAGATTGGGAAGCAATTACAGAAATTGTCTGTTTAGCTCAAAGCTATAAATTGGCAGGGATTATTGCTACGAATACGACAATTAACCGTGAAGGGTTAAATACTAAAACACTTGCTCAAACTGGTAAACCGCTATTAGAGGAAGCAGGTGGAATTAGTGGAAAACCAGTAAGACAGCGTTCTACTGAAGTGATTAAGTATATTTGGCAGCAAAGCCAGGGGAAAATCCCCATTATCGGCGTTGGTGGAATTTTTACAGCAGAAGACGCTTGGGATAAAATTACGGCTGGTGCATGTTTAGTCCAAATTTATACCGGCTGGGTTTATCAAGGACCTGGAATCATACGACAAATTCTTAAAGGTTTGCTTTTAAAATTAGAACAAAAGGGGTTAAATTCGATTTCCGAAGCAGTAGGATTAGCAGTTAAAGATAGTTAGTGGTTAGTTGTTAGTTGGTAGTTATTAACTGTTCACTGTATGTCCCTCCGGGACACGCTCCGCTAACACTGTTCCCTATTCCCTTTTTTAAACAAAGCAAAGGGTGCATTTGTTGTTTCCCAATTAAGAACCGTTAAACTAATGCACCCAAATAATTAAAAATTAACTTTTTCTAGCTTGTGACTTTGGTTTCGTCTTCCACTGGGAAAAATTCTTTAGTGTCCGCAGAAAAAGTCCAAGCAATTCCATCTGGGTCTTTATTACGACTCCATTCAGGAAATGCTGGGTCATCTCTACGCTTGAACACCGTGCTGGAATAAACTCCCAAACGTTTAGCGAGTTCGGATTGAATCAAAGAACCCAAAAACAATTGTTTTTCCAGAGGTTTGTTTATATGTTGTGAGGGTTTTGATTGTTCTAAAGTTTCTTCAGGTAACTCTTCCGATTCCTGAACTGTTTCAGAAACTACTTCTGTTTGTTCAACTTTTACAGGAATAGGTTCGAGAAGTTCTTTGTTTAGAGTTGCAACGGGTTGATTGCTAAAGTCTATTTCTGGTTCGCTACTGTCAAGAATATTGCCTAAAGTGTTGGCAGTCATGAAGTAATAAACTTTATTTCCATCATCCGAGTCAACAATACTTGCGCCAAATTCAGAAGCTTTAGCATCCAAATAGCGCTTTGCTTTACCTCCATTAAAGTTACCCTCTAAAGCCAAATCCATAGGGGTAATTCTGCCGCTGTTTTCTCCGATTAGCTTTTGGAAAACTGGGTTAACCTTGTTGCACCATTTTTGCCATTGATAGGTTCGCCACAAATTTAACCCGACAACAACGGCAAAAAATCCCAGCAAGACCCGCCAAGCAGAAACTAGGAAGATAATTAAAAACGAAAGTGGCAAAAGTAGAAGCAAAAAACCTTTGCCCGAGGTTTCTAGTGTTTTTTCACTCATGCCTAATTTTATTGCTAAGTGATTTATTTTAGGAAATATTATTATCTTGGCAAAAATTTGGTCATTTATTTGTATTGTTTATAGATTTACTGGAAAATTTTTTAGAAAAAATCAATTTATCTACAGTTGTAGATTATTGAAGATTACGTATCAAAGCCTAAAACATCTCTACATTTCGCTAATTTTAGAGATATAAAGGCAAAAAAAGGTCACAAACCTTACATTCAGGCAAAATCGGCAAATACTGTAACTAGTAATACAAGTATAATTTTAAATGTTATCGTTCTTTGATATTTCATGTCCGATACCTAAAAGGCTCTATTAGAAGAAGAACTGTAAAAAAATTATTAATCAATCCCTTGACACATCATAATACACGTACTACATTAGTAATACAGAACAAGAGATGCAGTAAATCACTTCTGCAATCTTGTTTGAGTCAAACACCTTTGAGTGAATCAAAATCATGTAACGAGTGGCGGAATAGTAGACGCGCTAATTATATAAACCTTGGTTTAACAACTAGCCTATTTTGGGACGATTATTAAGGGTTATCGGGTTTTAGTGACCCATGGTCGTGCAGGTGCAAATCCTGTCTCGTTGCACAAAAAAAACTCAAAATTTCAAATTCAAAATTTCAAATATTCAAGCAGGGATAGTTTAGTAGTTAGAACGCCGTAAATATCCTTATTCAAAACTTGCCCTATCGGGGACGACGAATTAGGTTTATCGCCTTCCACGCCGGAGACGCGGGTGCAAATCCCGCTTCCTGCTCCAATTATTTTGAATTAATGAGTTGTAACTTTTGAGGTAGGGGTGGCCGAGTGGTTTAAGGCAGCAGCTGTTATTCCTTGATTAACAACTTGCCCGCTTAAGGGACGAATATCATGGGTTATCGTAATTTTTGCCAACATAGCTATCTGAGAATTAATCTCGGAAGTGATTGTTCGTAGGTTCGACTCCTACCCCCTACACCAATAAAATCCAAAGTTTAAGATTCTTATGTGGCGAGTAACGCAGCTAGGTAGCGTGCCAAATAGAATGTCCTTTTTCACAAACTTACCTTTCGGGGACGCAGAATTAGGGTTATCGCTGAAAATTTGGAGGTCGCAGGTATGTCCTGGCGGACACGCTCCGCTAACAAATCCTGCTTCGCCACCACAAATCTAAAACAAAAGTATCCGTTGTTAAAATCTAGAATTCTCATGTGGTAAGTAGCTCAGTGGGTAGAGCGACAGAAGAATATCCTTTTTCACGAACTTGCCTTTAGGGGACGAAGAATTAGGTTTATCGTTTTTAATCTGTGCGTCGCAGGTTCAAGTCCTGCCTTACCACCTTCTACTTTGTCCGTAAGGGCTGGAGGTTAAGATAATGAACTATAAGTTTTTTACTAAAAATAATCAAAGTAAAAAAACACCGCAAAATCAACCCATCCCTGGTAGAGAATCAGAAATGATTCAGGGACGCAGCGGTGGTTATATGTTTGATGCTGGTATATGGCAAATGCTGCGACGCTGTTTGCTAATTGGTACCGCAAAAAGTACTTATTACGTGGGAAAGCGTGAATTAACAGAAGATTTTGTTAATACCGTTCAAGAAGCTATTGTTAAAAATCCCGGTCGCGTTGCTGAGGAAATTCTTTATGCTAGCGATGGACGTGCTATCAATAACAGCGCCCCTATTTTTGCTTTAGTATTGCTTTCGATGGGTGAAACACCAGAAGCTAAAGCAGCTTTTACAGAAATCTTTCCTCAAGTAGTTCGTACTGGAAGTCATTTTTATGAATGGTTGAGCTATACCAAGTCGCTGCGAGGTTTTGGTAAAGTTGTGCGGGAAGCTGGTAAAACTTGGCTGTCGCGTCCGGATGCTAAAGGTTTGGCTTATCAATTGTTGAAATATCAGCAACGTCATGATTTTACAAACCGCGATGCTTTACGGTTGTTTCACGTTAAACCAGCAACCCCCGACCATGAACTATTGTTTCATTGGGTAGTCAAAGGTTGGGAAGAATTACCAACGAATATTCCCAGTGAACCTTTAAAACAAATTTGGTGGTACGAATGGTTGAAGCGCAATCCAGATAAGGCTGATGAAGCGATTATTCAAGGACGCTTAACCCATGAAATGACTGCACCAGTCGCAAAAATGGATAAGCAAGCTTGGCAATTGTTATTCAACGAAATGCCAATTGGTGCAATGTTGCGTAACTTGGGTTCGCTGACTGAATTGGATGTATTGCGAACTGATGAACCTGCGAACCTTGATAGAGTTGAAGCGGTTTTAAATAGTAAAGAACATCTACGTAAAGGTCGCATTCATCCTATTGATGTTTTGAAAGCGCTCAAGACTTATCAATCGGGAGGAAAATTAGGACGCAGTAAGAAAACTTGGAATCCAGTTAACCGCATAGTAGATATTCTAGAAAAAGCGTTAGAACTATCTTTTGATGTGGTGGAGCCTACTGGTAAAGTGTTCATGCACGCGATTGATGTATCTGGTTCCATGTCTTACACCAGCGTGAGTTCGATTGGACTTACCTGCTGTGAAATTGCGACAACAATGGCGCTTGTTAGCGCAAAAGCTGAGAAAAACTACATGATTCGCGGCTTTGCTACCGATTTTCGCGATTTGAAAATAACTGCAAAAGATACTTTTAGTTCGGCGATCGCCAAAGCTAGCAATCAAAATTTTGGCGGAACGGATGCTTCAGTTACTTATGAGTGGATGATTAAAAATAATTTCAAAGCTGACGTAATTTGTTTTTGGACTGACTCAGAAAGCTGGGCTGGCAGAAGTCATCCGTCGCAAGCTTTGGCAAGGTATCGCGAAAGAGTCAATCCCAATGCTAAAGCTGTTTACGTGACTTTGGCACCTTACCGGATTACCTTGGTAGACCCCGAAGACCCATTATCTTGGGACATTGGTGGATTTGATCCAGGTGCGCCGCGTTTGATTCAGATGTTGGCTGAGGGTGGGTTGTGATATAGCATTTTTTCATAATTCATAAGAATTTCAGAACCCGGTTATTTAATTAATCGGGTTTTTTTACACTAAAAAATTATATGATTCTACATACAAAGGATGATTTTTTTATATTCAGATATCTGACTTGAGAGCACTTTAATAAAAATATTTAACTGTTAAATTGTTGATGAAAAATAATTTGCAGTTTATCATTTAATACTCAAATAATGGCATTTAAAGGCGTAATTTTGGACGTAGATGGAACCCTAGTTCTTAGCAATGATGCTCACGCTAATGCTTGGGTAGAAGCGTTTGCTAAATTCGGTTATGAGGTCAAATTCGAGGAAGTTCGTCCTTTAATGGGAATGGGTGGCGATTATATTATTCCCAAATTTGCACCGGGACTTTCTGACGAAGAAGGGAAAGGAAAGGAAATAAGTAGTTACCGCAAAGAAATAGTTCTTGATAAATATATCCCAAATGTTTCTCCTGCAAATGGTGCAAGAGAGATGGTTATGAAGTTGCAAGAAGCTGGTAAACGTATCATAATTGCGACCTCCGCGAGCGATAAAGAACTTTCAGCTTTACTCAAAATTGCAAAAGTAGACGATATTCTCAGTCAAGATGATGCTACAAGTTCCGACGATGCAGAAAATTCTAAACCAGCACCAGATATTGTAGAAGCTGCTTTGAAAAAGTTTGAAATCAAGCCCGAAGAAATTGTCATGATAGGGGATACTCCATACGATATTCAAGCAGCAAATAAAGCTGGAGTGGAAGTTATTGCTGTTAGAAGTGGTGGGTTTGAAGATTCTCGACTTTCTAAAGCTATTGCAATTTATAATGATGCGGCTGATTTGGTCGAAAACTTTGACAGTTCGACCTTAGCGAGTGCAGGATAATTATTTCATCTTTTCAGTTTCGTTTGTAATACCTTTATTTTTATCGTAGTGTGGTTAAGAAAGCTGCATAATTGATGCCCTCAGACTCTTATGTCTGGGGCTATAACAACAAAGCCCACCTGGGTGGGCTAATAATATGTATCTTTATCTAAGTAAGATTTAAAATATCAAATTCCGCATTTATGAAATTCATTGCTTTCGTGTTGGTTTCTCTAAGTCTTATATTTTCATTCACTTTTCCCGCGAATGCTGCAATAACCTGCAAGGATTTTGACGGACATAAAATTTGTATTCTTAATATTAAGCGCAGTGCTAAAAGATATTGGAATTACAGGACAACTATTAGCATTGACGGAGAGAAACAACCTACAGAAATTTATAACTGTCGTAGTGAATACAAAATTCAAAATGATGGAAAATTAGTTAGATTTGAGGAAGATGGTGTAGGTAATTTAATATGTAAATATTTTAAGAAGTAGTTTTACTAATAAATCAAACCTGCTTTAGACGCAGAAGAAGTAAAGGAAATAAATACAAAGATATATAGCTCATTTCTGTACTGGAAATGAGGAATTTTAGTTTAATAGATTTTATTTATTCTGTGCGACGAGTATACAGGCAAGAATAAACACAGTAAAGCCGACGTAGCCAAATACTGTGATCCAATCCTGCCAGTTAGGGGGAAGTATTAAAGGTGAATTGTTCATTGATGAAAATTAAAAATAGATTTCAAGTAAAGTTTCTCTAGTTAAATTTTAAATTGAAAGTGGTTACGGAAGTCAATATTTATTAACTGATTATAAAATTTCTTCAAAAATTCCTATCCCAAATCCCCCGGATAATTACAATTAAACAACATCAAATCCGCCTTCTCATCAACTTCTAAACCTTCTACCTCAACATCCAAAAGAAATTTTTGAAACGAACGCTTTCCCGATTTCAAAAAAGTATTTAATTCACTTTTAATCTCCTTCCGATAAAACCCACACATCGGTTCCCAAATATCCGAACGTTGAGGAACTAAAGCCAAGGTTGAAGTTGGAATTTGTGGAAGTTTATTTATCCAATTTTGAATAATTTCTACATCTAATAAAGGTAAATCGCAAGCAAGTAGTAATATCCAGTCAGCAGAAATTTGCTTCAAACCTTCATAAAAACCATTAACCGGCCCCTTTCCCGGCTGACTTTCAATTAAATATTGACAATCTGACGGCAAAATATTTTGATATCGTTCAATCCAAGGAGTCAAAATACAAACTTGTTCCGTACAAGCAGCAGCTACTTGATAAACCCGTTGCAGCATTGGTTTACCTTGATAGTTTACAAGTGCTTTATCTGTACCCATACGAGAGCTTTTACCACCAGCGAGGATTAAAGTCGCGATGGAAGGAGATGGGGAAGTGGGGGGATGGGGAGACAAGGGGAAAATAGTTAGGAGTTAGGAGTTAAGAGTTATGACTTAGGATTTTTTTGGAGTAACTTCAAATATTTTTTGGGAACGATAAAAGCAAACATCAAATTCCATAAAAAAGTTTGCTTGTCCTAAGAGTAAACGAATCTGATTAGCCTTTGTCCAAGCAAAAACCAACCTAGTATTGGAAAATTGTCCGACGATAGCAGATAAAATCAACACTCGTGCTTCAAACTGAGCTAAGTTTCCTGACAATTGAAGCATCGTTGTTTGTTCTTCCCAAACTGCTCCCAATTCTACTCCCATTTGATACGAAAGAACATTGACCATTCCTCCTGTATCCAACAAGCCAATAACTTCCTGTGATTTTT
Source organism: Calothrix parasitica NIES-267 (assembly GCF_002368095.1). Taxonomy (GTDB): domain Bacteria; phylum Cyanobacteriota; class Cyanobacteriia; order Cyanobacteriales; family Nostocaceae; genus Rivularia; species Rivularia parasitica. The sequence continues at coordinate 8,469,006 of NZ_AP018227.1, read as the reverse complement.
CTTGATAATTTAACGTTAATGGCAATAATGGTTTGAAGCTTGCTTCTCCCAAACTGCTATCAGTGGAAACAAAAGAATATTTTGCTGGATTACTACTCATGACTATCAGGAATTTTCAGCATCTAAAGCTTCTAACATGATATTGGCAGCATCTACTGCATCATAGGGAGACCAAACATCGTATGATGCACCGGGTTTGAGCAGATTTGCTTCTTCGTTTGCTAACTCGGCAGCTAAAAGCTGAATAACCTCAAGTTTATCTACGCGGTTGAGTCTGCGTAACTGTTCTACTAACTGAGTAGATACCATTTTTAACCATTATTTTTACTGATTTTATATCAATATTACACTAACCCAAATTCTTGAACTGCTGGATAAAAGTTCTTATTTTCATGACTTGAACGACTCAATTTTATTAATGCAAAGCGTTGTAATGGTGTCAGTTTTTTCCACTGTTTAACTGTAATATCAACGCTGGATTCTGCTGCTTTTTGCTGTATTGTTTCAGGAATTTCTTCTTCGTTCATCCAAGCAGGATTGTCTTCTATCAGAAGTTCTTTTGCGGGTGTTCCGGTTTTTTCAACTATCAAGTTTTGCAATAATTCTCTATATTTTTGAGATTCTTCTTGGCTCGTACATGGCATTTCTACTAAGGTTTGACGCTCTTGTTCTGTGAATTGATGCCAGTGAGACAATTTCAGTTTGACTCCGCAATTGTCGAGTTTATAGCGTACTTGCATGGGGATGCAGCGCAAGTTATCAACAAAATCAGCCTCGAATTTAAAAAACTCAGTCATTTATAGTATTCCTTATTTTAAATAATTCACGATTTTCTGTATCTCTAGTTACTTTTTGTAAAAATAAACTGTTACATTCACTACATTTTGTCTATTATCCTTAAAATGAAATTGCTGAGTTATCTATTTTAGGAAAGATTTTTGAAATGAATGTCAAAGGTTTAGGTAGACATCTAGAAAATAATGCCGAGTTTAACCAGAATCCGCAGCGTAATTTTGGCACGATTTTTCTAGTAGTATTCGCTTCGTTTACTTTGGGTGCGATTCCGATTATTTATGGTTCGAGGTTGACACCGGAATCAAGTCAGCATTCGGTAAATGTTCCTGGTGAGACGACTCTTTGGAAGGCTCTGGGACAGAGGTAATTAGCACTAACTGTACTGCACAAGCTTTAAGTTCTGGCTGTAAGGAAATTGGACAAGCCTCAGAATGGGTAAGGCTGTTTGCTTCAGCATCTTCAGCCCATAAAGCTCCCCAATGCATCGGAACGAATACTGTTTTGGGTGTTATTGCTTTAGTTATTTTTGCAGGAAATTTAGCTGTTCCGCGACGAGATTTAATTTCTACCCAGTCTCCTTCTGTAATGTTTAATTTCGCAGCATCTCGGGGATGAATTTCGATGAAAGGATGAGGATGCATTTTAACTATTTTCTCAATTCTTCCCGTGCGGGTTTGCGTGTGCCAGTGACCGTATAGTCTTCCAACTGTAAGTACAAAGGGATACTCTTCACTGGGCGGTTCTGCTAAACCACGAGAATGATAAGCCGCAAATTTTGCCCTTCCATCTTCGGTATGAAAGCGCAAATCGGTGTAAAGACGCTTTCCTTGGAGTGGTTCTTTTTTAGTAAAACCTTTTAATAGCGATGAGAAGAAGCCAGAATCATTTTCTTCGATTTCTATTTCTGCTTTTTGAGTGTCGTACCACTGCATTGGGCCGTTACTTGCTAAATTTTCGTGGCTGATTTCTTCCATATCGCAGGGACGTTGATGAGTTAACTGCACGAATTCAGTATGAACTGTGGCTGGATCTGTAAAGGAAAACTTATTGTCAAAACCAAGACGACAACCAACTTCGGCGAATATTTCCCAGTCTGCTTTGGCTTCACCGGGTGGTTCTCTAAATTTTGGACACAATGTAACAACTCGTTCTGAATTGGTCATGGTTCCGGTTTTTTCACCCCATTGGGCTGCGGGTAATAATAGGTGAGCGTAGGCAGCAGTTTCGGTGGGATAATAAGCGTCTTGATAAATCGTGAAGGGAGATTTTAATAAAGCTGCTTTAGTTCGCTGCAAATCTGGCATACTTACTGCTGGATTCGTCGCTGCAATCCACAGTAAATCAACTTCACCAGTTTCCAATCCAGTAATCATGCTCCAAGCATCCCGACCGGGTTGTTCAGAAATTTGACCTGGATTTAAACCCCAAAATTTTTCTACTTCGGCTCGATGTTGAGCATTTTTTACAGAACGATATCCTGGAAGAATATGAGCTAAACCTCCTGCTTCCCTTCCACCCATTGCATTAGGTTGTCCGGTAAGTGAAAATGGTCCCGTACCGGGTTTACAAATATTTCCCGTCATCAAATGCAGGTTAATCAAGGTACGAACTTTTGCGGTACCTTCTTGAGATTGATTTATTCCCATCGACCATAGAGACAAAACCTTTCTAGAATCAGCCCAATATCTTGCAGCTTGTTCGAGTTCGCTGATTTGAATACCGCATTTTTGAGCAACTATTTCTGGTGGATAATCTGTAATTATCTGAGCGTAATTAGAAAAACCTTGAGTACATTCATCGATAAATAAGCTATCAATTTCACCCCAGCGCATCAATAAATGAGCAATACCGTTGAGCAAGTCTATATCGGTACCGGGATTAATAGCCAAATGTAAATCAGCGACTTCCGCTGTTTTAGTACATCGAGGGTCTACAACAATCATTTTGACGTTGCGATTTTTTTTATGGTGTTTCCGCAAACGATTAAAAACAATTGGGTGACACTCAGCGGTATTGGTACCAATTAAAAAAGCGCAATCTGTTAATTCTAAATCTTCATAACAGCAAGGTGGCCCGTCAGCACCTAAGCTCTGAGTGTAACCAGCAACCGCAGAAGACATACACAAACGAGAATTAGCATCAAAATTATTAGTTCCCAAACAGCCTTTGATTAACTTTTGAGCAATATAATAGTCCTCTGTTTGAAACTGACCGGAACCATACATACAGATAGCATTATAGTCACCGCGATTTTGGCGAATATTTTGAACCCGCTCAACGATTTTATTAAAAGCTTCATCCCAACTGATTTGTTGGAAAGATTCTGACAAAGTATCTCGCATCATTGGGTATTTGAGGCGATTTTTATCGATAGACTCTGTAACGGTAGCTCCCTTAACGCAAACCATGCCTTTAGATGAAGGATGACTTTTATCACCAACTACCTTCCAAATTGGATTACCTTGACTATCTCGATGAGTTGCACGTCCCGAACTTGCGGGAGGAGATACTTCTAAACCGCATCCAACACCACAGTAAGGACAAAGAGTTTTAACTGAGTCAGACATATTTTATGATGGTTATTAATTAAATCAATAAGCATTCAAATAGGAGAATAAACAATAGAAAAAATTATAATAATTATATTGTAGGGTGTTTTGTGGCACGAGTAAAAATTATTAAAAGAATTATTAAAAAATTAACAATTATAAAATGCCGTAATGCACCATCCGAGTTGATAAATATTTTAATTGCGAATGAATAATGTCTTAAACCAACGTATTTAATTTAATTTAATTTATTTTTTTAAACTAATATATTCATATTTTTAAGATTAAAACCTAAGATTTTTGGCGAGCATTCTAATTATTGATAATGCCATAAATCACCCTACAATCTACAACAAATACATCCGTTGTCAAAATCCAAAATAGGAAAAGGAATCGATAAATAATCAATCTTTTATCGATTCCTCAAGTCAAATACATTAAATACGATTAATGAATTCCTTTAGGTTCAATAACTAATTCAGAATAATCATCTTCTCCTTCATGATGCTCTGCAAATGAACCTTCGGGTTCTTTTAAGAAGAACAAGCATAAGAAAGCAACTATCAAAGACGCAGTACCCATCATCTGGAAAAAGACTGTATTCGACTGAGCAATAACTGCGGTCGTCTGTTCTCCACCACCGCTTAACCACTCTGGTAACAAACTAAAGATAGTTAAATAGGCAACCGCACCAACATTACCATAAGCTCCAACGTTACCTGCAATTTGACCCGTAACGCGACGCTTGACTAACGGAACAATAGCGAATGTCGAACCCTCTCCAGCTTGTACAAAGAAGGAACAACTCATAACCAATAAGATAGCTAATGGTAGCCACCAACCGCTGCCTACTGTTCCGAAAATCATATAGCCTATACCCATACAACCAGTTAGAGCTGCCATAGTTATTCTACGGCTACCTAATTTGTCTGAAATTAAACCACCACCAGGACGAGATACCAAGTTCATGAAAGCATAGCTAGAAGCAATCATTCCGGCCATTGCGGGTTTTAAGCTAAATGTTCCTTCAAAAAACGCCGGAAGCATGGAAACTACGGCTAATTCGGAACCAAAGTTAACAATGTAAGTTAATTCTAGAATTGCGACTTGAGAAAAATTGTAACGGTCTTTCGCAGAATATTTTTTCTTACCAGAAAGCAAGTCTTTGTTTACAACCCAACAGTTATAAGCCTGGAATAAATATAAACCTGCTAATCCAGCCAAAACGAGCAACAGGATATTATCACCATATAGACCAACCTTCTTCAATCTCCAAGCTAGAACCATCAAAATACCTGTCAGAGGTAGATTCATCAACATCAAGAACCAGAAATCGCGCACGCTGGTTACTTCTAGACCTCTAGCATTCTTAGGCTTTTGATAGACTTTTCCAGGAGGATGATCCTGTACGTTGAAGAAATACAGAATTCCATACAAAGCAGCAATAATACCACTTCCAGCAATACATAATCTCCAGTTAAGAGTACCACCTGCTCCAAAAGCTAAAAATGCACCAATTGTAGGTAAAGTAAAAGCCGCAGCAGCAGAACCAAAGTTTCCCCAACCTCCATAGATTCCTTCAGCTAAACCAATCTCTTTGGGAGGAAACCATTCTGCAACCATGCGGATACCAATTACAAAACCCGCACCGACAATACTCAAAGCTAGACGACTAATAACTAACTGCGTGAAGTTTTGAGCGCTAGCAAAAGCTATACAGGGAATCGCTGCATAAATAAGCAATAAGGTATAGGTAATTCTCGGACCGAATTTATCTAATAGCATTCCGATAATGATTCGCGCAGGAACCGTTAAAGCAACGTTACAAATTGCTAAGGTTCTGATTTGACTTACCTCTAAACCAAATTCTGCTTTTACCTGTGTTGCTAAAGGAGCAAGGTTAAACCAAACAAAGAATGAAAGGAAGAATGCAAACCAAGTCATGTGCAGGATTTTGTACCTACCGCGAAAAGATAGTAATTCTCCGAGCATTGATTCACCTCTTAATAGTTCATAGAAAGATTTACTCTTAGATACAGCATTGAGGAGATAAACCCCTTTAAGCGCATCATCGTTTAGGCATATGGGATGCTAAAAAAAATCTAAGAATGGTAATTTCTATATCAGAATTACCATTTTAATTTTGCTTTTTTCTGACTCAAAATGAGACTAATTTTGTTTGCTTTAGTTCTATACTTTTGTATGAATTGAGACTTTTTAGCAAAAGTATAATTACTAATTAAACTAGCAGCCTGATAAGTTATAAAATCTAATTTTATTTAGGCTTTGCGGCAAAAGACTCTATTAAAATCCGTCTTAATACATTATTAAGCTCGTCGCAAGGAATACCTTTCTGCACGCAAGTTCCTAATTGAGCATCTTTGCCTACTTTGCCACCCATGTATAAGTCCACCCCTTCAACCGTCTTACCATCTTTGCGGACTTTAGTTCCCATCAATCCGATATCGGCTACTTGAGGTTGTCCGCAGGAGTTGGGACATCCTGTCCAATGTATTCTTACAGGGCTTGGTATTTCTAATTCTGCATCGAGTTGCTTGGCTAACATTGAAGCCCGATTTTTAGTTTCTACCAGCGCAAAGTTACAAAATTGCGAACCGGTACAAGATACCAATGCTCTTTCCAATGGTTGGGGGTTGATAGAAAATTTCTCTAATAAAGGTTCGGTAAGAAAATCTGGCAAATTATCATCAAGGATATTGGGAATAATTACATTTTGCTCAACAGTTAAACGAACTTCACAACTACCATAAACTTCAGCTAATCGTGCGAAGTCAAACATGTCTTGAGCATAGAGTCGTCCTACAGGAACGTGCAAACCAACGTAATTTAAGCTAGCTTGTTTTTGCTTATTAACACCGATGCAATCTCTTTTTTCCCAGTCTATTTCATCTTTTTCGGCTGCACTTTCTAAACTACGTCCAAATTCTCGTTCAACCATTGAGCGGAATTTATCCATTCCCAACTCATCAATCAACCACATTAAACGGGATTTTTGACGATTTGCTCTTGCTCCGTTATCCCGAAACACAGATAAAATAGCCCGACATAAATCAACAACATCATCATTGTTGGGGGGAACCCAAGCATTTAAGGGTATTGCACCTTCACAACGTTTAGCGGAGAAAAAACCACCAACTAAAACATTGAATCCCAATTCTCCATTTTTATAGGCCGGAACAAAAGCTATATCGTTGATTTCAGCATGAACTGAATTGTCTCGTCCACCTTCAATCGCAATGTTGAATTTACGAGGAAGATTAGTAAATGCATAATTGCCTTCACCATTATTGGTAATCATATCTTGAACTTTTTGCACCAGTTCCCGAGTGTCAATCAGTTCCGAACCGTCAATACCCGCTACTGGAGAACCAGTAATATTACGGACATTATCCATCCCAGATTGCATAGAAGTCATTTCGACTTCATCCAGACGACGGAAAATATCCGGTATATCCTCAAGACGAACTCCCCGTAACTGAATATTTTGACGAGTTGTAATATCAGCACTACCATCAGCACCGTAACGTTGGACTATTTCGGCAAGTACCCGCAACTGGTTGCTAGATAAAATCCCGCTAGGAGTTCGCATCCGTAGCATGAATTTACCCGGTGTCACAGGACGATAAAAAACTCCTACCCATTTGAGACGATGTTCCAAATCGGATTTTTCCATCGCTTCCCAACCAATTTGGGCAAATTTTTCTAGCTCGTCTTTAACGTCTAATCCATCTTTTTCCGCTTTAATCTTCTCAAACTTATTAAGACTTGCAGGCTTTTGCGATTGGGTCGTAGACACGGTTACTTTACTCTAAAAAATCCAAGGTTAACTAATCGAAAACGGCTGCACTGATTCAGATAATCATGCAATCAAACAAATATTTTTTGCCCCAAAATTACCAAGCTAATTGTTGCAATCTTTACTTGGTTAAGTTCTTATTAAATCGATAAGTGCTTTAATATTTTTGTATCATATGTAACTATTTCATTGTTTATTAATTAAATCAATGCAAAATACGCATCAAAAATATTTTATTTTTGCATACTACTTTTCAAGAACAGCATTCCAGATTCTCTAAGCTGCTGATAATTACTGAGATTCATGACAAGCTAAATAAAGAACTAGCCTTCATTCAAGCTCAATCTTTAAAATACGCGAATGTTAAAAACTCTTGACATAATTGCGGATGCTGTAGCACAAGCAAACTGGATAGTTGTTAATCAGCAGCTACAGCAGCTATTAGACAAGAAAAATAAGATGCAAGTAGAAGATAGTCAACTAGAACAAGCTGTTGCTATAGTCTTGCAAATAATGAGAACAGGGGATTTTCAAACACGTTGGGATATAGCAAAGATATTTCCCAAAATAGGTAAACCAGCAATTGCTCCTTTGTTAGAAATCTTGGATTCAGAAAAAGAGGACTTAGAAATTCGTTGGTTTGCGCTTCGCATTTTGGGAGAATTTAACGAACCTGAAGTAGTTATATCCTTGGTTAAATTGCTTGAAGAGACACAAGAAGAAGAATTAGCGATTGTGTCAGCCCAAGCATTAGCAAAAATCGGTCAACCTGCTGTTAGTGCGTTGATTGAATTACTTAAAGAAGAAAAAACGAGGTTATTAGCAGTAAAATCCCTTGCTCAAATTCGACGTTCGGAAGTTATCGAACCTTTACTTTCAGTTATTGATGATTCTGTAGCAGAAGTAAGAGTTACAGCGATTGAAGCTCTCGGTAGTTTTCACCACAAGTTGTTAATTCCTGTATTCATTAAAGCTTTGCAAGATACATGTTTCTCTGTTCGTAAAGAAGCAGTTATAGCTTTAAAAATGCGTGCTGAATTTAAAGAGGAGTTTGACTTAGTAAATCATCTTCAACCATTGCTTTTCGACATTAATTCAGAAGTGTGCCAGCAAGCGGTACTAGCAATGGGATGCATGAAAGATTCCTCGGCAATTACAGCTTTGTTTGATATCTTAAAGGTTAAAAATGTTTCTTTATTTCTCAAACAGGACGTAGTACGTGCTTTAAATTGGAGCAATAGTTTAATTGCTTTAGATTACTTAGAATCTTGTCTTTACTCAAGCGATATTATGCTGATTCAAGAAATTGTTTCTGTGTTGGGAAGGCAAGAATTAATAGAATTAAAATCATACGCTACTAAGATTTTGATTGACTTTCTCAACAGCGACATAGAAATAAAGCATCAGTCAGGAATAAAACAGCTAGTAGCAACATCTTTAGGAGAATTGGGAGATTCAAAAGCGCTAATTTACCTAGAAAAACTCGCTGAAGATGATAATTCTAAGGTTAGATTATACGCAAATGCTGCAATTAAAAAAATTACTCACTCCAAAATCTAAGTAAGTATTTCGCAAATTAGGAACTGGAGAACCACGAATGTTTTACCGGTTCCCTTACAGGAAAATTATGATGTTTTTCAGGAGTTCGCAACATCAAATATCATTAACATCGTAATAAATATTTCCTAAATATCGCTTGAATATTACTAATTTACAGTTTTATTAGTATTAAATACGACATAAAACTCCAACCTAACAAACAGTATTTTTTGAATTTCTTATAGTCAAATTCCAAAATCCAAATTATTCCAATAGTAATAAATGCACAAATAAATATTAGAATATAAAATTCGTCCAGCCGTGTAATTCCTCCCATGACCGCTACACCTCAAACCCCATTTTCTCCAAAAGAAATAGCCAAAGAAGGCATAAAACCTGAAGAATACCAAGAAATCGTCAAAAGATTAGGTCGTCATCCGAATAAAGCCGAACTGGGAATGTTTGGCGTAATGTGGTCGGAACACTGCTGTTACAAGAATTCTCGACCTTTATTAAAACAGTTTCCGACTACAGGTAAACGTGTTTTAGTCGGTCCTGGTGAAAATGCAGGAGTTGTAGACTTAGGAAATGGTTTGCAACTCGCGTTTAAAATTGAATCCCACAATCACCCTTCAGCAGTTGAACCATTTCAAGGTGCTGCGACGGGAGTCGGCGGTATTCTCAGAGATATTTTTACAATGGGTGCGCGTCCGATTGCAGTATTGAATTCGCTGCGTTTCGGTAATTTAGAAGATGCCAAAACCCAAAGATTATTTAGCGGTGTGGTAGCGGGAATCGCTCATTATGGTAACTGTGTCGGGGTTCCTACAGTTGGTGGTGAAGTTTACTTTGACAGCGCTTACTCTGGTAATCCTTTGGTAAACGTAATGGCTTTGGGGTTGATGGAAACTCCGGAAATTGTTAAATCTGGTGCATCGGGTATTGGCAATCCCGTACTATATGTCGGTTCTACCACCGGACGCGACGGTATGGGAGGTGCGAGTTTTGCCAGTGCGGAATTAACTGACGAATCCCTTGATAACCGTCCTGCGGTACAGGTTGGCGACCCTTTCATAGAAAAATCTTTAATTGAAGCTTGTTTAGAAGCCTTTAAAACAGGTGCGGTAGTAGCAGCACAAGATATGGGGGCTGCGGGTATTACCTGTTCTACTTCCGAAATGGCTGCAAATGGTGGTGTCGGAGTGGAATTCGATTTAGATAAAATTCCTAACCGCGAAACCGGAATGGTTCCCTACGAATATTTGCTCAGCGAATCTCAAGAAAGAATGCTGTTTGTTGCTCAGACAGGTAGAGAACAAGAATTAATTGATATTTTTGTGCGTTGGGGATTAAACGCAGTAGTTGCGGGAAAAGTCATAGAAGAACCAATCGTGCGAATTCTTTATCAAGGAGAAATTGCAGCAGAAATACCCGCTACAGCTTTAGCAGAAAATACCCCAATTTATAACCGAGAATTATTAGCTGAGCCTCCAGAATATGCTCGCAAAGCTTGGGAATGGACTTCTGATGATTTACCAGCTTGCAGTGATAAAGGTATTGAAATTAAAGGAAAATTACAAACCTGGAACGATATTCTATTAACTTTACTTGACACTCCCACCATCGCTTCAAAAAATTGGGTTTATCGTCAATACGACCATCAAGTACAGAACAATACAGTAATATTACCCGGTGGTGCAGATGCAGCCATTGTTCGGTTACGTCCGGTGAGGGAGGAGAAGGAGACAGGGGGACAAGGAGATGGGGAGATGGTAAGCCACCCCCGTGCCGAGGTTCCCTCGGTTGAGGGGAGTGGCGCAACCCGTAGGGGGGGACAAGGAGATAGGGAGAAACTTTCCAATCCAAAATCCAAAATCCAAAATCCAAAATCCGGTGTTGCTGCAACAGTTGACTGCAATTCTCGCTATGTTTATCTCGACCCTTACGAGGGTGCAAAAGCTGTAGTAGCTGAAGCCGCACGCAATCTTAGCTGTGTTGGTGCAGAACCTTTAGCTGTGACAGATAACCTGAATTTTGGCAGTCCAGAAAAACCGATTGGTTATTGGCAGCTATCAGAAGCTTGTCGGGGTTTAGCAGAAGGTTGTCAAGAATTATCCACTCCGGTAACTGGAGGAAATGTCTCTCTTTACAACGAAACCTTTGATACGAATGGTAATCCTCAGCCTATTTATCCTACTCCCGTTGTCGGAATGGTAGGATTAATTCCCGATTTAACTAAAACTTGCTCACAAGCCTGGGCTACCGAAGGGGATATAATTTATCTCCTCGGTTTACCAATTAAATCGCCAACTCAATTAGGAGGTTCGGAGTATTTAGCTACTATCCACAATACTGTGGCTGGGAAACCGCCGAGAATTGATTTTGACTTAGAACGTCGCGTACAACAAGCTTGTCGTCAGGGAATTAGTCAAGGTTGGGTGCATTCCGCTCATGATTGTGCAGAAGGTGGAATCACTGTTGCTCTTGCCGAATGCTGTATTCAAAGTAAGCTCGGTGCTGAAATTCATTTAGAGTTACCAGCAAACAATCCTCAGAGATGGGATGAAGTACTTTTTGGAGAAGGTGGGGCAAGAATTATTGTTTCGGTTCCGTTAGCACAGCAAGAGAATTGGGAATCTTATTTACAGGAACACCTAAATCAAAACTGGCAAAAAATTGGCAAGGTCGGAAATTCTCAAACAGATTTAAGGGTATTTACCCTTGATAATAAAACTTTAATAAACGTTACGATAGATAATGTAAGCAACTACTATCACCAAGCAATTCCTAATCGTTTAGCTGTCCACGAAGGGCTAAGCAGTTAAATGACAATTGAATAACTGGCAACTCGAAATTAGTATCGCTGAGCATAAATACTGTACTGTGGTAAATGGATGGTTAAGAATTAATTAAGTTTTATCTAATTTTTTTCTTTAATCTATCCAGTTTTAGAATCCCAGTGGCTTGACGGGTACCCTTAAAAATTTCTTTAAAGAAAATACTTTAAAAGGAACCCTTGACATCATCATCAGGAGCATAGGTAGCAAGCATGATTCCCTCAAATTCCAAAGCCGTCACTTCGGATAAATACGCCCAAATTAATCGTAATCAAATTAATCTAGACGAACGTCCCGACAAGCAAGAAGAAGCTTGCGGCGTTTTTGGCATTTATGCACCCGAACAAGACGTTGCTAAACTAACTTACTTTGGACTGTACGCACTTCAGCATAGAGGTCAAGAATCCGCTGGGATTGCCACATTTAAAGGCAAACAGGTACACCTGTACAAAGATATGGGCTTAGTTTCCCAAGTCTTTAACGAAACTATCCTTGATGAGTTGCCTGGTAATATAGGTGTCGGCCATACCCGATACTCCACAACAGGTTCGAGTCATGTCGCTAATGCCCAACCGGCTGTTGTGCAAACTCGACTAGGTGAAATAGCCCTCGCACATAATGGTAATTTAGTCAACACTAAGCAGTTGCGTAGCGAACTGCTGGAAAAAAGCTGTAACCTAACTACCACGACCGATTCAGAGATGATTGCTTTGGCGATCGCCGAAGAATTAAACGACGGTTCGCAGTTATTTGAAGGTGCAATTCGGGCTTTTCATCGTTGTCAAGGAGCCTTTAGTCTAGTAATCGGTTCGAGTGAAGGTGTAATGGGGGTACGCGACCCTAACGGTATTCGTCCGTTGGTAATTGGAACATTAGAGGGAAGTCCAACACGTTACGTTTTGGCTTCGGAAACCTGCGCTTTGGATATTATTGGGGCGAAATATTTGCGAGATGTAGAACCAGGTGAATTGGTTTGGATTACCGAAGACGGTTTAGAGTCTTTTCAATGGAGTCAGAAGCAAGAAAGGAAACTTTGTATCTTTGAAATGTTTTACTTCGCTCGTCCCGATAGCATCATGAACGAAGAAAGCTTGTACAGTTATCGTATGAGATTGGGACGACGATTAGCAAAAGAATCTCTTGTTGATGCTGATATTGTTTTTGGGGTTCCAGATTCGGGAATACCTGCTGCAATCGGTTTTTCCAAAGTAGCTGATATACCCTATGTAGAAGGATTGATAAAAAATCGTTACGTCGGAAGGACTTTTATTCAACCTACCCAAGCAATGCGCGAATCGGGTATCAGAATGAAACTAAATCCTCTCAAAGATGTACTATCTGGTAAAAGAGTAATAATAATTGACGACTCAATTGTGCGGGGTACAACCAGCCGTAAATTAGTCAAATCCTTGCGTGAAGCGGGAGCGACAGAAGTACATATGAGAATTTCCTCCCCCCCAGTCACTCATCCTTGCTTTTATGGTATAGATACCGATAGCCAAGACCAGCTAATTGCTGCAACTAAATCAGTGGAAGAAATTGCCAAACATTTAGAAGTAGACAGTCTTGCGTATCTAAGTTGGGAAGGAATGTTGGAAGAAACCAAACAAGATACTAATAGTTTTTGTTCGGCTTGTTTTACAGGAGATTATCCCGTACCGGTACCGGAAAGACTTAAGCGTTCCAAATTAATGTTAGAAGAAGCAATAGTTTAGTAATTCTGGCTTAAATCGCATTTTTTCACAACACTATAAATTATTAAATCATTAATGTAGAGACGTAGCACTGCTACGTCTTTTTAGTCTTTTAATCAAACTGCATAAGTTTATTTTACCAAAACCTATAAATAAATATGGAACCTAGAAGTGTTGTGTAGGAGAAGGGATAAGGATACTTCTTTACCCCTAATCCTTTTCTCGCTTTAGTAAAGTTCCGCTCCGTGGAATAGGTGTGTTTTGCTTGTGTAGCTGAGACTTACAGTCGCCAAGTCAAATATAAAAAAACTATCAAATCCGACTTTTAAAACATCCTCTAAAACTAACTTTGTATTAAAAATTCAATAGTAGGTAATAAAGGGTCGGTTACCATACCGATACCCTTAAAACTCCATCGCTGAAGCACAGTTTTTATCTGAGTACCCGAAATAGTTTCTACACCTAGACGGTCAGCTAAATCACCAGCATGAGTATTTAGATAGCTCAAAGCATCAAAACTTTCGCGAAACAGCAACACAAAAGTAGAACCATCATCTTCATTAGGACGTGCTGCTAAATAACGACCATCAGCTTTAGAACGAATTAAATAATATGTTTCCGATAACATGAGATAAAGGTCAAAGGTCAGAGGTCAAAGGTCAAAGGTCAAAAGTTAGGAGTTAGGAGTTAGAAGTTAAAAATTCTACCCCCTCTCCCCGCTCTTCCCCCTCTCCCTATCTAAGATTTTCCAAGAGTAATTCTCGGGTCGGCAACTTTGAGTAACAAATCTGCTACTAAATTACCAACAATTAATAAAACTGCAGTTATTATCAAACTGGCCATCAACACATATAAATCTTGAGAGCGTACTGCTTGTAAAGTCAATCTACCTAAACCGGGCCAGTTAAAGAAAAATTCAGCAATAAAAGAACCACTTAATAGTGCTGCTAATTCAAAACCTAATAAAGTAATTAACGGATTAATAGCATTGCGAAGCGCGTGAACATAAATAACGCGGTTTTCTGGTAATCCTTTAGCGCGGGCTGTTTGAATGTAATCTTGCCGCAATACATCCAATAATTCACCACGGGTAATACGCTGCAATCCAGCAAAACTAGTGATACTCAAAGCAATTGTGGGTAAAATCATATGCCAAAGAATATCAATAACTTTTCCCAAGGGTGAAAGTTGAGCGTGATAAATGCTGGTCATACCTCCAACTGGAAACAGAGGAGTAGTAATTTGAGCAAAAATCAGCAATAACAAAGCCGTAATAAAGCTGGGAAAGCCTTGTCCTGCATAGCTAATTACTTGTAAAATTCTGTCAGTAGCGCGGTTTTGTTTGACAGCAGCGAAAATACCCAAAGGAATAGCAATAGCCCAAGTACAAATTAAAGAAGCAAAAGCTAAAAGTAAAGTTGCGGGTACTCTTTCCCATATCAGTGAAGCTACAGGACGCAGATAGAAAAAACTTGTCCCAAAATCTCCTTTGGTAAGAACTCTAGTCAGCCATAGAAAATATTGGATGTGCCAAGGTTTATCCAAACCGAATTGTTCTTGAAGCTGCAAAATTCTTTCTGGAGAAATTTTAGGATTTTGTCGTAGATTATCTAAGTAATCCCCAGGAGCTAACTGAATAACAATAAAAGAAACTACTGACGCTAAAAAAATCGTTAGAAGTGCTTGTAATATTCGTTTTACGATATAAAGAAATGTTTCGCTAGTTACTATTTTAACGAAAGAATCTCGACTTGATTCCCAAAAACTTTTCGACGTTGTTGCGGTCATAGCACCTGAGTAAAAGGTAAAAGGTCAAAGGTCAAAGGTAATTAAGGAGAGGGAATAAATAATTATTAACTCCTAACTCTTAACTCTTAACTCCTAACTCCTAACTGTTCGTTGTTCGCTGTCTTAATATTCCAAAAGAGTAACAATCGGTAGGTCTGGTAATTTTTTACGACCTTGTAATTCTTGTAGCTCGATGATAAACGCAAATCCAACTAACTCGCAGCCAACTTTTTGAATAAGTTCTGCTGTAGCAGCAGCGGTTCCACCTGTAGCAATCAAATCATCAGCAATTAAAACTCGGCTCCCTGGTTGTAAAGCATCCTGATGAACTTCTAAAGTATCCGTACCATACTCTAATGCATATTCAATTGCGTAAATTTCTGCTGGTAATTTACCTTTTTTGCGGACGGGGATAAAACCCGCTCCTAATTGATAGGCTAAAGGGGTTCCGAAGATAAATCCTCTTGACTCCATTCCTACGACAAAATCTGCTGTCATCCCAGCATCAACACATTTTTGCGTAAATAAGTCAATCGTGTATTTTAACCCTTGGGCATCGCGCAACAAAGTAGTGATATCTCTAAATAAAATTCCGGGTTTAGGGAAATCTGGAATGTCGCGAATTAAAGATTTCAAATCCATAATATAGAAAAGTCTAAAATTAGCACTGATATTAAATCGCGACCTTACATTTTAGTGACGGGAAATCGAAACTGTTGCACAGTCATCAATTTAATATATTAAGATAATAAGCTCAAAAGCCTTTTTTACCCGGTCTAATATCTAACGGCTTTGAATTATCAACTAAAAACTAATCAGATAGTGTTTTTTAACTTTATTTTTAATGTCTTTTCACTATGTGAGGTCTAATATATAACGCCAGCGGTGAATTTTTGCAGTGGAGGCTCATGCATTAGCGTAAATCAGTATTCTTACAAATGACTTTAGCGATTAGATCGCGGCAGAATAATTGAATTAACAATAATACTGCTGCTAAATTCGTACTTTGCTCTAGAACCTTTAAGTACATTGATATGTATGGTTATTGCTACAAATTGTTGACGTTAGCTGTAAATAATAACCCATAAAGGTTTAGGCTATAGTGGACTAATTGCGTTGAAAGACAGACCCTATTGACCCGTGTAGGTGCCGATACGCTCGCATAAGATACAAATCTACACTAATGATAGAGCAGGTTGTCATCTCACTACCATTCTTAGATAGGTTATAAAAATGCTTTAAAACTTCGATTTTAGGTATACGGAAAGCTTGGATATGAAACAGTAATTAATGTATATATCAGGCAGTTGTGTTACTGCTAGACGGTTTGTGTATTCTGACCAAACAATTTAGATTTTGCGGAAAGTTGTTGAAGAGAAGTTGGGGTAAGATATTCTTTCCCTAAACTGAGCCGCACCTGAGCCGCACCTTTGGTGAACGGCGAACGTGGGTCGGTTTCCGTCCCAGCAAACTAAGCATCGACGGATTTTGGATGAGATTATGAATAGTTTTAAACCCCTGGTTTGAAAAACTTATAAATCTAAAATTGTCAAGCATGTCCCAGGGAAATCCCGAAGCAAGCTTTACATCAATCCAAAAATCTCAAACCCCTAAATTTATTTATAGGGACAATCCGAAATCCAAAATTGGTTGATCGAGGCTACCATTGTTTAATTAATTTTACCTATTATTTAGGACAGCAGCCCTATAAGGAACTGATAAATGAATGTTTCCGCTCCTTTAACGCCGTTCAATAGTCCGGCCGAACAAGATTTTCCCATGATTCTGGACACGCTACCCGACCCCGCAATTGAGGGAAAGGGATGTCCCCGCAGAACTAGGCAACAGATTGACCTTATTTTACTTGCAATTGAAGCTTTGGATCTTGGCGGTTCTGAAGCAATTTTGGCATTTGCTCAAGAGTTGGATTTAAAGGGAATTATTAAAGACCGAGTTAATTTATGGCGAATGCGTAGCACTAATCCTTTACGCAGAGCAAATATTCGCCGCCCTTTAACCATTATGGAAGCAAAAGCTTTGGTGGTTATTTCCTGCTATTTAGCTAGACGATTGACAGTTGTGATTCGTCAGTTGTTAATGATAAATCAACAAATGGTTGAAAAGCAGATTCCTTTAGAACAGAATTTGCGTCTTTCTAATTATTTAGAACGATTCCGGGCGCATTTTAGAAGTCGCATGAACAAGAGACGTTCTGGATTAATGGCCCTTAATTCTGACGATAAATTAAACGAACTTGCTGTAAATCTCTTAGCTCAGTTACTTTTCTGCACCGGAACAGCCGGTATGCAGCGCTTCTGGATTAGTCTTTTTGATGGTGAGGTAGAATGAATATTCAACGTAAGTATAGTTTACCTAATTGCACGTTACTTTTAGAAGGTTTGAGCGACGCTTCAAAAACCACACAGTTTCAGGAAATGCGCCCGGAACTGTCTATTTTGGTAAATGCTGAATGTACTTTATCTGGATACACTCAAAGTATAGCTGGTGGTAGAGAATTTTTTGAAAGTCTAGTTAGAGCAGTTAGTGCCTACGCTCAAGAATTTTTAAGTAATATTTCTAACCCCCAAGCTCATAACTCCGAATCGGAATTAGTGCAATTAGAAAAAGTTAATCCTAATCGCCACAAATTAAGCGTGCGTTCCGATACTCCTCAAGGAGATTTGAATAACGGTGGTGCCAAACAAAAGATTGAAGTTGATTTAAATTCGGTACAATTATTTGATTTAGTAGAAGCTGTAGATCAATTTTTTGCGGATACTCAAACTTTACCAGAATTAACCTTAGAGTTACAACCAGTTGCTAGAGGACATAGTGCTGTTAGTGGTGCTTTACTCGAACAAGCAGTACCAGCAGGTGTTGGAGTTGCCGGTTTAGCTGCTGCTGCTATCGCATTTAATTTAATGCCAGCACCAGAAATTAGAGAACCAGCAGAAACACAAAAGAAAGTTGACGAGACTACCCAAAGCGTTAATCCAGAAGTTCAACCTACCACTTCAAGTAATAATCAAGTCCAACCCACCCCAACAGCTAATAATACAACCGCTAGCTCAGTTGCAACCCCAACACAATCTCCTAGCTCTCCCTCAACAGTTAGGGATTTAGAAAAGCTTATTGGTTCGGCCCCTGCAATCAAGAATTCATCGCGATTGCGTAAATTGAATTCTCAAGTATATTCACAGCTAAATCAAGCTTGGCAAAATCGTCAAGGATTACAATCTGATATAGTTTATCGCATAGGCGCTGCTGGTGACGGTGCAATTATTGGCTACAAAGCAGAAAATCAAACAGCCAATGCTGCTATTGAAAAAACTCCACTGCCCAAAGTACTTTACAACCCTGCTTCAAATAGTGCGATCGCCAACGAACCAATTGCCCAATTTAAAGTAGTTTTTAGAAGAACGGGAGTATTAGAAGTAAGTCCCTGGTTGGGATATGTGAATAAGTCCGATAATTTAGGGACAAAAATTACCGACCAAAGTGCGCTTTCTAATCTCAACCAAAAACTATCGTCATCTCTAAGTCAAAATGCGAGCGGTGATACGAACTATAAGGAAAGTTTAAAATATCGAGTCGCGGTCAAGCAAAATGGAACTATCGCTGACTACGAGCCATTAAATAAAGAAGCCTTTCAAAATTTCCGACAAACGCCTATTCCCAAACTATTCCAAGGTGATAATACGAACAATACAGAAACTCAAGAACCCTTGGCTCAATTTCAAGTTGAATTTCAACCAGGTGGAAAAGTCGAAGTTACACCTTGGCAAGGTTATCGATAAGAAAAAGGTAATAGGTAAGAGGTAAGAAGTAAGAAGTAAGAAGTAAGAGGTAAAAAATAAAAAAGAGGTAAGAAATTAAATATTATTTCTTCTTTGCCCGGTAACACCGTACCTCTAAAATATGAATCTATTACCCATTACCCATTACCCATTACCAATTACCAAATTACCCCTCGGGTATCTCCCTCCGGGAGACGCTCCGCTAACGCGCTTTTTGAGGGACGGAAACCGACACCCCCAAATAGACTCACCGCAACCTAGTGTTTCACCAATTACCCTCACCTTACAACTTGACGCATATAATTTCCCCATAGCTGAGCGGCTTGGGCGCTGCTACCGGATGTAGGAGAGTTATTATCGTTTCCCAACCAAATACCTGTAGCAAGTCGCCGACCGGGAATAAAGCCAATAAACCACAAATCTACATTTTTATCTGTGGTACCTGTTTTTCCACCTTCTCCAAATCCAATAGCAGCACCACTTCCCGTACCTCTTGTGACTACTTGACGCATTAAAGTAGTCATTGTATTTGCTACGGTAGTTTTCAAAACTCGCTTGTTCGCTTCTTGGTCTTGATTAAAATCATAAATGACACGACAGGTTTTCAGATCATCGCGGTTTTTGCAGTCACTGCTATCAAGAATCCGTTTGATTGCATGAGGACGATTCCAAACACCTCTATTACTTATGGCAGCGAAGGCTCCAGTCATTTCCAACACGTTAGTTTCGCTTTGACCTAACACTAATCCCGGAACTGGATTAAGTTCCGAACGTACACCCAAACGTTTTGCCATTTTTACTACTGTATCCAGCCCCACATCTTGAGCAACTCGTAAAGCGACGGGGTTTTCGGAAAGAGCATATCCAGTAGCAAGAGTTATTGAACCAGTACCACCTCTACAGGGTCTATATCTAATACCTTGCCAAGTTACACCAGTACAGCGGTAACTTCTGCCCGTGCCGTATCCTTTTTCGATAGCAGCAGTGTATGGAAAAACTTTAAAAGTAGAACCGGGCTGTCTTTTAGCTTGATAAGCACGATTAAATTGACTGGTAGCAAAATTGTTACCACCGACCATCGCTAAGATACCACCCGTACTTGAATCAAGAGTAACCACTGCTCCTTGAGAAAAACCAAAACTTGCTCCAGCAGTCTTAATATGATTTGTTAGCGAATTTTCGGCTTGGGTTTGAATTTTTGGGTCTAGCTGAGTCTCGATAATAAAATTTCCTTCAGCCGCTAGGTCTTTTCCCAAAATAGATTCAAGCTCAGTAAATACGTAA
The DNA here is from genome assembly GCF_002368095.1 of Calothrix parasitica NIES-267. GTDB lineage: Bacteria > Cyanobacteriota > Cyanobacteriia > Cyanobacteriales > Nostocaceae > Rivularia > Rivularia parasitica. Next base: position 8,448,906 of record NZ_AP018227.1, on the reverse strand, counting down.
CTATAAAAGTAAGGAGCTATTCTTTTGGCTTGACGCTCGCAAACCTTAGAACTGACTTCAACTGGGGAACGTCTGGCGCGATTATACTCATCTTGTTTAAGTGCGCCCATCTCTCGCATTCGCTTTAACACGCGGTTGCGATACCCTATAATATTTCGTCTACTCCGACTGTCACCGCAGAAATTAAAACCGTTAGGAGCAGGTAAAATCCCTACCAAAGTAGCCGATTCTGCTGCTGTTAAGTCTTTAGCTGATTTATCAAAATAATACCGCGCAGCATCTTCAAAGCCTGAAGTGTTTACACCTAAGTAAACCCGGTTTAGGTAACTAAGTAAAATTTCATCTTTACTATAAAAAGTTTCTAGCTTTAGCGATACAATCGCTTCACGCACTTTTCGTCCTAAAGAATCTTGTCTACCTACATAATCTCGGAATAAACTACGAGCTACCTGCTGAGTTACCGTACTAGCACCTTGTTGAACACCACCGCTTCGAGTATTTATCAACACGGCTCGTAAAATACCGTATGGGTCAACACCAAAATGCCAGTTAAAACGGCTATCTTCTGAAGCTACAACGGCTGAAGCCAAGTAAGGTCCAAAGTCGGACAATTTTTTTAAATCTACATGAGCGGTGGTTCGAGGCTCTTGCAGGGGTGTCTCGCCATCACCAGCGTAAACTACTACTGGTCCTTGAGTTGCTGCTGGTAAAGGTCGCACCGAAAACTTTAGCCATTCTATGCCAATTACCATCATCAATAAGGTACTGACACCAGCGACCCCTAAACCTGCCCAAGTAGCAGCTTTAATGTAAAGCGGTGGAGGATCTGAGTATTGTAAACGTACCGAAGCTGCGAGTTCTGGTGGTCCTAAAGTCAGAACATCACCATGACGTAATTCCAAAGAATCAATCCGACGCTTACCCCGATAAATACCATTAGTGGATTTCTCGTCTTTAATAACAAAAACCGGCTTACGTTGAGATGAATCTCGCGATAAAGACAGATGGATTTGGCTAACTACAGGATTTCGGACAACGATATCGCAGGATTTTGAACTGCGACCTATCATATAGCGGTCGCCAAGCAAGGGATACATTTGAGCCTGAGATGCCCCAGCTTCTTGTACCCAAAGTTCTGGCACTCTGGCATTAGGCTTGAGAGCCAGCTTGGAAAAATCGACCCGAGCTTGAATTGTTTGTACTGCTTGAGTCAGTTGACCAAGTAAAGTTTGCGGCTTATTAGGGGGTTGGGGGGAACTCATGGGCTACTCACACCACGGTTATTATTTAATAATTTTTAATATTCGGACAATATTTTGCCCTAAAATGCTGTTATTTCACCATTCTAATCACAAGAATATATGAAGTTTGGCGATACGGAATTGTTCCTTGTTGTATATAACACAAAAAATGCACTTAAATTTGATAAAACTTAGTTATTTTTCATACAAGATAATGCTCGTAATTTATTGATTTTTCACTTCTTATTTGTTTTTAAATATCAGTTTGTTATTGTTTTAGAGCTTTATCAACTTGCCGAACGACACAATACACATAAGTATATATATCAACAAATAAACTAGGTCGAAATGATTAAGTTTTTACATTTTTAATTCCCTAAATATATATATTTTAAAATACACATCCTCATTTAGACAGATTTTATAAAGCCATTTGTTTGATTTAATGGGCGGTGGTATTACTTTTGAGGAGTGAATAATTATGAAGGGCAAAATTATAACCCTTATTGGCACAGCCCTGACTCTAGCATTAAGTAGCACTGTTGCGGTTGCTCAATCAACAAAATTTCCTAACCGAGACTTCCCAGAGCGTGAGGAACCTACAAGTGTTTCAGAGTCTGATGACAATATTGTTGCAGCGGCAGAAGAAGAACTTTCGCCAGATGCAATGGAAATTTTATGCGTCCGTTTTCCATTAAATTCTCGTTGCCAAGGCGCGAATGCAGCAACACCCTCTCCTGAAGATACAGAAATAGAACAAACTGCTCCCGAAGAAGATAGCACTTCTCCAGACAACACTATTGAAACAACACCAGACGAAGAACCTTTTCCTGGTACAGACCCTGAAGGTATAACTCCAGCACCAGATGCACCTCTTCCTGGTACTGTTCCTGGAGAAGCCGCTCCCAGCGAAGATGATGCTCCAACAAATATCACTCCAATTCCTGGTGGCGTAACTCCTGAAGGAGAAGCCGCTCCCAGCGAAGATGATGCTCCAACAAATATCACTCCAATGCCTGGTGGTGTAACTCCTGAAGGAGAAGCCGCTCCCAGCGAAGATGATGCTCCAACAAATATCACTCCAATGCCTGGTGGCGTAACTCCTGAAGGAGAAGCAACCCCCAGCGAAGATGATGCTCCAACAAACATCACTCCAATGCCTGGTACAACTCCTGAAGGAGAAGTAACTCCCAGCGAAGATGATGCTCCAACAAACATCACTCCAATGCCTGGTACAACTCCTGAAGGAGAAGTAACTCCCAGCGAAGATGATGCTCCAACAAACATCACTCCAATGCCTGGTACAACTCCTGAAGGAGAAGCAACCCCCAGCGAAGATGATGCTCCAACAAACATCACTCCAATGCCTGGTAGCGTAACTCCCGAAGGAGAAGCAACCCCTAGCGAAGATGATGCTCCAACAAATATCACTCCAATGCCTGGTGGCGTAACTCCTGAAGGAGAAGCAACCCCTAGCGAAGATGATGCTCCAACAAATATCACTCCAATGCCTGGTGGCGTGACTCCTGAAGGAGAAGCAACCCCCAGCGAAGATGATGAAGATAATGATGCTCCAACAAACATCACTCCAGCACCTGGTGGTCTAACTCCCGATTCGGATTCCCCAAGCAATATGAACAAGCCAGGGGAAACAACTCTTCCCGATTCAGATTCCCCTAGCAGTACCGAAGAGGCTCCCAGTGAAGGTGGAGCAAACATATTGGCTCCTCAGTAAGAGTAAGAGTCACAATTCGATACGCATTTAGTACAAAACTAAAAATAAGGGTAAAGCTAAAACAGGTTCTGGTTTCTCAAATATTGGCAATTGGATTTAAAGTTATATTCCATGCCAATAATGAGTAGCCAGATTTTTTTTGCTTTCTGATTGGTAGTTAGCTAGTAATAAGCTGTTGTGTATTTTACCTTGTAGACAAGAAGCGTACAGGATATCCACACTACAATAACTTCAGAATTTTGTTTTACCAATTAAGCGATATATGAGCTTAAAACAAAAATATAGAATATTCTTCCCTATTTCTTTCTTCCTACTATCGCTGAGAACGAGGATTTGGAGGTGTTTTTTGAAAAGAAGCAATTATTAGGCAGGCAATGCCAATATTAATAAATACATCAGCTAAATTAAATACTGGAAAATTAATTAATCGGAAATCAAGGAAATCGACAACGTAGCTTAAAACAAATCTATCAATACCGTTGCCCATTGCCCCACTTAAAATTAAACCGTATCCCCACTGCTCCCAATGCAGCATAACTGGAGTCATTAAAGCTAATACTATCAATGCGATACTCACCAATAAAGACAGCCAGCGTAACCACTCTACTTTCCCCGCAAATAGACTAAAAGCAGCTCCAGTATTTCGTACATAGGTAAAGTGAAATATTCCTTTTATTAGTGGTTGTGTTTCTCCAAGACTAAAAGTTTGTACAACCCAGTATTTTGTCAATTGATCCAAGACAAAACCTGTAACAGCAGTTATCCAAAAGAAGCGGTTTCTTAAACGCATGAGATATTAGTTGTTAGTTATTAGCTATTAGTTATTAGTTATTAGTTATTAGCTGCTAGTTATTAATAAAACAATCTACCCATGATATTTAAAAGTTATTATGTATACAAATATAATGATGCATCTACATAATAATATGTCAGTTATTTATCGCGTCTTTTTATTCGATGCCTTAACTTTTATTGTAAGCCAAAGATTTGCTAGATTTTAATTAGGTATTATCAATAACTAATAATCACCTAAGTGCTAACAACCAACTAGCAGCTAATAAATAACAACTAACAACTAATAAAACATTAAATGTCGGAGTACATATGCTATTACAGTAACGGCACAGACTACAGCTAATTGTCCTGGCAATGCAAGCAAAGAATACTTGAAAATTGCTTGTAATAAGGATATATTTTCTGTACCTTGCCAACCCAAAGCATAAGTAATGACCAAATAACTAATACCGCACAGATGAACTGTTAACAAGCCACAAATACAACTAAATGCCAGAGTTTCTAATTTAGGTCTGGCTTTAAAGGCAAAAAAACCACAAATCCAAGCCCCAGGGATAAAGCCCATTAAATAACCAAACTGAGAAAGCTTAACATAGCCGATACCCCCACCATCAGCAAATACCGGCAACAAAGTTAGGCCCATAACTAAATACGCAATTTGTGAAAGCGCACCAGCATTCTTACCTCCCAAGCAACCAACTAACATCACCCCACCAATTTGATAGGTGACACCTAAAGAAGAAGCATGAATTCCTTGGTTACTCCAACTCCAAGGTAAGGTGGCAATATAGGCTTCTAAGAAGGTGCCACCCATAGTTAGTAGTAAGCCAATCATTGACCATAATAATTGGTTGGATGCGGCTAGCATTTACAAGATACTCATACAAAAAGCTAAAAATAATATTTTGTTATTTGTTGACTGAATAACAAATATACATACAGTCTGCTAAAACAAAGCTCTGTTATTTATGTCGCATCCTAGTTTAATGCGTCTACTGCTTACTGTCCAAAATCTGAGTAATTCGATTCTAGAATGTCCTATTTTTTAAGGAAAAGACAATTATTCTGACCCTTGTCATAAATTTAGACTAATGCAATTGAATTTGTGTATGCTTATATATTTATAAATTTATTGATATTATCTTTACGCTGTGCGAATGCATTCGGTAAGATATCTGGGCTTAGTCCTGATTAATTGGGTTAGACCTATATGCTCAATGATTTATTGCTTTATATATTCACTATTCTCTAATGTCATCAGAATTAAAATTAGTACCACTAAATTTTTACGGAATCTTATGAGTAAAGGGTAGAGCATAGGTTGGCTACATAAGCAATATAAGAGTGGAAAGAGAATAGCTCCCCATACATATTCATAAAATCTGCTTTTGCCAGAAAACTATAGAGTATTGGTAAGTGAAATCTATAAAATGTACCTGCTCTTTCTTTTCCCGACTCATTATATTTACTCCCTATTAAGGAGCTTTCCAATTAAAAAACAATTGCTTAGGTGATTAGGGACCGCAGGGGGAGACAAAATCTGATAGTCGTATTAGATGCAGTTCCGCTCGTGATTTAATTTTTGGATGTCCTTAAGTAACTCCAGCCCAAAATCCCTTTAGATTACTCCTATCGGTGGAATACTAATTCGATAAGAAAACAGATAATTTTCAGACAGTTCAATTTTTCAATTTTGAATGAAATAATTTGAATGCAACAAATATTACCTGCAAGCAATTAATACAAAAGTTCTAATGTATTATTTATTTCTTTTTCATGACTAATTAAACTGCTGATTTTTTACCAATAAGAAATATAAATTTTAGTCGGAATGAGTTCATTTACACATAAATACTGAAGTTTGTTAACCAAATCTTTACTGACTGGCTGTATATTATAATCGACATCTGCAAAATTACCCAACTTGCACATCCATGTTTTCTTTTAGAAGTGTAGCGAATAAGTCTAGATTAGCTTCAGTTTTTTCAGTATTAGCACTTAGTTTGGCTTTAGCAGCTTGTGGCGACAGTCAACAAGCTGGTACTGATGGCGGCGGTTCTGGTGGTGCGACATTGGATTTAGGTGGAGACGAAAGATTGGATGGCGCTGGCGCATCTTTTCCTAAATTTATTTACGAGCGTTGGTTCCAAGACCTCAACCAAAAGTATCCCAACCTAAGAGTTAACTACGAATCAATTGGTAGTGGTGCTGGTGTTAAGCAATTTACTGCTGGTACAGTTGATTTTGGTGCCAGCGACGTGGCAATGAAGGATGAAGAAATAGCCAAGGTAGAAAGAGGCGTATTGTTACTACCTATGACCGGTGGTAGCGTTGTACTCGCTTACAATTTACCTGATGTTAAGGATTTAAAGTTACCACGTGAGGTTTATACCAATATCTTCTTAGGTAAGATTAGTAATTGGAACGACCCTGCAATTGCTGCGGCTAACCCTGGTGTCAGTCTTCCCGACCAAAAAATTACAGTTGTAACTCGTTCTGATGGTAGCGGTACAACTGCTGTATTTACACAGCATTTAAGTGCTATTAGCGATGAGTGGAAAAATGGTCCTGGTGATGGTAAGAAAGTTTCTTTCCCTACCGGAATTGGCGCTCCTAAGAATGACGGTGTTACCGCTAGAATTAACCAAACACCTGGTGCAATTGGTTATGTAGAGTACGGTTTTGCTAAAAAAGGCGGACTTAGTACTGCTGCTTTAGAAAACAAAGCTGGTAAATTTATTGCACCTAGCGATGAGGCTGCATCTCAAGCTTTGGGAGCAATCGACCTACCCGAAAATCTTCGTGCTTTCCTTCCCGACCCAGAAGGTGATGAATCTTACCCTATCGTTACCTACACTTGGATTTTGGCTTATAAACAATATGAAGATCCTAACAAAGCCAAAGCAATGGAAGCGATGATTGAATATGGTTTGACTGAAGGTCAGAAAGTTAGTGCAGAATTGGGCTACGTTCCTTTACCTGCTAATGTTGTGGAGAAAGTAGCTGCTGCTGCTGATACATTAAGCCCCGATTACACCATCAATGTGAAGTAATAAGCCAGGTGTCATCAAGATTTGATTAGTTAAGTAAGATTCAAGGAATAGTCAGGAAATAATGTGGTTCGCTCCCACATTTTCTCTATTACGTGGGTAAAGTTTTTTATGAGTACATCAGCCCAGAGTAGACAAGCAGGTAAAAATCGTTCTGAAGCAGATAGACAGCTTGACCGCAGCTTTATTTTGGCAACCCGAATATTCGCTTTCCTTATTGCTGGGATTTTGCTATGGATAGGTCTTCAGGTTGGTTTTCAAGGAATTGAAGCATTACAGAAATTTGGTCTTGGCTTTTTATTCACAGCTGAATGGAACCCAGTCAGAAGTGAATACGGAGTTCTAGCGCAAATTTACGGAACTCTAGCTAGTTCGTTTATCGGTTTAATAATAGCCGTCCCAATTGGTATTGGAACCGCAATATTGTTAAGCGAAACTATATTACCTTTATCAGTCCGAACTGTACTAGTTTTTCTGGTAGAGCTGCTAGCAGCAATTCCCAGTGTTGTATACGGTTTGTGGGGAATTTTTGTTCTGACTCCTTTTTTAGGAGGTGTTGCAAAATTTCTGAATGAATACTTAGGTTGGCTGCCAATTTTTAGCGTTCCCGAACGAGTCGCACTTGGTGGACCGGGATTATTACCCGCAGGGATTATTTTGGCAATCATGACTTTGCCAATCATTACAGCAATTTCTCGCGATGCATTAGCTTCAGTACCTAAAAGCTTACGTGAAGCGGCTTATGGACTGGGCTGTACCCGCTGGGAAACACTTTTAAAAGTGATTATTCCTGCTGCATTTTCAGGTATTGTCAGTGCTGTAATGCTAGCACTTGGTCGTGCAATGGGAGAAACAATGGCTGTGACCATGTTGATTGGTAACTCCAACAGAATTAGTCCTTCTCTATTTGCACCCAGCAATACAATTGCTTCTTTGTTAGCAAATCAATTCGCAGAAGCAGGAGGTTTGCAAATGAGTTCCTTAATGTATGCTGCGTTTGTTTTGTTTATATTGACTTTTATCGTCAATATTTTGGCAGAGTTAATAGTATTGCGAGTCAAGCGACTGTAATTTATTAGTGTGTTCAACCATGACTAGTTTTTCAGAGCAGCCACAAGGTGGATTCAAAAAGGGTAGTTTAAATCGTTCTTCTACTTCTCCCCGGACGCTATTCAATAATGTAATGAATGGTGTGATTTTTGTCTGTGGATTGTTAGCTTTGTTACCTTTGCTATTAGTACTTTCTTACTTACTAATAAAAGGTTTCGGTAGCTTAAGACCAAGTTTATTCACAGAATTACCTCCAGCAGCAGGTAGAGAATTTGGAACTGGTGGTTTCGGTAATGCCATTATCGGTACTTTGATAATGGTAGGAATTGGAGCTTTAATCAGCGTACCTATCGGAGTTGCAGCCGCAGTTTACCTCACAGAATTTAGTAAGGGAAAAACAGCTCGTTGGATTCGCTTCGCTACCAACGTTTTGAGCGGTGTTCCTTCGATTATTGCTGGGGTTGTTGCTTATGGTCTCTTAGTCGCAACTGACATTGTCGGATATTCGGCAATTGCTGGTGGTGTATCTTTGTCAATTTTGATGCTACCAATTATTGTCAGAACTACTGATGAAGCTTTGCAATTAGTTTCTCAAGATTTGCGACAAGCTGCTGTGGGAGTAGGAGCAACTAACTATCAAACAGTTTTGCAAATAGTTCTACCAGCTGCTTTACCTTCAATTATAACTGGCGTAACTTTGTCTATCGCCCGTGCTGCTGGAGAAACAGCACCGTTAATTTTCACGACTTTGTTCTCCATATTTTGGTTGAGAAGTTTAACCGAACCAACCGCTTCCCTAGCTGTTTTGGTTTACAACTTTGCAACTTCTTTTGACCAAAACCAGCAATCAATTGCTTGGGCTGCGTCTTTGGTTTTGGTATTACTAGTTTTGATTGCTAGTATCATTGCTCGCTTTACAACTCGTAGCAAATCCTAGTTACTTATAAGGGTAGTCAAATTTGGGTTAGATTGAAGTCATACATAAAAGTAAAAAAAACTTTCTTCTCAAATAGCATAAAGAGTGATTAGAAATACAAGTAAGCTTTCGGACAAATAATAAGCACAATCTCCTATGGCTACACATATTCCTACCGTACAAGATACCGAAACTGTATTACGTACAGAAGCATTAAACGTTTATTACGGCAACTTTTTGGCACTTAAGAATATCTATATGGATATTCCTAAAAACCAGGTAACAGCTTTTATTGGTCCTTCCGGATGTGGTAAAAGTACTTTACTCAGATGCTTTAACCGTCTCAATGATTTGATTGACGTATTTAGAGCAGAAGGAAAGGTTTTGTACAATGGGGAAAATCTATACTCTCCTAAAGTTGACCCTGTAGAAGTACGTCGCAGAATTGGAATGGTATTCCAGAGACCAAACCCATTTCCCAAGTCAATCTATGAAAACATTGCTTTTGGAGCCAGAATTAATGGCTTTAAAGGTAATATGGATGAATTGGTAGAGCGTTCTCTCAAAGGTGCTGCTCTATGGAATGAAGTCAAAGATAAGCTAAGTCAAAGTGGTTTATCTATATCTGGTGGACAGCAACAGCGTTTGTGTATTGCTCGTGCAATTGCTGTGCAACCTGATGTGATTTTGATGGATGAACCTTGTTCTGCTCTAGACCCAATTTCTACTTTACAGGTAGAAGATTTGATTAAAGAACTTAAAGAGCAATTTACAGTTGTAATCGTTACTCACAACATGCAGCAAGCATCACGGGTTTCTGATATGACAGGCTTTTTCAATGTTCAAACAGGGGAAAAAGGTGGTCGTACAGGCTTCTTAGTAGAATACGACCGTACCGAGAAAATTTTCCAGAATCCAGAACAACAAGATACTAAAGAGTATATCAGCGGTAAGTTTGGTTAAATCTTGCTTTGATTCTCTGTATTTGATTCAAATGAAGACTGCTATATTTTTGTGAAGGATAGCGACAAATTGATAGAATACGCAAAAATTACTCCTAGGTTTAACCTGGGAGATATTTTTTGTCTCCTACAAGTTACATAACTAAAATGAATCAAAAGCGGGCGGCGGGAATCGAACCCGCATCATTAGCTTGGAAGGCTAAGGTTTTACCACTAAACTACGCCCGCATGTTTTTATTGATTTTTAACAACCCTAATAATATATTACAGGTATATATAAAAGTCAAGAGTCTTACTGAATTTTTATGCGTATACGGGATTCACTTCTACTTGGCTTTACTTCGCCAGTTCTGGGGTCTATGTCGGTTGCTGGTAAAAATAACTGTTTGTTGAGAAGATTTTGGTCTACATAGGTTTGATATTGTCTTCTCATCTCAGTATCAGTAATTTGAGCAAATTCAACATAACCTTCTTCATTAATAATTAGATAGACTTCAAAATCTACAGGTTTAAGATTGCTGTTTTGTGAAGGTTCGATTATAAAATTTTGAGAAATATTTTGTTTCAATCGAGGCAGGTTATCTGGTATATCTTTTTTGGGAGTAAAAGAATCATCAATACTCCAGCTAGCCGTTAATATTGCACCGCTTTGATTGGGTTGATTTTGAATGGGAGCTTGTGCAGTTTTTTTGTCAAATTTTGGGGGAGGTTCTTCTCCATCAGCATTTTTAGGTCCATCAAGTATTCTTTCCCCATCTGCGGGATTTTCAGACTGTTGTGCAGTTGCAAGTTTACGTTGTTGCTCGGCTTCTTGCTGAAGTTGAGCTTGTAATTGACGTTGTTGCTCGGCTTCTTGCTGAAGTTGAGCTTGTAATTGGCGCTGTTGTTCGGCTTCTTGCTGAAGTTGAGCTTGTAATTGACGTTGTTGTTCGGCTTCTTGCTGACGTAACTTTTCATCTAATATACGTTGTTGCTCTTGTTCTTGTTGACGTATTTGGGCTTCTAATTCTTGTTGTTGCTCTTGTCTTTGGCGTAATTCTTCTGTTCTTAAACGCTGCTGCTCTAATTCCAGTTGACGTTGCTGTTCGGTTTCTAATTGACGTTGCTGTTCTGCTAATTTCTGTTGTTGTAATAATGAGTATCGCTGTTGTTCGGCTAGTTGCTGTTCGATTTTTTGGTTATTGAAACTAATTGCATCCCTATCAACTCTAGAAACGGGAGGTTTAACTGATTGTTGTGAGTTTTGAGGAACGATAGGTTTTACAGGTGCAGGTTTTGGTGAAACAGATGCAGGTTTGGGTTGCGATTTCGGTTGAACTGATGATTTTTCTGGAGAAATTTCGATAAACTCAATCGGGACGGTCGAACCTGAGCCAGACTGCGATACAGAAAGCCTATATGAACTGATAAACCAGAACGCAAGTAGATGCAAGATAACTGAACCACACGAAAAAGCAATCCACCACGTTGGTGAATCGGTTTGTCGTCTCCAGGTTTTTTCTGGAATTGATGTTTTTGGTACAACCGATTGTGTCATATATCTATATTAAAAATCGGCAAAACTAAAAAAGCGTTCTTATTAATCGTACCGTTGTTAAAAAGGTATATTCATTTTTTGCGTTTCGTACAACAGTAACCCGTTTTTTATTCTAACGAACGAGCAACTATTTCTGGTGTCACGGCGAAAGTTAAAACTGTTTCATCTATTCCCTTTAATTCTAATGGTTTACCTTTAATAATTTCTTCTTCTTCTAAATAGTCTGCGACGGCAGCAGAAACAAGAATACTACCAGGGTCGGCAGCACCTTGTAAGCGAGAGGCAATATTTACAGAAGGACCAATAGCAGTGTAATCAGCTCGTTCGGAACTACCAAACATTCCTACAACCGCCGTACCTTGATGAATCCCGCAGCGAAACTGAAGTCCGCTACGTCCATCGCTATCAAAAATACCTTGCGATCGCCAACGTTCGTTTAGCTCAGAAAGACCGCGCAGCATTGCTCTAGAAGTATTTACGGCTCGGCGTACCTGTTCGTTAGGGGTGAGTTCTTCTGGCGCTCCATATAAGGCTAAAATTGCATCTCCCATAAATTTATCCACAGTTCCGCCGTTATCAAATACAGCTTTGGTCATTGCTTCTAAGTATTCATTGAGCAATTCTGCGACTTTTCGCGACCTTAAAGTATTGGATAATTGAGTGAAACCAACGATGTCGCTAAATAAAACTGTAATTAAACGCGGTTCGGGTCTTAAATCCAGAACTAATTCACCTTGCTGTGCTTTTTGCACCAAAACAGGAGGTAAAAATCGCTGAAGCACGGATTCTGTTAAATAAGTATTTAATTCGACAACTTTGCGTTCGTTTTCTTTTAAAGCCAAGAGATTTCGTACTTCTGCTAGAAGTTCTCTATCGTTAAACGGTTTAGCTAAATAAGCGTCAGCACCGCGTTCGGTTCCTTCAATTCGAGTATCTTCATCAACTTTGGCAGTAAGTAAAATAATCGGTATCCCTTTGAGTGTTTCTTCGGAGCGTATCATCCGAATCATCTCTAATCCGGTGACTACAGGCATCATTAAGTCAGTAACAATCAAATTGGGCAATAATTCTTTAGCTATATTAAAACCTTCCGAACCGTTTCGGGCTGTTTGCACTTGATAACCGCTAGCACGAAGAATGCTAGATACATAAGCCCGCATATCGGGATTATCATCTACAACTAAGACTAATTGACCTTTTCCAGCTTTGGAGTTTAGGTCTTTCCCAGAGGTAGAATCAATATTGTGTGACAATAATTCCTGTGGAATTTTGTCAAGCTCGCCAATATGACTATCGCTTTTATCGATTAATTCTAAATCAGCTAACTCTACAGCAGCACGATTGAGATTAACTTCAGTAGTAGTTTCTATAACCTGTGAAGCATTTAGATGAGTGTTTCCTGGCTGGAGATATATAGTAAAAGTGGTGCCGCTTTCGTATACAGAATCGACAGTAACTTTACCTCCGTGAACTTCTACGAGTTCTTTAACCAAGGCCAAACCCAAACCCGTTCCTTCATAAGAACGATTTTCAGAACCTTCAGCTTGCCGAAAACGTTCAAATAAGTGAGGAATTTGTTCTTTAGCAATGCCTATTCCTGTATCCTCTACTTGCAAAACGCAGGTTTGACCATCGTAGTTCAACCTAACAGTAATACTACCGTTTTGAGGAGTAAACTTCATGGCATTCGATAGTAGGTTATAAACCACCTTATCGAATTTTTCCATATCCAAGTAAACCGGAGGACATTCATCCAATTCTGTCAGTAGGTTTAATTCTTTTTTCTCACAGTACGGACGGAATGACTCAACAATTTGACTGACAAATTCCACTAAATCGCATTTGCGGAAACTAGGCTGCATTCTCCCAGCATCCAAACGTTGCAAATCCAATAATTGATTTACCAGTCGCAATAAACGTCTAGAATTACGTAAAGCAATATTACTTTGTTCGTGAGATAGTCCTTCACCAGTACTAACAGCAGACTCTAACGGACCCTGAATTAAAGTTATTGGGGTACGGAATTCATGGGAAATATTCTGAAAAAATTCAGTTTTTTGTTTATCTAATTCCAGTAAACGTTCGGCTTGTTGGCGAGTTTTTTGATAAAGCCGGGACTGTTGAACTGCAAGGGCTGCTTGAACTGCAACAGATACAGATAACTCTAATTCTGGTTTGAGCCAATACCTCTGTTTTTTACTTTGTCTTAAAGTAATGCTACCGATTATTTTCCCGTCGGCAAGTAATGGAACTACCATCAACGAACGAGTAGCCATATTAAAAGGTAAATCAAAACCTTTTACTTGAGGGGAATAATCATTTAGGTCGCTAATTATTAATGGCTCTTGGGTTCGCAAGATTTCTTGCAGTATTGGATTTCCCCTAATTGATGCTAAAGACTGCGGTAACTGATGAGCATTGAATTTTGCTTTACCATTTGAATTGGCATTATTGCCAACCTCTACTTGAGAGCTATCGTACAAGCCGACACATTCAACAAACTCGTCTTCGGCAGTCCATAAAGACAAAACGCAGCTATCTACCTGTAAAGCTTGTCCAAGCTGTTGGGTAATAGCAGCAAAAATTTCTTGGGGATCTAAGCTGGAACGGATGGCGCTAGTAATTGTATTTATTAATGCTTCTCGCCGAGCAAGAGCATGTACTTGCTCGTAAGCGCGAGCCTGGGACAATGCTAATGCAGCTTGATTGGCGACCATCACTACTAACTGCACATCATCTTCTTCCCAATCACGGGATTCCTTTGACTGGTGCAATGCTAAGACTGCCATCAATTCTTGCTGGCAAATCAATGGCACTACTAAAGTAGAACAAATTTGAGCATCTTGATAAACTTTAGCGCGATTACTTTGTTCGGAAGTATCTCCTTGAACGCGTTCATCTGCTGTTGCATCATAAATCACCATCACTTCACGCGTTTCCCATACCGTATGGGCTAAAAGTTCAGATGAGTCAGGTAGAAAATTTGATTCATTTGATTCAACAGATTTATCTTCATCCTTTAGTTCGCTGCTTGATTCTTTTTCCAGATTTTTTTGAAAAATAAAACCTTCATCAACTAAATGTCCATTTTGAAAGGGACGTAAAAGACATACATCAACTTCCAACATGTGACCAACATTATCTACAATCGCTTGTAAAATTTGTCGATAATCTAAAGCACCGCGAATGGTATTAGTTAGAGAATTGAGCAGCGATTCTTGACGTAATGTACGAGTTAGTTCGTAGGTACGGGCTTTAAGAACATTGTGAGTATCTAAAGCTTGACGTACTACAGCTTTAAGTTCTTCCGCTTCCCAGGGCTTGGTTACATACTTGAAAACTTTACCAGCATTTATGGCTTCCACTAAGTCTTCGACATCAGTGTAACCAGTCAAGATAATCCGAATAATATCCGGATACTGAGTAGCTGTCAGGCTCAAGAATTCCGTACCGCTCATCATTGGCATTCGCTGATCGGAAATAATTACTGATATATCTCCTTCTTTTGCCAATAACTCTAATGCTGCTGGACCATTTGTAGCTCGCAGCACTTTGTATTCGCGGTAAAAGGTACGGTATAGCAAATCGAGGTTGTCGGGTTCGTCATCGACAACCAATATTTTTGGCTTTCTGTTTACTTGAGATTTCATGCACCGCTTCCATGCAGTAACGGCAATCGGATAAACAATTTAATCGGGTAAGAATGTTTTAACATTCGATATAAGGGCACAACATTTCAACTGCAACCAGCAATTGCTTGGTTTAAAGCTAACTTCTTGGTAGTAAACTGCGAAGCCAAAGGAACGCATATCGATTACCATTGATTCGTCAGTAAGACACCCCAATGTGTTTCATACTTGGTTTCATTTCTTCAAATTCAGTATTTTGTAGCCAAATTTTTCTTCACCCCCAGCGATTATTTTTGGATTAAAAGTACAATTATCAATGCTGGTTAAATCTATTCATCCAGCATCTGTTTTATTAGTTTTCCCGCACGAACACCAACACTAACATTTGATAGTAATTTTTATTGATGACAATCATAGTCGCCTAAGTAATATAACTGATATTAATAGCATGAATGTTGTCTAAAAAAATATAGCATCGGCAGTTACATTACGGTGATAACATTTAAATAAATTGCTATTGTATCAATCACATTGGAATTCTATTTGATAGCAAAATGGTAATCAGCATTTGAATTATACGCGGTCTGAGTTATAAAAGGACTTTTAGAAGCTCTTACAACAAAACAACTGATGAATTGTGTAGTAATTGTGAATGCTAATTCTAACTAAACTACAGCTAATTATTTATTGCCAGTCTAACAGCGCTACCAACTGTTTGTATTATATTAAGCGCAAAATATAAAGATTATACTTACAGTTGAACAATTACAAAGTAACAATAATGCTTGTTTAGCTATTAAAAGTGCCCTTGTGAGTATAATTCGTAATTCGTAATTCGTAATTAATGCCCCATAAATAGAATTTAGGGGCTTCAACAAAGAATAGGAATCGCCATCCACGGATAAATCCGGGGGCTTCTGACCTTAAAAATTTACCTGGTGAGGAAAGTCCGTTGATTTAAAAACGGCGTTATGGAAGCAAAAGGCATTAAACATGGATTAAAATATTTATTCGCGTGGAGTTATGGGAACGATGTGCCCAAGAAGCTGTCAATTTTAGACCCAAAATTAGATGAAGTCTTCCGAACGGACTACTCCACTAGAAAAGCTTCATATAAAAAGTGCAGTATTTGATAAAGAAGTTGTTACTATCAATAACCAGGAGGGTAAAAGATATCTGTCAGGAGTTAAAAATCCATTGTTTTGTCATGCTCCCATTCAGTCTGGCTAAGACGAGCGAATTAATTTTATATATTTGAGAGATTTTAAAAGACACTCCATGCCAAACTCCGATTTCAAAATTGAGAAATTATGAAATAAGAGTTTTTATGTTATTACGGATGGTATTTTACGATTTTTGACTCACCTGCATCAATGAATAACTCTAACAGTAAATTAGCTTTGAATCCTTGGTTTTCTCTTGCATCACACCAAAAACCAATTACAGTAACCACTACCCCAACTACCTCCGGGTTCCAAATTCGGCTCTGTAATGCTGCTGATTTAGCTGGTGTTGCCAATATTATCGCAGAAAGTTTTCACTCTCGTAATGGAATATGGGGATGGGCTTTTCCGTTAATGCGTTTAGGCATTTACGAAGACTTGAGACATCGTTTGGCAACTTCTGCACCCAATCATGTATGTTTAGTTGCTGTTGATACTAGCAATCAAGCAAGTTTAAATTTAGTTGCAACTGTAGAATTAAGCGTGCGTTTAGGCGATGCTTGGACTTATGCAGGTACTAGAAAAAGCTTCGCTTATTTGTCTAATTTAGCCGTACACCCACAACACAGAAGGCAAGGAGTAGCTCTTGCACTATTAAATAGCTGTGAAAAAGTTGCTCGTGAATGGGGATTTCAAGATTTATATCTCCATGTATTGGAAAATAACCATCAAGCACGGCAACTTTATTTCAAATTGGGATATCGGATGCACCAAATTGACTCTAATTGGAATACATTCTTCTTCAGACGTTCGCGACAAATTTTACTTTACAAACATCTTTTAGACTGTTAGATTTTTTTTGCTTTCTGCACAAATTATAAATATTACCTACAGATAAACAAATTTCAGTAATGCAAATTAATATCTTGACTAATTATTCAACTGATGTTAACAAGCTTTAATTATTTACATAGTTAGCCATATATTGTTTTAAATTAACAAAGTTTTATAGTCCCCACTAAATATTCCTTTTACATTTCTTTATATTTTTTTTGCATAAAAACATTCAGATTTTATAACTCAGGTTTTGTTAGTTCTGTATGGTACCGTCTAATTTATTAAAAAGCTATCTGCATAACATTTATTCAGATATTTGAAGCTATAGAAAGTATTGATATATTCTACTAACCACCTTGGAGCAATATAAAAATATAAGGTCACAACAACTTTAGCAAAATCTTCGTTATTTTATATTTTCTTTAAAATATTGCGGATGTAGTTGTAGTAAGCTAATTTCTGTGGACTAGATAGCATATAGTATTCAAATAGAAGCTCCGTTCGTAAAATGCTGTAGCAGTCTCTTGTTGTTTGAATATTCATTGGATGTTTAAAGCATCTATTACATAAGTATTGCGAGCAATAAACTTACAATTACACTTAAATTGACTAATGCCTTACATGAACTTCGTATATAAAATATCTATCTTTATAGAAACTTTAAGTAAACATTCCTGTAGTAGAAGACAAATCCAGTTAAATCACATAAAATATGGTTACTCAAGCCGGTTTATCTAATTAATTTAATTTAAATCGAGTCAAACCGTGAGCATTAAAGCTTTAGACAATAGTAAAACTAATAGCTGTATTCATTGATTTCATTTCCAATCACTTGTAACGGTTCAAATAAGTCACTTTCTTGTTTAAATTTTTTAGAAAAGATGGATAGCGACAAGCACCAACGCTATCAAACTGCTATGGTATCAACTTATTATCCTGACACTTGTTTCCTTGACTATCTTGTGATGCCAGATGGATTTGAGCAATCTTATGGCTCCGATCTGCTGACAAAACTTCATAGTGGAAAGGTTTTTATGGTCAATAGTCGTAGACGAAATGGGCTAATACTTTTTAAAGGCTATCATGCAGAGTTTGCCGGTCCCGGAGCAGCAGTCGGTGGCGATTACGACCGCGATTGTCTGCACGTTCTGCCTATTGGAAATATTTCGTCTATGCTGCTAGCAACGAGTTCTTCTGACGAACGCCAAAAGTCTTATTTAATACGGAGACAGTGGATTCGGCTAATCAAGCAAATTACCGAAAATCCAATTCCGCAGCAGAGAGTTCAAAGAATTCTCGACCAGTTTGAGCAATATTTTCCACCAGAAATAGTCAGTCAACTGCCAGATGAAGCCTTTGCCATGTTAGTGGGAGTTTTGCCACAAACTGTAGCCATAGTCCGCCGTTTGGGTAATTAAGTTGGTGGTATAAGTTTAGATATACTCGAACCGTCAGTCATAATTCAAGATTTTTAAAAGCTACCTCAAATCTGTCTAAGGTACGGGCATTTTCTGAGGGGGAGCCTACAGTGATTCTTAATCCTCCCCCAGTCAATCGTATTAAAGTGCCAGAATCTTTCAGTTGTTTATGAAGATATTTTAAAGAATTATTTATTTGTCCATCATCTTTTGCTTTGAGACGAAGAAAAATAAAGTTAGCAGCACTTTCAGATACTTGTAATTCTGGATATTGAGATAAAGTTTTAATTAATTTAGAGCGTTCGTCTAGAATTTGAGAAACAGATTCAAGTAAAAGCGAACGATTTTGTATGGCTATTAATGCAGCAGCGATTGAAAAACTCGGAAGATTGTACGGTAGTCTAACTTTTTCTAAAATAGCAATGACTTCCGGATGAGCAATAGAGTAACCTACGCGCATCGCAGCTAAGCGGAAACCTTTTGAGAAAGTACGTAATATCACCCAATTAGGATGTTGAGATAATTCGTCAGCTAAAGTAGTTTGACTAAATTCAAAATAAGCTTCATCAATGACTACTAAAATATTTTCTGGCAAACTCCTTAACCATTCCAACTCTGGAGCTGTTAATGGATTACCTGTAGGAGAATTAGGGTGAACTACAAAAACTGTTCTAATCGGCTGTTTTTGAGTATTTTTTATAGCTTCAGAAGCTGCTTCTAAATTAATTTCAAAACTATCTGAATTTCTAGGTACTGTAACCACAGGAATACCTAAAGCTTGTGCCAAAATTCCATACATCGAAAAAGTAGGCTGAGCCACAAGCACCGAACCGTTTCCTCCCAAACAGGTCGCAATTAAAATAGAACGGATTAGTTCATCTGAACCATTACCTACAGAGATATTATTGCTGACAAAAACATTAGAAGAAAGTAATCCCGATTCATTAACATATTCACTAATTGACTGTCTGAGTAGAATATGTCCACCATCTGGATAACGATTGGTTTCGATTAACTCTTTATAAGTCCAAACCAACTTTTCTTTCAGTTCAATGGGTAAATCATAAGGACTTTCATTGGTATCAAGTTTATCTGACTGAGTTGGTACATCGGAGACTGGAGAAGCTTTGTAAACTCCAAGCTCCGGTTTATAGGCTGCTAGTTCAACTAAATCACTGCGGAGAAAAGGAAGCATATTAACTTTAGATTTTAGATTTTAGATTTTAATTACAAACTTATTTTTCTTGCGTTATGACTAGTACCGCTTCGCGGAAGTAAGAAGTAAAAAGTTTGATATCTGGGGCTTTTCACCCATTTTTTAGGCTTAAATTGGCACTGATGATTAGATTTGAGATGGGTGCTTTACTTACGCCAAGCGGTACTAGATAGTTAATGCAATAATCAATTAATTTCGTTTTTTTGTATAATTTAAATTATTTTTATCATTAAAACATAGCTAAAATTACTTAATTACTGAGGATAATTTAGCATTTTACAAACTTTCTAACTTTTGCCTCTTGAATCACCCTACTCTAGCTAAATTCTGGGTAACTGGTAAAAATCTTGAATTTCTTGCCAGATTTCCATCATCACATTACCCAGTGCATGATTGCTATTAAGTTCTATTAAATCTACCCAAGAACGTTTTTGAGCAAAATCTCGGCTAGCCTCAATGGGAATCACTTCATCATATTTTCCATGTAAAATAAGCGTAGGAACCTGACGTTGCAAAATTGTTTCCTGGTATTGGTTTGCGTCAGTCAAGAAATCATAACTTAAAGGAATTGCTCGTTTTTCACCGTAATGATGAACCATTAGATATTTTTCTTTTTCCCAGCCCTGTATAACTTCTTGACCCAAATTAGGTAGCCAATGAGATAAGAATCCAAAAGCTGGAGCAAGAAGAACTAAACGCTCGATTTGCAAGAGTTTTTCAGCTAAATGAGCTGCTGTCAGTCCTCCTAAGCTAGAACCAATGACTGTTACACTCTTATGTTGTTCTACGGAAGTAGCAATTTGTTTTAGCTGTCGAGTAATTGTAAGGTGATAAAAATCATCACAATTTAAATCGGGAATTTCCAATTCTATTTGATTTAGGGCAAAGCATTCAGCTAGATATTTAGCTTTTTTAGAATTAGGACTCGATGCGAAGCCGTGAAGATAGATGTAATGCAATTTATCAATTACCAATTATCAGTTATCAATTATCAGTTATCAGTTATCAATTAACAAGCACCTGAGAACTGTTCATTAATTATCCACACCCTACGGATGAAAATTGATTACTGCATGGTAACGAATTCTTCTGCTGCTGAGGGATGAATACCAACGGTGGCATCGAAGTCTTTCTTTGTTGCGCCCATTTTTACAGCTATGGCTACACCTTGAATTATTTCTGCTGCGTAGTCTCCTACCATATGAGCACCTAAAACTTTATCGGTTTCGCTATGTACGACTAATTTCATCATTGTTCTTTCTTCCTGTTGGGGTAGGGTATAGAACATAGGACGAAAGCGAGTCCGATAAATTTTTATTCTTTCATCCCCAAATTTTTCTTTGGCTTCAGCTTCTGTTAAACCAACCGTAGCGGCTTCTGGTTGAGTGAATACGGCAGTTGCAACATCCTCGTGACTGAAAATACGTCTCATATCACCATATTCACTATCAGCAAAAGCTCTGCCTTCACCAATTGCTACGGGAGTTAAGTTAATTCTGTCAGTCACATCACCTATAGCAAAAATATGTGGATGATTAGTTTGACTGTATTCGTTGACAGCGATGGCGTTCATATTACCGTATCCGTGACCTTCAACGGTACTGTCTACTAAATTTACTCCAGTTTTTTCTAAACCCAGCCCGTCTACATTGGGTACTCGACCTGTTGCCACTAACAACACATCGGTCATTATTGGTTCTTTTGATTCTGTAGATAAATTCAACTTCAAACCGTTGGATACTTTTTCTACAGATGTGACTTCAGTATTTTTTATTATCTGAATACCGTGATTTATCATTCCTTCTTGAATTCCGGTACGGATATCTTCGTCAAAACCTTTCAAAATCAGATCGCCGCGAATTATTTGGGTAACTTCGCAGCCCAAACCCCGCATTATACAAGCGAATTCCGAACCTATATACCCAGCGCCAATAATGGTGATATGTTTGGGTCTTTCTTTAAGATGAAAAATTTCATTGGAGGTGATTCCGTATTCTATTCCAGGTATATCTGGTTTAACTGGTCTTCCTCCAACAGCAATCAAAATTTTATCCGCTGTAACTTTGCGACCATCAATTTCTATAGTATGCTCGTCGATTAAGCTAGCGCGACTTTGAATTAATTCAACTCCTGCTCTTTCTAAGAAGTTTATATGTAGCGCCGATAGCCTGTTTACTTCGTTATTAATTGATGTGATGAAATAAGACCAATCTAATTCGGTATCGCCAACTTTCCAACCATATCCTGCGGCACTTTCAAATAACGAAGGAAAATGAGAAGCGTAAACCATCAACTTTTTTGGAACGCAGCCACGGATAACACATGTACCTCCCACCAAATCGTATTCGGCGATCGCCACTTTTGCTCCATAGCTGGCAGCACGTTTGGAAGCAGCTAAACCTCCAGAACCGGCACCAATTACAAATAGGTCGTAATCGTAGGTCATAATTTTAAGCGTGTGAGAAGGCTACAAATGCGCCCTGAGAAAAATGTTATTACATCTAGGCTAAGCGAATTTTCGATGTCGAAACAAAAATTTGTGAGTTTCGCAGCGCTCAATTTAATCTAATGTTAAAAATTCTTCTGCAGTAGTTGGATGAATTGCAATAGCCTCATCTAAATCTTGTTTGGTTATACCTTTACGAATTGCTACACCAAGACATTGAATAATATCAGCGGCATGTTCGCCTAACATATGAATTCCAATAACTCGCTCTGATTCACCTTCTACTACTACTTTAATTATTACTTGCTCCTCAGTTGAAGCTAGTTGATGCATTAGAGGTTGAAATTTATTAGAGTAGCATTTTACCGAATCACCAAATTTCGAGCGGGCTTGATTTTCAGTCATACCCATACTAGCTATTTCCGGACGAGCGAAAACAGCAGAAGGTATCTCGTTATAATTGACTGTTTCTGTGTGATTAGCAAATATAGTATTGACAAAAGCAACAGCTTCTGATTTTGCAGCAGGAGTTAGCTGCAAGCGGTTGGTACAATCTCCGACGGCAAAAATATTTTCCTGGTTGGTGCGGCTATATTCGTCTACTTTGATTGCATTTTTTTCGCCCATTTCAACTTGAGCATTATCTAAATCAAGCTTTTCGGTGTTGGGAGCGCGTCCCGTGGCGACTAAAATACTATCAGCAGCTATGGTCTTCTTATATTTACCGCTTACAGTTAATAGCAACCCTTCTTCATAGTGTTTAATTTCGGTTGCTGTACTGTTGTTGATAAATTTAACTCCTCGTTTGGATAAACTTTCTTGAAGGCTTTTACGAATATCATCATCAAATCCTTCTAGAATCGTTTCGGAGGTATCAATAACAGTCACGCGACAACCTAAAGCGTTCATCATACTGGCAAATTCTACGCCAATATAACCACCACCTATTATTGCCAAACGTTTGGGTAAATAGGGTAAATGGAACATTTCGCGGGAAGTAATCGCGTATTCGATACCGGGGATATCTGGAATAAAAGGACGTGCGCCTACAGCGATTAAAATTTTATCAGCAGAAACTTTATGCTCATCAACTTTAATCGTGTGAGCATCAATAAAAGTAGCATGACCCCGTAGTAAGGTAATGCCATTTTTTTCAAATCTTTCTTTATAGGATGTATTAATGCGGTCTATTTGCTTGTGTACCGAGCGGATAAACTGCGTCCAATTGAAATGTGATGAGCTTTTACTCCAACCGTAATCAGGTGCAATTTTATTGTGTAGTGCGAAATCCGCTGCATAAACAATTAATTTTTTAGGAATGCAACCGCGATTCAAACAAGTTCCACCCAAAGCTTCTTGTTCGGCTACAGCTACACGCAACCCCAAAGAAGCAGCTTTAGAAGCAGCAGCCGCACCGGCAGAACCAGCACCCATTATAAATAAATCGTAATCGTATGTCATAACTGCGGAGAATTTGAGTTGCTCTTTAAATGAATGCTTTCTTCTTCTATTTTGACTCGTTCGATTGTGATTCGGACAAGCAGGAGGGGAAATAAATGCTGTTTTTAAAATTAATCTCTTTTATAAACTATGCCACAACTATCTGTAGGATGAATTTTCTTTTTTTATAATTTACATATTGACGTGCTTTAAAGATTAAATATTTTTAGATTACGCCTTTATAATCGTGATTTATTCATATTTTTTCTTATTAGACCCTGTATCAAGAGGAAAAGCTAAGCTGCTTCCTCGGAATCAAAAAAGAATTACCGCTTATGGGTGACGCGGTTAAAAGAGATAAAATAAATACAAGAAAACAAACTATCAGTATTTTTTTGCCAATAAAAATAAATGTGATACAGCTTACATGCAACTTGGTTGTGACGAGAATCACAAGCATCCATGATTGAGATCCTCTGCTGATAACAAAGAAATAAGCATAATTATATATAACTGAACTCTAGCCGAGTCATTAATAGGGAACACACTAATAGCCGACAGCCTTGAGCAAAGGACTGTCGGCTTTTTGTATTTATGAATTGGGATTGGGGATTGGGCATGAGGCTAATTATTATTATGTTCACCGTTCGCTGAATGAGTTTCCCCACGACTTGTTGGTAACTTGACAGGAAATCTGCCACAGCCACTACCAAGTGTGGGGAAAATGAATTTAAGTTGGAATCCGATGTGGATTCGCTCTAAATCCTTATTTACTTAAAGAGTTTTCCAATATCCGATGTCATTAATGATTTTTCCGCTGTTAATCTTCAATAAATTCAATAAAGAAGATTGGATCTGACGGGCTATTCTGAATCAGGATGCCTTTATTAAGACATCGCTTGAATAATGAAATCGAAATAAGGAGCAGCTTGCTGTGCATCTTCAGCGCTTAACAAATTAATGGAAGCTTCTTTCAATCCCTTAATAGCTTCAACCATTCCGGGTACGGGAACTCCCAAAGAGTTGTACATTTCCTTTACACCAATCAAACCAATTTTTTCAATTGGTTCTTTATCACCAGCGAGTATTCCGTAGGTGACTAAGCGTAAATACCAACCATAGTCGCGGATACATAGCGCACGTTCGCGCTGTCCGTAAGCGTTACCTCCTGGAGCAATAAAGTCAGGACGCTTTTGCCAAAGTGTTTTGGTAGCTTGTTCAACTATTTTTTTCTCATTTTCAGTTAGAGTGCTAACAATTCGCACTCTTTGTTCGCCAGTTTGCAAATAATCTTTGATATTCTTAAGTTCGCCACTGCTCGGATAACGCAGTTCGTCGTCAGATTGGAGAATAACTTGGCTTACTACAGTCATAACTTGTAAAAGAAAGTGCTTTTTTATTATTACTGATAGTTTACCGATTCTAGTGCCAAGAAGTGAAGGGGAGGGGGAGATGGGAAAAAAGTTAGGAGTTTAAAATCCTTAACTGTTCGCTGATTACTAGTTACTGTTAACTGATAACTGTTAACTGATAACTGGTAACTGATGACTAGACCAAGGTGGAAGCAGGGTGATTTAGTTGAAATTGAAATTACGGACTTGAGCGATACGGGTGATGGAGTCGGACGAAAGGCTGAATTGGTGGTATTTGTACCGGATACCGTTCCTGGCGATCGCGTTGTTATCCGTTTGATAAATGTCAAGCCAAAGTATGCGAAGGGTAAAGTTAAAGAATTATTACAACCATCGTCTCATCGAATTAAACCGGCTTGTATTGTCGCTGACAAGTGTGGGGGTTGCCAGTGGCAGCATATCAATTATGAGTATCAACTTGAAGCTAAGCGTAAAGCTGTTATTCAAGCTTTAGAACGTATCGGTGGTTTTACACAACCCAAAGTTGATGCGTTAATAACCGGTGCGAGCTCGCTAGATTACCGTAATAAAGCAACTTATCCAGTGGGAATATCGACCTCTGGTGGGGTCAAAGTTGGTTACTACCAAAAATCTTCCCATCAAATAGTTAACTTGAATCAATGTCCGGTACAGGATTCGCGGTTAAACCCAATCCTTAAAGAAGTTAAACAAGATATTCAATCTTTAGGCTGGGAGGTTTATGAAGAAGGCAGCCATAGGGGAATCATACGTCATTTGGGTTTACGGATTGGTCGCCGTAGCGGAGAGATTTTGCTGACCTTGATAGTAAAGGATTGGAATGTACCAAGAATTCGCGAGAAAGCGCAAGACTGGTTAGAGCAACATCCTTCATTAGTGGGAGTGATGCTAAATCGAAATAACCATCGTACAAATAAAATTTTTGGTAACGAAACTCGACTTATTTTAGGGAAATCTTACTTAGAAGAAGAATTTGCTTCTTTAAAATTTCAAATAAGACCGGAAACATTTTTCCAAGTTAATACTGAAATAGCCGAGTCATTATTATACGAAATCCAATCGGAATTAAATTTACAAGGTAATGAAATACTTGTTGATGCTTATTGTGGAATTGGCACTTTAACTTTACCGCTAGCTAAACAGGTAAATCTTGCTATTGGTTTAGAAGTACAAAAATCGGCAGTAGCTGCTGCAAAAAATAATGCTCAGTATAATCACATAAACAACGTTACCTTCTATTCGGGAAAGGTAGAAGAATTACTGTCTCGGATATCTAAGAAACCAGATATTGTTATACTTGACCCTCCAAGAAAAGGATGTGAAAAGACTGTAATCGAAACTTTACGCAAAGCAAAACCGGCTCGTATTGTTTATGTAAGTTGTAAACCAACAACACAAGCCCGCGACTTAAAGTTAATTTGTCAAGACGGTTTATACACATTGTCGCGAGTACAACCTGCTGACTTTTTTCCTCAAACCGCTCACGTGGAAGTTGCAGCATTTCTTGTACTATCGGATTTAGTCAAAGGTACTTAGTGTAATTCTCGCGTAAAATTTTAAAATTGTAGTCTAGCGTATAGTAAAAATGCTAAAATTGAATTAATCTAAATATAGAATACCTTTTGTATAAAGAAATTGACATAGTAACGGACTCTAAAAGAAAAGAAAGAAGGGGTTATTTAAATTACAAATTGGCACTTTTCTAGAGTATGAAAATACTCATTGATGCTTCAAGTAAGTTTATAGTTCGTAAAGTTTTGTAGATAAAAATCAGCCGATTTAAATTTAAGCAAACTTTTTTCTATAAAAAGAGTCAATGCTAAGTAGCAATACAAAAATTAGTTGTACGCACATAAAAATTAAGGCAACATGACCACCTCAATAGAATTTCAGGGTGCGCGGTAGATAGCAAAAGTCATGTCTAGCGGTCGCCGAAAGCTACGGGGTTTCTCTTGTGATTACCATTTCACTCCGTCCAGTAGGACGTAACTGGGGCACTATTAGTTTTGCCTCAACTTTATATCTCTGCCCGATTTTAGATTTGCTTTTGGCAGAAATTCCAGGGGAAATGCAAGCCGAACTGAGACTAGGACTCCAAGAAGCCTTAGTTAATGCAGCGAAGCACGGCAATAATCTCGATCCTGGAAAAAAAGTAGTAGTTCGTTTTTCTTTAATTGATGATAGATATTGGTGGGTAATATCAGACCAAGGCAAAGGGTTTATTCCCGAATGCGATTGTGAAGAAGACCCCACCGAGTTTTTACCACCTGACGAATCAGAAAACGGTCGCGGTTTATCGATACTGCATCTAATTTTTGACGAAGTAGAATGGAACCGTAGAGGTACCGAATTACGCTTGTGCAAGCAGTTGGAACACAAGCGTTCAAGGATACCCATACCTTTATTACGGAATTAAGAAATTAGGAAATTAAGTAGTTAACAGTTAGGAGTTAGGAGTTAATAATTAGGAGTTAGGAGTTGAAAAACAACTAACAACTAACAGCTAACAACTAATAACTAACCGTCTTTTTTTTGTCCATGAGTTGGACAAGGTGGAGCACTGATAGAGCGATTTAACCAGCCTGTCGCTTGTTCTAATCTGGTTTGTGCCTCTTCAGGTTGTTCGGAAAGAAGAAACACGAGGGCCGCTGCTGTTTGTTCGCAAGCACGAACTTTGCGGTTAGACTTGAGACGATGCCAATCGTTAGGAGATATACTCAATCTCTCTAATAGAGTTTGAGCTATTTCTAATGTACTTATTTCTTGCAATTGACTGTTTTTAGGCAGTTGGCTGGATTGAGTCATAACCTGCGTGGCGATAATAACGTTCTCTTTAACTTTAATACGTCCCTCATGGAGTCGCCCGAACAATCTTCCTCGATTGAGGAAAGTCTCGAACAAGAATTAGAACAGGAAATTCTATTAGTTGAGCAAAGTATTGATGGCTTAAAGCGGCGATACGCTCAAATGCTTCACGATAAACAGCGTCAGATAGAACTGGTGCGACGTTTCGATGAAATTAAAAAGGAAATGCAGAAAACTACTTCGCAATCCTTGAAAGCGGAGTTGAAGCAGATTAAAGAAAAACTAGAAAGTTTGGATAATGCTTTAGGATTATTTTCCGAGAGTTATTTAGTGCTGTTTGGTGGTAGCGTTATATTTACTAAAAGTGGACTCAAAGACTTGTTTTGGCAAGTAGTCCGTTTTGGTGGATTGGGCGTTATTATAGGCTGGTTATTAAAGTCTTTAGTTGGATAGTTATGAGTTAGAAGTTATGAATTGAGAAATATACAACTAACAACTATCCAGCAACAGCACTTAATTTTTATTCTTGGAAGACAAATATATGATAGAAAAACGAATTGCAGAAATATTGCGGAGCGCTCAACCCGACGAATCAGTAAAGGTGCAGGGTTGGGTTAGAACAAAGCGCGAGTTAAAAGGTTTTGCTTTTATTGAAGTTAACGATGGTTCATCTTTGGCTAGTTTACAAGTTGTGCTAGACCAAAATTTGCCAAACTATGATGATATTTTAAAACAATTAAATACCGGAGCTTCTGTAGAAGCATCAGGAATACTGGTTGAGTCTCAAGGAAAAGGGCAGCGAATAGAATTAAAAGCGGAAAAGGTTAAAGCTTATGGTGAAGCAGATCCAGAAACTTATCCGCTACAGAAGAAACGCCATTCTTTTGAATTTTTGAGAACAATTGGACATTTACGCAGTCGCACTAATTCCTTGGGTGCGGTTTTTCGGGTGCGTAATGCTTGTGCTGCT
This sequence comes from Calothrix parasitica NIES-267, assembly GCF_002368095.1. GTDB lineage: Bacteria > Cyanobacteriota > Cyanobacteriia > Cyanobacteriales > Nostocaceae > Rivularia > Rivularia parasitica. The sequence goes on along the minus strand of NZ_AP018227.1, from coordinate 8,420,305 downwards.
GCTATTCATGATTTTTTTCAACAGCGCGGTTTTTTGTGGGTTCATACCCCAATTATTACTGCTAGCGACTGTGAAGGTGCGGGGGAAATGTTTGGTGTTACTAGCTTGGATTTAAAGAACGTTCCGCTTACCGAAGATAAACAAGTAGATTACAGTCAAGACTTTTTCGGTAGACCGACATATTTAACAGTGAGCGGTCAATTAGAAGCCGAAATTATGGCAATGACCTTTGGTAACGTTTACACTTTTGGGCCTACATTCCGTGCGGAAAATTCCAACACTTCTCGTCACCTTGCAGAGTTCTGGATGGTTGAGCCGGAGATGGCTTTTTGTCAACTATCTGAAGACATGGATTTAGCTGAAGAATTTCTCAGATATGTCTTCAAATATGTGATGGATAAATGTCCGGAAGATATGGATTTTTTCAATCTGCGAGTTGATAAAACAGTATTAGAAACCGCAGAAAATATTATTAATAATAAGTTTGAGCGGATTACCTATACAGAAGCGGTCAAACAATTAGAAAAAGCCAAAGTTAAGTTTGAATATCCGGTAAAATGGGGTTCGGATTTACAATCGGAACACGAGCGCTATCTATGCGAGAAATTATTTAAGAAGCCGGTGATTGTTAGCGATTATCCCACAGAAATTAAAGCCTTTTATATGCGGTTGAGTGACGATGAAAAAACTGTAGCCGCTATGGATGTTTTAGCACCGAAAATTGGAGAAATTATTGGTGGTTCCCAACGTGAAGAAAGATACGATGTGCTGGAAAATCGGATTAGAGCGCAGGGAATGAAACCAGAAGATTTATGGTGGTACATGGATTTACGTCGTTACGGTACCGTACCTCATGCTGGTTTCGGATTGGGTTTTGAAAGATTAGTGCAGTTTATGACAGGAATGGCCAATATTCGTGATGTGATTCCGTTTCCCAGAACTCCGGAGAATGCTGAGTTTTAAAACTCTTTATCTTATCAACCCTATATTAATTAGGGAGGGGGAGAGGGGGTAGAAAAAACTTTTTCTTCCTGTTGTTTAATTTAATCGAATTTAATTAATTGTAGGGTGTGTGACGATGCAAAATAATTGTGATTATAAATTAGGAATTTGATTATATCGTCACGCACCAATTATTTACTTGATAACGAAAAAATCTTGTTTAATTAATTGTAGGGTGTGTGACGCTTTGAGCAATTTTTACTTGTAATTCAATAATTTGACTATATCGTCACGCACCGATTATTTACTTGATAACGAAAAAATATTGTTTAGAATAATTTTTCAAGTTTGAATTACAAAATCTTCTGGTGGAATTCCCCAATTTATCCAAGTAATTGCTTCATGGGCTGATTTCATTTCGGGAGATACTCGTAAAACATGAATATGTCCGGTTGAAGGACAAGTCATTTTTAATAAATAAATTGGTTCGATGTCGATATCTGAATTAATTTTGAGTAAAGTATATTCTTGATAAAAATCTATTTCTGTGGCTTGTAATTCTTCAATAATGCGGTTGTAACCTATTTCTTGGATTAATATTTTTCTTAGTTCGGCGTTTTGTTCTTGTAAAAGCCATGATGGTTCCCATTCTTTGGGATGATGTTTTCCATATACAAAAGGTAAAGTAACGCCATGGTAAACGTCAATATCATAACCGTCGGCGAATTCTATCGCAGGTTTACCTTCAGCGTGGAATCGGTTTTCATTATCAAAAAGTAGTGTCTGAGGACGTTCAGAAACTATACAAATATTTTCAAAAGGAAATATCCAACCGCAGTTTTTAACTAATGATTGAAAAATCAACCATTCTTTTTGAGGATAATAGCAATTTAAAACAGAAATACAAAAATCAAATCGGCTTGCATGAAAATTCCATATATCAAACTGTATGCAAGAAAAACTAATAAATCTAGAGAAGCTAGAATATAAGCCTTTGAATTTGAAATCTCTTTCTATTGAACTAGATAGTTCGATTAAAGATGAATTATCTAATTGCTTTTCTAATAATATCCATATTTGACTACACTGCTTTTGTAATATATTTCTTACTTTGCTATCAAGTTGAGTCGTTAATTCATCCCTTAAACCATATTTATTAGGTATTTTACATTCAGATTCCAAATCTATATGCTTTGATAAATACTGTAATGCACGACAAGGACTTTTAAAAAACAGAATTTCTGGCTCTTTTTCACCAATCAATGCATAAGCTTGTTTAACTGCTTCCGCTGCTTTATCTCTATCAATCCTCTCAGTTGAAAGAGCTATTTTTTTCCACTTTTCTCGATATATTGGAATTAAAACTTCTTGTTCTAGTGTTAATTTTGAAATCTTTGGTTCTAACATTTATCATTTTGTGTTAAATGTTTCTCTGTTATAACCTTTTTCGATATATTGTAAATGGTGCGTTACGGCATTTTCAAAATAGTAATTTATTGTTGAAGATATTAAAGCCGTAACAGCACCCTACAAATAAATATTGTTTAAATTGGTAACAATTTTGATATATCGTAAATGGTGCGTTACGGCATTTTCAAAATAGTAATTTATTGTTGAAGATATTAAAGCCGTAACATCACCCTACAAATAAATATTGTTTAAATTGGTAACAATTTTGATATGTTGTAAATGGTGCGTTACGGCATTTTCAAGACGGTAATTTATTGTTGAAGATATTAAAGCCGTAACAGCACTCTACAAATAAATATTGTTTAAATTGGTAACAATTTTGATATTTTGTAGATGGTGCGTTACGGCATTTTCAAAATAGTAATTTATTGTTTAAGATATTAAAGCCGTAACAGCACCCTACAAGATTACTATTTATTCGTTTAAATCTCCGAAACGCTCTCGATAACGAGCTAAAAGTTCTTCTGCTTCATTTGCACGTTTTTCTGCTTCTTGTTTTGCTTCAGTTTCTTCTTGAAGCTTACTTGCTAATTCATCAGGAATTAATAGTTTTTCTCCGGTATCTTCGCGGTAAAAACCAATTAATTCTCCTTCTATTGCTAAACGTAATTTTAATGGTTCGCTACGATTATCTGTAATTAATTGATAACTTTCTCCTCGTAAACGATAACCGCGCAATTTTTCTTCTATCCATTCACCTTTGGGGTCAAAAAGCCAATATTCTTCTACTTCTAGTTGTTCGTATAAGGTTTTTTTATGCTCGATATCTTGATTTTGAGTACCCTTCGATGTCATTTCAAAAATTACTGAGGGAACTTTACCTTCTTCCCAAATTTTATAATTGTCTCTCCCTCCCGGTTCGACATCAAAAATTACCATTACGTCGGGAGCTACTCGTAATTTCGGGAAACCTTGAGCATAATATAAAAATTGATTTGCTAAAACGGTTGCTTGTTGTCCTTGGAGGTATTGTCTGAGTACTTCCAGGGTTGTTAGTAAAGCGTAGAGGTGGATATAGGTTTCAGCCACGGGTTCTCCATCGGAACTGGGGTAGAATATTTCAGATTTTGGTTTAGAAGTGGTAATTGTCATGTTCTCAGGTTTTGGCTTTTACGTCTATTATGACGTTACTAAAGCTGTTCAAAGAAGCGTTTAAGTTTGTTTTCATTCAATTTATTGTTTGTACGAACTCCGCTACATAAATCAAGTCCAAAAGGTGCTACTTGTTTTATAGCCAAAGCAACATTTTCGGGTTTTAATCCTCCTGCTAGAAAGATTGGAATTTCTACCTGTCCCCGAATTTGTTTGCTAATATCCCAATTATGAATTCTTCCGGTTCCTCCTAATTCTTTTATATCAAGAGATTGATTCCCAGAATCTAGCAAAATTGCGTCTACAAATGGTGCGATTTTAATTGCTTCATTGATTGAATATTCGTTAGTTACATGAATAACTTGCACCATTGAAATTCCAGGTAATGCTTCTCGAATATCCTGATAATTACCTGATTCGATTTTGTCGCAAATTTGTACGGTATTAGTACCGCAACGCTTGATTTGCTGAATGATTTCTTGAGTATCTTGACTGGAAGTTAGTAAAAAGGTGGCGATGGGTGGTGGTATTTTAGCGACTATTTTGGCAATTAATTCTTCAGAAATCACACCAGGTCCGCTGGGCATTTGAGATACAAATCCTAATGCTGAAGCACCGTAATTAATAGCCGTCCATGCTTCTTCAATGCTGGAAATACAGCAGATTTTTATTCTTGGTTTTACTGTTGGGTGCATGAAACTATCAATTTATATTTACGAAAGAATATAGTAATAGTAAATCCTGATTTAAAGTTTGGAAAGCTGCTTTTTTAATTTTGTTTATATTATCTAGTTTAATGGTGCGTGACTTGTATATTGAGAATGTGTTATACCATTTACAAAAATATTTATATAGCGTAAATGTTGCGTTACGGCATTTTCGAGATAGTAATTTATGATTGAACATGTTAAAGCCGTAACATACCCTACAAAATAATTTAGTAATTTATATCAGTTATAAAATTTTAATAGCTATAATGAATTGTTTTCTTACGTTTAGGGTGTAATCGATGAAAGGAATGAAGAAGCGTAATTTAAAAGCTTTTAGTAAAGCTGCTTTGATAAGGCTTAGTATTTTACTGTTTATTTTATTAGGTGTTATTGGCTGGTTGTGGTTTACCTGTTTCCAAATGCCAGGAAAAAGTTACAGTGGTGAATTACTTCCTTTAATGGCTGAAGAAAAAATAATTCAAGATAATTTACAGAGAGATATTAATAAGTTAGCAAACGATATTGGAGCGCGTAATTATAGTAATTATGAAAATCTTAATGCTGCTGCTTATTTTCTCAAGTCTTCTTTTGAAGAAGCTGGTTATAAAGTTAATGAACAAGAATATAAAATAAATAATCAGGCTTTTACAAATTTAGAAGTTGAAATTAAAGGTGTTGATAAACCCGATGAAATTATAGTGGTTGGCGGACATTACGATACAGCTTTTACTACTCCTGGTGCTAATGATAACGGTTCCGGTGTTGCTGCGGTTTTGGAATTAGCGCGACGATTTGCCGATAAAAAGCCGAGTCGGACTTTACGGTTTGTAGAATTTACTAATGAAGAACCGCCATATTTTTGGACTGAAAATATGGGTAGTTTAGTTTATGCGAAGGGTTATAAGCAAAGAAATGAGAATGTTGTAGCAATGTTGAGCTTGGAAACTATGGGTTATTTTTCTGAAGAAGAAGAAACTCAAAAATATCCGTTTCCGCTGAATTTAATTTATCCTTCTCAAGGTAATTTTATTGCTTTTGTTGGGAATATAGATTCTAGTAAACTTGTGAAAACTTCTCTTAAATATTTTCGTAAGCAGGTTAAATTTCCATCTGAAGGTTTAGCAGTTTTTAATCAAATTCCTGGTGTTGGTTGGTCTGACCACTGGTCATTTTGGCAGCAGGGTTATCAAGCTATTATGGTTACTGATACTGCTCCTTTTCGCTATACTCAGTATCACACTTTGGATGATGTTTCCGATAATATTGATTATGAAAAGTTAGCGCGGGTGGTTTCGGGTTTGGAGAAGGTTATTGAAGAGTTGGTAAGTTGAAATAACCTCACCCCTTCCCCTCTCCTTGTCAATGAGAGGGGTATTTTTTCCTTCTCCTTAATAAGGAGAGGGATGTCCGTAAGGACAGGGTGAGGTTATTTGTATGCTAACAAACGTGCGAACCACTATATTTCATGCAGAACTTCCGCTTTCTCCTTTCATAACAGCAGCGGAAATTAAGTGAGCTAATCGCAATGCTTCGGGGACTTTTCCGCAATCCGTTAGTTTTTCTAATACCTTGGCAATGGTTTCTGGTTGTTCACCACATACTTGAAATACGAAGGGTGCATATTCGTGAATTGTACCTGCTCGTTTTAATAATTCTTGTCTTTTTTCTAAGTTTGGTAAGCGGCTCATTGCGTCAAGAACCGCTTCTAAATCGGGTTGACGACGCATTACAGCGACGCAGGGAAGTTGGAGTTTTTCGGCTAATTTTGGTAGGTCAATTACGTTAAATCCACCGAAACCAATTCCGTCGAGTAATACTATATGTAATTGTGGTAAAAATTTGCTGTTAATTAATAAATTACAAATAGTTTCTGTTGAATCAAAACCATCTTGTTCTAACTGTCCCCAAACCATTCCTTCAAATCTAGTTCCCCCACAAATTATTCCTGCTAAATTAACTTTTTCTCCCGAACCGCGAATAAATGGTGCGTCGTCAAAGCCAATTACACGAATTGTACGGTTTAATTTGAGGAGGGATTCGAGATTCATGGATTAAGAGAGTTAGGAGTTAGGAGTTAGGAGTTAAGAGTTAGCTTTTGGAATGAGAATATTATTGATATTGCTATAAATGACATTTTATTAGTATAAGGATAAATGGAAAAATGACGCTTACTATTAACTCAGAAATCTATAGTCAATTGCTCTCTAAATATCAACCTCGAATTATCCAGACAGAAGCAGAGAATGAAGAATTTTTAAAAGTTGTAGAGGAATTACTGGCGCGTAAAAATCTCACACCGGAAGAAAATACAATTTTAGACTTACTGGTGAAATTAATTGAAGATTTTGAAGAAGTACATTATCCAATTACTAAAGGTACAGCCCGTTCGATGATTTTACATCTAATGGAAGCACAAGATATTACAAAGGAAAATTTAGTACAAGTTTTTGGTTGTCTTGAAAATGTTGATAAAGTTATCAATGGCAATTTAGAAATAACTTCTCAACAGGCTTTGGAATTAGGAAATTTATTTCATGTTGATTGTAGTTTATTTTTAAATGAGTAGCTAATTAACTTAAAATAATAAACAGTAGTCAATCAAAACCAATTATTATGGAATCACTTTTTTGGACTATGGAAGAAGTTGCTCAAAGAGCTAAAGAATTTTACGAAAATGGTATTCGTCAACAAGTTGAGCATGGCGATAATATTGGTAAGATGATTACTATTGATGCTGAAACTGGCGAATACGGAATTGATAAAACTGGTATAGAAACTGCAATCAAGTTAAAAGAGAAGAAACCAATGGCTAGATTATTTACCATACGCATTGGTTATGATGTTGCATTCACTTTTGGTCATGCTCCGATGAACCGTACAGTTAAATGATTAATGGAAGAATTATTGCGACTGGAACTCCCTACTTATAATAAAGATATAGAAAAACGCTGCTGTCAATAATAATTATGAGTATTTCCCTAACTCCAGAATTAGAAGATTTTATTCAAAGTCAAGTTGAAAGTGGTAAATATGCTTCAACTGAGGAAGTTATTATTGCGGGTATTAAATTGCTTGAGCAAAGAGAAAATATTTATCAAGGTAGATTTGAGGAATTGAAACGGGAAATTGCGATTGGGGTTGAAGCTTCCGAGCGTGGGGAAGTTATTGATAGAGAAGTAGTTTTTCGTCAATTAGAGCAGAAATTACAACAGCTCAAACACTAATAACTGCTCACTGCTCATGTTCCTTGCTTTCCCCAAAAATCTTCCGAATCTCCCCGAGACTTCACCGTATCCGGATGATTTTCTCCGAGTAGCTGTTTTTGTAATTCCAAAGCTTGTTCATCTTCTCTTCCGACAAAGTTTTCGCTGCCAATTTTTGGTATATATTTGATGGGTTTAAAAGGTTTTTCTGGTGGGTAAGAATTGAAAGTATTTCCTGTAACGGTATTTGTTCCACCTTTGATATTAATTCCCTGGAAAATTTCGCTAGTCATTTTAAATAATTATTGATATTAGTGTTGAATAATTTTTGATTAACCTCACCCCGTCCTATCGGACACCCCTCTCCTTGTCAAGGAGAGGGGAAAAGGTTTTATTTTCCAAAGGTAAAAGTGTTACCTGTAACGGTATTTGTTCCACCTTTAATATTTATTCTTTGCCAATTTTCATTAACAATTGTGGGATTTTGCGCTTTCAATTTCTGAGAAAACTGATTAAAAGCCGTTGCTAATTCTGTATTGTTATTAGCTTTTGCTTCGACTTCTTTCCCTAATGCTTCTAACGCTTCTTGTAATTCCGGTTGATTTTTCGCGGTATCTTCCACCATCTCAATTAATACCGCTTCCCCAATATTTTCTCTTTCTCCCGCAGCTAATGCCAATTTTTTGGCTGTATCTGGTGATGCTGTCATTAACTGATTGAAAGCCGTATCGTAAGTTTTGCTGATACCCCAATCAATTAACTTTTCACCGAAGAAAAGAAGTAAGGCGATCGCACCAGTTGTTAAAGGTTCTATAAGTGGTCTTTGTTAAACTTAATTGCACCAAATTATACATAAAAGCATCAGCTAATTCTGTAGTAAATCAGCTATTTTTAAGTATTTACCCTGAAATATGATTTGCTATACCACCAGTAAAGTTTTTGAGACGTTGCACTGCAACGTCTCTACATAAATTTCCATCCGTTACCCATCCTTCATCCGCTGCCCATCATGTTGTACGATAAAAAAATACAAAACCCGGTATCTTGACCGAGTTACCGTAGATTAACAGGGGAAAATTAAAATGGGGCTGTTACGCTTCGTTACCCGCTTGATGAAAAGAGGGGGAATTAAAAGTTTTGGTTTATTGTTTTTATTAGGGTTAGGTTTGAGCGTTTCTTTAGTATCCTGTTCTGCTTCAAATGCTCAAGATTCTCAACGTGTGGATTTAACACTGGTTTCCTATGCTGTTACCAAACCAGCCTATAGAGAAATTATTCCGCAATTTGTGCAAGAGTGGAAGCAAAAACACAATCAAACGGTAAGATTTTATGAAAGCTATGGGGCTTCCGGTGCCCAAACCCGTGCTGTCGTTGATGGTTTGGATGCTGATGTGGTGGAGTTAGCTCTAGCGTTAGATATGAAAAGGATTGAAAAAGCGGGGTTGATTCAGCCAGGATGGGAAAATGAAGCACCAAATAATAGTATGGTGACTCAATCTGTGGCTGCTTTAGTTACCCGTGAAGGTAATCCCAAGCAAATTAAAACTTGGGAAGATTTAACACAAGAAGACATTAGTATTATTACCGCAAACCCGAAAACTTCTGGTGTTGCGCGGTGGAATTTCTTGGCTTTATATGGTTCTCAAGCCGAAACCGGGAAAGAAAGTACAGCGCTAGACTTTACTAATAAGGTTTATCAAAACGTTCCCATACTTCCTAGAGATGCAAGAGAAGCGAGCGATGCATTTTTTAATCAAGGACAGGGAGACGTTTTAATTAATTATGAAAATGAATTAATTTTAGCTGGTTTGAAAGGTAAACCGAGTGATTATATTGTTCCTGAAACTAATATTTTGATTGAAAATCCCGTTGCGGTTATTGATAAAAACGTAGAGAAACATGGAAATAGAGAAGTAGCAGAAGCTTTTGTCAAATATTTATTTACCCCCGCAGCACAAAGAGAATTTTCAAAAATTGGATTTCGTCCGGTAAATCAAGTTGTGAAAGAAGAATTTTCTGAAAAATATCCCCAAGTTAAAACCTTGTTTACTGTGGAAGAATTAGGTGGTTGGGATAAATTGCAAGATAAGTTTTTTGCTGATGGTGCGGCGTTTGATGAGATTCAGAAGAGAATTGGAAATGGGGGATAGGGAATTGGTAATTGGTAATTGGTAGTTGGTAATTGGTAATTGGTAATTGGTAATTGGGAAGAGGGGGTAGAGGGGGTAGAGGGGGAAGAGAGAAAATTAATAATTCTTAATTCCTTAGTATTTCAATGGTGCGTTACGGCATTATCAACATAGTAATTTTTCAATTTAATTATTTCGAGCCGTAACACAACGGCAATATTGCGGGAAGAGAATCTACACCGCAATTTGCCTCCCCTACAAATTATTCATTGATAACTGTTCATTGATAACTGTTAACTGAAAATGGCTGTTGCACAATCTCGAATTCGCAATCCAAAATCCAAATTCCAAATTCCAAAATTCTCCTTACCCTGGGGAGTTACGATTGGCTATTTGACTATCATGCTGTTGCTTCCGGTGACGGCTTTGCTTTTACAAGCTTCTCAGGTAGGGATAGCCGAATTTTGGCGGATTGCTACTAGTCCGATGGCATTGTCTGCTTATAATGTCACTTTTGTGACTGCTTTGGTAGCGACTGTTTTTAATGGTGGTTTCGGTTTATTAACTGCTTGGGTACTTGTTAGGTATGACTTTCCGCTGAAGCGCTTGGTTGATGCGGCTATTGATTTACCTTTTGCTTTACCGACAGCGGTAGCGGGTTTGACTTTGGCTAATGTGTATTCTGAGAATGGCTGGATTGGTTCTTTGCTCGCACCATTAGGAATTAAAGTTGCTTTTTCGCGGTTTGGTGTCTTTGTGGCGATGTTGTTTATTTCTTTACCGTTTATCGTGAGAGCGCTGCAACCGGTATTGCAAGAAATGGAACACGATATAGAAGAAGCTGCTTGGAGTTTGGGAGCGACGAAGTTTCAAACTTTTTGGCAAGTGATTTTTCCACCTCTATTTCCAGCTTTATTGACGGGTATTGCTTTAGGTTTTTCTCGTGCTGTGGGGGAGTATGGTTCGATTGTAATTGTCTCTTCAAATATTGCTTTCAAAGATTTAATTGCATCAGTGTTAATTTTTCAACGTTTGGAACAATATGATTACGCTGGTGCGACGGTAATTGGCACGGTACTTTTAGGAATTTCGCTGTTGATTTTATTAGTTATTAATTTATTACAAGCTTGGGGAAAGAGATATCAATAATGGGGAATTGGTAATGGGTAATTGGTAATTGGTGATAGTACCAATAAATTTATCACTCACAATTATTCATTATTAATTTCTAACTTCTAACTCCTAACTCTTAACTTATAACTGTTAATTGCTAATTTTTAATTCTTGATTTTTATTACTACTTACTAACAACTACCTACTAACAACTAACTACTATTTAATTATGGGTAAGAGACTTTTAATCCTCAGTGCTATCACTTACTTAGGTTTAGTATTATTTATTCCGGCTATCAATGTTTTTTATCAAGCTTTCAAGGGTGGTTTTGGAGAGTTTTTTGGCTATCTGACCACTGATGATTTTCTGAGCGCTGTGGGATTAACTTTACTTATTGCTTTGATTGTGGTGCCGATAAATGCGGTTTTTGGACTTTGCGCGGCTTGGGTTCTGGCTCGCAATCGTTTTCCAGGAAGGGCTTTTGTGATGAGTATTTTGGATGTCCCTTTCTCGGTTTCCCCCGTGGTTGCTGGTTTAATGATGATTTTGCTTTACGGTCAAAATGGCTGGTTTGGAGGAATTTTGTCAGCAATTAACTTTAAAGTGATTTTCGCTTTTCCAGGAATGGTTTTGGCGACTGCTTTTGTTACTATGCCTTTTGTAGCTAGGGAAGTTATCCCGGTTCTAGAGGAAATCGGTTCTTCACAAGAGGAAGCAGCGAATACTTTGGGTGCGAGTCAATGGCAAACTTTTTGGCTTGTGACTCTACCGAATATTCGCTGGGGCTTGCTTTATGGTTTAATTTTGACTAATGCCAGAGCTATGGGCGAGTTTGGAGCGATATCTGTTGTTTCTGGCAATATTATCCGCAAAACTCAAACTTTACCGCTGTTTGTGGAGCAAGCTTACAAGCAATATGAAACGGAAACTGCTTTCGCTGCTGCGGTATTACTTGCTTGCTTGGGGTTTGTCACCCTGGTTTTAAAAGAAATTTTGGAACGAAAAACTACAGCGAGTAGCGAACAGTAATCAGCAAACAGTAATCAGCGAACAGTAACTATTGAAAGCTTTCCACACTTGTATTGAAGGGTTTCAATCTAATCAAGAGTGCCAGAGTCACTGATAACTGGTAACTGTTAACTGATAACTGTTTGATTGTGCAAGGAGTCATTAGTTAATCTTTGTTTAGCGATTCTGGATTTTAGATTAGTAATTTAAATCTGAAATCCGTTTTGGAAAGTTTTGGGGGAAGAGCATCTATACCCCAACGCCATTTGCTCATGGGGGAAACCCCCAAGACCACAATGGCTTAACTTTCCCAAAATCCAAAATCTGAAATCTATGGTTTTATGCCATTTGATTTTCAATGGCCCAACGTGCTAGTTCGGTGCGATTGTGGAGGTTGGTTTTACCCAACATGTTGGAGACGTGGCTTTCAACGGTACGCTGAGAGACGTTTAGTTCTTCAGCGATTTCTCTGTTAGCCATACCTCTAGCCACGAATTGCACTACTTTGAGTTCTGTTGGGGTTAGCTGGACATCAAAGGGTACTTGGATGCGAGAGCCGTTTTCGCCTCCTTTAGCTTGATGTTCTTTCCAACGAATTGTTTGTTTGAGCGAGGATTCAACTTGGGCTACGAGTTCTTCAGGTTCAAAAGGCTTGACCATATACACGTCAGCCCCTTTGTTCAAACCTTTCACTCTGTCTGCGCTTTGTCCCTTTGCAGAAAGGAAGAGAACAGGTATCCAACTAGTACGTTCTGTTTGTCGAACTTGTTCTACAAAGGTGTAACCGTCCATTTCCGGCATCATCACGTCGCAAATTATCATGTCTGGAATGTCTAGCTCTAGTATTTCCAGAGCTTCTCGACCATTTTCAGCCGTGACGACTTCATATCCTCGGAATTCTAGGTAGTCTTTTACCAGCAAGATGAGATTAGGGTCATCATCTATAAGCAGTAAGCGTTTGTGATCTTTCATGCTGGGTTCTTTCATAGCAGTGGCACTTGTCGCGCGTAGATCCATCAAGGTCTTGAATAGTTATCCTAATTGGTGGATGATTGAGATGTTGTCCCTTTTCCCACTTACCTTGCCCCTACGGGCTGTGCCGAAATCTCAAAGAAGGTTACCGCCCCATTCTTGAAATTTCGTAATTCACTCGTCGAGCTACAGTAAGGATACGTAGAGCAATAGTATCTATAATGCGCTATTATATATCGCTTTGAAAGGTGCGGGCTAAAAACATTCCATCAGATAATAATATGCCAAGGTTCACAAGAGTAGTATTGGGCGAACATACTTCTTGTTAAAATAACCTGCGCCTTCATCTATTTTTGCTTTTACGTATCTAAACTAATGCTTCCTTTTGACTTTAAGATATTATTTCTTCCGCAAGGAATGTCTAAGGAAGTAGGGAACAAACTTTTTTTCGTATCGAATCAAAGCCTATTTGTAAGCTTTTTATGCGCTCGGTTAGGACGCGATAAATAACTTGGGAGATAAGGCAGTAGCTACCACAAATAAACGTGGGGTAAGCTACTATTATTGTTCCAGAACAACCGCTCCCGCAAGTAGTTGGTTTTTTTGCTCGGATACCGTTGCCGGTTTTTCCAGTTGTACAGAGTCCATTTTGAGCTTAAATAGTCACTTTTTCAAGTTTTTCAAAAACTAAAACTAGTTTTAATTCTCTAATCGAATAGAAATTAAACCTAAATACCATAGAAATACATGTTGTTGAATTTTTGACAACCCTGAAGTTTCTATATAATTTATTAAGGATTTTATAGAGTAGAAGGCTAGTTGTTTTTTGTACTTGAAGGCTCGAATGAAACACTGCATCATCACGCATAAAAAGGCTACATTTTACAGTTCTATAACAATTTATTGGCTTTGCAAATAATAGCGAACCATATCAAGCTCTTCTTCCAAAGTTGCATAAAACCCGAAACCCCATCGAAAATTGAGCATTTATACCTAAGTAAACCTGCTTTTATCATAGTTCGGGAACCCGTACTCTAGAAAATATTGCCATCATAGCCGTGGCTTCGCTAAATTAGCACTCAGGAGTCGAGAGTGCTAAGAAGGCAAATAAGTTATGGCAGCTGTATCTTTAAGCGTTTCAACAGTTAAACCTTTAGGCGACCGCGTTTTCGTCAAGGTGAATCCATCGGAAGAAAAGACCGCTGGTGGTTTATATCTACCCGATACTGCTAAGGAAAAGCCTCAAGTAGGTGAAGTAGTAGCAGTAGGTGACGGTAAGATGAAGGATGATGGTGGTCGTCAGTCAGTGGATGTAAAGGTCGGTGATAAAGTTCTTTACTCCAAGTACGCTGGAACTGATATCAAGTTGGGTACTGATGAATATGTACTGCTTTCTGAGAAAGATATTTTAGCGATTGTTAGTTAGTTATTAGTGGTTAGTTATTGGTTGTTAGTTGAGAAGGTTAAAGGTCAAAGGTCAAAGGTTAAAGGTCAAAGGTCAAAGGTTAAAGGTTAAAGGTATTTAGCCGTTCCCTCTCTTACAAAGTTGCTCTACTTGGTGAATCCACCACCGTGCCGAGGTTCCCTCGGTTGAGGGGAGTGGTGTTAGCGTTCACGAAGTGAGTCGTTAGACTAAGCGTCTCCGTTCAGCTTGCTGACCCGTTAGGGTAAGGAGATACCCGAAGGGGGAGACCCCAAGACCGCACTTTGCGCTGTTCCCTGTTCCCTTTATTTCCTGAGAACAACTGATAGTTAAGAGCTAGTGAATGACGAAAATAACAACATTTTTTTTACAGAAAGTAAGCGAAAGGTACAAGTAGAGAATTATGGCTAAGCGCATTATTTACAACGAAAACGCTCGCCGTGCTTTAGAAAAAGGCATGGATACCCTGGCTGAGGCTGTGGGCGTTACTTTAGGGCCTAAAGGTCGTAACGTAGTATTAGAGAAGAAGTTTGGCTCACCCCAGATTGTCAATGATGGTGTGACCATTGCTAAAGAAATTGAATTAGAAGACCACGTTGAAAACACTGGCGTATCTTTGATTCGTCAAGCTGCTTCCAAGACAAATGACGCTGCTGGTGATGGAACCACCACCGCGACCGTTTTGGCTCACGCAATGGTTAAAGAAGGTTTGCGGAACGTTGCAGCCGGTGCTAACGCGATTTCCTTGAAGCGCGGTATTGATAAAGCGGCGACTTTCTTGGTCGGAAAAATTGCCGAGCAAGCGCGTCCTGTAGAAGATTCCAAAGCTATTGCTCAAGTTGGTTCAATCTCGGCCGGTAACGACGAAGAAGTCGGTCAGATGATTGCTCAAGCAATGGATAAGGTGGGTAAAGAAGGTGTGATTTCCTTGGAAGAAGGGAAGTCCATGTTCACCGAGTTGGAAATTACCGAAGGGATGCGTTTTGATAAGGGATATATTTCTCCTTATTTCGCAACCGACCCAGAGCGCATGGAAGCTAATTTCGATGAGCCTTTCATTTTGCTCACCGACAAGAAAATTGCTTTGGTACAAGACTTGGTACCCGTTTTAGAACAGGTAGCTCGTTCTGGTAAGCCGTTAATAATCATTGCTGAAGATATTGAGAAAGAAGCTTTAGCAACATTGGTTGTTAACCGTTTGCGCGGAGTACTCAACGTAGCTGCTGTTAAAGCACCAGGATTTGGCGATCGCCGTAAAGCGATGTTGGAAGATATCGCTGTATTGACCGGTGGACAGCTAGTTACAGAAGATGCTGGCTTGAAGTTGGATGCGACCAAGATTGACATGCTTGGTAAAGCTCGCAGAATCAGCATCACCAAAGACAGCACCACCATCGTAGCTGAAGGTAACGAAGCAGCAGTTAAGTCTCGCTGCGACCAAATTCGCCGTCAAATGGACGAAACCGAATCCTCCTACGACAAAGAAAAGCTACAAGAGCGTTTGGCTAAATTATCCGGTGGTGTAGCAGTAGTTAAAGTTGGTGCTGCAACCGAAACCGAGATGAAAGACAAGAAATTGCGTTTAGAAGACGCTATTAACGCTACTAAAGCTGCTGTAGAGGAAGGTATCGTTCCTGGTGGTGGTACAACATTGGCTCACCTTGCTCCTCAATTGGAAGAGTGGGCTAACGGTAACCTCACTGGTGAAGAATTAATTGGTGCGATGATTGTAGCTCGTGCATTACCCGCTCCTTTGATGCGGATTGCTGAAAATGCCGGACAAAACGGTGCAGTAATCTCCGAGCGCGTCAAAGAGAAGGAATTTAACACCGGTTATAACGCAGCAACCAACGAATACAGCGATATGTTTAGTGCTGGAATCGTTGACCCTGCAAAAGTAACCCGTTCCGCACTACAAAACGCTGCTTCCATCGCAGCAATGGTGTTGACAACCGAATGTATCGTTGTTGACAAGCCAGAGCCTAAAGAAGGTGCTGGTGCTGGTGCTGGTATGGGTGGTGGCGACTTCGATTACTAAATCGAGTCAAGCTTGCTCAAAGGTTAATTTACGTTAGTTGAATAAACCCCTATTTTGTAAACAGTCGTCTCTTAGAGATGGCTGTTTTTTTAGTTATCAGTTTTGAACCTCACCCCCTTCCCCTCTCCCGCAATTGCTACAACGGAGGGAACCTCCGCAACGCATTGCTCTCCTTGTTAAGGGAGAGGGGTGTCTCTTGATACGTAATTCATTCAACTAAAAATGGCTATATTAGAAAGCCAGCAGTTAATAGTGAATGGTGGGTAGTTCGTAATTTTCATTAATTATTTTGTTGTTTTGTGAAGATGGGGTTTTTATTCATATGCATATTTATAGCTGAATTAAATTATGGTTTCTGTTTTTGCAACCATGGAAGAAAAATATATAGATTCTGATAGCAGAGTGCGAAAAATAACGCAGGTAAAATGTAATTTGCTTCATTTCTGCATTTAGAGAACTCATGTACTACCTGTTGGGTTAAGCTTATTTTACGGATGCTTTTGATGTAAAAAATAATTTTTAGCCGTGTCGGATTTAACAAATGCTTTGAATCGAATTTTTAATTGGTTAGAAAAACATCCTTCTGAAAAATACGCTTCAGTGGATGTTTTGCAACCGAGATTGAGTTATGAGGAGATTGAGAGAAGAGTCGCGGATTTAGCTTTTGAGCTACCAGAGGAAGTTTACGAACTTTATCAGTGGAAGAATGGGACTTATGAAGCTGAAGTTAAGCAAATACAAGCTTCTGAAGATGCACTTTATGTCATCTTAGGTGGTGCTAATGATTATCTATCTGGTGATTTTTCCGAACCAATTGAACCTGTTACGGTTGTTGTTAATGTAATTACGAGTCTTTATAATGCTGGAGCGCGTTATTTTCTAGTTCCTAATGTCCCAGATTTAGGTAATACTCCCCTTAGTCGTACTTTTTCTGATGAAGAAATAGCTTTTCTAACAGATATATCGAATCGACATAATGATTTGCTGGAAAAAACTTTGAGAAAATTAAAGCAACATTTAGCCGATATTAAAATTAAATACGCTGATTTTAGAGCTTTGGGTGTTGATGTTGCTAACAACCCAAAAAAATTTGGTTTAACTAATGTAACTGATTCTTATCTAATCGGGGAAGCTCCTAATTTTTATACAGCAAGTGAGAATGCTGATGATTATTTATTCTTTGATGAAATTCATCTTACTACTGTCGGTCATTTACTTATAGCTGATGCGCTATGGAAGCAAGCTATGATTTGGAAGTAAATATAAATCAATCCGATTCGGTTGGGAATTTTTTTAATAATATTTTGGGGAGTTTTTCTTTATCGCTAAACCCCTTTTTCATTGTTATTATCTACTACTCACAATTTACAGAAGCCTTTGTCAAACTAGCATCAATCAATACCGAAAGTGCATTTTGAGCAAATGTCGCTCCATCGGGTGACTGTTCAATAGTAGCCATCAAGCTAGCCCCCCCAATCAGCAGAAGATACTGTTTAGAAAACGCATCAGGATTCTCTACCCCACACTCTGCTGCTAAGCGCATAACAATTTTACGAATTGATTCACGCAAGTCAATTGAAACATGATGAGCTTTATGAGATGCATCTGCAATCTCCAGTACTGCATTAATAAACGGACACCCCCGAAATCCAGGGGATGCATACCATTCTCGCATAACATCAAATGTTGCTAATAGTTGCTCTTTTGGAGTATTCCCGCGCTCTGTAACTGCTTTTTCAAACCATCCAATCCACTGCTGAGCGCGATATTTCGTGACTTCTTCAATCAGTATGTCCTTTGAGGAAAACCAACGGTAAAGCGTTCGTTTTGCAATACCTGATTCGGAAATCACCTCATTTATACCAACGTAAGGAATTCCTTTCTCATAAAAAAGTTTCGATGCAGTTTCTAGAATTTTCTTACGAGTAGTACTTGATTCTTCAGTCATAGCTTTTGTTTTAGCAACATGGTAGACAGACTTGTCTGCTTGCATCTATAATACCAGCAAGCTCAAGTAGACAGACTTGTCTCCATTTAAGACAAGCTTCAAAAATAGCTTATTGATAATCCTTTTGGGAATTGCATCATGAATGAGCATTCAAATACAGCTACTGGTTTTCAACTTAATTTTAATAAGTGGAATATTGTGTATGCTGCTGTTTTAGTTAGTGCAGCATTAACAGCTTTTAATCTTGCAAATTATGGAATTGAAAAGCAAGGAATTATTAATTGGCTAGATGCAACGGGAAGAGCAGGTATGATTACTTTTACTGCTGCATTTATTGCGTCACCATTACACAAGCTTTTTCCTAGTTCTTTTAGTAGATGGTTGCTTAAAAATAGTCGGTTTCTAGGAATTGGTTTCGGGTTTCAACATCTTGTATTTCATCTACCAGCAGTTATCTGGTTTCTGATAATTGCCAAAGCTCCTATTGATGCAATTATCACTGGAGGAATTGGTTTTGTGTTTGTAATTCCGATGTTAATGACATCCTTCAATGCACCTGCAAAATGGATAGGAGCAAGGAATTGGAAAATTCTGCATACAGCAGGAATGTTTTACCTAATGTACGTTTTTATTATCAGTTTTTATCCTGGAATATCGGGTAATCCGTCGCTTAATCAAAACTATTTAGTTAATTATGCGACCTTAGAATTAACTTTGTTTTTTGCGGTGTTTTTAAGAATAGTTGTATTTATTCGTAAAATAATCGACTTTAGTAGAAACAAACAAACTTCTGTGTAGAAATTAAGTACTTAGCAATTTATATAAGCTGGATTTAAATTTATTCTCAAACAAGTAAATATTTCTGTGCTAGCAAAGCCGCAGCAACTCTATCTCGAAGTGATAATTTGCTCAATATTTGAGTCATGTAGTTTTTCACGTTACCGATGCTTAAATGCAATTCTTGAGAAATTTCTTGATTGTTTTTTCCTTCTCCTACGAGTTTCAAAACTTCTAATTCTCGCTGACTGAGTTGGTTGAGAATTTTGGTTGAAATAGAATCCGTTGGTTTAAGATTAGCAAAAACTTTTGGTGCAATTGCCGGACTTAGTTGAGAATATCCTTGGTAAGCTGCACGAATTGCGGTTGCTATTTGTTCGGAGGGTTTGCGTTTGAGGATATAACCCATTGCTCCAGCTTCTAAGGATTTCCAGACGTACTCATCGTCGTCAAAGGTTGTCAAAACTAATATTCGCATCCAGGGATACCGCTGATGAATTTCTTTGGTAGCTGTTACACCGTCGCAAATTGGCATTCTTACATCCATTTTATTAAAACTATAGCGCTTTTCGGTTGAGTGAAATACGCTGTGATAGACCTCACCCCCAGCCCCTCTCCTTATTAAGGAGAGGTGTGTATTCTGTCCAACTGAAAACTGCTATATATAAGAATTATACGTAATATACATATGACCACGGTCATGTTTTTTAATGACCGTGGATTATTTGTAATAAGTAATCTCTTGACTAATATCGTTAAGGAATTAAGAAAACAGTTTTTTTAATTCCTAAATAAGCAAGTTAAGAGGAATAAAATCTGATGTTCGAGCCAAAATTTACATTAAAATCAGATAGCTTTTTTAATTTATTTTTCAATATCCAATTACCAAAAGTCACGCAGCCAAAATTTGACCGTCTCTACGTTTTCGGGGATAGCTTATCGGATAACGGGAATGAATTGATAGGGCTTAATTATATTCAAGAAAACCTCAATTCCGACATTGAAATTGATACTCCCTCCCCTCCATATTTCCCCGGTCGTGAATCTAACGGATTTATTTGGACGGATTATCTAGCTCAAAAATTGGATTTTGATTTAACACCTGTCCTTGAATTTGCTCGGAAACAACCAGTTACAGAAAATAGTAATGATGGATATGAAATTATTCCTTCATTTAGGGGGAAGACTGCTGCTCAAAGTACAAATTTTGCTGTTAGTGGTGCGAGACTTGTAAATGATGATGTAGATCCGGGGGATTTGATTAGTCCTTCGGTGTCTACTCAAGTTGATTGGTTTCTCGAAGATTTGAAAGTTAAGCAAATGAAAGCTTCTGAGAACGGACTTTATGTTATTCAAGGTGGTGCTAATGATTATTTATCGGGTGAATTGTCCGAACCCACCGAAGCTGTTGCTGTTGTAGAGTATGCAATTACCGATTTGTATGATGCTGGAGGACGTTACTTTTTAGTTCCCAATCTACCAGATTTAGCTAATACTCCTATTGGTCGTAGTTTTTCTGATGAAGAATCGGCTTTTTTAACGGATGTATCGAACCGACACAACGATTTACTAGAAACAACTTTAAGGAAATTAGAACGAGATTTACCCGATATTGAAATTGAATCTCTTGATTTCAGAGCTTTGAGTCTTGATATTGCTAACGACCCGGAAGCATTCGGTTTAACTAATGGAACTGATGCTTATCTAGTCGGGGAAGCTCCTGATTTTTCTACAGCTGGTGGGAATCCCAATGATTATTTTTTCTTTGATTACATTCACCCTACAACCAAAGGACAGGAACTTTTAGCGGATGTTGCTATGGAAGCAATCCATGATTTGGGAATGGGTACAGAGGAACCGGATTCAATTGGAGATATTTTTAATAATGATATTTTTAATAATATATTGGGAAACTTAAATTCTTGTAATTACACTCAATTTGAATTCTCAGGAATTAGTAGAGAATTATTTATGTAACAAGAAATATTATTTCAATTCCAAACCAAATTTAATCTATTTTATCTGACTTTTTGATAAGATATGAACGCAAAAAGTCGGATAGTTATTGTTTTATACAAATATATCTTCTTCCTCCTCTTCGTAACTTAATCTTCACTCAATAATAAAATAGCTTCCTCACACCATTCAATCCGATAAGTTTCATAACGGATACCGCAACGCAAAGTTAAATAAAGACATTTTCGCTCGTAGGACAGTTGAGAAATATCGGAAAATTCTCTCTGTTCTATTTGTTTATATTCAGACAATTTTTGCTGATGAATTTTATTATGTCGCTCAATTTCTTGCAGAATAACTGTTTTTGGAACTAATTTAGCTGCTATTACTTTGACTAACAACTCTTCACGAATTGTCATTGGTTCGGCTGGTTCTAATAACCAACTTTTAAGCTTTGCTATTCCTTCTTCCGTTACTCGATAAAGCTTTTTATTCGGACGACCTTCTTGAGGAATTAATTCCGAACTAATCGCACCTTCTTTTTCTAATTTTCCTAACTCTCTATATATCTGTTGTTGGGTAGCTTGCCAATAATATTTACTGGTTTGAGAAAATTTTTTCCATAAATCATAACCACTATAGGATTCAGAACCCAGGGTTGCTAAGATTGTGTGCGCTAGTGACATTTTCAGGGAGCAGTTAACGGTTGTTCGTGGAGAAGGTCTAAATTGTCAAAATCAGATTGACATACTCAAATTGTTGTATATACTATAATCATATACACAACTTGTTGTATATGCAAGATTTGCATTTAATTATCTTTCTCTCTGATGAAATCATGAATCAGCAGCCTATTCCAGAAGTTTCGGAGCGGGTAAAATCATCTCGATTAACAAGATTACAGTTAATTTCGGCTAGTCTGGTTATCTTACTTGCTGGTGTGGGAATTGGTAAATTTGGTGGAATTGAAGCGAATAATTCTCCGGTTCGAGCTACAACTCAAGCTAGACCACTTCCGGTGAAGACAACTGAAATAGAATTAGCTCGAAATTATCAGACAACCCAAAGCTATACCGGGGAAGTAGTAGCGAACCGTACTAGCGAAGTTGGTTTTGAACGGGGTGGAAAGTTAATCGAAATTTTGGTGGATGAGGGAGATAGGGTTAGTAAAGGAGCGGTATTAGCGAAATTAGATACAGCGAACTTACAAGCACAGCGTCGGTCATTGGTTGCTCAAAAAGCGCAAGCGGAAGCGAGATTGGTTGAACTGAAAAACGGTGCTAGAACGGAACAGATAACAGCAGCGAGAGCTAGAGTTAGAGATTTAGAAAAGCAATTAAAATTAGAGCAAATTAAAAGTAATCGACGAAAATATCTTTACGAACAAGGAGCGATTTCGAGAGAACAGTTTGATGAAGTTGCTTTTAATTCTCAAGCTTTATCAGAGCGTTTGAATAACGCTCGAAGTGGTTTAGAAGAATTGCTCAACGGGACTCGTTACGAACAAAAAGCAGCACAAAAAGCAGCAGTTGAGCAATTATCGGCAGAAATTACCAATTTAGATATTACGATTGCCAAAAGTGTTTTGAAAGCTCCGTTTTCTGGGACAGTTGGAGTTCGTTCTGTGGATGAAGGGACGGTAGTTGAAACTGGTAAATCGATAGTACGTTTAGTTGAGAACAGTAATCCAGAAGTAAAAATCGGGGTTCCAATTAATGTAGCGAGGAAATTAACAATTGGGAGTCAGAAGGAATTAGAGATTGGGGGAAAAAACTATAGTGCTAGAGTAAAGTCGATTTTACCGGAAGTTGATACAGCTACTCGGACTCGGACAGTTATTTTACAGTTACCATCGACAGCTAGAGTTTCACCTCAAGAAATTGCTCGCTTCAAAATTATTCAAAATGTTTCTACAGAGGGTTATTGGTTACCGATTACAGCATTAGTAAAAGGTGAACGTGGTTTATGGTCATCTTATGCAGTTGTTGATGAAAAAGATGGTAATTCAAAAGTCGAACGTAGATTAATAGAAGTATTAGAAACTAATGGGAAACGGGTTTTAGTTAGAGGAACAATTAAAACGGGAGACACAATTGTTGTTGATGGTGTTCAAAGGTTGGTTCCGGGACAACTGGTTAGTAAAGGGAGTGGGGAATAGGAAAATAAACAATGCTAATGCGATTAAGAATTTCTCCTAATTAACGTTTGGGTTTAGCCACTTCTTCTTCTACTTTGGCTAATCTTTCAACTATATCTAAACGTTCTGTGTCAGCAGATTAATGATAACCATAAAACTGATTGAATTTTTCTCTTTGGTCTACTGTTAATTTAGCTACTTCTGTAACTAAATTACTGATTTCTAATCTTAAGCTGCTGATATCTTCCCGATTGTTTCTAATTAATTGTATATTTTCTTGAATCTGTTCTGCGTTAGCTGCGATGTTAGCTGTATTCCTGATTTGACTTTCCTGTATCTGTCTTTGAACGGCTAACATTTGTTGGATAGTGTTTTGAATTTCTTCTGGTGTCATAGTTATTTTTAATAATCTGATTGATTAATTATATCAGATTAAAAAAAGATGAATAAAATATCATAATGCATTATTCTCAAGACTTTGATTGGTGCGTGACGGTATATTCAAATTATTTGTTTAGGTTCTATAAATAAGGATTACCGTCACAGCACCCTACAAGGAAGAATGATAGATAATTACCAATTACCAATTACCAAATTCTATGTTTACTCTATTCTATAGAAACTCTCGTTTACTAATTCTAACTATTGTCTTAATAGCAGTTTGGGGAATTTCTTCTTATTTCACTTTACCGAGATTAGAAGACCCGGAATTAGTTTCTCGTAGTGCTGTGGTAACAACTTTTTTCCCTGGTGCAGATGCTGAAAGAGTTGAAGCTTTAGTTACGGAGAAAATCGAAGATAAATTAACGGAAATTGAAGAGATTGATAGTTATGAATCTACCTCTCGGACTGGTAGCTCTATTATTCAGATTGACTTACAAGATACTGTCAGCAAACAAGAAGTTGATTCAGTTTGGACGCGGGTTAGAAATAAAGTTGATGAGGTAGAAGTTGAATTACCAGATAATATTGTTGAACCAGAATTAGAAGCAGTAAAAGTAAAGGCTTATGCTTTGATTGCGGGTTTAACTTGGAAGCAAGATAATAAGCCTAATTATGGAATTTTGCGTCGTCAAGCAGAAGTTTTTAAAGAACGTTTAGAAGCAATTTCGGGAACTGAGGAAGTAGAGATTTTTGGCGACCCTGAAGAAGAAATTATAGTAGAAATTAATCCCGAGGCTTTGGCTAGTTACAATTTAACAGTGAGGGATTTATCGCAACAAATTTCTCTGAGTGATTCCAAAGTTTCAGCGGGACAATTACGGGAGAAAGATAATAATTTATTGATTAAAGTTGCAGGAGAATTAGAAACTTTAGCCAGAATTAGACAAATTCCGATTAATTTTGGTTCTCAAGGTCAATTTGTGACTTTACAAAATATCGCTACTGTTCGGAAAGGAATTAGAGAACCAGCGACAGAACTTGCTTTATTAAATGGTCATCCTGGTGTTGCTATAGCGGTTCACGTTCAATCGGGGACAAGATTGGATTTGTGGTCGGAAGTTGCTGAGAAAAAGATAGCTGAATTTAAATCGGAATTACCTACAAGTATTAGTTTACCGATTATTTTTGCTCAAAGTAATTATGTTACCGAACGATTGAATAGTTTAATTTTGAATCTGCTTTTAGGAGCAGGTTTAGTTTTCGCTGTAACTGTAATTATGATGGGTTTAAAGAGTGCTTTGATAGTAAGTTCTGCTTTACCTTTATCGGTATTTATGGTATTTGGTTGCATGAATTGGTTAAATATTCCCCTGCATCAAATGTCTATTACGGGATTGATTGTTGCTTTGGGAATTTTAATTGATAACGCGATTGTGATGGTGGATGAAGTTCAAAATGAATTACGAAAAGGGGTTAAACCATTAACAGCGATAAATCTTAGTATCAAGAATTTAGCAATTCCATTATTAAGTTCGACTTTAACAACTGTTTTAGCATTTTTACCAATTGCATTATTACCGGGAAGTACGGGGGAATTTGTCGGAACGATTGCAATTACGGTGATTATCGCTGTCTGCTGTTCTTTATTTATTTCTTTGACGATTATTCCTACATTCAGCGCTAAATTACATAGAGATAGTGATACTAATAAAGATAATCAAAAAGATAAAAAACAAAATCAATCTTGGCTACAAAAAGGTATTTTTATTCCAATTTTAAATCGCTTATATCGACGTACCGTAAAATTCACAGTCGCAAAACCTGTTTTATCAATCTTCCTAGCTTTATTAATTCCAATTATCGGTTTTATTCAAGCTGGTAGTCTCGAACAACAATTCTTTCCCGCAGCAGATAGAGACCAATTGCAAATTGAATTTGAGTTAACCTCTTCCGTATCCTTAGAAAAAACTCAAAATTTAATCAAAGAAATCCGAAAAGAAATTATTGATAATCCAGAAGTTGAAGAAGTTCATTGGTTACTAGGAAGCAATATACCTTCCTTTTATTACAACTTAACTGGTGGAAAAGAACAACAAGCAAATTACGCTCAAGCATTAGTACAACTAAATTCTCTTACCTCAACTTCTATAACCAACAAATTACAAACCCAATTAGATAAAAACTTCCCCTCAGCGAGAATTATAGTTAGACAATTAGAACAGGGACCTCCGTTTGCTGCTCCTATCGAAATGCGGATTTATGGTTCTAATATTGAAACACTACAATCATTGGGAGAACAAGTTAGACAAACATTAGTGCAAATCAAAGACGTAACCCATACCCGTGCAAGTTTAGATGAAATTCAACCACAAATAGAAGTTCAATTAGACGAAGAACAAGCACGTTTAGCAGGATTAAATCGGACAACAATTGCTCAACAATTAGATAATACTTTAGAAGGTTCCGTCGGTGGTTCAATATTAGAAGGAAACGAAGAATTACCCGTCAGAGTTCGTTTAGGAAATCAAGAACGAGGAAACTTATCTCAAATTACTTCCTTAGATTTACTAGCAAATTCTCAAAACAATCAAAGAAATAATCCCCTCGCTGCTGTTCCTTTATCTTCCTTGGGTAAAATTGAATTAAAACCAGAACTCGCTCAAATTACTCACTACAACGGACAAAGAGTTAATACTATTCAAGGTTTCCTCAATGCTGGAACTTTACCAGCAGAAATATTAAGTAAATTTCAAACAAAATTAGAAGATTTCAAATCATCATTACCACCCAATTACAGATTTGAATTTGGAGGAGAAGAAGAACAAAGAAATGATGCTATTGGTGGTTTAGTTTCCACCGTGGGAGTTTTAATTATTCTGATGATAGCGACATTAGTACTTTCCTTGGGTTCGTTCCAACTAGCAGGTGTTATCGTAATAGTTGCTGTAGCATCCTTTGGTTTGGGTTTATTTTCTATCTGGTTATTTGGTTATCCCTTCGGTTTCAACCCAATTATCGGTTCCGTTGGTTTGATTGGTGTAGCTGTCAACGACTCAATTGTGGTTCTCAGCGCAATTTCTAACCATCCCATCGCAAAAACCGGAAATCCCAAAGCTATTCAGAAAGTCGTATTACATTCAACTCGTCACGTACTAACAACAACGCTAACAACCGCTATCGGATTCGTACCGTTGTTATTATCTGGAGGTGAATTTTGGCCACCTTTAGCAGTAGCAATTGCTGGTGGTGTAGTGGGTGCTACTTTACTTGCTCTTTATTTCGTTCCTGCTGCTTATTATTTGATATCTAGGTTTGGGAAGAAGAGATTTTCAGCGAGTAAGATAGTGGTTCATTCACAGAATTGACTAATGAACATCCTAGGGAGGGAGATATATGAAAAAAGATATTTCAATGTCTATACTAGACGCTCGATTATATGCTCCTATTACAGCTTTGCCATTTATAGTAATTCTAATAGGTCTATATATTTATATATGGAAATTGCCAAATGTTTTTGTTGAAATACGTAATTCCATTTTTCAAAATTTTTTGATTTTCATCTTAGCGGTTTTTATAGGACATATATCTTATGCATTAATTAAAGGAATAACTTGGGAATTATTTGGAAGTAACAAAGAAAAGGCTATCAGATATGGTATCAGAAAAACAAATATTGGGACTACGTCATTTCATGCATATTACGAAAAAACAATGGAGATTAAAGCTTATAAATTAGGAATAGCAATACCCGGAATTATAGTAGGGATTATACCTGCAAGTTTAGGAATTATTATAGGAAATATCTTTATTTTTTCAATCGGATTATTTAGTATATTTACAGCCGGTGAAGATATTTTAGTTATGTGGTTATTAAGGAATGTTGAAGCAGATTCGCTAGTTGAAGACCATCCAAAAAGAGTAGGATGTTACGTTATTGATAAAAACGAAGCTTGAATCAAGTTATTACCTATTCCTATCATTTTGTGCTGTCTGTTATTTAATTCAGTCAAAGGGGTAAAATTAAAATTATTGATTCCAATTGAATTAAAGAAAGTAGATTAAAGTCTTAAAATTTATTGTAACCAGTTCTATACAAAGGTGCATCCGTTGAGTTTTGATGAGGAATTAGCGAAAAAGGTTGTTGCTGAATTTATAAATGATAATCCAGAAGAGAAAGAGTTAGATACAGCATTTATTGAAATTTGCAGATTTTTAAACGATAATCCAGATAGATTATCTTGGAGGGGTAAAAATAAACCAAGCGTTACCGATGAAACCGGTTTAAAAGCTCTAGCAGAAAAGTATTTTAACGGGTTTAGAAAATCAGATTTTCCTGCTGAACCGAAAACGGTACCCGATGAAATGGTGAGTATTGTAATGCAATATGCTTATAATTATTCACCAGAAGATTGCGAACGAATCAAAATAGAACATCAATATTCTATGTGTGCTGAAAATTGCGTTGGTTCGCTGTTGGAAAGATATTTAGATTCAGTATTACGAGAAAAAGGTTGGTATTGGTGCTGTGGTGATTTTATAAAAGCTATTGATTTCATTAGTAAGGATAAAAATCAAAAGTGGCTAGCATTACAAATAAAAAATAGGGATAACACTGAAAATTCTTCTAGCAGCGCAATTCGTAATGGAACTCAAATGCGAAACTTTTCATTAGTACCATCTTAAATATATTTGTGCCAATTGCAAGATTTTAATATATACCTATACAGCAACGACTACTTAACTAAAACTTTCCGAAAAATAATCTTATCATCACCAGCTTTATAAAATTCCCTAATCCTCGCTTCTTCTTCATACCCCTGTTTACGATAAAATTTCCGAGTATTCTCAAAATTTGGTAAACCGGAAGTTTCTACTAATAACAAACGTACCTTTTGCTCCGTTAAAGTCTTCTCTACATGATTAATTATCGTAGTACCATATCCTTTACCCTGAGACTTGGGATGAACTGCTATAAAGTAAAGATTATAAACACCATCAGCATATTGTTCCGGAGCAAAATACGCTACTCCCACAACTCCACCATCGTCACAAACCATCCAAGAATGTCCTTCACCAAGACTACCTTCAAAATATCCAGCTAACATACCACCGAGTTCTTCAAGTTCCTCCCCTTCAAACAAACCAATTGCTTCAGCTAAGCTCATTATGGAATCAGCATCATTGGGTTTAGCTGGTCGAATTATCATGGTGGAAGTACTCATAGATTAATGGATTTACAATTGTTTTCCAAAGACTTTAATTGTAAAACAGCTTTTTAGTTCTTTTGATATTCCTTAATATTGAATCCTTCTTCTGGTGTCGGAGGTTGAAAGTATTTTGTAATCGCTTCAAATTCCGCTTCGGTGGTAAATTTTTCACCTTCGGGTTTATCTTTGCTTCTGATTTTTAATTGTTGTTTACAAAGTTTATCGGATGCAATTATGTAATGAAGTAAATGATTTGCTTCTACCGATTCAAATATTGAACGAAACCAATCTCGTTGTGATGGAGTATTCCCAGGAAAATCAAGGACAATTGATATACCTTGTAAAAGGATATCTTGAATATGTTGAGTCAAAATTGATTTTAATCGGCGAGAATATTTGATGTAATCGTTAAATTCATTAATTTCTTCTGGATAAAGCTTTGACAACCAAATATCTTCAGCCATCAAAATCGCATTGTTTTCTTTGACTAATGATTTTGCTAAAGTTGATTTTCCGCTAGCCATTTTGCCACACAAGAAGTGTAAAGTTGGTTTTTGATTCATTATTTGAATAATATGAACATTAGAAAGGTGAAATTAACTGATAGAGATGAGTGAGCTAGAATGAGAAACTCGCTTTGGTCTGATTCTCTACAAGAACATTTACAATATATCGATAAATACTTTTCTCAACAATAAGTGGATATTGTTGAAGTCTTTGTTGTAGAAAGAATTAATGGTAAATTGGGTGGTTTTATTGAACTAAATATCAGGAACTACGCAGAAGGTACTGAATCCAAACAAGTTCCTTATGTGGAAGGATGGTATATCGATTCAGATATTAGAGGCAAGGGATACGGTAAAGAATTTATTGAACAAGCCCAAATTTGGGCAATTCAAAATGGTTTTTATGAATTAGCAAGCGATGCTGAAATAGAAAATTTAATTAGCATCGCCGCTCACAAAGTTTTAGGATTTAAAGAAGTTGATAGAATTGTCTGTTTTATCAAAAAATTGAACTAAAAAGGACGCAGAACATTGCGAACTACTCCGATAGTACCAACCTTAACTGTTGCTCAAGTTGCGATAAATCAATTCCCAATTTTTCTTTAATAATATAAGTTGCTACTCCTCCTCCTCTTTTAGCTTCTTCTAATATACCTAATAGTAAATGTCCCGAATTAATCCGCTCTTTTCTTGACTTATTTGCTTCTTCGCGAGCAATTTCAAAAACTCTTTTCATTCTGGGAGCAAAAGGAATTTTTTCGGGCAGGGTTAGTTCTCCAAGAGTACGTTTACCTAATAATTTGACGATGAGATTTCGTACAGTTTCAAAATCTACCCCCGCAGCTTTAAGTACTTGACTCGAAACACCGGTATCTTCAGCTAAAAATCCCAAAAGCATTCCTTCCGTACCGTAAAAATCATAATTCAAATTCCTAACAGAATTTAACCCTATATTAATTACTTGAATTGCATCTGAAGTAAAATTTTCATCAGATATAACTATATTTACCTCTTCAGCAATTGATAAAAACGAAACTGCTTTCAGTATGTACTCAAATGTCGCGGTATCCATTGCACCCCAAGTTGCAGCTTCTCCACCCTGTTGTTGATAAGCTTTGACAAGAGATTCGTACAGAGTGCGATCGCCACCAATCAGAGATTTCATGCTCCACTGCCAAATCCTTGCTAGTTCTTGGACTGAGGGACTATTTAAATCACTTCCCTTGTTCATCTCAGTTTGCGCTCTAGTTATCAATTCTTGCCATTCCGGCTCTACATCAGGAAATCTTGCTTCAATAACTTCTTGCTGCTCTGGTGTAAAATATTGCTCTGACATAGTAATTGTCTCCATAACTTGAATAAGATTTTCAACCGCAACCGTTGTGGTTGTTTCCAATTCTCTAGCGACTCCATTCAAGCGTTCGAGTAAAGTATGAGATAAAGCGATTTGTTCTCGCATTCTGTCTCGATGTAAATTAATGATTTGGGAAAGCGAGAAATCAGGATTTTCTAAACATTCACGAATCTCCTTCAAAGCAAAACCCAATTGTCTGAGGGATAGAATTTGCTGTAACCGGATAATATCCTTATCGCTATATAATCGATGTCCGATTTCATTTCTATCGGAAGGACAAAGCAATCCAATTTCATCGTAATAATGTAAAGTCCGAATTGACAGTCCCGTTTGCTTTGCTAATTCACCTATTTTCATCGCTTCAGACATCTTCACCTCCGCTTGTTTTACCAGAGAAATACGGTTGATGAATTCATCCTAAAACCTGACGTTACGTGATGTGCAAGGGGTAAATCTAATTTGTAATTTTATAAATATTTACTAGAGCGAATGTACTATTTATTTAATTTGGTTTATTTTGGAAATAGTTGTTAGCATCACAAAGCGGTTTAAAATGTCCGAATTAACAAACGCTCTAAATAGAATTTTAAATTGGTTTGAGAATAACAAACCTTCTACAATTGAATCGTTACAACCGGGATTAGCTATTGAAGAAATAAAAGAAAAAGTCCAGGATTTACCATTTCGATTAACTCAAGAAGTTTACGAGCTTTATCAATGGAGAAATGGGATGGTTGATGATGGAAGTTGTTTTTTTCAAGCTTTCCGATTTTTCTCTTTAGAAGAAGCAATAGAAGAGTCACAGATTATGGGAGAAGCTTGGGGTTTATCGCTTCCTTTTGGTTGGTTTCCAATTTTTGAATTTGAAGGAGAATATTTTTCAGCAGTTGGTGCAGAAGAAAATACAAAAAACTCGCTTATTACACGTACATATCACGATATCGGTATATCTTATAGAAATCTAACTAACATGATGCTTTATATTGCAGAATGTTATGAAACAGGTGCTTATTATATAGGTGATTCAAGATTTATTGAAGAAAATGAAGTTGCCGTCATAGATATCTTACAAAAATACGAACCAGAATCTAGTTCTATTTTTAAATTTAGAGATGAAACAATTGAAAATTTAGATGGTTCTAAAGTTGTAAATTCATATCATCCCGATAGCAATATTCTTTTAAACAGTAGAATTTTAGGTAGAAAAGGCGAAACCATCGAATCAGCTAGATATTTTCAAGGTAAAATATTTAATCGGATGACATGGAATTACAATATTGAAGGTTTTCATCAGTGTATCTGTACCGAAAATTGGTTTAATGATTATGAGAAATGGGAAGAATTTTTTGTTGAATATCAACCTAAATGTTTAACAGTCAAAATGGAAAGAAGATATATCAATGGTGTTTTAAAAGAAGAAATTATCCATCCCGATAGACAGCGTGATAATTTTTTTTAACCTCTGTGTTAATTGTGGGTATTTTTCAAATTATTTTCAGCATCTTATTTTATATAGTTTATTTGTTCAGGAATATTCTTGAAAATGATAATGACACACCCTTAAATAAAAATTGAATGACCGAAATAATTTATTAATTATCAACTGATAACTGTTCACGAATCACCCCAACTCCACTAATTCCCCAATATTCCCCTTCACTTCTCCAACACCTTGATGAAAATCTCTATCTTGCTGACTAACCAACATTGGTAATCCACCTTTTGGTGCTAATACAATTAAAGCTTTATAGGTAATTTTTTGCTGTGGTAAACATTGAAAGCGAAATTTCTGCAACAACATCGCTAATACAATCTTAATTTCCATCATTGCAAAACCCGCTCCAATACATTTACGCGAACCAGCACTAAACGGATTATATTGAAAATTATCTACTTCTAAAGTTTCCCAACGTTGGGGATTAAATTTCAAAGGTTCTGGATAAATTTCGGGGTTTCTATGAGTATGAAAAATGCTCACCCAAACTTCGGTTCCTGTTGGTAATTCATAACCTTCTAAAGTAGTTGCTTGGGATGTAGCGCGAGCATTCCAAGGTACTGGGGTTAATATTCTCATACTTTCTTTAATAACCCGCTCTAATAACGGTAATTGCTGCAATTGTTCGACGGTTGGTGGTTCTCCTTTTAATACCGTATCGAGTTCGTCTAATAAATCGGCTGCAATTTCTGGGTGTTGGGAAAGTAAAAATAATGTCCAGGTTAAAGCATTAGCGCTGGTTTCGTGTCCAGCAGCAAATATTACACTGACATGTCCGAGTAATTCGTCTTCCGTTAATGTCATCCCGGTTTCAGCATCCCTTGCTTTGATTAACATGGACAGTACATCTCCAGTGTCAATATCTGTAGCTTGACGAGAACGAATTATTTCTCTCATATCCTCATCTAACTCAGCCATCAAAGTCATCATTCTGTGGAAAGGAAACCCCGGTAAATCAAAAGGTAAAACCATTGTTGTGGGATTACCTAATAAGATTCCAATTTGTTTGAGAAGTTCTGCACTTTTACTACCTTTTTCTCCTATATCAGCACCGAATAAAGTTTTGGTAGCTATTCTTAATGTCAGTAATCGCATTAATTTCGCTATATCTGTGACTTGATTAACTTCGATTTCTTGACTCACCGATTCAGTAATTTCGACGAAGGTATCACGGTAAGACTCGATACGTTTCTGATGAAAAGCTGGCATTAATAACTGACGGTGACGACGATGTTCGTCGCTATTTACACCAAATAATCCGACACCAAAATGTTTTAAGGGTTCGGTTCTAGGAGATTCATCTTTTCTACTATAAAGTCCACCTGTTAAAGGATATTTATAATAAATTTCATGGTTCGTTGTAACTTTTTGAATGTTTTCAGCACCATAAGTAAAAACAGTACCGGGACAATTCGGTACAGGAGAATAAAGATTTGTTCTACCACCACGAGCAAGGGAAACTAATTTACCGTATTCTTGGAATAATTGATTTGTAAATCCTAAAGAATCTCTAACAAATTTTGATACTAATATATTCCTTCCAACCAACGGTAAAGGTTGAGGACCGGGAACTGTTAATTTAGTCATTATTGTAAAAAAATGTTGTAATTATGGTAATTAGATGAATGTTAATATCACAGTGTCATTTTTAATGTTCGTATTTGACTTTTGTATAGAAACTTCAGTCTATTTCCCTTTCCCTTATGGAGAGGGATGTCCCCGAGGATAGGGTGAGGTAAAATTTATACGGTATACGAATTGAACTAATATTAATGAATTTCAATACACCTCTATACAATCTCAATCCCTTAAATCGCTTCTCCGATAAAGCAGAAAACTATACAAAATACCGTCCGCTTTATCCAGATGAAGTTATTGATAAAATCTTAGAAAATTTCGCCTCAACAAATCAACTTGTAGCGGCAGATATTGGTGCTGGTACGGGAATTGCTGCGCGTCAGTTAGCCGATAAAGGTGTAAATGTAATTGCAATTGAGCCAAATTCAGCGATGAGAGAAGCTGCTGAGAAACATCAAAATGTTGAATGGAAAAATGGAAGTGCGGAAGCGACTAATTTACCAGATGCTTCGGTTGATTTAATCACTTGTTTTCAAGCTTTTCACTGGTTTAATCCTCAACCAACTTTAATCGAATTTCGTCGTATTATTAAACCACAAGGAAGATTAGCAATAGTTTTTCAAGATATCAATCGCGAAGATAAATTTACACAAGCTTATGGTGAATTAGTTAGTAAAGCTGCAAATAATCGTCCACCAACAGATTTTAGTTCTAAAATTGAACCTTTGCGAGAAAGTTTAGAATTTGAATATATTGATTGCTATAAATTTCCTTATCAACAAGAATTAGATTTATCAAGTTTAACTGGTCTGGCTAAAAGCGTTTCGTTTATTTCCTCCGAAGAAACAGTACAAAAGCAACTTGTTAATGGTTTAGAAGATTTATATCAGCGCTTTTGTAATCAAAACGGTTTCGTTTATCTTGTTTATCGTAATAGCGTATATCTTGCCGGTGTATCATAAATATAATTTCATATTTTACCTCACACCGCCGGTGAGGTTTCCCGAGTGTATCTTTTTATAACCAATAAAAATGACCGAAACCAACAAAGAAATAACACCATTACACACACTAAATCCCCAAAATAGATTTACCGATAGAGTCGAAGATTACGTAAAATATCGTCCCAGCTATCCAACAGCAGCAATTGATAAAATCCTGGAAAATTTTACCTTACCAATCACAGCAGCAGATATTGGAGCGGGTACTGGAATTTCTTCGCGGTTATTAGCTACTCATGGTGTGAAAGTAACTGCTATCGAACCAAACGAAGAAATGAGAAATGCTGGGATTAGAGATAATACATCTTTGGTGGAATGGAAAGATGGGACGGCAGAAAATACTAATTTACCAGATGAATCCGTTGATTTAGTAACTTGTTTTCAAGCGTTTCACTGGTTTACTCCCGAACCAACTTTAAGAGAATTTCAGCGTATTTTGAAACCAAAAGGTAAATTAGCTGTAGTTTGGAATTTTCGCGATGAAAAAGATGAATTTACCGCAGAATATAGCCGAATTATCCGTGAAGCATCGAATAATCATCCCGCAGAATCAAAGATGAAATCTATTGAACCTTTAAAAGAGACAACTTATTTTAAAAACTTTGAAGAATACAATTTTGTTTATCAACAAGAATTAGATTTTACCGGATTAATTGGACGTGCAATGAGTGTTTCTTATCTTCCTAAATCAGGGGAAGATTACGATAAATTAATTACTAATTTTGAAAATTTATATGAGCAGTTTAAGAATAAAAGAGGCTTGATTTATATGACTTATTTTACTAGCCTCCACTTAGGAGAATCCATAAAAAATTAGCAGTTAGCAGTTACCAAATTTTAAATATAGCGCTTTTCGGTTGAGTGCAATACACTTTGATAGACCTCACCCCCAGCCCCTCTCCTTCTCAAGGAGAGGGGTGTATTCTATCCAACTGAAAACTGCTATACAGTGTAGGGTGTAGGGTGCGTTATGACATTATTCTAACGCACCATTTTAATTAAAATAAAATTGAAAATATTGAAATATTTCTATTCCCCACTCCCTTTTTATAAAAATGCCAAAACCACAATACCAATATTACTGCATCAACACTCCCACAAAATTAGTAAAAGAAGTATTCGGAGATATTAACGTTTACGAACAAAATGCTAAATCTTTGCTAACAAAAGCAAGCGGTTTTATTAGTGCATATGACTTTACTTTAAATCCCTATCGTGGCTGTCAATATGGCTGTAGTTATTGTTATGCTGCGGCTTTTAGTCCTAATTCAAAGATGCGTGAGGATTGGGGAAAATGGGTAATTATCAAAGAAAATGCTGCGGAAGTCTTAGAACAAGAATTAGAGCGATGGTACAAAAAAAATCTCGATAAACCTCCTCGAATTTATATGAGTAGCGTCACAGACCCCTATCAGCCAATCGAATCAAAATATGAATTAACTCGCTCTTTATTAGAAGTAATGCATCCCTACAGTCCAGTATTAGTAATTCAAACTCGCAGTCCAATTATTACTAGAGATATTGATTTTTTACAAAGATTTAAGCACTTACGAGTTAATATGAGTATCCCCACAGGAAGCGAATCTGTCAGACGAGACTTTGAACCGCGATCGCCAAGTATTCGAGCTAGAATAAACGCGATTAAAAAAGTTAAGCAAAGCATTGATTCTGATAAAGGCTTTATTCCCAAAATTTCGATTACAATCACTCCTTTACTTCCGACTTTAGAGAAAGACGAAGGGACTTTTATTGAGAAATTGAAAATAGCAGATAGAGTCGTAATTCAGGATTTTCACTCTAGCCAAAATCGTTCGCTTGTGGCTACAACTCGTGAAGCAGCAGAAGAAGTTAAGCAGAAATACGCTTGGTGGTACGACAAAGAAAAACTAAGCTATATAAGATTCAAAGAAAAATTAATGTCTAACCTTCCGGATGTAGAAATAAGGGAAGGAAAAGCCGGTTTTGGTTATGATTAAACTTATCTCTAATTGGTATTATTCTCTCAAATTAAAATTAGCTTTGCAACAGGGTAACAAGCTTCAAGCAATAAAGTTTTTGCGACTAATTGAAAAATCCGGTGCAAGATTATCTTATTTAGAAAAACTATTTAGAGATAAATTACAGCTTGAAAATTCTGCAAAAAAATATAAGCAAGAAACAGCGATTTTAAGTGGAAAACTCAACACAGCATTACAGGAATTAGAAGAAAAGGCGAATTTACCTATAGCTGTTGAAAATCAGAATCAAAATAATCTTAAATTAGTTTTAGAACCAGAATTTATTAAATTTATTTACAAAGCATTTAACTTAATTCAACATGATGATCATAAATTACAATGTACTGGTATAGACGAAAGAATATTTGATGATTTTGAAGCTCAGTTAGTTGAATATCTCAAAGAAGAGTTTCGTCGAATTCCAGACAAAGAATTAATAATTAAACTCGAAGATGCTTTAGAAGATATTAATAATTTAAAGTGTGGAAAAGACCCAGATTATCGTTTTAGTCTGACTCCACACGTTTACTATATGAAGTATTTTCTAGAAAATGTATATTGCGTTTATATAGCTTGGTTTTTAATTTACGAATCTGGACATTTACCAAGTAATATTAACATATTAGATATTGCAGCAGGGCCGGGAACAGTAGCTTATGGTTTAGCTTTGTTTTTGCAAAGTACCAGCGGCTTTTTTAAGATTCCCCAGATGCATATCTCTTATTATTCGTTAGAAAAGCAAAATGCATTTCAATTTCGGGGTTTACAATTTTGGCGAAGATATATAGAATCGCACAAAAGTCCTGTTAATGCTTTTTTTCGCTTCGTAACTACAGATATATTCAATTGGAATAAAAAAACAAGTAATATCCCAACAGATTTCTTTGATTTCGTCGTTATTTCTCACTGTTTCTTTAAAGATTCCGTACAAAAAATTGAAGCTAACAAAATATATACGCAGATTATTGATAGCAGTTTAAAAGATGATGGTTATGCACTGTTAATTATCCAAGATAAATCATTATATAAAGGCTATGATGCTTATCAATGTGAAGACCACGAACATGAAAAAAGATTAGTTAATAAATTATTAGCAGAACTAGGATTAGAATTAGTATGGTATAGATATTTAAATTCAACAGGATTAAGAAGTCCTTTGAAAATTGCTGAATTTGCTAAATTTGCTCAAGAAAAATTACCGAAACAACTACAGATGACAAGCATACTTCAAAAATACTTAAATCAAAGGTTTCAATCGTGCTATACATTAGATGACTATGTGATTTTAGCCAAAAGAACTTAATCTATATATTCTCTCTTTATTGTTTTCTTTGCGCTCTTAGTTTTTTAGAAATTTCTTGATTTTTAAAACCATGACTAACAACGAAAAACCAAACCCACTCATTAAAGCAGAAGCAATCAAACAACTTCCTCAAAAAAAGTTTTCACATCCATTGAATCCAAATTCAGAAATAAGCGGAGTATCCCTTAGTGAAGCAGTAGGTTTACAAAGAATAGGATTTCATCTAGCAAAAATACTACCAGGAAAAGAATCATTCATCTATCATTCCCACCAATTTGAGGAAGAATTTATTTATATTCTTTCGGGAAAAGGTATAGCTGAAATAGATAACGAAGAATTTGAGGTAGGAGAAGGTGATTTCATTGGTTTTCCTACTCCTTCTGTTGGACATCACTTAAAAAATCCTTTTGAACAAGACTTAATTTATATTATGGGTGGAGAAAGACGCGAATATGAAATAGCGGACTTTCCCCGATTGCAAAAAAGAATGTTTCGTAACGGTCAGCAAGTTCAAATAGCCGATTTAGATAATCTCCAGCCATTAATGTAAATACTTTTTATTTTCAGATAAACTCCGCACTAACAAAAAATTAATACGAAAATTTACTGAACATCATAACTACTTCATTAAGCTATATTTTAAATTAATAAATAAGTTTTAATCCTGAAATCGAAGTTTTAACAACATCGATTAATTTCTCTATATCTAATGAAAATTATCATTAAATGAAAAAACAGAAGAATAATTTTAGTCACCTTACAGCAATGGAAAGGACGAATTTATCCTATCCAGCAAAAATTTTATTAAAACAGGAATTACTTAAAGGCAAAATTTTAGACTTCGGCTGTGGTTTCGGTAACGATGTCAGAGTATTACAAAGAAAAGGAATTGATATTACAGGTTACGACCCTCACTATTACCCCGAATATCCTCAAAATAAATTCGATACAATAATTTGTTTTTATGTTTTAAACGTACTATTTGCAGAAGAACAAACCAGCGTTTTAATGGAAATATCCCATTTATTAAAACCGGGAGGTAAAGCTTATTTTGCAGTTAGAAGAGATATCAAAAGAGAAGGATTTCGAGAACATTACGTTCATAAGAAGCCCACATATCAATGTAATGTAAAACTTCCCTTTAATTCAATACTTTCAAACGAATACTGCGAAATTTACGAATATATTCACTACAATCACCACAAGCATTCATCCGAAAACTGTATATTCTGTAATCCTCGTAAAAGCCTGATATTGCTAACCGAATCAGCAACAGCATATGCAATGCTCGATGGATATCCCTTAAGCAAAGGACATACATTAATTATTCCCAAACGTCACGTCAGCAACTATTTTGAATTACCTTTCAAAGAACAATCCGCTTGTTGGTTGATGGCTAACAAAGTGCAAGAAATAATTGGTAAAGAATTTGCACCAGATGGTTTTAATATCGGAATGAATATTAATCGAGATGCAGGACAAAATGTAATGCATGCGGGAATTCATGTTATTCCTCGTTATAAAGGAGATGTTGAAGGGAGTAGAGGAGGTATACGAGGGGTGATTCCGAAACGCAGAGGAGCGCAAAGGTGAACGCAAAGGAACGCGGAGTTAGAGTTTATTCGCTACTCGTTTAATTCCTTCTTTGAGATGGAGGACGTTGAAATTGAGAAGAAGACCGAGCTTACATTGTTTTAATTTGAGGTAAGTTAAAAGTTGTACTGAGTGAATTGGTTTGAGAGACTCTACAGATTTGACTTCAATAATTACTTTATTTTCAACTATTAAATCCAATCGATAAACACAATCTAATTCTACTTTTTCATAAACAAGAGCTATG
This sequence comes from Calothrix parasitica NIES-267, assembly GCF_002368095.1. Taxonomy (GTDB): domain Bacteria; phylum Cyanobacteriota; class Cyanobacteriia; order Cyanobacteriales; family Nostocaceae; genus Rivularia; species Rivularia parasitica. Next base: position 8,380,721 of record NZ_AP018227.1, on the reverse strand, counting down.
GGAACTTGCTTTCCTACATTGAATCGCTTCTTCCTCAACTCATACTCCAAACACTGCTCATAAGCAGACTCTAACAAACCAGGTCCCAAAGCTGTATGAACTCCCATAGCACAACCAATTATAATTCCACTCAAATCGTTCTCATACATACTCCGCGACCCTCTGCGTATACCTTTGCGTTCCTCTGCGTTTAAATCATAACTTCGGTTTTTCCTCTATCAATGTTTATTCCTGCAAACTTCACACAACAGCGAAATATAAACAATTAACAAAAAATTCCTTCCCTCCAATAATTTGATTGTATGGTGCAACAGTTAAGGGATGCGGAAATTGAACCGGAATCATAATTAGTTAATCAAGTTAACTAAATAATCATCAACAGCTACATACAATGAATAACTTAAACAATTTTGAAAAATCCTCTAATTCAGCAAAAGAGAAGCTTGAGAAAACGCGAGCAAATGTAATTAAAATTCTACAAACAAGATTTAAAGACGTTCCAGAGCAAGTTATACAAGATATTAATTCACTAAATGATTTATCGGTATTAGAAAAACTTTTTAACAATTCGATTATCGTTGCTGCTAAAGAAGATTTTCAGAAAAATTTAGAGAAAGCAATGTTAAAGAAGTAATTAAGAGTATTAATCAATTTTACTTATTGTTAGGAGCAAAGCATCGTCTTGACTCTTCCTAATTCAATGGCTGAGATAAAATCGCTATTGTCAATTTACTAATACGGGTTATTTCATCTCTAGCAGTTGGATAAAACTACAACTGTGGTTTCTTAATGCCAAGTTTTATATGTTTCATTTTTTCAGATTGTAAATATCGAACGCTTTTCTAAAATATATCAAAATATAGATTTTCAATATCTTACTTCTATGTATATTGCTCGAAATATCTTCAAAATCTTTACCAAAGTAAGATTCAGCCAATAATTAAAAAAAACCTGGGTAATATCGCCCTCCGAGACGATACTAACGTAACCTAAAGATGAACGGCAATTAATACTTGTCGTTCTGATTTGTAGAAACTACCTTCCGCTTGATAATTCAAGCTCTTTTAACTTAATACGAAAAGCTATCAAAACACAATTTTTGTTAATTATGTTACTATTTTTCAGATTTAATTTTACAAATAAATAGGTTCTCAATCAATTCATCTAGTGATTTTTATCACTGCAATATATTATGTATTACTTATACTAATTTCAAATAAATTAATGTAGCTATTTTCTACTAACAGAAGTGCTTTGGAGTCGAATAAATAACCAATATTTAATTCTGATTTAAACTATCACGGGTATCCATAAGTAAAACTATACTTCCAATTAACCGCTATCTTAACTGTTTTAATCAAAACAAAACTATCAATTAACCTTTGAACTAAATTATGAATTCTCTAAATTCTACATCTGACAAAATTCTGGTTGTTGATGATTCACCCGATAACGTCTTTTTAATCAAAACGATTTTGGAGGAGGAAGGTTATAAAGTTAGTACCGCAGAAAATGGTCATAAAGCATTAAAGAGAATTGAAGAATCAACCTTTGATTTAATCTTATTAGACCTAATGATGCCGGGGATGGATGGTTACGAGGTAACTAAGCATATCCGAGGAAATGCTGAACTGTCTTTTACTCCAATTTTGTTAATTACCGCTCATGATTCACCGAATGTTGCTCATGGATTAGATTTGGGTGCTGATGATTTTATCCGTAAACCTGTAACCGTAGATGAATTACTTGCACGGGTACGTTCGCTTTTGAGACTCAAACACAGTATTGACGAACGAGACGAAATTGCTCGTCAACGGGAGGATTTTGTTTCTCGTCTTACTCACGATTTACGTACTCCCTTAGTCGCAGAGGAACGAATGATGATACTGTTTCTCGAAGGTGCTTTAGGGGAACTATCACCATCAATGAATGAAGCGTTGACCATTATGGCTCGTTCCAACAGCAATCTGTTAGCGATGGTAAATACTTTATTAGAAGTATATCGTTTTGAAGCCGGACGCAAAACCTTGGCCTTTTTACCAGTTGATATTAATCAATTAATTGAGGAAGTAGCGAGTGAATTGACTCCTTTAGCAGAACAAAAAGCACTCGTAATCAAAGCTGATATACAACAAGCTGAAAATCCAACAAAAGTAATTGGCGATCGCCTTGAGTTGCATCGCTTATTTACTAATTTAGTAGGAAATGCCATCAAATTCACCGATAATGGCTCAATTAATATCTGTTTAGAAGCTGAATCAAGCGATTGTGGTGTAATAACTATCAAAATTACCGATACTGGACAAGGAATTTCCCCGGAGCAGCAAGCTACTTTGTTTGAAAGATTTCGTCCCGGAAGTCATAAACGTTCTGGTAGTGGTTTAGGATTATACCTTTCTCGGCGTATTGTAGAAGCTCATCAAGGTACTATTAAAGTTGATTCCGAACTAGGTAAAGGTAGTATTTTTACAATTACCCTACCTATGAAACAATAAATCAAAGAATTTTAGATTTTGGATTTTGAATTTTATCTAATTCACTATCTTTATTCCCCATTTCCTGTTTCCCTACTCTCTAAAACATAATATGTTCTCCGAAACAATCCGCAAGCAGCGGGATTTTTTTAAAGCTGGTCAAAGCAAAAATATTTCTTTTCGTGTTCGGCAGTTAAAAATTCTTAAACAAGCAATTACAGAGAATGAAACAGAAATTTCCCAAGTATTAAAAACTGATTTAAATAAACCATTAGCAGAAAGTTTCATTGCAGAAGTTGCACTGGTGATTAAAGAAATAGAATACGCTATTAAACATATTAAAAATTGGAGTAAACCCAAAAAATCATCAATAATTTGGCAAATGCTGCCAGCTTCAGCTAAGATTTATCCCGAACCTTTAGGTGTTGTTTTAATTATTGGTGCTTGGAACTACCCATTTCAGTTAGTTGTAGCCCCATTAATTGGTGCTATCGCTGCCGGTAATTGTGCTATTCTTAAACCTTCAGAAATTGCTTCAAACACTTCTAATCTTATCGCTAAAATTTTTGATAAATACTTTGATAAATCATATTTAGCTGCTGTAGAAGGAGATGTAGAAACTTCCCAACAGTTATTAGCAGAAAAGTTCGACCATATCTTTTTTACTGGAAGTGCTGCTGTCGGTAAAATTGTTATGCAAGCCGCAGCAGAACAGCTTACACCTGTAACATTAGAACTTGGGGGAAAATCTCCTTGCATTGTAGATAATGAAATTGAGATAAAAGTCGCTGCTAGACGCATAACCTGGGGAAAGTTCTTTAATGCAGGACAAACATGTCTTGCACCAGACTATCTTTTAGTTAATAAAAAAATAAAAAATAGTTTATTAAATGAAATTAAAAAATGTCTTCAAGAATTTTATGGTCAAAACCCTGAAAAAAGTTCTGACTATGCCAGAATAATTAATAAAAAGCAGTTTGATAGATTGGTAGATTATTTAGAAAAAATCAAACTAACGGAAAATAGAAATGGAAATAAAAAAATAATAATTGGTGGAGAAACAAATTCCGACGAACGTTATATTGCTCCAACTTTAATTGAGAATATTTCCTGGAAAGATGCAGTAATGCAGTCAGAAATTTTCGGTCCTATTCTACCAATAATGGAATTTACAGATATTGCAGAAGCCATCGATATAATCAACTCCCGTCCAAAACCTTTAGCCTTATATTTATTTACTCAAAATCAAAACCTGCAAAAACGAGTTTTAGAAGAAACTTCCTTCGGTGGAGGTTGTATCAACCACACACTAATTCACTACACTACCCCATCTTTACCATTTGGTGGTGTTGGAAATAGCGGAATCGGTAGCTATCACGGTAAAGCCGGTTTTGACACCTTTTCTCACTATAAAAGCATAGTCAAAAAACCCTTTTTCCCAGACATCAAATTATTGTATCCACCCTATGAAGGTAAAATGTCCTTGATTAAACGAATTTTTGGGTAGGGATGGGGAGATGGGGAGATGAGTAGATAGGGAGATGGGGGAAATAAATAATTTATAACTCGTAACTCATTACTCATTACTCATTACTCCTAACTCCTAACTCCTAACTCCTAATTCACTGGTAACTGATAACTGTTAACTGATTCAAAACCCACTATACCGTTGTTCTCCAAAAGGTTCTCCGCGACGATGATAACCGTTACGCTCCCAAAAACCTAGTTCTTCATGGTCTAGAAATTCTAAACTATTTATCCATTTAGCACTTTTCCAAGCATAAAGGTGAGGAACTATTGTCCGCATTGGGCCACCATGTTCCGCACTCAAAGGCTCATCAAATAGCTTAAAAGCAAAAAAGTTTTCTTCTCGTACAAAGTCTTCTATAGCAATATTGGTCGTGTAACCACCATAGCAATGTTCCATGATGTGAGTTGCGGCTGCGTCTACTTCAAGAGCTTTCATGAAGTCCGTAACTTTAATTCCAGTCCATTTGACATCCAGTTTAGACCACCGGGTTACGCAATGGAAGTCTGCTGTGAACTCACTGTGGGGTAGTTCCATAAAATCCGACCAACTCCATTTCTTAGGCTTTACCAAACCACATACGCTAAATTCCCATTCTTCTGTACTAACTTGGGGAGTAGCACCATAAGTAAGCACGGGAAACCCCTTTGCTAAATGCTGTCCGGGAGGAACCCTATCTTTATGTTCGGAAGTCGGTTTTTGGAAAAACTTTCCTAGCATGGCTTGGTAAAATAATTTTTTTATCGATAATAATATATTTTTCGTGTCGATTACCGTAATTTTAGATTTAACCCAACAGGATTTTAGATGACTGTTTCAAGCAAGACGGTTTCTGTCTTATGGAACTTATAGATAATCTTTTATCTAAAATCCTGTTGGAACTAAACAAATAAATAAACGATTAGAATTAGCGCTCGAATTAATCGTCGTCTTCTTCTTCCTCTTCTCCAGATGGATAAACAAATGTTGAGCGTCCGGTCAAAATTGACTTACCAAGCGAAAGAGCTTTTTGGGCTTCAACATTCGCTTTATGTCTCCAGGTTGCTCGACGCTTATCGCGCTTGGATTTGGATGTTTTCTTCTTTGGAACAGCCATAAAATCAGATACCGTAATTTTTGACAACCTTTTTATTCTAAGACATGAATTGCTTAATAGCCCCTCTTTTTTGCAGGGGGCTATTCTCAACAAGCTATTTGTGCTTCTTACTCCACTTCAACTTCAATCTCTGGTTCCGGATTTTCTGCTGGAGTTGCATTTTCTTCGGGTGGTTCAGGAGTAACTTGCGGAGTAACTTCTGGAGTCGCGTTATTGGCATTTTTGGTATTTTGACCGAAAAATAGCAGCGTTCGCGCCATTTTGAAGTACTTAGCCCAACGCTGGGTATCAGGTCGATTGCGCCATTGATTGCGGCTGACATTTAATTCCAAAACAGGTGCGATCGCACCAAAATTCTGCGCGGAAACAACTACTGATACATCTGTAACTAAAATATCTTTATCAAAACTCCGTTGAGCAGCTGCTCTTGCGACTGCTTCTGCTCTCCGCAGCAAGCTTTGATAGTTATCTCCCGGAAACCGAGTAATTTCTAAGTCAACTCTATTGGTATAAGCTTGGACAATTTGAGGGGTGAGCGCTTCCGAGACTAACCATGTCGGTACTGCTGTACTCAGCAAAAGTACGGCATTAGTTATCCGGATTTTCTTTGCCATTAATAGCATAAGTGGAATGAATGCTTTTATTTTTAACAAGTTATTGCCGACCATTATTTAAGATAGCTCCTAAAATAGCTCCTACAAAGCGCTATATGCTTTCGTTTAGTTAAGTAATAATAATGACTCCTCATTCTTATAATTTGATGAGAATCACTTAGACTTATAGTCATAGGTTAGCTTTGTTTTTTTAGCAAAGCAAATTACATTAATTACGCTTGCAGTACTTAGATGCCAAGAATAAGCAATCTACTATTACTGTGAGTATATATATCTAGTTTCTAATTATAAAAAGGGCGCATGGCAAAACTATGGGCGATTGCTATTGGCATTAATCAGTATCAGTATTTCCAACCTTTAGGCTATGGAAGTGCGGATGCTGAGGTTTTAAGAGGCTTTTTAGTTGAGCAAGCGGGTTTTCCAGAGGAACAATGTTTGTTGATGACCGATTCTTCCGTGCCTATAGGAGATAAACCAACTTTACCCACTAAGAATAATATTCTTCAGTTACTCGAAGATTTAGCCGCAAATTCCTGGGAACCACAAGACAAACTATGGTTTTTCTTTAGCGGTTATGGCATCAATCACGAGGGACAAGATTACTTAATTCCGATTGAAGGGGATTCACAACGGGTTAAAGAAACGGGTATTGAAATACGTCAGTTGATGCAAACTCTACAAGTTTGTGGGCTGGAAGTATTATTATTAATGGATTTTAACCGAGCTTTTGGTACAAAAGCTGATTCTTCTATCGGTCAAGAAACTATTGAACTAGCTCAAGAGTTACAAATTTCCACTATCCTTTCTTGTCAACCAGAGCAGTTTTCCCATGAAAGTAGCGAGCTAGGACACGGTTTTTTCACAGCCACGTTATTAGAAGCTTTGCGTTATGGTAACACCAATAATTTAGCAGGTTTAGAAAGTTATTTAAGCGTTCGTACTCCCGAACTATGTCAGCATCATTGGCGACCAACTCAAAATCCTATTACTTTTATTGCATCGCCGCAACAAACTTTATTCAAACAAGAATTTGAACAGGAACAAGTTAAAAGTAATACAGAGGAGCCACTAAGTTTTCTCGGTCCTAGAGAAACTTTTACAGCACGTTCCGCACCAAAGCTTGAGGAGAAACCAGTTAATAATCCATTAAATAACAATGATGATTCTTCCCAGGTTAGACCAGTAGTGACTAAAAATCCTCCTATTTCTATTGTTTCCCCAGAAATTGCAGAACAACTAGAAAAAGAAAAAGTTTCTTCTGTTCCTAATACTTCTCCAATTCCTACAAACGAAGCTGAAACTGAAGATAAAGTCGAAAATCAAAATACTGGAAATACAACTAATAATTTTTTGCTGTTTGGATGTGTGGGAAGTTTAATAGTTGGTGGATTACTTTTAGTCGCTTTCCTTTACCAGCAATCTCGCTCTCAAATCAAATTAACGGTTGTTAAACCTTTACCTAGCAATTATGAACGGTTGGAAAAACAGCAGCCAAGCAAACCTCAAGTTAATAATTCCAATTCCCAAGAAACAATTCAAGCAATGCTGGAATTGGAAAAAATGTCTCTCGATGCTAACCAAGCTAGCGATTTGAGTAAAGCTATTGCTGATGCTAAAAATACTCAAAGAGATGAAGCGGATTATAAACTAGCTAGAAAAAATATTCAGGTTTGGAGCGGTATGATTTTGGATTTAGCAAAAAATCGTGCTGAAAATATGGAATATTTTGATGCTATTCAAGCTGCTGAATTTATCACCAAAGAAGAGCCAAATTATCAAGAAGCGCAAAAAGCTATCAAGCAGTGGGAAATTGAATCGAAAAAATATTTAAGTAACAAAACTCTTGTAGAAGCAGCCCAAGCTCTCATTCAACCTTCACAAGCATCTACTTACAATCGTGCTATCGAAGTTGCTAAAAGAGTACCAAAATCTGAACCGGGCTATAATATAGCCCAACAATCAATTAATCGATGGAGTTTAGAAATCTTACAGCTTGCGAAAAATCGTGCCAATAACAAGCAATATTCTTCGGCAATTGCAACCGCTACTTTGGCTCCAGAAGATACAGCTGCTTATGCCGAAGCTCAACAATTAATCAAACAATGGCAGCAACAAGTGCAAGATAACTAACAGGTCAACCTTAGTCTAAACATGTACTTCTCTAACAATACTGCGAAATGTCCTCGCCACATTCATCAGCTAAATAGCACAATCCTCTAAAACGCAATGCAACCACTTCTTCATATAACGGGTTGAGCTTGCACATTGGAGGAACGTGAAACAAAGTTTTACCAAACAAATTTACATCTCGTTCAAATGGACATTGAGCCGGAATTAACTTACAGACGCGATGAGCAAATTCCCTATCGCGTATTTGAATATTATCTATCCAAACCCGCAGGGGCTTAAAAATATCAAACTTCGGCTTAATATTTGGATTCTGATGTTGGGCTGTATTAACTTCACTTTCGTGTTCTTGGTTAATTGAGACCCAACTTGCCAGAAACAATTTTTTTGTGGTATTATTGAATACCTTCATTTGTTTTTCCTCTAATCCTTTGAGGGCTTTTATTGTAATTAACTAATATCTGTCAGGGGTAAATTAACTTTTGCGAGAAGTCTCTTATCCCTGACGAAGATTAATTCATGAATGTTCGCTCGCTTCTTAAATTGGAAGCTAGCCTTTGCTACGTCAAGTTAAGCGCAATTTTGCTTAAACCGGAAGCGTAATACTTCCATCTTGTTTATAACTTGACACACTTAAAATTTCGGTAAAGTCATCTACCCTTTGACATATTGTAGCCAACATTTACAAAAATTAACACAAAACCTTTTTATCAGTGAAATTGATAATATGCTTTGTGCGAAAGGCTATCCAAGGTTAACGCAGACAGCTTAAAAGTGGCTAGTATTTACATCACATCAGAGAGGTGATATGAGGAAGTATTGCAGCGTAAAAAAACATTAATCGTGAATAAAGGTTAATTTTCGGCTTTTTTAGCTAAATTTAGCAAAATATTGAAGCACTAACTATTTTGTTATTTTCAGAATCGTTGTTATTTTCCTAACCTTAGAGTAAATGTTGCGAAGCATCTCAAAGGTATTGTTAAAGCGCTTCAAATCTTGTAATCGCAGCGTAAATACTTTTATTAGTTCTCGAATCTACTTATCACAAGACATTTAAACCCAGTTCGCGATTGATCCTGGATTATTTTGTTTAGATATTATTTTTATAAATCTGTTTAGTTTTATCTACCATCTGAGAAAATTATCCTTGAGAATATTCTCTCTGAGAACTTTAATTATTTAGTAATTACTTCTAGATTTAAGGGAATAAATTTTTTTTTGATATTTTCAAAATTATGGTACTTTTTTGCTATTTTGCTGGGAATGAATGAATTGATGGTGATGCTAGAGCCTAGATAAGCAAAACCACATCCCTAAATTAGAACAAAATCTAAATTCTGGCGTTACTCGATTAAGCTATGACTTATATTGACCTAAATTTTGTAGTAAAAATGAAACTTATGTAGAGACGTAGCACTGCTACGTCTCTTTCAATGTGAAATCACATTTTCATATTTTTATTTAGCAACCCCTAAAATCTATTTTTTGGTAAATTAACAAAAATAGATATAGCAGTTTTCGTTTGAGTTGAGTAGATTACCGTGATGCGGACATCCCTATCAGCCGAATTTTCACCGATTGTTTCTTAATTGCATTTAATAATAATGCTATATATGGCAGCCCTACGCGAAGGTCAAAGGTTTGCGAGTTATAGGTTTCTTATTCATGTCCTAACATAATTACGTAGTACTAAGTAGCTAGGTGGGAATAAACCTAACTATGTGAAGTAATGTAAAATCCCTGAAAACCTTGCGATTACTTCACTCCACTTTGTTACGTTCGCAATGACGTAGCTATAATTTTTTTCACCCACCTACTTACACCTATATAATTTATTGCTAAAAATAAATTACCTCATAATCAAAATCCCCCTTCTAAGTATAGAAAGGGGGAATTTGAGTTAAATCAACAATTTCCTTTTCCCGAAATTATGACGCAACTTGTTGAGCAGCAGTACGAGTACGTCTCCTTCTACCATCTGTAAATTTTGCAGGTGGTTCATCCGGAATCTGCATCAACAATGTAACAGTAGGTTGACATCGCAACTCTCGACGTAAATTACGCGCCAAATCTCGTTCTATCGCTTCTTGAAAACCACCCCAGTCGATATCTGGTTTTTTCCCGTTCAAAGGCTGACCAAATTCTTCCCAACGTAAGGCCAATATTTCCTCAAATCGCTGCTGTACCCATTTTTGCACCATCGATTTTTCCATACTCGTGACCACACCTCGTAGGTGAATCTCGGGTTTTGCAAGCATTTTACCAGCCCAATCAACTGCTGCTGCAACGGTAACGATACCTTCTTCTGCCATTCGCTGACGCTCTAGCAACACTTTATCGCTAACCATACCAGAACCAGAAGTATCTACTAGTTCCAAACCTGATGGTACTTTCCCAGCAACACCTATGGAATTTTCAGTTAATTCAACAATATTCCCATTCTCAATAATCACCATATTATCGGCAGGGATACCCATGCTTTGAGCTGTCTGAGAATGTTTGACTAACATTCTATGTTCGCCATGAACTGGTAAGAAAAATTTAGGCTTTGTCAAAGCAAGCATCAACTTATGGTCTTCCTGACACCCGTGACCGGAAACGTGAATTCCGTGAGAACGACCGTAAATAACTTTGGCACCTTGCTGCATTAATTTATCAATAACCCCAACCACTGCAATGGTGTTTCCAGGTATAGGATTAGCAGAAAACGCAACTGTATCTCCTTCACGTATCTTGATGTGAGGATGTTCTCCCCTAGCAATACGTGTCATCGCCGCCATCGTTTCGCCTTGAGAACCAGTAGTTAAAATCAATACTTTATCATCTGGCAAACTACGAGCCACATGCAAAGGTTGAAATAGTTTATCTTCGCATTTGATGTAGCCAAGATTGCGAGCGTGGGCAATCAAATTCAACATCGAACGCCCGACTACAGATACTGCTCGACCATGCTTTTGCGCTAACTGCAAAACCATATTGATACGATGTACCGAGGAAGCAAAGGTAGTAATGAAAAGTCTACCTTCAGCTTGCATGACAATTTTTTCTAAATTCGGATAAACCGAACGTTCTGAAGGGGTAAATCCAGGCACTTCTGCGTTGGTCGAATCGCTCATCAAGCACAGTACGCCTTTTTCACCATGTTCGGCTAACCTTTGCAAATCAAAGTGTTCCCCGTCTACTGGTGTGTGATCAACTTTGAAATCTCCGGAATGAATTACTACCCCTAACGGAGTATGAATTGCGACTGTGAAACTATCGCATATACTGTGGGTATTACGGATATATTCTACTAAGAAGTTTTGACCAATCCTCACCATGTCTCGGGGTCTGACACTTTTTAATTCGGTGCGATCGCGAACTCCGGCTTCTTCTAATTTCCGCTCTAGCATTGCCATAGCCAGTCGAGGTCCGTGAATCACGGGAATATCAAACTGTTTTAAATGAAAAGCAATACCGCCAATATGGTCTTCATGACCGTGGGTAACAATCATACCCTTAATTTTATGGCGATTTTCCCTGACGTAAGTCATGTCAGGTAAGACTATGTTTACCCCATGCATCTGCTCGGTAGGAAAGGCTAAACCAGCATCTAAGAGAATAATTTCGTCATCATATTCAAAAATACAAGTATTTTTGCCAATTTCGTGCAGTCCGCCCAATGGAATAATTTTAAGGGCAGAAGTTACTTCCTTTTTAGCCATGTTTTTCCTTAGTTAATAAATTAGTTGGATTTTTCTTTTCAGATAAAAGCTTGATTAAAGTTTTCTAGAGGACAAACTTTTATTCTTATCTTTCCCTGCGTAGTCTTTTAATAAATAAGATGCTGATTAATGTTGAATTGCCAAAAAAACGGATTTCAAATACCGCGATAAAAAAAGTTTATCGACCAATTGCAACACTATTATCTTTAAAAACCAAGCCTGTTGAAAGTTATTATATGTATTATATTTTACAACATTTTTCGATACTACATCATTTAAACTTTTGTCAAATCTAATTCTTTGAGGACTTTTTCTAATTGTTGATTTAAATCAGATTCAGGCTCGTATAAAGGTAAACGAGTCGAACCCACGTCCCATCCCTGAAGTCTTAAAGCTGCTTTAACCGGAATGGGATTTGCAGTGGCAAATAAAATTTTGAACAATGGAAAAAGTTTCAGATGTACATCTCTAGCGGCTTGAACTTTTCCATCTTTAAAGGCTTGAATCATCTGCTGTAATTGCAAACCGACTAGATGAGAAGCCACACTTACTATACCCTTTGCCCCAATAGATAACAAAGGTAAAGTCATGTAATCATCACCAGAATAAATCTGAAATTCCTGCGATGTGAAGCGTCGCATTTCACTCGCTTGATCGATATTTCCAGTTGATTCTTTTATACCGATAATATTTTCAGTTTCAGCTAAACGAGCTACCGTTTGGGGCTGTAAGTTTTGACCAGTACGACCCGGAACGTTATATAACAGTAAAGGCAGTTCGGGTACAGCTTCTGCTACAGCCTGAAAATGACGATAAAGTCCGCTTTGCGGGGGTTTGTTGTAATAAGGTACAACTTGCAATGAACCATGTACTCCAATTTTAGCTGCTTCTTGCGTAGCTGCAACAGCTTCTTTCGTGGAATTAGAACCACATCCTGCAATTACTTTTGCTTTACCTGATACAGCTTGCAATATACACTTGAAAAGTTGGTATTCCTCATCCCAAGTCATACTGGGAGATTCACCAGTAGTTCCGCATACTATAAATGTATCCGTACCATTTTCAGCCAGATGTACGGCTAACTTTTGAGCAACATCGTAATTGACGCTACCATCTTCCTTAAACGGCGTAACAATCGCGGTTATAACGTTTCCAAAATCTACGACCACTAATTTACTCCTAATTACATAAAGGCAGTTTCTATATCGGTTAGTGGCTGTCTATATTTTGATAAGTGAAAGCCAATTCTTCTTCAAGGGCAAATGATACCTCGTTCATCATTTTTTATCCTTTAAATTAATAGTGATTAATAAATAACAATTATCTACCGTGTTTTTTTATAACTAATTATTTGGATATCTTAATTAATCAAGTCTAAGCATTATTTGCTCATGTTCCCAGCATATTCTTATCAACTAATAGCTCGGCAATTTGGACTGCATTTAGAGCAGCACCTTTGCGGATTTGGTCGCCACACAACCACAGTTCTAAACCGCAATCACTAGAAATATCCTGACGAATTCTTCCTACTAAAACGTCATCTTTTCCCGTAGCTTCTAATGGCATAGGAAAATAATTTGCTTGCCAATCTTCTATTAATTTTACACCAGCAGATTTACCCAAAACTTCTCTTGCTTGTTCTACATCAAAAGGTGTTTCAAATTCTAAATTGATTGCCTCTGAATGAGCGCGTAAGACTGGAACTCTAATGCAAGTTGCAGTAATCCTAATATCTTGATTATTAAAAATTTTGCGAGTTTCATTAACCATTTTCATTTCTTCCTCGCAATAACCTGCTGAGTTCAAAGGAGTATTATGCGGGAATAGGTTAAATGCTAATGGGTAAGGAAATATTTTTGCTACTGGTTCTTTTCCCTCTAAAATATCTATACTTTGATTTTTAACCTCTTCCATTGCTTGGGCACCGGCACCGCTAGCAGACTGATAAGTAGCTACAACAATGCGTTTAATAGGCTTCACTTTATGCAAGGGAAATATTCCTACTAACATTAAGATAGTTGTGCAATTAGGATTTGCAACAATACCCTTATGCTTAATAACATCTTCAGGATTTACTTCTGGAACCACTAAAGGAACTTCAGGGTTCATCCGGAAAGCACTGGAATTATCAACTACCACTGCACCTTTCTCTACTGCCTTTGGTGCCCAAATTTTAGAAATAGAACCTCCAGCAGAAGCTAGAACTAAATCTACGCCTTCCAAAGCGGCTTCGCTTACTGGTTCTACTGATAATTTTTCTCCTTTAAAAGGTAATTGTTTCCCAGCACTACGTTCTGAAGCCAATAACTTTAGCTCAGATGCAGGAAAATTTCTTTCTTCAAGTAATTCTAACAATTCTGTGCCTACAGCACCAGTTGCTCCCAGAATAGCTACACGATAACCAGTTTGCAAATTAATTTCCTCCTCTCAAAAAAGTATTATCTGCAATTCATTTTTTATATATCCACGAAACGAAAAGTCGTAATACCTTAATCGCATTTAAACTAATTCCGCTGGATTTGTAAATTATTTTTAATATTAGAAAAAACTATATTTACCAGTTTACTTAACTCCCGCCTCAAATATTTTCTTATCCAGTACTTTCTTTCGAGTTCCTTACGTTACAACATTTATTAATTTGTTACCAACTGAAATTTTACCAATAAATAATATTTTTATACATTAAAGGATACATAAAGTATATATTATACAACATTCCGGTCCGAAGAAGTCAAATAATACCGCAAACTATATATACGTTCGCCCAAAGTCCAGTTTGGGGAAGGGACATGAAGTAAAAGAGCATTAACTAGAAGGCTTGATGTACTATGATTCAGATGGATTTCATTTTCAAGCAGGCAGGCGAACAGAAATAATAATGATATAATTCACCGGATTGTAGTTGAAGTTATCGCTTTGACTCAGCTAAGTACATAAAATTCTTATTTCACAAAACAGTTGTTGAAATAAAAAAGAGTATTGTTGAAACTAAGGATATCACGGTTACTCGCTGCTTGTTGAGTGCAAATCCCACAAATATAATCTGAGTTTTGCAGTTAATATCAACTTTTGCTACCGAAACTCACCAGCCTTGACTGCGTTTAAAGAAATTTAATTTCAAATTCGCACGCCTCTAAGTAACATCGTTAGGTTCCCGGATATTTCGAGGAAAGAGTTGTCAGGAATAATAATATTAATCTCCTTCGACAAGCACAACGCATCAGACGTTCGCCAACTTCTCGTTCAAAAAGTAGCATAAACATAATTCAAGTCTATGAAAGTTACCCAGGAAAAACTGCCAGCCAGTCAAATTGGTTTAGAAATCGAGATTGCACCGGAAAAAACCAAGCAGAGCTATGAAAAGGTAATCCAAAATTACGCCCGTCAAGCCAATATTTCAGGGTTTCGCAAAGGCAAGGTGCCCCGGCAGATATTGTTACAGCGTTTGGGAAAAACTCGTATCAAAGCTGCCGCTCTTGAAGAATTAATTCAAGATGGCATTGGTGAAGCGGTAAAGCAGGAAAGTATTGAAGCTATTGGTCAACCAGAGTTACGCTCTTCTTTTGAAGAACTCATTGAGAATTATGAGCCAGGGAAACCCTTAACTTTTTCGGCTGCAGTAGATGTACCACCGTCTATTGATTTGAGCGAATATTCAGGTTTGCAGTTTCAAGCTGAAGAAGTTAAATATGACACCGAGCAAGTAGATAAAGTTTTAGATTCGGAGCGTCAGCAGATGGCGACTTTAATTCCGGTAGAAGGTCGTCCAGCACAGTTGGGAGATACTGCTATTCTTGATTTTAAAGGTTTTTTGGCTCCCAAAGAAGGTGCAGACCCAGAAGCTGAACTTGAAGCAATTGATGGTGCTGAAGCCACCGATTTTCAGGTTGACCTAGAGGAAGATAAGTTTATTCCTGGTTTTATCACAGGGATAGTCGGGATGAATCCTGGAGAAACCAAAGAAGTTGAAGCTCAGTTTCCAGACCCTTATGCTAATGAGGAATTAGCAGGTGCTTCAGCTAAATTTACTGTGACCCTTAAAGAACTTAAGGAAAAAGAACTTCCCGAACTAAATGATGATTTTGCTCAGGAAGTTAGCGAATTTGATAATTTAGCCGAATTACGCAATTCTTTAGAAGAGCGGTTTAAAAAGGAAAGTGAAGATAACGCTAAAGCGAAAAAACAAGAAGCTTTGTTAAACGAGTTAGTCAAGCATGCAACATTTGACCTGCCTGAAACAATGATTCAGCAGGAAGTTGATGCAATGTTGACCCAAACAGCAATGCGCCTTTCCCAACAAGGTTTGGATATCAAGAAACTATTCAACCAAGATACTATTCCTCAATTGCGCGAACGTTCGCGTCCGGAAGCACTCGACAGATTGCAAAGAACTCTGGCTTTGCGGGAAGTTGGCGAACGCGAATCTATTAAAACTACACCCGAAGAAATAGAATCTAGGAAAAAAGAAGTAATGGAAGAATACTCTGGGGAGGATGTTGACCCAGATAGAGTAAAAGAAGCAGTCGAAAACGAATTATTGACTGAAAAAATCATCGACTGGCTGTTAGAACGTTCTTCAATTGAACTCGTTCCGGAAGGTTCTTTGAATCCACCAGAGGCCGAAGATACTGAAGAAACTACAGAGTCTATTGAAACTGAAGAAAGTGATTCAGGTTCTTCCGAATCCCAAGAACAAACTGTCTCGTCTACAGCAGAAGAGTAATGACGGTTAGTAGCGCTCAGCAATAAGTTTACAATCAGTAAAATATATGCGTCCTGCTATAAAGCTGTCACGCTGTAAACTCCGGTTGCTGAGTGCTAACTCGCTTAGATTAAAATTGAAAAAAGAAGCGCATCAACTTCAATAAAATTAATAAAACTTAAAGTTGAGGCTAATTATGCCCTAGAAGTGTTGAGCAAATCGACGAACCTCCACACGTTCTTTATTTATATGAGGCATAATGGTTAAAACATACTCTCTTATTGAAATTCGGTTATTGTTATAAACGAGCAGTAATTGCTGTTACGAAAGCTACTGTTGTCTTAATTGTCATCTATAACTTTTATGCTTGTATCGCAGTCGGGAAATTACCCAGTTAGTAGTTTGAATCAATTATCTATTTATTCGCAAAGCGATAGCCCGGATTCTACTTCCATGCTGCCAACGGTAGTGGAACAATCAGGCATGGGGGAAAGAGCTTTTGACATATATTCGCGTCTCCTAAGAGAGCGGATTATCTTCTTGGGAACTCCCATAGATGATGCAGTTGCTAACTCACTTGTCGCTCAACTACTATTTCTGGACGCTGATGATTCAGAAAAAGATATTCAAATCTACATAAATTCCCCTGGCGGCTCAGTTACGGCAGGCATGGCAATTTATGATACAATTCAACAAATTCGTCCAGACGTAGTAACTATATGTTTTGGATTGGCTGCTAGTATGGGTGCTTTATTACTAACAGCAGGAACCGCAGGAAAGCGCATGTCTCTTCCTGATTCGCGGATTATGATTCACCAGCCATTAGGCGGTGCCCAAGGGCAGGCAGTGGATATAGAAATCCAAGCTAAAGAAATTCTTTATCATAAGTCTAAGTTGAATGAGATTTTAGCATCTCATACTGGTCAACCATTAGAAAAAATAGAGGCTGATACCGAGCGTGATTTTTTCATGTCGGCATCTGAAGCTACAAATTATGGATTAATCGACCAGGTTATCTCCAGACAAAATCTTCCCCCAGCAGGGGAAAACGTCACTAGTGTGAAATAAGAGGCTGGTATGACAGGTAAGTACGACTCCCATTTAAAATGTTCATTTTGTGGAAAATCTCAAGAGCAGGTACGCAAACTAATCGCTGGACCGGGAGTCTACATTTGCGATGAGTGTGTTGACTTGTGTAACGAGATATTAGACGAGGAACTGCTCGATACGAATAGCGCAGCAACTGCTTCGCAGCCAGCACCGCGTTCGGAGCCACCTCAGAAACGCCGTACCCGCTCTGCCAGTCTCTCGTTTAATCAAATACCCAAACCGCGAGAGATTAAGAAATACCTAGACGAACACGTTATTGGTCAAGACGAAGCCAAAAAGGTACTTTCAGTAGCGGTATACAATCATTACAAAAGATTGTCACTGGTGAATAGTTCTAAGGAGGGGGGCAAAGACGAAGGTGAGGACTCGGATTCAGTAGAACTTCAAAAATCAAATATTTTGTTGATTGGTCCCACAGGGTGCGGTAAGACTCTGTTGGCACAGACTTTAGCAAAAATTCTTGATGTACCTTTTGCGGTTGCTGACGCTACTACCTTAACCGAGGCTGGTTATGTAGGAGAAGACGTAGAAAATATTTTGCTGCGACTCCTACAGGTTGCCGATTTGGATGTTGAAGAAGCGCAACGTGGAATTATCTACATCGATGAAATTGATAAGATTGCTCGCAAAAGCGAAAATCCCTCGATAACGCGAGATGTTTCTGGAGAAGGGGTACAGCAAGCTTTGTTGAAAATGCTTGAAGGAACCGTTGCTAACGTACCCCCTCAAGGAGGACGCAAGCACCCTTATCAAGACTGCATTCAGATTGATACGAGTAATATTTTATTCGTCTGTGGTGGTGCTTTCGTAGGTTTGGAAAAGGTAGTAGAGCAGAGAACTGGTAAAAAGTCTATTGGATTTGTACAACCAGGAGAAGGTCAATCCAAGGAAAAGCGAGTAGCTGATACCGTGCGTCATTTGGAGCCAGGAGATTTGGTTAAGTTTGGGATGATACCCGAATTTATTGGCAGGGTTCCAATGGTAGCAGTAGTAGATCCACTTGATGAAGAAGCGCTGATGTCGATATTAACCAAGCCGCGCAGTGCTTTGGTCAAGCAGTATCAAAAACTGTTGAATATGGACAGCGTTCAGTTGGAGTTTAATGCAGAAGCTCTGAAAGCAATTGCTCAAGAAGCTTACCGTCGTAAGACTGGTGCTAGAGCATTACGGGGTATTGTAGAAGAACTGATGCTGGATGTAATGTACGAATTACCTTCTCGTAAAGATGTAAATATTTGTACGGTCACTCGTGAAATGGTAGAGAAGCGTTCCACAGCAGAATTGTTGGTACATCCCTCTTCCCTACCGAAGCCTGAATCAGCTTAAATATAGTAAGGAATTAAAAGTTAGAAGTTGAGAATTAATTAGGGTTAATTCTTAGCTTCTAATTTTTTTGTTTTTGAAATTAAATTTTTTGATGCATGGCTTATATTAAAGTTCGGGGCGTAGAACATTATTACCAGTGGATAAAACAAATATCTAGTGATTCGCCAAAACCAGTAATGGTCTTTATCCACGGTTGGGCTGGTAGCGCTAGATATTGGGAAAGTACCGCTCGGGTTTTGTCAGAGCAGTTTGATTGTTTGCTATACGATATGCGCGGTTTTGGTCGTTCTCATGGAAAACCTATTGCTAGAGTAGATTCTCTTCAAGACAAAAAAGAGGAAGAAGCAATAGTAGAATTAACCTACGAGTTAGAAGAATACGCTGAGGATTTGGCTGTATTGCTTGATGAATTGAAATTGGAACGAGTATTTGTTAATGCTCATTCAATGGGAGCATCAATTGCGACTTTGTTTGTTAACCAATATCAAGAACGTATAGAAAAAGCAATTTTGACTTGTAGTGGTATTTTTGAGTATGACAAAAAGTCTTTTGAAGCCTTTCATAAATTTGGTGGCTACGTTGTCAAATTCCGTCCAGAATGGTTAGGAAAAATTCCATTAGTTGACAGAATGTTTATGGCACGATTTCTGTATCGTTCTATAAAAGCAACCGAACGTCAGGCTTTTTTAGAAGACTTTTTGATAGCTGATTACGAAGCAGCTTTGAATACTATTTATACTTCGGTAAGTAAAGCTCAGGCCGAATTAATGCCAAAAGAGTTTGCCAAGGTAAAAGTACCAACCTTATTAATATCTGGGGAATACGATAAAATCATTCCCGCCGAAATGGGGCGGAAAGCGGCTATGTTAAGCGACAAAGTAGAGTATGTAATGATTTCTAACACGGCTCATTTCCCGATGTTAGAAGACTCTAAAACTTACTTGGAAACAGTTAAAGAATTTTTGCAATTACCTACTCTGCTTTCTGCATGAGTAAGACATAGGGTAGAAGAAGTGCAAATAGACTATAATCCTAACTTCTTCTATTTCCAGTTTCCCATGCCCAATTCCCTACCCTAAACCTAATTCTCTCTTAAGTAAGTTAATTGATTTGCTACCGATATAATTTTCACAGCTAATTAACTTGGGTGGACGAATAATATCTTCTATAGCTATTTGCATAGCATTTTGTACTGCTGAATAACTGGTTTTATCAGTACAAAAAATTAATTGTGCCCGCTTAACTATTGCTCCTAATTTATAGCTATCTTTGGGCTGAGAAGTCATCACTAATATTTCATCTCCTCGTAAACCGTGGAGAATTACTTCTGTCGCTCGGAGAATTCCGGAACTAAGGCTGACAATGCCAATACAACTGTCTTTTGATAAATTCTTAACAGTACTTAATTCTTTTGCGTAATCGTGGATATCAAGAGGGATTACACGTACTGCTCTTGGTGCTGCAATTGCTTCTACTTCTCCGATAAAATATCGACTTGTAACCACCGTTGCCGAAGTAGTTTTATCCAATACAGCTGATAGTTCTTCGGTAGCAACTAGCTGAACTGGAATTTGTAGCGTTTGCTCTAATTCTTGTACTATCAATTCACCAGCACCGATATCCTGACTTGGTACAGCTACAAGCACCCGTGCGCTACAACGCAATCGCCAATCAATTTCAGCCAGAAATATCTCGCGGGCTTGATTGAGGGAACAACCTTGAGCAAGTAGTTCATCAAGAGCCTTCTGAACCACTTTATAAGCTAGGGGGTGTTGTTTGAGAATCGGCGATTGTAATTTACTACCGCCCTCATGTCCCTGAGCGCGGACGTAAATTCCCGAACCAGCCAGACTTTCTACAAGCCCATCTTCCTCTAATTGGCGGTAAACTTTACTAATTGTATTGCGATGCAAGCCCGTTTGCATCGCCAATGCTCGCGTTGAAGGCAACTTATAAGCTGGTGGATATTGCCGCGATGCGATCGCGAATCTAATTTGGTTGAAAAGCTGAGTGGATGCGGGAATTTCACTATCTGGCTGAATGCGGAATTGAATCATCACCTTCGTTTGGGGGGGGTGCTAATAGCTTAAAAAAGAAACCTGTAAAAATTAGTGTCAGTTGCTTGTAGACTAGATATTTTATTTATACATCGAATTTAATAAGGGAAAATTTTTCACATAAAAGGTTAATACTAATTGATAATTTTGCGAGAGTTAAATTCTCGTTACTGGCATAACTATATCCAATAATCACACCATACTGGTAAAAACTATTATGACAGAGCGTGCAATCGACACCAAAAATATAGAAATAGCTTCAGATTCGGTACAGATAGATGGTTACTTAGCAAAACCTCAAGAAACGGGCAGCTATCCCGGAATTGTTGTATTGCAGGAGATATTTGGAGTTAATGACCACATTAGGGAAGTTACCGAACGTATCGCCAAGGAAGGATATATTGCAATAGCACCTGCGTTATTTCAACGTCAAGCTCCAGGCTTTGCAACTGGTTATACCCCTGAAGATATAAAAGTAGGCAAAGATTACGCTTGGGGACAAACTAAAGCCCCAGAACTGTTAAAAGATATTCAATCAGCTATCGATTATCTAAAAACCTTACCCGAAGTAAAACAAGATGCATTTGGCTGCATTGGCTTTTGCTTCGGAGGTCATGTAGCATACCTCGCGGCAAGTTTAAATGATATAAAAGCTACTGCTTCATTTTACGGCGCACGTATAACTACTAGTACTCCCGGTAATGGCGAACCTACTATAAATGTTACTTCAGAAATTCAAGGTATGCTTTATACCTTTTTTGGTATGGAAGATTCCAGTATCCCTACAGAACAAGTAGACCAAATTGAAGCAGAATTAGAAAAGTATCAAGTACAAAGCCGTGTATTTCGTTACCAAAATGCCAATCACGGTTTCTTTTGCGACCGCCGCCCCAGCTACAATGCCGAAGCTGCTGCGGATGCTTGGCAGCAGGTTCAAGAATTATTTGGGCAGCTTTAGCGGTGTTGAATGAATTTGTAGGATATGGTGTAAGAGTTGTCATTAATTACTAATCGGATAATTAGCATTTATCAATTTACTTTTTTTTACAGGTTAATAACCGTTTAAAAAGGTTTGTGAGATGTTGAATTATTATTTGCTTAATAATTAATGGCTAATAACTAATAATTAGCTCTTATCAAGGGCGCTCTAAATCTTAATTCATCTTCAATTTGTTATGGAGAACGAAGCAAACATCTCTCAACAAGCCGCTACGCCTTTTACAATGGACGATTTTGCGGCAGCTTTAGAAAAACATGATTACCAGTTTCAAAAAGGACAGGTAGTTAAAGGGAAAGTATTCCAAATTGACCCAGACGGAGCTTATGCCGATATTGGAGGCAAATCTTCAGCCTTTATCCCCCGTCATGAAGCGGCTTTGAGAGAGGTAATAGATTTATCGGAAGTTCTACCACTTCATGAGGAACTAGAATTTGTAATTGTCCAAGAGCAAAATGCAGAAGGTCAAGTAACCGTTTCTCGCCGTCAGTTAGAAATGAGGCAGATTTGGGACAAGTTGCTAGAAATGCAAGAAACCACCAAAAGTGTAGACGTACAGGTAATGAATACCAATAAAGGTGGAGTTACCGTCAATCTTCTTGGTTTACGCGGTTTTATTCCTCGTTCTCACCTGCTTGAGCGCAATAATTTGGAAGCACTTAAAGGTCAGAAACTGACTGTTAGCTTTTTGGAAGTTAACCGCGATACAAATAAACTTGTACTTTCTCAGCGTTTGGCGAAAAGTTCTGCAAGCTTTAGTTTATTAGAAATAGGCCAATTAGCAGAAGGAAAGATAACTGGTATTAAACCATTTGGTGTATTTGTTGATTTAAATGGCGTTAGTGCGTTACTCCACATCAAGCAGATAAGCCAAAAATTTATTGAAAATCTAGAAAAGGTATTTCAACCAGACCAAGAAATTAAAGCTCTGATCATCGATATAGATGAAGGAAAAGGCAGAGTTGCACTTTCTACGAGGGTTTTAGAAAACTTCCCCGGTGAAATGCTCGAAAGTATTGAAGAGGTTATGACTTCTGCTGAAGCACGCGCTGAAAGAGCTAGAAAGAAGCTTTTGGAATCAGCTAACGCTTAATAGTTGTTAGTTGTTAGTTGTTAGTTGTTAGTTGATAAACTCTTCAGCTATCAATTAACTACTAACCAATAATTCCTTGTTATAGCGGTAGCAGTTTCGCAGTTTTTGTAATATTTCTTCATTAAAGGCAAATCTTATTGAATTAATTAATTTACCCCAGTTGTACAAAACAGTTTCTCCAATACTTTGCTTGAATTGGATTGCGAAGAAATGCGCCCACCACTTGGGTGCTTGCTTCGCGTTCGCAAAATCATGCTTCTTTAACCAGCGTCTGCGCCATTTGGTCATTTCTGAAGTGGTTGGTGGTGCAACTCCTACAACTGGCGGGAAATCGGCGTAGCTGACAAATTTGCTCAAACCCTTGCCGTGGACGTAGACGACATATTGCCAGCATTCGACTACATAAATGTCTTCAAATTTAATCTTAAACTTCAAACAAACTGCTTCTTCAGTGACGAATCGAGCTAAGGGATGAATTTCTGAAGATTTATAAGAAATTTTTGATTGTCTGATAACGAGCTTTCTTGGTTTGAGCGATGTTAACATAGTAGATGAATCCTGTATGCAGTAATAGATGCATCGGTTAGCAGATAAGCCCTATCGCAAGTAGGAGGAATCTGCTGATGCACTTTGTTTTCGGGATTTTACTTTTACTTTGATTACCCTTTCTGTTATTGTGAAGGGTAATCATTTATTTTTGATAGAATAAAAACATTATTCGACTAAGCGTCGTCAGTTGTCAAGAGGATATGGGAATAATCAGGTTAAAAGTAAGAGAGCTTGCTGCTGAGAAAGGATGGACAATAAAGGAAGTCTCTGACCGTTCTGGAGTTGTTTATAGTACTTTAAGAACCTATGCCCGTTCGCCTGGAATGACGATGGTTGATTTCACTGCTATTCGGAAATTAGCGCGTACATTTGACGTGATGATTGAAGAGTTAGTCGAAGTTTTAGAAGAGTAAATGTTTTAGGTAATTTTTTTATTAGCTAATAATTAGTAGCTTAATGGGGCTAGTAAGATTAAGGATTAGAGAATTTGCAAACGAGAAAGGTTGGACGCTCAAAGAAGTTTCTGACCGCTCCGGAGTGATTTACAGTACTTTAAAAACCTATGCCCGTTCTCCTGGAATGACTAGTGTTGACTTTACCGCTATTCAGAAGTTGGCACGCGCATTCGACGTAATGATTGAAGAGTTAGTCGAAGTTGTAGAGGAGTAATTGGGACAGCTTGAGATTAGTTTATTATTTGTCAATTATTTGTCGCTTCACATCAAATTTCTCGCAAATTGATTAGACAAACTACTGTAAAGATTTTTTAACAGAAGTAAATATTAGCCAGATGACCTGCTTTAATTGCGAACAATAAAAAAGTATACGAGTATCAAAAAATATAAAATTCTGCTTAGATTTGCAACTAATTAAGCAAGCGAATCGCTTAAAAGCTATATCTTCACTAAATTTAAAGCAATTAATAACTAATTACTTAATAACTAACAAATATATCTTCTGACTGTATAACCACGGATAGTTAAAAAACTATTAGTGGGATATTTCAGGAATAATGCGGACGCACTCACCTGAAATATCATGGTACTTTACACATTAGCGTTCCTCTGCTAACGAGGGCGGTTTAAGCCCGCCCCCTTAGCATTTTTCTTAGTGTAACTCAGAAATTTCTAAACATCCTCCCCATCTCCAATATCGCGCTTCGGTGGACGTTTATAAGTAAAGGTAAAAGTATCTCCACTACTAATTACTCGCCGCATTTCATCATACATTGAATAGTTTCCAACACCGCTTAGACTTGCCCAACCTCTTGTCCTAGTTAAAGCTACAAACAATTGGTTGCGGTGATTCATATCCGAATCGTTACGAGCAACTTTATCAAAGCCAACTACATAAACCATATCGGCTTCGTGTCCCTTAGCGCGATTGATGCGAGACACAGTAACACCATCCTCATGCCAGAATTTATCTGGATCGTTATTAGGATATTCAGGATACAAATCGTTTAACATTCTAGCAGTCGGAATATAAACGTCAATATTTTGCTCAATTAAGAAATCAGCAACTTCTCGTTCTAGCTCTATCGCTTCGGAATTAGAGCCTAAAACAACTACTAAAATATCGCGGCTGGGATTAAGACCATCATTGACAATATTGTGCATGATCTTCTCAGACAAAGCTGTTAACTCTTCTTCACGGGAACTGTAGGTTTTAAATTCTAGTACGGGTTCTCCCCAAAGTTCGGGTATTGGGTTGGGAGAGAACTGTGGTAGACGGGTTATGGTAATTGGCTTACCGACTCTGCGGAAATCACCTTGAACTTCGTAACCGATTCTGTCCCAATCTTTTTTGTTGGTAATACCCGAAAGCATTCCCTCACCACGCAGCAAACCCATACCAATAGCGTGTGCTGCGGTCAGAATTGGACCGGGAGTGCGGTAACAGTGACGCATTACTTCCGAACGTTTGATACCACCGGGGTATTGTGGTTGCTTATTTAGAATATTGCTTAATTCTTGACCAAATACTTCTTTAGCTTTGGGTACTACCAAGCTATCAAGGCTTTGTGCTTCATCGTAAGCCCAAATCAAGCGCTTTTCTTCTGGTGTTTCCTCGCTTGCAGGTCGTAAAGCTTGATAAGCTAACCAGTAAATTGCTTGTTTATCTTGATATTTCAAATTTTCGTCAGCAACTAAATCTTGACCCTCATCAATCAAGATAGCGTCAAACATTGGCTCAACTGATATTTCTTCCTGCAACCGCTTGCATAATTCCGCTAATCCCCGATTTGGTTGTCCTTGGTTAGTATCTACAACTGTTCCGCGTCTTTTACCGTGGTATTCGCAAATTGTCCCATATAAACCCGGTTGTTCTTTCGCACCCCAAGCATGAAGCACGCGCAATTTTAAATTTGCTTTTGGGTCATAATGTAAATCTCCACCGCTAAAACGGCGCATCCACTGGTCTAATAAACCAATCATTAAGTCATATAAAGAGCGAGTGAAAAACACCAAAGCAATATCCCAATCGGGATGCTTTAGATGCATGTGGGCTGCTTTTTGACATAGTAAAACAGTCTTACCAGAGCCAGCAATCCCTCGAATACGTTGAGGTCCGGGAGGAATTTCTTTACCAATATGTTCTTGCTGTAAATCTATTTCATAAAGTCTTTGACGCAAAGCATCCATGACGCTAGCGCGGGTTTTACCACTAACAGCAATATCGCGCTGAGGTTTGCGAAGTACGGGAGTTCCTCCAATTACTGAAAGTAGTAGTTCCCAGTCTTTATCTTCTAGGTTTTCTCCAGGAACTATGGGAGAAGTTTGTTGAATCTTTTCAAGTAAAGCAGCTTTGCTCAACTGGTCTTGAAAAATAATTGCAGGACAATTTGGTAATTGATTAAAACCTCTTTCTTCCCACTGTTCTTGAGTAATTAAAGGTAGAGCAACAATAGTTCTACCATTGACTTTACGCCAAATAGCCGATTCTCGGTCAGTATATGCAATTAAAGCGCGTAATTGATGTTCTGCTAATTGAGATGGAGATACTTGTGCGGTTCGGAAGTCTTGTAAAAGCCAATTATTATCTGTAATTTCGGTTATTTGCTCAATGGTAACTGGCAGAATTTCAACTACCGTTAAACCAAATTCTCTATCGACAACAAGGATATCAGGTTCCTTGCGGACTTCTCCTACCTTCGAGAAAATGGGATATCGCCAATATCCGATACAGTTTCTATCTGCGAACGCATTTTTAACAGCGTCCCATATTTGTTGTTCGGTAGATTCCGTTCCGGATTTTATCGCTTCTGTAGTGATAAATTTAGTAGAGTTATCTTCAAGAGTCATTTGATATTATTCGCATTGAATTGACTGAAGGGAAATGAATCTTTGTTACGCAAAATTAGCCTCATCTGATTACAGATGGGGCTAAATATATTAAATCTGTCAAGGGAACCTATTAAAAATTTTCAGAAGAAAAATTCTAATAGGTTCCCGTCAATGCACCCTTTAAAGAAGTAACAAAAGTTTCATTCGTGTTGCTAAACTAGCATCGCTTCAGTATTGCTTGCCAGTGGATATACACGGATGAAAGGTGATATTACGCTGTTTTCAGTATCCGGAATGATGCGGAGTTTATTTTATTTAAAATGTGATAAATGTTGCTATATATTAATTAATATTATATGTTGGCTCAGAAAATAAAGAAATAATTGCATCACGCTCAAAGGGTTTAGCTTCGCTAATTAGGGCTTGCTGAAAAAGCCTAAAAATTTAAAATAGAACCTACAAAGCTTAAAAATATTAGGTTTTGCGGCTTGAATTCTAAATTTAAGCAATAATTTTAGAAAAAAGTCCAAGGGTTTTGAGCTAATACGTTACATAAGCTTGCACAAGAAAAAGATAAAAAGGTCTGAAAGTCTTATCTGACAAGACTTATAATTTTATTCAGCAAACCCTAATTATACTTTACGTACCAGAGTCAAAAACTCAAACTCCAGAGTTATTTAAATTTCAGGAGAATTTTTTGATATCTAGCATCTTGCACTATTCTCAAGAAGCCCGGAGAAACCCGATTTTTAGTCATGAAAGTATTATTATCTCGTTCTAAAATCAAAAAGAAATCAGGTTTGTGCAAGTGGTCTAAGATTTTGGTTTTAACCTACCCACTCAAAGCATTATCCAGTCATCTTTAGACTACTTTGGGTATTAGCCCCGGAATTTCCTCCAAGGTGCTTGTTGAGAATGGTGAAAGATTTTAGCAATATTTAACTAAAGCTTTAACTGTAACTTTATTTCTGCAAATTAAAAATTCCTAAACTAATTTTGATTCTAAGCTTTGATAGGCTCAGTATTTTAGTCTAAGAATTTTTCAACTTCTTTTATTCAACGGAGAGGGTGGGATTCGAACCCACGGTACCTTTCGGTACACTCGATTTCAAGTCGAGCGCATTCGACCACTCTGCCACCTCTCCAGGTAGCTGTCAGCAATTAATCTTAAGCGATGAAGCTTAGATAATGGCTGACCAATTACACATTATACAATAGTTCTACGCTGGTTGCACCATCGAAGTAGATTTTTGATAAAGAATTTCCTCAGATTTAATAGTGAAGTCGTTGCCAATCCATACGAGTGAAGCTTTTGCGACTTTCCCGTCTTCGAGTTCGACTATTGAAAAATTACGCAGCTTATCTTGAGGTTTTTCAATAATTCGCGGTACGCTGGCTGCATTTAAATAAATAATTCCTTCTGGACTTCTAAAAATACGCTTTCGCAATACTTTTGTATGTCGCAAGCTATGGTGCATATGACCAAATGTCACCAAAGGAATATTTTTATTAGTAGTAATAGCTTGAGAAATTGCTTCGGCAAAATCTGGGTCGCCGTAATCCCCACCAATCGGATGCCAGTCTTTTCCACAGGGGTCTTCGGGTTTATCTCCTAATCCAGATGGTCCGTTATGACCCAGAAAAATAATCGTTTCATGAGCAGCACTGTTTACTGCTTCCATAATTCTGGTGGTTGATTCTTCAAGAGTTCCAACCCCAAATCTTTCTTTACATAAATCAGCAAATTTCCATTTCGGTCCACCCCAAGTGAAAGGACGACTTCCCACTACAGTTAAATTGAAATCGGGAAAATCGAACTTACCGAAACCAACATGGGTATCACCTAAAAAATCTAGTTGCTGTTGAACCCAATCTTCTTTAGTGCGGTCGTAGGGACACTTTTTACGTCCCCATTCTGTGGCAGTGTACCATGCATCGTGATTGCCCATTACAACAGCTTTGGGGATATCTAAAGAAGCTACTTTTCTCACAACTTCTACCGATTCATTCCCAAAATCTCCGACGAATAGCACCAAATCAACGCCCAGACGCTTGAGTGCAATCCCATCTTCGCTTTCCCACTGGTCGTGAACGTCTCCTACTACAGCGATTTTGACGTTTTTCGAGTTTGTTATCTGACTGCTTGTCATGCCACTTTCCTTTCCATATGTTTCCAGGATAGGAAACTCAAACCGATTTTGGCACAATTTCCTTAAAGTCGTATTATCCCTATAGTAATTTTGGTAAAAAGTACTATAATTATTTCAAGATTAAGAATTATGTCTTGCACATACGTATTATTTGATTGCCAAACCTTCTCACAGTAATAGGGATGAGGGGTAAGGTAAACTCTGGTACCTTCATTGCGAGATTTTAGATTAAAAAACATTAACCGAAACCTATTGTGTTTACTACCGCACTGCGAAGACCTCAGACAACCCAACTGGGTGCATTACCACTAGATTTGTTTACAGCTATTAAGAATCTGAAAAAAGAACTTAATGCTGTTATTTTGGCGCACTATTACCAAGAACCAGATATTCAAGATATTGCAGATTTTATTGGCGACTCGTTGCAACTTTCCAGAGCAGCAGCCGATACAAATGCAGATGTTATAGTCTTTGCTGGGGTTCACTTCATGGCAGAAACGGCAAAGATTCTTAATCCAGATAAGTTAGTTTTATTGCCAGATTTGGATGCTGGTTGTTCTTTAGCTGATAGCTGTCCGAGTAATGAATTTGCAGCATTTAAGGCAGCGCATCCAGAGCATTTAGTGATTTCCTACATTAACTGCACTGCGGAAATCAAAGCGATGAGCGATATTATCTGCACCAGTTCCAATGCAGTCAAAATTGTCCAGCAAATACCGGAAGAACAGCCGATTATTTTTGCACCAGACCGTAACTTGGGACGGTACGTGATGGAACAAACGGGACGAGATTTATTATTGTGGCAAGGTAGCTGTATCGTTCATGAAACTTTTTCTGAGAAGAAGATTGTGCAGTTAAAAATTGAACATCCACAGGCTGAGGTAATTGCTCACCCTGAATGCGAAACAACTGTATTACAACACGCTGATTTTATTGGTTCGACAGCAGCTTTATTAAAATATTGTCAGCAGAGTGATAGTGATGAGTTTATCGTCGCTACAGAACCGGGAATCATTCATCAAATGCAAAAACAAGCACCAAGAAAACAATTTATTCCCGCACCTCCAACGAATAATTGCAATTGTAATGAATGTCCGTTTATGCGATTAAATACTTTGGAAAAGCTTTATTTAGCGATGAAGAATCGCGAGCCAGAAATTACGATGAGTGAAGAAACGAGGGTAAAGGCTTTGCGTCCTATGCAGCGGATGTTGGAAATGAGTGTTTAGGTATATTTTCTCTTAGAGACGTGGTGATAAAGCTGCGTCTTTATACTTTTTTCTGAAGTGCGATCGCCTATGACAAAGCAACATCAAGATAGTCAAATTTTATTTAACGTGCTTCAGCAAGATAATCCCAAATATTAACTTTTCCAAGATAAATAATTACTTTATCCCAATTGTCATCATCCACTTTATTAAGGATGGTATCCGAGAATTTATCATTTAATATTTCTCTTGTTTCTTCGGGATACATGCTTGATACTGCATGAATTGCAGAGAATTGACATGCTCTTTCATCATCAGGAAGACTTTAGGTTAATAAACTGACTGTTAATCCAATAACAACATCTTTAAATATTAAAGCTAAACGAGCACGGGCTGACGGACTTTTGCGAAAATATTTTATTGCTAGTTCTGCGTCTATTGGGAAATACTCCGATTTAATATCTTGAAAAATTCTTTCGCGAGCAGCCCGACCTTGAACTGGTATTTATGTATATTAACGTAAACGCAACTCTAATACAGTAGAAGCTTGTCATAATTTTATAAAAATGAAGACAATAAACACATACCTACCTTTTACAAGCAACGAACTCAATATTAGTTGCAGTGTATTTTAACGGTGTATATTCAGTTATCCATTGGTCAATAAATTCAAAAGTACGGTAATTACTGTAGGAAATACTATTTTTGGGCAAAAGTTGTCGATGCCAAATATCTATAAGTTCAAATTTGCTCTGTTTAAGAAGCTTTTTAACCATTTTCTTACTATACAACCGGTCATGATAAAAGTCTCCCCGAAGATGCGCTAAACGTTGTGTCCATGAAAGATGGTAAGGAAGAAAGAAACAAAAAATTAGCCCCGAAGATTTCAATATTCGATGAATTTCCTGAAGCGATTCAAAGTCATTGGGGACATGTTCGAGTACTCCAAAACTCAAGACAATATCGAAACTCGCATCATTAAAGGGAAGTATGTAAGGATGTTCTAAAGGAATAACATTTATAGATGCTTTTTCAATAATTGGTGTGTTTTGAGCAAAACTAGAATCATCTGCACCATCCACGTCGCAAGATGTAATTTCAGCACCTATTTCCTGCATCAGATAAGAAATATGACCTTTTCCACATCCCCAGTCAAGTATCATCAAGTTACTCAAGCTTTTCTTAAACCAATACTCAGAAAATGCTTTTACATAATTTGTCAGATAAAGATAAATATTTTGGCAAGCAGCATTTCTTAAAAAAGCATGGCTCTGTAAATTTAAAGTTAAATCAAATATCTGTTGATTTAAAGGTTGAGGTATTTGAAAATAGCTGCGTCTTAAATCAACAATAATTTTGCTGTTCATGACGAAATTTTTTCTTCAATTAACAAAACATGACGCATCGCTACATATAACCTAGAACTAAAACTACTCTTTATTCGCTTTTTCCTTGGCCAAATCACTATATTCTTTATAGAGTTGAATCCTTGACTGTGCTTCCTTGAAGCGACTATGAGTAGATGGAACCTCAGCCATCAAATCGGACGCATATTGCCATTTTTCCGCCACATCTAACCATTTATCCGAAGTATTAGCTGTTTTTCTATCTTCTACTGCTTGATTAGCAATTCGTATCGCAGTATAAAATATGTCGTCGTCTAGGTTTTTAGAAGCTGCTTGAGAGGAATCGACAACAGGGGTCTTTAATTGGCTTTTATTAGTATCTGTAGGCTTTGAAAATTTTATCTTAGATTCATTCGGTGTTTCGTATCTTAAAGTTGCTGTCTCTATTGAATTTTTAATCCTACTACCTAAAAAATAATAGGTTAACCAACCTGCTGATAATATTAAAAAGCATAAACCAAATACATTCATCATCCCTCCTAAGAATGATTTCTTCGGCTTACTTTTATTACTAACTATTAAATGTCGAGAAGATTGAGGTTGAGGTAGTTGTATTTTTTGTGATTCTTTCTTATTCTCTTGAAAATCCCTAATTATTCGCTTTAAAACATTTGGTTTTTTTAAAGTGATTTGTTCTGACCATAGTAACTGATTTTCTGGATCGCGATTGATTTCTTCCAGCCACAATAACTGTTGCTCTCGAACAATACGACTATTAATGTTTACTCTATGTACGTTACGAGGTGCAATAGATTCTAATATTTGCTTTATTTTCTGTACCAAAGACGATTTTTCAAGACTTTCTTTGGTACGAGCTTCACATAGAAGTTGTAGAACTCTACCGTCAAATACTGCTCTAGTTCTTACACCAGAATTACCTAACTTTTGATTCAAAACTTGAATAATTGCCGCAATACTGCCTTGACTAGCTTGCGAAGCAATATCATTGATCTGATTTACCATTTGTGAAGTAGTAATTGTTTGTCAAACTTAAGTGGTTAACAGACAATCTAGTTTAAAAGATTCAAAATTTTTGTTCCTTAGAAACTTCTGTAGACTCCTATTTTACTTTGATTGTATGTTGAAAAATACAAAATTAACAAACAATATTGCAAAAATAAAGTCCCCTTCAAATATGGAGAAGGAGACTTTACATTATTTAGTTAGAATTAAAAACCTGGCACCGAGCTATTTTCACAGGAGGCAACCCTCCAACTATCGTCGCCGCAACAGCGTTTCACCTCTGAGTTCGGGATGGAATCAGTGTGGTTCCACTATGCCATAGGCACCAGGAAACTTGTAGGGAATACAGAGTCCCTGAAGGCTGCACATTCACGCGAATATTTTGTATTGTATTGTTATTTGAGGTCAAGCCCTCGGTCTGTTAGCATGGCTCGGCTACATACATTACTGCACTTCCACCTACCACCTATAAACGGGTATTCTTCCCGTGACCTTACTGGCTTATGCCATGAGAACACTCATCTTGAGGTGGGCTTCCCACTTAGATGCTTTCAGCGGTTATCCGCTCCGCACTTGGCTACCCAGCGTTTACCGTTGGCACGATAACTGGTACACCAGCGGTGCGTCCCTCCCGGTCCTCTCGTACTAAGGAGGACTCCTCTCAATGTTCTTGCGCCTGCACCGGATATGGACCGAACTGTCTCACGACGTTCTGAACCCAGCTCACGTACCGCTTTAATGGGCGAACAGCCCAACCCTTGGGACGTACTTCCGCCCCAGGTTGCGATGAGCCGACATCGAGGTGCCAAACCTCCCCGTCGATGTGGACTCTTGGGGGAGATCAGCCTGTTATCCCTAGAGTAACTTTTATCCGTTGAGCGACGGCCATTCCATTCTGAGCCGTCGGATCACTAAGGCCGTGTTTCCACCCTGCTCGACTTGTAGGTCTTGCAGTCAAGCTCTCTTATTGCCTTTACACTCGACGCACGGTTTCCAAGCGTGCTGAGAGAACCTTTGCGCGCCTCCGTTACCTTTTAGGAGGCGACCGCCCCAGTCAAACTGCCCATCTGAAACTGTTCCTCTTCCGGCTAACGGAAGTAGGTTAGAATTCTAGCTTCGCTAGAGTGGTATCTCACTGTTGGCTCCACATTCCCCACAAGGAATGCTTCAACGCCTCCCACCTATACTGCGCAAGCCAAGCCCGAACCCAATTCCAGACTACAGTAAAGCTTCATAGGGTCTTTCTGTCCGGGTGCAGGTAGTCCGTATCTTCACAGACAATCCTATTTCGCCGAGCCTCTCTCCGAGACAGTGCCCAGATCGTTACGCCTTTCGTGCGGGTCGGAACTTACCCGACAAGGAATTTCGCTACCTTAGGACCGTTATAGTTACGGCCGCCGTTCACCGGGGCTTCAGTCGTTAGCTTCATCCCGAAGGACTGACCAACTTCCTTAACCTTCCGGCACTGGGCAGGCGTCAGCCCCTATACGTCCTCTTACGAGTTTGCAGAGACCTGTGTTTTTGGTAAACAGTCGCCTGGGCCTCTTTACTGTGACCTGCTCTCGCAGGCACCCCTTCTTCCGAAGTTACGGGGTCATTTTGCCGAGTTCCTTAGAGAGAGTTATCTCGCGCCCCTTAGTTTACTCAACCTCCCTACCTGTGTCGGTTT
The DNA here is from genome assembly GCF_002368095.1 of Calothrix parasitica NIES-267. Classification (GTDB taxonomy): domain Bacteria; phylum Cyanobacteriota; class Cyanobacteriia; order Cyanobacteriales; family Nostocaceae; genus Rivularia; species Rivularia parasitica. Next base: position 8,346,661 of record NZ_AP018227.1, on the reverse strand, counting down.
CGGGTACGGGTACTAAGCTTTCAACACATAATCGGCTTTTCTTGGCACTATTCTTCACTACGCGTTCTCCGTGGAAAACTCCCAATCCAATCAGGGTGTAGCTATCCTTCATGCGTCCTGACTATGCTCCCACTTAATAGCTAGGGATTATTGACCCTATGTCCATCGACTACGCTTTTCAGCCTCGCCTTAGGTCCCGGCTAACCCTCCGAGGACGAACCTGGCGGAGGAACCCTTAGGGTTTCGGGGTATATGATTCTCACATATATTTTCGCTACTCAAGCCGACATTCTCACTTCTATACAGTCCACAACTGCTCGCCGCTATTGCTTCTACCCGTATAGAACGCTCCCCTACCACTTACAATGTAAGTCCGCAGCTTCGGTATATTACTTAGTCCCGTTCATTTTCGGCGCAGGAGCGCTTGACCAGTGAGCTATTACGCACTCTTTCAAGGATGGCTGCTTCTAGGCAAACCTCCTGGTTGTCTATGCACTCCCACCTCCTTTGCCACTTAGTAATAATTTTGGGACCTTAGCTGGCGGTCTGGGCTGTTTCCCTCTTGACGATGAAGCTTATCCCCCACCGTCTCACTGGCAATGTGTTCTCTGGGTATTCTGAGTTTGCATCGATTTGGTACCGCTCTCGCAGCCCGCACCGAAACAGTGCTTTACCCCCCAGATATAATCATTACCGCTGCGCCTCAACACATTTCGGGGAGAACCAGCTAGCTCCTGGCTCGATTGGCATTTCACCGCTAACCACACCTCATCCGCTGATTTTTCAACATCAGTCGGTTCGGACCTCCACTTGGTGTTACCCAAGCTTCATCCTGGGCATGGTTAGATCGCCAGGGTTCGGGTCTATAAATACTGATTAACGCCCTATTCAGACTCGATTTCTCTTTGGCTCCGGCATTCCCGCCTTAACCTACCAGTACCTATAAGTCGCCGGCTCATTCTTCAACAGGCACGCTGTCACACGTTTAATCGTGCTTCAACTGCTTGTAGGCTAATGGTTTCATGTTCTATTTCACTCCCCTTCCGGGGTTCTTTTCACCTTTCCCTCGCGGTACTTTTCGCTATCGGTCACGTAGTAGTATTTAGCCTTACGAGATGGTCCTCGCTGATTCAATAGGGATTTCACGTGCCCCTACCTACTCGGGATACAGCTAGTATCCAATCAATTTTCGACTACAGGACTTTCACCTTCTCTGGTGCAGTATTTCGCTGCTTCATCTAATCTATGGATTCCATGTCGCTGTCCCACAACCCTATATTGCAAGCAATATAGTTTAGGCTATTCCCCGTCCGCTCACCGCTACTAGGGGAATCACTTTTGTTTTCTCTTCCTCCGGCTACTAAGATGTTTCAATTCGCCGGGTTGGCTCGTTCCTGTCTATATATTCAACAGGTCGTATTAAGGGTTGTCCCATTCGGACATTTCCGGCTCATCGCTTGCTTCCAGCTCCCCGGAACGTTTCGTCGGTAGCCACGTCCTTCATCGCCTCTACGTGCCTAGGTATCCACCATTAGCCCTTTGTAGCTTGACCACAAAGATTTCCAACAATTATTGGCTTTTACAAAATAGGATATCTAGATACTTTCCCTAATTACCTAAGTAATTAAAGACTACCTAAATCATTTCGCGTGAATATGCAGTTTTCAAGGTTCTGACTGGATTAAAAATCCAGCATTCCGACTTTATAAGTCTGGGTGCTGAAGTATTTCCAATTTAATTTATTTAATAATTTAAATTTGGTGGAGGTAAGCGGACTCGAACCGCTGACATCTGCCTTGCAAAGGCAGCGCTCTACCAACTGAGCTATACCCCCATGCAATAATTCGTAATTTCTAATTCGTAGTTCGTAATTAAAAAATAATTACTAACTATTAATTACCCATTACTAATTATTCAGGTGGGCCATCCTGGACTCGAACCAGGGACCTCACCCTTATCAGGGGTGCGCTCTAACCACCTGAGCTAATAGCCCATAAGTGATAATTAATTAACTAATTAACTTTGAATCATTAATTAATTACCGAACCTATAATTGTTTGAAAGCCTAAAATATTACCTAGCCTACGTCACGACCTGGGATGTACCTTCTCATCATCTAATTACAAATTGCTTTCGACATATGAGTGGTCAGGTCTCCCTTAAAAGGAGGTGATCCAGCCACACCTTCCGGTACGGCTACCTTGTTACGACTTCACCCCAGTCATCAGTCCTACCTTCGGCATCCCCCTCCGCGAACGGTTAGGGTAACGACTTCGGGCGTGACCAACTTCCATGGTGTGACGGGCGGTGTGTACAAGGCCCGGGAACGAATTCACTGCAGTATGCTGACCTGCAATTACTAGCGATTCCTACTTCATGCAGGCGAGTTGCAGCCTGCAATCTGAACTGAGCCATGGTTTATGAGATTAGCGCACTATCGCTAGCTGGCTGCTCTTTGTCCATAGCATTGTAGTACGTGTGTAGCCCAAGACGTAAGGGGCATGATGACTTGACGTCATCCCCACCTTCCTCCGGTTTGTCACCGGCAGTCTCCCTAAAGTGCCCACCCGAAGTGCTGGCAACTAAGGACGAGGGTTGCGCTCGTTGCGGGACTTAACCCAACATCTCACGACACGAGCTGACGACAGCCATGCACCACCTGTGTTCCGGTTCCCGAAGGCACATTCTAGTTTCCCAGAACTTCCGGACATGTCAAGCCTTGGTAAGGTTCTTCGCGTTGCATCGAATTAAACCACATACTCCACCGCTTGTGCGGGCCCCCGTCAATTCCTTTGAGTTTCACACTTGCGTGCGTACTCCCCAGGCGGGATACTTAACGCGTTAGCTACGGCACTGTCCGGGTCGATACAGACAACGCCTAGTATCCATCGTTTACAGCTAGGACTACTGGGGTATCTAATCCCATTCGCTCCCCTAGCTTTCGTCCCTCAGTGTCAGTTGCGGCCTAGTAGAGCGCCTTCGCCACCGGTGTTCTTCCTGATCTCTACGCATTTCACCGCTACACCAGGAATTCCCTCTACCCCGAACGCACTCAAGTTTTGTAGTTTCCACTGCCTATATGTAGTTGAGCTACACGCTTTAACAGCAGACTTACAGAACCACCTACGAACGCTTTACGCCCAATTATTCCGGATAACGCTTGCATCCTCCGTATTACCGCGGCTGCTGGCACGGAGTTAGCCGATGCTGATTCCTCAAGTACCGTCATTATCTTCCTTGAGAAAAGAGGTTTACAACCCAAGAGCCTTCCTCCCTCACGCGGCGTTGCTCCGTCAGGCTTTCGCCCATTGCGGAAAATTCCCCACTGCTGCCTCCCGTAGGAGTTTGGGCCGTGTCTCAGTCCCAATGTGGCTGATCATCCTCTCAGACCAGCTACTGATCGTCGCCTTGGTATGCTTTTACCACACCAACTAGCTAATCAGACGCGAGCTCATCTTTAGGCAATTAATCTTTCATCTTACGACACATTCGGTATTAGCAGTCGTTTCCAACTGTTGTCCCGAACCTAAAGGCAGATTCTCACGCGTTACTCACCCGTCCGCCACTATCTCCGAAGAGACCGTTCGACTTGCATGTGTTAGGCACGCCGCCAGCGTTCATCCTGAGCCAGGATCAAACTCTCCGTTTTGATGGATTACAATACTTAATTAACAGTCACAAAAGTAACTATCACAGTACTGCTTTTTCCTTGACTAACCGATTTAAACCTCGGTTATGGTTAATTACTTTACTAACGCAGACCTTTCATGGTATACTGGCTTTCAAACAAATATATAATTTTCTTGGTTCGGAACCCTTGAAGTGAAGGCGTTTCGCGCTCCTCTCTCTCAGGCACTTATACATAGTACCGAGAGAATATATTCGTGTCAATACTTTTTTTCAGTTTTTTTGGAATTAGTTTTTTTCATATCGCTCTAAGCCTCACGCTACATGGGTTTTAGCAGATGAAAAAATATTTCTCCGTGGTGGCTATGAGTCGAGTTTTGCTTCCAAGGAGTTTAAAGCTGCTCTTCAAGTTGACCGAAAGCCATCTCTAAGCGAGCCATTATTTGGCAATGAGAATAGAAAAAGTCTCCTGTAGGTTTCAAGTTTGAGCAACAATGGTTAATGCATTGTTGACTTAAAGGAGAATAAATATGAATTTTCAGTCTGCCATCGCGGTTTTAAATGAGTTTTGGAGCAGTCAAGGTTGTTTAATTGCTCAGTCGTACGATATTGAAAAGGGAGCAGGGACTAAGAATCCGCATACTTTTTTAAGAGCTTTAGGACCAGAACCTTGGGCTGTAGCTTACGTTGAACCTTGTCGTCGTCCTACAGACGGACGCTATGGAGAAAATCCAAACCGTTTTCAATACTATTATCAATACCAAGTTCTGATTAAACCTTCACCAGATAACATCCAAGAAATTTATTTGGACTCTTTGAAGGCTTTGGGAATTCGACCAGAAGAACACGATATTCGTTTTGTAGAAGACAACTGGGAAGATGCAACTGTAGGTGCTTGGGGAACTGGTTGGGAAGTTTGGCTCGATGGGATGGAAGTAACTCAGTTCACCTACTTCCAACAATGTGGGGGAATTGATTGTCGTCCGGTTTCGATTGAAATGACTTATGGTTTGGAGCGATTGGTGATGTATCTACAAGAAGTGGAAGCGATTACCAAGATTGATTGGACTGACAATATAAAGTATGGAGATATTCACCTCCAAGGGGAGATTGAGCAGTGTACATATAATTTTGAAGCTTCAAATCCCCAGATGCTGTTCACTCTATTTAATATGTATGAGGAAGAAGCTAAGCAATTAACTGAGAAAGGTTTAGTTTTACCAAGCTTGGACTATATTATGAAGTGTTCTCATACTTTTAATTTGCTTGATGCAAGAGGTGTGATTGCAGTCACCGAAAGAACTCGGTACATTGGCAGAATTAGAAGTTTGGCAAGGAAGGTAGCTCAACTTTATGTAGAGCAGCGAGAAAAGTTAGGTTTTCCATTGTTGAAAAAAGCTGTTGTATGAAGATATCTTGAGCTAAAGAACAGAAAAAATCAAAGATATTAAGTCATAATTCCCCATGGTTTTACGCGGGGGATGTAGAGCTTATTTTTATAAATTGCTCAATCCTCTGCAATAATTCTAATGTTGCGAATATCCGAACTTTTTCAATAAATGGCTACTCTGACTGAAATATTAAAACCTATTGCTAATTGGTTTGGCTCTTTAGGTGTTCCCGAACCAATTGTACATTGGGGTCATCCAGCTATGATGGCAATCGTAATCTTTGTGATGGGTACCTTTGTGGGTGTAACAGGTTGGCGATCGCGAATTACTGAAGACAAAGAAGTTACGGCTCAAAGTCGCAGCGGTCATCGTAAACTGGCACCGTGGATGTTTTTATTCATGATGTTGGGTGCGATTGGTGGGGTTTTATCTTTGGTAATGCAAGATAAACCAATCTTACAAAGCTCTCATTTTTGGACTGGCTCAATTGTATTGATACTATTAGGAATAAATGCCACAATTTCTTTAACAAAATTTGGGGGTAATAAGCCAGGTTTGCGAGCGCTTCATGCTTATTTAGGTAGCACTGCACTTTGTGTAATGGTTTTGCACGCTGTACTTGGTTTTAGATTAGGTATGTCAATATAATTTAATTACTTAACTTGATTGACCGACCATAATGAGGCACTATTTTCTGCCCTTCCTTGTATGAGGAAGGGATAAAATTTTATATTCACTATTATTCAAAGCTTAATGGTTCAAGCTCCTGGTTTGATTATTTGTCTTGGTTATATTTTGGGGTTGCTACTAAGTGCGAATCCTTGGGGTGGGGTATTCATATTATTTTTAAGCGTAGTGATAGCTGTTGTGTTTCAAAGACAGCGTATTGTTTCTAAGAAACTTGCTTTCCAAAGGACAAACCCTCAAGCTGCTAAAAAAGCCGCACATAATTTACGAACTATTCCCCACCCTAGAATATTATTGGTTGCAGGCTTAATCGGATTATTGTCAACGTTTTATTTTCAACTGCGTGTTCCCCAACCAGGAGCTAACGATATTAGTAAGTCAGTTCCACTTGGGAATAGCAAGAATCAAGAACAGTTGGTAATAGTTAGAGGTGACGTAGTAAGCACACCCCGTTTAACTCGTTCTGGAAAAGGACAATTTTGGTTGAATGCAACCCAACTTTCTGATGTAACAAATAAAAAAGGTGAAGAGGGAGCTAATAAAGGAGTTACTGGAAAGTTATATGTAACTGTACCGATTCTAAAATCCACGGGTTTGTACCCAAATCAACAAGTTGAAGTTACTGGAGTTTTATATAAACCTAAAAGCGGATTAAATCCTGGAGCTTTTGATTTTAAAAATTATCTACAAAAACAAGGTGCTTTTGCTGGTTTAAGTGGAAGACAATTGAAGGATTTTGACAAAAAAGATGAATGGGGATGGTGGAAGTTACGACAGAAAATTATCAAATCGCAAGTTCGTTGGCTGGGTGTTCCGGAAGGTCCGCTTGTAAGTGCGATGGTTTTAGGAAGTAAAGCGGTTGATTTACCGTATCGAACTCGGGATTTGTTTGTCCAAGCTGGACTAGCTCATTCTATAGCTGCTTCGGGATTTCACGTTTCGTTAATTTTAGGTTTAGTTTTAGGTTTCACAAAACGTTTTACCAGAAAAACCCAATTTATATCTGGTTGTCTAGCATTGATTTTCTTTTTGAGCTTAACAGGTTTACAGCCTTCAGTTGTTAGAGCAGTAATTATGGGGTTTGCAGCTCTAATTAGTATTGGTCTAAAGCGGAAAGTCAAGCAGTTGGGTTCTTTGATAGTTACAGCGACTCTACTATTACTATTTAATCCTCTTTGGATTTGGGATTTGGGATTTCAATTGAGTTTTTTAGCAACTCTGGGGTTAATTATTACCGTACCCGCTATCGCAAAACGTTTGGGATGGTTACCACCAACTATTGCATCTTTAATTGCAGTTCCTTTAGCAGCTACAATTTGGACTTTACCTTTACAGCTTTATGTATTTGGTGTGGTACCTTCTTACGGGATTGTACTAAATATTATCGTTACACCTTTAATATCTGTAATCAGTATTGGTGGAATTATTAGTGCTGTCGCTGCATTAATCTTTCCTTTTGCGGGGAGTGCTTTGGCTAGCGTGCTTCATTACCCGACCGATTTCTTAATCAAAATAGTAGAATTTTTTAGTAATTTACCTGGAAACTCCGTTGCAGTTGGTAGGATAGCTATCTGGCAATTGATTATTATTTATGGATTGCTTTTTTGTACTTGGCAGATACATTGGTGGCAGAAACGCTGGCTTATCGCAATACTAATTTCCATTAGTTTAGTATTTATACCAGCTTGGCATTCAGCCAATACTTTATTCCGTATCACTGTATTAGCTGCTGGACGAGAACCAGCTGTTGTAATTCAAGACAAAGGAAAAATAACGGTAATCAATAGCGCAGATGAAGGGGTAGGAAATTTCACTATAGTGCCATTCCTTCAACAACAAGGCGTAAATATAATTGATTGGGCTATTGCAACAGATTTTCAAAACGATGGTAGTAATGGCTGGTTGGAAATAATCAAACATTTAGCCATAAAAAGCTTTTATGATTATTCTCCGAGTCCAAATTACGCTTTAACTCAGAAAACAATTCAAGCAAAAATACAGCAAAATAAAGGAATATACCGGGTTTTATCTTTAGGTCAAACCGCGAACACCGGTTCAACAGTTATACGAATGGTTAATAACCAATTGCCAATAATACAGATGCAAATACGCAATCAATCTTGGCTATTTGTAGGAAATAAGAAGCCAGGAGAACTGCGTAAGCTAATTAAAACCTCGACCTTACCGCGTCCGCAAGTGCTTTGGTGTCCTACCAAATCTTTAAAGGAACTAATCCCTGCGTTACAACCGCAAGTAGCAATCGCACCTAGTGCGAAGCTTGAGAGTAAGGATTTATCTATACTCAACCAAAGCAAAACACAGATATTGTTTACGGGAAGAGATGGTGCAATTCAATGGACACCTCAACGTAAATTTGAGACTTTTGTTCGGAATACGGAAGATATTACCTCGCTCCTGTAATCTTTCACTTGACACTAGTTTATTGATAAATTCAACGAACCTATGATATTTTATCTAAGATAGAGAAAATATACCTTTTGGAGAGGTGGCAGAGTGGTTGAATGCGGCGCACTCGAAATGCGTTATACCTTCACCGGTATCGGGGGTTCGAATCCCCCCTTCTCCGTTTAATTTAAGTAAGCGAACAAAATCATTTACTTTTGTTGAAAGTTAAGAAGATTAGCTTTAAAACTTGCGACGATCCACACCTTACGGCGAACAGGTGAATGCTATCTTCCTCCGGGAGACGCTGCGAAGACGGTTTCACTCCGTTCCACTCGGCTTCGGACATTGTGTAATTAATTATGTTTAAATGCTTAACCTGAGTTCGGATAAGTCGAAACCCTTATCACGTGGTTGATGAAAAATAGTATTTATCAACGTAATTACGTTATTTGAGCCGTTAATCAGCCACTAAAAGTAGAATCAATATTGCTCGGTCAAAATATATCCTCCCTAACAGTTATTAAAAAGGGGGTTTGGAGAATCTAAAAATTTTTTTCAATTATTTAACTAAGCAGTATTGAAAATAGAATTAGTTCCTTAACCCGAACTGAAGTTAATTATGTTTAACTACTTCAATATTAGATTCAAGCTTTGATTGCGTAGTTTTAACAGTTATTAAAGGTATTTGAGGTACTTGAATAAAAAAAATTAACTTGAGTTCGGGACAAGCTGAAACTCTTGTTATATCCTTACTTGGTTTTAGTGTCTATAAACGGAATTACATTGTTTGAGAGATTTATCAGCCACTAAAAGCAGAATCAACTTCTTAAGCCGAACTGAAATTAAATTAACAATTTTTGCCGCGATTTTGACATCAGAACTGTTTGGAAGTTGGATTTTTCGGAATAATCCGTAATTAGCCTTTAAAAAGTTGATTTAATTTAAGTAGGAAATCAGTATTTGACTTAATTTATAAGACCTGCGAAAGCCAATACATTTAATTTGTGGTGCGGAAAATGCAAGAGATATTGGCTTTCTTTATGGTTTTTGTATTTATAAGTATACAGATAGTTATCAGCAATAAAATATACTTTTGATACCATTTCTTAATTAATAGGTAATCATTCACATCTACCTCAAGCCATTGCTTACAGCTACAAAAGCTCTAAATTATGCTTGACCAAAAAGCATACTTCTAAATAAATATACTCAAAAGATATTTTTTAAGTATAAAAACAGTCATACTCACTGAACCATTTCGTTAAACACTTAGTTAGATTAGAGCCACAGTGTGAGGAGTTGATATATGTTAAATCAGAAGCTGAAAGCGTCGCTTTCAGTTGGCTTTGTCAGTTGTTGTTTTGCCCTGGGTTTAGGTATAAGTTTACTCATGCGCTTTCAAGTGCAAACATCGCAAAAAAATGATATTGAGGTAAAAACAGCAATAGCATCCTTAGAATCTAAAGATTCAAAGAAAATTCCCAGCACTGAAAAGAAAAACACAGCAAAGTCAATTGTAATCAAAGCGGTTGGAGATGTTATTCCAGGTACAAATTATCCCAATTATAGGTTACCAAGTAATTCTAACCAGCTAATATCAAAATCGGTAAAAGCTTACTTAAGTCAAGCTGACGTTTTATTTGGCAACTTTGAAACTACCTTAACTAATTATCGTTATTCAGCAAAAGACGTTAGTAGAGGACAAGTATTTGCTTTTCGTTCTCCACCAGAATATGCCAATTTATTTTCTGATGCTGGATTTGATGTATTCAACATAGCGAATAATCACGCAAGAGATTTTGGCATGACAGGTTTCAAAGATACCATGAATAATCTGAAAAACGTTGGTATCGAAACATTAGGTCATAAGAATCAAATTCTTTATTTAAATAAAAACAACAATAAAATTGCCATGATAGGGTTTGCACCCTATGAATTTTATAATTCTATTCATGATTTAGAAGCAGCCAAAGCTCTTGTAAGAAAAGCCCGAAAAGAAGCAAATATAGTTATTATATCTATGCACGCAGGTGCTGAAGGAACTGGAGCTTTACATACAAAGAATAAAACCGAATATTTCTATGGGGAAAATCGAGGGAATTCGATTAAATTTGCTCGGACAATGATTGATGAAGGAGCAGATTTAGTACTCGGACACGGACCTCATGTTCCTAGAGCAATGGAAATGTATAAAGAAAAATTGATTGCTTATTCTTTAGGAAACTTTTTAGGATATCGGACTTTATCAACTGTTGCACAAGCAGGTTACTCGATGATATTAGAAGTTAAAATCAGTCCTAAAGGAAAGGTTGAAAAAGCAAAAATTATTCCGGTACGGATGGATAGGCAAGGAATTCCATATATTGACCAAAATTTTAATACTGTACAGTTAGTGCGTTATTTAAATAAATCCGATTTTCCTCAGTCTGCCATAGATATTAATCGAAAAGGAGAATTAATACTCACAAAGCAATAAAAAGTAATCGATGAAAAACAAACAATTATTAGTTTAATTATTAGTTTGAAGGTGTGCATTATCAATTATTTACTATTGCTTATAAGTAAACTGACGTTTAATATCGTAATTTAGACAAGGGAGTAGGAACAAGGTTCATTGATTACTTTGCTAATCTCTATTTTTTTGCAGTTTCTAAAGTTTCTTTACTCAAAACCTGATTTAATTTACCACTACGATAGCCTTCTAAATCTAAAGTGACATAAATAAAGCCAAATTCTTGAAAAGCAGATACTACCGACTTTAAATCTATATTGGCTACAAAATTTTGAATTCGTTCTGGTGGTAGTTCTATACGTGCTGTATCGTTGTCGGAACGAACCCGTAAATTATCCCATCCCAATTTACGTAAATAAATCTCTGCTCTTCCTACTCGCTGTAATTTTGTTACGGTAATCTCTTCACCGTAGGGAAAACGAGAGCTAAGACAAGGTTGTGCTGGTTTATCCCACCAAGACAGACCTAAATGTTGGGAAATTTGACGAACTTCTATTTTGCTAACACCAATTTCTGCTAAAGGAGAACGAGCACCTCTTTCTTTTGCTGCTTGTATACCGGGGCGATAATCTCGTAAATCGTCTGCATTTACACCATCAATTACGTAGGGATAGCCCAATTTATTTGCTAAAGGTTTTAACGTATCGTGTAATTCACTTTTGCAAAAATAGCAGCGGTTAATCGGATTAGAAGTATAGTTCGGATTATCCATCTCATGAGTTTCTACAACTTGATGACGAATCCCAATGGTTGCTGCTTGAATTTTGGCATCTTCCAATTCTTCTGGTAATAAACTGGGTGATTTTGCAGTTACAGCCAAAGCTTTATCTCCCAAAACATCATAAGCAATTTTGGCAACCAAAGTACTATCAACTCCCCCGGAATAAGCTATTATTGCTTGCTCCATCTCTTTAAATAAAGTTTGTAACTGCTCTAATTTTTCCATCTTCATAATTTCCTAATCTGAGTCCAAAAATTTAGCGAGCTAATTACTCTATTTTAAGAGGAGGTAAGTGCAGTATGTTAAGCTAATTCGTCAATCAAACGTAATATATTGAGATAACATTGTTGCTAATCGCGGTAAATCAATCGGTTTACAAATATAATCGTTGGCTCCTGCTTTAAGACAAGTATCGCGATCGCCTTTCATTGCCATTGCAGTTTGGGCAATAATACAAATGTCCGAATATTGCTGATGCTCCCGAAGTTGCTCGACCAATTTAATACCATTAGCATCTGGTAAAACAATATCGATTAAAATTACGGAGTAATCTTGTTTACTTAAAAAATTCCACATTTGGGCAGCATTCTTCACCCAAGTGACTTTATATTTCAATCTTTCTAGATAAGTTTTAATTAATTCGGCATTAGGAGCATCATCTTCTACTAATAAAATATCTGAAGAATGTTTTGATACTGGTATATTAGTTTCTTCGTCTTTGCTCTTATCTTTCTGAGTTTGTTTTTGAATTACAGTATTGATTTCTTGTCCGCTATCATGGGAATTTTGTTCCACAGGAATTACTATAGTAAAGCGCGAGCCTTTATTTACAGCAGATTCTACTTCAACCCACCCACCATGAATTTCGGCAAGTTTACGAGTTACTGTTAAACCCAAACCCGTCCCTTCTTCACCGTTTACATGTCTCTCGTTAAAAATTTGAAAATATGGTTGAAAAAGTTCGCTCTGATTTTCTTTACTAATACCAATTCCAGTATCCCAAACCGTGAAATACATCAAATCTTCTTGACTATTAACTTCTAAACCTACTGTTCCAGTTTTGGTGAATTTTACAGCATTAAACAGTAAATTTAAAAGTATTTGCTTGAGCCGTAGGGGGTCGGCTACCATATTTTTAATACTGGAGTCTATATCAAACTGCATTTGTAATCCCTTGTTTGCAGCCTTCTCCTTAACTAGAGCTAATACATTACGGCATAACTGAGGTAAATCGACTGTTTCCCAATTAACTTCTAACTGATTCGCTTCGATTTTAGATAAATCAAGAATGTCGTTAATTAAAGCCAAAAGGTGCTTACCGCTTGACTGAATAATATTTAAATACTCGTGATGACGCTGCTTTGTAGGGTCATAACCTTGAGCTAACAGCAAATGAGTAAAACCAATAATTGAACTCAAAGGAGTACGAATCTCATGACTAGTATTCGCCAAGAATTGGTTCTTAAGTTGATTGGTACGTTTTAGTTCTTGATTGCGATTTTTGAATTGTTGAGCTTCTTGCTGTAAAGATTCTATTTGTTTAAGTCGAGTTAAAGCTTCCATAGATATCACAGCAGCTTTTGCCATTAAATCTAAGATTTGCTCGATTATAAGCACACCTGAAGAATCTGTAAGAGGCTTCACAGAGGTAATTATCCACGCGACAATTCCTAAAGACTCATTGGTTAAGCACCAAGCTGATTGCGGTTTTTGATTTTCTAATTGCTCTAAATCTTTAAATCCTATCTCCGAATTCAACTTCAACTCTAACTTTTTCGCTTTTCCTATATCTACAGCTAAGGATGAAGTTTCTAAATGAATTGCTGAACCAGGAGATGTACAACAAATCTTGCAAACAGTTTCTTGAGGTTGAGCAATTGCAATTGCCACTTCCCCTGATGTACAAAAGCTTACTATGCTCGAACTTAATGCAATACTAAGTTCATTAACTACTGCTTGAAAAATTTCTGTTTGTTTTATTTGAGTATTTTGTTCATAGTTATTGCTTATCGGAGAATGTACCTTAGCAGAAGATGGACTTTGCTTGTAGGACATAGCTACAGTTAGACAATGGTTGAGTCTACTTTGCAGTTGATTCAAACTGCGTTCCAACCACAACTCGGCTCGAAGCTGTTCCATTGTTGTCAAAACTGTTGATGAATTGGAATCTAATTGTGAGTTTTGCTCTTGTAAGCTTGAATACTGCTGCATGGTCAACTCGACCGCTGAATAATTTTAATAGCTAGCTGTGCTTGACGCTAGATAGACGTGAGTATATTAGCGCACAATCCCTTCTATATATATAAACTAAAACTGTTAGTGTCAAATGTCACTAAAAAAAATAGCGATTATCTCTTGAAATATCACGATTATTTATTTTTACTGGCTTTGCGGTTTACTGACAACTCTTTTTTCAACCAATATGGTTAAAACTGAGGTTATACCTACGCAAACAGTATTTAGACCAATGTCTATTAACTATTGCAGTAGAATAAATTTATACCAGTTTAAATTCTAGCTAGCTTTAGCTTATTGTTTTTATAATCCTTTAATCTAATTGTTTAATAATTTTTGTCAAAGTTCTCATAAATAAAACTACCTTCTTACTAAAAGAATAGCATGCTGATTTTAACTATTGCATAGTCTATATAAACAAGCCTTATATAGGACTAAAGCCGATAAATTATTTTATTATTTGAATCATATTTATATTTTTAGGATATTCGATAGCTAAAAGTTTCTCAACTAGCATATGAAGCATAATTTCCTATAATAATTATTAGAAATAAGCATTAATCTTACTAATGTATTGAAATTTTTATCAGTTATGCTTTTATTTTTAATCGGACTTAATCATGCCAAAAAACAAGACTTTACAATTATTATCTCCCCAAATTTGACGCTTTACGTGAATGGGAAAAGCTAGACTAATAATCGGTAAATTTTGATAATTTTTGATAATTTCTCGTTCGTAATGGCGTAAAAATTGAAGTGTTGCTCGTTGTTCTTCTCAGTTGATTTCTAAGAAGAACTTGCGAGCAACGGGCTTGAATAAAAGTTGAGGGTCAAGAATAAAGGTGGTAATTAAGCTCGGAAAGCTAACCTAAATATCCTCATGCTCGGGATTACAGTAAGTTTTCATACACTTTGTTTTCCATCGTGCAAGTCAACAGCAAACCCCGAAAACCTCCAATTTTAATCTCAGACTAAGCTCAAGTACCTAGAATTAAGATATTGAACTGGGAAAACTATGGTGCAACTTAAGGATTGATAACGTGAAAGTAAATTGCTGCTACCAATACATTACCAGCCAGCAGAATAGCACTGATTAAAGTGCGGTACGGGAAAGGTGCCTTAGCATCTGTCTGAGGTACATCTACACCAACTTTGTTAGAGTCGAAGGGAACGTTGTGTCCCGCTCCTCTCCTTCAGAACTGTACGTGCTGGTTTCCCCGCATACAGCTCCTAGATATTCTTAGCCCGTGGACTTTTGCTCATGTGTATGTACTGGTGGCAACTTCTGTGCATTACCAAAACGTTACTTTTTTTCCAGTTGTGGTGGTTTCCGTCAAGATGATGTAATTCTACATTTTCATCACTCATCAGAACATGTCCACACATACTACAAGTATGGTTCTGTTTCTTTAATAAAGAGACAGTGTATCCGTCGTAATGTTTACTATTCCTTTGACTCCAGTAAACCAATCCGCCGTCGTAAGGGCTGCGGTTGCTTTTAACATTAATGAAGTCGTTTTCGGAGTATGGAACAGTAGGAAACGCTTTCTTAGCTAACTCTATAGAGCGATGTCTGTTAATTGTCTTTTGTTTGCGGAAGACGGCTTCGGCTCTTTTCTTAATAAACCATAATGAGAATCTTGAACCATCCATTTTGCAGTACCTATGATAGTTCCGCCATCCACGTACAATTGGGGCTAGTTTCTGCGTTTTTACTTCGGAACCATAGTTAGAGTTGTTGATGATTTCTTTGACTTTCTTTTGAAAAGATTTAAAGTTATCCTCTGAGGGAGTACTTCTGAACTTGCCATTGTTCTGGACTTTGAAGTGCCAGTCAAGAAAGTCGAAACCTGTTGTCGCTGACGTAATCTTTGTCTTCTCTTCGCTTATATCCATACCTCTTTCGGCTAAGAATTTCTTAACTTTTTGAAGTATCCTCTGAGCATTGTCGTTCGGTTTCAAAAATAACACCACATCGTCAGCATATCTGATGCTGGCTTCGTGTATATTTTCAATTCCGTTTAAAGCAATATTGGCGAGTATTGGGCTAAAGACTCCACCTTGGGATGTACCTTGTTCTGGAAATCCTGGGAATACTCCGGCTTTTAGGGAGCGGAGTATTCCTAATTTCATCTCAGATGTGGCTATGAGTCTTTTGATTATAGATTCGTGTGATATTCGGTCGAAGCATTTTTTGATATCGAGTTCAATGATTCTTTTTTTCTTATTAGCGTCGTCGGAGGTACCGAATTGGTTTCCGATTCTTTTAAGTTGCATAAAAACCATCTTTTGAGCATCGTGAGCGCTTCTACCCGGTCTGAATCCATAACTTTTGGCATGGAAAGTTGCTTCATGGGCTGGTTCGAGTGCATATTTTATTAAACATTGCCAAATTCTATCGAATATGGTCGGAACGCTTAATATCCTGACTTTTCCGTTTTTCTTTGGAATAGGAATCCTCTTAAGTTCCCTTGGTTTCCATTCCCTGAGATTTTTCAAACGGAAGAACACCTCAAACCTTTGTAGAAAGTTTAGGGATTTTATCCCATCAACTCCTGCGGTTTTCTTTCCTGCGTTAAGCTGTGTTATTTGCCTAATTGCTAACAACTTTGCTGCTGTGGATTTCAAAACAAGCTTTTGAAGATTGTTGACTTTCGTCATATCACCAACTCTTACAGCTTTAAATATTCTTTTTTGTAATCGGAACAGATTTCTACGGAATTTCTTCCATGGTAATCGTTGCCAAAGTTCATTGCCCAAGGGGGCTAGTCTAACCATGATTTCTCCAAAGATATATTTTCTGAATACCCGCTAACAGTTTCCGTTAGCATCCTACCCGTTAGTTAGGTTTCCGTGGAATCACCACCTATCAAAGGTTCGACCATCTTTGAACTAACTTAACGTTTTTACTCGTTCCGTAAAGAAGATGTTATGGAGACTTAGGTGGAGCCAATTCGCCTGACATCTTCCCAGGGGTTGCAGCTAATATGACTTATTGCTGCGGGAATTAAAGATGTCGGAGTCAGTGGGCTGCTCAACGATAAGACGTTTTTCTAGGACTCAGTTTCACCAGTGATGCGCGGTTGCCCATCGCATTCTATCTCTTCCTCGTTAACGCCAGTGTTGCCCGTAGACATCTGATTGCGTCCTGTCACCCGCTTCACTCCGCTTGGCACCTGTTGGTGGATTGTTCCTTGCTCGGTGGGGTCAGGTAGAGAGTCACTTCACCCTTGAAGGACAGGTCTTGCACCTGTATCCTCTTCACAGTTAAAGGTTTTGGAGGTTATCTATTCTCCGCGTGCCTTCTGAATTCATACACCTGCTTGCATCAGTAATCTGCTGACCGCTGGGTTCCTAATTCAAACGAGCCGCACAGCCATAATCGTTTCTCCTAATTTAAGGACTTCCTAACAAATACCAAATAGCTGCCATTTTTCGTGAAATTCGTTAAAAAGATTTTCATAAAATCACTAAAAGCTTGTTTCTGTTCTCCTTGCTTGCTAATACAAGTCTGTGGATAGTTGACTATTCGATAGCAGCATGGTATGAACTACGAACTAAAGGACCAGAGCGAACGTGAGAAAAGCCTAATTCACTTGCCCTACAGCCTAATTCTTCAAATTCTTCTGGCGTCCAATATTTTTGCACGGGTAAATGTTCTAGTGAAGGTCGCATATATTGACCAATAGTAAGGCGATCGCACTCAACATAGCGTAAATCCTTCATGGTCTCGATGACTTCAGAAACTGTTTCACCATGTCCGAGCATTAAGCCGGATTTAGTAGGAATGGTGGAGTCAATTTGTTTAACTAATTGTAATACCTGTAAAGAGCGGTGGTATTTTGCTCCTCGACGCACGGGACCTTGTAAGCGTTTTACAGTCTCAATATTATGGTTATAGCAAGCTGGCTTAGCTAAAGTAATAATTTCTATGGGTTCTGTTTTTCCATAGAAATCTGGTGTTAAGACTTCGATTTTAGTTTCTGGGTTGAGTTGACGAATAGTTTCCATTGTCTTCACGAACCAACTTGCGCCTCCATCAGATAAATCATCGCGAGCAACGGAAGTTAACACTACATACTGCAACCCTAAAAGCTCTATAGCTCGTGCTACCTTTTGCGGTTCTTCAGGATCTAAAGGAACTGGAGAATGACCTTTATCCACTTGACAAAAAGCACATGACCTAGTGCAAGTTGGTCCCATTAATAAGAAGCTTGCGGTTTTTTGTGAATAGCACTCTCCACGATTGGGACAGCGACCTTCTTCACAAATAGTATGTATTTGTCGCTGCTTGATAATACGTTGGACAGTTGAAAGTTCGCTAGCTTTACCAATGGGACGACGCAACCACGATGGCATTGCTGTAATTTCTGATTTAATAGAAGCTTTTTTTGAGGAAGTCATAAGGAATAAGCGGTATGCGGAAAACCCAGTCTTTTTAAAGCTAGAGGGAAGGGATGCGAGTGGTTTTAACCACCGCGAGCTTCAAAACTAAGCCTGAAGCTCAGTGGCTTTAGCCCTGAGTTGTTGACAGACATCCATTTTTTAAATTAATACAGATTAACGCTAATTAGATTTAACTTACACTAGTTGCAGTACTTGAGGTGATTTAAATTCAAAATATTTTTATTCTCTAGATATGCAGTCTTGCACTTAGCTGATTAAGCAAAAGTTGGAAATTTTGATATAAACACCGAAAGTTAACTCATGAGAGGATTATAGTCGCCTTTCCGTGCGTAAGTCGTAATACCTATAAAAATAGCCAAAAATAAAGTAAGATACTCAAAAATTACTTTTAATTACTGAGAAGTTATAGCTATTAGACATCCCATTTGCATGTTTCTGAAAGCCTAATCAGTTTATAGATAAGGAAAAATCATTCTTTAGCAAGCTATATATTAAAGCCACAATCAATATATTGTCATGTGTGATAAAACACTGATGTAATTGCTATTTTATCGGAAATTACTCTCCCCCAATTAACATAATCTTTGGATATAGTGGGATAACTCCAGTATACAGAAACGGCGAAAACGCCATTTAAACCTAAATTATCTTTTTAGAGCGAAACATCGTGGCAAATAATAAAATTTTAGTTATTGATGACACTACCGTAGTTAGGGTAAAAGTAAGAGAAATGTTGCCTCCAGGTAACTTTCAAGTGCTGGAAGCAAAAGACGGATTGGAGGGGCTTAAATTAATTCGTAAGGAAAAATTTAGTTTGATAATGTTGGACTTCCTACTACCAAAAATGAGTGGTTGGGAAGTTTACCAAGAAATTCAGGCTCAACCAGATTTAAGAAAAACCCCTTTAGTTGTGATGTCGGGACGTAAAGAGGAAGTTACAGAGAAAATTTCGGAACCGTTTGAACATTTTGAATTTTTGAACAAGCCTTTTGACCAAAAGCAGTTAATTAGCTCAATTAAAGCAGCTATGGCAAAAGCTAAACAACCTCGAAATCAACCCGTTACTGTAGCTGCTGCTACTCAAAATGGAACTAATGGGATTAATGGGACTAATGGGACTAATGGTACAAACGGAACTTTAACAGCCCAATTCCCTAATTCCCAGGCAGAAATAGACGCTCTTAATCAAAAAATGACAAAGATGCAGTCAGAAATAGATGGTTTGAAAAAACAGTTAACCCAAGTAGTTGCTTTTATCAAACAAAAGATGAAATAGATTTATTAGTGTCTTCGCCTAGGTGTAACAGAACTTACTGTACACCCATTTGCCTTTTTATTGTTGGCGCTTGATTAATTTTGTCAACGTAAAATTTCAGCCTAATTTTTGCAATATTTTGTTTAAAAGCCTGCACAGTCAGGCTTTTTTTATTAAATTTGGAATACTAAAAAATCACAAATTGCGCTTCATATCAGAAGATGTTTTAAAAGTATCCGGCGGTTAAAACCGCTACTACATAGGCAAAGTCCACCTCCGTGGACTAGTAAATTTATAACCTAGGTCGCCGGGTTTTGCTCGTGTAGCCAAGCCACTGCGTTGCGGAGAGAAGTTGGCGGGGAGATGTTCTTCCCGCCAAACTTCGGGAGGTTCCCTCCGTTGTAGCAAGTGGCGCGCGACTTACAGTCGCCAGGTAAGGTAAGTGGGTGTGCAAAATTATTTGTGTCATTGCGAGCTACAGCGAAGCAATCTCAAACCCTTGCGATTGCTTCGTTTCACTTCGTTTCACTCGCAATGACAAATACACAATTAATTTTGCCTAAGTACTTATTAAATTCGACTTTTAAAACATCCTCTCATACTCGTTTCAGCTTATAACAACATAATTTTAGGTAAATCAGTAATTAAATGAATGCTATCTAAGCAATATATAAACAAAAAATTTTAGCTACATGAATAAATAATTTTCTTGAATATGAATATAATTAATGATTTATTTCGATATCAATTGATATATTCACAGACTTGGTGGGAACAATAAGGCTAACACATTCTAGCTAATTGGGAACTGTAAAGAATGGTTTTATCATTATCAAAACCACCTATGATTTCGGGCTATAGTATTATAGAGGAAATCTACTCTAGTCAGCAAACTTTGGTGTACAGAGGGGTCAGAGAAGCAGATCAAAAGCCTGTAGTAATTAAACTGATGCGAAACGAGTATCCTACTTCTCAGGAGATAGCTCAATTCCGCAATCAGTACTTTATTAGCAATAATTTAAATACCTCAACAATTATAAAGCCTTATAGCTTAGAAAAGTATCACAGAAGCTATGCTTTTGTAATGGAAGATTTTGGAGGAATCTCAATCATAAATGAGGTAAAAGACTGGAAATTCAGCAAAATAGGTGATAACTATGATTTAATTGAAAATTTTCTAGATATTGCGATTCAAATAACCTCTGCTCTTGATGAAATACATCGAAATAAAATAATCCATAAAGATATTAAACCGGATAATATTTTAATTAACCCGGACACTAAAGAAATTAAAATAATTGATTTCAGTATTTCTACAATCTTACCTCAAGGAATTCAATTCCTCGTTCATTCTGACATTCTAGAAGGTACACTTGCCTATATTTCTCCCGAACAAACTGGCAGGGTGAATAGAGGTATTGACTATCGTACCGATTATTATTCTCTCGGTATCACTTTATTTGAACTTTTAACTGGTAAGCTACCCTTTAATAACGATAATACATTAGGGCTAATTTATTCTCATATTTCTCAAGAACCACCAGTTGAAACCATTATTGATTTAGGTATCCCTTTAGTCATATCTGAGTTAGTTGGTAAATTAATGGCAAAAAATCCTGAAGACCGCTATCAAAGCGCTTTAGGATTAAAACATGATTTAGAATTATGTCAACATAATTTGAAAACCAATAGGAGAATAGGACATTTTGAATTAGCAACTAAAGATATCTCAGACCATTTTTCCATACCCGATAAACTTTATGGTAGACAAGTAGAAACAAAAAAATTACTTGATGCTTTTAATCGAGTCATAAATCCTCCCCAACATCATCTAGCAAGAGAAAAAGAAGCACGTAAAGGTGTGGAATTAATGCTTGTCAAAGGTTATTCCGGAACTGGGAAAACGGCTGTTGTAAGTGAAATCCATAAACCTATTCTTCAGGAAAAAGGTTACTTTATCAAAGGTAAATTCAATCAACTGCAACAAGATATTCCTTTTCTAGGGTGGGTAGAAGCTTTAAACGATTTAATTGAACAATTACTGAGTGAAAGCAATAGGCAGATTGAGCAATGGAAAACCGATATTCTTTCTGCTTTAGGTGACCAAGCTCAAGTCATAATTGATTTAATCCCTAAATTAGCATTGATTATTGGAGCGCAACCTAAAGCAACAGAAGTATCTGGGATTGAAGCTCAAAATAGGCTAGGATTTTTATTTCAAAAACTAATTAGCACTTTTGCAATTAGAAAACATCCTTTAGTTATATTTTTAGATGATTTGCAATGGGCAGATGCAGCTTCTTTAAATATTATTAAACTACTAATGAGTGAAAATAGCACAAGAAATAATTCGTGCACATTACAAAATGTCATGGATATTCAGATGCCTAATTTCAATATAGAAACAAGAAATGAATATGATGATGCTTTATTATTAATTGGGGCTTATAGACATAATGAGATAGATTATAAGCATTTGTTGAATTCGACCATAGAAGATATTAATAACACGAATGTAAATATTAGTCATATACATTTAAAATGTTTGAATCAAAGTGAATTAGCATTTTTGATTTCGGATACTCTTAAATGCGAAGTGAATGACATTGTTTCATTTACCGAAGTAGTTTTCGCTAAGACTAAAGGCAATCCATTCTTCATTCACCAATTTATAAACACTTTGTATAAAGATGAAGTGATTAAGTTTAACTATGATGTTGGTAATTGGGAATGCGACGTTGCAAATGTCAGAAAATTTGCCCTCACGGACGATGTAGTTGAATTAATGACGCTTCAGATACAAAAGCTACCATACTATACTCAAAAACTACTAAAAATTGCAGCATGTATTGGAAGCCAATTTGATTTAGATACTCTTTCCAAAATGAGTCAAAAATCTGAAGAAGCTACAATAACGCATTTGTGGGATTCTGTATTACAAGGCTTAGTTTTACCTGTAGAGAAAAATTTAAGTTCATCTAACGTAGAGAATCAAATAACAGAATTGATTATTGATAGCGAAGATGAAAAAGAAGTACCTTTAGGTCATCGTAACGCAAGACATTTCAAATTTATACATGACCGTCTTCAACAAGCAGCTTATTCCCAGATTCCTGAATCTGAAAAACAGCAAATTCATTTACAGCTAGGAAAACAATTACTAGAAGGAACTTCTGCTGAGTCTTGGGAAGAAGATGTTTTTGAGACAGCCAATCAATTTAATAAGGCTTTGTCATTAATCACCGTTCAACAAGAACGCTACGAGTTAGCGAAAATAAACTTACTTGCAGGACAAAAAGCGATATCTTCAACAGCTTATGAAGCAGCATTAAGTTATTTGACGATTGGGAAAGAACTACTTGCTTCAGAAAGCTGGAGTCTTGAATATCAGCTGAGCCTAGCTTTGCATGAATCATTAGCAGAAGTTACCTACTTAACAGGAGATTTCAATGCTTGTGAAGATTATATAGAAGAAGTATTAGTGCAAGCTAAAACCCTATTAGAAAAAATCAAAGTTTATGAGATAAGAA
The DNA here is from genome assembly GCF_002368095.1 of Calothrix parasitica NIES-267. Lineage (GTDB taxonomy): Bacteria > Cyanobacteriota > Cyanobacteriia > Cyanobacteriales > Nostocaceae > Rivularia > Rivularia parasitica. Next base: position 8,323,890 of record NZ_AP018227.1, on the reverse strand, counting down.
TCCAAGCTTATACATCTCAACAAAAACTTTTAGAAGCGATTAGCATAGGCCGTGAAGTATTAAATAAATTTGGAATTAATTTTCCTGAAAAGCCGACTCCTGAAGATATACAAAAATGTCTTGAAGAAACAGCTGTACTTGCTAGTGATAAAACTATTGAACAATTAACAGATTTACCATTACTCAACAATGAGAGTCATTTGGCAATTATGCGTATTGCTTCTAGCATGATTCCACCTGCTTATATCGCAGATCAAATGTTATTCCCGCTAATCATCTTGTCACAGGTTAACTTTTCAATCAAGTATGGTAATGGAGTTTTATCGGCATTTATCTACGCCTGTTATGCAATTCTATTAAAGAGTATTCTTGATGATATTGAATCTGCTGAAAAGTTTAGTAAATTAGCTTTAAAGTTAGGCAATAAAATTGATTATAAAGATATAAATTCTAAAATATATTATGTAATTGGTGCTTTCATTAGTCATGGTCACTCACACATTAAGGATACCCTACCAACATTATTAAATTCATATAATCTAGGTTTAGAAGTTGGTAGTTTAGATTTTGTTGGTTATTCTGCAAAAGAAATTTGCCACCATTCTTATTTTATAGGTAAAGAACTGAAGGAGCTAGAACAACAAACAAAAAATTATATTGATGTATTGGACGGATTAAAACAATTTACGACATCTAATTGCTGTAAAATATTTCGACAATCAATTCTGAACTTTCAATCTAAAGATGAAAATTTTGGTATTTTATCGGGTGAAGCATACAATGAATATCAATCAATCGCTTCAATGATAGAAGCAAACGATGCTTCGGGACTGCACTACTTATATTTACATAAACTTATTCTTTGCTACTGGTTTGAAGAATATGAGCAAGCTCAAGAAAATGCTAATAAAGCAAAATTATATTTAGCTGCTGGAACCGGATTTATCTCCATACCTAACTTTAATTTTTATCAATCATTAACGGCTTTAGCTTTATGCGTAGATTCAGAATATGAGCAAGAGAGTTTGCTAGCTCTAGTCACACATAACCAATTAAAATTAAAAAAATGGGCAGACGATGCTCCCATGAATTATTTACACAAGTTTTATCTAGTAGAAGCTGAAAAATTTAGAGTTAACAGTAAATTTATTCAAGCAATAGATGCCTATGAACGTGCAATTACTATCGCCAAAGAAAACGGATATGTTCATGAAGAAGCATTAGCTAACGAACTTGCTGCAAAATTTTATTTTAAATGGGATAAGCAGAAAATAGCTAAAACTTACCTTAATGATGCTTATTATGGCTATCTTAACTGGGGTGCAAAAGCTAAAGCAAAGGATTTACAAAAACGTTCTCCTCAATTACTTGAGTATATACCTGTACAACTAGAAATAGATGTAGAGACATATCAAAATAATTATATAAATCGAGCTATATCTTTATCTAAAGTAAATTATTACAAAACTATTTCTGATTCTAAAGATAATCTTTCAACATCTTTATCTTTAGATTTAGAATCGGTTATTAAAGCTTCTCAATCACTTTCCGAACAAATACAAATGGAAGAATTACTTTCTACATTAATGAAAGTAATTATGGAAAATACAGGGGCTTCTAAATGCGCTTTAATATTGAGCAAAAATGCTAATCTGGATTTGGAGCTAACTGCAATTAGCTGCAATCATAATATCTCCTCTAACCCTACTGAACTACCTTATGCCCCTTTAGATTCTACCGATAAAGTTCCAGTACGTTTAATTAATTATGTTAAGCGTATAAAGGAAACTATAGTTATAGATAATGCTGCAACCGAAAAGTTTTTAGCTGTTGATAGCTATATTATTCGCGAACAGCCCAAAAGTATATTGTGCATGCCAATTATTAATCAAGGTAAATTTTTCGGAATTTTGTATCTTGAAAACCGATTAACATTAGGAGTTTTTAGTCCCAATCGTATAAAGCTTCTGAACTTAATTACCAATCAGGCTGCAATTTCATTGAAAAACGCAATACTCTACAATAATTTAGTTGAGGCTAAGGAAGATTTAGAAATTTATAATCAAAGTTTAGAGGAAAAGGTAGGACTAAGAACTCAAGAACTTAATGAGAATAATCAAAGGCTAAAAAAAACTTTAAAAGAATTACAAAGCACTCAGTCTCAGTTGATTCAAACCGAAAAAATGTCAAGTTTAGGTAAAATGGTAGCAGGAATTTCTCATGAGATAAATAACCCAGTCAATTTTATTCATGGCAATATTAGCCATGCTAGTAAGTATGTTAAATATTTACTTGAAATGATAGCTATCTATCAGCAAGAATTTACAGAATCTAACTGCGTAGTTGCAGAAAAATCTACAGAAATAGACTTATTTTTTATTCTCGAAGACTTGCCGAAAATCTTAAACTCAATAGAGGCAGGTACTTCACGTATTCAGGATATTGTTTTAGGATTACGCAACTTTTCCCGTTTGGATGAAGCAGAAATGAAGTCTGTGGATATTCATGAAGGAATAGAAAACACCTTAATGATTTTGCAGCATCGATTTAAATCAAAAGATAACTTTCCTAAAATTCAACTTATTAAGGAATACGGACAGTTACCAGAAGTTACCTGTTACCCAAGCCAGCTTAATCAAGTTTTTATGAGTATTATAGTTAACGGAATCGATGCACTAGAAGAATTGCCCAGAAAAGGTCAAATTCGTGAAAATCCTATCATTCGTATTTCTACACAACTATTAGATTCTAATACAGTAAGAATTCTGATTGCAGATAATGGTTCCGGAATTGAACAAAAAGTACAAGAAAAAATATTTGACCCGTTTTTTACTACTAAACCAGTAGGAAGTGGTATTGGATTAGGTTTATCTATTAGCTACCAAATTATTGTTGAGAAACATAAGGGTCATTTAATTTGTAATTCGATAGTGGGAGAGGGAACTGAGTTTTTAATTGAGATACCAATTCGTTCACAATAAGTGAGTAATATCATCTCTGCTTAAAGCTTAAAGACTGCTCATTACGTTCTTTTCAGCATATCAAATAGAACATACCCAGTGACAAGCTACACCCGACCGAGAAAGGGAGTTTTAGCAAAACATTTCCCAGAACCGCATAGTAATACCAATGTCTTGGGATTATTTGCTTCACTATCTCCCTACTCGTCAGGTTCATCTTAGGTAATAAGTATCATTCGTAATTTAAAAATTTACCTAACCGGTTGCATAGCATACTCATTGCTTAATGAATTTTTTAAATTATCTGTTTTTGCATAATTCACAAGTACATCAACGAATTTTGAGAACAAATCAAACATTTCATCTACTAATTCCAAAGCTTCCTTTTCGACATACTTCTCTAGCTGTATCTTAGCAATAAATTCCTCAGTTTGAGATGAATCCATACTGTGATTAGCATCAATTGAAAAATGGTGCATTCCAAAATATTTGTATTCAACACCAGAAACTAATTCTAATTCCTTTCCTACTTGTGCAGTTGCAGATAGAAAAATATCTGCGATGGCTTCTATGGCTTCAATTGCGACTAATTTATGAACGGGAGCAGCCTTATAGGTACATCTATATATTTCATAAAAAGTCTGTCGGGACACCTGAACTTCTTTACTCCACAGGAATCTAATTACGTCTGTAAAATTATATGAAACATCTAAACCTAACTTTGTACAATCTTCTAAGAACCAAATCCAATGATTATCATCTTCGTGAGTATGTTGGTTGATAATAGCTTGAATTGGGTCATTTGTCGGTTCATCTCTCCAAACATATTGGTTTAGCTCTCCAAATCCCATGACAAAAGGAACAAAGCAAGGAGCAAAAGCAAGTCTTTGTTTGGGTGGAATACTCTTATCTTGCAGAAATTCAATAAATTCACAATTTGCAAATTCCTGCTGTTTATTCTCAATATACGCAAGAACTTCTTTCATATTATTAATCCTTATTTGTAGCGTTTAACTAGGGAAATAAAAACAATATACATACATTCCCAAGCAGGTATTAAATAGCTTGGAGAGCAGCAAATTTTGTAATTATTTAGATTGGTTAAGATTAGTTTAGAATTAAAAAGTTCTAAAATATAGGTGTTTAAATAACATTATTAATATTTTTTTAATAATTTACAAAGAGAAATCACGCCGATCTAAAGTGCAACTAAAAAATATCAAAATTATTCAATCATTAATATTGATTCTGTGTGACGTATTAATTTTGTAAAAAATATCTAAATATTCCATCTGAAGGAATATAAGTTTCTCTATCTTAAGTTTAGTGTTTAGTTGAATTTAGCTGAACTTCTCATATCAAAATAATTACTATATTTGCTGAATTACAATTTTCTTAAGTTATTACATACTTAACTTGTAAGCTGCTGTAAATTTTGAGTGCACAGCAGCAGAGAAGAAGCTAAAATTGTTATGGTTATTAATCAAATACAAGACATATCAATAAATAAGTAAATAAAAATATTCACCATTATTACGAGCTACGTGAGAGCCAGCCCTAACTGAGCAGCATCTTTGGTGTTCAGCTTGCTTAGGATAACGCTGAATGCTATGTCCTTCAGGAAGACGTTTCGCTAACGTTTCTATGTTTAACTACTAAATAAAATTTGATATTTCCACAGGACTTACGCAATTATGACAATGTACGGCTGGTGCCGTACTCTCATTGCTACCTCTTATGGGTTGATAATTAGTGAGTGTACAAGCACCCTACAAGAAAAATGTGCCGATTGCGTAAGTCCTATTCCAGTCAGAAGCTCTATTAATATCGCTTGAAAAAAGAAAATGGCTGTTCGCTTATTCTGGAACAGCCATTTACTATTAATTAGAAATACTTCTTCTAATGCTACTTAGAAAACGTTTGAAAAGTTAAATAGAATACAATTACCAGGAAACTACTACGACAAAGGCTAAACCTACCTACAGGGTTTAAATGAATTTAGCGGCATCTGGATGAACTTTGCCTGCATAGTGAGGATAAGGAGTTCATTTTGTCTTACTTCCAAAACCATAACATCTCCTGGAGATATTATATTTACTGTTGAATTTTCAAGCATTTTCTGAAGTATCACTAACGCAAAATCATGCTCAAAATCCTTTTGAAGAAAAAGGAAAAAATTAATTCCCTTTAGGGTTGCTGATTTATAGCTACATTAGCCCGAGGGGTAGAAACTATTGATTGCTGCAACATGGGAGTATTCGCAACGGAATTATTAACTAATGTAAATAAAGGATTAGAAAGAATTCCAGCAATAGAAGTTGCGATTAAGGTTGTTACCAAACCTATTTGCAATGGTCTCAATCCCGGTAATTTCCAACTGATTGGTGGATAATTCTTCACCGCATCAGACATTTCTTGGGGTTCTTTTACAACCATCATTTTGACAACGCGGATGTAATAGTAAATAGATACTACACTAGTAACTAATCCTAGTAGAACTAAACCGTAAAGACCAGCTTGCCAACCTGCCCAAAATAAATAGATTTTACCGAAGAATCCGGCTAAAGGAGGAATACCTCCGAGGGAAAGCAAAGAAAGGCTTAATCCCAAAGTCAAAAGTGGATCTTTCTGATATAAACCAGAGTACTCGGTAATTTGGTCGGTTCCCGTCCGTAGGGAGAACAAAATTACGCAGGTGAAACCGCAAAGGTTCATAAACAGGTAAACTAGCAAGTAAAACAACATGCTGGAATATCCTGCTTCAGTACCAGCAATTAAACCAATCATCACAAACCCAGCTTGGGCAATAGATGAATAAGCCAACATCCGTTTCATGCTAGTTTGAGCAAGGGCAACTACGTTACCCAATATCATGCTTAGTACAGCTAAAGCGGTGAATACAAATCTCCATTCTTCAGCGACCTGCGGAAATACTGTTGTTAATAAACGAATAGCCAAAGCAAAACCCGCAGCTTTTGAACCTACTGATAAAAAAGCAATTACTGGGGTTGGTGCTCCTTCATATACGTCTGGTGTCCATTGGTGGAAAGGTGCGGCAGAGATTTTAAAGCCGACACCAGCAATTACAAATACCAAAGCAATTACTACACCCAGGGACTGACCTAGGTTTGCTGCTTCTATTCCAGTTGCGATCGCGCTCAATTGAGTTTCGCCACCGGACAATCCGTAAAGTAGAGAAACTCCATACAAAAATACAGCAGTACTAGAAGCACCAATCAACAAATACTTTAGCGCTGCCTCATTGGAACGGGGGTCGCGCTTGGTATAACCTGTCAATAAATAGGAAGAAATACTAAGAGTTTCTAAGGAGATGAAAATCATCACCAACTCGTTAGCTCCCGATAGAAACATTGCTCCAAGGGTAGCAGTGAGCAAAATAGCAATAAATTCTGCTAAGGCCGTACCACTTTGTTCAACGTAGCGAATTGACATCAAAATAGTGACAGCGGCAGACAAAGCAATAATACCGCGAAATACGATACTAAGGTCGTCGCCATTAAAGGCACCAATAAATGAAATGGGACTGGTATTGTCCCATTGAAAATACAAAGCGACCAAAGAAGTAAGCAAACCTGCAATCGCTAGATATCCAATCCAGCGCGAGGACGAACGTCCTAAAATCAAGTCAACTATCAAAACCCCTAAAAAGGTGATAATTACAATCCCCTCTGGTAGTATCGTTCCAGCGTTTAACTGGGATGCAAGATTAACAAAATCCATGAGATATACCGGTTTCGACTCCAGCGACTTTCAGACTAACTTTGTTAATTCTATTGTTTTTTACTGTTATTTCACCAAAATCATCAAAGATAGAAGTTAAATTCAACCTTTCAATTTGTATCGCCAAACATTTGTACTATTTCATCCGCAAATAGAAAGCACTTGTCATAAGCTGCTTTCAAAATAATTTAGGACTTACGCAAAAGTAACGTAATTGCGTCATTACGAGCGACAGCGACGTAATCTCTCGAAACCTTGGGATTGCTTCCCTACACTCCGTTTCGGTTCGCAATGACAATTTTGCTTTGCGTAAGTCCTGTAATTAAGTAAGATGCTGTACAAAAACTTGTCGTCGTGATTGATATTATTGGCGAATCTTGACAGCAGTACCGACAGCAGTAATCAGCAGTAAAACACCGGATTGGTCAACATTGATTGTACCGGTATCAACTTCAATCCCGACAACAGCATTTGCTCCCAAACGCTGTGCGCGCTTTTCTAATTCCGCAAGTGCTTTTTGCTGTCCTTCTTCAAATAACTTTTCATAACTACCCGTTCGTCCACCAACAATATCTCTTAAGCCTGCGAAAAAATCTCGCATAAAATTACTACCGTAAACAACTTCTGCCGTTACAACCCCTAGATAGGATTCAACAATAGCTCCTTGAATTACATCAGTAGTGCTGATAATCATCTGTCAACCTTCCTTCGCTAGTTTATAATTCCATTTTTATTTATTGTGGAATCAAATAAATCCTCCCATCTGACCTTTATTAGATGATTATTACTTTATTAGAGAATAAAATTTCCGTTTCAGGGATAAACTTCTGTTCGGAGTTAATAGAATCAAAAAATAAAATCCGATTGATAAATGAAAAATTTATGAAAGTCGAAAACCAGATTATATTGCTCTGTTGTAAAGAGCAATACATTATAAAAAGATTGAATCGAGGATAACAAAATCACACATGAGAATATATTTTCTTCAAAAAACTAGCTTTCAACAGTAAAATTACTGAATACAGAGGTTTATTGCCTAAAATAGCAAAATAAAGATATTAAACCGAATAAATACTGAGAATAAATGCTTTTGTATAGTGTCAACGATAAATTAATGATGAAGTTGAGAAAAAGTAAGCTAATGGAGTTTTCAAAATTCAATATTTTTGTTTTAATGGACAAGCATAAATTTAAGTTGTAGTAAAGTTGCGAAAACTTTCAGGTATTCAACTGTGTACAATCGAACATATTCTCTCATCAGTGTTCTCTTAGTAGGAAGTGTTGCTTCTGCAATGCCTTCTGAGGCTCGGGCTGAAATAAAAGTAGCGCAAAAAAGCACTCAGCAGGTTAAAAGACTGTTGGATGAAGGGCGCAGGCTGGTAAAATCTGGTGATTATAATGGCGCAATCAGAGTTTATCAAGAAGCCTCGAGTCTAGAACCCAAAAACGGCAGCATTTATTCTGGTATCGGTTATTTGTATGCCCAGCAAGGAAATTATCGAGCAGCGCTAGCATCTTACCGCCGTGCTGTATCGTTAAATCCAGACAATGCTGATTATCAATATGCCTTAGCTTACGTTAGCGGTAGTATGGGCGACAATAAAACAGCTAAAACAGCTTATCGTAAGTCTATACAAATCAATCGCGAAAATGTTAATGCCTACGTAGGATTAGCTTTAATATTATTGCGTTTGGGGGAATATGAGAATGCTAAATGGGCATACGAAAAAATTGTAGAATTAGACCCCAAGAACCCTCAAGCTTATGAGTTACGAGGTAGAATTCTGATGAAAAAAGGTCAGTCAAAAGAAGCAGCAGGTGCTTTGAAGAAGGCACTGAATCTATACGAAACGCAGAAAAAGTGGGATGCTGTTGCTCGGATAGATGCTATGTTACGAGATATCGAAGGATAAGCTAATTCGGATTTGTCTCTCGTATATATTCGTAAAAGTTGCTGATGCTTTCTACTTACTTTGGATAGTGGGAAAAATAATCTGCTTGTCTACATTCTTAAAAATTGTGCAGGTAATTAAGAGTGCATCACTTGAGCATGTTATTTACTTGGTTTGCTTGTGTTATTTATCAATACTAGCTCGAAGCAAAGTGGGAATTGGAAATAAGAATATAATTATCCCACTTGCTTCATTCTCAACAAACTACGAAAAAATTCATAACATCTTATAACTAAATACAAAACTAGTAAGCTATTCCCATTCACAAGAACATACAAGAGGTCTTTCAAACTATTTAAAATTGACTTAATTTTTTAATGCGATTGCGACCTCTTAATGCATTGCTTAAATATCTTTTTATAAGTATTTGAGCGTTCTTGAAGTATTTTAGAACGTTCCTGAAGCTCCATTGATTGCTGTAAAAGTTCTGATATGGATACTTCAGTCTTTTTCATAATCAAATATTTATTCATTTGATTTTGTACCGAGTTTCATTACATTCATTATTTAGTATTAGACTCAGAGATGAAAACTAACATAAGAGAGAATTTTTGAATAAACTGCTTCCATCGAAAGATGAAAGTATATCTTTCCGAAGATAAAGTGATAGTGATATCAATATTTAGTTAAAAAATCTGTAGATAAAAATAGATAAATTAGCTTAAAGATTGTTTGGCTACAAACTTAAACATAAAGGGATTGAAATGATAAATTCTGTTCCTTTTCCCACCTCAGAAACGTACTGAAGTTCTCCTTGATGGTTATCAACTATAATTTGATAGCTAACTGCTAACCCCATTCCAGTTCCTTTTCCAACTTCTTTTGTAGTAAAAAAAGGGTCAAATAAGCGTTCCTTTACATCTTGATTTATTCCAATACCATTGTCAGCAATGCGAATTACAGCTTTATCATCTGAAGTTTCTGTGACAATACGAATCTGGGGGTCAAGAATATTATTTTTTGCTATTGCTTCTTCTAATGCATCAATTGCATTAGAAAGTAAGTTCATAAATACTTGATTTAGCTTTTTGGGATAACATTCTATTTTAGGTAATTGAGTATATTCTTTGACGATATGGATTTTTGTTCGATGAGGAATTTGATTAATTCGATGTTGCAGCAACAATACTGTATTATCAAGACCTGCATGAATATCTACACGCTTACAAGTTGCTTCATCAAGATGAGAGAAATCTTTTAAAGATTGAACTATCTGAGTAATTCTGCTTACACCTTGATTCATTGAGTCAAGCAAATTAGGAAAATCCTTAATAATAAAATCTAAATCAATATCGTTTGTCTGCTTACTAATTTCTATAGCTGGTTGTGGGTAATGCTTTTGATACAATGTAATTAAATATAGTAGGTCTTTGGAATAACCTTCTGCTATCTCAATATTTCCATAAATAAAGGTGGTAGGATTATTAATTTCATGAGCTATACCTGCAACTAAACTCCCTAAAGACGCCATCTTTTCAGAAAGTAGCAATCTTGCTTGAGTTAGCTTTAATTTTGCAAGAGTTGTTTCTAGTTCCTGTGACTTTTTTCGCTCTCGTAATTCTGATTCTTGAAGTGCTTCTTCTGCACGTTTACGCTCGCTAATATCTCGTGCGACCCAAACAACTTGAGTTTCGCCAATAGGTGAAATACTAGCACTAAACCAGTATTCATGATTTTCTACAAGCAAACTATAATCATAATGAATTGTTTGTACTAATTTTAATGCTTGGTTAACTTGTTCCAACCAGGTAGATTGAAGTTGTTCTTGAAAAAAGTATTCTACGGTTTCTCCGATTAAATCTATATCACTATTATGTGAATTAATATATTTGGTCGGAATTATTTCTACGTTACTAAGTTCATTTTTTTCAGCATGGATAATAAGTACAATGTCCGTCATTGCTTCAAAAATCGCTCGTACTTTATTTTCTGAGCTACGTAGCTTTTCTTCAAGTAAATCACGTTCGGACATATCTTGCTTAAGTTTTTTATTTATTTGCTTTAATTGAGATAATTGTTGATAAAAGTCATCCATTAAATTACAGAAATATAACTTAACTGTTATAAGCTTAGGAATTATCGATTTCTAATTAATTATATGCGACAAACATAAAGAATAGGATTTTGCTAAGGTTTTACTAAAGTCGTCATCCAATAATTAATAAATACTCACCTCAAGTGAGATAATAATCACTAAAAATTAGTCAAAACAATTCTTATTAATTAAAATTAAGCTGTATTTTTCTGTAGAAGATGCTTTCTAAGAGATAGTTAAAGTTTTGTTTTGATGAATATTTTTGATTGCTAACCAATTACTAGCAATAGGCATTCGCCAGCCGGTACCAAAAGCGCGGTCGGTAATTTTGATTCCTGGAGGTGCTTGTCTGCGCTTAAATTCAGCCCGCGCGACCATTTTAATAATTCGATTAACAATTTCTGCATTATGACCCGCTTTAATGATTTGCTCTACTGACTGATAATCATTAATGAGACGGTGTAAAATATCATCTAAAATGTCGTAATCTGGTAATGAATCTTGGTCTACCTGACCGGGTTTTAGCTCTGCGCTTGGTGGTTTAATTAAAACATTTTGAGGAATAACTTCTTCATTTCTATTTAACCAATGACAAATTGAGTAAACGCGGGTTTTAGGAACATCTGCTATAACAGCTAAACCACCATTCATATCACCATACAGAGTGCAGTAACCAACCGCCATTTCTGACTTGTTACCAGTTGAGAGTAAAAGATAACCAAACTTATTAGAAATCGCCATCAATAAGTTGCCGCGAATTCGAGATTGGATATTCTCTTCTGCCAACCCAAATTCAGTATTAGCAAATAATTCTGCGAAAGTTTCATCATAGGATTGCATTAAATTTCCTATGGGCAACTTTTCTGTTTTGATGCCCAAATTTGTTGCTAAATCATCTGCGTCCTTAATAGATGATTCAGAACTATAAGGGGAAGGCATTAATACACCAAGCACGTTTTCTTTTCCTAAAGCAGCGCTGGCTATTGCTGCAACAATTGATGAATCAATACCACCACTTAAACCCAATACGACTTTAGAAAAACCACATTTTTGGACGTAATCTCGTACTCCTAAGACCAAAGCTTGCCAAATTTCTTCGTCGTCGGATTCATAATTATCTGCAATAGAACTAATCTTTAAATCTTGCTGTTGTATATCAAATTCTATTTGTCTTAAATCACTCTCGAAACCACAAGCACGAGAGATTATTTCTCCACTCCTATTCAAAGCAAAACTTCTACCATCAAAAATCAAATCGTCATTACCACCGACCTGATTGACATATATAATTGGTTTATCAAAGCGTGTAGCACTATGCTTTAACATTGCTTCTCTGAAGTGCTGTTTACCAAATGTATAAGGTGAAGCTGATAAATTTACAATTAGATTTACATCTAGCTTTGATAGTTCGGCGATTGGATTTATCGAATAACTACGCTTACCAAAAAATTCTTCATCATTCCATAAATCTTCGCAAATAGTTACGCCAATTTTAACGCTATCGAAAGTGAAATAATTAGTTTGTAATCCCGGCTCAAAATAGCGATGTTCATCAAATACGTCATAAGTAGGTAATAATCGCTTGTGAAAAACTTGTTTTACTTTTCCCTCTTGCAATAAAGCAACGCTGTTATATAGGGATTTTCCACCAGTAATACCTGCCTTTGGATTATTTTCAACTGTTCCGACTAGTACTCCTAAATCAGGAGGTAAATCTGTAGCTAGCTGTTGTAAGGCTATATCCATAGCTTCTACAAAGTCAGGTTTTAATAATAAATCTCTTGGAGGATAGCCACATAAAGAAAGTTCCGGAGTTAACAATAAATTTGTTTTTTCTACCGCTGCTTTATTCGCAGCTTCTAGAATCTTTTGAGTATTGCCAGGTAAATCGCCAATAATTGGATTAATTTGCGCTATTGTAATTTTCATTTATTAATTAGAGGGTAGGGGATAGAAACTCTTAGAAATAACAAAACAATCTATAAATTATAGAATTAGTAATTTATATTTGTAGATTTGTAATTAAGAGTAGGCAAGAAATTCTGTAAAACAAAGCTATTTCAGTGGCTTATTTAATTCCTTTCGATGATGATATTCACTTTATGAAAAAGTATCGCATTGTTTTTATAATATTCCTTGTCTATATTTATCAATAAATACATATTAGATTTTATAGATTTTTAATCAACACTTAATCAGTATTAAATAAAGACTAAAGGCTTATCTTTAAAAGGTGTAAAAGCTTCCGCGTCAAACTTATATAAACTAGCAGGACGACCTGCTCCTCGCGAAACTTTGGTTCCGGTATCGCATAAAAATCCTAGCTTTAATAAACGAGCGCGAAAATTAGAATAGTCAGAAAAATTATCTCCTAAAACAGTAGTATAAAACTGGTATAAATCGTTTAAAGTAAACTGTTCTGGTAGTACATCAAAAGCGACAGGAGAATACTCTAATTTATTTCGCAAACGCTTGTATCCGTATGAAATAATTTCATTATGGTCAAAAGCTAATGATGGTATTTCTTTGATAGGATACCAAGCGACATCCGCAACGCTATCGGTAATTAATTTTGCTTCCTCAAATCGCACCAATGCAAAATAACTGACTGATAAATAACGCACTCCATAACTATCACTAGCTTCCCTTGGGTCGCGTTCGGGACCACCAAAAGTATATAGCTGCTCTAAATAAAGATTTTCAACACAAATTTTCTCTGCCATAATTCTATAAGCAGCATTTTCTAAAGACTCTCCTTCACGAACTAAAGTACCTGGAAGACCCCAAGTATTTGCAAATGGTTCGCAAGACCGCATTACTAATAGAACCATCAGCCTATTTTGAGCAATATCAACTGAGAAAATAGCATTATCAACACCAACTTTGAAATCGGCTAAGGGTTGTTGATTTAGTGAAAGTAAAGTTTTGTTTTGGTTGAGTCCTGGCATTCGTATAAATGCTTTTGATTAATATAAGCAGCTACAGAGGGTGTTAAAGCTTGAAGGTCGCCATGTTCGCGATATGCTGTTGAAGAAACATCTAATCCTGTAAGGTTCGCTACGGTAATTTTTCCTCCCAAATCGCGTATTTTGTCTAAATGGTCATTCTCTATCGTATATCCAGGTCTTGGTATTACCAAAACTTCTGCTTGTTGCAATAAATCTTTAATTTTATACCAGCGCTGAAATTGACCGAGTAAATCCGAACCAATTACAACAACAAATTCAGTTTCATTACCCCAACGTCGTTTGGCATTTTCAACTGTAGTAACGGTTCTTAAATGACTTAATTCCTGTTCCAAATTCACGCTTTCTCTTCGTGGATTAATATCCGCAATTAATAATCGCAGCATTTCGACGCGATTTTCTAAAGATGTTTGGTGAGATTTGAAAGGGTTATCTGCTGCCCAAACAGCTACATAATCATAATTATGGGATAACCAAATTAATACTGCTTGATGTCCGGATGTTGGAGGATCTGCACTTGTACCAAATAATGCAATTTTCATAATTAGTTATTAGTTATTAGTTATTCGTGGTTAACTAGGTCGGCCTTAAAAATTCAAGGTATGTCCGAAGCGAGGGTCACTACGTGAAACGAAGCAATCGCAAGGTTTTGAAGTCTATTTACAGTCCGTTACATAGTTAGGTTTATTTGTGCTGACTTACTTAGTGGTTATATAGCAGAGAAGAATTAAAATTGATAAACCTTTTTTACTACTAATTTTATTTTTGATTAAATAAGGCTAACCCCGTAGAATGAATGTGGTGGATCGCTAATTAAATAAAAGAATTTTTAATATTCACTGTTAATTGCTCGATGTTTCAACCTTTTTTTATTTTTCCAGTCAATTCTTGTAATGATACTGAAATTTCTACCTCGGTTGATTTAGGTGAATTTATATCTTTAATATAAGCAGGTAAACTAGCTACTGAAGCGGCTGTTCGTTTTCTAATTGATTTAATCGTACAAGATGGTTCCAAGCGTTGACCGTCTTTCATACATAAATTTAATAAAGCTTGTTTTCCCGGATGATTTTCCGAAAATAATCCTAAAGTATCGCTCTTAAGTTGACCTTCTACAAATTCACGAAAAATCTGCTTTCTCCCTGGGTAACTAACTTTACCGCTTGACTGCTTCATTACGGGAATACCATCTATCTCCACAAGTTTATAAACTCCATTCACGGGATTACCTGTCACTAATTTGGTTCCTATTCCATAACCATCAATTTGAGCATTATTTTGTTTAAGTCTGGCAATTTCCCATTCGTCTATATCCCCACTGGCAAAAATTGATACATCTGGCAATATTTCTCTGACTTGTTTTGATAATGCTACCAAATCTCCAGAATCTAATCTAATTCCAGTTAATTTTATTTCTCCCGCTTTGACCTTAGCTTCCAATTTATGAGCAGCAGCGATTGTATCGTAAGTATCAATTAACAATGGAGCTTCTGGAAAGTATTGATGGAATGTTGTAAAAGCTTTTTCTTCACTACCTTCTAAAGCACAAAGTGCCATTATCAAAGCATGAGCCATGGTACCGCTCGGTTTTTCACCCAACTGTAAAGCTGCTAAAACATTAGATGTGGCATCCAATCCCCCCGCTAAAGCTGCTCTGGCTGCCCATAATGACGCTTGGGGACTAAATGCTCGTCTCGTACCAAACTCCAAAAGTTTTGTTTTTTCTCCAGCAACACTTCGCAAACGTGCTGCTCTAGTTGCAATCAATGTCTGGTAATTAATGGTATTAAGTAGATAAGTTTCAACTAACTGTGCTTGCCATAAAGGTGCTTCAATTCTCAATAGCGGCTCCATAGCAAATACCGCAGTCCCTTCTGGAACAGCCCACACATCACCCGTAAATCTTCCAGACTCTAGCAAAGACCAAAACTGTGGAGGAGCAGATGCAAAAATCCCCGTTTCTTGCAAAGCTTGTATCTGATTGGAGCTAAAGCTAAATTTTTCTAAATATTCCAGCACCTGGGATAATCCCATTGCAATCAAATAACCAAATCCTTCCGGAAGTCTTCGAGCAAATAATTCAAAACAAGCTGTTTTTTGGTCTAGGTTTTCGCCCTTATAACAAGCTGCCATTGTCAATTGATAAAGGTCTGTAAGTAAGCTGTAATCTGCACTAGATACAGTTAATTGCTCGGATATTGACCCACAATCATGTTTAAACAAACTTGTCATTTAAAGCACCTTTGCAACACTTATTTGTATTTATGGTAGTTTTCACCATAAATAATGTCAATAGCCAGGAAGTAGCAAGTAGCAAGTAACAAGTAGCAAGTAGTAAGTAGCAAGTAACAAGTCATAAGTAGCAATAAGGGCTTAAGAGTAATTTATATTTTGTTGTATAACTCCGTTTATTTGTGCTGACTTACTTAGGAGTTGGGAGGAGTTAATATTTTCACCTTTAACCTTTGACCTTTAACCTCTAACCCATATTCTTTGACCTTTAATCTTCAGTAATTTATATTTATTATTAGATTTAGCCTCCGTCTCTCGAAGCTAAAGTATTGCAAAGTAACTTGAAGAAGGATTGCAAAAGCTTTCTAGATGTTGAGAAGTAGAACCAATTTCTCATATAGCTAATAAAGTAAAAATATAAGCTTTAAAAACTACAAGATTCAAATTAGAGGAGATTGGCTTTATGTTTATTTCCAGAATGCTTTCAAATATTACTCAATATATTTCCGAAGCGGTAATGCGGATTTTTGCCCCTACCGATGATGCTTATCCGATGAGTGGGGTTCAACCATTTTCAGGGGAGATTTACAGGGGAAGGACTGCTGATGGCTGGTAAACGATAATCACGTTAATAAAAAATATTAATCAATATAAAATAAAGCCGGTGGTCAAACTAATTGTTATCCACCGGCTTTTCTATTAATAAGATATTAATAAAATGTTGTGATATTGTAAGTAGTTGTAGAAAAAAATACAGAAAATAAGCTTATCTCAAACATTCTTAGGGGAGGTGTTTGTGGTAAACCATTGATATAGACTTTTAATTGCAGTGGCTTTGAACTGCGTAAATTTTTTAGATAAATATTTATCCTTTTTAAATTTTGGGGAATCTAGTTAATTAATTTTGTATTGATGATTTTTTGGGACTATAGCGAATTTCAAAATATTTGTATTACTTTCAATTGAAAGTCGCTACATGAGTTAGAGAATAGGGAATAGCTATTTAGCAGACCTTAGATAATCCAAAATCCACAATCCAAAATTGATTTGAGTCATTGTCAAGCTGAAGTCAGCTTTGATAATAACGAGGAAAATCTAGATAAAATGCTTTGGAAATTTGTAGTTGGTACTTTAGTATTACCTTGTTGCTTAGGACTTGAGACAGCTTCAGCAACTTTGAGAAAAGATGTTTCGATGTCACTAGGTTCTGAAAAATTAGAATTGCTGTCAAATGCAGGAGAAACAACACCTGCAATCAACCAAAATGACTTCAAAATTAGTCACCATAAAAGACGTTATCGCAAGCGTCATCATTACAAACGTCGTCATTATCAAAGACGTAATTATCATCCAAATTATCGAAGAGTTAATTACCGCGATAATTACCAAGATTGTCCAGATTACCGAGGTAGAAGGTCAAATTATCGTCCAAACTATTACCGGAGAGAAGCTTATCCGATGAACGATATGATTTATCGTCGGCATTATTATCGTCGTCATTAATATATAGCACTACGCGAAGGTTAGAGGTCAAAGGTTAAAGGTCAAAGGTTTAATAATTATTATGGGTTTTAGTCTTCATTAATGTCCTATCCTTATTGCGTAGTGCCATATCGCAATTTTGATAAATCATTACCCGGTTTCTAAAAGAGACCGGTTTTTTAATGCATAATAGGTAACTGATAACTGATAACTGTTAACTGTTAACTGATAATATATTGATTCAAAACAAAGGCTAAAGCCGCACTCCCTAAAGGAACGGTCAAATTATCAATACCTAGAAATGAAATTGCTTCTAAACCAGTAGCAACTACAGCTACAACTAGAGATATCATCCAAGTTTCCCAAACATTTCCCCGAACAGTTTGTAATACTAGAATACTGACAGTAAAACTAACTAAGGTCATAATAAGAGAGCCTTCTATACTTTTTTGACCTCCCAATACATTGTACTTATGCTTACCAAAACGCTGACCGAAGAGTGCTGCTAGTCCATCTCCCCATGCCATAATTAATATTCCGATGACGGCATAAAATGGTTTTTCTAAATACCAAAACCAGCCAATTAAAACACCAATACTAATAGAATAGAAAAAGGTTCCCAGACTCTTACGTCCAACACTATTTATGCCCGGAAGTAGAGGAAATCGGTAAGACAATAAAGTAAATAAACTGGCTAGAATCGAAGCAGCTATACCTATACTTGCAGGAATATCTAACCACCAAGCAAGTAGAATAACATTACCAGTACCGATGTGAACTATTTTTCGGACAAGTTCCGAATCATTTTTAACAAAACGCTTGACACCTCCTGCACTCAGAAGAATCAGCGACACCCAAATACCAACGGCTATAATTTGTAGCCACAAAGGTGGAATCGAATCAGAAACAGTAAATGAACTCAATTTAAATATAATTTATTAGAAGTTTTTCCCTTACTACCAATTTATAGGATTTTCGCGCTAGATATGAAACTATTATTTCTAAATTTTATTCGCTTCTACCGAACGTTTATCTCACCACTATTTCCTCCGACTTGTCGCTTCCAACCGACTTGTTCCATGTATGCTATGGAAGCAATTGAGCGTTTCGGAGTTTTACAGGGTTCTTGGATGGGTGTCCGTCGTATTTGTCGCTGTCATCCATTTCATCCCGGTGGTTATGACCCAGTTCCGGAGAAGGATGAGGAGAGTGGGGAGATAGGGAGATAGGGAGATGGGGAGATATGAAGATGAGGAGATGGGGAGATGGGGAGATGGGGAGATGGGGAGATGGGGAGAAAGTAACTTCTTTAATTGCTAGTTCTTAACTACTAACTCCCAACTGATAACTTTTAACTTTTAATTTCCAAAACCAAAGCATCCGTTGTAAAAATCTAAAAAAGCGCATCCGTTGTCAAAAACATCCGTTGCTAAAAATCTAAAATCCAAAATACATAAATGCGTCCTTATCACTATATTGAAATTGTTGAATGCAACGAACCTTTAATTCAGATTCCGCTGTCAGATTTTGCGGTGGAATCTCCTCACCCTTATGAAAAGTTAGGAGCACCTTATGGAGAACGTTCTCCTTATTTTCTGCGGGAAACTATTGTTGAATATTTGATAAACGCTCAAGATTATCTGCAACAATTACGTCCTGATTGGCAAATTCAAATTTTTGATGCTTATCGTCCTGTAGCAGTGCAGAAGTTTATGGTTGATTATACTTTTTCTGAAGCTTTGAGGGAAAGGGGATTAACTGAATCTAGTTTGTTGGAATCAGAAAAGCAAGATATTTGGAAGGAGGTTTACAAAATTTGGGCCGAACCGAGTTTAAATGAAAAAACTCCTCCCCCTCACTCTACAGGTGCTGCTGTGGATATCACTTTAGTTGATGAGATGGGACAAATAGTAGATATGGGTTCTCCAATTGACGAGCTTTCTGATAGGTCACTTCCAGATTACTACGCTGATATTCAAGCTGAATCTGCACCACGATATCATGCTAATCGTTTGTTATTGCTGGATGTTATGGAGAAAGCTGGATTTAAACGCAATCCCAAAGAATGGTGGCATTTTTCATTCGGTGACCAAATGTGGGCTTGGTTGAATAATGAAGCGAACGACGATAAAAAATGTGTTGCTTGCTATGGGAAGATTAATTGGTAGTTGTTAATTGTTAGTTGCTGATTTTATTCAATATGAGGTGTTCGTTTTTCGCGTCACTGTTGGGAGACGTAACAGTGTTACGTCTCTACAAACTTGAAACAGCTATTAACTACTAATTACTAACTACTAATTTCAACTCTTCGATAAACGTTTCACTTCTTCACCTCCTAACATTTCATCTACTTCTGCAAGTATTTGAGGAATTTTATCTGCATGAGGACTATTTTGCAGACAATTTTTAAAATCTAGGTTATCTATCTCATTTGCTCTATTCCCAGGGAACCAGTGACTTCCATTTCCTAATAGGTTGTAGCGCACTTTTGCATATTCCTTCATGTCATAAGCAACGGCTAAGTTTCTCAACCATAAAGCCATTGGGATGTTTACGTTTCCTGGTGTTTGTTCATGCTTAGGTAAGCCGATATGCCAAGTTTTCACCCAGTCTTCTCCAAATGTTTCAACTAATTCTTGTTCTAATTTATTTATAATTGTCGGTAATGTTTCTGAAGCTTTATCTAATAAATCTAAAGTCTTTAAATGTTCGTCAAAATCACTTGGTTTTGATGCACCTAATGATAAGGTATGAACTTGAGAATGGCTTAAACAAAATAAGTCGTTAAATACCATTGGTGATAAAGGAGTACAAAGTTTAACGAGTTTCTCTGGTGGGTCGTAAAGTCTACCACCTTTATCGGAGGGACTAATTATAAATACTCCCATATCATGAAGATTCGCGGCTTCTATTGCAGCCCAATTACTTTGATTGATGTAGTACCAATGCAAGTTTACGTAATCGAATTGATTGGTGTTAATAGCTTCAACAATAATATCGGTTGGACCGTGGGTAGAAAAGCCGATAAATTTAACTTTTCCTTGAGCTTGAAATTTCCTGGCAATATCTAAACAACCACCTGGACGAATAGCATTATGTAAGGTTTCAGGATTATTAATACCGTGAATTCCTAATAAATCAATATGGTCTAATTGTAGGTTTGATAAAGATTGTTCTAAAGTATTTTGAAATTCTTTTGCATCTGCCTTTGGGCCTACTTTTGTTTGTACTATCAGTTTTTCGCGAGCAAACTTCGGTAAAACTTTTCCTAGCTGTATTTCAGAGGTACCGTAACCACGAGCAGTTTCAATATGGTTTATACCGATTTCTACAGATTTTTTAATTGTTGCTTCGAGATTTTCTTGATTTTTCTGCGGAATATCTTCTTGTGGTACATCTTGCCATTTGTATTGATATCTCATCCCACCACAGGAAAAAACGGGCATTTGTAATTCGGTACGTCCAAATCTTCTGTAGAGCATTAGTAACTGTTTAAGAATAAAGTCTTAGCTAAAGTCAATAATACAAGTATAAATTGGGATTGAGCTAATTGCTTAAAAGCCCGGTCTTTTGAAAAACCGAGCTTTTGATCCACTTAGAGATTTAAGAATATAGTTAATTTATCTAATTTTGTTTAATAGCTGTTAAGTTGCTTGACTCAACAGCTAGTCTTCTGAATAGTGAATATTCTACTTTGACAAGAAAAATAATGCTGTCAATGCAATACCGATAGGCCAAACAAATGTTATCAGCATGTATTTTTTGCTTGCAGCATTTGATGATTTTGCTTCTTCTATTTCTTGTTTAAGGGATGCTAGTTCTTGTCGGAAGGATTGTATTTTAGTGCTATTTGTCGCGATTTCTTGTTCAAGGGGTGTAACTGTTTGGTTCAAAGATTCAAGCAGATTGCTATTACTGACGATATCTTCTTTAAAAGATTCTGCTCTTTGATTTAAAGATTCTATTTTATTGGTATTTTCTGCTGTTATTTCTTTAAGGGGTGTAATTTCTTGCTGTAAGAATTCAAGCTGACTGACATTATTTGTAATATCTTCTTTAAGAGGTGATATTTCTTGATTTAAAGATTCAATTCGATTGTTAGTATTTGTAATTTCTTCTTTGAGAGGTGCAATCTCTTCCTTAACAGATTGAATTTGAGTTGTACTATTTGCAATTCCTTCTTTAAGAGGTGATATTTCTTGCTTTAAAGATTCTACATTTTCTTGTAAACCGATTATATCGTCTACAAAATCTTCTAATGAATCTTCTTTTACAACTTCAGATGATTTCGCGGTAGATGATTTGTCAGTCATATTTTAATACCTTTGTAGGGAATGGTAATTTTTTCTGTTGTTCAACAATATGCTCGCAAAACTCAACCGCATTCACTATATAAAATGCGGAAGTTTTATCTATGGAATTGGAATGTTGTAATAACCGTGCTTTAACTTTAGTTTAGTGATTTATTGCAATATGAGGAGTGTTGCAGAAAACCTTTGTTTAATGATATTTTTTTGTAAGTTGCTTAACTATCAAATAGGGAATAGGGAATAAGTAATAAAAAAGTATTTACTGTGAATAAAGAGTTTTAAAGCTTATTATTTTTCAGGAATGGCCGCAAGTGTCACAAAACTAGGATGGTGCGTGACACGACAATCCTTATTATTAGGCTCAAATTTTAATTAAGTCAGGACTTACGCAACGAAGATTTGTCATTGCGACCGGAACGGAGTGTAGGGAAGCAATCGCAAGGTTTTTGCGATGATCCACACCTTCGGTGAATACGTCGCTATCGCTTGTAATGACGGAATTACGTTGCTTTTGCGTAAGCCCTATAAGTGTCACAGCACCCTACAAGGAAAATATGCCAGTTGCGTAAGTCCTATCTTTGTATGACAAGTATTTAAAACTTTTGATACATACATGACTGCATATTATTTACTGAGAAGCCAATTGATAAAAGCAAGATTTTGAAAAATAGATATATTTTTATATTACCTGAAGAGAAATGGTGCGTTACGGCATTTTCTATCTGCTAATAAGTATCTGGACACAAATAAATGTGTCATTGCGACCGCAGGGAAGCAATCTCAAAGTATTGCGGTTGCTTCGTTTCACTTCGTTCAACTCGCAATGACAAATATACAATTAATTTTGTCTAAGTACTTAAAAACAACATATTATCGAGCCGTAACACACCCTACACTGTATGATTTTTGTCAGCGATTATTAGTTAATTACTAATTACTAACTAATAAAAATTAACAACTAAGCACTAATTCTACATTTCTCTTACAAGAGGTTTATTATCTTTAACTTCGCCAATCAAGACTTTATCTACACAGTTGACAAAGATACCGTTTTCTAAAACACCAGGAATATTGTTCAATGTTTTTTCTAAGTTATCTGGGTCGCTGATATTATCAAATCTGACATCAACAACCATGTTTCCTTGGTCGGTAATTACCGGACCTGCTTTTTTGACACCCATGCGGATTTCTGGTTTACCACCGAGTTTGGTAATTGCTTGCATTGCTGGGGTAATTGCCATCGGGATAATTTCTACGGGAACTGCAAAAGTTTCACCCAAACGACTAACTAATTTACCGCTATCTACAACTACGATAAATTGATTTGCGAGATAGTCTACAACTTTTTCGCGGGTATGTGCAGCACCACCACCTTTGATGAGGTTTTTGGATGGGTCTACTTCGTCTGCACCGTCTATGGCTATGTCAATATGGTCTATTGCGTCCAAGGTGGTTAAAGGAACCCCATATTGCTTTGCTAAAACTTCTGATTGAAAAGATGTAGGGATACCAACGATATCTTTTAGCTCACCAGATTTGATGCGATCGCCAAGAAATTGAATGGTGAAAGCAGTGGTAGAACCGGTTCCCAATCCGACAATGGAACCTGATTTGACTAAGTTTGCAGCTGCTTTACCAACTTCTTGCTTCATCAACTTTACGGGGTCTGCTGTTGCGGTCATTCCCGAAACTCCTATAACTAAAATGCCTTTCTATTAGTACATATTAGGGGGCAAGCGCCTCTTGGTGATAGCTTCCATTAGCTATTCTGATATTGACTTTGAGGGAAATTACTTAATTGTAAGAAACAAGAGAGTAACCCTTGTTGTCAGTTAGAATTAATAGAATTTTGATTACAGCTATAAATCATGGGTAAGTTTATCAGTCAGCTTTCATTAATCTTTTTGATACCAGGTTTTTCTGTTGCTGCTTATGCTCAGTCACCAAACGTTGATAAAAGTACGGAAAAACAGCCATATTTAGTAAAAATGGAACGGGAGCAGAAGCAAAATTTGCCACTACCGGATTTTAAGGACGTAGATGTTGAAGAAAAGCAGCAGCAAAATTTAGCACCATCATCTAAGGCTATAAAAAGAGTAGTTACAGCTAAATTAATGACTAACTACTCGGATGGCAATTTTTATGCTGATAAATTAATGAGTCGGGCTGAGTTAGCCGCAATTATGGTTAAAACTTTTAAACTCGATAAGCGAAATTTACCGTCAGAAGATGTCCAAGTGACAGATGTTCCATCTTCTCATCGGGCTTATCAAGATATTCAAACGGTTCTGAAAACCGGAATTATGAAGGGTTATCGAGGAAATTTATTTTTCCCCAATCAAAGGGTAACTAGAGCGGAAGGTTTAGCGATATTTGCTCAAGCTTACGGGGTATTTCAGTTTTCTGATGATACGGTAAACGAAATACTTGCTAGATATTCGGATAAAAAATCAATTCCGAATTGGGCGAAAAAAGCTGTTGCTACGGTTATAACTGAAGGATTTATCGATAGTTGGCAGCCTCAACTTTCTCCCCTTAAACCAATGACTCGTGGGGATATGGCTTATGTACTGAGTCAATATTTGGAAAGACAGCAGCCACAAGCAGATACACCAGTTGTTCCTGGAGGTTCTGCAAATCCGCAAGGATTTTGAAATAATTACGTAGAAATATTGTAGTTTTTAAAACTCAGAAACCCGGTTTGTCAAAAAACTGGGTTTTCATATTTTTCGGTGTCTAGAATTTTAAACCTTACAGTTATCCCAGTACTAAACTGCTGAATAGCAATACAATAATTACTTTATTTGGGCAGCAAAGGAATCACAAATTGTTGATTAAATTATCAAATGCTAAGCATAACCACTAAAGCAAGTAAATGATTTAAGTAAACCCAATAAATTCACTCTCAAACCTGAATCAGCAGATTTTATAATTTAAATTGCTCCAATTGCTTCATTTCCCGAAAATATAATTCATAATTCGTAATTACTCTTACCAAATAACCTGCCCATCCCCCTCTTCCCCCTCTTCCCCCTCTCCCCCCTCTCCGTCCTCTTGCCATCTCCCCACCCCAAACTCCCCCAATTTCCCATTCCCGTGGGACAATCAATATACAAATAATTGTAGAGAGGAAAACCCAGTAAATATGCACCTGAGTGAAATTACTCATCCAAATCAGTTGCACGGGTTATCGATTCGGCAACTAGAGCAGATTGCCCGTCAAATTCGAGACAAGCATTTACAAACGGTAGCAGCTACCGGAGGACACCTTGGACCTGGGTTGGGTGTTGTTGAATTAACATTGGGGCTTTATCAAACCCTGGATTTAGATAGAGATAAAGTTATTTGGGATGTGGGACACCAAGCATATCCTCATAAGTTAATTACTGGACGCTATAATCATTTCCACACCTTACGACAAAAAGATGGTGTCGCGGGATATTTGAAGCGCTGCGAAAATAAATTCGACCATTTTGGTGCGGGTCATGCTTCCACTAGTATTTCTGCCGGTCTAGGGATGGCGATCGCACGAGATAGGAAGGGTGAAAATTTTAAAGTTGCTGCTATTATCGGCGATGGAGCTTTGACTGGTGGGATGGCTTTGGAAGCTATTAACCATGCCGGACATTTGCCCAATACTAATTTATTAGTTGTCCTCAATGACAACGAAATGTCAATATCTCCTAACGTTGGCGCGATTCCCCGCTATTTAAATAAAATGCGGTTGTCTCCACCGATGCAGTTTATCAAGGATAATTTTGAGGAACAGGTAAAGCAACTTCCTTTTGTCGGAGGGGATTCGATACCACCGGAACTCGAACGGATCAAAGAAGGAATGAAGCGATTAGCGGTTCCCAAGGTTGGAGCGGTGTTTGAAGAACTCGGTTTTACCTATATGGGACCGGTTGATGGTCATAATTTAGAAGATTTGATTGCGACTTTTAAGCAAGCACATCAAATTCCGGGACCGGTTTTAGTTCATGTAGCTACTACCAAGGGTAAAGGTTATGATATCGCCGAAAAAGATAAAGTCGGCTATCACGCTCAAAGCCCATTTAATTTAAAAACTGGTAAAGCGATTCCTTCAAGTAAACCCAAACCACCAAAATACTCAAAAGTTTTTGCTCATACTTTAGTCAAACTTGCCGAACAAGACCCGAAAATTATCGGTATTACCGCTGCAATGGCTACGGGAACTTGTTTGGATAAGCTACAAGCGAAGCTTCCCGACCAATATGTAGATGTCGGAATTGCCGAGCAACATGCTGTCACCTTAGCTGCTGGATTGGCTACTCAAGGTATGCGACCGGTTGCCGATATTTATTCAACATTTTTGCAACGCGGTTACGACCAAATTGTTCATGATGTTTGCATCCAAAATTTACCCGTGTTCTTTTGTTTAGATAGAGCGGGAATTGTTGGTAATGACGGCCCCACCCACCAGGGAATGTACGATATTGCTTATATGCGCTGCATTCCCAACATTGTAATGATGGCTCCGAAGGATGAAGCCGAACTACAGCGAATGACTGTTACCGGGGTTAACTATACTAAAGGTCCGATTGCAATGCGTTTCCCTCGCGGTAATGGATATGGTGTTCCGCTGATGGAAGAAGGTTGGGAACCTTTAGAAATTGGCAAAGGCGAAATTCTCCGTAACGGCGATGACATATTGATGATAGGCTACGGTGCAATGGTGAATTCCACACTACAAGCAGCCGAAATCCTCAGCGAACACGGTATTGAAGCCACTGTGATTAATGCTCGCTTCTGTAAACCTTTGGATACAGAATTGATGTTCCCCTTAGCAAAACAGATAGGGAAAGTAGTCACATTGGAAGAAGGTTGTGTAATGGGTGGCTTTGGTTCCGCAGTTGCAGAAGCGCTATTGGATGCCGATATTCTAGTACCCATCAAACGTTTGGGAGTACCCGATATTCTAGTAGACCACGCAACTCCAGACGAAAGCAAAGCTGAATTAGGTTTAACTAGTCCTCAGATTGCTCAAACAATCTTAAAAAGTTTCTTCAGCAATCAACCATCTGCTGTAGTTTAATTACAATTAATTGCAAGTGATTGGAATTGGGTATTGGGCATTGGGCATTGGGAATTGAGAATTAGAAAGTTACCTATTACCCATTACCCATTACCCACTAGCAAGCAATTAAATTTATTTTTCAACAAAAGATGTCGCAAAACAATCCCGTATATCCTGTAATCTGGCATAATAATTCGGTTTCTTTAATCGACCAAACTCGTTTACCACTGGAATATTCCTATGTGGAAATTCACCGTAGTGAAGACATGGCACAGGCTATCAAGACTATGATTGTCCGTGGTGCTCCTGCAATTGGGGTTGCTGCTGCATACGGTATGTACCTCGGAGCGCGAGAAATAAAGACAAATAACCGCAATGAGTTTATCAGTCGTTTGGAGCAAGTTGCACAGATGTTGCGGGAAACTCGTCCTACAGCAGTGAATTTGTTCTGGGCAATTTCACGTATGCTAAAAACGGCCTATGAATCAATAGGGACTGTAGACGAAATAAAAAGTATTCTTTTAGAAACTGCTCAAACTATCAACGCTGAAGATTTACAAACTTGTCACAGAATTGGTGACAATGGTTTAAAAGCATTACCGGAAACGCCAGAAAAGCTAACTATATTAACCCACTGTAATGCTGGTGCTATAGCGACTGCGGGTTATGGTACTGCTTTGGGTATAGTACGTTCGGCTTGGCGAGAAGGACGTTTGGAAAAGCTGATGGCTGGAGAAACTCGTCCCAGGCTTCAAGGTGCTAAATTAACAACTTGGGAATGCGTTCAAGAAGGTATTCCAGTAACTTTAATTACTGATAGTATGGCAGCACATTGCATGAAACAGAATATGATTCATGCGGTAGTTGTGGGTGCTGACAGAATCGCAGCTAATGGTGATGCTGCAAATAAAATCGGTACCTACAGTTTGGCATTGATTGCAAAAGCTCATAATGTACCTTTCTTCGTCGCAGCACCTTTATCTACAGTTGATTTTTCTATTGCTAGTGGGAATGAAATTACTATTGAAGAGCGTAATCCAGCAGAAATTTATCAGGTAGGAGAAACTATCATTACACCAGAAGGTGTTGATTTTTATAATCCTGCTTTTGATGTCACTCCAGCAGAATTAATTGCAGCAATTATTACGGAAGAAGGTGTATTTGCACCAAGTGAATTAATAAAATATCAAAATAAGCAAATGGCTTAGGTTTTAATTTATTTTTGATTTGTTTTTGATTTAATCTTTCAATTTAAACTAAACTGCATCTACCATTCAAAAATTAAACAATTAATACTTATTCTTATAGCTTTTAACTATTCCTTATTTACACATACGAAAATATAAAATTGTAAAATGAAAGTGTAATATCGGTTAGAAAAATGACTCTCAAAGAACAAATTATTCAAGAATTAGAGCAGATTCCAGAGTCACAGTTAAATGAATTATTACAAGTTGTACGCTTTTTTAAAGAAAAGTGTCAAGACAATTCACAAGACAGTGAAGTATGGCAAGCTTACTTAGCATCAAAACGAGAAAGAGAAGAGGTTTACCGTCGTCTTGCAGATTCCTAAATTCTTGTCTGTTAGGGATGCAATAGAAATTCACTTAGACCAAGTTGCTAGTTTCGGTGGAACTGCTGGTGTCAGAGATGAAGGGTTATTAGAATCTGCCCTAGCTCAACCACAAGCGACATTTTTCGGAGAATATCTACACCCAACAATTTACGAACAAGCTGCTGCTTATCTATATCATATTGCTAAAAATCATCCTTTTATTGACTGTAATAAGCGGACTGCTTTTGCGGTAATGGATACTTTTTTAAGAATAAATGGATTTATTTTAAATACAGATAACGAAGAGACTTATATTTTAGTTTTGAAAGTCGCTGAAGGAAGCATGGATAAAAAAGAAATTGCTCAATATCTTGAGCAAAATACAATAAATACAGTTAAAGATATTTGAATTTAAACTGATATCTTGTTCCATGCTCAAGAAGCTTAAATAAACCGGGTTTATAAAACTGGTGTTAAATGTGAATTTAAAGCAGTTTATAAACTATAGCCCCCGAATCGGGAAGATTAGTAATTTCAAGCAAACCATCTTTACACATCGTATCGAGAGTCTGCTTTACCCGTGCAGTTTCTTTACCAGTAGCAAGAACACAATCTGAAAGATTTATCATCCCCCCATTATTCTTAGCTGTTTGCAAAATTTTTATAGTATCTGAAACTTTTCTATTGTTAGCAGTTTGAGTTTTATATGCATGGCTTTTCCGACCGTCAACATTTATGGTAACTTGAGGATTACCGCTGATATTAATATTTTGATAACCGTATAGGGCTTGATACTTTAAATTTTCTTCATCCACCATATTTGGGATAAGAAGTAAATCGATAAATTGTCCGATTCCAAAAAAACCAAAGGTAAATAGATAGATAAAACCGCTAATATATCTTTTACAGTAAAAGCGTTGAGCGCCGAATAGACTAAAAGCGCATAAAAACCACAAAATATATGCTAAACCTTTACTTTTCATATTCAAAATACTGATAAATGTTATACGCTCTTTTTACTTAAATTTTATCAGTATATGCTTGGGTATTTTCTCGTAAATCAAGCTATACCAGTAAATTTTACAACATCTATATAATAAGTTAATCACTCTTTAACAGTATTTAATTGAAACAAAAGAATTTATTAAATAATTAGCTCCGCAATTTTGCTATTTCTTTTATCAACAATTAAATTCATAAACTAAACCGAATTTTTATAGGATTAACTCGTAATGCTATCAGTAAACGAAGCAGAAAATATTATTTTTAATCTCGCGAAACCTTTAAATAATTACACAGATATAGAAACCGTCGATTTATTGTCAGCTACCGGAAGAATTTTAGCTTCACCCGTCATCAGTCAACTAGATTTCCCCCACTGGGATAATTCTGCGATGGATGGTTATGCTGTAATTTATCAAGATGTTCGAGAAGCTAGTGAAGAAAAGCCAACGATTTTAAATATTGTTGAGGATATACCCGCAGGTTATCAACCTCAATCTACCATCCAATCGGGACAAGCAGCACGAATTTTTACGGGTGCTGTAATGGTGAAGGGTGCTGATACTATAGTTATGCAGGAAAATACTCGTCGTGAAAATGATAAAGTATTTATCCTGAAAGCACCATCACCTCAAGAGTTTGTTAGACATCGTGCTAGTTATTACCAAGCTGGAGCGGAATTGTTACCAGCCGGAATTCAGCTTAATGCACCGGAAATAGCAGTTTTAGCAGCAGCACAATGTACTAAATTAAATGTTATTCGTCGTCCTCGTGTAGCGATTTTATCTACAGGAAATGAACTAATCACACCCGAACAAACTCTACAACCGGGACAAATTGTTGACTCAAATCAGTATGCTTTATTCTCTTTAATCAAACAATGTGGAGGTGAACCTTTGATGTTAGGAATTATCAAAGATGAACCAGGAACAATTAAAGCAGCTATTACCGAAGCGATTACTAAAGCCGATATAGTACTTTCATCGGGTGGTGTATCGGTAGGAGATTATGATTACGTTGAAAATATTCTCGAATCTCTTGGAGGAGAGATAAAAGTACCTTCCGTAGCAATGAAACCTGGAAAACCTTTAACTGTAGCTAGTTTTACAACACCTGATGCTACGATATATTTTGGTTTACCAGGAAATCCAGCCTCAGCTTTAGTAAGTTTTTGGCGTTTTGTAGAACCAGTTATCAAAAAATGTTCCAGCATTGTGGAAGGTTGGCAGCCTAAATTTATCAAAGCACAAACTCGTCAAGATTTAAATTCCAACGGTAAACGGGAAACTTATATTTGGGGAAAGTTGGATTTAGTTGATGGAGTTAACTATTTTAGCGCTGCTGGTGGTAGTAAAAGTTCTGGAAATTTAATTAATTTAGCTCAAACAAATGCTTTAGCTGTTTTAGAAGTAGGTAAAAAATCGGTTAGTGCTGGGGAAGAGGTAAGAGTTTTGCAAGTTTATTAATTTTAATTGGAGTAGTGTATTTCATTAATTCCGACGGGATGTAGAGACGTAGCAGTGCTACGTCTCTACATCCCGTCAGAATTTGCTTTTATTTTTCCCTTTTTACTAAATCAATATCATTTTGAAACTTATAGCGGTTTTTACTTAGATGGAATAAAGATAATTTCACCCTTTAACAAGGAGAGGGAAAGGGGAGAGGTAATGAGTATGTTGGAATTAAATGAAAACTGCTTTATCTTCTATCACAATACTAAGCATTATTACTTAGTCAATGACTAAATATAAAGAAAATCTTAAAAATTGTTAAATTACCCTGACTTAAGCAAAAAACAGTTACAATAAATACAGAAATAAAATATTTCGTTCATCTTTGTTTGCAGCTAACGTAAGTTATCAGTTAACTCGAATATAAAGACGGAAGTAGGAATTAGAGCCGAAGGAACGCGCCTCGTTTTGTAAAAGATTTGAGATATTAGAGGCAAAGGAAGAGTATGAAACTTATATATCGCGGAATTGAATACGAACAAGCTCCTATCGCAGAATTAGCAGAGAGAGAAGTTGCTCTTAATTATCGGGGTGTGCAATGGAAGCGTTATCAGTCGTCAAATGCTTTGATAAATCCTCATGCTGCTGAGTTAAAATATCGGGGTATTGGTTATTATTCTGGGACTCCAGAAAAAGTGGAAGAGTTAAAACAGCGTAAAAAGTTAAACTTTATTTTCAAGAAAAGCAGTAATTTATTTACTAGGAATCGACCTATTAATAACGATTTAGCTGAAACTCACTCAACCAATTTATGTCACGATTTACAACGTCGTTTGCAATTAGCAAAGCTTAATGGAGATGATAAGTTGATTCAGATGTTAGAAGATGAAGCGAATCAGTTATCATTCCAAAATTGTCAATTATCATTTGATGATTGTTAATTGATTTGTCTTCTAAGAGATAAATTGCAAATATAAAAACCCGGTTTTTTGAAAAAACCGGGTTTTTATGCTAAATATTTTTATTAACTGTTTACCGATAAAGCACTACGTAATTAGGCTAGGACATTAATAAAGGCTGAAACCTTTAACCTTTGACCTTTAACCTTCAAGGGGTGACAAGCACCCCGAGACCTTACTCAGTCAAGGGTTTTGAAATTTAAGTTCCGAAAAAAAACCTGATAATGATAATCATTCTGTATATACTGAGCGGGTGGTCGCAGTGCGACCACCCGCTCAGTATTTGATTTTAAAAACTGTCAATTGATTTATCTTTGATAAGAGATAATTTTATGGTAAAAAAATATCGGTCAAAATTTGGAAATTTGCACCGATAAGATGAAAATAATAACATTGTATGAATCGTATTTTAAGCAATCACTGACAAAAGCTCAATATAAAACTTTAGAAATGTTAATTTGGTTGCTCACAGTTCAAAAAACTGTAAGAATAGAGAGGTTAGCGGCTTGTTTTCCCTTACCTATAAAATATGAAAGTCGTCGAAGACATATTCAAAGGTTCTTAATGTTATTCAGCTTTAGTTTACCTTTGTTTTGGTTTCCGATAGTTGAACAAATAATTCAACAAGAATTTAAATCAAAAACTCGTTTAATAATAACTTTGGACAGAACTCAATGGAAAGAAAATAATGTCTTAGTCATAGCTGTAATTTATAAAAAGAGAGCTATACCAATATATTGGAAACTTTTAGAGAAAGAAGGTAGTACGAATTTAAGAGAGCAACAAGCTATAATTAGACCAATTTTGCGTTTATTTAAAAACTACGAATTAGTATTTTTAGGGGATAGGGAGTTTCATGGCATAGAGTTGTCTTATTGGCTAAAAATTCAAAAACTACCTCGAAAAATATATTTTATTTTTCGTCAGAAGCAGACTACACACTTTAAAAAGCATAAAGGAGAATATCATAAATTAGCGGACTTAGGAGTAAGGCCAGGAACTAAGATTTTCTTTTCAAATATTTATATGACTAAAAATAAAGGGTTTGGTCGTTTTAATTTAGCAGCATATTGGAAGAGAAAATATAATAAAAAAACAGAAAAAGAACCTTGGTTCTTGCTAACAAATCTAGAAGACTTTGAAGAAATTATAAAAACTTACCGCCATCGTATGGGTATAGAAGCGATGTTTAAGGATTGTAAAACTGGTGGTTATAATCTCGAAGGAACTAAAGCTAATACTCACCGTTTAACTAACTTAATTTTGCTAATTGCTATAGCTTATACAATGTCAGCTTTAAAAGGTAAGTCAATCAAAAATAATGGAATTCAAAAATATATTTCTAGATTGGATGAAGCCAAACGTTCATCACGGAGACATAGTAATTTTTGGCTTGGTCTTTACGGTAATTTATGGATAATTGCTTGGGAGTTTTTAGTAGATATAGTTCAAGATTTAATAAGTATTAACCGTTCTAAATTACCACTCTATCGAAGAGGATTAAGAGCAATGTCAATGCTACAAAGATTATGATTTCAAATTGTAAAAATCTGTTTCTCTTAATATAAGAAACTATGCCCGTATCAGTCATCAATTATTTCAACAAGCAAGCTTGTTGAAAAACAATTTGACCTGTCAACGAAGTAGGTAGAGAAACCGCGAAGCGGTTTCTCTACCTCTGCTATGATTATCATTCTTATATTTATCATTTTTATCTCATTTTTCGGGCAATTTTTTCATATTGGTTGCTGCATAAATCTCTTGCTGTGACTATTTTTTAGCCGTCTTGTCACCCCTTGAACCTTTAACCTTTAACCTTTGACCTTTAAACTTTGACCCTTGACCTTCGCGTAGCGCTATAATTGTTCACTGATTCCGATTTAACCAAACACCTCTCAATCCAGCAGCTTTCGCACCTTCGTAATCTTCTTTGATACTATCGCCAATATGCCATGCTGCTTCCGGAATACAGTTG
Source organism: Calothrix parasitica NIES-267 (assembly GCF_002368095.1). Taxonomy (GTDB): domain Bacteria; phylum Cyanobacteriota; class Cyanobacteriia; order Cyanobacteriales; family Nostocaceae; genus Rivularia; species Rivularia parasitica. The sequence goes on along the minus strand of NZ_AP018227.1, from coordinate 8,290,232 downwards.
TGTTTTTCGAGTGCGATCGCAAATATTTTTTGGTTGGGTTTAGCAGCACCAGATTGAGTAGAAATGGTGATAGAGCTAAAATAATCTCTTAATTCTAAAGCTTGTAAAACAGAGTAAATCCGGGAATCAAAATTAGATAATATTCCTAATTCGATTCCTTTGTTTTGCCAATTATTCAAAGCTTTGAGGACATCGGGATAAACAAACCAAGGGTCTCCGGTACCAAAGTGAATATAGACCTCGCTAAAAAAAGCCGAAAAATCATCAAACTTGTGTAAAACACCAGCTTGTTCAAAAGTGGTTTGAGTTATGCGAGACCACCAAGCAAACTCACGTTGGGGAATATCGTGTTCTTGTGCTTGAGGAAAAACTGGGGGTGGTGAAGCTTTAAAACTTTGAAAAAAGGTTTGATTCAAAGTAGCTGGTGACGTTTCCACACCAAATTCTTGTGCAATTTGACTATAAACATCACCAACACTACCTCTAATACCAAAGAGCGTTCCTACTGCATCTAAAAAAATGACTTTCGGCTGTTTCATCCACCTATGACAATTTTGGATTTTGGATTTTGTGTAAAGTTAAGGGTGGAGATGTTCTTCCCCTCAAACTTTCCAAGAAGAATTTTTGATTGTAGATGCTGAAGTTAGGAGTCAGGAGTCATGAATTAAGAGTTAAGAATATTAAATTCTCCTTGTCTTCCTATTCCCTATCTCCTTGTCTCCCTTACTTCCTATTTTCAAGAAAGTGCTTCAATAATAGGACGACTTAACCAATTAAATCCAACTTTTAACTTATGTTCTAAGGTTGGAAGACGGTAAAGATAAGCAGCACGACGAACAACAAATCCTAATGTTCCTTCCATTTTCATACCCAAACCGGTAAGAGTTGCATTATCAACTCCTAATGACATAAATTCACCTAAGTGCTGATAGCGGAAGGGAAGTAAAGGACGATTAGTAAGACTAGCCCAAATATTCCAACCAGCATAATCTGCTTGTTGGAAAGCTGCTTGTGCTGTTGTGGGAACCTGTTTTCCTTCTGCATCAAAAGTTTCTGCTAAATCTCCTAAAGCAAATATGTGGGGATTATCTACTAGCTGCAAGGTTGGTGTAGTGGTGATTTTACCTTGCTGGTTGTGCTTGAGGGGAAGATTGTTTACTAAAGGACTAACTCTCGTTCCTACAGTCCAAATGACTAAATCTACAGGAATTTCATCTACAGTACCTTTGTATTCTAAAGAAATATTATCAGCAGTAAGCGACTCTACCTTCGTTTCCAAATCAACAAAAACACCACGTTCCTCCAAAGCTTTTTTTGCAGCTTCGCGATTAAATTCTGGAGAATTGCGGAGAATTCCATCAGCCATTTCCACTAATCGGAAGCGTCCTCTTTCCCCCAGTCGGTCGGATAATTTGCAAGCTAATTCAACACCGCTGTAACCACCACCAACAATGGCAATTCTAATTTTATCTTTGTCAGATTCTTCGAGTATCCGCAATTGTTCTTCCAAAGCATAAGCATCATCAAGAGTGCGGAAAGCATAAGCATAGGATATCGCTCCGGGTACCATATCTAAAGGTGTTTCTCCACCCATCGCTAATACTAAACGGTCGTAGGAAATTTCCGGGCCATTGAGCAACTCTACTCGTTTTTGGTCGGTATCAATTCCAGATACCGTTGCTTTATAAAAGCGGATACCGGTATCTTGTAAAAGGTCTTGATAGGTCGGAGCTATTTCCCAGCTTTCCATTTCTCTAGTCAGCAGTTCGTACAAGAGAGGGGAGAATAAAAAGCGGTCATTTTGGTCAATCAGAATAATTTCCGGTTTCTGCGACTCCTCCCAATCTAATTGAACTAAGCGTAAAGCAGTGTAAAGTCCGCCAAAACCACCACCAAGGATACAAATTCGAGATTTCTGTTCGGTCATTTTTATAGTGAAGCAAGCATAAGGGAGTACCTTTAGTGTAATTATTTGTGCCTGTATTGTGCCATTTACAAACAATTTTGATATTTTCCTTGGTGGAGTTCTTGTTTAGGTAAGCTGGTGTGGAGCCGAACTCTACAACACGCAAGCGTGATAATTTTATATATTGGGCTAAAAATATTACTCATATCTTTATATTACTTTAGGTATTTACTTATGTTTTGGCTGATATTATATTTCAACAACAAGCATTATGTACTTTCTTATATAAGGTTTCAAAGCAGGTAAAGCAAAATTGAAAATAGTTTAAAGTATAAAGAAGTCGCTGTGTATTTTAGTAATGTAACTAGAAGGTTCGCAACCCGAAAAATAGAAACGGATTGTAAAAATTATGTTTGCTTTGGTGGTTTTAAATAAACTCTAAATGAATTACCAAGATTTTAGAATAATAGTTGATAGAAATAATAATATTCGTGCTTCTTCAGAACAAGGCGAAGTTTCAAGCGAATTACGCTGGGAACAGAATCAAATTAATCTAACTTTACAGTTAATTGAATCCGGACAAACAAATCACGAGTTATTCAAAGCATTAGGAAGTCAACTTTACCAAGCACTTTTTCCCGATAAAATTAATGCTCGATTTCAAGCTACCATAGCAGCCGCACAAGCCAATCAAGAAAGCGTCCGCTTGCGTTTAATCTTTGAATCTCCTGAATTAGCATCTCTTCCTTGGGAATTTATCTATGAAGAAGATACAAACATCTTTCTAGCAAACAACACTGAGACTGTTCTTTCTCGCTATATTGATGTTCCTCTACAACAACGCGATATAAAAGCTGTTGATTTACCCCTAAAAGTCTTATTAGTTATTTCAACTCCTACTGACTTAGCGACCTTAGACGTTGTTGAAGAGGAGAAACTTATTCGTGAAGCATTAGGGAAGCATATAGAAGCTGGTGAAATTGAGTTAGATGTATTGCAAGAAGCCACTAGACAGAAAATTCAGCAAAAGTTAAGGGAAAAGCTCTACCATATTTTTCATTTTATCGGTCACGGAGTCTTTGATAATAATCAAGGCTATATCGTGCTTGTAGATAACGCTGGTAAAGCCAAATATATGGATGATGAAAATTTCGCCAACTTCTTTTTAGGTAACAAGAATTTAGGCTTAGTTATTCTCAATTCCTGTCAAGGTGCAGTAGTCGCTTCAAATCAAGCTATGAGAGGTACAGCACCAAATCTTGTTCGTCGTGGAATACCCGCAGTAGTAGCGATGCAATATTCCATTTTCGATAATACAGCCAAGCTTTTCGCAGATGAGTTTTACCGTACTTTAGCGCTAGGTTATCCAGTAGATGCAGCTATTCAAACAACCCGGAATGCTATCTCCATGGAAGTCGGACTTGACAAGCGGGACTTTGCAACACCAGTACTTTACATGAGAGCCAAAGATGGAATCATCTTGGATATTAAAAAAAAATTTGAAGAACCTATAGACGAACCTGTAATTAATCATAATTTAATAGAGTCATTGGAATATCCTGATGGTTCTGTACCCCTTGATTCCCCTTTTTATCTAGAAAGAGATGGAATTGAGTCTGTTTGTTACCAAACTTTAAAAAAACCCGCTTCCTTAATTAGAGTTAAAGCACCAAAATTAATGGGTAAAACTTCTTTATTAAGACGGATTATTTCTGAGGGAATCAAGGAAAATTATCAGGGCGTATATTTAGATTTTGGTAGTGTTAATAAGGAAGTAATTACTAATCTAGATAAATTTCTCCGTTGGTTGTGTAGCAAAGTTGCTTTGGAACTTGAGCTTGATAATCAAGTAGAGATTGCTTGGAATCCCGCATGTCTAGGAAGCAACGACAACTGTACGGCTTATTTTAAAAAGTATATATTAAGACCAATAAATTCTCCTTTAATACTAGTCTTAGATGAAGTAGATAGATTATTTCCCTATAGCGAAGTTTTAGAAGATTTCTTCGGGATGTTGCGCTCTTGGCATGAAAAAGGGAAAACTGAGGAAATTTGGAAACAACTGCGATTGGTATTAGCTCATTCTACAGAAGTTTATATCCCCTTAGATTACCATCAATCACCTTTTAATGCTGGTTTACCTGTTGAATTAAAAGAATTTAATCAGCAGCAGATAGAAGATTTAGCTAATAAACATGGCATTGATTCTCAAGATTGTATGCTTTCAGAATTAAGGAAAATGGTAGGAGGGCATCCCTATTTATTAAGGTTGGGGATGTATGATGTTGCAGTCGGAAAGACAAACTTCCAAGATTTATTACAGACAGCAACAACAGAAGCTGGTATTTATCGCAATCATCTAAGTTATTTATTAGATATATTACGTGCAGCACCGGAATTAGTACAAGCTTTACAGCAAGTAGTTAACTCAACTGCGGGAGTAGAGTTAGATTCTGTAGAAATGTATAAATTACACAGTTTAGGATTGGTGGTTCGTGAAAAAAATCACGTTACACCCCGCTGTCAACTATATCGCGACTATTTTCGTCGCATATCTTAAAAATCTCGTTCGTAGTTGCACTTTAGCGCCAAAAACTATGACAAAAGCGAAGACAGCACAACCGCAAACACTATGACAGCAAACACTTCCAATTTCTATCAAATAGGCGCCAGCCTCCCAGTTGACGCTCCTAGCTATATACAGCGAAAAGCAGACAAAAAATTTTATCAAAAATTGCAGGCTGGTAAATTTTGTTATGTCCTTAACTCCCGACAGATGGGTAAATCTAGTTTACGGGTGCAGACTATGCAGCGGTTACAACAAGAAGGGACTCTCTGTGCTGCAATTGATTTGACAGGAATTGGCAGGGTAAGTCAACAACAGTGGTATGGAGGAATTGTTTACAATTTATCAGAAAGCTGTCATTTAGAAGATAAATTTGATTTTGATTGGCAGGAATGGTGGGAAAAACATCAAACTATTCTTTCACCAGTGCAATGTTTAAGTTTATTTATTGAAAAGGTTTTATTAGCAAAGATTCAGCAACCAATAGTCATTTTTGTAGATGAAATTGATAAGGTTCTGAGTCAAGATTTTTCCTTAGATGATTTTTTTGCGCTAATTCGCTTTTTTCACAATCAACGGGTTGATAATCCGATTTTTCAAAGGTTAACTTTTGCTTTATTAGGGGTAGCAACTCCTGGTGACTTGATTACAGATAAAAGCCAAACTCCTTTTAATATCGGGGAAGCAATAGAATTAAATGGTTTCCAAATGGATGAAGTTAAACCCTTAATAAACGGATTAGAAGGTAGATTTAATAATCCTCAAAGGGTAGTAGAAGAAATATTAAATTGGACGGGAGGGCAACCATTTCTGACTCAAAAGTTATGTAATTTTATGCTTGAAGAATCGAAGAAAGATAATCCCGGTTCTGTAAAGCAGGTTGTAAAATCAAGGATTATTGAAAATTGGGAATCCCAGGATGATCCAGAGCATTTACGAACTATCAGAGATAGAATTCTATCGTCGGAGCAGAAAGCGGGATATTTGTTGGAATTGTACCAGCAGATTCAACAGAACAGAGAGATTACTGCTAAGAAAAATCTTGAAGTGAGTGAATTAATATTATCTGGTTTAGTTGTTCAAAAACAAAATAAGTTAAGGACTCATAACCGAATTTATCAACAAGTCTTTAATCAGAATTGGGTTGAAGCTCAGTTAAAGAATTTACGTCCTTATTCGGAAGCTTTTCGTGCTTGGGTTGCTTCTGGATGTACTGATAAATCACGACTTTTACGAGGAAAAGCTTTAGAAAGTGCGGAAAAATGGGCGAAAGATAAAGATTTAAGCTTTCAAGACAAACAGTTTTTAGCAGCTAGTAGAGAAAAAGATATAGCTTTCAGAAATAAAACCGCAGAATTAGAGAGGGAAAAGCAAGATAGAAAAGCCGCTGAAGATAGAAATAAAATGTTGAGTGAAGCTAATAGAAAAGCTAATCGGAAGATTATTATTGGAAGTTGTGCTTTATTTATGGCTGTGTTGGGAGCATTCGTTTCAGTTACATTTGCAGCAATAGTAGGGGATAAAGCATTAAACGCACAAAAAAATACTAACTTAGCTATTCAAAAAGAAAAAGAAGCACGACAACAAACAGAAAAATTAGAAAATGAACTTGCTTCCACAAAGAAGGATATTGAAATTGTTAGAGAACTATCTAAATTAGCCGGAGAGTTACGCAATGAAAATCTCACTGCTGAGTCAGATGAAGCTTTAAGACAAGCTGGTTTATCCTTTAGAGTAAATGACCATAATCTAAAACAAGCAATGTTATTGGTTGCTATGTCCCAAGCCTATCAAAATCTAGTAAGGCAACAAAAAGATAAAAATCTTGAATATCAAACACTAGCTGAAGCAAAAATTAATGAAAGCCTGAATAATTTAAACAAACAAGGAAATAATATTAGCTCTGCTGAAGGATTGCAAATTAAATTTTTAGTAAAAGCTAATCGCGGAAAATTGCTTGCTAACAAATCAAAAAAACAAGCAATAGATGCTTATACTCAAGCATATAACACTCTAAAAGAATATCCTATTAGAACTAATCCTTTTGAAAAGAATAAAATTATTACAGCTAAAAATATTGAATCAGTTCATAGAGGATTAATTGAGTTACAATCAAATCCGAATGAAGAGGTTGAAAAGTCTCTCAAGCAACACTTTTATACCAGATTAAAACACTATTTAAAATCAGAAAATTGGAAAGCAGCAGATGAGACAACTGACACACTAATGCTGTTTATTGCTAATAGAGAAGAAGAAGGATATCTTGATATCTCCCAAATTGAGAAATTTCCCTGTTCTGACTTGCAAAAGATAAATAAGCTATGGGTTGATAATTCAAATAACAATTTTGGTTTTAGCGTGCAAAAGAAAATTTGGCTTAATAAAGACAATAAGCTTGATGTTAAACGAGATTGGAATAAGAATGATGAGGAAAAATATTTGCGTTTCGCTAGGGAACTTGGGTGGTACGGTGACAGAAAAAATAATAAAATACAGCCCTATTGGATAAAGTACTATCACTACATTGAATTGGTAAACAAAAACCCCAAAAGTTACTCTGGGGGGCTACCGTGGGGAGGCTTCCTTACCTTACCTAAATGGGTAGAGAAGGATGTAACTTCCGGTGAGAAAGTGAAAAATCTTCTCTCACGTTGTGACTTGTAAGGTGACAAAATTCCTCGTGCCCAAGAATAAAAAACTGCATAATGTCATTGCGAGTGAAACAGTGCAATGATAAACAATAATTTCATGCAAAGACATAAATTTCTCAAAAACTCACCCTCCCCTCCAACTTAAATAACATCTTCTTCCCAATCCCCTTCACCCTCTCCAAATCTTCCAAAGAATCAAAACGCTTCTCCCGACGTGCTTTAACAATCCGCTCCGCTAACTTCTTTCCCACCCCAGGAAGAGTTACTAATTCTTCCACCGTAGCTGTATTAATATCAACAATTCCTTTTTCTGCAAAAGTCGATGGAGCTTTAATTTCCCCACAAACATTTTCTTCCTGCTCAATTTTCTTCTTAATCCTTCTAGGAATCCCAAATTCAGCATTAACATAAAGTCTTTCAAATTCCCTCGCATAATGAGCCGCAATTTTAGAGTTCTCAATCACTAAAACCGTTTCATCATTCTTAGTATTTGCAGCTTCCGTCCAATTATGAGAACCTGTAATCACTGTCTTTTTATCAATAACAGCATATTTATGATGCAATAAATCACCGCTAGTTAATAAAGGTACTCCTGTAGTATTAATTGGATTTTCCCAAGGTTGATTATTGAGTTCGTATTTACATTTATTGCTCAAAGCAACACCAGTCATATCCAAACCTTCACTGTAGAAACGATAAGCAAAATCTGGTTCTATAACGGTTCTTATTTTCACCTTTTGTTCGTGACGTGTTTCGAGAATATTGCTCAAACGCTGGGCTGAAAATACAAATAGTGCTGAATCAATAGACTTTTCTGCCGATTTTAATGTTTTACCAATTAATCCGTTACTGCTGTTAATCCAAAGTTTCGTAGGAGAAGTAGGAGAAAAATTTACTGTTACCTTATTATTACCAAAAATAACTTGTTGAAAATCTCGTCGAGGTTTTTGTAAGCCGAATTTACTATCAAATTTACCTCCGACTCCATCACCCCACATGATATTAAACTCTTCTGTAAAGATATCAGCTAATTCAACGCTATCGATTTTGATTAAATTATTGACGTTGCCCAAACTGTCATAATTATCATAATCGCCGTGAATCCCGGATAATGTAAAATTCGCGGAAGTGACAATTACAAAGCGATTATCGATAACTATAAATTTATGATGCATCAAACCGCTACCTTTAGAACCATCAGCGGTATCGTCTATTAAAGGAATTTTGGCATTTTGAATTATTTTCAAAGCGTCTCGTTGATTAATTTCTGTATCAGATGCTCTACCATCTTCATTAATATCGACAAATTTGATAAATTCTAAATGCTTTTGCTGTTCTCGTTTTGTTAGTTTAATTAATTCATCGGATGTAAAATCACTCCAAGGACGGCTATAGTTATTTTCTAAAATTATTCTAATTTTGATTCCTGCTTGATGCTTTTTAGCTAATGCTTGAGCAATTAAAGGTAAACGTAATTCTTGTACTGCAATATCTATCGTAGATTCAGCTTGATTAATTGCTTCAATAATTATTTTTTCTAGATTATCACCCTTACGGATTTTATCGCGATAAGGTTCTTGATATTCAGAAGTTTGAGAATGATTAAAATAAACTTGTATTGATGAATCTTGTGGAAGCGGTTTTAAAGTTGTGTTATTTGACCTTGATTGCTGACAAGAAGTTAGGGGGAAAATTAGTAAAAATAAATATAATAAATTTATTCGTTTTCTAAACAATCGAGGTGTTGAGAAACCCGGTTTTTTGGAACAACCGGGTTTCTTGATTTTTACCAACACTTTAAGAGCTTTCGAGAAAAATTCCACGGTAGTCTGCTCGGAGATAATAGACGAACAAGTTTATTTTTCCCATTTTTCGCAAAAATTTATAAAAATAATTGGTGTTGGGTAATAGAAACACGAAAATATGATTTCACATTGAAAGAGACGTAGCATTGCTACGTCTCTACGTAAGTTTTATGTTTACTACAAAGCGTGAGTAACGGCTTTTTCTCTATTCCCTAGAAGAATTATTCCACTCTCACTCGAAACCGAACAAAACCAAAATTCGTACCCAAAGTATGATTAATAGTTCCGAGATTTCCAATTACTGCACCAGTGGGATTATCTTGATTGGGACAGAAATTATTGGCTGGAAGCTGAGAACCAGGAGCGAAAAAGCTACCGTTATCTCCATCATCGCTATTAGTATTAGCTGTAACTGTATTTGATAAATTTATAGAAATGCCGTTACCGGAACCAAAACTATCGGGAACGAAAGTAGTTCCTTGAGGAATCGGGTCGCAAAATCTGACGTTTTCAACTGGTCGATTTCCATCAGCAAGGAAATACATTGTGTATTCAACTTCGTCACCTGTTTGTAAGGGTAATTGCGGACTAATATTGAATATTCCCACCGGTGAAAGTTGAAACCAACTGGGTAAATTGTCGATGGGGTCGTTGGGATTATCAAGAAAAGAATTAAAATCAATTCCGCTGATAGGAACTCCGTTTCTGAATACATTGGTAATTCTTTTTAGTCCCCGTAAACGTTCGGGTTCAGTGGGAACAGTGGAACCTACTAAGACTTCTTCACCTAATGTTGCAGCATCGTAATTTACATTGGTGGTTCCGTCTGGTGTTGTTCTAGTTGGGTCGAGATAAGTAGCGGTGGCTGGATTATTGTATTCACCGTTGGGAACGTTTTCGCTAATATTGCTGGTAAATGTAATAGCAACACTACCACCGCTGGGAATATTAAAAGTACCAAAAGTAGCTACTGTTGCATTATTTGGTGGATTGCTAATGCTGGTACGAGTTGAACCACCATTTAAAGTAATTGTAGGATTTACAGAAGCGTCAAAAGTGAAACCGCTGGGTAAAGGGTCAGATATATTAACGTTAGTTGCTGCGGATAAATTTGGAGCATTGGCCACTGTAACAGTGTAGGTAGCTTGACCGGGTTTGATAATTGGACCAGGAGTAGAAGTCGTTTTAGTAATAGTTAATTGTGGTAAGCATTCTGCACCGGAACTAACACCATTAATATTACCAACATTAGAAGTAGTTCCATTACTACCAGCAGTTGCACCAAAAGGTTCTAAAGGGTCGCTTGTTTGACCTGAAGTACCACCAACAGCGCTAGTATTTGCACCGGGGCTAGTAATAATTACACCACCACCACCACCACCACCGGGACCGTGAGGTTCTCGGGCTAGTGCATTACCGCCTGTACCACCATTAGCGGTTACTGTAAGACCAGCAAGATTATTATTAACAGCCGATACTACTACACTACCACCAGCCCCACCACCACCGGCTCCATCTACTCTAGTATCAAAAGCACTTGCGCCGTCAGCATTAATACTACCAGTACCGCTAACAGTACCAGTACGAATAAATGCCATACCACCACCTGCTGCACCGCTACTTGCTAAACCATTACGAAGAGGTATACTTCTATCATCATTAGTGGTACCCGCACCACCTCCTCCTCCTAATACCAGACGATTGTTTGTAGCGGGAAAACTTGCACCACCAAAACCACCGATATATTCTTGGGAGCTAAAACTCCTACCACCCAAACCACCACCACCACCATTACCACCACCACCACCACCGGTGTTTTCACCGTTAGGGAATCTAAAGTCTCCTTGGGGGTCACCGTCAGTTCCACCACCACCAGCGTTTCCAGGAGCACCGCGACCCGATGCTCCATCTGGATAACCTTCCGGACCAGTATCTTGTAAAGTATTGGTTCCGGAGTCAAATTTAAATCTTGGTGTACCAGCAGTACCTTCACCTTTAGAACCGTTAGTATTAAGAGTTGATGAACTTCTGAAATCAGTTTCAGCTAAAGTTGTATTACCGGGTTCACCTTGTAATTGTCGTCCACCACCACCACGGAAACCTCTTCCACTCAAATCGACGTTAGCACCACCTAAATTTAAATTACCAGCAACATCGTAGACTAAAACACCACCAGTTGAGCCATTCCAACGACTTGCTGTCAGTCCTGAATTTATAGTTGCACTAGAATATTGTGGTACGCGGATTACCTGATAAGTTCTTTGTCCTTGGGTACCGAAAGCAGCATTACTATAAGAATTAATCAGTCCTCCTCCATTGGTTCCTCGAATCGTTACCGAACCAGCATTAACAGCTTCAGCAACGACATATTCATAATTACCAGCAATAAAGTTAGCATTGTTTAGATTACCGCTAGCACCAGTTGGATCTGGAGCAACAAAAGAACCAAGCGGAGTTGAACCACCAGCAACACCATCCCCATAAGAATCAGTATTGCTTGAATCTATATCCGCTCCTTGCATTTGAATCACCAACAGCAAATCACCGGCTTCAATTGGTGTAGCTGCTCCTGTAGGAGTTCCAATAGGAATTGTAGTAGAACCAGCAGCAACATCAGCGGTTCCAGGAAAATATGTATTAATAATTCCAGTTACATTATCTACTGGCCCATCTTTACCAGGTACCGCACATACCCGCGCAACCTGTGCCGAAACTTGGGAAAAGTTTGCTTCACCTATTAACAACAAACTTTGATAGCTACAGGTTGTAAATAATAAAGCGACACTACGTATTAATTTTGATTTTAGTTTAGATTTAAATGGTTTAATAGATGATTTCATAATTGCTAATCGAAAGTTGGGAATTGGGAATTGGGAATTGGGGATTGGTAATTGGGGATTGGGAAGAGGAGGGAAAAGGAGACAAGAAGATTAATAACTCCTAACTCTTAAACCCCAATCCAAAATCTAAAATCCAAAATCTAAAATCGAACCGATTCTTGCTCCTGTGGTGGTGCTACTTTTTGTCTTCCGAATCCACCGAATAATTCGTTGACTTTGAAGTTAATATTCAGGTATGGCCCCCCAACGGAACGGTATCCGGTAAAGTCTCTGTCGTCTGCACTTCCGAATGCATAACCGACTCCAATCCGAAAATCAGGAGTTAAATAATATCCAGCTTCTACTGCTACTCCAAATTCGCTGTAATCCTGTGTTAGTTGACCAATCCAACGTCCTTCAACTGCTAAGTCGGTACGATAACCTAATTGATAGTTGGCTCTAAGTTGTGCAAGATTAATATTGCTGTTAGCTGTAAAATCATTTGCTAAATAACTATTGCTATCGCGGAAAGCGTATTTACCATAAAGCTCCCATCTCCAACTAGGTGCGTAAATTGCTTCTGCTGAAAATAAATGGTCGATGGAACCGTTACCACTTCCGAATAATAAGGTGTCGGGTGTTGTGGAAGGATTTTGTCGATATTCGTATTTAAGTAAAGCGTTTAATTTGTCGCTTTTAGGGTCGCGATAGGCTAGACCGATACGAAGATTTGCTGTATCTGCTAACCCTTCTAATAGTTGATTTGCTCCACCGGCTTGTTTGTACCGTACTGCTGCTGTTAATGCTGATGAAATTTTACCAGCTGCTGCTGCGGTAATTACTGTGTTGTTTCCTTGATTGCCATCGCGATATTCAAAACGTGCGTTAGCGTTGAAGTTGGGATTATCAGTATATGCCATCCCGATGCTGTAAGTACTTCCTTCAAATAAACCCAAGGATGAAGCACTTTGGCCGACTGCATAGGGTTGAGCAAATCTTACACCTGTAGCTGTACTACCAAAAAGATTATTTAATACTCTTTCATAGCCCAAATCTATTTTGAATCCAGGTGCTAAACGAATCCGTTGATTTAACCCTATGGAACCCTGGTCGCTCATCCCGTCTGCACCGGAAAGAACCGAGTAACGTCCGCTAATTCTGGTGTCTTCTGTAAATTTATGCTCGACTAAAGTATCCAAGCTGGTGATATTATTGTCTCTCAATATTCCCCCATCAGAGAATTGATGCGCTAATCGCATTGTTACACCGGGATAAAGTCTCCAATCTAAACCGAGGGTTGTCCGGTTGGGATAAAGAGGGTCGCTGTCTTCTAGATTCAATTCGTTTTGAGCGCGAAAATTGAGAAATTCGGTTAAAGGAACGTTGAGACTTGATACTAATTGACTTGCTGTTCCTTCAAATACGTTATTAACTCTGTCTTCACGGGAACGGTTCACGTATTCAAACTTTATATCTGATTCGCCAATTTTTTGTTGTATTCCTGCTCTAACTGTAGTTAAGGAGTTATCAACTTGACTTCCCGGAGTCGGTAGAGGTTGGGGATTAAATAAATCAACTAATTGAGTACGTTCTGCTGGTGCTAGACCAAAGTTTTCTTCATGGTCGTAACCAACCTGAAAACTAGTTGAATCACCAATTTTAGCGGCTACATCTGCTCCATAACGTGTTTGTCCCGGAGCAAAACTCCAGGTTGCATTATTCGCAAAATTTTCTGTGACGGAACGATAATAAGCTTTTCCTTTTAAAGCACGACCAATGTTTCCATTCGCTTCCATTCGGTAAGCAGAACCACTGACATCGCCAAAATTCAAAGTCTCGTGTTGGGAACGTGCATATTCACCAAGAATAAACCCAGATTTAAAAGGAGCATAGAAATCAACACCGTAAAGTTCAAAATCCTGGATTCCCTGTTCCTCTTTTAGATAACTACCTCCCAAAAATGCCGTTTTATCTGGATTTTTCTTACTATCTCTCAAATTTAATTGCAGTCTACCTCCATAAAGCTGACTATCATCACCAGCTTCGTTTTGATAAGTAACTACAATTCGATTTACCAAAGTCGATTCAAAAGGATTTAATTCCGTAGCAAAAACCGGACGACGGAATAAAATTGTTCCTCTGTCGTAATCGATTTCGTAATCTGCTCCCCTATACAAAGCTTTACGCTTAACTACCGTACCGGGACGATTAATTTCCTCTGTCTCGATAAAAACGCTTTCACTTCCGGGAACCATCAATCGACGAGAAACAAAATAATAACCGCTCGTTCCATCGGGAGTAATCGTATCTCGTTGAAAACCTTCGATATTATTGGCAAATAATCCAGTTACCTGTAAATTACCTAAATTGAAATTCCCCTTAAAACCGTGTAATTGTCTGGTCGTAGCACTGTAAAGTTGTGACGGTCTAGAAAATTCCTGAGTATTGTAATCACCCCACATAAAATAGTCGGGTTCTGCTCCTCTAACATTGGGAGTTCGTTCGATACGAGCATAAACGCTATCTATCGAAGGAGCGGTATTAGTAACTGTAGAATCATCACCATAAACGGGATACTGTTTTTCACAGGATTGAATTCCTCCGAACAGACGATTATCACCATTACAATCCTGATTCAAAGGACGTTCGCTGTTATAAGCTCCCGTAAATAACCATTCTCCAATCTTACCCGTAGCAAAAACCGCTGCATCCAAATCAACAACCGTATCCTTATCAATCTCATCCGGGTTGAGAAAATCCCGGAAACCACCATAATAGTCAGTTCCACCCGCTCCAATCCTCAGATTTACAACCCCCGTCGCTAGGGAAGGACGTAAATTAGTGACAAATTCAACATAAGATACCGCTCCCGAACCCAATCGAGCAGAACGGTTTTTATCATAGATAATTGCATTAACTTTCACGCTTCGAGCTTCCAGACCTGCTTGTAAGCTAGCCTTAAACTCACCACCACGAGCTAAAACTTGAAATCCGGGTGCATCTTGTTTGTAATCAGCACCGATAAATTTACCAGCATTGCTGCTTAAGGTAACAATAGTGTTTTTACTTACTAACTTCCCGTCCTTGCCAGTAATTCTACCTTTGAAATCGAGATTAGAACGTCCATCAGCAGGAATTCTTGATTTCCCAACTGGATTAATCGAAATCTTAGCTTTTTGCTCTTCTACAAAGACTTTAACGCTAACCGGATTACCTTTCTTGGTTTTAGCCGTGATGGTATTTTCACCTTCTGACAAAGGAACGTTGTACCAAATTTTTGTGTAAAGCTTTTGTTCCTCATCTTTGTGAGTGTAACTGCTAATATCCTTATCTATTGGTTTCCCATTTATTTTCACCTTAACCTTAGCGCTAGGGTGATGTTGAATCGAGACATTAGTATTTGCAGTATTAATAGTGCCAGCTTGAGGAGTAATTATACTGACTTGATTAGCAATAGATGAAGGAGTAGAAGAACTTTGTTTTCGCTGTTTAAGTTCCTCAAGGTCGATATTTGAGGATTTCTTTCCAGAATTACTATTACTCTCTACTCCCTTACCAGTCTGAATAATAACTTTATCCCGAATCAACTCCGGAGATTGAGCAACAACTGATGAAAATAACGCTTTACTATCATCAACTGCTAAATTAACTTCTCTGAAATCTGAATTATCTAGAACTTGAGAATTAATAATATTTTGTGCGGATACATTAACTATAGGAAATACCATCGCAGCACTAAAAGTAGTTAATATTAAACTTCGTTTATTTAAACTGAAATATTTCATATGATTAACGCCCCCCTCTAAAAGCTGGAGTGACAGCAAAATTCATTCTTGCCATACTTCCAGGTGCTAAACGTACCAAGCGAGACTGACTATTACTCTTGATTTTGTAGAGATTTGGAGCTTGAATATAACCCGGTAAACTTGTGTAGTCTAAAGTTGCAGTACGATTACCCGAAATCACATTAGCCACCGAATACATTCCATTCGCATCAGTTAAAATACGATTACCATCATCCATAAAAATTACCGCATTCGGTACACCAGGTTCTCCCGGTTGCTGTTCACCATCAAAATTTTTATCAACAAAAACACGTCCAATCAAAGTTCCACAATCGGAAAGAATACCAGGACGAATTCTTAGCAAATGACTCGCAGTATTACTCGTGAGATTATTAGTACTCGCAACAGCCAAATTTCTACCACTTCCTCGCATTCCATCGGGTGTAACCGTCACAGCGTAGACCACACTCAAAGTTCCCTGCGGTGGAATGCTACCAGCATAATTAATTGCAATAGTCCGATTTTGGGCTGGAGTTGTTGAAACTGCAACTTCAGTTGTTGTAGTACCATCACTCAAAGAACCCTGTACTGATTCTTCAGCCAATCGCAAACCCAAAGGAAGAGTATCATTCAGAGTTAAATTGCTAGCTGAAGCTGAACCAGTATTACGAATTACAACCCGGTAAATTACAGTATCTCCAGGTTCTGCTGCACTTTTATTTGCAGTTTTAGTTATCTGTAAAGCTGCATCTCCAGCGCTGAAAGTAGTGTTATTAGTGTTGAAAGAGCCAATATTATCACCTCCAAACACCGCTGTATTATTAATTTCATTCGCGATGACAGGTATCGCTTCCTTAAGGATAAGTCCAGGAAGCAAAAATGATAGCAGAAGGTAAGTGTACCTCCACCGCTTTATATTTAATCTCATATTAATTAGAAATTATTAAGTTGGGAAGGTTTTTTTGTTTACAAAATACTCACAATTTAAATAACTGTCCGTATAAAGATGCAATATCCGCATCATAACTAAAAAAATCCACAACTACAGCCAAAATCGAGTAGTTTTATTGACCTCACCCCGTCATTCGGACACAAGGAGAGTTTTGCCAAACCTACCTTCATTAGCTGAAAACGGTTATAATCCCCATGCTCTGCGAGTATGAGATTAACACTGTATATAACAGTTCTCCTACAGTAGATGCTTTATAAAATTTTTTAGGCAGACGCAGAGATTACCTAAATATAAATAGTCTCTTTTCGTTTGAAACCAAATATAGCAAGTTATATATGTAGCGAAAACAGCCTTTATACGGAGATATAAAGAAAAACCAATTATTTTATCTTCATTAATTCAGTAGAAAAGCGGAAGATTTTTGGTATAGGGAGGAAGAAGTAGGGAACGGGAAATAAAGAAGGCTGTATGAATATCTAATTTTAACTGATACAACCGAGTGAGCTTTATACAGCAATTATCTAATATTTAGTGCCGAGTAGCTACAACCGCATTTCGTCCTTTACTCTTAGTTTGACGAAGTGCTTTTCGAGGGATATCTACCAAACTTATAGGTTTTAGCTTATCTTCCGGTACTATTAGTCCTTTTCATTAATTTTGACAGTTTTGTTTTCTACGGACGTAATGTAGAGACGTTATAAATAACGTCTCCCGACATTTCCAAAGAAAACGCGACCATAGCCGAATTAATAAAACAAACTATTATACTCACAATCATTACATCTGCTGGTAATAAATTAGATATTAGATAGGACTGACGCAAAATAACGTGACTGCGTCCGGTCGGAGCGACAGCTAGGTAATCTACCTAGCCCCTGGGATTGCTTCCCTAAACTACGTTTCGGTCGCAATTACTATTTTGCTTTGCCTAAGTCCTGATATTTTAAGAAAATGCCAGCTTTAGATAGCAATATTATATTGTTTCAAAAAAAAATTACTATAGTTCCACAATTAATCAAAAAAAAAGCATATTTTTATACATTCATTGCGACTTTATTCATAAGTTACAAGCAAGTCAAAAATATTACTTAATTTATCGAAAATCTGATAATTTTAGATAAAAAATAGAGAGTATTTTCCAATGTTGATTAACTACAGATGCATTTAAAGAGCCTGTAAAATGACTTCAATGAAACAATAGACTTTTATCAGTTACCCAGCTTGAGATAACTATTATTGAACTAATTAGATGGAGCTATTATGTTTATTTTAATACCGTAAAGGTATCGACAAATAAAAAAAAATACATAATTGTTACTTACAGTATTGTCTAGTAAGCTGCTAATGAAAGGTCAAAAATAATTTTTGAATAATTAAATAGTAAAAAAACATAAAAATATAAGGGGTCTAGCCCTCAATGTTGTCCGTTATGTTATGACTTATAAATAATTAAGACGGTATAGAAATATTAATCATCTTCTAGTTGATTAATTATTTGAACTTTACTTAATAGTAGTATTACACGACAGCATGATTCATTTAATACAATTTAGCAATACACCATTGTCTAACCAAAATAAACAAAGATTTAACTATTATCCTTTATTTTAATGTAGCCAAATATTTATAATTCAAATTTAGCTCTATTAAGTGATTATACAAGCAATATAGTATAAATTATCAGCTACTAGCAACTCAGCTGTATTATATTTTTTTCTATTTATTTAAGCTAAGTAATTTTAATCACTACAATCTTTTTTTATTTTTATAAACTTAATGCTTTCGCTAGACGACAATAAAAATTCATTTACAAAATTGATTTATCTAAATGACTATTATTATTTTTAATATGAAGTAGTAGATTTATTATGAATTTTATATAAAGATTCTCAAAAAATATGAATTAATACAGCAATAAAAATATAAACTTTGTAATAGAAAGATTTATATTTTAAAGTGTTCCCTTTGACTCAATAAAATACTTACTACTAAATGTTAGCAAAATTGAGGGCAATGAATAAGAAACAAGTTGAAGAAGTTGTTGAAGCAATTTTAGCCAGAAAGTATTCATGGGCATGTGTTTTAACGCTCCGTTTTCATGGGTACGATCCGGTAGACTATATACCTTACCGAACTTATATAAGACTACTCAAAGAAAATTATCTTTCTCGAAAGACAGAAACAAAAGATACACATAATCAGGCAGTAAATATTCGCACTTTTAAAGCTAATGAAATGCATTTAATCAAGCAAGAAAAGGGTTAATAAATGCCTCGCATTTAAATTATGGGATTAGGAGTCTTCGCCAATATGGGCATACTGTTTATTTGGAGAATACCTAAAAGCACGTGGGACAATCATAGCCCCGCATTTTTAAGTCGGGGTGGAAATTGGACACGAGCGCAAAGCTCGCCGGAAGAATCTTCTTCCGGCAGACTTTGCAATTTTAATTGCCGTGAAACGTGAGATGATAGTATAAAAAAGTTAATTTCGGTCAAGATTCTTGTCCATAATCCACGGTTGAAAGTACTGGGATATTTTTTGGGGAAAGTATCAGGAAAGTTTCTATGTAGAGTTTTGTCCCAAGGTCGGAGCCGATCTAATTGGAGGCATAGAAGTGTAAAATCAAACTGCGAAGCGAGTAAGCGAGCCTGTTAGCGAAGCGTGTCCGAAGGACATAAGTCCGAATGAATTCGGCAGCGCAGTCTTGGGAGTTTCTCCCATGAGCGGACGGACTGCTTTAGGAACCGGCTCAACGCACTGACTCGGCTGTAGCAACGAAGCCCCTTTGAGTATCTTTCTCTGACGCAATACCGACGGCAGCCTCCCCTAGGGAATAACACTAGCTTGGGGTTAGCAAGCCAACAACTCCAACTTTAACTACCTGTGTGGGCTAAAGAAAAACACATCTTTATAACGATAAAGAAAGGAATTGATATAATCAAAAATTAGTTAGCAATAAGTCTTCGCATTAAAGAATATACAACAATCAATTATTAATTTCATTGCGGGTATTAGTCCCGCTTTTTTTAATTGATGTAAAAATAATTAATCGTCCAGACTTGATATTACATAATCTGATACAATTCTATTCAAATAAACTTCAATTTATTAATTAAATTACCTTATTTTATATGACTTCCACGAACAATTCTTTCCCAAGGAAGTTTTTTACTCAAGCAATACCAGCTAAGATATTTCACTGGATTAATATTATTAGTTTGTTTATCATGCTTACAAGCGGATTACAAATTTATAACGCTAATCCCGTTTTTGGTGGGCGTAGTGGTTTACATGTTCCACCGATATTTACTTTAGGGGGTTGGCTTGCTGGAGGTAGACATTGGCACTTTGCTGCTATGTGGTTATTCTCGTTGAATCTTTTATGGTATGGAATTTACGTTTTGATTAGCCGTAGATGGAAACATCGGTTTGTCAGCAGTAAAGATTTACAAGCCTTACAAAAAACTAAAAACCCAAAACGTTTGGTTTATGCTTGGCATCGTATCGCATATACAAGCATTATTCCTATATTATTATTAGCATTATTAACCGGTGTAGGAATGTATAAACCGGCTCAGTTCCCTTGGATAACAAGTATATTTGGAAGTTGGGAAGCATTGCGAATTGTTCATTTTTCCTCGGTCCCATTAGTAGTTTTGTTTGCTATAGTTCACTCCTGGTTGGGAAAGAAAGCAGGAGGTTCCGAGCTTACGGAATCTATGTTTTGGTAATCATTAGTAGTTCATTTCATTTATTCCGACGGGTTGTAGAGACATAATACTTTTACGTCTCCCAACAATTACCCAAAAACTAAGCTGTCAGTATAAATATGGTGAACTACTAAAATATAGGAATAAATTTGAAAAGATTAATTTATATTAAGACAAATATTGGTTTATTGAATAAAAAGACTATTGTTTTGAGGTAATTAAAATTGAAAAATAATTGATGAAAACAACAAAAATTGTATTGCAGTTTACCTCAGCAATAATAAGTTCTATTTTATTCAATTTATCTCCAGGTTTAGCTCAACAAAATACTCAGATTGATTTAAATTTATCCGAAGATAAAGATAGTCATAAAATTATAAATACAGAGCAATATCATTTTCCCAACATTAGTAAAGAAAAAGATTATCCAAGTATTGATATAGATAATTCTGCTCGAAAATATAGCCAAGAAAATATTGATTCCAATAACGTTACTGATGTCAATCAGCTACAGGACATTAGCGCCGAACATTGGGCTTATGAAGCCTTACGCAATTTAATTGAAAAGTACCGCTGTATAAGCTTTTCAGGGAATAATTTTAATGGCGTTAAGCAAAGCTTTATCGAAGGTAATCGCCCCCTGACTCGTTACGAATTTGCAGCTACATTAAATACCTGTCTAAGCAGAATTGAAAGTTTAATTGCTAATTCCCAAGATAATTTAGTTCAGATGGAAGATTTGACAGTTTTGGATAGACTACAAAGAGAGTTTATTTC
This sequence comes from Calothrix parasitica NIES-267, assembly GCF_002368095.1. Taxonomy (GTDB): domain Bacteria; phylum Cyanobacteriota; class Cyanobacteriia; order Cyanobacteriales; family Nostocaceae; genus Rivularia; species Rivularia parasitica. Next base: position 8,269,258 of record NZ_AP018227.1, on the reverse strand, counting down.
TGAACTACGGGATGTAAGTAATAGAGTAGAAAGCTTAGAAGAACAAGTCAATATAATTGAAAAAAATCAATTTAGCACTACAACAACTTTAAAAGGTACGGTAGACTTTTATCTAATTAGTGCTTTTGGTAATTTGAAAGCAGCAGCACCGGGAGAAAATCAAACGGACAGTTTAGATACAAACTTAAGCTTTTCGTCTCGTGCAGTTATTGATTTTGATACTAGTTTTACAGGTAAAGATTTATTGCGAACTAGTATACAAGCGGGGAACATCAGCAGCTTTGACAGGGATGCAGTTGGTACCGATATGATTAGCTTAATCGGTGCAACTAATACCGACAACGAATTTGATTTAGCTTCGCTTTATTATGAATCACCTATAGGAAATAATCGCGGTACCATTGTGATTGCACCGATTGCAGGTTTCCCAACTCGGATTTTTCCTTCACTCAATCCCGTCTCTTCAATTTCCACTTTCGGTAGCGAAAATCCGATTTATGCTTTTGCATTCGGTACGGGTGGGGTAGTCTACTACAAATTTACCGATGAAATAGCGGCTGGTGTAAGCTACTTCACAACTTCCGGTGATGATGTAGATGAAGGATTATTTGGTTCACAATTCAGTTCTTTATCTCAGTTAACCTATACCCCATCAGATAAAATAGCAGTTGCTTTAACTTACGGACGATATTATGCTCCACAACCGGATTCAAGTATTAACATAACAGGGGGAAAAGGTAGTAGATTTGCACAATTACCTTTTGGAGATTCAGCGACTTCTACCAATGGTTTTGGTTTGCAATTTAGCTATAAATTAAGTAAAAAATTTGTTTTAGGAGGGTGGGGAAGCTATCTTAATGCTAATGCAGAAGCTTCACCAAACCTTAGTAATGTAAATGCTTCTCAAGGTGCTGATGCTGATATTTGGAGTTGGGCAATAACAGCAGCATTACTCGATATTGGGAAACTAGGTAGTCAATTAAATTTCGTATTTGGTATGCCTCCAAAAGTCACCAATAATGATATTTTAGAGCGTGAAGATAAAGATACATCACTACATTTTGAATTATCTTATAATTATCCCGTAAATGATAATATTTCTATTACTCCTGGAGTAGTTATGATTACCAACCCAGAGCATAACGCCGATAATGAAAGTATTTGGGTTGGGTTAGTAAAGACTACGTTTAAATTTTAATCAATTATCAATTATTAATTATCAATCTTCACCTAAAGGGTTTATTTGGTTTGCTCTCAGATATATAGGATTACTATTTTATTTTTGAAAGACAAGTAGGGTAGGCTGTTAACTTTAATATTTTTTGGCGAATTTTCAGCTATTAAGTTAGGAGTTAGACTAAGCTTATAACTTAATAGCTAAGTTTATAAAGATTGTTAATTGTTAATTGATAATTGAGTTGGTATCAAAACAAGCGTTGATTTAGCTTTTTTATCAATTTTCTCATCTTCCCAAAGGATAGAGTGATATTGAACATTTCGCCAAGATTCAATCATATCGGTATAGTGACGGTTAAATGCATGTCCCGATTGTCCGGTGCTGTGAATCGCTTGGGAATTATCAAATTTTGCTAAGTCTAAAATCATCCGGAATGAAGGAATATGCGTGACTTCAAAAGATGATTCATTCGCTTTCCAACGGTTTGCATTTACGGTTTCTCCATCACCTGCTGCTTTGTATGTACCCCGATTGAATAATTTTTCAATCAAGAATACACCGGACTTACCTAATGTCACATTGCGAAAGTTGATTTGATGTAGCTTTCCCCAGTTCCATTTTTCTGGGTTGCTTCCTAAACTATTTTCTAACTCTTCAACTGCTTCTACAAACGCAAGCTTAAATATTTCATCTCGGTTTTCTTGTTCTGATGTATTGCGATTATCCCACCATAAATTATTGGGTTGTGCGGCTAAGTTTTTCACAACAGTATACCAACGGTCGCTACCATCAGGACGATAATCTTGGGGTAGTTCGTCATTAAATGTCAGCGTCAGTAATTTTTTCCAAAATGTCTCAAAAATAGTAGATTCTGGTGATTCTATTTTGAGTTTAAAATCCCAATTTAGTAACAGTTGACGAGCGTTCTCTACACGATAATCATCAAAGGAAATAGATTCTAATATTGGCATCAAATCCCGCGCATTCAAATCGAGATTGTCAGCCTGTATCAACTCGATATCAGCCAAACTTAAAGGTGATTTTGTATGAGAAATAATTTCATCAATACGTTTTGCACGATAACCGCGTACCCAATCTTTTGTAATGATATAAGGATAACTTTCATCAACTACAGCATTATTTGCGGTAATAATATATCCTTGTTGGGGATTAAAACTGTGAGGTAATTCCTCAAAATCAATATATCCTTGCCATTCATATTGATTATCCCAACCCGGTACCGGATAGCGTCCATCTCCTTTTTTACGTATGGGAGTTTTACCAGGCATTTGATAGCCAATATTTCCATCAACATCAGCATATATCAAATTTTGAGCGGCAATCTCAAACTTACTTGCAGCAGTACGAAAATCTTGCCAATTTTGAGCGCGGTTTATTTCTTGAGTAGCAGCAATTAATCTCGAAGGTTCCAAAGCATTCCAGCGCAAAGAAACAGCATAATTATTAGGAACTTCAACCGATGAATTTTTATCGAATTTTTGTAATGGTGAAAAAACATCAGAAAGAATTGGGCCGTGTTGGGTGTAACGAACAACTTGACTTACAGGTTCTTGGGAAGCAACTTGAATTTCCTCTTTCACAAGCTGCATATCGACCCATTTACCGTTCATTTCATACTGATTGGGATTTTGGGGATTAATCTTTTCGATATACAAATCCATCGTATCGGACATCACATTTGTGACACCCCAAGCGATGCGATTATTGTGTCCGACAATTATTCCCGGTACCCCCGGAAAAGAAAAACCAGTAACGTTATAAGGACAATTAGCTGTGATATCAGTGGTGCAGTGTAAACCTATTTCATACCAAATCGAAGGCATTTGCACGGCTAAATGGGGGTCATCAGCTAAGATTGGTTTACCCGTCGCAGTACGTTGACCAGAAATAACCCAGCTATTGGAACCTACACCCATTCCAGTAGCACCAAGAATTTCTTCCATTCCACTTACACTAGCAGCAATAGATTTTAGCTCAGGGGTAATCTCTTGAATAGCAAGTGAATCGAGTAGATTAGTATTTTCTACATTTTTCTGAGTTTGTTTTGGTTCCTTTGCTGCAACTTTAAAATCGGGTAAGATGACCGGAAAACCTTCGGGATAACCGGGAAAAAGTTCATCTACTCGCGATTTAGGAAAAGATTTTAATAGAATAGTCCGCTCAATCTCATCACCAAGATTTGTACTCAGGTCGTAAGCCATCACCTTACCCCAGAGGATAGAGTCAATTGGCTGCCAAGATTCCGGATGATAATCGCGATTGAGAAGTTTTAATACAGCATATTCCAAACTTAAAGCGCTACCTTGATGAACTTCTAGGTAAGCGTTTACACCTTCTGCATAAGCTTGTAAATTTGCCTTTGTCGAGTCATCTAAAGTTTCTGCAAATTCCCGCTCCGCTATCTTCTTCCATCCCATCGTTCGCAGAAATTTATCCTTTTCTAACTGCGACTCACCAAACATTTCCGACAATCTTCCAGTACCAATATGTCGCCAAAAGTCCATTTGCCAGAAACGGTCTTGAGCAGTGACATAACCCTGTGCGAGAAACAAATCGTGGTCAGAAGCAGCATAAACTTGAGCAATACCCCATTCATCTCGCAGGACTTTTACCTCACCTTCAAGTCCTGGTATCGCAATCGTACCGTTTTCTTGGGGAAAAGATTTTCTTATGGTGTAAGTAGCCAGTCCCACCAAAGTAATAACTAATACTAGAATCAGAATTGCAATATTCCTAAATACCGCCCTATAACCATCTTTTTTCAAAATATTCATCTATTCCCAATTGCTGCCATTCCCGCTAAACAAGCGACATTATATAGCTTTATGAGTGTTGTTAAACGGTTAGTAGTTGCGCTTCAGCGCCAAATATTTGGCACTGAAGCGCAACTACTAACAATGATTTACCTCTTAAATCTTATACAAAGAAAAATATCAATTATTTATTTTTTTTAGTAGTAAAGATGGTGGTGAACATCATTAACATTCCACCGATAAGAATTAACAAAGCAATTCCTCCTGTAAGCAAGTCAAGAATATTGGTATTTTCCATAATTTTTTTTGAAATTTTTGATAGATGAATTTAATTTTATCTCGAAGAAAGATATGTAGAGACGTAGTAGTGCTACGTCTCCCACACTTAATCGTACCCACTAACAATTAACCTAAAAATCAACCCCACGCTTTGGTTCTACACCGTGATTGGCATAATGTTTATGACAGTAGACCTCGGAGTGAACGCTTGCTAATTCAAAATATTCTGGTTGATTTTGGCAGCGTCCCGTAATAATCACTTCTGTATGTCGGGGTTTACGCAGCAATGCTTCTAATATTGGTTCTACAGGAAGTAATTCTAAATCGACTGTGGGATTAAGTTCGTCAAGGATAATTGTTTTATACAATCCCGAAGCAATAGCTGTTTTCGCTATTTCCCAACCTCTTTCAGCTTCCATATAATCTAATTCTTGCCGAGAATTTCGCCATACGATAGCATCCCGACCGCAGCGTTGATGGTCTACAACTTCAGGATAAGATTGCTGTAGTGCTGCGATTGCTTCATCTTCGGTATATCCACTCCCACCCTTAAGCCACTGCATAATCAATACACGAGTGGAACCGGGGTGGTTGATTCCTCTACCTATGGCTTTTAAAGCTTTACCCAAAGCACTAGTGGATTTTCCTTTACCCGAACCAGTATAGATTTCTATACCTTCTAAACCATGCAGTTCCGCTGTGGAATGGTGCTGGGGTTTCATTTCTGAATGTAAATCGGCGATATCTAATAGCTCTTGTGGTGCTCCTCTTCCAGTTGCAATAATTTCTAAATCTTGAGGTTTGGATTTTAAGGTTTTTACGACTTCATCAACTTCTAGTAAACCCAAGTCTAATACCGGGTTAATTTCATCCAATACAACTACTGAATATAAACCGGAAGCTATAGCACCTTTTGCTACATCCCAACCTCTGATAGCTTCTTGTGTATCGAAGGATATAATGTCATTTTTATCAAAAAATTCTGCTCTACCAGTACGTACTTGGTCAATTAAATGAGGAAAACCGCGCTGTAAAGCTGCAATAGCCCCATCTTCGTCATAATCTCTTTCCGGTCCTTTTAGAAACCGTAATAGTAAAACGCGATTGTAATTATTTGAATCATTTATACCATAGCCGATAGAGCGTAATACAACTCCTAAAGCTGCCTGAGACTTACCTTTACCTGCGCCATCATAAACATGAATCTGACCTTTGAGCCTTGTGGGACGCAGCTGTGCTGTACGAATACCGATACCGTTCCTTGTCATTTAAAGTCAAATATCTGTAATGTGGCAATGAAAAGTTGCAGAACCTGGGATTCGCTCGCGCGAGTACAACTTTTCAAGATAGTTTTTTATCTTACCTAAATCCAGGTAACATCAGGAAGCAGTATTTCTAATTTATTGTTATTGATTTTTATGGTTATTATCGATGACTGTTCGCCAATACAATCCTTTTAAGTCGCGGTCTATCCCTAACCGCTTTACGGCATTTTTTGCTAATTTTTTTCTTCTCCCTGCTCTCCTGGTTCCTTTGCTTGTCATAACCCGTCAATTTTTATGGCAAAGAACAGTAGGTCAACAGTGGTGAAATTAAATCCTGGGAGTCTTGCCCATAACAATAATTTACCTTTATGCTGATTCAAGTATAAAAAATGGTAAAAGAGCTAAATTCCGTTTAATATTATTTACTGCTAAAGGCTTTATATTATCAAAGTAGTATCTGAAGTTACATTAAGTGGAGTGATAAGAATATGTTTGAAGGCTTTGACCCTACCTCGTCTTTCCAGATTTTTCCTTTCGGAATAATTTTATTTGATTTTCTATTTTTATTAGTAGCGATTCCGGTAGAAGCGTATATCCTGAATCGGAGACTCAAATTCGATAAACGAACTAGCTCCTTTTACGCTATCTCTATGAATGTTTTTTCCAACGTTATTGGTTGGGTGATATTCTTTATCGTAGAGCGAACTGCTATTTTTGATAGTTATAGAATCGGAATCATCAACTATATTCTATACAATCGTTTACCAGAAAATTTCTCTTCGACTATTATTTTAGTTGGTTTCACAACTTTTTTTGGAACCTTAATAGTTAAGTTTGGAATATTAAAATTAATGATTCTATCCTTAAGCGACCCTGGAGAGAAAAAACCAGAAGTAGAACCAGAAGATTCAATTTTATTAATGCGAAAATCGCGTCGTGGAAAGAGAATCGCGTGGCAAAGTACGAGCTTATTGACTACTACATTATTAGCTACTGCACTTAGCTATACTGCAATCACATTAGTTGTGTTGTTCCGCGCACTTAGTTTAGCAAACGCTCGATTGTAACTGTAAAAGTTGTAAATATATTTAGTTTTTGAACTGTAGTTAGAGTAATTAATAGGAGAATAAAGTGGGCGTATTCAAAGAGACGGCAGACTTGCTTGGTTTAGCGTTTCTATTTGATTTTCTAAAAGATATTATTGAAAGCATTAAAAAATTCTTTTTACCACCAAAAGCTTTTTCTTGGCAGACATTAATTTATTTGAGCTTATTTTCTTGGGTAATGTCATCCCTCGCTTATGGTGGTATTCAAGATATAATTGCATTTTTTGGCTGGGCATTTTTGATTGCTGGAACTTCCTGGTACACTACCGACAAGCCTTTATATGTTCCCGGAACGATTATGCCTGTTGGTGCTGTAATTACAGGAGGTATAGTCAGCATTTTTGCTTTTCAGCAAGATGAACAACTGATAGCTAGAACAATCATTTTTTGGCCTACAATATCAGCTTTAATTACTGCTGTTCCCGAATTTTTTGAAGGAAGTGGTACCGACGTTAAAACTCAATTACCAAAACTAGAAGACCGGGAAAGTGTCATAACTTTAATTGGCTGCTGCATGCTGTTAAGCTGTTGGCTTAATCTTTACGGAGTTACAGATACATGGTTGAAGGATTACCCCAGTGCTAAATATCCAATTTACTCAAAAGAAGTTGTTAAACCAAATGATTTGGTCACGGTATTTGAGCCTACAGAAAAAACTCCTATCAATGGGCTGTTAATGTTAAATAAATTCCAGTTAGCCCTAGAAACTACATTAAATGGAAAATCTTGGGGTGAGGCTGAGAAATGGTTGAAACCACGAAATTTAACAAGTAACGTTCAAGACCTTGAAACAAGAGTTGAAAATAATATAGAACAGCAAAATATAGAGAACGGTTTAAACGATTTTCTAGAACAAGAGTTCTGGGACTTGAAACTAGAGGTAAGTAGCATCGACCCCAAAGACCCTGATTCTTACAAATTAGATTTATTTACTGTATGGAAGGGTCCAAGCTCCGCAAAAAATGGTTTTTATCTATCAAAATCATGTCAAATTGCACCTATTGCAGAATCTATTGAAGTTATTGGTGGACGAAGCCAAAAAACTCTATTTGCTGAAATGGAGTGTTCCCCCGATAAACCTACTTATACAACAGTAAAAAACCCTGAAAGATTCGAGAACTAATTAGTTATTATCATCAATTGACAAATCACAATTGATAAATCATAACTGAGTTGTGATACTGAGTTAAACGTAAAATCAATATGAATCTCAACAGAGTATTTGCGGTTTCTAACAATTCTTTTCGGGAAGTAGTTCGCGACCGCATTTTCTACATTATCGGCTTTTATACAGTTATATTAGCTATTGCTATAAATTTGCTACCAGAAATAGCAGCAGCTACAGAAGACAAAATGTTTTTAGACTTAGGTTTAGCTGCAATGAGTAGTCTAAGTCTAATAATAGCAGTTTTCGTAGGAACGGGATTAATTAGCAAAGAAATAGAGAAACGAACTATTTTAATGTTAATCGCTAAACCTATAAGCAGGAATGAATTTATTATTGGTAAATATTTAGGCTTATCAACGGTTTTAGCATTGCTCGTGACCGCGATGAGCATTATTTATTTAATATTTTTAGAAGTTAATAATATTAGTTATTCAGCAGCAAGTATTGCAATCAATGCTATTTTTCTTGTATTACAGTTATCGTTGATTAGCGCGATAGCAATTACTTTTGGTGTATTTACAGGTTCAATTTTAGCGACAGTTTTAACATTCGCAGTATATTTAATGGGAAATACAACCGAAGATTTTTTGAGATTAGCGCGTACAAGTGAAAATCCTGGTTTAGAAAAAATAACTCAAGGCTTATATCTAGTTCTACCAGATTTATCGCGTTTAGATTTAAAGAATGAAGCTGTATATGGTTTATCAGCATTACCAGATACTACTACATTAATTACAAATGCTAGTTATAGTTTACTTTACAGCGCGATGCTATTAGCTGTAGCTGCTTTCATTTTTTCTCAAAAAGAGTTTTAATTAGAGAAAGGTATTTAGAGTTAGGAATTATGAGTTAGGAGTTAATAAAATCCATTTTCTGTTCTTACTCGTAATCTAACAGTCTTAAGCTAAATATCAACTAAAACAGAAAATTTGGACTTGTTTAATTCTACCATCAGGCATAATTGCTTGGTCAAACTTAGTATTGTAAAAGTTTACTCCCTGTAAATTTGCTTCTTTTAAATTTGCTTGCGTTAAATTGACCCAAGCTAAATCAGCCCCCTTCAAATTGGCTTGATTTAGATTCGCTTCTAATAAATTAGCACCACATAATTTTGCATTTTGAAGATTAGCTAGAAACAAATTCGCTTCTATTAAAGATGCTTCTATCAATTGGGATTTACTTAAATTTGCTTCCCGCAAATCTGTATCGCACAATGAAGCTTCCTGCAAATTGCTGTCATAAAAATCTGCACCCAAACATATTGCACCACACAAAGAAGCCTTTGTTAAATCAGCATTGGCTAAATTAGCTCGTTCAAAAGATGCTTCATTCATATGAGCTTCTCGCAAGCTTGCTTGAGCTAAATTTGCCTTATCTAGTTTTGCATTAGTCAGAATTGCTCTAGTTAAGTTCGCATTGCTTAAATTTGCTCCTGTAAAATTTACTCCAGTCAAATCAAGTTCTTTTAAATTGATTCCAGCTAAATCGTATCCACTAAAATCTCTTTGACCAAAACTATCAGTGATTTGACTTATCACAAATTGTTGCTTGTCAGCACTATTAATCATAGGATTTTCCCTAAGTGTAAAATTTTTTAAATCGGCATCCTGACAATTACTGTATTTCGAGGTTACACCCTAACAGCAAATGATTTGCTTAATCAAGTTTAATTTTTTTGTAAAAAAAACCCCAAATAATTCACCAGTACCGGGAAATCACGATTTTTAAGTAAAACCAATTGTCAAAACATCATGATAAATTATCCGAAACTGTAAAAGAAATACATACAAATACATCAAGTCACGAGATTATAACTTTTTTATGTGTGATTTTTAACTCGTTGAATTGCGGATAGTGCTATTGATTTTAGATTAAAATTTGCGAATCAGAAATTGGTTATTCTTATTATCTACATTTATAAAAAATATAATTAAAATTTAATCTTTAGTTAAACAAAGTATTTAACGTGACTTATATATTTAATTTAGATGCATAGTAAAATCCACCCTATGAGAGTATTTATTTTTACTATTTAATTCGGATAAAATCGTTATTTATCAACTAACTATCTTCATTCCAAGTCCGTAATTGCAAGTAAACTAACACCATCGTTATTGCTAATAATACGGTTGCTGCTGCTGCTGCGTAACCGAAATCAAACTGACCGAAAGCTTCTTGGTAAATATAATAGACAAGTAAATTTGTAGAATTTAAAGGACCACCACCAGAAATTACGTAAACCTGTTCAAAGCTGCGTAAAGTGAAGATAACAGTGGTGATTGTCGAAAATATCAGAGTTGGTCGCAAACCCGGTAAAGTCACGAACCAAAACTGCTTCCAATTATCTGCACCATCAAGCTCTGCTGCTTCATAGCGACTAATTGGAATCGCTTGTAAACCAGCTAGAAACACCACCATATTAAACCCAAGCTGCTTCCAAATACTGAGTAAAATTATTACAGGCATTGCCCAAGTAGTACTGCTCAACCAAGATATAGAGTCTATTCCAAGATTATTTAAAAGAGCATTAACCGGGCCTTCATTTTGAAATAACCAGCGAAATCCCAGACCAGCAGCGACTAAAGAAATAATTGAAGGTAGAAAATAAGAGGTTCGTAGAAATCCGCGTAAGATTATATTTTGGTTGAGTAAAACAGCCAATAATAGAGGAATCACAATACTGGGTATAACCGTAGCAATTGTGAAATAAACGGTATTCCAAAGAACTTGTGAAAAATCGGGATTAAGTATTAAACGTAGATAATTTTTCAGACCGACCCAAGTTATACCGTCTTTGGTAAAACTACCATTAGTAAAGCTAAGGTAGAACAAATAACCGATAGGGCCAATTACAAACACTCCTAGTAGAATAAGCGCGGGAGCGAGAAAAAACCAAGCTGCGAAGGTTTCATTGTCTAATAATTTTTTGAAAGAAAATTGGGAAATTTTAGTATTTTGCTGCATTGGGTGCGGTGATATTCATGAGTAAAGCTATTTTACCGAAATGCGGAGACTGACATCTTATCTTGTATCACTAAGTATCTGGACACAAATAAATGTGTCATTGCGACCGCAGGGAAGCAATCTCAAAGTATTGCGGTTGCTTCGTTTCACTTCGTTCAACTCGCAATGACAAATATACAATTAATTTTGTCTAAGTACTTATTAGAAACCGGGTTTTCCCATTCCCTTTCTCAAAAAAATATAAAAAAATCAATCATGTTGTATAGATAGTGACATTCATCTATACAGCAGTTACTATAATGCTGTTCTCAAATACAAATATAAATTAGAACCATTAGATACAGAATTATGAAAAAAAATATTTCTAGTGAGAGCTTTTTGCTGACTCGAAAGCTGATAACAGCCGCCTTATTGCTGCTCGTATCTGGTATTTCCGGATGTGAATCTTCTACTAATGCTCAATCATCCAGACCAGTGACATGGACGGGAGAATGGGAATTAAAAGACCCCCGTGGTACCGGAAAAAGTATGAAAGTTATTTTGACTCCGCAAGGAAAAGCATATTTTATTCCACCACAGTCTCCTTATAGCGATAAAGTTGCTTACGATATTCCGTTGGAAAAAGTTTCTAACAGAACAACTTTACCAGCAGGTACGGAAGTAATTCCTTTAGGAGATGCTGGGAAAAAGCAAGCAGATAGAGAACGAAACAAAGAAGCTAAAGTAGTTATTGGTGCAATGAATCGCGCTCAACAAGCTCACTATATAGAGAACGCTAAGTTTTCGACAGAATTTAATAAATTGGGTCTAGGTATAAGCAAAAAAACAGAACATTACGCTTATAAAATTGTGTCTCAATCAAGCAAAAGTGTAATGAATATTGGTCAAGCAAAACGTAGAGGATTGAGTAGCTATATTGGCTTAGTATATCTGACAAAAACCAGTAATGGGGAGACTATTACTCTTGCAAAAATTTGCGAAACCAGTCAAATTTTATCTAGACCACCGAGAATGCCAAGAATTCCTCGAAATTCCTCGGAAGAAATTAAATGTCCTAGAGGTTTTATAGATATGAAATAGGTTTTTTATTGCATGAATTTTGAGGATTATAAAATATGCAATCTATAAATAATTTAGGCAAAGTTTATATTAGTTACTAATGAGAAAAGAATCAAATATTATTGTATTTTTACTGTTTTTTACAGCTATTTCCGGTTGCAAATTAGCTACTGGAGAATTAAAAGCACGAGAATCTGAAGGTAGATTTACTATTAACTCTATGAATAGCGCTCAATAAGCTTATTTTTTAGAGAATGATAAATTTACAACAGAATTAGATATAGAGCCAGAAATAGAAAATTATGATTTGAATATTATTTTTCAATCAGATAAAGCTAAAGGCATAATGCATATTGCTCAAGCAAAACGAGAAGATATTAAAAGTTATTTAGGTTTAGTATACGCAATAAAGGTTGATGGTGTTTATTTAACTATTTCTCAGGTTTGTGAGAGTGAAGCTAATGGTTCTTTAAATTCAACTCCAGAAATGCCTAAGTTGGCTGAGAATATAACTAAATCTAAAGATATAAAATGCCCATCTGGTTTTGAATCTTTAACGTAGATAAAACAATTAATTTCTAATATTTGAGTATTCAGGTTATCTTATATCTTGCACCATTCTCAAGAAGACGAAATAAACCCGGTTTCTCCGAAGTGAAAGCATTATTATGTGGTTGTTTAAGCAACAAGAAACCGGGTTTATGACACTGGTGCAAGATTTGAGTTATGAAAACAAATTGGAAACTTGCTTTTGGAATAACAGGTATTGGGTTGTTGTTGATTTTGGGAGTTATGATTGCTCCCGTCTTTTTGAGCAGACCAGATGGGCCAGCACGAGTACAAGAAGGCCCAACTGTTATTGGTAGTATGAACCGTGCCCAACAAGCTTATTTTTTAGATAATAATAAATTTACTCAAAATTTTGGCGAACTTGGATTAGGAATTAAGCCAGAAACAGATGAGTACATTTACAAAATTAATTTGAAAGCTGATTCTCAAAGCGTGATGCATATAGGTGAAGCTAAACGTAAAAATCTTAAGAGCTATGTTGGGTTTATATACGTAATAACAATCAATGGTGAAGCTATCCCTGCTGCTAAGCTTTGCGAAACTAAACAGCCTTTAACTAAAACACCTCAAATGCCCAAATCTCTTAAAGATGCAAATGATTTTGCAAATATTGAAGATATTAAAAATATTAAATGTCCTTCTGGTTTTAAATCTTTAAACTTCCCGCAGTTTTATAACAAGGCAATTTAGTATTCATTTAAAAATGAAGTAAATTTTGGACTTCATTAAATAGTTTAACCGTTGTTTTAATTTTCTACTAAAGCTAATTCATAGTTTCTTTTCTAAGATAATGGTGCGTTACGGCATTATGATAATAGTCGTGTTTCAACAAAATTATTTTTCGCCGTAACACAACGGCAATATTGTGGGAAGAAAATCTACACCACAATTTGCCTCCCCTACAAGAATATAAATTTGATTAGGTACAAAAAAATACCTTTAACCTTTGACCTTTAACCTTTGACCTTTAACCATGACTCTCGTTTTCCCAAGTTTAGTATCTCCTCATATCCCCACAGATTCACGCTCATCAAGTAAACCTGTAAAATTGGGAATAATGGCTTCTGGTAGCGGTAGTAATTTTGAAGCAGTTGCCGAAGCTATTGAAAACGGACAGTTAAACGCTCAAATTCAAGTTTTAATTTACAATAACCCCGATGCATATGCAGCAGTACGTGCAGATAAACGAAAGGTTAAAGCTGTACTCATCAATCATCGCGACTACAAGTACCGGGAAGAATTAGATAGGCAAATTGTGGAAGTATTGCTTGCTCATGATGTGGAATGGGTCATTATGGCTGGCTGGATGCGTTTGGTAACTCAGGTACTAATCGACGCGTTTCCCCAAAAAATAATTAATATTCATCCTAGCTTGTTACCTAGTTTCAAGGGAGTAAAAGCTATAGAACAAGCTATAGAAGCTCAAGTCAAAATCACTGGTTGTACCGTACATTTGGTTTCCTTGGAAATGGATAGCGGTGAAATTATCATGCAAGCAGCAGTACCAGTACTACCCGAAGATACTCCCGAAACGCTTCATCAAAGAATTCAAATTCAAGAACATCGCATTCTACCCGCAGCGATTCAGTTAGCAGCGAACAGTAAATAAATAGTTATGAATTAGGAGTTAGGAGTTAAAAATTAATTATTTGTAGAGACGTAAAATTTTACGTCTCCCAATCCCCAATCCCCAATTCCTAATTACCCATTACCAATTCCCAATTCCCCAATTACGAATTACGAATTACGAATTACGAATTACGAATTGGGGGTACAATAAATGCCGATTGTCTTCCCACATATAAAGTTTCATGATTTCGAGTAACGACTTTCGTACTGGTGTCTCGATTGTTATAGATGGTTCGGTATGGCGAGTGGTAGAATTCCTCCACGTTAAGCCGGGTAAAGGTTCTGCTTTTGTACGCACGAAACTGAAAAGTGTTACGAGTGGTAATACTGTTGAAAGAACGTTCCGGGCTGGGGAAACTGTTCCTCAAGCTACTTTGGAAAAAAGTACGATGCAGCATACCTATAAAGATGGTGATGAGTTCGTTTTTATGGATATGGAAACCTATGAGGAGAGTCGTTTAAGTACTAAACAAATTGGCGACCGCGTTAAATATCTTAATGAAGGTATGGAGGTCAATGTTATCCGTTGGAACGAAGAAGTATTGGAGGTCGAATTACCTAATGCTGTGACGTTAGAAGTTGTGGAAACTGACCCTGGTGTCAAGGGTGATACTGCGACTGGTGGTACTAAACCCGCAAAGTTGGAAAGTGGAGCAACTATTATGGTTCCTTTGTTTATTTCTCAAGGGGAGCGGATTCGTATTGATACCCGTGACGATAAATATTTAGGTAGGGAAACTGGAAATTAAATTTCCGCTTGAAGAAAGGTTAATGGTCATCTTACTGCGGGGGGATATTTATCCCTACCGTTTTAAGAAATTCTAATATATCGATTGATTATCTATAAACTTTATCCATGAGGACTTTTTAACTGTGCCATTAGACTTTAACGAAATTCGCCAACTTTTAGCGACTATTGCCCAAACAGATATATCAGAAGTAAATCTTAAAAGTGAAAATTTTGAATTAACGGTACGTAAAGGTGTTCAATTTGTTAATCAAGCTGTACCGCAGGTAACGACACTACCACCTGCAAATGTTGGTGTTTCATCACCAGATGTTTCTTTAAGTGCTTCAGATGCTAGTAACGGAGGACAAGGAAATGCAGTTGCTCCGGCTAAAGACTCGAAATTTGTAGAAATTTATTCACCAATGGTAGGAACTTTCTATCGCGCTCCCGCACCAGGTGAATCGGCATTTGTTGAAGTTGGCGATCGCATTCGTAAAAGTGATACGGTGTGCATCATTGAAGCGATGAAGTTGATGAACGAAATCGAAGCAGAATTGTCCGGTCAAGTAATGGAAATCTTAGTAGAAAATGGTTCTTCTGTAGAATATGGTCAAGCTTTGATGCGAATTAACCCCGATTAAGTATTAATCTATATAACGAATGTGTCATTGTAAAAAAAGTCAGTCCCATTCGTGGCAGGTTAATTCTGATGAAACAAATGTTGCCTGTACCCTCAGAAGTGGTGCAACAAGTAGCTGAATACTTCGGTCTGTTAAGCGAACCAATGCGCCTCCGGTTGCTGCATCTGCTTCGAGAAGAAGAAAAATGCGTGCAAGAGTTGGTAGAGGCAACCCATACTTCTCAAGCGAATGTATCAAAACATCTTAAAGTTATGTGGCAAGCGGGAATTCTCAGCCGTCGTAGTGAAGGAACTTGTGCCTACTACCGAGTTGAAGACCACATGATTTTTGAATTGTGCAACCAAGTTTGCGACCGTCTGGCCACTAGGTTAGAACAACAAGCCCGTAGTTTTCGGGTTTTAAATGAAAGATGATCCGATTTTGGATTTTGCGGAAAGTTGAGCCAGTCCGTTGCGGTGAGACTAGTTGGGGGTGTAGATGTTCTTCCCCCCAAACTTTCCAAGACGGATTTTGGATTCCAGCAAATTCTTATTCCTGATTTCTTTGTGTCGTCTTGCTAATTTCCGCTGTTCCCTGTTCCCTATTTTCTATCCCCATTCTCTATTCCCTATTCCCCATTCTCTATCCCCTATATTTCTCAAAAAATAATAACCCCCCTTTTTTTTAGGGGGGTTGGGGAAATCTAAATATCTGGAATACTAGATTTTTTCGGCTTTTCGCTTTTCAAATGCTAAAAACCTTTAATTAAAGCTCAAAGTTCTTAGTAAAATTCTCGCGGGTTAATGGCTGTTCTAGTTCTAAGCCTTCACCACCAAGAACTTCGATTTGTTCGCCATTCAATTCGAGGAAGACTTTAGCATTGGGATTCAAAGTCGTAGCGGTATATACTACTTGTCCTACACGTCCAATCATTCCAGCGCTACCACCACCAAACTGAAAATCATCCGATAAATTAACCCTTACTTCATCTCCTTCGGCCTTAATACCTAATAATTTAGTTTCCTTGGGTATTGCAGTAGAACCGCTTCCTTCAGTAGGCCCAGCTAATAAGCTTTTAAAAGCTGCTTCTAAAAACTCTGAAGGCTTATTTTTATCAGCTTGGACTTGAATACCTTGAGGTTCTAAATTAAAGCCGGTACCGTTAGATTGAAGCCAATAGATTGTAGCTTCTTTTTCGTTAGTCGCTGGTGGGTTTGCTCCGTCTGGATTTACGATATCGGGGTTTCCAGGAGTATCGTTGGAAACGTTTTGTAATGTAAAATAACCCGTGACACCAGCAACTGCGACAGCCGCAGTCGCAATAGCTGCCATTACACCGGAAGAAATACGATTAGTTTTATTTTGCTCTGTCATCTGACACCTTCGCTTATGGGCTGAGATAGTACCTGAACCTGTGTGAGGGGCTTGGTAGATAACGCTGATGGGGAAGAGAAATTTTCTACTAATAATGTAGAAGACGGTTTAATTTGCACAAAAGCAGCAATTTCTAATTTCGACTGTCTTATATTCAATTTTAGAATTCGTATTAAAAGTCCGTCACCTTCCAAGTTACGTAAATCGAGTCTTTGATTAAGGTTTTTTACAATTCCTTCAACGAATTGTGGCGCAACTTGTTCCTCATTTACAGTTACCACTGTTTCATTAATGGTGATTTGTCTGCCTTTATTAATATTGATTTTTGTCTCTATCTTTATTAACAAAGGTTTTTCCCCTTTTTCCGAACGTAATTCAATTTGAAATTGGGAGCGATTGTTACCTAAAATCTTAAATTGCGGGTTAGCAAATTTATATACAGCATCGTCATCTACATTTAAAAAATTTTGTGAATCAACTTCTAGCTTAGGTAAGAAAGCTAATATATCAGATGATTGTAATAGTTTGTTTATGTCTGCTTGAGTAAAAATTAAACGGATACCAGCTTGGAAAGGTTTTTTTAATTTAGGCTTTCCTTTTTGAATGCTCTTAGGTAAAAAATTTATCTCATCAGTTTCTAATTCCAAAGTATCGATTCTTAAATCTAACTGTTTTAACTGCAAACTACGTGCTGCAATTCTAATTTTATTGATTTTTCCCTGCAATAACTGATGAGTCGGTGCATTCTCTACACGTACCTCTAATTTTTCTGCATTACCTAACTGGGAACGAATTGCATTTTCAGCAGCAGTATCTATAACAACTCCAGCAGGAGTAATCAACCCAAGCAAACCCGATAATAAAAAGGAAATAAATTCCATCAAAGGTTAGAGGTTAGAGGTCAAAGGTCAAAGGTCAAAGGTGTAAAAATTATAGGTTTTAGTAGAGTGCTTTGTCGCTGAGCGCAACGCACCAATACCTAAAAAATGATTAAGTTAAATACATCTTTCCCCTCTCCCTTAATAAGGAGAGGGGTGTCCGTAGGACGGGGTGAGGTTCCGCGAATTCACAAATTACAATTCATCCATCTTCAGTTTCAAAGTAGATACAACTTCATCAATAACAATTTCGTAAGAATCGCTACTTTTACGCTCAACAACTTCAACTTTACCGTCTTTAATTGCCCTTCCAGTCACAATCCGATAAGGAATACCTATCAAATCAGCATCTTTAAATTTAGCTCCCGCACGCTCGTTTCTATCGTCTAGAAGGGTTTCAATACCTGCTTGATTTAATTCCTGATAAAGTTTTTCCGCTACCTCTACCTGTTGAGCATCTTTGATATTCGGAATTGTGACTATTGCGTGATAAGGAGCAATTGCTAGGGGCCAAATAATTCCGTCTTTATCGTAGGATTGTTCCACAGCAGCTTGAGCCATTCGCGAAACACCAACACCATAACAACCCATAACCAAAGGTTTATCTTTACCTTGCTCAGTTGTATAAGTTGCTCCCATCGCTTCAGAATATTTGCTTCCTAGTTGAAAGATGTGTCCTACTTCTATACCCCTAGCAGATTTAAGGGTTTGGGCTGAATCATGACAAGCGCGATCGCCAATTTTTGCGGTGCGTATATCTACCACTAAATCCGGTAGCTTAAATTGTTCTCCCCAGTTAGCACCAACTACGTGAAAACCAGATTCATTAGCACCGGTGACAAAGTTCTTTAAATCAACAGCGGTTTTATCGACAAACCGTAAAAACTTAGAATGAATCTCCTTAGAAGAATTAATGTAGTCGTCACCGATATCTGGTGCAATATAACCCAAAGGCAAAGATTTAGCTGCCCATTTTTCCTGTGCTTCCGGACTGGGTACTTCTAAAGCAAGAACAGCATTTGCTTTATAAGTAGAAGCTAACTTAGTTAATTCGTTGTACAACTTAACTTCATTAACATCTTGGTCGCCGCGAATATTAACTAAAACTAATACAATAGTACCGTTATCGTAAACAGCTTGGTAAAGAACATTTTTAACAACTTGAGTCGGAGAACATTCGAGAGTTTTGCAGAGTTTCTCAATTGTCTCAGTTTTGGGAGTTTCTACTTTTTCGTAATTGCTAAAACTAGAAGGTTCTGCATCTGGGGCTGAAGAAATAGCCTTTTCAACATTTGCAGCATACTTTCCGTCTTCAGTGTAGAGAACTTCATCTTCCCCAGCTTCCGCTAAAACCATAAATTCCGTAGAACCAGAACCACCGATTGCACCGGAATCGGCTTCTACAGGACGAAATTCCAACCCACAGCGACGCAGCATATTGCTGTAAGCTTGATACATATGCTGGTAAGTTTCCTTCAAGCTTTCTTCATCAGCATGAAAAGAATAGCCATCCTTCATAATAAATTCTCTACCGCGCATTAGACCGAAGCGGGGACGAATTTCATCGCGGAACTTAGTTTGAATTTGGTAGAGATGTACCGGTAGCTGACGGTAAGAGCGAATCGTATCCCGTGCGACTGTAGTAATGACTTCCTCATGAGTTGGGCCAAGCGCTAGCTGTTGTTCGCGACGGTCAGTAAGAGAGAACATAATCCCCTCAGCTTTGGTATAAGTATCCCAACGTCCCGACTCCTTCCATAACTCAGCAGGTTGTATCTGAGGTAAAAGACATTCCATTGCTCCGGTTGCGTTCATTTCCTCCCGGACAATTTGAGAAACCTTTTGCAAAACCCGCCACATCAAAGGAAGATAAGCATATACACCGCTACCGATGCGACGAATGTAACCAGCACGAACCAATAATTTATGACTGGGAATTTCAGCATCTGCTGGGTCATCTCGAAGCGTAACAAATAACATTTTTGAAAGTCGCATCGTGTCTCCTCTTCACCAAGAAAGATAATTTCTATTTAATATACGAGAGCGAATATAGTCAGTAAATGGCTATTGTCTAAACCCAAGTCTAATCAGTTTAATCGCGGTTCCAAATGCAATTTTTTGATTAGCAGTGTTAAGATGCCTATCTTACAAGAATTTCGGATATAAACAGATAATAATTACTTTTACGTTAATTGTTAGTTGCTAGTGGTTAGTGGTTGGTTGTTCCTTATTCACTGCTACTGATAACTGCTCACTGCTCACTGTTCACTGCTCACTGTTAACTGATAACTGTTCACTGATAACTGATAACTGTATGTCCCTCGGAATTAATCAAGCACAAGCACCATTAGAATTTATTCCACCAAAATTTAATTCATCAGCATTACGAATTACCCAGCTATTATTACCAGCATGGATACCTTCACAAACCATCCTTAGTCAAATTGAAGCAGAAAACGTCAAAACTTTAGTAAAATTAGTCAACGAATTTCAGCAAAAAAAGATTCGGTTTTTAATCGCATTCCGACATCCTCAAACAGAAGACCCATTCTCATTGGGTTATTTGTTTTCTCATATCGTACCGAAAGTAGCCCGACAAGAAGGAATTAATTTAAATTATCCAGTTCACGCTCATTTTATTTACGATAGAGGAATTCCTTTATGGGCTGGTTCTCACGTCGGTTGGTTTTTATCGCGGATGGGTGCTACCCCAATACAACGAGGTAAAGCAGATTGGACTGGATTAAGGTCAGCTAGGAATTTATTCGCAGAAGGTAATTTTCCGATGGCCGCTGCACCAGAAGGAGCTACAAACGGACTTTCCGAAATGATTAGTCCCTTAGAACCGGGGATTGCACAATTAGGGTTTTGGTGTGCGGAAGATTTAGCAAAATCCGGACGCAACGAGCAAATTCTGATTTTACCAGTGGGAATTAAATATAGTTATGTAAATCCACCTTGGGAATCGATAGATAAATTATTAAGCGAACTCGAAAAAGCCAGCGGTTTAACTGTAGATGAAAACGGTTTTGATAAAGCTTTACCGCAAGAAATTCTTTATCCAAAGTTAATCCGTTTGACAGAACATTTATTATCTGTGATGGAAGATTTTTATGAGCGTTTTTACCATCATTCACTAGAATTAAATACACCAGAAACAGATACCAGCGATGGAAACGAAGTCATCGCTGCACGTTTGCAAGCTTTATTAGATAGTGCGTTAAAAGTATCGGAAGATTATTTTGATTTGCAGCCTAAAGGTAATTTAAGCGACCGCTGTCGTCGAGTAGAACAAGCTGGTTGGAACTATATTTTTAGAGAAGATTTTAAAGATAGTAAATCATTATCTACCATTGAAAAAAGATTAGCCGATAGAGTTGCAGAAGAAGCTAATTTAAGAATGTGGCATATGCGTTTAGTCGAAAGCTTTGTCGCAGTAACCGGTAAGTATGTCAGAGAAAAACCTACAGCAGAAAGATTTGCCGAAACAACATTAATTCTGTGGAATATGGTAACTAGAATTAAAGGTGGTAATCCATTTAAGCGTCCTCAATTAGGCAAACAAAGAGCGAAAATTACTATCGGGGAACCGCTTTCTATTTCTGAGAAATTTCAAGATTATAAAAAGAATCGTAAAGCTGCAAGAATTGCGGTTGGAGATTTTACGAGTAATTTGCAGCAAGCAATGGAAAAGTTGATATGAGAGTTCCTCAATCCGTAAATTTAAACGCAAAGGTACGCGGAGTTTAGCGCGGAGGTACGCAGAGGGATTTATTGAGGAAATACTTTTGATAAATCTAATACTGATTCTGAAAAACAAGGTAGATTAACTGTTTCATTGGGAAGATAAATAACTTTTCGACGATAGCCAAATTTACCCATGCTATCTTGAAAAGGCTGGCTATAGGTTTCTAAACACTTTTCGATTAAATTAAATATCCAATAATCAGTAACACCTGCTTGAGCATAAAGCGGTAATTTAACTTCTTGGTCGTATTTTAAAGAAGAATCGGCGATTTCAATTAATAGTAATATATCTTGAGCTAAAAATTTGGGGTACTGTCGCTGCACCGCTTAAATAAACTGATGCATCTGCGTTTCGTTGATTGATTGTGACATCATACTCCTGAAAATTGATATTAGCTCTTTTGAAAATGGCTTTTGCTCTAGCGCAATAATTACAGTTTGGTTTGCTGAATAAAGTAACTTGATTTGTCATTTTAGCTTCCTTTTAATTTCGGAATAATTTGTTTATTTATAAGTAAGAAAAGAGAAAGAATAAAAATAATAAATGTTATAGATTTTATTTTTTTTACTCTTTCTCTACATCTGCAAGAAGTCGTAAAGTGTGTTGGTGGGTTTTAAGTCAGAAGATTGACTTAATTTGCAGTGATTGGCGGACTGCGAGCCGCAAACTGCTTTATTATTTGCATGATGATTTTTTCATAATTTTCTTTAACTTGATGCTCGCACTACCAGATATTTTTAAAACATCGAGATGCTGCTTATTTGAGAACTATTATTCAGAAAAATATCGGACTATATTAAATCTAAAAGATTCGGAATTGAATGTATTCAAATAAGATTGATTCAAGTACATTTCACTTTCTGCTTGATTAAGAATATATCGATTAAAAAATGCAAGACTTAAAGAATTAATTTGCGGTTGAGCCTTCTTTGGATTCGCTCCAATCAAACTTTCTGGTACCGGTAAACCTCCCCCATCTTCTGTAATTTCTAAAGTTGAGAAATGCGTACCATTTTCCATCACAACTAAATATTTATCTTTAATCTGTAATTGTTGAAAGGGTTTAATTTGCTCTGGTAAAGCTGGAACAAAGTAATCATCTGTACCTGCGACAAATAGAACGGGTGCTTGTAATTTATTTAATCCTGTTTCGCCAAATATATGACTGGTGAATGGGTTTATAGCGATGACTGCTTTGATGCGCTCGTCTTTTACAGTCAATGATTTCTCAGCAGAAACTTCTAAAAGTCGGCATTGGAGCAACATCGAGAAATTAACTATTGGACGTTCTCCGACGGTACTAGAGCAAGCATTTTCAAGCTTATCGCGGCTTAATTCTGCTCCTGCTGAGGCTAAAACTGTATAACCTCCTAGAGATTGACCAAGCACACCAACAGCTTGTAGATTAAGGGTTTTTAATTCAGGTTTGGATTTTGCACGGCGTTCTAGTTCATCTAATACTGCTGTAATATCTTGAGGAAGCAGTAATAATGCATTAGGGTCTGGTGGTCCTTCTAATCCATTAAATAGTTTAGAAAATCTCTGAGTGCTGGTTTCAAGATGCTCTGGAACTACAACAGCATATCCATGAGAAGCCAAATGTTTTGCTAAGTAAGCAAAAGTCTGACGATTTGAAGCTGTTCCGTGGGAAATGACTGCGACAGGAATCTGTTTTGATGAATTTGATAACTGGTTTGGTAAATACAAGTCAGCGCTTGAGATTTGCGAACGATTGGGGTTTTGAAAAGGAATTGTTTGTAACTTCCAAGTATAATTTCCTTGTTCGCGAGGGTCTACCTTGAATGATTTTGCTGTTATTTTCTCAGCTTTGGATTCAGCAAGTTTACGAATATTGGCTACTACTCCAGTTTGTTTTTCAAAGATTTCTTGATTTTCTTTAGCTAGCTTTAGAGTTAAGGGTAGATTAATCTGAATGGTTTCTAAAGGAAAGTGGCGAATCACATTCATTACCGTTAATCCCTGTTCATCATCAGCAGCGAAGATTAAAGCCGCTCGCAGTGCTTTAGAACCGTTTAAAGAATTTTCTGTTTGTATAATTTGACCTAAACGCTTGAGTAATTTTGAGCCAGCAGAGCTATAGCTAATTTGCGATATACCGACAACATCAATATCAAATTTGGTATTCAGTAAAGATTGAAATAATACCAATTGCTCTTCATCTAAATAATTGTCTAAAATACTGGAGTTATTTTCAAGCTTTCCTGTTTTCGCAATTTCTTCAAGTTCCTTGAGTTCAATTGTAGAACCAACTGGGCCATAGAAAAACTGAATGCGTTCGGCACTATATGCGGGCTGCATTGTCAGCATACTAGAACATAACCCGAACAAAGCAGCAACTAAAGTTCGCGTTCTTAGATTACGGAAATAGCGGTAGAAAGGAAGTGTCATTTTTTATTATTGATAGTATATTTTTAATCCTTTAAGTTCTTTCAACCCGAAAAACAAAGCTTCAGTTTTGATAGAAGACTAAATTTTGAGACAAAAAAACTTTATTCACCGTTATCAAGATGCGCCGCTTTAATTAGCTCGAAAAATCAGATATTAAACAGCTACAGCAGTTCGTGAAAATGACTTTGCATTCTTCCATTGCTTTAATTGTCTTTCAAAAACAATTGCATCGAGATTATCTATATCAAATGCAATGTAAGCATCCGGACGAACCAAAAGAATCCGACCAGTTTTTGCTCCAAGCTTTGTTTCAAAATCACCGCGATAATCTACTAAGGTGCTGGATTTAAAATTATGCAACTGCGGTAATCCGTTGTTTAAGATTACGTGCGCTCTTAACATTTCATCGCTGTTTTGCAGAATCTGCTCTATCTGTTTTCGTTGGGATTGAGCTTGATTTGGGTTAATGAACAGAATTAAGGTATACCCAGGAAAGCGTAGAAGTTGATAAAGTCTTACCCTCTCGTGTTTAGCACTTAGAAGCTCCATGTCTGGTATGCGCTTTCCTGCGAGTTTACCAACTCCCGTGTCGTAACTAACTCCTAAACCCGATAAATTTTGAGCAAGTTTTCGCTGTACGAAGGGTAACGGGATAAAAATACGAAATATCAACTCCCTAATTTGCCTTAATAAACGTTGGCGTAAGAGTAAACTACGTAACAGCAAGTCGCTTGTACGTAAAATTTTGCTGCCTATTTGATGGCGCTCTCTATCGTAAGTATTGAGAAGACTTTGAGGTAATTCACCTTTGAGTGCAAAAGCTAATTTCCAACCGAGGTTAAAGCCATCTTGGATACCCGTATTCATCCCTTGACCACCAGCAGGACTGTGGGTATGGGCTGCATCCCCAGCAATAAATACTCTTCCTATCTGATACCTGGGAGCTAAACGCAATTCCGAACCCCATCGGGATAACCATTTTGGCTGACTTAAATAAACTGGTTTTTCTAAGATAGCGCTGATGGATTCTTGCAATTCTACAAGCTCAAGTTGGCGTTTTTTGGACTGATTTTGATATTTGCGGTCGATAGTGACAATACGGTGGGAACCGTCATCAAAAGGTACGATAAAAGCTAAACCTCTATCATTGGAATGCTGTTCTGTTCCACCTTCAGCGTGATGTCCTTCCATATGAACGTCACCTAGAAATGCAGTCCAAGAATATGGAGAACCTTCAAAAGGTAAACCAAGTTCTTCTCTTACCGTACTGCGCGAGCCATCAGCACCCACAAGATATTTGGCTTCAATATCAGCTTGGGAACAATCTTGATACTCTAAGGTAGCCCAGACTGCTGTTTCAGTTTCCTGGAAATGAGTTAGGCTGCTACTCCGTTCGACTTCTACACCAAGTTCGTTGAGACGATGCTCTAAAATTGCTTCGGTTTGAGCTTGAGGCAAAATCAAAACATAAGGAAACCGGGTGTCAAGACCGTACATACTAGCCCGCAGTGGTTTTTTTGCATCTGCGCTAAAGTCAATTCCGGGAGATGTATAGCCCCGTTGGATTAATTCTTCAGCAACACCAAGAATATCTAAAAATTCTAAGGTACGAGCATGTACAACGAGAGCTTTACTGCGAGTAGATGGTTGGTTCCGTTGTTCGATGATTCGTACTTTGACGTTACGTCGCGCAAGTTCGATAGCAACAGTTAAACCTGTAGGACCAGCACCGACGACTAAAACATCTGTCTTTTGTAACATTAGGAATTTCCTTTTTTATGTTGAGTCAAGAGCTATGAATTTATTGCTCGTTTTAGGTTTTAGCTAATGAAGTCTATTTAAAACGTATGATTGAATTTGTATTTATGAAATTTACCACTAAAAAAGCTGTAACCTAAAACTGTATTTGATAAAGAATGAATCATTGTAAAAGTAGTTGTGATTTATTCCGAGCCTAAAATGCATTTATTACAAGCTTTTGAGGATTATTGAAGAATCAAAAACTGCGGAGGAAGTAAAGATTATTTGATTCAGAATAAATTTATTAGACAATAATCATTCGCTTACTGACTTGATATTATTAAAACGTATGTTTTAATTTATTGCAAGCTTTATTAGCTAAAAAAATATATACACCTCTGATGATTCTCATAGAAAACATTCCACATAAAGTCTGAATTTAACTGTAGAGTTTATGGAAAACAGATTGTCTATGCTGTTCTTTTTGGAAACAGACAGGTGTTGCGAGTTCAAGATTCTCTGACAAAGCCTCTACTAGTTTTTATTAAGGTATTGCTCTAGAGGTAACTGAACGTTGTAGGCTTGCCAAAGCGCGATTGTAATCCAAGATAGCTCTAATGTTGTTGCCTTCAGCGGTGGTCAGAGCATTTTCTGCGTCGATAACTTCTAATTGAGTTCCTACACCTGCTTGAAAGCGCAAACGAGCTAATCGTAAAGATTCTCTAGCTTGTTCTAGAGCAGCATTGGAAGTCTGTACATTTTCCAAGTTAGATTGCAAACCGGAATAAGCTTGCTCGACCTGAAAACGAATTTGATTGCGAGTGTCAGCGAACTGAGTTTCAGCTATTTTGGCGTTGGCTTTTGCTTGTGCTGCTTGGGCTTTAGCTCTACCACCATCGAATAAATTTAAGTTTGCTTGAACCCCTACGCTGTAACCATCGGTAAGGCTGACACTATCATCGAACTGGTCTAGCAAACTGTAACTAGCAACTAAAGAAACTTGAGGTTTAAGAGCAGAAAGCGCTAAACGTCTGTCGAGTAAATTAATATTGCGCTGGGCTAACTGTTGTTGCAATTCCGAACGATTTTGATAAGCCAGGACAATACTATTTTCTAAAGTCAGATTCCATAAACTAGCTAATTTTACAGGGTCGGCAGCAGCTATATCTACAGATTGAGGTAAACTTAAGCGAGTTACCAGACGACGACGAGCAACTTGTTGAGATGCAACTGCATTAGTTAACTGCTGTTGAGCATTTGCCAGATTTACCCGAGTCCGCAATACGTCGAACTGGGTACCAACCCCCGCTTGTTCCAAAGCTTGAGCATCTCGTAAACTAGCTCTTGCATTAACTACAGCAGCATTCGCAATCCTGACTTCTTCATCAGCTTGTTGCAAATCAAAATATTCTGTAGAAACATTCAAACGAACTTCTTCTTCTAAAACTTCTACAGCTAATTCCTGAACGCGCAAACGTTCCTTAGCTTGTCCGATTTGAGCATTGCGTCTCCCTCCGGTGTAAAGGTCATAACTTAGCTGAAGACTACCGTTAAAAGCAGTAGTTGCTTCATCTGTACCGATATTTGTGCTTTCAACTGCAAGTTGATTTTGAGCGGATTGCTGTCTTGCAACTTCAGCGCTTAAACCTGCATTAGGTAATAAAGATGCTTGGGATTCTTTAACAGCAGCTTGAGCGCGTTGTAGTTCCAATAATCCCACCTGTAACTCGCGATTATTACGTCGTGCTAATTCCAAAGCTTGCTCTAAAGTAATGGCTTGAATTTTCTGAATCTGAACTTCTTCGGGTCTTGTCGGATATTGAAGTGGGTTTGGATTTGGACTTAGAGCATCTAGCACTGATTTTGATTCATCTGAAGTTAACTGTTTTTCAACATCATCAGGGGGAATTACTTCTGAGGGAACGCTCAATTGAAAATTTCCCGTAGTCTCTTCCGATGTTGGAATCGAATAATTAGGTATTGTTTGCATTTGACGTAAGCTGTTACTGTCAGCCTTAGCAGATTGAGTGTTTAATGCTGCCACCGCGATCATAAATAAAAAGCTAGAGCATATTTTTTGCGTTTTCACCAATTTTCCTCATACCAAGTTACTATTTTTATCTTCACGGAAGCGAAAATAATAAATCCAAACGGACTGCGAAGATATGTGTTTTACATAAGATAAACGATTATCTTAATTAAATCAATCGTTTGAATGCGTGATAAAAATAATTAATGGGAGGCTTCCATTGATGCTGGTAGAGGAGCTAACTTTCCATCCTCCATATAAACAATGCGGTCGGCAATATCTAAAATGCGATTATCATGAGTTACCATCAGAATCGTACATCCTTGTTCCTTCGCCAGTTTTTGCATAATATTCACCACATCGCGTCCGGTTTTCTTATCAAGTGCAGCAGTCGGTTCATCTGCTAAAACAATCCTTGGTTGACTGACAAGCGCTCGGGCTATGGCAACCCTTTGTTTTTGACCTCCAGATAAATCATCGGGATAATAATTTACTCGGTTTCCTAATCCAACTATTTCTAATATTTCAATCGACTTTTGATGCATTTCTTGGGTAGAAATATGCGGATGAACTTCCAAACCCATTCTCACATTTTGAAGTGCGGTTAAGCTTTCATGTAAATTGTGCGCTTGAAATATATAGCCATGTTGTCGTCTAGCAACAGTGAGTTTTTTTGCAGAAGCACCACATAGTTCTTTTCCTAACACATTGACACTACCTTCTTGAGCCGAGCGTAATCCACCACAAATTGTTAGAAGTGTTGTTTTACCCGAACCTGATGGCCCAGTCATAATAATAATTTCACCCGCATTTATATCCAAATTGATATCGAACAAAGCCTGCTTACGAAGTTGACCTTTACCAAAGTAGTGGTTCAGATTATGGATTGAAATAGCTGCTTCAGTAATCATTTTAGAGTTTGGATTTTATATTTTAGATTAGAACAATTACCAATTATCAATTACCAATTACCAATTACCAATTATCAAAACATATCAGCAGGGTCAGCAGACTGTAGTTTTTGAGTTGCGATTCCTCCAGAAATTGCACATACAATCACAGTTAATATAAAAACAGTAATTGCTCGCGAAACAGTCATATAAATAGGTAGATTAGTTGCCGTTGCGGCTAAATGATATAAGCCCAACGGAATAAAGAATCCAGGAATAAAACCAACTGTGGCGATAATAATTGCTTCCTCAAAAATTACACCTAATAGATAATTATTGTCATAACCCATCGCTTTGAATGTCGCGTATTCCTTTAAATGAGAATTGACGTCTGTAGAAAGGATTTGATAAACAATAATTACACCAATAAAAAATCCCATTGCAACACCAAAAGTAAAAACAAAAGCAATCGGACTTTCTTTATTTAGTACATCTAATTCAAACTGTAAAAACCCTTCTTGTGTAAGAACTTTGACATCTTCTGGTAAATACTCTTTTAACCGAGATACAACTTCTTCAGCTTCATATCCAGGTTCTAAATAAATTAAACCAATATTCACACTGCTTGCTTGTTGGTTGGGAAACAAGCGTAAATAATTATTGTCGCTCGATAGCAACATACCATCAGCAGCAAAAGAAGCACCGAATTTAAACAGTCCATTTACAGAAATTGTTCTTCTACCTATTTCCGTCGAAACTTCTTCACCTGCTTCGACTTTGGCATAAACTTGGTCGTATTCTCCTCTTGCTGCTTTGTCGAATAAAAACCTATCCGGTAACTGAATTTTATCAAGCTGTGCGTTCGCTTCTGGTATATCTAAAGCAGGTACTTGAGGATTAAATCCAATCGCTTGTACCTGAACTTTCTTTCTCGTTTGCGGATTTCTCCACGACACCATTCCCACATACATCGGTTCTGCTGCTTTCACACCAGGTACATCTGAAGCTTCAAATAATCTATTCCGAGGAAATGTAGATACATTTTGGGTGCTTTTAGCTTGAGAACTAATTAAAACAATATCGGCAAGTATGGCACGATTTAGCTTTGTATTACTCTCAAACAGAGAATTTTGAAACCCAAGCTGCATAAACATTAAAATATCTGCAAAAGCAATTCCTGAGAGTGCAACTATAAACCGTCCTTTATGACGTGAAAGTTGCAACCAACCTAATGGAGTACGACGTTGAAGTTGTTTAAT
The DNA here is from genome assembly GCF_002368095.1 of Calothrix parasitica NIES-267. Classification (GTDB taxonomy): domain Bacteria; phylum Cyanobacteriota; class Cyanobacteriia; order Cyanobacteriales; family Nostocaceae; genus Rivularia; species Rivularia parasitica. The sequence continues at coordinate 8,239,590 of NZ_AP018227.1, read as the reverse complement.
AAATCCCAGCATATTAATTTTGGATTTTAGATTCTAGATTTTAGATTTGAGTCTGTATTCATTTAGTATTTATAAATATCTTGAATACCAAGGTTGGATAATTACCCATTAACAATTAACAATTAACAATTACCAATTACCAATTACCAATTTTCACAACTCAAAAATTGCCTTAACCTGCAAATTAGTCAATTTAGCAGCTTTTTTACTGGATTCCTCATTCAAACGCACCTTAACTTCTATAACCCGAGCGTCAATATTTTCACTTGGGTCTGAATTTATGACATCTTGTCGCTGTACTTGCCAACCGATAGAATCAACTTTACCCATCAAATCAGCACCCAAAGAATTACTAGTTACTCGTACATTTTGACCTTCTTTAATTTTGCTAATATGAGCTTGATAAACTTCAGCCACTACCATCATTTGCTGAACTTTTCCTAGCTCAACAATCCCATCATTAGAAGCTGTTTCTCCACTTCTACTGTTAATTTTCAAAATCACACCTTTACTCGGTGCTTTTATCAAAGATTGCTCAAAACTGGCTCTTGCTTCTTTTTCTGATGCTACAGCTTGTCTCAACTCTGCTTTTGCAGCAGTTACATCCACCGGACGAACTTCAGCAATTTTACTCAAGGTTCCTTGAGCCGAATTTACTTGCTCAGTACTTGCATTTTGAATTCTACTTAATACTGCTCTAGCTTCTTGAATTTGTCTGTTTCCAGTACTTGTAACTCTCTGTAAACTAGCCTTAGCTTCGCTAATTTGTTTAATACCAGTTGCTTGTGTTCTTGCTAGTACAGCTTTTGCTTCATTCAATTGTTCAACTAATGTATCTGCACTTAAGCGCTTTGAATCATATTCAGAACGAGCAATTGCACCTGCTTTGAATAATCTCTCATAACGACGTAATTCTACTTGAGCATTATTCAGTTGTGCTTCTAATCTTTTTATGGTTGCTGCTTGAGCTTTTCTATCCCCTTCTAACTGTGCTTCTAATCTTGCTAAAGTTGCTTTCTGAGTTGCTTTATCTCCTTCCCACTGAGCTTCTAGCCTAGATACGGCTTCCCGTTGCGCTCTTTCTTCTCCTAAAGATTGGGCTTTTATTCTGGCAATTTCGGCTTTTTGAGCTTCTATTTCTCCAGTCTTCGCACCTGCTTGGACTTTCGCTAAATTCGCTTGAGCAATTGCTACTGCTTCCTTAGCTTTATCATACGCAGCTTTTAGTTTGTCACTATTATCCAGAATTGCAATTACCTGACCGGCTTTTACTTCTTCCCCTTCCTTGACCAATAACTTATCTATTTTATTTCCCTGGCCACCACCTTGACCCGATGAAGATGCAGCAATCTTGATAACATCTCCTTCGGGTTCCAACCGACCTAATGCTGTTACAGTCTTAACTTTCGGAACTACCTGTTCCTCTTTTTCTTTTTTTTGTAATACATGGTTTCCGACAATTTGAGATAATAGCACTCCTCCCGCTAATAAACTGACACTAATGCCTATTAATGCGGTCTTTCGAGGCTTGATTTTGGGTAAATTGAAAAATGCACTGACCATAATAATTCCTCTCAAGAAAAGTAAGAGTGAACTAAATCGTTTAATCATTTAATACTAAACTAAACAGTTTAGTTACTCTTGTCAAGATGTTTTTGGTAAGTTTAATTCAAAATCTAATTTAGGGATGAATAAACCAGGGCGATAAAAAGCGTGCTAAAATCCCTGCAACGATTGGTAATACTAAAGACACGGCGACTCTTAAACTTGTTAATTGCCAGCCGCAAAAACTAAGCTCTAAAGGAATTCTTAGAAGTGACATTGTGGTCATTGAAGTCATATAAGTTATTAGCACGCTAGAACCTACACCTGCTTTATAAAATGTTGCTACCAGGGGTAGTCCAATTACACCTCCAGCAGGAGTTAACACACCCGCCATGTAGGCTAAACCAATACCGTGCCACCCTGATGCATCGGATAACCAGCGTTCTATAAGGGCTTTTGGAAGTAGGGCATCAGTAAAACCACTTATCAACATTGCAACTATCAGTACGGGTAAAAAACTGATAAATTGCTGCCAAGATTTATTCAGACCGAAAGTAAAGGTATTCAAACCTTGAGACAAAGCTAGAACCATTAATGCAACAACGGTTCCAATCAAAATACCAAAAGTTGTTTTCATTCTTTATGTTTTAATTCCGTCAAGAAATATTTGCACAATCAAGCTACCAATCCGTTCGCTATCATCAAGCTCGATACCATGATGAACCGGAGCAAAAACAGTAAAGGAAAAAATCATCCCCATGAAGGTCAGAGCAAGTTCCTGTGGTTGTGCTATGTCCTGTAAATTTCCTGCTCGAATCTGACTTTGAAAATAATTAGCTAAAAGGTCAAGTATTTTATCTGAACCTTTTCGTAATTTCTCTATATAGACTTTTTCAGCTTGGTGATTGGCAAGAATGAGACGCATAATGTCTCGATTCTCATAAAAGGATGGAAGAATAGTAATCGCAAAATTTTTCAGGTCAGAGGTAATATCATCGCTGATTTCAAGCAATAGGTTTTGAGCAATTGTCCGTGGAGACATTTCATTGATGAAAGTCCAGACAAGGTTATCTTTGTCGCCAAAGTGACGGTAGACGGTTGCAACTCCAACCCCAGCCTCGTCGGCAATTTGCTCCATGGTGCAGCTATAAAGACCACGCTTACCAAAGACTTTCCGAGCTGCTTGTAAAATACGCGTCCGCACATCTGTCAGTTCCTCAAAAGCTATACCCCGTGATTGAGCTAAGGATTTTAACAGCATTTCTTTGTTACCTACATGTCGATAAATTGTTGCACGAGAAACACTAGTTTTATTAACTAATTCTTCCATGGTGAAAGAGTCACCAACTTCAGACAACAAGACTTCAGCAGATTGGAAAATGCGTTCTTTAATTGAATCTATTTTGTGAGATGACATGATAGATATGATAGTCTATCGTCTCAAGAATCGCAAGTAGAATTCTTCAGCCTAATTACTCAATTAGAGAATGTAATACATGGTAAAATAGAAAATATCATCAGCCTGCAAATAATCCTGGTAATTGACATTGACTAGGATGTGTAAGAAAAGAACACAGAAAACAGAGAGTAGTTATTATCTTTATTGGAATATCCAAATATGCAAGCCAAGAAAACAATTGTAAAAAAAGCCAGTAAGAATAATAATCTAAACACTTCGCAATCAGAAGAAAAAGTCGAAGCGATATTGCAAGGTGCGATGCAGGAATTTTTGAAACATGGGTTTGCTGCTACGACAATGGACAGAATTACAGCAGCAGCAGGAGTTTCCAAAACCACCGTCTACAGCTATTTTCAGGATAAAGAAAAATTATTTATTGCTTTAATTGAGTGCTTAATCTCAAATTACGGGGTTACTCTAAATCAGCCAAACCCACAGATGTTTCAAGGAGAACCAGCGGATGTTTTAAGTAATTTTGCTCATAATTTGTTAAATCAATTTAGCAAAAATGTTAGTGACGTACCGGAATTTTTAGACTTGATGCGCTTAATGATTGCTGAGTCGGGAAGATTCCCCATGCTCGCGCAATACATGGTTCGGAATATAGATAAAAATGTTGTTCAAGTCATAGCTAACTATTTACGTTCTCATCCCGAACTACACATCTCAGATGCAGAAGCAACAACGCGGGTATTTTTAGGTGCTTTGGTGCATTACACTATGATTGAATATATGCTTCAGGCTGGGGAAATTATGCCCATGGAGCGAGAAAGATTAATTAAATGCTTGGTTGACTTGATTGTTCCAGAGCAGTCAGATAGCGGGGATAAATATGCTGGAATTAGAGAAAAATCTTCAAGACGCAAACGTTCTAGTTCCGGAAAGTTTGAGCAGGATTATCAAGAACCGAAGCATGTACGTTCGTTAAGACTTACCAATACTGCTTGGGAGAATTTAGATAAACTTGCTCGGGATAATAATTTGACTCGGAGTGAGTTGATTGAGCGTTTGGCTAGGGGGGAGAAGTTTGAGTAATTTGGGTAAGGTTATTTATCATAATGTATATATTGATTTAATTTAATATTTCGCTGGAGAATGATAATTTGAAGATAGAATTGAAAATACTTCAATTTTAGATTTAAATATATATTTTTTGAATCAAAATATTTAATTATAAATTGCAAAAATTAAAACCTACCATGAGCTTACCAAATACTCTCGATAAACCTGTTTTTTTACAGAAACTACAGTGGGTATTCGACCCTATAGGATATATGGAAGGTGCTGTCAATAAACATCCCGATATTTTTACTGCTGAAGTTGTTGGTTTTGGTGACAACCTAATATTTGTAAATCAACCAGAAGCAATTCAAGAAATTTTAACTAATGATAGAAAGAAATTTTGTTCTCCTGGTGGAGTTAATCAAGTTTTACAACCTTTGATAGGTGACTATTCAGTGATTATGCTAGATGGAGAACCTCATAAGCGAAGACGACAATTATTAATTCCTCCTTTTCATGGAGAAAGAATGCGAGCTTATGGACAACTGATTTGTGATATTGCAGAAAAAGTTTTTCAAACATTACCTATAAATCAAACTTTTATAACTCGTCCGGTAATGCAAGAAATCTCGATGCAAGTTATTTTACAGGCTGTTTTCGGCTTGCATGAGGGAGAGCGTTATCAAAAACTCAAAGAATTAATGGCTTATTTGTCAGATACATTTAGTTCGCCATTTTCTTCGAGTTTTCTGTTTTTTGATTTTTTGCAAAAAGACTTAGGTGCTTGGAGTCCTTGGGGAAAATTTGTCCGAAAACGTGCGAAAGTTAATGAATTAATATATGCAGAAATTGCAGAGCGTCGAACAAAGTCAGAATCTGATGGTGTTGATATTCTTTCGTTATTAATGGAAGCACGTTATGAAGATGGAAGCGCAATGAGCGATAAAGAATTGCGTGACGAATTAATGACTTTATTGTTTGCAGGACATGAAACAACTGCGACAGCTATGGCTTGGGCATTATATTGGATTCATCATACACCAGGAGTTAAAGAAAAACTATTAGAAGAACTTGATACAGTTGATGATTTTTCCGACTTGATGGGTATTTCACGCTTGCCATATTTAAGTGCTGTATGTAATGAAACTTTGCGAATTACTCCAGTTGTAATGTTAACTTTCGCTAGGGAAGTTCAAGAATCTATGGAGATGTTAGGACAGAAATTAGAACCTGGAAATCTGCTTTTTGGTTGTATTTATCTTTTGCATCAGCGGGAAGATTTATATCCGCAACCAAAGCAATTTAAACCAGAGCGATTTTTGGAAAGACAATTCTCTCCTTACGAATTTATGCCATTTGGTGCGGGAGTCCGTCGTTGTATCGGTGATGCTTTGGCAATATTTGAAATGAAATTAGTGTTAACAACAATTATGTCGCGTTATGAATTTAAATTAGCAGATAATAAACCAGAAATACCGCGTCGTCGAGGAGTGACTCTTGCACCTGCAAATGGGGTGAAAATGAAGATTGCTCAAAAGCTCGCAGCTAATTAACGTCAGTTCGGGTTAAGGAATTAATTCTGTTTTTAGTGGCTGATTAATCGCTCAAACAACATAATTACGTTTATAGATTTCTAAAATCAAGGAACGATAAAATCAGGGTTTGAGCTTATCCCGAACTCAGGTTAATTAATAATCAAGAAGAATGTAGGTTGGGTTAAAGGCACGCAAATAATATTCATAATTAACGAAGAGTAAAAATGCAACCTAACCCAACATCAGTATTTCTATGAAATTTTTAAATATAGAAATTCCCTTCTTCCCTATTCCTTGTTTTAAATACATTTCTCAACCCCACAGGCTATACGAAAACCAAAACAGTTGCTAGGTAAGTCGTTGTTGAGTAAACCATCATCTTTTCTATCCCAATATACGCGAGACGCACAACGGCAGGTTGGATAAACCGAATTCCAGCTACCAGAGCGCATCACGGCTTCACCTTGTTTTTGAGCGAGAGGCTCGTTACTATCAAACCAAGGGCTACCATCCGTCGGCGCACCTTGGTAATTATCGTGCCAATCATCAAGACACCATTCCATAACGTTTCCATGCATATCGTATAATCCAAAATTATTCGCTCCACCCAAACTACCTACGGGTGTTGTTTCGCCACGTTCTATAATTCCATGTGGTTCGTCAGCAAAAGTATCGTCGCAACGAGTATTAGCTAAATCTGTAGTCATTGTTTCGCCGAAATGAAATGGTGTATTAGTACCCGCACGACAAGCATATTCCCATTCAGCTTCGCTGCACAGACGATAAGGTTTACCTGTATGTTGGCTAAGCCGAGCGCAAAATTCAACAGCATCATACCAACAAGCATCTTCTACTGGTAAATCATCCCTTAAATTTGTTGGTTCTAAATCCCGGTTCACTTTAGGTAGTGCGGCTACGGCTCTCCATTGCTGTTGGGTAACTGAGTATTTACCGATAAAAAAAGAAGGAACCGTTACTTGATGGTGGGGTTTTTCCGTGTTGAAAATGAAATCGAAATTAACTTGTCGAATCGCATATTCTACTTCTTCATCTGTTGAACCCATAATAAAAGTACCACCAGGAATGTAAACCATATCCAAGCCGATACTCTTACTTTCACTATCCAAGCAAATAGTTTCAGTAAAACAGTTGGCTTGTTTGGTTTCTCGAAGAATAATTTCCCCTCTGCGATTGACGGTAACTACTTCAAAGGAAAATGAATGTAAGTAAATTTGATTCACCATCTGGTTTTAACGCAATCTAACTATATTAACCGAGTGAAAAAATTATATAGAATGTAGGTTGGGTTAAAAACGCACAAATTAATATTCATAATTAGCGAAAAGTAAAAATGTGTCGTAACCCAACATCAGTATTTCTATTAAATCGGATTATATAGGATTCCTAATTGAATTTTGTTAACGTAGCGTGTCCCCAGGACATACAAAACTCAGTATACCCAACTGTTCTCTAGTCTCTAATAATTATTCACAAATCAAACCAGATTCCTATAGTTAATAAAGTTATAAATAGTTTCGTTTTATAGGTAATTTTGAGTTATGCCTTCGGCACACTATCTTTTTCTGGGAGATGCTACGTTAGCGGAGCGAGGCGATAGCCTTAGACTGTTAACCTTTCTCAACCTAAGCTGCGAACTGCATCGAAAATCAATTTGTAGTTAAACATTAGCTTAAATCTTGAAAGTGTAAGATTCGATTTACACATTTTTTTCAATACCGATTCACTGATTACCAAAGGCACTTTTGAACTTTCGATAACAGATTTGGCATTATTCAGAAAATCTTCATGGGTAACTGTATCTTTAAATCGCTTAAAATCTTCCTCACGTTCTTTTACAACTCTATCCCAATGACTAACTGCTTGACCTGAGTAGTGAATTAATTGTGTAAAATCCCAAGGAAACTGTTGTTTTTGAAGAAAATTTACAACATGAGAGCCTATAGCAAAAACTTTAACATTGGTAGAAGCAATCAAGTTCATTTCATGTAATAACAGAGGGTACCAATTTTCATATCTTTCTATCCTATTATTATCTGCATCTTTAACCAGCATTGCCCCTTTTGAAAGGTCGGTAAGATGGTATGTTTGATTATCCTGACAAAGATAATTACGTATCGCAAAGTGCAATACCATTGTATTAAAGCCATCAAGAAAGTTTGTGAATCCATCTCTCAATTTGCTTTCTGCCTCATCACGATTTTTTGCCCATTCACCTAATGAAGGTTCCATACATATAAAAATATAATCTGCTGGACTATCTGGAACTATATTAGGAACATATATTTCATCATTTTTATTAGCTAAATCTTTCATGCACATTTCTAGCTGATTGTATGCTCGTTTAAAATTTCGAGTACTCATAGTCAGTTGACTGTTTATTAGAGTTGTCAGAGATTAACCGGATTGAAACGCAAAGCCTTTGATATTTTCTTATTAAAAAGAAGCACCATATAATTAATTATGAGTAATTAATAATGCGTATCAATAAAACTTTTGTAACAGAAATAGCTTAATGTTGGCTACTGCTATTTCTACGGATTGACTCTAATTTTATCGTTAATCTTATCGTTCCTAACTTAATGAAACTAAAGTTTGAAAGCTAATTATTTATTACAATAAGAGTTGTCATTAGATGTTTGTCTGTTGTTTAATAAGTCTGAATTAGCAACTTAACAAGAGCGACTAGTTATAACGCGAAATATTTTTTTAATGATGGTAGGGATATCTCCACCACTCAAAAATCAAGAAACGGCCGGAGGAAGCAAAAGCTGTTTCCGCTTTTTCATATTCTTCCTCCGTCCTTTCACTAACAAATAAGCAGCAGGAGTAAAATAAAGTGCCAGTAGCGGAGAACCACCAATCCCACCGGCGATCGCAATTGCCAAAGGTAGCCAGAAAGGGTCGCCATCGCTAATCAACGGAATAAAACCAACCATTGTAGTAATAGTTGTAGTTAACACGTGACGAGTTGCTTTTACTACAACTTCCCTTACCGCTTTCACATCACCGCTTTTAGCTGCTTCATCTTCGTTAAAGGCTGACAAAATAATAATCGCACCGTTGATAGCAATCCCAATCAAACCCATTGTCCCGACAATTGCCATAAATCCGAATACCGAACCAAAAGCCCACAGCGCAAATAAAGCTAAACCAACCGAACCAGCACCAACAGCAAACACAATACCAGCCATTCGGAAGGAACCCAAGGACAGCACTAGGGTAATCACCATAATTAACCCCAACAATCCCACAGTTGACATGAGATTTCCCGTAGCTTCCCCACTTTCAGCTTGTTCTCCACCATATTCATATCTGTATCCTGGAGGAAGTTCAAAATTTTGTGCTTCCAAACGTTCCTGCAATTCTCCTAGAACTACCGAAGGTAAAATCCCAGCAGAAATAAAAGCTTGAACCGTATTAACTCTTTGTTCGTTACGTCTGGAAATACTTGCTAATTGGGGAACCAGATTAAACTTACCTAATGCTGATAAAGGACGCAAATTTGGTTCGGTACCGATTTGTTGAGTTGGCTGTAAATTAAGGGAAGCAATCTGAGATAAATCTCCTCTATTTGAATTCGCAATTCTTACTCTTACAGGTAAATTTTCTGTAGCTTCAAGAATCGAACCACCAACTGAACCTTCCAAATAAGTTTCTAACTGTTGCGCTATAGCTCTATTATCAAGTCCGACTAACCTTGCTTGTTCTTCGTCTACTTCTAATCCTAACTTAGGTAAAGTTTCTGTCAAATCGTCCCTAACATGGGTAACATCTGGTATCTGCGTCAAAATTTCCCTTACTTGACTACCTAATATTCTTAATTGTTGTATGTCAGGGCCAAAAATTCGCATTTCCACCGGAGCTTCAAATGGTGGTCCTTGCTCTAATTGTTTTACCAATACCCTAGCGCTAGGGAATGCTGAATCTAACTCATCTTGTAAAGTCCGAATTAATTGAGGAACTCCCTGGTTAGTATTTAGCTGTACCATCGCTTGAGCGTAGTAAGCAGCATTTTTTATTCCACCAGTAAAGTTGTAGTAAAACTTAGGAGCGCTTTCTCCGACAAACCAGTGAACTTCCTCAACCTCGGAATGTTCTTGAATTAATTTACGAGCTAATAATACATCCTCGCGACTTTGAGCAATAGAAGTTTGAGCGGGAAATTCCACTTCAATTTGAAACTGGTCGCGAGCTAGGGAAGGAAAAAACTGTGTCGGTAGGGAACCCACATTTATAAAACCCATTACGGGTAATATCATTGTTAAAACAATTGCAATTAAAGGTTTAGCTGTAGCCCAGTTTAAAGTTTTACGATAAATCCGACCTAAAAAAGGTGAAGAAAAACCTGAATTCCACCAAGCATGGGGATTTTTTAATTTTGATAAAAGTCTTGATAATTTTGATGTTAAAAATTTACGAGATTCATGCTTCGGACGAGAATTATGATTTGTAGTGATAGTTTTTCCTAAAAAGCGACCGGAAAGTGCTGCAATTACCGTCAAAGATATTGCTAAAGAAGAAACCAGAGACATAATTACTCCCCAAGCGATGGAACCTACAAACTCCCCCGCTCCTCCCGGTAATAAACCAATTGGTAAGAAGGTGAGTATTGTAGTTAAACTTGATGTCAGTAAGGGAACAGTTAAATAATTAACGGTTTTCACCACAGCATCTTTTGGCTTTAATCCATGTTCCAGTTCGACTTGAATTTCATCTACAACAACAATTGCATTATCAATCAACAAACCCAAAGCAATAATCAATCCCGAAACAGACATTTGATGAATCGGAATACCAAAAATCTGCAATTCACCAAATACCGCAAATACAGTTAATGGTAATGCTGCACCAACTATAATAGAAGACCTCCAACCCATCCCCACAAAAGTAACCGCAACTACAAGGAAAGCACTAAATAGTAAATTCGATATCAGATTATCTAAACGGTTTTCAACATAACCACTTTGGTCGAAAATGACTTCCAATGTAACTCCCGTAGGAAGACGTTGACGGAAATCTTCTAACTGTTCGCGAATTTTCGCGGCCCATAAATCAATTCGATTTCCCGATTCCATCAATACTCCCAAAGCTACAGATGGTTTACTACCAAATAAAGCCAAATCTGTAACCGGTTGTCTGATACCTCTAGTAACTCTTGCAATATCTCCCAAACGAGTAAACTGTCCGTTGTTAGTCGAAGAAATCGGAATTTGACGAATTCGTTCCAGAGAATCAAGTTCCCCTTCTACCTCTATCGCTAAAGTATTATTCGGACTCCGCAATTGTCCAGCGCTAGTCTTAGCATCGCTCTGCAATATTTGTTGTGACAACTGACGAGCATTTAATCCAACTGCTGCTAAATCCGATGGATTAATTTCAACAGTTACTTCCTCCGAAGGGAAACCAAAAGTATCGACCTTCTCCGTTCCTCCCACACCTCGAATTTGAACATCTAATTCCTCAGCAAAACGCCTTAAAATTGCATAATTAGGCTCGCTTTCCCCTTGCCAAACCAAAGATGCAATCACCGCATAAGCTCGCGTTTCCGCTTCATCTAAATCCGGTTCTAAAACCCCCTGGGGAAACTGCGGAGATGCATCTGCTAACTTATCCCGTACCCGCGTCCAAATAGGTTCCGCTTCAATTACAGTCTGCTTTAATTCAATCGAAACCGTAGATAAACCAACCCGAGAATCAGAAGTAATCGTATCAATTTCCTCAATTTCAGACATTTCTGACTCAATAACTTCCGTCACCAATGCTTCCACCCGTTCTGCACTAGCTCCAGGAAATACGGTAGTAATAATACCAGTTCTAGCTACTAACTGCGGGTCTTCCTGACGCGGTAAAGATTGAAACGCAGAAAGTCCCCAGAATATTATTAATACAAAAGTTAGGATTAAAAGACGAATATTGCGAAAAAAAGGAAGAACCATCATTAGGTCAAAGGTTAAAGGTTAAAGGTTAAAGTTTGTAGGGTGTGTTACGGCGCGAGATAATTTAATTGAAAGATTATTATTTTGATAATGCCGTAACGCACCATTATGTATTAAGAAAATTGTGAATCTAATATTGATTAAAAGATTATGAGTAGTAAGTTTGTAGGGTGTGTTACGGTGCGAGATAATTTAATTGAAAGGTTATTATTTTGATAATGCCGTAACGCACCATTGTGTATTAAGAAAATTGTGAATCTAATATTGATTAAAAGATTATGAGTAGTAAGTTTTTAGGGTGTGTTACGGCGCAAGATAATTTAATTGAAAGATTATTATTTTGATAATGCCGTAACGCACCATTATGTATTAAGAAAATTATGAATTTAATATTGATTAAAAGATTATGAGTAGTAAGTAGTAAGCTAGAAATTAATTTATTTTGAATTTTAAGAATAGATGTATTTATTTAGGATTGAAGTTATGAGTTAAGAGTTTTTTATTCTTCCCCTTGTCTCCCCATCTCCCCCTCTCCCCCCTCTACACCTACTCCCCAATCGGACGCACAACCTGACCGGGAACCAAGCGATGAACACCGTTAGCAACAATTCTGTCTCCTGGTTGCAAAGTACCTCGTACCAAAACTCTGTCGCTTTCTTGATGTAAAACCTCTACAGTTCTTTGTTCGAGTACAAATGAATTTACATTCTCTACTCTCTGTTTGCTACTCCCCGCTCTCTCTAATTTAGGTTTCGCTAATACATAACAAGTCCAGAGTCCGCGCAATCCCTGAGTTAAAGCTTTATTTGGCAGCCAAAATCCTTCTGTGGGAATTGTATCTGTCAGCTTTAATCTAACTGTTTGACCGGGATTAATTTGAGATATTAAAGAAGATTCTAATTTCAATACGACTACTTGAGTACGAGTATTAGGATTAACTTCCGGCAAAATTGAAGCGACTGTTGCTGAATAATTCTGATTATTAATTTGTACTTTTTGATTACTACCAACTTGCAATCGATTTACTACGGTTGTTGGTATACCAATTCTAGCTTCTGGACTAGTATTTTCTACCAATTTGACTACAGCTTGACCTGTATTTACTACGGTTCCTTCATCAATTTGACGAGCGGAAACTATACCTGCAAATGGTGCTTTGATTGTACTTTTAGCAATATTAATTTCTACGTCTGAAATACTCGCTTCTAATTGTTTTACGGATGCTCGCTGTGCAGCTATTTGTTCTGTACGAGTTCCTGCTAAAAGTTCGTTTAAATTACTTTGAGATTGTCGCAAACGAGCGTTTAAAGAATTTTCTCCAAAAGAAATCTCATCAAGCTGTTCTCTCGAAATTGCTCCCTGACCGTATAAATACTTTCGTCTTTTTAATTTAGTTCTTTGTAGCTGCAATTGCAGCTGAATATCATCAACCGCTGCTCTAGCTGCTGCAATATCCTGCTGTCTTGGTCCTGCTATAAACTCATCCAACCTTGCTTGAGCTTGAGCTTTTTGAGCTTCCAATTGCAGCTTTTGCATCTGCAAATTACTCACATCAAGCTTTGCAATTGATTGTCCCGATTTAACTCTATCCCCTTCTTTAACAAAAACATTAACTAACTTTCCACCACGCTCAAATCCTAACTCACTAGTCCGAATTGCAGCGATTTCACCGGTGTAAGTCCGCATCACTTGATAGGATTCGACAGGTTTTGCTCGTAGAGTTATAACTGGTAAGGGTTTCGCAACAGCAACTTCTTCGGTTTCAGGTTCTGTCTGAATCAAATTCTGACCAGCAAAAACAGCACCCACCGCTACCATCAACCCAAGCAAACCCAACATCCCATAGCGAAGCAATTTTGAATAATCTCGATGCTGATTCTCTAAATCTTGGGAATATTCCCCATCATCAAGGGTTTCATCACCCGATATCTGGGAATGTGGAGTAAAATCCGGGTTCATAGCATTTACCTCCTGTGGGACTTGTGTTTCTAAATAGGTTTTCTCATGCATACAATTCAAACATACGTTTTAATAATAGTCAATCATACGTTTGATAGATGCATATGTTGAATTGCATACATTATTTTAGGCAATTGGAATGAGTGGTTCTGATTACTTTTACAGCTATAATCGAGTTATCATAAACTAGCTATCCTGTTTTCTTGGTAGATTAAGCAATTAACAAATTAATTTTTTTATTTAATGCATTTCGCTTGATACTCAGCTTACATACCGTAAAATCGGAACAGGATGTTTATAAATAAGTCAACTATAATTAAAATCACGCATCATTCAAACGTTTGATTTAAATGAAAAAGACTGTAACAACTATCGATACAAAAGAGCAAATACTTAACGTAGCCGAGCGCTTATTTGCTGAAAAAGGCTTTGCTGGGACAAGTTTACGCAACGTGATTCGAGAAGCAGGAGTTAATATTGCAGCAGTTCACTACCATTTTGGTTCAAAAGAAGAGCTATTTATCGCTGTAGTGCGAAGAGTAGCCCAGCAAATAGTAACATCTCAGGTAGAGGAACTTTCAAAATATGAAAATTTAGAAGAACCACCATCACTAGAAAATATTCTAGAAGCATTTTACGGTCCTCCCTTGAGAATAATAACCCAGATGGGAGAAGCAGGAGTAATTCGCGCTCAATTTATGGGCCGTTGTCGTGCGGAACCTTTCCCCATACAGCAGCTTTCAGACAAAGAATTTCATGAAAGTCAACGAAGATTTTTAGATATCCTGCAAAGAGCGCTTCCCGACCAAACCCGTACAGAACTCACTTGGAAACTAGATTTAGCGGTTGCAATTATAATCCGTACAGCAAATCAACTTGGTCAGTCAGATAAAGTGATAACCGGAAATTCTTCAGAAGAAATTGAAGTTGCGATTACTCGTTTGGTCAAATTTGTGGCTCAGGGGATGAGGAATTATGATTAAACCATTTGAATTAGCAAAAGCTAAACTGTGGATGTATAACTGGGTATGAAAATTCAATTTGATTAAACTTAATGACTATCAGAACCGCAATCCTTGAAGATACAAAAGATATTGCTGTAATTCATGTAAAATCTTGGCAAGAAGTTTATAAGGGTTTGATACCTCAGAGTTATTTAAATAATTTATCGATTTCACAACGCGAAAAATCTTGGCAAAATATTTTAACTAATTCCCAGACTCGTACTATAGTTCAAGAAATCGACGATTTGGTAGTAGGTTTTGCTAATTTTGGAAAAACTCGCGATGTAGATAAGGATTCTAAAGTTACAGGGGAAATTACTTCAATATATCTAAATTTTGAATATTGGAGAAAAGGTTTAGGAACAGAATTGGTTAAATATATTTTAAAAGATATGAGAAATCGAAAATTTACTCAAACAACTCTTTGGGTACTTGATACCAATCAAATAGCACGTAAATTCTATGAAAAAATGGGATTTAAACCAGATGGAGCGACTAAAATTGATGTTAGAGAAAATTTTGAACTCCGAGAAATTCGCTATCTAATCAATTTAATATAAATATCCTTATCTGATAAGTAATTGAGTAATTGCCCAATCGTTAGCTTTTCAAAAAATAAAGTATAAATATCACAAATAATTAATCTCAATTTCTAGCTATAGCCTCTATGAAATCAATAAAAAACCTGAGTATAATGCTTCTCAAAATTATGTTCAAAAACAACATTAACAATCGCATTAACTATTTTTTCACCACCAGCACATGAAGGTTCGATTGGATTCGCGTAATCGGTCGCTTCATTACAAGTTAATCTCAAATCAATCAGCGGAATACCGAATTGAAAAGCTTGTCGAATAATTACATCATTGAAGATAGTTAAGGCAGTAGTTCCAATTCTTTGATAAGTTGATTCTGGATAATTGGGATTATAAATAGTACAAATAGCTGTAGGTATACCGAGGCTTAAAATTCTTCGTAGCAATTTACGATACTGGTTTTCAAAATCTTCTCGTAAATTAGCCAGCTTAATAAAAACTTCAGCAGAAGAAGCTACTTTCTCATTTAAAATACCGATACAGCTAAGAGCATCATTTCCTCCGACACTCAATACTAAATGAGTAGCATCTTTGGGTAATTTTTCCAGTTGAGTGTAAACATCATTAACTTTATTCCCGTCAATTGCATTTAAATTAGCGTTCCAATCATCGGGAAGTTTTGTTCTCAACTGAGAAATTACATCCGGATTTTCGCCAACATAAGCAGCATTATCGAAAATCGAATCACCAAGTAGAACTATATGGGGCATTTTTTAGATGGGTAATTGGTAATTGGTAATTGGTAGTCGGTAAGCAGTGAGTTTATAACTCCTTAACCTAATGACAATTGTATAACTTCATCATTTGTGACTACTAGAGAATGTTTTAACAGTTGCTTACCTCCAGCTTGAGTATGAAATTATACTTTCAAAACATGCTCTTGGTTTTTACCAATCTCCAATTCACAATTACCAATTACCAATTACCCATTACCAATCCCCAATCCGCAATTCGCAATTACCGATTACCAAATCTTTCTTCAAACGCAAAGAGTAAGATAGAATTGTTAAGGGATGTTTACAGAATCGACATTTTTACCCAAATTCTGTTAATACAGCCTTTACACGATAGTTAAGATATATAAACCCGCAGTTAACCGGACGCAATTATGACGCTCCCAATCCGTAACGTCGCTATTATCGCTCACGTAGACCACGGCAAAACAACCCTCGTTGATTCCCTGCTCAAACAATCTGGCATTTTCCGTGAAGGGGAAGACGTTCCGGATTGCGTCATGGATTCCAACGATTTGGAAAGAGAAAGAGGAATTACGATTCTTTCTAAAAATACTGCCGTTCGCTACAAAGAAACTTTAATCAATATTGTTGATACTCCCGGACACGCTGACTTCGGTGGAGAAGTTGAACGAGTATTAGGTATGGTTGACGGTTGTGTTCTAATCGTAGACGCAAATGAAGGTCCTATGCCTCAAACTCGCTTTGTTCTCAAGAAAGCTTTGGAAAAAGGATTGCGTCCGATTGTTGTAGTCAACAAAATCGACCGTCCCCGAGCCGACCCCCACACCGCAGTAGATAAGGTATTGGATTTGTTCCTAGAATTAGGAGCAGATGATGACCAATGCGATTTCCCTTATCTATTCGCTTCCGGTTTAGCAGGTTTCGCTAAAAATGAATTGGAAGACGAAGATAAGGATATGCAGCCTTTATTCGAGGCAATTTTACGTCACGTTCCACCCCCAGTTGGCGACCCCGAAAAGCCTTTACAGTTACAGGTGACAACTCTGGATTATTCCGAGTATTTGGGAAGAATTGTTATTGGTAGAATTCATAACGGTACTATCAATGCCGGACAACAAGCGGCTTTGGTTAAAGAAGACGGTAAAATCGTCAAAGCCAAAATTAGTAAGCTAATGGGTTTTGAAGGTTTAAGCCGGGTGGAATTAGAACAATCATCTGCCGGTAATCTAGTTGCGGTTGCAGGTTTCACTGATGCGAATATCGGAGAAACCATCACCTGTCCCAACGAACCCCAAGCATTACCACTTATTAAAGTAGACGAACCGACTTTACAAATGACCTTCTCCGTGAATGATTCACCATTCTGCGGAAAAGAAGGAGATTTTGTCACTTCTCGTCAGATCAGAGACCGTTTGATGCGCGAGTTGCAAACAAACGTTGCTTTACGAGTTGAAGAAACCGATTCTCCCGATAAATTTGGAGTTTCCGGACGTGGTGAACTTCACTTGGGTATTTTAATTGAAACCATGCGTCGCGAAGGCTATGAGTTTCAGGTATCCCAACCGCAGGTAATTTACCGTGAAGTCAACGGACAACCTTGCGAACCATACGAACTCTTGGCTTTAGACGTTTCCGAAGAAGCGGTTGGTGGCTGTATCGAACGACTCGGACAGCGCAAAGGTGAAATGCAAGATATGCAAATGGGTGGTAACGGACGCTCTCAATTAGAGTTCGTGATTCCCGCTCGTGGTTTGATTGGTTTCCGTGGTGAATTCATGCGTATCACTCGCGGTGACGGAATCATGAACCACAGTTTCTTGGATTACCGTCCGATTATTGGTGATATTTCTGCCCGTCGTAACGGTGTATTAATATCTTTCGAGGAAGGTGTTGCGACCTTCTACGCGATGAAAAACGCTGAAGATAGAGGTTCTTTCTTCATTACTCCTGGAACCAAAGTTTATAAAGGTATGATTGTTGGAGAAAATAATCGTCCTCAAGATTTGGAATTGAACCTTTGTAAAACCAAGCAGTTAACAAACCATCGTGCTGCTAGTGGTGATGAACTAGTTCAATTACAAGCACCAGTAGAAATGAGCTTAGAAAGAGCTTTGGAATATATTGGTCCCGATGAATTGGTGGAAGTTACACCAGAATCAACTCGCTTAAGGAAGATGTCGAAGAAATTTGCAAGACGTTAATTTAGTTGAGAGTTAGGAGTGAGGAGTTAAGAGTTATGGCATTGCTGATTAAAAGTATGAATAGCCCCCCAGCCCCCAATTCTGGGGGAGAAATGTAACTTCAAGTCCCCCATGATTGGGGGATTTAGGGGGCTAACTCTGACGAGTAAAAATTAATTCATACCTCAATATGGCTAGGGCCACGCTGCGCTAACAGCAATGCCAGAGTTATGAATTCAAAATCTAACTCCTTATCTTAATTTTTAATTCAGGTTTTTTGTGGAACGGGTTGAACGACCCGTTTTTTTATGGATTAATTCTTCAGCGGTTTTAAGCAATCGTAAAATTGGAAATATAGCAACCCTAGAAGACTGCTTTTAATATCTATTGTTTGAAGCGGTATTTTGAACTGTGTGCCTGCTATACTTAAGCGTGATTCCAAAGCGCTATTGATAGCGACACAAAATTAGCATCACCGCGATTCTGGGATTATTTATTATAGTTTCATCGCCTTACAACTGTTTCTGCTTGAATCAAGATTGAGCAGATAGTTGAAATTGGGCAATTTAATGTGAGACAATAAATATTTGTGTTATTATTTGCTAGCTTAAATTGTTTGTCTAATCATGGCTAAAAGTAAAGGTGTTCGTATAATAGTGACGCTCGAATGTACTGAGTGTCGCAGCAACGCTAATAAGCGTTCGCCTGGAGTTTCTCGTTATACGAGTACTAAGAATCGTCGCAATACAACTAACCGTTTGGAACTCAAGAAGTTCTGCACCCACTGCAACACGCATACCGTTCATAAGGAAATTAAGTAAAAATGGCTTATTATCGTCGTCGTCTTTCTCCCATCAAACCTGGGGAACCTATAGATTATAAAGACGTTGATTTATTACGTAAATTTATTACCGAACGCGGTAAAATACTACCACGTCGAATTACTGGTTTAACTTCTCAGCAACAACGAGCTTTAACTGCATCAATCAAACGTGCCAGAATTTTAGCTTTATTACCTTTTGTGAATGCTGAAGCTTAAATCAAGTATTTCAAAGACAAGTTATTAGGGAGGCCCTATACCAGCGTCACAGCGGTGGGTTGCCTCCCAGACCAGTGTTATATCTGAGTTTACAGCTAAAATATCAGTCACCATGACACTGTGCGAAGCAGCGGATATTTGAATTTTTTGTATTTAAGATAATTTGATTTTGGGATTTTAATGTTAAATAATCCAAAATCTGATAATTGAAAACTTGAATGAATTATAAGGCTTGTGGAAAAGGGGACGCTGGTAGAATTTAGAAATCAAGGCGATCGCCGTTTGGGTGTGGTAGAGCGTCCGGACGGAAAAAGTCGTTGGATTGTTTTGGATGAACGAGGACAATCCACTAGTCTTGCACCGAGACAATTTACTTATAAAGTTGTTGGACAAACCTATAATTCATCAGAAATACCAGAGTTTCTGCAACAGGTAGAATCGTATTTAGACCCTTCAAGCTTAGAGGTGGCTTGGGAATTATTGGTAGAAGATGGGGAATCATCCACTCCGAAAGAGATGGCTAATTTGCTGTTTTCTCAAGCAGAACCACCCCAAGTTTATGCGGCTCACTGCTTGTTATCAGACGATAAAATTTATTTTAAGCAAAAGGGCGATGGTTACGAGCCAAGAAGCGCTTCAGCAGTGGCAGAGCGCAAGCACCAATTAGAAGTAGAAGCACTCAAAGCTAGAGGACAGCAAGAATTTTTAGAAAGAGTACAGCAAGCACTCGGTGGTGAAGCTGTAGAATGGCAAAAGCACGACAGACACAGGCTTGAAGCATTAGAAAAATATGGAGCATTACTAGCAGATGTAACGCGGGGTGGAGTGAAATACGATTCTTTGGCTCAAGCTTATCCTCCACCCGCACAAGTTTTAGAAACGATGACGATGCTCGAACGCACTGCAACTCCTCAAGGAGCGTTCGGTTTGCTCGTTGATTTGGGTTGGTGGAGTGCAAATGAAAACCTGTTTCTACGTCGTTCTTCGATTCCGGTTCAATTTCCTAATAAGGTATTAGATGTGGCCCATGAACGCTTGAACTCTCCTCCTCCAGACCCAGATCGTAACCGTTTGGATTTAACTCACCTGAAAGTCTATACGGTTGATGATGAAACGACGACTGAAATTGATGATGGTTTAAGTTGGGAAATGCTTCCCGATAATCGAGAAAGATTATGGGTGCATATTGCAGACCCTACTAGATGGCTTGTACCCGAAGACGAATTAGATTTAGACGCAAGAAAACGCGGTAGTACGGTTTACTTACCTACGGGAATGATTCCGATGTTCCCGGAAATATTAGCCACCGGACCGATGAGTTTGGTACAAGGAGAAATTTGTTGTGCCTTGAGTTTTGGAATCATCTTAGATGAAACTGGTGGAGTCGAAGACTATAGCATTCATGCAAGTTTAATCAAGCCTACTTATCGTCTTACTTATGAAGATGTAGACGACATTTTAGAATCTGGAGTACGAGAAGAACCCGAAATCGCAGCCCTAGGAAAATGGGCGAAAAAGCGCAAGTCTTGGCGCTTCGAGCAAGGAGCTATCAGCATAAATATGCCCGAGGCTACGATTAAGGTAAAAGATGATGAAGTTAATATAGATTTGTTAGATGATTCTCGTTCGCGAGAGCTAGTAGCCGAAATGATGATTCTAGCAGGTGAAGTAGCTGCTCGTTACGGTAAAACTCACAACATTCCTTTACCATTTCGCGGTCAGCCACAGCCAGAATTACCACCAGAAGAAGAATTATTATTGTTACCAGCAGGTTTTGTTCGTTCTTGTGCCATGCGTCGCTGCATGCCAAAAAGTGAAATGAGCATTAGCCCCTTGCGTCATGCGGGTTTGGGTTTAGAGACTTATACGCAAGCCACCTCTCCAATTCGTCGTTATAGTGATTTACTTACCCACTTTCAAATTAAAGCTCACCTGCGAGGCGACGTTTTACCCTTCTCCGCAGAAGCACTGAAAGAAGTAATGATGACGGTTACCAGCATTACTCAGGAAGTGGTAATGGTGGAACGACAAACTAATAGATATTGGGCTTTAGAATATCTACGTCGTCATTTAGATAAAGCTTGGGATACAACAGTTTTAATGTGGTTGAGAGAAGATAGTAACTTAGCACTAATTTTGTTAGAAGATTTAGGTTTGCAGCTACCTATGTTCTTCAAACGAGCAGTAGATTTAGGTGAAGAAATTTTAGTTAAAGTTATTCACGCAGACCCTCAAAAAGATGTCATCCAGTTCCAAGAGATAGTTTATCAAGAAGCTTAATTGGGGATTGGGGATAGTGCATGGGCATGAGACAATCATGTATGGTGCGTTATGGCGCTACAGTAATTTCGATTGTAAAAAATTCCTGCTTCGCGTCTAACGCACTGTTGTTCTATTGGATTTAAGTGAAAATTATAGGTTGTCCTACAGCGCGATGATTTTAAATTAAATTTTGATGGGAGCATCCCAATTTTGCACAATCAAGATTTTGGTTGTCATTGCGTTAGCGGAGCGTGTCCGATAGGACATACGAAGTGAAGCAATCTCAAAGCGTTGCGATGAGCCACACCCTTCGGGTGAATGCGTCGTTCCACTTCGTTACACTCGCAATGACAAATAGTATTTTTACACATTTGGGATGCTCCCATTTTGATAATTGTTAATTGTTAATTAATAATCATCTCATGGATAAAATAATCATCTTCGATACAACAATGCGGGATGGAGAATTGATGCCTGGTGTAAAATTCAATTTACAGCAAAAAATCTCCATTGCAAAATTATTAGAAGAGATAGGAGTAGATGTAATTGAAGTTGGGTATCCGGGAAATTCATTTTCAGATTTTGAACAAGTTTTAGAAATATCTAAAATTATTGATAATTCAACTATTTGCGGATTAGCAGGTGCAAAGGAAGAAGAAATTAATAGCCTTATTGAAGCACTAAAACCAGCTAAAAGAAGCAGAATTCATACTTATAATAATCTAAATTTAAAGGGTAAAAATAAGGTTCGATTAGAACAGGAATTAGAAAGTATCAGAAATAGTGTATCTCTAGCAAGAAAGAATTGCGAAGAAGTCGAATGGAGTGCTTTTGATGCACCGAGAAGCGAAGCAGATTTTTTATGTAAAGCCATCGAAACAGCAATCAAAAGTGGTGCTACAACAATTAATATTCCCGATAGCTTAGGTTTAACGTCATCAAAGGAGTTTTCTCAACTCTTACAAATGATTTTTAATCGAGTATCTAATATCGATAAAGCCGTTATTTCCGTTCATTGCCATAATGATTTAGGTCAAGCTGTTGAAAACTCTCTTGTTTCTTTAAATTGCGGAGCTAGACAAATAGAATGTGCAATCAACGGGTTAGGAGCGAGAAAAGGAAATGCAGATTTAAAATCAGTTGTACAAGAAATTGCAAATTTAGAAAATTATCAAATAGATATTAATACTTCGTTAATTAGTGAAGCTTCAGATTTGGTTACTCAAATAGTTAACAATTATCACAGATTAAATTGATTTATTTGTAATTAACTACTAATAACTAAAAAATGACAACCATTTTTCACATTACTCTTCGTCAAGATTGGGAGAAAGCTACTTCACAAGGAACTTACCGTGCTGACTCTCTGGAAACTGAAGGTTTTATTCACTGTTCGACATCAACACAATTAGTAAGAACAGCAAACAAATTTTTTAAAAATCAAACAGATTTATTACTTCTTTTCATCGATTCGGATAAAGTTAAAGCAGAAATTCGTTACGATTTTGTCACAGAAAACGAGACATTTCCTCATATTTATGGCGCTTTAAATTTAGATGCAGTATTTAAAGTAATTAATTTTGAAGCTGATAAAAACGGTCTATTTAAACTTCCACCAGAGGTTCAGCTAGAATGATTCGATTGATTTAATATACCTAACAGATGCAAAATTTTCTCTTTATTATTCATTTCTCCAACAATTCTTTTTGTTGGTTTCGGTAAAACTCTAACCAAGGTAGGAGTTGCGCTCACTTGATGTATTTCTGCTTGTTCGGGATGAGTTAATACATCAATAACTCTGAGAGTGTAAGGATTTCCCAAATATCTTTCTAACAATTCGTGAAGACTTTTAAGGATATTCTCCGTACTTGGAGTATGTCCCGCAACAAATAAACGCAGAATGTAAGGCTGCTTTGGAGATTGCATTTGTCGCACAGAAAATAGGGATTGAGAATCAATACTTGCTTCTTCGGATACTTCTAAACGCACAATCAAATCATGATTTTCCCACAACTGTTCAAAACTCGAACGGTAAGTTGCTAATACTATGCTATCGCACAACCCATCATGCCAAGGAGTTTTTTGCCAAGTCAAATTACCAGTATTGAAAACAGCATTTAGCAAAGCTTGGTAACGTATTACCGCAGGATAAGCTTCTGCAAAAGTTCTAACTTTTTCGGTGCGTGGATCTAGCCAGTGGTCGATAGTCGCTGTATATACTGGAACCAAGAAATGAGGGGGTTCTGGTAAATCTAAAATTTCCTGTAAAGCACTGCATAAATGTGAATGCCATCGACCTTTTTTACTGGGGTCAATACAATAAATTAAATCTCCCCCTGGTGTAAATAATGCAATACCTTTAAATAAGTTTGGTAAAGGTGATTTATTTGAATTCAATGGCTTATGGGATTTTAGATATTGTGAATTCGATTGGTTGCCAGTTTATAGTTTATAACAACTAACATACAAGCTCTGCCTCTAAATAGTTGACAAGAGACAGAGCTAGTAAAATACTAGTTACCAAATTGTAACGGGAAAACGAAATTAACAATCGCGATACACTATTCCCTGATTCCCTGTTCCCTATTACTTAAACTTATACACGACCTCGCAGCATCTGTGCCATCTCGTTAGGAGTTGGTGACATTTCGAGTGCGGTTTCTTCTGTAATCTTACCTTCTTGATAAAGGTTGAACAAAGACTGATTCATGGTAATCATGCCGTCGAAACTGGCTTGCTTCATTAATTCAGTCATCTCATCGTATTTTGAGTCTTTAATCCAATCTTTTATAGCTTCGGTATTTATTAGAATATCGTGGAAAGCTGCACGTTTTCCATCTGTCGTGCGACACAGACCTTGAGAAATAACTGCGACTAAAGACTCAGATATTGCTACTCGCATCGGGTCTTGTTCTTCACCAGGGAAAAGGTTAAGAATACGTTCGATGGTTTTGACAGCACTGTTGGTGTGGAGGGTTCCCATTACCAAGTGACCCGTTTGAGCGGCTTTCATTGCGGTGTTCACTGTTTCTTTATCCCGCATTTCCCCCACCAGAATCAAATCTGGGTCTTCCCGCAAAGCCGCTTTCAAAGCATTATCAAATTTGCGGGTATGCATACCCACTTCCCGCTGCTTAACCAGAGATTTTCTACTTTGATGAACGAATTCAACCGGGTCTTCAATAGTAATAATATGCTTGGACATCTCACGATTGATATAGTCAATCATCGCTGCCATTGTGGTTGATTTACCCGAACCGGTGGGGCCTGTAACTAGAATCAAACCTTTATGGTAATGACAAATTTCTCTAAAAATCGGAGGTAAACTTAACTGCTCCATCGATAGAATTTTGACTGGAATCAATCGCAATACCATCGCGTAACCTCTAAGAGAATCAAAGATATTGATTCGGACGCGAGCAAAATCGAACTGAGTCGCTCCATCAAAGTCCAAAGTTTCCTGGAAACGCTTAATTTCTTCTTCTGTAAGAGTTTCACGCAACCAACCCATGAAAGTTTCTTTATCCGTCTCTGGATAATCAGTTGCGTTTATCTCTCCTCGGTTACGGAAGCGGGGTATTTCTCCTACTCCTAAGTGAATATCGGAAAAACCTTTTTCATGCGCTTCCAGAATTAATTGCTTGAAAGTTGGCTGCGAACTGTCGTTGGAAGCTATATTTCGAGCCATCGGTGGTGGCGCTCCGGGACGATGAGCGGCTGGATTGGTTAACCCACGACTACCGTTGGGCATTTCTATAGTTTGAGTTGATTGGCGCTGAGTGCTAAGTGTAGATGATGCTGGAGCCGGTGGTGGTGGCGGCATTGGGGGGGCACTGGGCGGCGCACCTGCACCTCTATTTGCAGCAGTATTAGAACTCGGTGGACGCTGTGGAGTTTGTGTCATATATCTTTGTTGATACTTAAATCAGTTTTGATAGTTTACGGGGGTGAATTAGTTAAAAGTAATTGCAAATAAGGATTTCTTGCTTTTACGCTGTTCATAAAGCAGTAAAATATAGTCCATTCCAGGACACCAAAAATATCTTGCCGGCTGGTAACAAAACAGCAGTTGTAACAATATTTAAAATCAGTTGTTTTTCTGAAACACTTACTCGTATTATTTTTTCTGCAACTAATTCATAGCAATCAGCGATATAAACAAATTTCCCTGATATTACAATATTTAACACGCGAATAGCATTAATCAAGTACCGTATAAAAACGTATATTAATTATAAAAAATAATACAAAGAGTATTTTAATTTAGGGAATCAGAATATTAAAGATAAAAATTTATTTAAACTTTGGTGCAATAAATAAAGGAAAATAACTTTAGGTAGATAAAATAAACAGTTATGTAAGCCCAAAACAATCCAGGGATTTTTTCCTCAAGAAGCTTACCGATAAATTGATAACTGACCGATAAAATGTCTCAGCATCCGCATTTAGAAAACGCCCTTAAGCATCACTTCGGTTATGACAGCTTTCGTTCTCCACAGCGAGAAATCATTGTTGAGGCATTAGAAAATCGTGATTTATTGACTATTATGCCGACGGGTGGGGGAAAATCGCTGTGTTTCCAACTCCCTGCATTAATGAAAGAAGGATTAACGGTGGTAGTATCCCCGTTGATTGCTTTGATGCAAGACCAGGTAGATGGGTTACGAAAAAACGGAATTCCGGCAACTTTTCTTAATAGTAGCGTCAGCTTTGATAAAGTCAGAGCGCGAGAGCAAGCCATTATTGCTGGTAAAATCAAGCTGCTTTATGTTGCACCAGAGCGTCTGCTCAGCGAGCGATTTTTACCTCTGCTCGATTTAGTTCACAATCAAATTGGCATTTCGGCTTTCGCTATTGACGAAGCCCATTGTGTTTCTGAATGGGGACATGATTTTCGTCCGGAATACCGTCAAATGATATCGCTGCGACAGCGTTATCCGAATGTTCCGATATGGGCCCTTACTGCTACCGCAACAGAAAGGGTTCGCGCTGACATTATTAAGCAATTGGGGTTGAATCAACCCAGCGTTCATATAGCAAGTTTTAATCGTCAAAATCTTTATTACGAAGTTCGTCCCAAAAAAAAGAGTTCTTATACCGAACTGTTAGAAATCATTCGAGAAAATGAAGGTTCGGGAATTATTTATTGTTTGACACGTAAGAAGGTTGAAGAATTAGCTTTTAAACTACAGAAAGATAATATTTCCGCTTTACCTTATCATGCTGGTTTGAGTGATGTTGAGCGCAGCGAAAATCAAACTAAATTTATTCGCGATGATGCCAGAATAATGGTAGCAACTATTGCTTTCGGGATGGGAATTAATAAACCCGACGTGCGTTTTGTAGTTCACTTTGATATTTCTCGAAATTTAGAAAGTTATTATCAAGAGTCAGGACGGGCTGGTAGAGATAGTGAATCGTCTCGATGTATATTGTTTTTGAGCTACAGCGATGTCAAGACTATTGAATGGTTGATTGACCAGAAAAGCAACGAACAAGAGCAAATGATTGCTAAGCAGCAACTGCGTCAGATGATAGATTACGCAGAAGGTACAGATTGTCGTCGCGCAATTCAATTAAGTTATTTTGGCGAGAGATTTCCAGGTAATTGCGGTAACTGCGATAATTGCTGTAATCCTAAACCAGTTGAAGATTGGACGATTGAAGCAATGAAATTTTTGTCTTGTGTAGCACGTTGCAAGCAAAGATTTGGGATGAAGCACGTTATAGATATTTTACAAGGAAGAAAAACTCAGAAAATTCTCAGTAAAGGGCATGATAAGCTTTCAACTTACGGCATCGGTAAAGATAAAACTCTCGATGAATGGCGAATGCTGGCACGTTCTTTATTGCATCAAGGCTTACTCGAACAAACTACTGATGGGTATTCGGTTTTAAAACTTAACTCTTTGAGTTTAGAGGTAATGAAGAAACAGCTTCCGGTTTCTATTGTTGTTTCTCCTAAAGCGAAGACAACGGTCAGAGAAAGAAGTGAAAAAGCAGAACAAGCAGATGTGCTTTTCCAAAAGTTACGCGTACTTCGCAAAGAACTTGCTGATACTCAATCAGTTCCACCTTACGTGATTTTTGGTGATTCTACTTTAAAGCTAATGACGCAAATGAAACCAAAGACTAAACAAGAGTTTAGTCAATTAGCAGGGGTTGGAAGTCATAAACTGACTCAGTATGGAGATAAGTTTATTGCAGTCATTCAAACTTATTTAAAAGAACAAAATCCTCAGAAGCAAAAAAATGATTCTGAGAATGGGGAGGTTTCTGAAACAGAATTACAAACTTTTGAATTGCATAAAGAAGGATTGAGTATCAAAGAAATTGCCCAACAGCGCAATCTTCGTTCTGCTACAATTACTCGTCACCTTTCAGACTTAATTGAAAAAAATAAACCTGTAGATTTAAATTTATTAGTTACTGTTGAAAAGCAGAAAAAAATCATCCAAGTACTCGACATATTAGGGGACATTGCTTTAACACCAATAAAAGAGTATTTGGGAGATAGTTATAGCTTTGATGAAATTCGTTTGGTAAGAGGTAAGTGGAGAAAGTTAACTAGTAAATTGAAAAAGTAATTATTAGTTATTTATTGTTCGTAGTTGCGCTTGGGTGCCAAGATGTATTGGCACCCAAGCGCAACTACGTTAGCGAAGCGTGTCCGTACCGAAGGTCGTCCCGGAGGGACTTAAGGACATACCTTTTTCATGAACCTTAGACAAAGCTTAAGTACTACTTCTCTTGAGCAATAATACTCATTTGTCATCAAACCATCACAAATTGTGTATGGTGGAACCCCAAATAGAGTCGATTGAGACCCAATTGTCAAGATTACCTGACATATAGATCCCCAGATACCTTGGAAATTCGTAAGTAAGACAAAAAAGTATTCTTAACCCCCTTGATCCCTACCAAGGAGTTGCAGTTAATATTGTTGACAAGTAATTCTTCTCTCTTTCTAAATGCTTATGAATGGTATTAGAAAAACTTTTATAACAGTATAAGAGTTTTGAGAGTGGAAAATATCAAAGGTAAAGGTTAGGAATATTATTTTCCTAACGTAAATACTTGTTTAAGCTTGAACCCAATATTTCAGAAGGTAATTTTCTTTCTAGAAATATAGGCACTTAAAAATTGAACATTCGGCATTAACAGCAAACAATTTGATAAAAAAAGATTTGGGGTAGATGTAATTCGACCGACCTCTCCTTAATCAAAAGAAATTTCTTCAATTTTACTTTAGGAGGTCTTCACTCATGGCAAAAGAACGCCCACCACTAGAAGAAATGACATTGCGGCAACTACGTAAAGTTGCTAGTGAATACGGCATATCTCGTTATAGCCGGATGCGTAAATCTCAGTTACTCACAGCAGTTCAGGAAGCACAGAGTAAGAAAATATCCAGACAGACAGAACGTTCATTGGAGGGACAGGAAACAGTGGAAGCAGCAAAATTCGAGTTGGGACAAGAAGATACAACTGGTGGAAACCTCGCTTCTGTTGATGAGGGACTAGCCGATTTACCTTCTGGCTATGGCGAAAGTCGCATTGTATTAATGCCTCGCGACCCGCAATGGGCCTATGCTTACTGGGATATTTCCAACGAGCACAAGGAAGAATTACGTAGACAAGGCGGACAGCAGCTTGCCTTAAGAATCTACGATGTCACCGACATCGATTTAGATAACCAAAGTGCCCATAGTCTTCAAGAATATCCTAGTGATGAAATGGCACGGGAATGGTATTTACCAATTCCAGTTAGCGACCGCGATTACATAATTGACATCGGTTATCGTTGTGCTGATGGTCGTTGGTTAACATTAGCTCGCAGCGCTAGAGTCCACGTTCCTCCCGTTTATCCTTCTGATTGGATTGAAGACATCTTCATTACGGTTGACTTCGAGGAAGATTTACGCGGTAAGACTAAGTACGAGCTAGTACCACCTGTCAAGAAAGCACCAGAAACTGTAGCGAACGCAAACGGTAATGCGATTTACGAACAAATATTTGGTATGGCTGAATCCGCAGAAGCAATGCGGGTGGCAGGTTCCATCTTCGGTTCGCAGCATCACGTAGCTGGTTCTATGGCTCCAGAGCAAGCAATCAGTTCCTATATTTTCCCATCTGGTGTTGGTATGTGGTCACTTCCCACAGCATCGGGTGTAAACATGTCTGGTGTTGGAATGGGTGCGTCTCAACCTCCAGAGCGTCCTCGCAAATTCTGGTTAATTGCTGATGCTGAGTTAATTGTTTACGGTGCTACCGAACCTGATGCTACCGTTACAATTGGCGATCGCGAAATCAAACTCAATCCTGACGGTACATTCCGCTTCCAAATGTCCTTCCAAGATGGTTTGATTGATTATCCAATTAAAGCAGTTGCTGTTGACGGAGAGCAAACCCGCTCAATTCAGATGAAGTTCAATCGTGAAACTCCATCACGCAATACCAACACAAAGGAAGAAGCTGTTTTAGAATGGTTTTCCTAGAATCAAGATTCTGAGCAGTAGAATTTTGAATTAATCAATTAATTAACTCGAATTAATCTTAGTTATCTCCTCGCAAAATTATTTATGTGAGGAGATTTTTTATTTTTTAATGTGAGATAAAATGCAGCGATTAATAAAATACACGGTTATCCTAGATAAAGTTTACCTTTCTCTTATATTCGAGTCACGTATCCCAAAATATTTTATCTGCTCCGGACATCCCTTTTTTTAATAAGGAAAGTGAAAGAGGCTGAGCTAAAAAATTATCAGTTAATTCTATAGATATGTTCAACAAGAATTTTATTGGATTATTATTAATACTTGCAGGTGTATTCTTTTTTCGTTCTTATAATCAAAGCAGTGATAATTCCTTAGAATTAACGCAAAAACCATCAATAGTAGCACCAGAGGATATCAAAGAAAAAGAGATAAGAGAAAAGAATATCTCAGAAGAGAATATAAAAGAGAAAATACCAAATAAATATTCAGCTAATTGTCCGGGGAAACAGAGAAACTTCAGTATTGAATTTTTTAAAACTAATAATTTAGGTGAAAAATCCGACAAAGGTATTAATCACGTTATTATTTTCAATCCTAAATCAACAGAATTGGATTTTAAAGTAAATGTGGGTCTAGCTCACAAAATTTACGCCAAAAATGGAAATGGTAAATTGCGTAAAGAATATGTTCCTAAATTGTTTGGTGAAATAATTAGCGATGAAAATGCTTTATTAAATGGAAAGAAAGCGATAGCAGCAATTAACGCGGACTATATCGATACAGAAGATAAACCTCAAGGTTTGAATATTTCGCGTGGAATTAGCTATTCAGGAGACTTCAGAAATAAACGCTCTTCTTTCGGAATATCTGGAGGGAAAGCTTCTCAGCGTCAAGCAACTATTGCAAAGGGTAGAAGAAATCGGGATATTCTTAATTACAACATAGTTGGAGGAAACGGTAGATTTTACCGTAATGGAGAATTTATAGATATTTGTGATGCTTTGGGAGAATTTGCTTGTAAAAGAGCAATCAATCGTTCAATGGCTGCGACTACCAGCAAAGGTTATGTAATTTTATTAGTTAATGATAATAGAGCAAATTCCGATATTGAAATAACAGAAGTAAATCGAGAGCTTTTACCAGATAAATTCGATGATGTCTTAGAAGGTATTGCTCAAAATAACTGTTTAGGAAAAATTCAAGAAGGAATATTGTTTGACGGAGGTGAATCCCCCGGATTATTTTACGATGATAAAACCTATGTAGAAAATTTTGGAGCAATTGGTTCGGTATTTTTGATTTATAAGAATTAGGGAATTGGGAATTGGGAATTAACCTGAGTTCTGGCTAAGCATATTTAAATACTTTTGGTCAAATTCGGGTAATGTTATTAACTGTTAGGTCTTGTTGCAAATAGAAGTCCTAGCTTTTTTTATGGAATTTTGCAAAATTTATGTGGTAGGAATTTTAAGCTGTATCGTCGCTCTTTCAAATGTTTGGTTCTTAGAAATTTTACTTATTTAGGTAAAATACAATGGATTGCTTATACATGGAGAAAAGAGCAAATATGAAACAGTGGTATGAAGAATTGTTTGAAAATTACGCAATTAACTACGATAAAGAAAGTTTCACTCAAGGAACCATTGGAGAGTGCGACTTTATTGAAAAAGAAATTGAATATAACAAACAAGCAAAAATTATTGATATCGGCTGTGGTACTGGTAGACATTCTATTGAATTAGCCAAAAGAGGATATAAGGTTGTTGGGATTGATTTATCTGAGTCTATGTTGCAAGGAGCAAAGCAAAAGGCAGCCGCAGATAATCTACAAATCCAGTTTGAAAAACAGGATGCAAGAGAACTTCCTTATTTACATCAATTTGATTTGGTAATTATGCTATGTGAAGGTGGTTTTTCTTTAATGGAAACCGATGAGATGAATTTTAAAATATTGCAGAATGCCGCTAATGCTTTAAAACCAAAAGGAAAATTAATTTTTACTACATTGAATGGTTTATTCCCTCTGTTTCATTCTGTTAAGGAATTCCTCAATTCAGAAGCAGAACCTGGAAATGCTGCATACGATAATCATTCATTTGACTTAATGACCTTTCGGGATAGCAATACTATTTATATCTCAGATGATTCTGGTAACAAAAAAGAACTTAAATGTAATGAAAGATATTATGTACCATCCGAAATAACTTGGCTGTTGAAAACACTATATTTTCAAAATATTGATATTTTTGGAGCTAAACTCGGTGCTTTTAGCCGAGCCGATAAATTATCAACCGAAGATTATGAAATGCTAGTAATAGCGAAAAAATAAGGAAGTTATAATAAGTAGCTGTAAATTCTTTCTAGAGTTTATTACCAAGAACTAGACTAAAGTATGCCATCATCGGTAAGCAGTATGCTTTTGCGTGCGCTACTGGTTGTGACTTCTGCACAAACTGAGTTTTTATAAGTCTTTGGGAAGATAAAGCACGATACCAGCAAGCGGTAGGCTGGAATGATAGCTTAAATCCCCTAACATGACACATAACGAAATTGCCGATACGCTCGCGGAATTATTTGGTACATCAGCAGTAAAAGTTCTTGCACCGGGTTCTTGGCAAGTTGAAACATCTACTTTTCGATTGCTGGTATTACTCAGCGACGACCAAAGTTGGTTGCGAATTTTATTACCAATTATGCCAGCACAGCAAGCAAAACCTTTTTTAGAACAGTTTTTTGAAGCTAATTTTGATGATACCCAACAAGTACGCTATGCAATGCATCAAGATGTTTTGTGGGGAGTATTTCAACACAATTCTTCTAGCTTGGTTGTAGAAGATTTCCGGGATGCAATAGCTAGATTAATTGCTCTTTACGAAGTTGGATTAGATGATGCTTTTAACCAATTAACCGAAACTAAAATTAAGCAGATTGTTCAAGCTTCTAAACAGCAAGGACAATCCTTAGAAGCTACCATGCAAAATCTTGAGCGTTTTTATGCTGAAGGTTTATTAGGTGAAATAGAGCAAAGTGCAGAATCGCGAGAACGAGTTTTAACTGCTTGGAGAGGACAATTAAAAAGACTGTGGAACGAACAGTGAACAATTATTAATGAACAATGAACAATGAACAATTTATAAATCTCTGTGCTTTTCAAATAGCAGTAATTGATAATTGATAATTGATTATGAATGTTGTCGAAATTTTAAAAGAAGATTATCAACGTTTTCCTGAGAATCAAACTTATAGCATTTATGCGGAAGATGTTTATTTCAAAGACCCGATGAATGAATTCAATGGGGTTGAACGCTATAAATTGATGATTAAGTTTATTCAAACTTGGTTTGTTCAAACGAAGATGGATTTACATGATATTCGTAGGGAAGGGGACACCATCAAAACCGAGTGGACGCTGAATTGGAATACACCTCTACCTTGGAAACCGCGAATTTCTATCCCTGGATGGAGCGAACTAGGTGTAAATTCTGATGGTTTGATAGTTTCTCACGTGGATTATTGGAAATGTTCGCGATTAGATGTAGTTAAACAGCATTTCTTCCCCTCAAAAAGTACATAATGAATATATGTAAATAAATGTAAAATCTTCTCAGGAAATAAAGATTATTCATGCGCGTAATTTTAATGACAGGTAAAGGTGGTGTGGGGAAAACTTCGGTTGCTGCTGCTACTGGACTGCGTTGTGCTGAATTAGGCTATAAAACGTTGGTTTTGAGTACAGACCCGGCCCATTCTTTAGCCGATAGTTTTGATATGGAACTCGGACACGAAGCACAACAAGTTCGACCAAATTTGTGGGGTGCAGAATTAGATGCTTTGTTAGAGCTTGAAGGAAATTGGGGTTCAGTAAAGCGCTATATTACTCAAGTTTTACAAGCTAGGGGATTGGAGGGAATCCAAGCTGAGGAATTGGCTATTCTACCGGGAATGGATGAAATTTTCGGTTTAGTAAGAATGAAGCGTCATTATGATGATGGGGAATTCGATGTTTTAATAATTGACTCTGCCCCTACTGGTACAGCTTTGCGCTTATTGAGTTTACCAGAAGTTGGCGGTTGGTATATGCGCCGTTTTTACAGGCCGTTCCAAAATATTTCGGTAGCTTTGCGTCCTTTAGTAGAGCCGATTTTTAGACCTATTGCTGGTTTCTCTCTACCAGATAGAGAGGTAATGGATGCACCCTATGAGTTTTATCAACAAATTGAAGCTTTAGAAAAGGTATTAACTGACAATACTCAAACCTCAGTTCGTTTGGTCGCAAACCCTGAGAAGATGGTGATTAAAGAATCTCTTCGCGCTCATGCTTATTTAAGTTTGTATAATGTTTCCACAGATTTAGTCATAGCAAATCGAATTATCCCCCAAGAAGTACAAGACCCATTTTTCAAACGATGGAAGGATAATCAAGAACAATATCGTCAAGAATTACATGAGAATTTTCATCCTTTACCAGTGAAGGAAGTTCCACTATATTCTGAGGAAATGTGTGGTTTAGCAGCTTTAGAAAGACTAAAAGAAACGCTTTATAAAGATGAAGATCCAACTCAAGTTTATTACAAAGAAAATACGATTAGAGTTGTCCAAGACCAGAATCAATATAGCTTAGAATTATATTTACCTGGCATACCCAAAGACCAGGTTAATCTAAGTAAAAGCGGTGATGAATTGAATATAACTATCGGTAATCATCGCCGGAATCTTGTACTTCCACAAGCATTAGCAGCACTCAAACCATCAGGAGCAAAGATGGAAGATGATTATTTGAAAATTCGTTTTGCAGAAGCTGTAAACGCTTAACTACGATTTTTAAAGGTGGCATAATACCCACCTTTAATTAAAAACTGTATTCAATATAGATGATAATTCTTACTTCAAAATAACTAAGCTTCTTTATAATAAGCCAGTAGTATCACTGAAGACATTGAAAGCAGCAATAATTCACAATGTTTTTAGATTTGATAATAAAACTTGTTAATTTTTAATAAAAATGGCTTTATCTCAGGAGAAAGACTTTCCCAAAAACATTGACCAGAATAATTTAATATGCCGTGTTATAAACTGTATTCGTAATTCTTCAGAATTAAAACAAATCTTCAAAAAAATTGCAGCAGAAGTAAGACTTTTTCTTGCTACTGACCGGGTAATGATTTATAAGTTCTATTCTGATGGTAGCGGTAAAGTGGTTGCTGAGTCAATTAATAATGATATATTGCCATCTTTATTAGGTTTAAATTTCCCCGCAGATGATATTCCCAATCATGCTCGGGAAATGTTTATTAAATCGCGAGTGCGCTCTGTTATTAATTTAGAAACGGGAGAAATTGGTAAAAGTCCAGTTTGTGAAACTGAAACAGGAGAAATAATTTCTGAAGATATATCTTATCGTTCTGTAGACCCATGTCATGTAGAATATCTAACCGCAATGGGAGTCAATTCTTCTATTGTTGTACCAATTTTTGATGATGAACAACTTTGGGGATTGCTAGTATCCCATCATTCGCAATCCCGCTCGGTTTCGGAACAAGAATTGGAAGTTATGCAAATGGTTGTGAGTCAGCTATCATTAGCCATTGCTCATAATACCCTGCTTACTCAAGCTAGCGAAAAAGCCAAACGAGAAGCAATTGTTAGTAATATTGCGACCTTACTACATTCATCTAAAGATATCCCATTGCAAGCAGCTTTAGAAAAAGCGGTTGCTGCTTTTCAAGGCTGTGGAGGTAGACTTTGTATAAGAAATCAAACTTCTAAAAGTTTAAATGAATGCTTGCAATCTGAGAGTGAATTAATCCAAATTTATACTAATGGTCAACAACCAACAATACCAGACTCAGCGCAATATCACTTAATGGAGCAATATAGCGTATGGGGAGAATATTATAAATATGGTAATTATCAAGTTTGGGCTATTTCTGATATTCATCAAATCCCTAGCTTACGAAATTTAAAAACTGCTTTTCAAAATACAAAAATTCGTAGCATCTTGATGATTCCCCTCGAATATCATCAGCAGTTGCTCGGTTACTTAAGCATTTTTAGAGAAGAAATAGATACGGAAATCCTTTGGGCTGGACAATTTGATTCAGATAAACGACAAAACTATCCACGAAAATCATTTGAAATGTGGCGAGAATCTAAAACTGCACAAGTTCGTCAGTGGATTCCCGAAGAAATAGAGTTAGCGGAAAAATTAGGTAAACAATTTTCTACAGCTATTCATCAATACGACCTGAATCAACAATTACAAGCTTTTAATCATAACTTAGAAAGCCAAGTAAAACAGCGTACAGACGCATTACAACAAGCAACTAAACAGCGAAAAATATTATTTGAAGTAGTTTCTAAAATTCGTGAATCATTAGATTTAAATGTTATTTTTCAAACTACAACTCAGCAAGTTTGTGAGGTTTTGCAAGCAAATAGAGTTGCAGTATTCCGTTTTAATGTTGATTGGAGTGGTGAGTTTGTTGCCGAGTTTGTTAATGAAGGTTGGGTTAAACTAGTAAATTCTAATGTTACAAATATTTGGGAAGATACTTATTTACAAGAAACCCAAGGTGGAAAGTATCGCTTTAACAAAAGTACTGTAGTTAATGATATTTATGAAGCTGGTTATGCTGATTGTCATATAGAACTTTTGGAACAATTTCAAGCAAAAGCATATGCTGTTGCACCGATTTTTAGAGGAGAAAAACTTTGGGGTTTGCTTGCGGTTTATCAAAATTCCGCACCACGTAATTGGAAAGCATTAGAGATAAAACTATTGTGTCAAACTGCAATTCAATTCGGTGTAGCAATCGAGCAGTCAGAATTATTGACTCAAACCAAACAGCAAGCAATTAGTTTAGAAAAAGCAAGCGAACAGCAACGGTTATTATTTAACCTTGTGACTAAAATGCGAAAATCTTTGAATTTAGATACTATTTTTAAAACTACAACTAAAGAGCTTCGTCGCATTTTAAATACTGATAGAGTTGGCGTATATCGTTTTGAGCCAGATTCAGAATATAACTGTGGTGAATTAATTGCTGAAGACATTTCTCCCGGTATTTATTCAGCATTAGCAGTAAAAATCAAAGATAGCTGTTTTGGAGAAAACTGTGTTACTAAACATCATCGTGGGAGAGTTTGCGTAGTTTCTGATATTTATAATGCCGGTTTAAAGGATTGTCATGTGGCAATTTTAGAAAAATTTCAAGTCAGAGCAAATATAGTAGCTCCTGTAATGAAAGGTGATAGGCTTTGGGGTCTATTATGCGTTCATCAATGCAATAAACCTCGTGATTGGAAAAGTTCAGAAGTTCAATTTGTAACTCAGGTAGCAGTTCAACTTTCTGTAGCTTTACAACAAGCTGATTTTCTTGCTCAAAGCAGATTGCAAACTGAAGAAATAAAAACTACTTTAAATAATTTAAGAAAGGCTCAGACCCAGCTAATTCAGAGCGAAAAAATGTCTTCTCTGGGACAGTTGGTAGCAGGAATAGCCCACGAAATCAATAACCCAGTTAACTTTATTTATGGCAATATTAATCATATTCATCAATATGCAGAAGATTTACTCGGTATCTTAGAACTTTATCAGCAAAGCTGTAGCATAAGTAATTGCGAAATTAACGAACGAGCGGAAGAAATTGAATTAGATTTTTTGGTTGATGATTTACCGAGAATACTTTCTTCTATGAAAATAGGAGCTTCGCGGATTCGCGAAATTGTTTTATCATTACGTAATTTTTCCCGATTAGACGAAGCAGATTTAAAAGATGCCGATATTCACGAAGGAATTGAAAGCACATTATTAATTTTACAATACCGTTTAAAAGCAAAAGCAGATAGTCCGGGTATTAAGGTAATAAAAGAATACGGCAATTTACCTCAAATTGAATGTTATGCAGGACAATTAAATCAAGTACTAATGAATATTTTGAGCAATGCAATTGATGTATTGCAAGAAGGAGTAGGAAAGGCTTTTTGGGAAGTAGAAACCGAAAATAAATCTCAAACTCCTAAAATTAGAATTTGTACTGAAGTTAAAGAAGATAACAATCGAATCTTAATTCGCATCGCTGACAACGGGCTAGGAATGACTGAAGAAGTAATTAAACGAATGTTCGACCCATTTTTTACGACAAAACCAGTAGGAAAAGGTACTGGTTTAGGATTATCAATTAGCTATCAGATAATAGTTGATAAGCATAACGGAAGTTTTAATTGCAAATCATTACCCAATAAAGGTACGGAATTCTTGATTGAAATTCCAGTTAAGCATACTAATCAAGAAAGGAAAGGGGTATAAAAGGAAGAGAATAATAATTAACTTCCTACTCGCTACTTACTACTCCCTACTCTTAACTCCTAATTCCTAACTCCTAATTTCTCAATTGCACTGGCATTGCTAAATAAGTCATCTTAACTCCTCCAACGGGAGAAAAAATTACGGGAGCTAAATTGTTATTTAACTGCATTAAAATTTCTTGTGAAGGCAACGCTTTTAAACCTTCCATCAAATATTTAATATTAAAAGCAATGTCTATATCATCTCCTTTTATTTGCGCTGACATGGATTCCATTCCACTACCAATTTCTTGAGTTTCTACTGATAAGGTAATTTCTTGTGATTCGCTATCGATACTAAGTTTGGCAATATTATTTTTTTGGTCGGCTAATACACCTATTCTTTCTAATGCACTAATCAGTTGTTTTCTATCTAAAGTTAATTCTCGTTCAAATGCATCGGGTATAAGTTGACGATATGCAGGATATTGTCCTTCTAAAGTTCTGCTAGTCAAACGTTGATTTTGCCATTCAAAGACTACTTGTCCTTCGTCAAAATACATTGCTACCGGTTCATCTTCTTTTGAACTATGAGCCAACATTCTTTCTAATTCTCTTAAAGCTTTATTCGGTAAGGTTACCTGCACTGAGTCAAGTTCCTCATCATCATCATTGAGATTTTCGTTCGTAGTTTCTACTACTGCTAAACGATGTCCGTCGGTAGCTGCAAATTCTAAAGTATCTTGCTTAACCGTTAAATGTACTCCCGTAAGCACTTGTTTGGTTTCATCAGCACTAGTAGCAAATAAAGAACCTCCCAAACCTTCAATTAATGCACTAGCAGGAAGATGAATCGCTTTATCGTTTTCGGTAACAGGTAATTCGGGAAATTCTTCAGCACCCATTGCTCTTACTTCATACCGTCCGCTTTTTGGGGTGAGGGTAAGCGTTAAACCTTCTCCTACGGATTGATCTTCTGTTTCCAATATTTCATCATCAAGAGTTATTTCTCCTTCCGGTAAACGAGAAACTATATCGTTAAGCAGCTTTGCTGGGAGAGTAATTGTTCCTCCTTGAAGAACTTCAGCATTAAATGTAGTGCGAATTCCCAAGCTTAAATCAAAAGCTGTCAGACTTACTTGACTATTTGCAGCATCTGCTTGTAAAAGCACGTTGGCAAGTATGGGATGAGTTGGACGTGAGGGAACAGCACGAGAAGTAAGTGAAAGGTGGGTGTTTAAATCGCTTTGGCTGCAAACTAGTTTCATAATTGGTTAAGATGCTGCTTTCTAGTAGATAAGTATCATTAAACTGACATCTTGCACCAATCGCAATATTCTAGAAAACCAAAAAAGATTTTCAGTTTTGGAAAAATAAATTATTTTTGTTGAGCATTAAAAGTTTTGCATCTAATTTTGCTATATTTTGTGATTTAAGATATCGAAGAAAATTATTTCTTCAAATTCACGGTGTTAAGCCCGAAACCGTACACTAGGAAATAGGAAAATGTTACCTTAACTTTAAGAGATTAATTTGAGCAAATTGTGGAAAACTTTTCATTGGCTGTCTCAAAAACCTTTGTATGGACAAGTAATTGTGGAAAAAGCTGTGGAAAACTTATTCTTTTTTCCACAGCTTTGTTTGATTGAATCAAGTTTTCCACAGTTTTGCGGAAAGTTTTCCACAATTTTTTTCTGTTTTAATTACTTTTTATACATGCCTTAACTTACAAAATGCTTTCAAATAATAAAAAAGCAGTGTCCTTTAGGTAAAACTCTATTCTCGATTTTCATTTAGAATTATTCATACCAATGCGGTCGCCAAGTTGACGTAGCGTTTGTCCCAAGCTGTGGTCGGTTTCCTTAAGGTGAGCGATTTTATCACAACTGTAAATTACTGTGGTGTGGTCTTTACCACCAAATTCTTCACCTATTCTGGGTAAACTTAAATCAGTATGTTTTCGCATCAAATACATCCCGATTTGTCTAGCCCAACTAATTTCTCGTCGTCGTGAATTACTTTTAAGCTCTTCAATTGAAACTTTGAAGGTATCGGCTACTATGCTTAAAATTGCTACTGGAGTTGCTTCTACCCTTTCACCTTGCGGTTCCAAGACCGAGCCAATGTTTTCCACAGTCATCGGTAAACCCCAGATGGAAATGTAAGCCATTGCTCGAATTAAAGCACCTTCTAATTCTCGAATGTTAGAAGTATAGTTAGACGCTATGTACTCTATTACATCTTTAGGCAAATTTAGATTTTCATATTCGGCTTTTTTTTGCAGAATAGCCATTCTAGTTTCTAAATCTGGTGCTTGAATATCGGCTATCAATCCCATTGAGAAGCGTGAAGATAATCTTTCTTGCAAGCGAGGTATTTGATTTGGGGGACGGTCTGATGCAATAACGACTTGTTTTCCTGCTTGATACAAAGTGTTGAAGGTATGAAAAAATTCTTCTTGAGTGGATTCTTTGCCTTCAATAAACTGTATATCATCTACTAAAAGTACATCAGCCGCTCTGTAGTGTTCTTGAAGGCTTTCTCTGCTGTCATTACGAATAGCGCTGATTACATCATTAGTAAACTGTTCTGTAGAAACATAAAATATTTTTGCCGAAGGGAAAATTTCTAGGCGATAATTACCTATAGCTTGCATTAGATGGGTTTTCCCTAAACCTACACCACCATATAAAAATAAAGGATTAAATTCCTTCCCTGGAGATTCCGCAACTGCTAAGGATGCAGCATGAGCCAAGCGATTGTTTGCTCCAACGACAAAACGAGAAAATACATAATTTAAATTTAGTATTGATGTTTTTTGCCCGTTTGTGCCAATATTTTCCGGAATATTCGTTACGGGAGT
The DNA here is from genome assembly GCF_002368095.1 of Calothrix parasitica NIES-267. Classification (GTDB taxonomy): domain Bacteria; phylum Cyanobacteriota; class Cyanobacteriia; order Cyanobacteriales; family Nostocaceae; genus Rivularia; species Rivularia parasitica. The sequence continues at coordinate 8,198,707 of NZ_AP018227.1, read as the reverse complement.
TTGAATCCTTAGTTGAGTGTCGTTGATGTTAGCTACACTATCCTCTTGACTGACCGTAAAATAAATGCCTACTGGATGACCAAGAATATCCTGGACTACCGACGCTATAGTTTTTATGTAATACTTTTGTAACCAATTGCGAGCAAAAGGATTGGGAGTGCGAATTACCAAACAATTATTTTCCAGTTTTTCGGCGATCGCTGTTTTAATCCAAGTTTCAAAAGTGGGACGCGAAAGTTCTAACTGTAAGCGTTCCAGTACTTGAGACCATAAATTTTCTATCTTGTCAGACATTCTCAACCACCAATTATTAGGTAATCGTCGTTTGGAAAAGATATTTATAGGATTAGCTTTGTCGAAAACATGAAAAACCGTTTAATCTACACCGAAAACGCTAATTTTACGTTTTAACTGGTGTCCGTAAGAATTCATCCAGTAGGGAATATCCTACCATTCGCGAAATCACACGGAGAAACAAAATCACATGAATCAACAAGAGCATGAATCGCTATTCAGTAAAATTTATATCAAAAATAGAAGCCAACTATTTTGGGCAAAAAACTTTATCTTAACTTTTATTGTTACCATTAGCACAGCTTTAATTGGCGGTTGTTCTTTGCCGAATAACATTATAAACAGTAGACAACCACAACAGACTGCAAAGGCTAAAGGTGAAAATGATAATGTGCCCAAAGTTGCTCCTCCTGCAATCTTCAAAGAGTCCAGAGACCCTAACTTTGTAGTTTCCGTAGTCCAAGAAGTAGGGCCTGCTGTAGTTCGTATAGATACTTCTAGAACAGTAACATCCAGCGTTCCGGATGAGTTCAACGACCCATTTTTTCGTCGATTTTTTGGAAGTAGAGTCCCAGCCCAACCCAGAGAAAGACAGCAAAGAGGAAATGGTTCTGGATTTATTGTCAACTCCAATGGTGAAATATTAACCAATGCTCACGTAGTAGACGGTGCCGATAGAGTAACTGTTGAATTGAAAGATGGTCGTAAATTTGACGGGCAAGTGTTAGGTGAAGACCCCGTTACAGATGTTGCGGTAATTAAAATTGATGCCGATAATCTTCCTACCGTTCCCTTGGGAGATTCTGACGGAGTACAACCGGGAGAAGCAGTAATTGCTATTGGCAATCCCTTGGGTTTGAACTACACAGTAACTTCCGGAATTATTAGCGCTATAGGACGTTCTAGCAGCGATATTGGTGCTTCTGACAAGCGAGTTGATTATATGCAAACTGATGCAGCAATTAATCCCGGTAACTCTGGAGGACCTTTATTAAGCGCTAGAGGAAGAGTTATAGGAATGAACACCGCAATTATTAGAGGTGCTCAAGGTTTAGGATTTGCAATTCCGGTAAATACAGTCAAAAGAATTTCTCAAGAATTAATTGAAAAAGGTAGGGTAGACCATCCCTATTTAGGAATTCAGATGGTGACTTTAACACCAGATGTCAAACAAAAATTAAACAGTGAAATCGGAAATCCCAGTATTTCAGCAGATAAAGGGGTTTTATTAATACGTATAATGCGCGGTTCTCCAGCATCTCAAGGTGGCTTAAAAGCGGGAGATGTTATTGTCAGCATTAATGACAAACCCGTTAAACGTAACGAAGATGTACAAAAATTAGTAGAAAAAAGTAAAATAGGTCAGCCATTAGAAATACAGGTAGAACGTAATGGAAAAGCTGTCAAACTGAAAGTTAGACCTGCACCTTTACCAGCAGCTAAACGTAGTTAGGAGACAGAAAAATAGGACTAAGAAGACGAATACTTTCCAAATTTGAGTTATGAATCATGACTAATTTAAGCTGCGAATTAAATTGTGAATTATTGGTATTTCCGTAAGTAGCACGTTGATTAGATATTCGGAGAACACGGAATAGGGAATAGGGAACTGAGAACAAATCCTAATAAATTACTGTAGGAATTGTGTCTAATATTGTTTACATATTTTTTTCAATATAAATTAGCATACCAACTACAGCTATCGCTAAATTATTTAAATCTTCTACCTTTAACCTCTAACCAAATATGTCCGAAAAACTTTCTATTATTCAGTTAGGTAATCCTATTCTGCGTCAAAAAGCAGAATTTGTTAAACAAGTTAAGTCTGATAATATTCAAAAGTTGATTGATGATTTGCTGACAACTGTTAGTGATGCCAACGGGGTTGGTATTGCAGCACCACAAGTTGCTGTAGGCTATCGGGTTTTTATTGTTGCTTCACGTCCCAACCTTAGATATCCTAATGCTCCTTTAATGGAACCTACAGCAATGATTAATCCTAAAATTATTGCTCATTCTGATGAAATAGTTAAAGATTGGGAAGGTTGTTTAAGCGTTCCTGGGATTAGAGGTTTAGTCCCAAGATATCGGAAGATAGAAGTTGAATATATAGATAGAAACGGTAACTTAGTTAATCAACAAATAACAGATTTTGTTGCTCGCATTTTTCAACATGAATACGACCATTTTGAAGGGTTAGTATTTTTGGATAGAGTTGAAAGCACTTTTGATATTGTCACCGAGCAAGAATATCAAAATTTAATGTTCGAGAAACTTTGATAATAATAGGAATGGCCGCAACTGGCACGTTTTTCTAGTAGGGTGCTGTGACCTCAAAAACTATAAACCCGACTTCTGAAAAGCAAAAGCCGGGTTTTTTTGAATATGTGTGTAAGAGAACAAATCACTTTTATAGCACTACGTAATTAGATTAGGACATTAATGAAGACTGAAACCTTTAATTCTTACACCTTTGACCTTTGACCTCTAACCTTTGACCTTCACGTAGCGCTATACATGTAGTTAATCAATTATTCTTCCTCTTCAGGATTTCGATATAGCTTGTAGACTTCCATTGCAGCTAAATAGCATTCGTTAGCTTTTTGCGAATTGTCATCTTTATCCCCACGAACGCGCTTTTTATAAGCATTACCCAAATTATATTGGGTCATTGCCCATTGTTGGGGGACTAAATCAGGCTGATATACTTCCAAAGCACAATTGTATGACAATATCGCAATTTCCATATTCTCAGCTTTCTCACCCGTAACGCGATCGCAATAAACGTTGCCCAAATTATATTGAATTGTCGCCCATTGATACGGAAATACCGAACGTTGGTATATGTCAAGTGCGGCAAAATAGTGTTGAATTGCTATTTCGATATTTTCCGATTTATCGCCATTTTCACGACTTTTGTAAGCAGTACCCAAATTATTTTGAGTCATGGCCCAATCTTCGGGAAAAATATCGCGCTGGTAAACTTCTAACGCACGCTTATAGCAAGCAATTCCTTCATCCAAATTGTCAGCGCTATTACCAGTCATCCGCTCAACCAAAGCATTGCCAAGATTATTTTGGGTTCCAGCCCATTCTTCGGCATACTTATCGCGATTAAAATAAGCCAAGGCTATTTCATAACCTTTAATCGCAATTTCTAAGTTCTCGGCTTTGTTACCTAATGAGAACTGTTGAATTAATACACTAAAATTTACTAGGTCTACTAAGACACTATGAGCTATTGATGGCTGTACTTTTTCTACGGTTTCTTTGACCCAACCTTCCATAACTCCAGCAAAGTGCGAATTTAGCTTATCTAAGTTCGCAGCAAACATTGGATACAACACTTTTGCATTGCCATTAGTTTTGGAAATAGTTCGTAATACCTCACCTAAAAAGTCTAAATAATTTTGGGAAGATTTAGCGGGAGGCAAAGAATTAGTTATTCCCTTAGCTAAAGGAGTAGCGATACTTTGCAGAAACTCAGAAACTTTTTGTTCGCCAATTTCTGCCATAATTCCCGCTACTTGTCCTAAAGTCAAAACGAATTGCGTATCAATCAAATCTTGATGTTTACGCAGTATTTCCGCTTCGCTTCCACTAGGACAACTCATCAAAGTTTCAATAAGTTCTAAATAAGCAGAAGAACGTTCATCATCATCGGAATTAAAGGTTTTTGTTGTTTGTGAGAGCATACCCTTTAATTCTTCGACCAAATTTCGTAAAAATTCAGAAGTCCCCGTTGCTCCTTCTTGTTCAGCTTTGATGGCTATTTGTTCCATCACCATAATTAAATCTTCATCAACCAATTGTGTATTGGCTTTTAAAATTACAAACTCCTCCCCACTAGGACAATGTAAAAGTTCCTTAATCAGAGCAATATACTCTCGCAGACGGCGTTCATCCATTAGGAAGAATCTCCGTAATTTTTTAAGTCAATTTTTACACTTCATCCCCAGTAACGTAATCGATATAAATACCTCTCTTAAGCCCTTTGATACATTTATTGCTACTTTTAGTAGATGACTTTGTATTAACGAATTACGAGTAATGAGTAATGAGTAATGAGTAATGAGTAATTTCTCTCCCTATCTCCCTATCTCCCCCTCTCCCACTCTCCCTATCTCCCTATCTCCCCCTCTCCCTATCTCCCCCTCTCCCTCTCCCCCCCCTCTCCCTCTCCCCCTCTCCCTCTACCCCCTCCCTCCATCTCTCAACTACCAATTCCCAATTCCCCATCCCCAATTCTCAATTCCAAATTCCAAACTGCCACTTGGCTTCTAAAATAAAGATAGAATTTGTTGAGATTTGTATATATAAGAGTTAATGTCCAATGGCTGCTGCCGTTTTAGTCGAAAATTTAAAGAAGAGCTACGGTACAACCCAAGCCGTTAAGAACATTTCCTTTAAGGTTGAACAAGGGGAAATTTTTGGTTTACTCGGTCCGAATGGTGCTGGGAAAACTACTACTTTGCGTGCTTTATGTACTTTAACTACACCTGACGCTGGCAGAATCGAAGTATCTGGAATATCAGCAATCGATAATCCTAGAGATGCTAGAAAACGTCTTGGTTATGTAGCTCAAGAAGTAGCTTTGGATAAAGTGTTGACCGGAAGAGAATTATTACAACTCCAAGCAGCGCTTTACCATATACCTTCAAAAGTCACCAAAGAACGTATTGATACAGTTTTAGAATTACTTGGTTTACAAGAATACGCAAATAAAAAAACCGGGACTTATTCCGGAGGTTTACGCAAACGTTTAGATTTAGCAGCAGGATTGCTTCACGCTCCTACTGTACTAGTGTTGGATGAACCAACAGCAGGACTTGACATCGAAAGCCGTTTTGTAGTTTGGGAATTTCTCCGGAAATTGCGAGAAGCAGGAACAACAGTATTAATTACCAGCCATTATTTAGAAGAAATAGATGCTCTAGCCGATAGAGTTGCCATAATCGACCGTGGTGAGGTAATTGCTACAGGAACACCATCACAATTAAAAGATAAAGTAGGGGGAGATAGAGTTACTCTCCGCATCCGAGAATTCACTTCGGATGACGAAGCAGAAAAAGCGAAAAATTTACTCGATTCCTTATCTTTCGTTCAAGAAGTAATCATTAACGCTGCTCAAGGTAACTCCTTAAATATGGTAGTTTCTCAGCAAAACGATGCTTTGATTACCATCCAGCAAGCTTTAAAAGACGCTGGTTTACCAACTTTCGGTATTGCACAATCTCGTCCTAGTTTAGATGACGTTTACCTAGCAGCAACAGGACGTACTTTGATGGATGCCGAACTAGCTGCGGTAGGTACCAGAGATATGAAAGCAGAAAAGAAACAAAGTATGAAATAGGGGATTGGGAATTGGGGATTGGGGATTGAGAATTGGAAGATAGGATAAGGAGACAAGGAGACAAGGAGATGAGGAGAAAAATATTAACTCCTAACCCCTAACTCATAACTCTTAACTCTTAACTCCTAATCTAAAATCCCTGCATAAACGCATCCGTTGTTAAAATCCAAAATCTAAAATCCAAAATCCAAAATTGTCATGAGCGGTACTGTTTTACCTTCCAAATCAACAGATATGCAACAAATTGCATCACCCCAACTGTATAGCGATGCGAATCAAAGCGCTTTGGGTGAGTTAATCCAAGAAACTTTGGCTTTGACTCGTCGTCTATTTATTCAGTTACAGCGTCGTCCTTCAACTTTAGTCGCTAGCATTATTCAACCTGTAATGTGGTTGGTCTTGTTTGGCGCACTTTTCCAAAATGCACCAAAAGGAATTTTCGGTAGTACAACAAATTACGGTCAGTTTTTAACTGCTGGAATCATAGTATTTACAGCATTCGCTGGAGCGTTGAACGCTGGTTTACCAGTTATGTTTGACCGGGAATTTGGCTTTTTGAATCGGTTGTTAGTCGCTCCTTTAGCATCGCGGTTTTCTATTGTTTTTGCTTCTGCAATCTTTATTGTTAGTCAGACTTTGCTTCAAGCAGCAATAATTGTAGTTGCTGCGTCTTTTCTAGGTGCGGGTATTCCTAGTGCAGCAGGTTTAGGTGCTATAGCTTTAATAGTATTTTTACTGGCTTTGGGTGTAACCGCTCTTTCATTGGGTTTGGCTTTTTCTTTACCGGGACATATTGAATTAATAGCTGTAATTTTTGTAACTAACTTACCGTTGTTATTCGCTAGTACAGCTTTGGCTCCCCTATCATTTATGCCTCAATGGTTGCAGATTGTAGCAGGACTTAATCCTCTAAGCTATGCAATCGAACCTATCCGCTATTTATACACTCATCAAAGCTGGGGTTTAAACAGTGTTGTAATGCACGCTTTCTGGGGGGATGTAACTTTTGGCGGTGCAATACTAGTATTGTTAGGCTTTGCGATTGTAGCATTATTAAGCATTCAATCCCGCTTACGTCGTACTCTTGCATAAAATAGAAGCATCAATTTGAGTTATATTAAGGGGAAAATTTGATGAAAATCTCGATTTCACAATTGAATAAATTAGTTGCTGCGACTGTCACCGGGCTTGGGATTGCTTGTATCGCTGCACCATCCGCAAGCTTTGCTCAAACCGGTCAGGATGTTTACGCACCATCAAGCTTACAAAATGATGTTTTTGATTCAAAGCAAGGTGATAATGGCTCTTTTAACGGAGTTGAAAATGGTAATTTTGACCCCTTTAGCTTGATTCATCAATCGCAGCTTGGTGGTCCTTTGAACTGGCAAGAATTTTCTTCTCAAAATAGAAAGCAAATCAATTCTGAAGCCGATTCTTTCCTTCAAAGACAGCAAAAACTGCTCCAACAACGTCAGCAGCAACAACAACCTGCAAATCAAAAGTTTGATTTTGTATTCCCAGTTTACACACCTGCTCAAACTACACCAGCTTCTGGAAATTAAAGTTAATTATTCCCTGCAATAGTAAGAGAATAATTCTCGATTATCAATCTTAGAGACGTTGCATTGCAACGTCTCTATTTTTTTATATTCTCGGAATTAATTTAAATTCAAAGATTTCAGCACATCTTCAGCATGAGTGGTAGTGTTAACGCTCTCGTCAACGTTGGTAATCTTACCATTACCATCGATAACGTAAGTAACACGCTTGGCATAACCACCACCATCAACGTCGTAAGAACTAATTAAGCTTTTTTCCGTATCGACTAATAGGGGAAAATTTAAATTATATTTTTCGGTGAAAGCTTGGTGAGAAGCTTCGTCGTCTGCACTTACACCTAGAACTACGATATCTTTGCTTTGGTACTGCGGTTGAGCATCGCGGAAGCTACAAGCTTGCTTGGTACATCCAGGAGTATCATCTTTGGGGTAGAAATACAAAACAACTGTCTTCCCTTTCAAATCTGACAAAGAAACTGTGTTACCCTTAGTGTCTTTGGCTGTAAAGTTTGGTGCTGCGGTTCCAACTGGTAGAGGCATAGCTTTAGTTCAATTTAGTAAAATCTGTTGCACTAGGTATTTTATCGCGACATGCCCACACATTCCACTTTGTTGACATTCCCCATCTATAAATGGAAAGGGATTCTTAGCTCATAGAGATTCCCAGGATTTTACCGTTACTAAGTTTTCTAAGCTTTTCAGCCATTTTTAATGGTTGCCTTATTTAAGCCGTTTTGTACTAGGGACTTTTTATTTTCAAATAGCTGTTTTTTGTAGGGCGCATTTCTACATTTAACTTGTATTAAAGCTATAAACCTACTTTTAGTAATCTACCATAAACTTGATTTGCAAATCATCTTATATCTTGCACCATTCTCAAGAAGACCAAATAAACCCGGTTTCTCCGAAGTGAAAGCATTATTATGTTGTTGTTTAAGCAACAAGAAACCGGGTTTATGACACTGGTGCAAGATTTGCAAATCATCCGACTATCAGAACTTTGGGACGATGGGAGTATTGCTGCACCTAAAGTGGAATAATCGCTAATTGATAAATGCTGATTTGTATAAATTCGTGATACTTATTTACGGCTTATATTTATATAAATAAATTAGAATGCAATACTGATGAGGAAATGGGATTTACACGCTATGTCGTATTAAATAATATAAGATTTTTATTATATATTTTTAGATAATTATTTCAAATATAGGCGTAAATAATGCTGAAATATTTAATCATGTAAAGCTCATGAAAATAGTTACGGCTACTATCATAAATTTTCCCTTAGCTATTAAAAAAAATATGATAATTCCAACAATATTCAGTTCATAAGAAATTTCTCATCTAATTTTCATACATAACTCATGGATTAATTTAAATCTATAGATATAGGACTATTCCATAAGATACTGTTGTATATCCTGTTATTGCGATGATAATCACGCAAAATAATTCCGATGAATGGCCTATTAATGTATTTTCTCAGCAGTAAGATTTTAAGTAAGTTTATCTCAACTTTATCTATGTAAAGCTAAGATAAACTTTTTGCTGATGTGGTTAAAATCCTACTTTTTTTTATAATTATGTAAATAGTAAGCTCTACATAATCCAGGTTCAAAATCCGGAGCATTTAACTTATCTTCAACAAAAATCTAAAATTGAGGAAAATTAAATTTTGATTGAGAAAAAATGAATTTTTGTGGATTAGTGAGGAATAAATTGAGTAATGCTTATTCCCGATCAGGTGAGTATTTCAGTAATCATCCCGGTACATAATGGAGGAGATAGCTTTCGTAAATGCTTATCGAGTCTTACAAAATCAGAAATTGCTCCAGATGAAGTAATTGTGGTATCGGATGCTGATACAGATGGCTCTTGGCTAGTAGCCCAAGAATTTGGATATAGATTAATCAGAATGGCTGTTAATGGAGGTCCTGCAAAAGCACGTAATTTAGGTGCGAGCGTTGCGACTGGTGATATTGTCTATTTTATAGATGCTGATGTAGTGATTTCACCAGATGCAATTGGTCAAGTTAAAAAAGCTTTCGAGAGCGATTCTGAATTAGCTGCTTTAATTGGCTCCTATGATGACCAACCAGGAGCAAGTAACTTTTTATCGCAATATAAAAACTTATTTCATCATTACACCCATCAAGTGGCAAATGAAGAAGCCTTTACATTTTGGGGTGCTTGTGGAGCAATTCGTCGCGAAATATTTCTCTCTGTGGGTGGATTTGATGAGAGCTATCGAAGACCTAGCATCGAAGATATAGAGTTGGGATATCGTATCAGAGGTGCTGGTTATAAAATTAAACTTCTCAAGAATTTACATGTAAAGCATTTGAAATATTGGGGTGTCGTTTCTTTGCTAAAAGCAGAGATATTTTATCGTGCTTTGCCTTGGACAGATTTGATTTTGCGTCAACGTCAGTTAGATAATGATTTGAATTTAGGTTTATCTAACCGCTTAAGCGTAATTTCAGTTTATGGAATTTTCACTACTCTAATCCTAAGTTTTTGGTGGTCTGGATTCTTGGCTATGGCTGCGGTACTAAGCCTAATAATGCTGTGGTTAAATTTCGCGGTTTATCGTTTCTTCTATGCAAAACGTGGTTTGGGTTTTGCATTGCGCGTTATTCCTTGGCATTGGTTCTACTACTTTTACGGTGGTCTAGCCTTTGCTGTTGCTACGAGCAACTATATATGGCATGAGTGGTTCTTATCAAAATTAAATGTATCCACTAGCTAATATCGACAATACCGCGAACAAATACACTCTTTATTGAATTCATGAAAAATAATCAAGTTATCGTTATCGGGGCCGGACCAGCAGGTCTGACCGCAGCTTACCATCTAGTTAAAAATGGCATTAAACCTATAGTTTTAGAGCAATCAGATAAGGTCGGTGGAATATCTCGAACAGAGAAGTATAAAGGGTATCATTTCGATATCGGTGGACATAGATTTTTTACCAAAGTTCAAGAAGTACAAGACCTTTGGTACGAAGTTTTAGAGAATGATTTTATCAAGACTCCGCGCATGTCGCGTATTTATTATCAGGGGAAATTTTTTCAATATCCTTTAAGTGCATTTGATACTCTTCAGAAGCTAGGTATATCTGAGAGTTTTATGATTATCTGGTCTTATCTACAAGCTAAGCGTCAACCGCTTCCCGTGGAAGATAATTTGGAGCAGTGGGTAACAAATCGCTTCGGAGAGCGTCTTTACAAGACTTTTTTCAAAACCTATACAGAGAAAGTTTGGGGGATTCCCTGCAATCAGATTCAAGCTGAATGGGCAGCACAGCGCATCAAAGGTCTGTCGGTAAAAACAGCAGTCTTAAATGCATTGATTGGTAAAAACGATACCAAGACATTAATTAAAGAATTTGATTACCCTAGATTGGGACCTGGAATGATGTGGGAACGCTTCACTGAAAAGATAGAAGAAGCTGGTGGTGAAGTACATATGAATACAAAAGTATTGGGTATAGAGCGTGAAGGTGAGCGTATTAATAGAGTGATTGCCGAACGCGACGGTAATTTGATTAAATTTGAGGCTGAGAATTTTATTTCCAGCATGCCTCTTAATAAGTTAGTTCAAAAAATGGACCCTGCATTACCATCTCATGTAGTAGAAGCAGCAAACGGTCTAAAGTATCGCGATTTTTTGATTGTGTCATTGATTGTAGATGCGCCAGACTTATTTCCAGATAACTGGATTTACATTCACTCTCCAGAGGTGAAAGTGGGTCGGATTCAGAATTTTAAGAATTGGAGCGCTCAAATGGTTCCCGATTCTAGTAAAACCTGTTTGGGTATGGAATATTTTAGTAATATTGGCGATTCTTTATGGTCAAAGACAGATGAAGAATTAATTGCATTAGCCAAGCAAGAATTAGAAACTTTGGGATTGGCTAAAGGTGCGATTGTAGAAGATGGAGTTGTGATTCGTCAGCCAAAAGCATATCCCGTATATGACCGCGACTATCGCCAGCATTTGGATGTTATTCAAGATTATGTACAAAAATTTGAAAATCTCCAAACTACCGGTCGCAATGGAATGCATCGCTATAACAACCAAGACCACTCGATGCTCACAGCTTTATTAGCAGCAAAAAATCTGTTAGGAGAGAAGCACGATTTGTGGAATGTCAATACCGAGCGTTCTTATCACGAAGATTTTACTAAAGAAGAATGGAAGCAACTTGCTTCCTCTGAAGACGATAAGGATTTAACCTTTGTAGTTTCTAACAAGAAGTAGCAATAGTTAAGTCGCTTGATGTAAGTAAAAGCAGTTAGGAAAGATTTTGTTTAAGTCTTAATTCGCTTGAGCTTAATCATAACCTTATGAAAATAACCTTTATTTGCATCAACTGATTTAATCAAAAATATTTTCTGCGAAAAGCAGATTTCTCTAAACCTCATTTTTTTTGATAGAACTAGTTTATGAGCGAACCTCAAGTAACGATTGTTGTTTCTCCTCGCGAGCGCTTTAGCTATACTCGCGAATCGTTAGAAAGTATTTATGAAAATACTCAAGTTCCATTTAAATTAATATATGTAGATGGAAATTCTCCGAAAGAAACACGGGAGTATTTGCAAAATCAAGCCCAAGAAAAAGGTTTTCAATTAATTCGTACCGATTATTACTTAACTCCTAATAGCGCTAGAAATATTGGTTTAGCAGCAGTAGATACTAAATATGTCGCTTTTGTAGATAACGATATTATTCCTGATTCTGGATGGCTAAAAGCTTTGATTGATTGTTCCGAAGAGAAGGAAGCTACGGTAGTTGGCCCATTGATGTTTCAATATTTGCCTTTACATCAAGAAATCCATTTTGCGGGTGGGGAATCGCATATTGTCGTCGATAAAAGAGGTAGACGACGCTTGCGTGAAAAAATGTATAAACAAGGTAAAAAAATTACAGACCCGCGAGTCAAATTAGAACGTACAGAAACCGAGTTATGTGAATTTCACGTTATGTTGGTTCGTACCGAAATATTCCAGCATTTAGGAACATTTGACGAACAGATGCTCAATACAAAAGAACATCTCGATTTTTGTATGAACGTTGCTAAATCTGGGGGTTCTGTTTACTTTGAGCCAAAAAGTTTGGTTACCTACGTTCCCACATCACCCTTAAAATTCAGCGATTTACATTATTATATGTTGCGTTGGAGCGATGCTTGGGAACTGGGAAGCTTATCACGGTTGCGTCAAAAATGGAATTTAGCCGAAGACGGATATTTTCAACATAAATATAAAGCATTGGGTTGGAGACGTAGAGATACAATTTTGATGCCAATAGTTCGTTCTTTAACTTTCGGTATCAATAATCAGTTTCTGCAAAAAGTATTGATGTACGGTTTGTTTGCTCCTGTAGAAAAATTGCTAAATCAATATCTTACAGGTGTTTATGCGAAAAAATATCTTCAGCCTAAATCAACTAAGAATTTAACTCCACAGCAAACATTATCTCAGGTGTGAAATTGTTAATTGGGAATAGGTAATTAAAAATAAATAATTACGTGATACTGATTCTGATTGATTATTATTTGTGCATCGTGCAAAGATTGATTTCCTACTCCCCGCTCCCTACTCCCTTATCTTTTTAAAATGAAGATTCTTCTGCTTAATGATATTGGTACTGCTACCGGAGGTGCGGAGACTCAAATGCTTTCTCTGCGGGATAACTTACGCTCTTTGTCTCATGATGTGCGTTTGTTTTCAAGTGTCGCGAAACCAGTTGCTGATAGTCCCTTGCTTTGTGAATATAGCTGCTTCGGTACAAATTCGCTGTTTCAAGTCATTTCCCAAACTGCGAATGTTTCAGCTTATCTAAATTTACGTCGTGTTTTGGCTGAATTTCAACCAGATATAGTTCACGTGCGGATGTTTATGTGGCAACTTTCGCCATTGATTCTGCCACTTCTTAAAGATGTACCTTGTCTTTATCAAACAGCAGTATATAAAGCAATCTGTCCTATGGGAACTAAATTATTACCCGATGGCAGTCCTTGTAAATCTAGTGCTGGTAAAGCTTGTTTGCGACATGGTTGTCTGACACCGCAATCTTGGGCTGTGTTTATGATGCAACGTCGGCTGTGGTTGCGCTGGAAACATGCTTTTAATGCTGTAGTGGCTTTGAGTCATGGGATGAAAGCAAATTTAGAAGCTGAAGGAATTGCACCGGTAAAAGTAGTTCACAATGGTGTAGCCAAACGTTTGCAGCGTCCAGTTCTGGAGGAACCACCGACGGTTGCTTTTGCAGGAAGGTTGGTTTCCGAAAAGGGAGTTGACGTTTTGTTAAAAGCATTTGCTTTAGTAAAAGAACATGTAGCTGAGGCTGAATTAATTATTGCAGGTCAAGGAGTTGAAGCCGAAAATTTAAAATTATTTGCTCAAGAGTTGGGAGTGAGTAAAAGCGTTAAATGGCTGGGACATATACCTCGTCAAGAACTAGAGCAGCACTTTGATAAGGCTTGGGTACAAGTGGTACCTTCATTATGGGCGGAACCTTTTGGCAACGTCACCACCGAAGCAATGATGAGAGGTACGGCTGTAATTGCCAGTGCTACGGGCGCACAGCCAGAAATTGTTAGTAGTAACGAGACTGGTTTTTTAGTTCCACCGGGGGATATTCCAACTCTTGCAAATGCTTTATTAAAGTTACTTAGTAACCGGGAATTAGCAGAAAAAATGGGACAATCTGGACGAAAGCGAGCAATTGAAGAGTTTAGTGAAGAACGCCGGACTCAGAATTTTTTAGATATTTATCAAGAAATTATTTCTAAGAATCGGGTTTGAATAATCAGTAAATTTATTAGCCAAAGGAACGGTAATCCAATCAATAATCTTAATTAAATCACACAAATTAAGCCGGTGTATTGTTGGTTCTGTTCAAAAAATAAAGCGATTCGTCAAGGCGTAAAATAGCCGTATCGGAGGAATTCTCATAGTGAAATTTAATAGTCATTTAGACACCGATACCCTTCGTTCCGATCTTAAACGGCGGTCGCTTTTATCTGGTTTAATTAGCTTTGCGGCTCAACCCATAAAACTTGGTGTAGGAATTGGCTCAACTGCGATACTAGCTCGGATGCTATCACCAGCAGAGTTTGGTTTAGTGGCGATGGTTGCACCTTTACTTGCTTTCGCTGACAGTTTAAGTAACTTCGGTTTAGAAACAGCTGCTATACAGCGCCAAGAACTGGATAATCAGCAACTTAGCGCTAGCTTTTGGCTGTCATTGAAAGTTAACGCCGTAATTGTATGCTTAATGGTAATTATGGCTCCGATTCTCGCCCACTTTTATCGGCAGGAAAAATTAATCGGAATCACCATCGCAATGACATTTGGGTTTTCGATAGTTTGTTTGACCTTCGTGCATAAGTCACTTTTGAAACGACAGATGCGTTTTGGCGTATTGACAACAATCGAAGTAATTTCGCTGGTTGTTGCTGCTGCAATCGCGATTTTTGCCGCATCAAAGGGCTGGGGGTATTGGGCCTTGGTATTGCAATTAGTTGTAATGCAGTTAATTCAAAGCATCGCCTATTTAATGATTTGTCCTTGGCTACCTGAAAAACAAATTAAAGCTAAAACTCAAAAAATTGACAGCAATTTACAGGGAATGCTCTCTTACGGAGCGCATCTTACAGCTTTTCGGTTTCTGATGCGTATAGGCATGCAATTAGACCGCATCCTGATTGGCTACTTAAGTGGAGCAACAGCTCTTGGACTTTATCAAATTGCTTATAAATGGGCTTATTTTTCCTTCGAGCAGGTTTACTTCCCCTTGTTTGACGTAGCAGTTTGTAGCTTCAGCCGTACCTTGCATGACACAAATCTATACCGTAGCTACTGCCGCAAAGGGTTAACGCTGCTATTTTCCTTATGTATGCCAGCCCTAGCGTTCTTGTTTGTTGAAGCTCAAAACGTTCTGCTGTTGCTATTGGGGAATCAATGGTTAGAAGCTGTTCCATTATTTCGAGTGTTAAACGTAGCGGTATTTGTTGGTAGTATGCACCGAGTTACAAAATGGCTTTATGTATCGGCCGGACAAACTCAGCAACAGTTTCGTTGGGCACTTATCCACACACCGATTGTGATTATTGCGGTCATAATCGGTTCGCGATGGGACGCTTTTGGTGTTGCAACAGGTTACGCGATCGCGATTTGCTTGTTGACTTATCCGTCGGTAGCATTTTGTTTGAAAGCATCCCCATTAACTGGGAAGGATTTTCTTGGCGCAGTAGGCTGTCCGGCTTTTTCTTCAATCAGTGCAGCAGTTGTAATTTATCTATGCAAACAGGTGTTGCCTAGTTTTGATAACTCAATTATGAGTTTATCGGTCAGTTTTATGATTTTTTGCTTTACTTACATATCGTTTTGGTTAATGCTTCCTGGAGGCAGAATAACCATTATAGAAATCTTGCAAAACATAAAACAATTACGTACAAAATCTAATTAATCTTAGAAATATAATAAATACAATAAATATAAAAAGATGGACATACTTAATAGTTCAATCCCATTTATTTCAATTGTTATTCCAACCTATAACCGTCCCGACAAATTAGCAGAATGTCTTGAATCTTTAACTCAATTAGAATATCCCCGCGATGCTTATGAAGTTATTGTGGTTGATGACGGTAGTCAAATGTCTCTCGAATCAGTAGTAAAAAGTTTCAATAATCAAATAAAAATTACGTTACTCAAACAAACAAATGCTGGTCCCGCTACCGCTCGCAATACTGGTGCGAAACAAGCAAAAGGAGCATTTATTGCTTTCACCGACGATGACTGTAAACCTGCACCAGACTGGTTAAGTAAAATAGCTGCTTGTTTTGCAAATACACCAGATTGCTTGATTGGAGGAAAAACAATCAATATACTTTCGGAAAATCCTTTTTCTACTGCATCTCAAGAATTAATTAACTATCTATATAGCTACTACAACCGAGACCCTCAAAAAGCAACTTTCTTTGCTTCAAACAATATTGCAATATCCAAAGAACGCTTTCACGAAATTGGCGGATTCGATACAACCTATCCCCGAGCAGCAGCAGAAGACCGAGAATTTTGCGACCGTTGGCTACAATACGGTAATAGAATGATTTACGTGCCGGAAGTTAATGTATATCACGCTCATAAATTGACACTATCGAGCTATTGGAAGCAGCACTTTTTCTACGGACGTGGTGCTTTCTGTTTTCATCAAGTTCGAGCTAAACGCGCTCATAGAGAAATTAAAGTCGAACCAATATCATTTTATTTTAATTTACTAAAATATCCTCTATCACAAAACATATCTCAACCGAAATTACTACTATCAGCTTTATTGTTTGTCTCACAAGTTGCTGGTGTAGCTGGTTTTTTCTGGGAAAGAAATTATCAAACTAGCAATTAACTCAAATTCGTCGCTTCTGGTTCGTAGTAGCGCTATTACGAACCCGTAAGAATCAATATAATTAAACACTAAAATTAATCAATAAAATTAAATATATTCTTCTATTTTTTTGATGTTCGGAGGGAGCAATAAATGGTTATAACTCAAAAAAGACCAATTAAGAATAATAGTGTTTTATCCAAATATTTTACTTATTCTAACTGTCTGATTTTAATTTTCTTTATTGTAAGCTTTATAGGCATTCTGAACCACGAGATGTGGCGCGACGAAACTCAAGCGTGGCTGCTTGCAAGGGATTCCTCAACCATAATTGATTTATATCAAAATTTGAAATACGAAGGACATCCGGGGCTATGGCATTTATGTTTATTTTTTATCGCGAAGTTTACTCATAATCCTTTTTCAATGCAGTTGTTTCACATACTCATCTCAACTGCTTCTGTTTATATATTTGTGAAACTGTCACCCTTTAATATTATAGAGAAAACACTTTTTACTTTTAGTTATTTTTCTCTATTTGAATATAATCTTATTAGCAGAAACTACAACTTAGGCTTATTATTAGTTTTTATGTTTTGTTATTTATTTACTTCACAAAATAGAAATTACATTCTCACATTTTTAAGTTTAGCGCTTCTAGCAAATACAAATATTTATGGCTTAATAATCTGCTTATGTTTAAGTCTAACTTTAATTATTGATACAGTTAGATTATATAAAATTGGTCAGTACCAACCAGATAGCAAACGAGCGAGAAATTTAACTATAGGTTTAATTATCTTGTTCCTAGGTATTGGCTTATCAATTTTCCAATTATTTCCAGCTGCTGTTCAAGATACTGCGAAAGATATACAGCAGAACATTGGAGAACAAACAGTGGTTTCCAGATTCGATTTTATATTCATCATGTTGAAACGCTTGGGATATGCAATCAGAGCAATTTGGTATAGCTATGTTCCAATTCCAGATTTTTTTGAATATCATTTCTGGAGTCATAATATCGTCAGAAATAATTATTTTTTAATATTATTTGCTTCATTAGTTTCGTTATTTTTAATATTTTTCTCGACACTAATTTTCATCAATAAACCGCTTGCTTTATTCTTTTACTTGTCAGCAACTTCGGGAATATTGATATTTACTTGGTTAAAATTTCAAGGAACTTTGAGGCATCACGGAAACTTATTTATCATATTTTTAGCATCTATATGGATTAGTAGATGTTTCAAGGAATCATATAATATTCCTAAACTATTTCATATTCATAAAATTACTTCTTACTGTAAAAAAAATCACAAAAGAGTAATTACCATAATTTTAGTAATTCAGATGATTTCAGGTATATACGCTTATAGTATGGATTTAATTCATCCGTTTTCTAAAAGTAAGGTAGCCGCAAACTATATAAAAAAAGAAAGATTAAACGAAAGCTTTATTCTCGCAGATAAAAATACAATAGTTTCACCTATCTCTGCTTACGCGAATTTGAAAATATACTATCTAGCCTACGATAAACTTGGCAGTTTTTTTGATAATCCTCAAACTAAATTCATTAAGAATCAATCAGAACTAATTGATAAAATCAAACTTGAAATTCAGGATAGTAAGATAAAAAATATATTAATCCTAAGCTATCCGCTTAAAATTCAAACTAACGATTTAAAATTTACGAAGCTAAAATATTTTGATAATAGTATTGTTGGAGAAGAAAGATACTATATATATGCTGTGGAAAGAAATAATAACTAAAAGGTAAGCCTCTTTATCGCATAGTATGCCTAATTAGTAAAAAAAATAAAATACTTGCCATACAACATTTTTGAAGATTATGGACTTGTTTTACCTAACATCACCCTAATTACCTACTCCCTTTTTAGAATTATTTATCTAGTACAACACGGCTTAAATAAGGCAACCATTAAAAATGGCTGAAAAGCCCCAGATATCAAACTTTTTACTTCTTACTTTTTACTTCTTACTTTTTACTTCTTACTTCCGCGAAGCGGTGCTAGCCTTTTGTATAGACTTCATTGCGCGGAAGAAGCAAGTTTATAAAAAAAATTAACAATATTACGATTAATATAGAAAGTGAAGACGAAATCAAAATACCATTAATATACTCAAAATGCCTGTTGCTGATTTACAAACTCAAAAAAGTTTTACCTATACTAATTCCACTGAAAAACGGGCTTCCCGAGCGTTAAGGTGCTCTCCTTTTAAGTTAGGCCTATTTGAACGGATGTTGAGCGAACGCGTAGCAATGAGTGAAATATCTGGGTCAGATGGTGTAAGGAACAACTATACAAAGCGTACTTTATCGGAATTGGCAGCAGATAACGCTTTAGTTTGGTTAATTGAAGTGGGCTTACTACGAAGGGAAGTTGACGGACAAGGAATAACAGATAGCTTTCGTCTAACTCCTTTGGGTCGTCAATTGACAGAAAGTTTTCAGAGCAAAACTTGGGCTACTCCAACAATTACCGACCGCTTGTTGAATGCATTAACGCGTATATTTAGATTACCTTTTTGAATTGATTTTGAATTAATTAGGTGAATATAGGTGAATAAGAGTTAGGAGCGAGGTGAATAAGGGAACAATAAGTACTGAAGCCTCCACTCCCTTTATGAAGTGTTTATAAGTAGGAATATAAATTCCAGGAAGATACCACTCGGGATTACACGCAAATGACATCGGTTCTATCAACAACCTTGTCACTATTTGTATTTTCCTTGGCTTCACCCTTTAACTCAATAAGTCCGATAAAGAAAAGATAATAGCTAATTATGAAATCAATTATGGTTGTGGGGACAACATCCCACGCGGGAAAATCACTCTTATGTGCTGCAATATGTCGTATATTATCACGACGTGGATGGCGAGTGGCTCCCTTTAAAGGTCAAAATATGGCAAATAATGCTTATGTTACAGCCAATGGTGGAGAAATTGGCTATGCACAAGCAGTACAAGCTTGGGCTGCGGGAGTGGTTCCTTGGATTGAAATGAACCCAGTTCTACTCAAACCCCAAGGAGATATGACCTCTCAAGTAATCATTAAAGGAAAGGCTGTAGGGAAAGTCAGCGCTACAGATTATTACGAGCAATATTTTGACTTGGGATGGAGAGCTATTGAAGAATCTTTACATAATTTAGGAACAGAATTTGACTTATTAGTTTGTGAAGGTGCTGGTAGTCCTGCGGAAATCAATCTCAAACATCGCGACTTGACTAACATGCGAGTGGCCAAGCATTTAAATGCTATGACTCTATTGGTAGTTGATATCGAGCGTGGTGGAGCATTTGCTCATGTGGTAGGTACTTTAGAGCTACTTGAACCAGAAGAAAGAGCTTTAATAAAAGGTATCGTCATTAATAAATTCCGGGGACAGCGTTCGATATTGGAGCCGGGAATTAAATGGTTGGAAGAAAAGACTGGTATTCCAGTAGTAGGAGTTATTCCTTATTTAGAGCAGGTATTCCCTGCTGAAGATTCCCTCGATTTACTGGAAAGAAAACCACGTAAATTCAATGGTGAACTAAATATTTCGGTCGTTAAGTTACCAAGAATCGCCAACTTTACCGATTTTGACCCTCTCGAATCAGAACCTAGTGTTGGAGTGAAATATATCAGCCCAAAGCACGATTTGGGACATCCCGACGCAGTCATCCTTCCAGGTACTAAAACAACAATACCTGACTTGTTGCTATTGCAGAGAACTGGAATGGCCGAACAAATCCAAAACTACGCAGCAGCTGGTGGTACGGTATTGGGAATCTGTGGTGGTTTTCAAATTTTAGGCCAGATGATAGCCGACCCAGAAGGTATTGAAGGACAAGCTGGAAGATTTGGAGGTTTAGGATTATTACCTGTTAAAAGCGTAATTACAGGACAAAAAATTGCCCGACAGCGCCAAGTAACCTCTAATTTTCCCCAAGCTGGTTTACCAGTTCATGGTTTTGAGATTCACCAAGGACGTTCGCGTATTGAAACTCAAGGTCCAAACTCACAAGGTTTCGAGGCTTTGTTTGACGATATTAATTTGGGCTTGGTAGACGATTGTCAATCTGTATGGGGTACTTATCTACATGGTATGTTTGATAACGGCCCTTGGAGACGTGCTTGGTTAAATCGTTTACGTCAGCAGCGCGGTTTAAAATCTTTACCTACTGGTGTTCCTAATTACCGCGAGCAGAGAGAAAAACTATTAGACTCTTTGGCTGTGAATGTAGAGCGCTATTTGGATTTAAGCGTTTTGTTATCTTAGGAAGGTGGTTAGTTGTTAGTGGTTAGTTATTAGTTGGTAGTAGCGGAAAAAGGATTACCAGTCTAATAACTACTATTATTATTACGTTGGCTTGCATCGAGGGACTTAAAGTAAAATAAATACTAATCCTTAAAGGCAATTTTAACGTCTATGGTAGAGCTTCTTGACTAGCCATTAACCGCTTTCACCCGTAGAGTGCGGATCGTCAACTAACTACTAACTACTAATAACTACTAACTAATAAAAAAATGAGTGTTAAAGTTCACTTTTTACCAGATGATGTTAAAGTTGATGCCGAAGTTGGGGAACCTCTACTCGATGTTGCAGATAGAGCAGGGGTACTGATTCCTACGGGTTGTTTAATGGGATCTTGTCACGCTTGTACGGTTGAAGTCAAAGACGGAGATATCATCCGCGCTTGTATTAGTTCTGTACCAGCAGGTAAAGAACAACTAACAATTAATATATTTAGCGACCCTACCTGGTAATCATTAACGTTAGTTCGGGTTAAGAGATTCACCAAAAATAAGTAGCAAGTAGCAAGTAAAAAGTAGCAAGTAGAGAGTAAAAAGATTGCTGTAAATGGTAAACGAGAGAGCAAATACAATTTTCCTTCAGCCAGATTACCCAATATTTTTGACGATTCTATTAACCAAAAAATATCCCGAACTCAGGTTCATTAGGAATTAAAACCTCTGACCTCTGACCTTTAACCTTTAACCTTTAACCTTTACCTTCCCCTCCTTACTCTAAGGGACTAACTCCAGTTTGAGCGTACTGCTTGAACCTTTCTAAATTTTCTTGCAGGGTTGATTCTACTACTCGTCCTAAAAATAAATTATCCATTAGTTTGCCAATGATACCGGGTATGGCATAACCAACGGTCAATTTGACAATACTACTATTCTGACGGTCATAAAATCTTATTGCTCCTCTATTAGGTAAACCATCAACTGATTCCCACTGAATTATTTGATGCTCGACCACTTTAAGAATTCGCGATCGCCAACTAAAATTAAATCCACCAGTGTCAAGTTTCCACAGGGATAATTCTGGATTGTCTTCAAGAATTTTGACCGAATCAATCCATTTCATCCAGCGGGGCATTTGTTCTAAATCCGACCACATACCCCATACTAATTCTATAGGAGCGTCTACTTCTACTTGTACAGTATGCTCCAACCAGTTACCCATTTTATATTTTTATCCTAATTTTTTGATTAGCAGTCTTAAAATTATTTTTATTTTTCATCACCATCACTATCCCTTTGACTCAATTTCTGCCTACAAAGACCGAAACATCTACCCTACAAAGAAAATTATGAAGAAGAAAAATTCTTGATAATGGTTATTTCTTCTCCCTATTTTCTCTGCCAAACTATTTTTTCATAGTTTCTAAAATGACTTTTGCCGCACGTCTTCCCGAAATTGTTGCACCTTCCATACTATCTATATAATCTTGCTGAGTGTAGCTACCCGATAGGAAGAAATTTTCTACAGGGGTTTTTTGCTGCGGACGATAAACATCCATTCCCGGAGCTTCTCGATACAACGATTGTGCGAGTTTAACAACACTATACCAGGTCATGTTTAACTCTCGCGACGAAGGGAACAACTCATGAACCTGGGCTAATACATGCTTGGCTATCTCCTCATTACTTTTCTTGATAAAAGGGTCTCCTGGAGTCAATACCAGTTGCATCAAAGAACCACTTCCTTCTCGGTAATAATCGGAAGGGCTAGTTAAAGCCAAATCAGCAAAGCAAGAAAAGTCAGCATCGGGTGTATATAGCAAATTATCAATACCAGCTGCTTGCTCTAACTGTTTGCGTTTTTGACCATCCTGCATTTCTGTGACCCAACCATCAAAACGTAACTGCACCGTTGCTACCGGTACGGCATCTAACTTATAAATGTTGTCAAACTCAGACCATTTACGCCATTCCGAAGGCAGCAAACGGGTAATTCCAGGTACATCACAAGCTGCAATATAAGCATCGGCGGTTATATGTTCTTCAGTATCGCCGTTCTTAACCACTAATCCATCTACTCGCGTTGTACCATCAACTTCTGTAAACTTGATTTCTCTTACCCCGCGACGAGTATGAATTTGGGTTCCCCTGGCTTCTAAATAATTGACAATCGGTTGATGCAGGTACTCTTGAGGTGAGCCTTCGAGCATCCGCAATTTTGAGGCTTCGGTTCTAGCCGCGAATAGCTGAAATATCGTCAACATGCAGCGGGCTGACATGTTTTCACAATCAATAAAACCCAAAGCGTAAGCAATGGGGTTCCACATCCGTTCGATACTTCCATTATTACCACCGTGGCTGCGGAACCAATCGGCGAAACTAACTTTATCTAAATCGCGGATGGTTTTCATCGCACCATCAAAGTCAACCAAACCTCTTACAACCGGACTTGTTGCCAATGCAAGAGAGTTTTGTACTTTATCCTGTAACGACAATTGAGAAGTTGTAAAAAAAGCTTTTAATCCATTGAAAGGGGCACCAGTAAGGAAGCGAAAATCTAATGCACCAGTTCGCCCACCTCGATTTATAAAATTATGGATATGCTCTTTTGAACGTAAGTGTTCAAATGCACCCACCTTTTTCATCAAATCAAACAATTGATAGTAGCACCCAAAAAAGACGTGCAATCCCATTTCCAGGTGATTGCCATCGCTATCAATCCAACTACCGACTTTTCCACCAACAAATGGGCGAGACTCGAAAATCTGAATTTCACAACCGGCTTCGGCTAAATCTACAGCACATGATAAACCGGCTAGTCCCGCACCTACGATTGCAACTCGCATTCCGTTTTTTTTGATTGAGTATCTTTTACAAATTGTAACTGAGTTGGTGTCGGAATTTTCCATGTACTAAACAATCAGGTAGAAAATACAGATTTTCCACCAGTTTGTGCGGCAAAATCTCGATTCTTTCAATTTGTAAATTTTGTGATTTGTTACTGCTACATAAGGTGCTTACCCTGCAATATCTTTACTTTCTTCGGTGACGGATAAACCTCGAATTAATTCTCGAATCACATCCGTAGCAGGTCTACCAGTTTGCTGGCAATATTTTTCCAGTTTGTCTGCTTCTTGTGCTGCAAGATTAACTGTTATACGTTTTACAGCCCATTTCTTATTGGTCATTTTGTGGTGTTATCTGCTGTATATTGACATCATGAAAAAAAACAAAATAAATAATGAGAGCGACAATCCTATCAAAGTTGCCAAAAGTAAACAAGGATTTGTATTGGGACAAAAACTATTAGCAGCGTTTGGGTCGATATCACCATTTATCAATTAGTTTGGTCGCAGTAATTGAAGGTAGATTGATTGCGACTCGCACCTGGAACTAAACAAAGCTCTGAGATAAGGAGCCGATAGAAGTAAATTTTATAAATTTATTTGAGATATTTACTGTTAAGCAAATAACGGTTTACAAGTTTTTATCTTGTAATCAGCATTTAATTCTATCCCATAGTTTTTTTCGTCAAGTACTTTGCTTAAAAACATGACAGGGGCAAATAAAAATGTTGAATCGCCTTAAAGTAATAACTAAGTAAACTTTGTTCGGCATCGGAAAGTAGCTGCAATAACATTTGATTAATGCAGTTAGGTCGCATACTTTTTTGCAGTTGCTTTTGCTTTAAAGTTCCCAATAAAAAATTCATGATAATTTTTAACTCATTTAAAGCAAGATATTGACTATATCTTGGAGAAACAGTCCACCATAGCGATTCCTTTTTATGTACCAAATTAATGACCATAGATAGCTTGGACTGTGAAACTTGCTTGTGGTAAACAGCTAAAGCTTTCCGGTCGATTTTAAAAGAATCTCCTGCAAATTTCCACGAGTCAATCAACTTATATTTTCTAAAATGTTTTTTTACCTCCTTAAGTAGCAATTTTGTGGTTTTATTCCAAGCCTGTAGAATAACGTTTCCCATTGATCCTGATAGATAAGAGCGTTGTGAATTTTTAACGTAAATGGCACATTAATTGACAAAAAGCCTGTTTTTGCCAGGGTTTGCGCTAACAGGAGTTAGTGTGCGGTTGTTGCCGTTTTTTTCATCGATTGCAATCCAAAACATTTAATCGCGCCATTATTTATTGGCTTTTTAAAGGAAATTAAATCAGGATTTAAGTATTTGTACATATAAATAAGAGTTTATAAACATATTTTTTATAAAACTGTTAATTAACTGATTTCTCGATTGTATATCTATTTTTTTTAAATAAATTTACTCTTTACTTAATCTTTATTGAAATAAAAAATATTTGATATGACTTTTTCTTTATGAAGAAAATACATTTATCCTGTAAAGTCTTTATTTTGAATAGATAAGTTTCAAGGAATAACTTAAAAGAAGTTAAAACTTAATTGCCAAACATCTCAAATAATTAAATAAAAAAATATACAGTGTTTTTTCATGTATTTGAATGTCGTCAATATATAATTATGGTCAATCATACCTACCCATGGATACTTCAATTATAGCTATCTAAATTCAGCAAGCATTAAGCATCCAACTGATAATAGCGACTACATTAGGTTTAATTTAGTAATATAAAAATATTATTCCTACTAATAAATTATCTTTCAGTTTGATGCATAAATTATTTTGATATCTAGTGAATATTTTTTGACAAATATAATTGCATATAGGAATATATTTTGATTTAGATACCGTCTTATAGCCTTTCTCAAGCAACTGAGGTACAGCGATTACCTCACTCCGACAAAGCAGTAATTTATCTCCCCTCTCCTTAATAAGGTTGGGGATGAGGTTTTGAGTGTACTTCAATAGACTAGGAAACGCTATAACTCTACCAAAACATATTGCTAACGGTTACTTTATATGAATAGTGAATATAAATCTTAAAGGTTAAGGTAAACAAATAAATACTAGTTATCTTATACTTTCGGTAGATATTTAGTAACACAATAGTGCAAAATCATTCGATAGTTGAGAATCAAGATATATAAGATTATGTATATTCATATTATTGCAGCACAATAAAGCCAGTCAGTTTAGATTAATATTGCTGGATATTATATAAATGGCAATATAAAAAGCAGATTTTACAGAAATTTACCTTTACAGAAAATCATAATTGAGGCATCAGTTGAAGCGTGCCAACACCTAATTCCTTGGGTGATAAATAACGTGCTTCAAATAAAGCCATCATGTCTCGTAACTGGGGATTTCCCCGAGAAGCTCCGGTTAATCCCCTCGCAATAATTAGACCGCAATATCCCTTAGTATTTTTGCAGCGCTGGTTCCACTTTTGTCTAGCTTCCACATGGGCTGGGTCATCATCTTCAAATTCACCAAAGAGAAATAGTTCTTGATTTTTAGTTTGCAATAGACCAATATCATAATTAGTGCCATCAAAAGGATTTGCGCCGGGATTAAAACAAATTGCACTAAGTCCTCCATCTCTTTGGATGCATTCAATTATCGTTTTTGCCTTTGGACGGGAAGTTTGAATTAATATTACTGGTAAACCTTCACCGACTTGTACAACATCGCCAACCTGATGGTATTTGGAAGTATCTTTTAAATATTCCAACATTTCCCATGAAATCATTCCCAAACTCAGGAAAGAGTCTTCAGGTATTAAATCATCCCGTAACGAAAGACTTGCAGATGGATGATTTAGCATTATCTCCTCATCATCATCAAAGCTTGCCATTTCCTCTAACTCTGAGGCTAACTGAGTTTGAGTAGCTACAGTTACTGAAACTGATTTGCTTCTGGCTTGTAAAGAAGACGGTAAAGATATACGATAACGATTGCTCAACGGTGGAAATAAACCATTGCTTAAATTATCGCGTTGTTCGCGAATGAAGCGATGTAAAGCCGAATAAGCAACTAATGAAATCAGAGCTTCTTCTTCATATAAAATAGAGCGTACCCCTTCAAGAGGATGAATATTACCAAAAGTTGGATTGATTTCCGACAATGGGTAGTCTGCTAAATCAGTGAATATATCTTCTTCCCCTTCAACGCTAGTTGCGCGTTCAAAAGTCATAAATAAACAATCTTGTTTGAGAAAAGCTTCCTCAAGAAACTCTTGTGAAGAATCTTCTTTTAAAACAGTGGCACGGAAATACTTAAGAGATTCTTCCGAACGATAAAGTAAAATTCCATACTCCATACCTAGCATTCCCATTACAGAAGCGTGTAGGGTGCCGATATCCCATTTATTAATTTCTATCGATAAAATCTGCTGTTCTTCTAAAAATTCCCAAGGTGCTAATTTCCAAATAGCAAAAGCTTTGTCTTGTAATAGACTTGCGTACTCGGGAGGTAAATCTGGAACTTGGTCGTCAATAACTTCTGAAAAGCCGCGAAACAGTTCATCAATTAACGGTAGTTCGGGTACGCGGTCAATCACAATATCCACATCTTGTAGCACTCCGCGTAAATAAAATTGAATTTCCCTGTCTTGGACTACAATTTTTTGAGGACGTGCTGGTTTGGCCGGATTGTGGGGACTTTCTATAGCTCGCATTAAAGTACGGACAACCGCTTCCGGTCCAGCTTGAGAATTCACTACATCCATAGAACGCACAACTCCCTCGTGAGCATCAACCCAAAGAATGCATTCGTTCTGTTCCTGTGAATCTTCCCCGCTGGTTGATGAAAATGGACGACGGTCACCCTCCCATACAGAAGTAATTTGGGGTAATTTCTTCAAGCGACGGATGGTAGAGCGACTTAAACTTATCATAGAGTAGGTTTATAACTGGAACGCTGAGTAAATTTTATTTCTAGGAGAAGAAGGATTCTTTTTTCTGTATTCAAAAGCTTCCTTTCCTTTGTATTACTTCTCCGAAAATAGTGTTTTATAAATATGCCAAGTCTTTCAATTTTAGAATAAAACTTATAGGCATGCTGCAATCATAATTTGATGTCTCCCCTTTATCAATTACAGCAAGACCCAAATTGCTTTGAGGGGATGCAATGTCTTTATTTATCCTTGTTTTCCACCAGAATTGAAAATAACTGTAGCCTCGTTAATATCGCTAGAATAAGTAAAACAGCAAAAAATAAATATTGTCGAGCAACATGGAACTAATATTATCTCCAGTTTCTGGCTCGCAATTCGCGCGTTAAAGTCCTTTCGGGGACTGATTGTCATACAAATATATGGGAGTATTAAGCAGATGACACAAGCAACCGAGTCTCAACGAGGAATTTTACTCAGCGAAGCTGCATTGCAACAAGTTAAATTATTGCAAGAACAACAAGGTCAAGAACTCTGCTTGCGGGTAGGAGTTCGTCAAGGTGGCTGTTCTGGAATGTCTTACATGATGGACTTTGAAGACTCCAGCAAGATTAGCGAACACGACGATATTTTTGATTACGACGGCTTCAAGATTGTTTGCGACCGTAAAAGCTTATTATATCTTTATGGTTTGATGCTTGATTACAGCAATTCACTGATTGGTGGAGGTTTCCAGTTTACAAACCCCAACGCTAACACCACATGTGGTTGTGGTAAATCCTTTGGTGTTTAGAAAAATTGTTAAAAGTCCTTTGTGTTTTTTCGTAAATAGTTATTTAATTACAAAGGACTTTTGACTGATAGGAATGATATTTGTTTTGCTATGACTCAAACAGTTGAATCTTTATTTGATGAAGCACTCGAACGCTATAAAGCTGGAACCGAGCCTGCTGAGTTGATTCCGGTCTTTAAAGACATTTGCGATCGCGCACCTCAAAACAGTGCTGCGTGGACTTGTTTGTCATGGTTGTATATGCTAGAGGGCAAACCGAAGCTGGCTTCTAAAGCTGCAAACAAGGCTGTAAAGTTGAATCCTCAAGACCCCCAGGCAAGGGTTAATTTAGCTACAGCTATGTTGGAAACAGGTCAAAAAGGTTTGCGAGACCATGTAGAGGTTGCTTCGCAATTAATGCTGGTTAATGAAGAATGGCAAGAAGAAATCAAAAATAGCATTGACGACGGTTTGACTAGAAAACCGGACTGGAAAAGTTTGGCAAAGATTAAAAGCTGGCTATTCGATTAATCAAGGTAAAACAAAATTTGTTTTCATCTGTGGTATTTAATCCACAGATTTTTCATTATTTCCAATTCTCAATTTTACATTCGATATCTGACATCTTATGAAAGATAAATTATTGAATTTACTTAATACATTTTTAGTAGCTGATGTTTTTCTTGTTTTAATCAGCTTTTTTTGGCTTGCGATAGCAGTCATTGGTCGTGGTGCTGGAATACCCCTAGGTTTAGATTTATGGTACAAGCTATGGGACCCAGTCTTTACTCCAGCAATGGGTATATTGATGGCTGGTGCGCTTCTAAGCGGTATTATCAGTTGGGTTTCCCGCAAGTTAGAAGTTCGCCAATAATATTTTTTTAATCGGATGTTAATAGGAGCGACCGCTAATAGTTAACATCATTGATTTTGATGAGTATTGGTAGCTTTAGTGGTTGATTGGATTAATTCTGAAGAGTTAGTTTTTGCCGCAACCGTCGGGAAACGTAAAATTCTACGTCTCTACATACAGTCAAAAAAAATCAAAAGGAATAGTAGTGGTCTGTTTTATCCATTTTGATAGTTTTGTTTATCTACCAACGTAATGTAGAGATTTATATATAATATAACGTCTCCCGAGGTTTGCCGTAAAACGAACCAGTCATAATTTATCAAATGAAGGGTAGTGGTGCGTTTCATTAATTCGGCTATGGTGGCGTTTTCTTTGGAAATGTCGGGAGATGTTCTTTATAACGTCTCTACATTACGTCCGTAGAAAACAAAACTGTCAAAACTAATGAAAAGGACTAGTAGTTAAATATTATTAGGGAGCGAGACACTCCCACTACCATTGTTTTATCCAGAACTTTTCAAAATCTAAAATCACAGGATTTCTTTTAAAGCTGGTTCCAAATCTGAGTACCCATATTTAAAACCGCTTTCTAAAGTACGTTTAGGTGAAACCTTCTGACCTTCCAAAGCGACTACCGCACCATCACCTAACATCGCTTCAATGGCAAAAGCTGGGACTGGTAGCCAAGAAGGACGATTCATTACTTGACCCATAGTTGTAGATAGTTCTGCCATGCGAACCGGCTTGGGTGCTGTGCCATTGTACACTCCTGACATTTGCGAGTTAGTCAGAGCATGCAATATTAAGCCAACCATATCGTCTAAGTGAATCCACGAAAACCACTGTTCCCCACTACCGATAGGACCCCCTGCAAATAGCTTGAATGGGGTAATCATTTTACCAAGCGCACCACCCATTCCCAGTACAATTCCAAATCGCAAAATTACTAACCGCACGTTACTATCTGTAACTTTCTGAGCTTCAGCTTCCCAAACCTGACAAACTTGAGCGAGAAAATCGTTACCAGAAGGGCTGTTTTCATCAAAGGTGGCTGTTTCGCTGGTACCGTAATAACCAATTGCAGAAGCATTTACTAATACTTGTGGTTTTGTTGAGCTATTAGCAATAGCTTCGACAACTTTTTGCGTGGTTAGCTTACGACTGTTGAGAATTTCTTGTTTGCGTTCGGTTGTCCAGCGTCCTTCACTGATTGGTGAGCCAGCAAGATTGACTATACCTTCACAATTTGCGATTTCATTTTGCCAGGAACCCGAAACAGCAGGTGTATAAGCGATAATTTCCACATCAGGATAAACATTAGCTGGGAAAAGCCTTCGAGCGCTTTCGGTATTACGGGTTAATACCAATATTTTCATACCTTGCTTTTGCAATCTTTCTACCAAACGACTACCGACAAATCCCGTTGCTCCAGTAATTGCGACTTTCATCTTTTTTATTCTCGCACCAAACCATTATTTTACAGGGTTTGGGCGGTCTAAATTAAATACTGATGGAAAACAAGGAAAGCTAAAGCAAATAAAATACAATCGAGAATAATTCTGGTTTCCTTATGAATGATGCGATATCAGTAATTATGTCAGAAAAATAGCGATTAAAGTGGTTAATGAATTATAACTACTCGGTTTTTGTGTAGTTATGTATTATAAGATGGATTGACTGTTGTAAGGCGTGGGACTAATATGGCTCGCTATACCTGTTCGTATATTGTTTCTCTTCCCATAGATCATCTGCAACCGCTGGTTATAGAGCTTTTGCAAGAATGTAATTTGGATGTGCAATACTATACATCCGATTATATTTTGGCACGAGAGGTGCCCGGTAGCGTTCCTTTCTCGAAATTTGTCACGATAGAGGTACTTATTGATAAGAGTACAGCCACTGAAACCGAAACCAAAATGAACTTAGTGTTTAAAAATGAGGAATTACCACTCCAACTTGATAATCACTGCCGACAAGTTTTTGAATTTATGAAGCAAGTAGTCGAAGATTACCGCCATTGGCATTTAACTGAAACTCTTGCGGGATAGGCAAGTGAATAATTGTTTAGGCATTAGTTGCGGATGAATATCAAAGCTAATTCACCGCGATTAATGACCGTTATTCCAACACGTTATAATTCAAAAAAATTGAATAAATAATTTAATTTAGGGCTAAGAAAATTTATAGCTATTTATGTTAAATTAATACGTCTTATCTTAGAAGATGTTTTAAAAGTTTAATTTAATACCTTACCTGGCGACTGTAAGTCGCGGCTACACAA
This sequence comes from Calothrix parasitica NIES-267, assembly GCF_002368095.1. Lineage (GTDB taxonomy): Bacteria > Cyanobacteriota > Cyanobacteriia > Cyanobacteriales > Nostocaceae > Rivularia > Rivularia parasitica. The sequence goes on along the minus strand of NZ_AP018227.1, from coordinate 8,167,164 downwards.
GCAAAACCCACCTGCGTGGGTTGAAAACCAACTATTCCACGGAGGCGGAATTTGCCTGTGTAGTAGCGGTAATAAAGCGCCGGATTTCACGGGGTGACAAGCACCCCGAAACCTTTGTCAATTCTATGTTTTTAGCTTCAAGGGGTGACAATAATATTTTTATTCCCTGTTACCTGTTACCTTTTTTTCTGCTTTTTTCACATGCTTTGTAAGGATAAGCCTATTTTTTTAGTTCGCATCTCAACTAATATATATAAAAAATTCCGGGCACTAGCTACAAGGTAAATACCTATATTGCAGAAGTGCCCAAAATCCTCCCCCATCAATTAATATCAACTTCTTAATCCTCAGTATCTTCGGTCATGCTGGGATTGATTAATGTGATGTCATACTCGCTAGCATCTGTTTGCCCGGTTTGAGTGGCATCTCTTTGCAGTAGATAATAAATAGCACGTACCTGTGGACCGAATACAACCTCATCTTCATTTTTTAAATCGTGGGCTGGTATTTTGCTACGTCCGTTAATCATCAAACCGTTGGAACTAGGTTTTCCTTTGACATCGCCATCCACAATACGGTAATAAAACCGTTTATCACTGTCACCATCTCTTGGTAGTTTTACTAATGTTGCATGACGACGCGAGACAAACTGCGATACTAAATGAATATCGCATTCGCGGTCTCTACCAATAGAATAAAGGGAATTTTCTAAAGTAAATTCTTTACGTCCCTGGTCGTCTTCTATAATCAAGATATGAGTTTCATTCGATTGTAGTGCCATAGAATTACCGTTGCTACAATCGGTTGAATTGTCAGCAATCAAGATTCGTTTGGTATAGTTTGTTGCCATTGTCGAACCATTACTCAGTGGTCAGAAGCTGCTATCTGTAAAACTGGTTTTGATTCTTGAGTAGAACCGGAATGTTTTACCCGCTGTCTTATTGATGCAGCTTGAGGTCGCGTTCTTACAGTTTATATGTGAGAAACGCAACACAATACTACCGACCTAGTTTAACCTGAGATGAGCCAAACGAATATTTTTGCTCGTAAATAATATCTCTAAAGGAGGAACTTAGGAATGCGAGGCAAACCTTCTTAATAGAAGGGAGTTGGTGACTACGCTAACAGAGCTAAAAGCCATTAAAGCAGCAGCACCTCCGGGATTCAGAATAAAACCGAGGCTCGGTAATAATATACCAGCAGCTAAGGGGATTCCTACTACATTGTATGCGAATGCCCAGAATAAATTTTGACGGATTTTATTAAAGGTAGCGCGACTCAAGCCAATGGCTTCAACAACATCTTTTAATTCGTCTCGCATTAGCACAATTTCCGCAGCTTCCATCGCTACATCTGTTCCAGAATGTAAGGAAATACCTACATCGGCTTGAGATAGGGCTGGTGCATCGTTGATCCCGTCTCCTACCATTGCTACTAGAGACTCAGGATGGGAATTTTGCAATGATTCTATGACTGCTGCTTTTTTGGCTGGAGGGATACCTGCTATCACATCGTTGCTTTCTAACCCGAGCTGTTCTGCTACTGCGAAAGCAGCTTCTTGGGTATCACCGCTGAGTAGCATGACTCTTAAACCCAAAGAACGAAGTTTTTCTACAGTTGAGGAAGCATCTTCTCTTAGAGTATCTTGAACGGCAATCAATCCATCAATTTCGCCGTTTTTGGCGATACCAACTACTGTTTTACCAGTTTCAGCTAAAGTATTAATTTGCTTTTGAATTCTTTCGTCGATATTAATACCGTTTAAGTTTAGCCATTCCCAGCTACCCAAAAGTATTGTCGTGTTTTGAATTACAGCAGATACACCAAATCCTGGTTCGGTATGAAAATCATTGGCTGCGGGTACAGATAATTTACGCTCTACTGCTGAATTTAAAATCGCTTTTGCTAAAGGATGTTGGCTACCACTTTCTACTGCTGCTGCTAGCTCAATCAATGAATCAGCGGTGCTTTGCTTTGATATCGGAATGCATTCGGTGACGTTAGGTAAACCAGTAGTTAAGGTTCCAGTCTTATCAAAAACTATTGTCTTTAATTGATGTACTTTTTCTAAGACATCTCCACCTTTAATTAATAAACCACGTTCGGCACCAATCGCAGTTCCGACTAAAATTGCTGTGGGTGTAGCGAGTCCCAAAGCACAAGGACAAGCAACAACCATTACGGCGATCGCCAATTTTAAACTGATTAGGATTGGGGAGAAATGTATTGGGGTTGAGGAATGGAGGTATCCGGAAAAATGCTGCGAATGTGGGGAGGAGGTAAGCACTGTTGAACTAGCAATATCATGCCAAATCCCAGACCCAATAAAATACCAAAATACAAATGTTAGTAAAGCGGTAGTTATTACCCCATAGGTAAAATAACCGGCTACAGTATCAGCTAATCTTTGCACTGGTGCTTTACGAATTTGCGCTGTTTCAACTAAACCAACAATTTGCGCTACTGTCGTATCGTTTCCAGTACGAGTTGCTTGAATAATAATTGTCCCGGACTGGTTAATAGTTCCTGCACTGACGCTATTTCCCGGTTGTTTGGGAACTGGTGCTGATTCTCCGGTAAGCATTGACTCGTTAATGGCTGTTTTTCCTTCAACTACTTCACCATCAACGGGGATTTTATCTCCTGGAAGTACTTGCAACCATTCGCCAATATGAACCTGTTCGGCAGGAATTTCTACTATTTCTGCTTTCTGAGTATCGTTATCCCCATTAGGTTTGGCTATTAATCTAGCAATACTAGGTCTGAGGGACAGTAATTCTTGAAATGCAGCAGAAGCACGATTTCTTGCTCGTTTCTCTAAAGTGCGTCCGAGCAGAATAAATCCCAATATCATCACGGGTTCGTCGAAAAAACATTCCCAGCCTAATTGAGGAAGCAATAATGCAGTCACACTCGCAACGTATGCACTAAGGGTTCCTAGAGTAACTAAGGTATTCATATTGGGTGCATTTCGACGTAAACCCAACCAGCCATCTATCAGAATCGGGCGACCTGGTATTAATATTGCTAATGTGGCCAATCCAAAATGAAACCAGATATTCTGTAATAGCGGCAGCCTTAAACCACCAATATTACCCAAATGTCCGATTCCTGAAAAAACCAGCAGCAGTAAAGCTACGATTAACTGCTTTCGGGCAGATTGCATTTCTCGCTGTTTTTTCTCTTTAGCTTCCTTTAGAGCTTGAGCGCTATTTGTCTCCCCTGGTGCTTTGCGAGGTTTGCTCGGAAATCCTGCTGTAGTCAATTCCTTGACCAATCCATCAATGTCTAGGGTAAATTCCTCGGAATCTACGACTGCTACCCCAGTGGCAAGATTCACACAAGCATTATCAACACCGGGAAATCGCGTTAGTTGTTTTTCTACAGCTTTCACGCAGCCAGCACACTTCATTCCTTCAACATCAAGGGTAATTTTGTTTGCTGCTGGATTTTTGACTGTGTTTTTTTTAGGTACCAGTTGCATGGAAAATATCCGGTCTCACTATAAAAATAATAATGCCTATACAAGGACATAATGTTATTTTTGCCCCTACTTCGAGGGTAAGCGAAATCCGGACTTATGACCGAATGTCTTAGGTATGAATTTTTGTAAAAACTATATTAAAAGCAATATATTTAACTAAATTCTTTGTGTCGATTCCAACGCAGATAAGTGAAGTAAATTACAACACTTAATTGTATTGGAAGTATGGCAGCTTGGCTTTTTAGGAATGGATTTATCGACAAACTAGACATTGCAAAAAAGTAAGCCATTCCAAAGCAGAAAAGCATTATCAATGTGAGATTTTTACGCTTGAGCATCAGCCGATACCGGATAGAATATTGTATTTTTTATTTAGATGTAATGATGAGAAAACCTAAGAAATAACTTATAAAAATTATTCTTTATTCATCAATATTTGTCAGTATGAATAACTAAATTATAATCAAACTATTTAGTAATAAATAATCCTTCTAATTCAAGTTATTCATTCTTAACGATAACTTAGTGAAATCGGCGAAAATATTTATAATTCCTAGCTGTATAGTGTAATTTCTATATAGCTCATAACTATTTAACAGCTAGGAATAAATTGATAACAATCCATAACTTGGCTTGCAGTTAAAATAAAAATAGAAGTAAAGCTAATATTGCGCTTGCAATATTTACGTACCCTAAATATTACTAAAAAATAAAAGCTTTATGGCAATTTGGATATTTTTTAGAACCAACCTTGTTTGTTCATAAAATAAGTACCGACAAAATCATCGTGAGCTTTATTTAAATAAATCATCCCTTCAATTAAACCTACAAGCTGCATGATTAAAAAAGTTAAACCGTAGGTGAAATAACCACCTATTAAAGAAATTATTAAGGTAATTAACCCTTCTGGAGCATATCCAAGAACAAACTTATGAATACCGAATCCTCCAAAAATAATTCCACAAAAACCTGCTAGTAATTGCTTAGTAGCGTGAGAGGGACTGAGTTTTGCCATATCGCTGCTCCTTAGAATATAAATATAAAATTGATTGCTCTTATAGCTAGCAGAATATGGCAATAATCTATTACTGCTAGCTAGTAAAATTACTGTATTAGGAGATTAAAGAAGTTGATACTACACAAGTCTTAACTGTGTTTTGACTTTGCCTAAATTCAAGAAAATCTTCTAATTTCTATATATATTGATTTCAGCAAATTTGATATCGCTGTATTCTGTCATTTCATAACAGAACTTCTGTGAATAATAATTATTTCCAATAATTCTCATTCATAGACGATGCAATATTCAGTTGTACAAGTCCTTATTCAGAAATTCCGGACTAATTCAGTGCGCTACAACTACCTAGAAACTATATATTCGCAACTTATACAAATATTATAATAGTACAAATGTATGCATAAAAGCAAACTAAGTATATTGTGCATTCTCGCTCTGAAATTCTATTAAATTATGTAGAATATGCCCCAACTACTTTCAAGTTTAGAAGAATCTAAAATAGTCAGCATCTCTACAAAGGCTGAACCTAATCAATAAACAACTATATGCTTACTTAAAGAATCAGTTATATATCTAACATAATCTATAAGCTAGCTTTTGTGTTAACCACTTATACTTGGAGCCGAGTAATTATCTACACTTACGATAGTGGAAACTAATTGAAAAATTGCTACACACAATTAATGCAGTTTTTTTTCATTCTGACAACAGTATGTTGAAGTGTCAATTAGTACTACTACCTAAGATGTATAGACTTAGTAGAGTCCCGCTATTCCAAAGACTATGAAGAAGTATGGGAGCAAGAAGATTGCGCGACCGGGAGTAAACAAAGCCAAGTACAATTCCTAAAACTGTGAGCGGTAGAACTTCAGATAAGCTCAAATGGACAGCAGCAAACAAAAAACTAGAAATAACTATTGATCCCCAAAGAGGTAAGTAGCGAGTTAAAGAGGGAAGCAAAAATCCGCGAAATAAAAGTTCTTCAAATAATGGTGCAGCAATTGCAGCTGTAGAGAAAAATGTCAGCAATGCGAGATTGTCTTGACTTTCGAGAACTATTTGTAGTAGAGGATTGCTCCCACCTTGTCCCTGCCAAAGTTGTTGATTAATTAAAGAAACAACTATAAAAATAGGTATTACCGCGCAATAACCACCAATTCCCCATAACAACCAGCCATCATTCAAGCGGAAGCGGAACCATTCTTCGGGAAGAGGAAAAAATTGTCTTATAGATAAATACAGCACCGATATCGTACCGCTAGCTACCAATACGTAGCTCATCAAAACGTATAATGCTTGAATTCGCACGTTGGGAGCGGGTCTGGGGATAGGAAGAAATTGTAAGAATAAAGGGACAACAAACTGACCCATCAAGAAAAAGCCAACAACGAAAACCTGTAAAATAGTTTCACCATCCCAAGGAGTTTTCCAGGTTTTCTCCGCATTTTGAGCTAATAAAGCTTCTTCCTTTTTTATTACCCACTGTCCGAAAGTAAAAATAAGCAGCGCTATACCAATGAAACCTCCTAACGCAGGAAGAATAGCTATAGCAGTTAGCTTTAGTAACGCTTTCTCTGCTGCTTGTTGCTCAATAAATTTAATATTATTTAAAGACTCAGTATTTTGTTGAGTTTGGTATATTTTTTCTAGAGAAGTATAGCGAAACCAGCCTTTAAGATTATCTTTAATTAATAATTCTGCATCTTCTGAAATCTGGGGTGATTTTTCCCATAATCCAATCAGCATCTGACCGGTCTCATGGAGTTGAGGATTAACACTAGAATTTTTTTGTAATTGCTGCCAAGTTTTGATAGCTGTATCGGTATTACCTTGACGTGCTTGAAGAACTCCTATCCGCAAGTCTAGCTCAGCCAGTAACTTCTGCAAATTACTGGATGTTTGCTTTAATTTTTTCTCCTCTATTTTTGAAGAAGCATCTATTATCGGAGCAGCTTCCGAATCGGGTTTTGCTGAAGTAACAATATCGGTTGACACAGAAGCTAATTCTGCTAATTGATTCTGAGTTTTTTCTAAATTAGCCTTTGCCGAACTACGTGCTTCTTTATACTGCTTTAGCGCCCCGACCATCGGTTTTGCACCTAGTATGGCTTTCTTCGCGCTTTGTAAATTTTCCTCATCATCAGAGGGTTGCCATTCCGTTGCTAACAATACAATATTAGTTTGATACAACTCCAACTTGCTTTGGAATTGAGCTTCCTTCAAACTTCCGATTAAAGACGAGCCAGAATATAAAAGTGTTACTACTGTCAGAATAAATAAAACAATCCGCTTAAGTGTCATCAAATTCTCTCAATTAACAAACTCCCTCTGGGAATTATCGCATTCACAACCCACAGCGGACATCTTTCCTTGAAAAACCATAGGATGTTTTAATTTTTCGATAAAGGAAGAAGCATCAGAGAAGTCAGAGGTCAAAGGAGAAAAAAATAACTCAAAACTGATAACTCTTAAATATTTTTATTAGCCAAAGTATAAAAACATGGCATTTTCCTGATAAGCCACATTTTGGTAATAATTTTGAAGTTGTTTGTAAGCATCGTAGAGATTATCAAAGCCTTTTTCTAGACCTTTGGATGCAAACCGCTCCTTGAAATTAGCTTGAGTAAATTTTGATAAAGCTTGAGCAACTTGTTTCACTTCATCAACTGTTAAATATCGTAACAGTCCATTATCCGTTTCATAATCTATAGTCTTACCTCCTAAAATGGCATTAACTGAAGGTAATTTATCTTGTTTGTTTTTACCAATAAGAGACGGTACGGGAGTCGAGTAATTTGTACCTGTAAGAATTAAATGAAGATTATTCCATTTTTTACCGATATCAAACTCAGAGTTTTTACCTTCAGCAAGCATTGTCGGAATATCTGACTTTAGCTTTTCAAATTCTTCTGGTTGTTCAACTTTCAACTTTGCTAAGGTTTGTGGTACATAGTTCGTAGCCTCATCAAACCATTTAGCATCCTCGGAGTTATTTAAATCTAAACTTAAATCTTGCCAAAAAGGTGAGTCAGGTAAATACTGAGCATCGTCAAATAATTCAAAAAAATCTGGATATTTTTGAAATTTTTCTAATAAATCAGGAGAGACTTGTTTAAAATATGCTTCTAATGCCATTATCGATTATCCCCTAAAGATTTTTGACCCAATTCCGAAAAGACTTGAGCAAAGCAATTTCTCCCATAGTTTTACTTTGCTCGATAAATCTAGATATATCTTTTACCGGTATTAAAGAAAAAGCAATACTATGTTCGCATTCAAGATATTTTGCTTCAACCAACTGATAAAATTTTAAATCTTTACCGTCATATCTCCATAATTAACCTACTCCTAAAGCCGAATAAATATTAAATTTATCAACAGAGCTACTAGCAATATCAATTTCAATTGCTAAATCAGGAGCGGGTGAATTTGTGAAATCGAGGGTTTCTCTTCCTCTGACAGCTAATTCATTTTGAATATAGTAACAGTTGCCGGGTTCTATTCCTTTTCTGACAATCTTTTTTTTTTAAATTGTTGAACCCGCGCTTTTAATTGCGATATTCAGTTCTTCAGCTAGTGCAATAATAAAATTATGAAAATTACATTTAGGATTTTCGCGTTCAAAAAGTGGAGTCGTAATTTCTAAAGTACTACCGTTATAGGCAAATCGAGAACCTCTATCTTCACCCGTCTCTTTGAGCAAAGTTTCAAAAGTTTCCCAGCTAATTTTATGCAGTACGGTACGCTGTTCTGGGACAGTATAACTTACAACCATTGTTCGCTTCAGATAGCTTATTTTTTAGAAAGGATATGGTATAGTATTCCGAATATTTTACTTACGTTATTAATATAATATTCGTTGAGGTCAATCTCTACTATATTTTCAATAAGTTTTAAAAACTTCCAGCTAGTTCCAGTGGTAACAGTTCCATAAATAATGGAAATATTATTTTCCTCTTGCTGATTAAATATTTTAGCTGCAAGTATTTCTGCTACACATTCACCTAAACCAGCATTAATATTTTCTTTTTTAGCTTCTACAATTGCGATAACAGGAGCATTTAAAATTAGTAATTCAGATGAACTGCTAATAATAAAGTCACAGTTTCCATTCAAACCTTGACTTGAGTCTACAGTAAAATCAACTCCTGAAAATAGACTTACTTGATTGTTTAAATACTTTCTGATGGCGATTAAAATCGGGGAAATAATCATTTCGGAACGCGATTTTGACCTATTACTTGCTAGTGCTAATGGAAGATTATCTGCTAGAGTATCTGCGAGTAATGTGGGAATTTCAATTTCAGGTATGGATGCAAAAATATCAATAGTGTCAGAAATAGTTAGATTAAAGGTTTTTCCGACTTTAGATAAAGTAAAGTCGCTGTATGACACGGTAATTCATCCTGCAATATGTTTCAATATAGTTTAATATGAAAATTGCCAATTCCCAGCATAAATAATATGTAGAGAATTGGCATTATTAATTTATGAAAAAACAAAGTATTTCGAGTATTTTCAAGTTTTACCTATCAATACCGATACCCGCATCCATCATCAAAATGGGTTTTGCGATTGAGTCTTTCATCATCTCGTGCAATTGAGGGTTTTCGGCTTGTAACTCCTCTAAAGTGATATTTTCTGCCAAAACTTTACCACCTTGACTATAAACTGTGTAAGTCTGATTTGAGTTAATTGCAATCCTTCCATTTCTAGTTTCAATATAACCAAAACCTGTAGATTCTGAAATATTGACTTGATTACTTATTTGAGAAGTTGATTCAGGTTTACCTACCGCTTTTTTATGACAAATTATGGGGATTAACGCTATTGATGTAGCTAAAGCTCCCAAAACAATTACTTTATTCATTTATTACCTCTTTTTTGATAACTTGCAACTAGTTAAATACTAAAAGGACTTATTTAAGATAATGCAATTACATGCAGTTTTAAATAAGTCCTATTTATTATAAAATTTATTCTCAAACTATTGTAAAAAATGAGACTTTGCTAGCATCAATTTAACCAATCATACTGTTAAAGAAATCCAAAGTCTCTTTCAAAGCTTTGATGAAAATATCGATTTCTTCACGAGTATTATAAAACGATAAACTTGCTCTTGCCGTACCGGGAGCATCTAAGATACGGTGTAATGGTTGAGTACAGTGATGTCCCGAACGAATTGCGACACCTTCACTATCTAATAAAGTAGATAGGTCATTAGGATGAACTTCGACCGTTGTGAATGAAACTAATGCTGCTCGACCACAGCCTTTTTCATCGGGTAATGGCCCATAAATTTTGAGTCCCGGTACTTTTTGTAATTGTTTAAATAAATAAGCAGTTAATTCTGATTCGTAAGCATATATTTTATCCATACCAATTTCAGACAGATAATCTATCGCTGCACCTAAAGCTATTGCTTCTGCAATTGCTGGGGTACCTGCTTCAAATTTTGCAGGTAATTCTGCATAGGTTGAATGGTCTAAAAACACATCAGCAATCATTTCTCCACCACCCATAAATGGTGGCATTGCTTCTAAGTTTTCTAACTTTCCATATAAGAACCCAATGCCGGTTGGACCGCACATTTTATGACCGGAAGCTACCAGCCAATCACAATCTATTTCCCGAACATCAACTGGCATATGTGGCACGCTCTGGCAGGCATCAATTAATACTTTTGCTTGTCGTTGATGAGCTAATTGACAAATTTCTTTGACTGGATTTATACAGCCCAAGGTATTAGATACGTGAACTATTGATACCAATTTAGTTTTATCGCAAAGCAGCTTTTTAAACTGTTCTAAATCAAAAATTTCTTCCGGTGTCAATTCAACATATTTCAATACCGCACCAGTCTTTTGAGCAATCAATTGCCACGGTATAATATTGCTGTGGTGTTCCATCATCGAAAGAATAATTTCGTCTCCGGGTTCTAAATTATTCAATCCCCAGCTATAAGCAACTAAATTTATCGCTTCAGTCGCATTACGGGTAAAAACAACTTCTTGACGAGATGCAGCATTAATAAATTTAGTAACTTTATCTCTTGCTCCTTCATATGCATCCGTAGCTTTAGCGCTAAGTTGATGTGCGCCCCGATGTACATTGGAATTATATTCTTGATAATATTTTTTAATCGCGTCTAGTACAAATAAAGGCTTTTGAGAAGTTGCAGCGTTATCTAGATAAACTAAAGATTTACCGTTAACTTCCTGATGCAATATGGGAAAGTCTTTACGGACTTGATTAGCAATGGTTTTTTCCTGAGTGAAAGTCATACTATTTTGGATTTTGGATTTTGGGGAAAGTTAATGGAGAGAAGTTGGGGGGGGAGATATTCTTCCCCCAAACTTCGGAGGTCGGTTTCCGTCCCATTAAACTTTTCAAGACGGATTTTAGATTTTAGATTTTAGATTATAAATTTTGGATTTTGGTTACAGAATAAATATTACTGATTTAATAAACTACTTAGTTAAAAAATGGAGAGAATTTAGAGACAAAGAAAAGAAAGTAATTAATCAGCAGCAGCATGCAGAAAATAATTTTCATCTGTTTTTCACTTACCCAATCTATAATCCAAAATCTAAAATCTAAAATCGATTGACCGTTTGAGTTAAATTTTGACGCAAGGAAGGAACGGGTATTTTATTAATGATTTCCGCAGCAAAAGCGTTAATTAATAAGTGACGAGCGCTATTCTCATCAACTCCCCGACTTTGTAAGTAGAAAATTTCATCATCTTCTAACTGACTAACTGTAGCACCATGAGCGCATTTCACGTTATCTGCGGTGATTTCTAATTGCGGTTTGGTGTCTACTCTCGCTTGAGGAGATAATAGTAAGTTTCTATTTAATTGGGATGCATCTGTTAATTGTGCGGGTTTGGGTACGAAGATTTTACCGTTAAATACCCCATGTGCTTTATCGGCAATTATATTTTTTTGTAACTGGTTGCTGTTACTGTGGGGATAATTTAGAGCAAGTGCGCTATGGGTATCTGAAAGTTGATTACCAGTAATTATTGTTAAACCATTTAGGGTTGTTTCTGTTTGTTCTCCAGTTTGTAAAATTTCTAAGTTGTGTCGCGACAGTTTTCCACCCAAGGTAATTGCGTTACAGGTATAGCGGCTATTACGTGCTTGAGTAACTGCTGTTTTGCCAATATGAAACGCTTCTACGCTATCGCGCTCAATTCTGGTATGATTTACACCTGCGTTTTCATCAACCCAGATTTCTGTAACTGCATTATTTAAATATATTTCTTTATCTTGTTCTTTTTCGGTACCAGAATTGATAAATTCTTCTACTAAAGTAACTTCAGAACCTGTTTTGGCTACTATTAAACAACGCGGTTGAGAAATAATTTGATTTCCAGCAGTGATAAATACTAAATGTATTGGTGTTTCCACTACCACGTTACGAGATAGCCAAATTACCGCTACGTCTGACATCCCGGCTGTATTCAGAGCTGTAAATACTTCTCTCGCTCCTTCAGCTTGTGTCAAGTATTCCTTAACTAATTCCCCATCCAACTCGGGTAAACTAGCAAGATTACTAACTACAACTCCCTCCGGTAAATCGGCGATCGCCGATAATTCTTTGACAAATACACCGTTTACAAATACTAAACGAGTATCGCTAATTGCTGTAAAAGGAGCAGAATCTGGAGATATGGAATTATTCGTCTCTAAATTAAAATCGAATTGACGTAAAGCCGAAACATCGGTAAATCGCCATTCTTCATCATTTTTTGTGGGTAATGTGGAATGACGTACCCAATTTGCAGCGTTGTCTTTTAATTCTTGCAGCCATCCCTTACTTTTAACGGTTGAAACTTTCTCTACCAGTCTACTCAAATCAGCATCTTTATTTAAAAGTGCCGTTGATAAACTTGCTTCAGTGGAATTAGGAATTGGGCTGGGGGAAACTTCTATATTCATGCTCCCACCTCAACACCAGCTTCTTCTAAAATCCAGTCGTAACCGCGAGATTCTAATTCTAAAGCTAATTCTTTTCCACCAGATTTGATAATCTGACCTTTTGCCATTACGTGAACGAAATCTGGCACGATATAATCGAGCAAACGCTGGTAGTGGGTAATCATAACTGTAGCGTTTTCTTCATTCGCTAGCTGATTAACCCCATTTGCCACAATTTTCAATGCGTCAATATCCAAACCAGAATCGGTTTCATCTAAAATCGCTAAATCAGGTTCCAAAAGAGCCATTTGCAAAATTTCATTACGCTTTTTCTCACCACCGGAAAAGCCTTCATTTAAACTCCGACTCAGAAAAGTAGAATCCATTTTCACGACTTCTAACTTTTCCTCTACCAAGTCATCAAAATCAAAAGCATCAACTTCTTCTAAACCTTGCGCTTTACGTCGAGAATTGTAAGCTACCCGCAAAAAGTCTAAATTACTGACACCAGGTATTTCCAAAGGATATTGAAAAGCTAAAAATACACCATTTCTAGCGCGTTCTTCTGGTTCGAGTTCCAAAAGATTTTCTTTCTGGAAAACTACTTCACCACCAGTCACTTCATAACTTGGGTGTCCCGCTAAAACTTTAGAAAACGTACTTTTCCCAGAACCATTCGGTCCCATAATCGCATGAACTTCACCAGCACGTACCTCAAGATTCACACCCTTAAGGATTTGATTTCCATCAACATTAGCTGTCAAATCTTTGACTGACAGCACAACCTTGCTATTTTCAATAATCATCTTTAGATTTTAGATTTTAAATTACAGATTTTGCGGAAAGTTGGGGGTGTCGGTCTCCGTCCTCCAAACTTTCCAAGACGGATTAATAATTGTAGAGACGTAGCAGCGCTACATCTCTACGGGAGTTAGGAATTATTTCTCCCCATCTCCCCATCTCCTCATCCCCCCATCTCTCTTTCCTATCCAACACTTCCTTCCAACTTCAAACTCAACAATTTATCAGCTTCCACAGCAAATTCCATTGGTAGCTGGTTAAACACATCCTTGCAAAAACCGCTAATCATCATTGCAATTGCATCTTCTGCGGAAATACCCCGTTGAGAGAAGTAAAATAATTGGTCTTCCCCAATCTTGGAAGTTGAAGCTTCATGTTCTACTTTTCCAGCATTATTCTGTACTTGAATATAAGGAAAAGTATTCGCGTGAGCGTTATCTCCAATCAACATTGAGTCGCATTGAGAATAATTTCTAGCTCCGTCAGCTTTGGGATTCACTTTCACCAAACCCCGATAGCTGTTACTAGATTTACCCGCAGAAATTCCTTTAGAAATAATTGTAGAACGAGTATTTTTACCAACATGAACCATTTTGGTTCCGGTGTCGGCTTGCTGCATATTATTAGTTAGCGCTACCGAATAAAATTCACCAACTGAATTATCCCCGACTAAAACACAACTAGGATACTTCCAGGTAATAGCTGAACCAGTTTCTACCTGAGTCCAAGAGATTTTAGAATTCTTTCCTTTACATAAACCGCGCTTGGTCACAAAGTTGTAAATTCCACCTTTACCATTTTCATCTCCCGCATACCAGTTTTGCACCGTAGAATACTTAATTTCAGCATTATCTAGGGTTACAAGCTCCACAACCGCAGCATGTAGCTGATTGCTATCGTACATCGGAGCGGTACAGCCTTCGAGATAAGAAACGTAACTGTCTTCTTCAGCAACAATTAAAGTACGCTCAAACTGTCCGGTATCGCCATTATTGATGCGAAAATAAGTAGATAATTCCATCGGACATTTTACGCCTTTAGGAATAAATACGAAAGAACCATCGCTGAAAACCGCAGCATTCAAAGCTGCAAAGTAATTATCGGCAATGGGAACCACGCTTCCCAGATACTTTTTGATCAATTCCGGATGTTCTTGTAAAGCTTCGGAAATCGAGCAAAATATAACACCTTCTTCAGCCAGCTTCTCTTTAAAAGTAGTCGCTACCGAAACACTATCGAAAATTGCATCTACAGCAACATTTGCCAAACGCTTCTGCTCCGACAGCGGAATACCCAATTTTTCAAAGGTTTCCAATAAAGTCGGGTCTACTTCATCTAAACTTTTCTTTTTTGCGCTTTGCTTGGGTGCAGAATAATAAATAATATCTTGATAATCAATCGCAGGATAACCAACGCTAGCCCAATCTGGTTCCGTCATTTTGAGCCATTGACGGTAAGCTTTGAGTCGAAACTCCAGCATAAATTCCGGCTCGTTTTTCTTCGCACTAATCATGCGAACCACGTCCTCGTTTAATCCGCGAGGTATGGTGTCTGTCTCAATGTCGGTAACGAAACCGTACTTGTAGGGCTGGTTGACTAAGGTGTTGACGGTGGAAGTCATCGCTAATATTCTCGCTTCGCTGGCTTTTTTAGAACTCTCTTTAAGGCTGGAGACGGGTGATTAGATACTAATTCCCATCAAGCGCGTGACTCTAAGTCACGTGACTGTTACAATGTTGTTGAAGACTAAAACAACTTGGTTGTTGTTTTAATGTATCTTCATTTTACGCTAGATTAACAACAATGATGTTGTCAAAGTGAAAATTTCTTTAATATTTTTAGGGCGACGATGGAAACTACCCAGCAGTCCTCAACTAAACAAGATATCTTGAAATATCTGCTCAAAGAATTTCGGGCTACAGCAATGAGGCTTTCTACAGCCTTAAAAGTTAGCCCTCAAGCGATTCGTCGTCATTTAAAAGATTTGGAGGGTGAAGAGCTAATTATTTATTCCTCCGAACAAATAGGAATGGGACGACCTCAACATTTTTATCAATTAAGTGATAAAGGTAAAGAACGCTTGCGTCGAGAAGTTGGTGACAGTTACGGTAAATTTACCGTTTCCTTACTTGACACTTTAGCAGAAACAGTAGGACGAGACCAAGTTAGTTCAATTCTACAGAAACAATGGCAGCGTAAAGCTGAAGAATATCGCCAACACTTAGGTAACGGTTCCCTTCAAGAGAGGGTAGCGACTTTAGTAGAATTGAGAAAAGCTGAAGGCTTTATGGCAGAATATCATCCTGTTGAAGGAGAGGCTTTAGAAACAGAAGATAAATTTATTTTTTTGGAACACAACTGTGCAATTTCTAATGTCGCAGAATCATTCCCCAGCGTTTGCGGTCATGAACTTGAAATGTTTGCTGCTGTTTTACCAGACTGTAAGGTAGAGCGTACGCACTGGATAATTGATGGAGAACATCGCTGCGGTTATTTGTTAGAAGCGCGGAAATAGCGAGCAGTTAGCAATTAACACTTAGCAATTAACAATTATTAGTCTACAATAATTGATGCTCATTATTGTTAATTGATATAGCTGGATAGATACAAATTATGGACTTTCAACAGCAACCAACTACACAATTTTTGTCTTTGGAAGAATCAGCAAAAGTTGATGCGGCTCTACTTTCTTCTCCAGAAAAGTTTTTAACTCGATTGACAATTTCTTCATTAAGAGTATTGCAGGAAATCGCGAAAGAAAACAATATTGCTGTTGAAGAGTTAACCACACAGCAAATAATTGCTTGGTTTGAGAAAGATGGCAAAATTAGACGAGAAAAAGGAGTTGAAGCTGCATTTTTGAAGTGGTAGCTTTTGCTGTAAATGCAGTTAATATTGGTGAACTTTATTAGTGGAGTAAATTTTTAACCACTAAATACAGTCATCAAGAATACTGTTTCACGAACGCTTGAAGCTCGTATTGTTTATAAAAGCATTTTCATTAGCCAGCAGTGGCTTGATGAACTCTTTTAGTGACTGAAATGGTAAATTAGAATGTTGGCTTACTTTTTCAAGAAGATTGATTGTAAACGTCGCATCTTTTGTTAATCCCCATTTTTCTTGAAAATGATTAACGCTTCTACGCTTCCAAACATAATTCCAAACTAACATGTAGTAAGGGGTATCTGATAATTTCAATTCTGTAACTGGAAAATAATTAACAATACTTTGCGGTTCTATATAAATATTTCCACCTACTGTAAATACCGATAAACAAAAATCAATATCTTGGGCACAGTTCATTAGATTCTCATCTAAATTACCTATTTTTGAAAAGATAGATGTGCGTGCTAAAAAACAATTAAAATTGATTATTTGTGTGGGCTTACGCTGCAATAAAGGTTTTACTTTATCAAAACAATCATTAATAAACAACCTTTCATCAAATAAATCTAGATTTCCATTCTTGTATTTGAATTCTAAACTACCCCCAGCAAAATGAATCAGTTGCTTTTCTCCTTGTAAGCAAACAGGGGTAACTACTGAAGCATTCGTTTCTTGAATGCAGTTTATCAAAGAATTTAACCAACCATTAGTAACTACTACATCGTTATTGAGAAAAACAACATATTCAGTATCTACGTGTTTCAAGCCGATATTACGTGCTTGATTGGGAGATACATATTTATCTGTACGTATTAAGCGAAATCCTTTAATTTGGGATTGCTTTTCAAGATATTGTTGATGATGTTTAGGTGTGTAACCGTCTATGTAAATTAGTTTAAAAGGAATATTTGTGTATTTATAAATGCTTTCAAGGGACTTTTGAGTATGGTCAAAGCATTGGTGTGGCACAACTATAATTGTAACTTTCGGATGTAACATAGACTTTTAAATCAATCAATATCGAAAAATTTACTTATTAAATCAACGATATCCTCTATTTACATAAAAAAGTATAAAATTTAGATGCTTACTTAGATAAAAATGCGATTATTTAAATTTGAAATAATTGTAATGGCTACGTAAAAACACCATAAAAACCACAATTTCCTGAAATTATACGATAGTAGTCTATAGTTACATCAAAGGTTTTTGATGAAAAGTTTAGCTTCAGGACTTTAAAATCCAGTATTTTCTTAAATTATCAATATTAAATTAATACTCAGTATTAATTTAATAGTTCTCAGTTAAATTAAATATTTTTCAAAATCTAGAATGCTTTCTTGCAGATTACAGCGGTTTCCACCCTTGATTAAATACGGATTAACCTCATCCCTTCCCCTCTCCTTATTAAGGGGTGTAATAACAGGAGTGAGGTACGAGTTTATTGGACTTAGCTGAAAACTGCTATAATTTTATTCCCTACTTTCTGTTTACACTTACAATTCTCAAAGTAGAGACTTAACCTGAAAAATAATAATTAGGGATATTCCATGATAGATTACCCCTAACTCATAATAAATATTATTTCATTCACATACAGGAATAATACTAAAGCTTTCTTAAGCTACAATACTAGAGCCGACACCTTTAATATTAAGATAATGTAGATGAATTAGGTCAAGATGCTGCATTTTACAACATCTACCGCATATCTTAATTTCTAATTATGCTATTGTTTCAAGTTCTGCTAATCAGAATTAGACCATATAGTTTAACAGAATTGACTAGGTAAACAATGTCAATTTTGGCTCCAAGATTTCAACTCACAACCTGTTACAAAATAAATTTCTGAAAACAGATAAATACTACTACAAAGAAGCAAGTTTTCTTGACCAATATTCTTCAACTATTAGCGAAATTTTAGGTTGCAACTAACCCCAACTTCCACCACCAGAGCGTCTATTACCTCGGTCTTCACGAGGTCTTGCTTTATTGACCTTCATTACGCGACCCATCCATTCAGCTCCATCAAGAGCTTCAATAGCTGAACCTTCTGCGTCTTCCGATTCCATTTCTACAAAACCGAAACCTCTTGACCTGCCAGTTTCCCTATCAGTAGGTAACTGAACGCGCTTCACACTACCGTACTCAGCAAATACTTTGCCAAGTTCTTCCTGAGTAACATCGTATGATAAATTTCCAACGTATATTGACATGAGACTCTCCAGAATCCAACCGTGCAGAGGAGACATCCGGAAAGCTGATTGCGACTTTTACTTAATAACAAGAACACAATTACCGAACGTACTTCTCCTGGATTATCCTACCACAACTTTTTTGCGGTTATTGGCTTATTTGAATCTACTAAGAA
This sequence comes from Calothrix parasitica NIES-267, assembly GCF_002368095.1. GTDB lineage: Bacteria > Cyanobacteriota > Cyanobacteriia > Cyanobacteriales > Nostocaceae > Rivularia > Rivularia parasitica. The sequence goes on along the minus strand of NZ_AP018227.1, from coordinate 8,148,679 downwards.
TGTGAAATATTTTCCTTAATATACGTAGCAAAATAGTAAGTATAAAATTTTGCTATCATTTTGATACTTAAATACAATTGTTTTTTTGTATTTACCTTGCTTAATTTAAGAAATGGTAAAAAAAAGATTCATAAAAATTTAAATTCACATTATTGGTGAATTTGAGTTTTTCTTACTATTTACTACTTTGATAATTTTTAAGTATATTTTCCGTGCTTTTCCTAAATTTTTTATTGCCACTGAAATTCAATTAATAAACAGCCAGCTAATAAAAATTTGAAACCACAAATACGATTAAAATTGGTCGTTAGGGAGACCCAAAAAATAAAATATCCAGCTTCTGAAGATATATTTCGGAGAAAACCCAAAGTGATGGGGGTTGCGCCTGAAAGACAAAACCCAAAGCCGGATATTTTATTACTTGCAAGTGTTTTAGTCGGCAACATAGCGCCATCCTTCAGGTTCATATTCGCGCTGAATTCTTACTATCCAGTTACCTTGAGATATGTAAACAGAATTATGCTCCTCATGGGATAAAACTGCTTTAGCCGAAAAAATACTTAAATACAATTGCGAATCATCTGTATATAATTGTGCTTCACCTTCCGAAATACGATGTTTGTGTCCAGTCACTTCTCCTTCAGCTAAAGTAAGGTGACTGAGCTTTTCACCTTCTACTTGCTGGACGGGAATTAAAATAACATCACCTTGACGAATAGGTTTCATAATTTTGCTGGTCATCGTATTTTAATAATCAGTTTGGAATACGGTACTTATTTAAATTTTATTTTGGCACAATGCTAGATACTGGCAACAAAAGAGCAAAATATGGAAAATGATAAAAATTATAAAACCGTCGGATGAAAACCCTTTATTATTCTTAGCTAGTAAGCCTACCGGCTGGTATCACCAGCATTGGTTCTCATTATTAAAAAGAGGGATAAATAAAAATGGTAGTCGCCAATTACGTCCAATATAAGTTAAAGATTGAAGTAACTGCCTTTGTTGATAACCCGATTTAAACTATCTTACATTTGAGGGGCACAACAATTGCCTTTTAACAATCATTCGGGGTCTAAAACCCTTTTATTATAGGGTTTTTGATAAAGCAGGGCATTTTATATAAAAGTGACTGCCTTGCTCGTTGCGTAGTTTAATTCACATTAATAATCAATTGTCTCACCTTGACTGTTTAGCCTAACAGCGATATTTTTCTTGAAATTTCCATGTCAACTCTCGTAATTGTCGAATCTCCGACCAAAGCTAAAACTATTCGTAACTACCTACCATCAGATTATCGAGTAGAAGCTTCGATGGGTCATGTACGTGACTTACCACAGTCTGCTAGTGAAATTCCCGCCGCTGTAAAAGGAGAAGAATGGGCGAAGTTGGGAGTAAATGTAGAATCGAATTTTGAACCGTTATATGTAGTTCCCAAAACTAAAAAGCAAGTTGTCACTCAGCTAAAACAAGCGCTGAAGGAAGCAACCGAACTGATTTTGGCGACTGACGAAGACCGCGAAGGGGAGAGCATCAGTTGGCATTTATTCCAATTATTAAAGCCCAAAGTTCCTACCAAACGGATGGTATTTCATGAAATTACTTCTGAAGCCATTAAAAAAGCGCTGAAAAATACCCGCACCGTAGACGAGCAATTAGTTCGCGCTCAAGAAACCCGACGAATTTTAGACCGACTAGTTGGTTACACTCTCTCACCTTTATTGTGGAAGAAAATTGCTTGGGGTTTATCTGCTGGAAGAGTACAGTCTGTAGCAGTACGATTATTAGTCCAGCGAGAGCGGGAACGTCGAGCTTTTAATCAAGGTTCCTATTGGGATTTGAAAGCGGTTTTGAGTCCTGGATCTGCCAAAGGGAATAAAGACCAATCATTTAATTCTGTATTGGTGACTTTGGGAGGAACAAAAATCGCTACTGGTAGCGATTTTGACTCTACAACCGGACAAATTACCGCCGGTCGTAAAGTTGTTTTACTTAATGAAGAGGAAGCTGAAGCTCTAAAAGCCCGCATAACCGATAAAACTTGGAAGGTTGTTAACCTTGATGAGCGTCCGGTCACTCGTAAACCAGCACCTCCGTTCACTACTTCGACCCTACAACAGGAATCCAACCGCAAATTGAGGCTTTCTGCAAGGGATACGATGCGAGTTGCTCAAAATCTTTACGAGCAAGGGTATATTACCTACATGCGTACTGACTCCGTCCATTTATCGGAGCAAGCAGTCACTGCTGCTAGGGAATGCGTACAAACGCTTTACGGTAAAGAATTTCTTTCTCCCCAACCCCGCAAATACACGACAAAATCTAAAAGCGCTCAAGAAGCACACGAAGCGATTCGTCCTGCTGGTAGTAGTTTCCGTACTCCGCAAGAAACTGGTTTGAGCGGTAGGGAAATGCAACTCTACGATTTAATTTGGAAGCGTACTGTTGCTTGTCAAATGGCTGATGCGAAACAAACTCAAATCACCATGCATTTACAGGTAGAGGATGCTGGTTTTCGTTCTTCTGGTAAGCGAATTGATTTTCCTGGATTTTTACGCGCTTATGTTGAAGGTTCTGACGACCCGGAAGCAGCGCTCGAAGATAAGGAAGTCATTTTACCAAACCTTAAAGTTGGCGATCATCCCAACTGCAAACAACTCGAAACAGTAAGTCACGAAACCCAACCTCCAGCCAGATACACCGAAGCTACCTTGGTGAAAACCTTGGAAAGTGAAGGAATTGGTCGTCCAAGTACCTATGCGAGCATTATCGGTACGATTATCGATAAAGGTTACGCTCAATTAAACAATAATGCCTTAACTCCAACATTTACAGCTTTCGCCGTTACCAATTTGCTGGAAACGCATTTCTCAGAAATCGTAGACCCCAGCTTTACCTCCAAAATGGAGCAAACCCTTGATGATATCTCTACAGGGGAAGCTGAATGGCTACCTTACCTCAAAAAATTCTACTTGGGGGAACAAGGTCTAGATACCTTAGTTAAGGAACGAGAAAGCCAAATTGATATCAATGCATCTAGAACAGTGGATTTGAATATCCCAGATGTCAAAATCCGGATTGGTAAATTTGGTGCTTATTTAGAAGCAGCGAATGGTGATGATGTAGTTACGGCTTCTATTCCTCGGGATTTAACTCCAGCCGACCTCAACCCGGAAAAGGTAGAAAAAATACTCAAGCAAAAAACTGAGGGTCCCGACCAAGTAGGTATTCATCCAGAAACTGCACAGCCCATTTTCATGCTGATTGGTCCTTATGGTCCCTACGTACAGCTGGGAGAAAAATCTGAAGAAAATCCTAAACCAAAGCAAGCTTCACTACCTAAAAAAGTAAATCCAGAAGACGTAACGGTAGAAATGGCTGTTGGTTTACTAGCACTTCCAAGAAAATTAGGAGAACACCCCGAAACTGGTGCTAGCATTCAAGCGAATCTGGGACGCTTCGGACCTTATGTGGTTCATAATGCTAAAGATGGTAAAGATTACCGCTCCTTAAAAGCAGGTGATGATGTACTTACCGTCACCTTTGAAAGAGCGTTAGAATTATTGTCCGAACCCAAAAAAGGACGGGGTAGCAGAAGTAAATCGAAAAAGCCATTACGGGAATTAGGTTCTCATCCAGACACTGAAGAACCAGTGAATATCTATGAAGGACCCTATGGTAATTACATTAAGCATGGTAAAACCAACGTTGGGATTCCAGAAGGTGAAACTGTAGAAAGCATCACTTTAGAGAAAGCACTGGAATTATTAGCAAGCAAAGCACCAAAAGGTAAATCAACCCGAAAAACAACTAAATCTAAAACTTCGAGTGCGAAGAAATCTTCTAGTACTAAATCTTCTAGTTCCAAATCTTCGAGCACTAAATCTAAGAAGAAAACCGAAAAAGTTGACTGAGGTTGCTTTGAACACCATATTAATAGTCCGGATGTTTATATTATTCCTTCCGGACTATTGGTTTTTAACTACTGGCTGATTATCAAGATTCCAAAATACTTCTTAAGAAGTTCGATGCCTACCTACCCGTGGCGAATGTGATAACCTAAAATAATAAAGGGAGAAATCACAGCTATCGGTAATGACTTGCTCCCCAGCCAAGGGGAGTTGGGATTAACCCATTTATCAACCAGCGGTGCTGTTTTTACTTTATTTTCTCCGTAGTCGTTAGTTGACTTTGAGTTAGTATCTCAGGAGCGTTCAGTTAGATGGATTATATCGAAAAGGTGCTCGAAAAGCTTAAGGAATTAGCACGCGAGCTGATTGATGCTCTTTTAGGGCCAGAAGCTGAGCCAGAAGCGGAATTAATTCCAATTCCTGTAGATGGACGTTCTCGTCGTGGTAGATAGCTTGAGTGCTAAGGAAGCAAACAAGTCTTCTTTAAGCATTCTAGTACTGCACGGACCGAATCTAAACTTACTGGGACAGAGAGAACCAGAAATTTATGGTTCGCTTACTTTGGATGACATTAATCGTCTATTAGTAGAAGAAGGACGGTTATTGTCAGCTGATATATTTGCCGTGCAGTCTAATCATGAAGGAACCTTGGTCGATGCGGTTCATGATGCATTTCTCAGGCATCAAGGAATTATTATTAATGCTGGAGCCTATACCCATACGAGTGTAGCACTGCGAGATGCCATTGCTGGTGTCAATCTGCCGACGGTAGAAGTGCATTTAAGTAATATATATCGTAGGGAAGAATTTAGACATCATTCATATATTGCACCCGTAGCAATCGGTCAAATTAGCGGCTTTGGCGCGGAAAGCTATATTTTAGGATTGCAAGCTTTAGTGTATCACCTCAGAAAATCTTAAATCATAATTTATTTAGAAGAGAATAGGGAACCTGCGACCAGAAATTAGTTCAAGAACAATAATATTAATTAATTGATAATAATTCTCAAGTATTTAGATAATGATAAATATAATTTCTTACTTTTTTGCTGTTTACTCTCCTAAAGAAGATATATATTAACGCTGATAATAGTGTAATAATATTAGTCTTTGTAAACACTTTTTTTATATAGCTTCTACCTCTATAGATAGACTTTATTGAATAATAATTCATATTATCCAGAATTATTGTTTGCAGAAATGGTAGTTATAGCATTATGAGATATTTAAATAGCTTTTTACCAGCGTTTTATAAACTGTATGCGCTATTCACTTACAAGCAGAATTCAAGGTACTTTAATAGGGGCTTTGCTCGGACAAAGTTTAGCTACCACAAAAGAAGAGCCTTTATACTGTAAAGCAGCGGTGCAAGGTATTTACAGCTTGTTACAGTCACAAGGTGGATTTAATTTAGAGGAATATCACAAACAATTCCAACAACAAGACTGGGATTCAGATATAGCAGATGACTTAATGCTATTAAATTCGATTTTGGCAACTTTACCTGTAGCATTATTTTTTCACGAAAATCATCTCAAGCTGCGAGAAAACCTACTCTTAATTATTAAAGATTTAAATCACCCCTTAATTAGAGATGGAGTATTAAGCGTATGCTATCTTATCGCTCAATCCTTAAATGAAAAAATTAATCCAAATACATTGGTTTCAGAAATTACTTACTTTATTGGCGAAACTAAAACCGGCATACCAGAAAAGTTGCAAAAAGTCAATAATCTAATCGTTGAAAATGCAGGATATTTTGAATTACAAAATTGCTTGGATAAAGAAAATAGTATAAGTAATATCATTGCTGTAGCTTTTTACTGTTTTGTAAGTACTAAAGAGGATTTTCGGCTTACCTGTTTGCGAGCCATTAAGAATCAGCGTAATTCAAGGGTTTGTGGCGCAATCGCAGGTGCAATTTCTGGGGCTTACAACAGCATGGCTGGTATACCCACAACTTGGCACTTAGGTTTAGATGAGGCAGAATTAGCACAATGGGGACTAACTAGCTTTTCCCAAGTGGTAAAATTAGCTGATGCACTTGTGGCTGTATGGTCGGGTGCATATCATGTATTACCACAACAAGTAGAAGTGCAGGAGGTAAAGCCAGATTTACTTTCCCCGTTGGAGGCAATTGCAGCCCCATATATCATCCGCTTACGTTAGCTATATTTATAGTTAGATTAATCATTTTTGCACTAATTGTTGAACTTTTTGCCCACCCCCTGCATGTTTACATAATTAAGATAGTTAATTTTTTTTGACCAAAAAACTATACTTAGTACGGAGTAAACCCAGGATTTACATTAAATGGTAACTATGATGGCAGCTTTGAAGCTTGAAACTTCTGTTGAGAATTGTCTGATATTGAACCATTCTTATAGACAACTGTGGTCATAGGTAATGAAAACGCAGCCATTTTTTAAGTCCTTGACTCAAATCAAAGCTATCTGGGGACGAAGATACAAAGCACTACGTCGCTTATATGTATCTAAAACAAGTGATAAAAATCGGTATAACAAATCCTTCCGCTCCAGTTCAATGCTAAAGTCCGCTAAAGGTAGATGTGGTATTTACGCAGCTTGTTGGGGCTGGATTCCTCAGCACTCTTCTGTTGTGTTTGCGATTGCTTTGATTACCATTACAGGAGTGATGGGACATAAATTATACAGCCAACCGCAGTTACAGGAAGGAGCTACAGCTCGCGAGACGATTGTCGCTCCTTATACAGCTACAGTAGAAGATACACAAAAAACAGAATTACTTCGCGAAGCTGCTAGAGAAGATTCTCGTCAATGGTGGATGGTAGATACGCGAGTCAACGAAGCAGTTGAGCAGAATTTGAGACAATTGCTTCAACAAGGAAATGAAATTCGCAAAACAGCCGGTAATTTTCCATTTTTTGATACCGAAGTACTAAATCTTTCGACGCAAATTTATTTACGCTCTGCTTCCGAAGAAGAATGGAAGCAATTAAAGGTTGCTTTGCAATCAGGAAATCAAAATGTTGCTGGGGGTCAAAAGCCAAAGCCTTTAGATGTATCTAATACAACCGATAGCGCTCTTCAAGATACTCAAGCAATCGACGCAATTACCCAAGACCCTAATTTTAAGCAATCGTTAAATCAATTACAGCTATATCGTGCTGAAACTTCACTCACAAATTTGCGATCGCTAATTAAAAAAATAGAGTCAAGACGAAAACTCTATGCTCAAGCTGAAGAAAAGCTGGCAGAAATGAGCAACATAAAGCCTGCTGCAATAGTATACAACGACACTAGCGTAATTGATTTCAGCGATGAATCATGGTCGAAAATTCAAATGGGTATATTGCAAAGTGCCCAATTAATCTTGGCCCAAGGGATTCATCCAGGACTACCTTCTGAGAATTTGGAGTACGTAATTAATCTACATCTACAGAAATCAGAATCATTAGTGCCCAAAGACAGCAAATTTTGGGCAACCAAATTATTAGTCAGTATTTTACAGCCGAATCTAAAGAAAGACGAACAACAAACAGAACTACAAGCTTCAGAAGCAGCAGCCAAGATATCACCAGTAATGGTAAAGGTTAAGAAAAGGCAATTAATCGTCAAAAAAGGACAGGAAATTACACCATGGAATTTAGCGGTGTTAGAACATTATCGCTTAATTCGTCGGGAAGTTAATTGGCTGGGTCTAAGCTACCTAGGAAGTGCTGTCGCAATGGCTATTGGTATTTATGCTTTAGTAGAAAAGCGGTTAAAAATTAAATTGCGTCAAAGCGACAGATTGTTAGTATTATTGCTGACCTTATCTTGCCCATCATTGCTAGTATTTGGCATACCTTTTACAACTTGGAGTGCAGTAGGCTTACTTTTAGGCAGTTTCTACGGTTCGACTTTGGGTATTACGGTTATTGGGTTGCTGACCGTATTGCTGTTACCGATGGGGCTAGAAGTAGGAAAAACAGCAATTATAGCCGGTGCAGCAGGAGGTGTTCTCGGTAGCTGCATGGCTCAAAGACTGCGCTCTCGGGAGGAACTAGCAGTATTAGGATTTGGAATTTCTTTAACAGAGGGTGGTGTTTATTTATTATTAAAAGTATTATTAGGCACCGCATTTACGCCAACCTCTTATCTTGTTTTTCAAGAAGCAGGATTATTAGCGCTATCCGGTTTGGGTTGGAGTATCATCGCTTTGGGAATAAGTCCTTATTTAGAAAAGCTATTTGATTTAGTCACTCCCATCAGATTGGCAGAACTAGCTTCTCCTAATCGTCCCTTGCTCAAACGACTGGCAACCGAAGCTCCAGGAACATTTCAACACACATTATTTGTAGCTACCCTTGCCGAAGCTGCTGCAAAAGAGCTTAAATGCAATGTTGAGCTTGTTAGGGCAGGCACACTGTACCATGACGTTGGTAAAATGCACGACCCAATGGGATTTATTGAGAACCAAATGGGAGGACCGAATAAGCATGAAACAGAAATCAACGACCCTTGGATCAGCGCCGATATTATTAAAAAGCACGTAAGCGCTGGGTTAATGATGGCAAGAAAGCATAGTTTACCAACAGCGATACAGGCATTTATTCCAGAGCATCAAGGGACAATGCAAATTGCTTACTTCTATCATCAAGCCCAACAATTAGCAAAAGACGACCCAAACTTACAGATAAAAGACGAGGACTTTCGTTACGAAGGTCCGACTCCACAATCACGAGAAACTGCGATTGTGATGCTAGCTGATTCTTGTGAAGCAGCATTACGTTCTCTTAGAGATGCTACTCCAGAAAAGGCATTGAATATGGTTAACAATATTTTACGGGCAAGGTGGAAAGATGATCAACTCTTAGATTCCGGTTTAACACGTCAAGAAATGTCAAAAATCGCCGAAATCTTCGTCACAGTCTGGCAACAATTCCATCACAAGCGAATTGCTTATCCTAAGTTACAAGTTAAGAAATAAAGTTTTGGGAATTGGGAATTGGGCATTGTAGAGACGTGTTAGCGAAGCGTGCCCGAAGGGCATTACATCGCGTCTTAATATACAAGTGTATGTTGTCGTGGAGCGCAATGCACCTTGAAAACGTTAGTTAATAGTACTATTGTCGCAAGCAAATATTAAGTGCCATCTTGGAATAACAATATTCTAGGGTGCTTTTTATATGAGCGAAAATAATCAAAACCCCCGCGAATACGATGCGGTTCTCGGAGGTAATTCTCCACCACCTATTGATGGTGTTGTCTTAGGTGGAATAGAAGGATTACGAAGACGTTTAGAAACTGGAAATACACAGCAGCGAGTTGATAGTTTAGCTGATGCTGTTAAATATGGTGATGCTGGGATTGATTTATTAATTGAAGCTTTAAATGATGCGGAGATTGAAATAAGGGCTAAAGCTTTTAATATTTTAAAGAATATTGATTCAGAAAAAGTACAGCAGATAGTTGAGAAAGGAATTCCTTTGAGAAAAGGGGATAAACTATATTCAGTTTATGAATCAATTATCGACTATAACGATTATTGCTACGACCTAATTGATTACATAGATTATGAAGATGACTATTACGACTTTGAAGGGCAATTATTATCTCAATATATATTGAAAGAAAGTGCAAAAGCTGTAGCTTTAGATTATCATCAGTGGCAAACACGTCAAGAAGACTTTCATAAAACTTACGAAATTGGCTGGGATGTATCTGATAATTTAAGGCATAGCTTTAGCATTATTACATGGTGCAAAAAAAATAAGATTCTTCTTCGTTTACTTAATGAGAATAGTTCGGAATTTGAGAAAAGGTTAAATGCTGTAGGAATAGAAAATAAGTATCAAGATGCTGTAATTATAGAAGATGAACGATATCAATATCTTCTTGAAGAAATGGAAACAGATGAAGATAACTGGGATATTTTATGTAAACTAGAAACAAGAGTTATCAATTATTTAAAAGAAAACCACAAATACGAATTACTTGGACAGCTATGGTTTGATGCGGTTGGGAAGTTAGCTTTTGTGCATGAAGAGAGTATCGAAAAGGAAACTTATTTTAAAGCGCAAGAAAATTTTGATATCAATTTTTAAATAACTAATTAAATAATCAAATGATAAATAACAATCAAAATCCCCGCGAATATGATGCGGTACTAGGAGGTAATTTTCCACCACCTATTGATGGTGTTGTTTTAGGTGGAATTGAAGGATTAAAAAGACGTTTAGAAACTGGAAATACTCAGCAGCGAGTTGATAGTTTAGCTGATGCTGTTAAATATGGTGATGCTGGGATTGATTTGTTAATTGAAGCTTTGAATTATGCGGATATTGAAGTAAGGGCTAAAGCTTTTCAAATTTTACAGGATATTGACTTAGAAAAGGTAAAGCAGATTGTTGATAAAGGAATCCTTTTAAGAAAAGGAGATAAATTATATTGTGTTTATGCTTCAGATATTGATTATGATGATGAAGTTTATAGTTTAATTGATTCTTTAGAAAAAACAAATGATACCTGTTATGATACAGAGCCTAAAATTATAGCGCGCTACATTTATAAATATGAAGCTGAAGCAGTTGCAAAAGATTTACATCAAACAATATTAAGAGCAGATAAAATCAGCGAATTTAGCAGGCAAAATAATCTTCATTTAAATGAAATACAAATCAAGCATTTAACATCAATTTATGATTATGCTGATTATTATATATACGAGCTTGATTATCATCAGGGACTAGCGAACATCTCAAATCTCAATAATTTTTGTATAGAAAATAATATTCCTTTAAAATCAAAAGTAGGTCAAGAGGATGAATGGGATTTCAAAGATAGAATTTTTAAACATGTTACAGAGACAAAAAATTACGACAAGCTGTTTCTATTTTTCGATTTCTTGCAAATCGGTAAATTCGCATTTGTAGAAGAAGAGATTGTTAATCAAGACGGATATTTAAATAACGGTAAAGTATAAATGCTAGGACTAAGTATCACAGCAATTGGTTTACGTCCTTTTACAGAATGTCTAAATATATTTCGACAATTACAAAAACCATTACAGCTTGATTTTCTGGAATTAGCAATCGGAAGCAATTGTTCTACAGATTTCGATTATTCGGAAATTCCTTTGATTTTACACGATTCTTGTCTTTACCAAGATGGAATCAGAAAAAGGCTGAATTTGTTACGTCCTAAAAGCTGGAACGTATACGCCAAATTTGCAGCAATAAACGATGTCCGTGTTTTATCACTTCATCCTCCACGACGAAATGATTGTACTTTGAAGGAATTAGAAACTGCTTTATTACAGCTTGAAAAATTTATTAAAATTCCCGTTTATATCGAAGTAATGCCAACTGAAGACTATTGGTGTTCTAGTATGGAAACTTTAGTTAATCATCCTTTATTAATCGATGTTTCACATATTCTAATTTGGTACAAGGGAGATATAAATTTAACTCAACAAACTTGTTTAAAATTACTCAATTCAAATCAAGTTGGAGAAATCCATCTCAGCCACAATCAAGGTAAAGCAGATACTCACGATTTGATTCCTACAGATATTTGGTTTAATGATTTAATCCAAGAATGGAAGCAAAATTATTTTGTGACTTTTGAAAGCTTACCTACTAATTATTCAGAACACGAACGGTTAGATAAACGTAGGTATAGAAAGAAAGTGTAGAGACGTAGCAGTGCGACTTCTCCACATACGGTGAATTAAGAATTAAAAATTAATAATATACATAGCATTTTTTATTTGAGTGCAATACATCCATACAAACCTCACCTCCTTCTCCTCTCCTTATTAAGGAAGAGGGGTGTTTTTATTCAACTGAAAATTGCTATATTTTCCAATTATCAATTCCAATTCAAATTTGTATTCTGGTATCAAAATAAATTACTTAACTATCCGCTATATTTACGGTGTAGTTGACTGGGGACTAAAATAATGCATTGGCGGCGATTTTCTTTATTAATAATTCTAGGGTTTGCGCTGACTATATTTAGCTTTGCTTGTACAAACTTGAATCAAGAAGCGATACAAACACCTCAGACACCAGCTACTCAAAATAGCGATAAACCTGCAATATCAAGCTTACCTCCGCAGACACAAGAAATTGTTAAAAGTACGGATGATTTATTTAATCCCCCTCGTGGAGATGTACGTTTAGCTGTTATCAGTGACTTGAACTCAGCTTATGGTTCTACTGACTACGACCCAGAAGTTGATAAAGCTATCAATTTATTACCTTTTTGGGAACCGGATATGGTAGTTTGTAGCGGTGATATGGTCGCGGGTCAAAAAACATCGCTGACAGAAGTACAAGTTAAAGCAATGTGGACTGCTTTTGATGACCATGTAGCTGCACCTTTACGTCAAGCAAATATACCCTTCGGTTTTACTATCGGTAATCATGATGCTTCTGGTGCTAAAGGAAAAGAAGGAAATTTCAAATTTCAACAAGAAAGAGATTTAGCTTCCGAATATTGGAACGACCCGGAACACGACCCCGGAATTGAATTTATAGATAAAAACGAATTTCCATTTTTCTACACCTTTAAACATAAAGATATTTTCTTCATGGCTTGGGATGGTTCAACACATAGAATCCCTGCTGATAAAATGGCTTGGGTAGAAAAAGCATTAGCAAGTCCGGAAGCTCAACAAGCCAAAATGCGGATTTTAATCAGTCACTTACCTTTATATGCAGTTGCAGAAGGTCGTAACAAGTTTGGTGCTGTGATGGCAAATCCTGAAGAATTGCGAGCGATGTTAGAAAAATACAACGTTCATACATATATTAGCGGACATCAGCACGCTTATTATCCCGGTCATCGCGGTAAATTACAGCTACTCCATACGGGAATCATTGGTTCTGGTCCCCGTCCGTTAATTGATAGTGAAATTCCACCATTCAAAGCAATTACAGTTGTTGATATCAACTTTGATTCTTCGGAATTAACGACTTATACCACCTACGATATGAAAACTTTGCAACTCATCGAGTACAAACAGCTTCCTCGATTTTTAACAGGTCATAACGGTATAGTTTTACGTCGAGATGTAGAATATCAAGATTTAAACGCAGATGAAAAAGCTATTTGTGTAACTAAATTAGACGAAAAACTCTGCGGAAATCAGTAACCAGTTACGGGTGAATAGTTAATGGTGAGAAATTGAGAGTTGTGTAGTGGGAGCATCTCGCTCCCTATATGTAGTAGAAAAAATTAAAGCTGTTTTGAAAGAAATTAAATCCTGATTTTCTTCAAACATATGCAAGACATTGCAGAAAAATGAAGTACAAAACCACTGTCAAAGTGCTACATTTACGTAAATGCTATTAATTAAGGGCGTATAAATAATATACATTTATGTTTGTTAAGTTCTGAAAAAATTCAGTAGTCCATAAGGTAGTATAAATAATCATATTAGCTACCCTCTAAATCGTTTTCTTCAAAAATGCTTACGGTCTAGACTTTTCTAGTTTATCCTGCGTTTCTCTTTTCTGAAGCAAGCTATAAGGGTCTAGTTTCTGGTGCAAAAACATAGTCAATAAAGGTAGATTAAATAAAAAGTCTTATATTTTTTAAGTCAACAAAGTATCTACTTATACATAATATTTGGAAATAGCTGAACGAAAACAGCCGCAGTAAAAATATAAAAACTAAAACTAAAACATAGTATTTTTAAGGTTAATCAATGGTTAGTACTAATCCTCTAGTTGAAGTTTATTGTACTCGTCCTAGTTGTCAAGACCCAATTAATACAATTCCTGAAAAATATCTTTATACGAAACCAATTAAACAAAGATTTTGCGCCAATTGCGGAATGCCTTTATTTTTAGAAGGGTGTTTTGTAACTCTTAGACCGTTGGTTCCAGAATCAGAAAGGGGTGGGTTTGGTCGAACTTTTTTAGGTAGAGATTTGAAGTTTCCAGATTTACCTTTAAGAGTTATCAAGCAGTTACATCCGAGGGTATCTCCTTCAGAGTCTCAGCTAGCAGATATTGAAAGATTATTTCGTTCAGAAGCAAGCGTTCTAGGAAAACTAACGCACTCGCAAATTCCCCGTGCATGGGCTTTTGCACAATTAGAAGCACCTGCCGACCTCCAGGAATCTACGGCACAAATGTATCAAAAACAAACTTTTTTTTACTTGGTGCAAGACTTTATTGCAGGTCAAAATTTAGCCCAAGAATTAAAGCAAAAAGAACAATTTTCAGAAGCGCAAATTGTCGAAATTATGATGCAAATGCTCGATGTGCTTAATTATGTTCACGCTCAAGGGGTGATACATAGAGACATCAAACCTTCCAATATAATGCGAGTGTCGAAATCGAATTCCCTTCATCTGATAGATTTTGGTGCTGTCAAGCAAGTAGTAGTTACAGGGGTTCCCACCGCTCAATCAGTTGTTATCGGAACTCCAGATTTCGCTCCACCAGAACAGATGACGGGTAAACCGGTATAAGCTTCGTCAGATTTATATTCTTTAGCTGCAACTTGTGTGTCTTTGCTCGCAGGTAAAGAAGCTCAAGAGATTCGTGAATATCATACCTGGCATTGGCGGAACTATACTAACGTCAATCCTCAACTAGCAGATATTCTAGACAAAATGCTATCCCATCAGCCAGATGATAGGTATCAGTCCGCTCAAGAAGTCATAACTGCTCTTGCGAATCTTCAGCCCCAAGCTCCTCCAATTACCCAACCATCACCGCTTCCTTATCACCCTCAACCTCAACCAATACCACCACATTTGTCCGGTATACCAAAACCCGTGACACCGACAGTTACTTCAGAACCAGATTCACCAAGCAATCCTCTCAAAAAAGTAAATAAAAAATTATTGATATTAGCTGGAGGTATTGGTGCATTATTACTAGGGACAGCAGTATATGCAGTGATGAAAAGTTCGGAACCTGCGCTGCTTGCTGACAATTTTTTTAGTAGAGGAGAAGAATCTTTACTAAGAGAAAAGAGATTTGAGAATACGTTATGCAAACAAGCTTTGGGAGAAAAAGAAGAAGGAATGAAAGCCTTTAAAAAACAGAGGTATGAGGATGCACAAAATAATTTTCAAACAGCCATAAGTCTATTTAAACAAGCAACTAATAACTGTGCTGTTGACCCAGAAACGCTGATTTTTCTTAATAATGCTAAGGCTAATATTAAAGGTAATCCGGTTACAATTGCTGCTGCAATTCCCGGTAAAAATAAACAAAGAAATACAAATATATCAGAACAAATATTGCGCGGTGTTGCTTCGGTTCAGGAAACATTAAATAATCAAGATGGTATTGAAGGAAGATTATTACAGGTTGTGATTGCTAGAGATGAAAATAATTCCGACCCAGATGTAGAAGATACATCTCCGAAAGTAGCCGAGCAGTTAGCTAGAAATCAGATTCCTGGAGATAGCGGATTCAGCGGAAAAATATTAGGTGTAGTCGGTCATTTCACCAGCGATGCAACTTTAGCAGCAGGAAAAATTTATGGAAAAGAAAAGCTGGTGGCTATTTCTCCTACAAGTACTGCTGTTAGACAGTCTGAACCGAGTGAAAAATCCGGATACAAATATAATTTAAGCGATTATGTTTTCCGTACAACTCCTAATGATGCGGTTGCAGCAGCGGATTTAATCGAGTATATCAAGCAAAATATTGGTTCTGGAAATGCAGCTATTTTTTATAATTCTAAAAAATCCTACAGCACTTCTTTAAAAGAATCATTTGAGAAAAAATACGGTTCTATAGGAAAGTTAACGGAATGCGATTTAGCGAATTCTAGAATTGATAATTGCCAGATAGATGAAAATATAAAATTGTTAATGCTATCTATCGATACGGGAGAAGCAGCAACAGCTTCGTTAATTATTTCTAGATATACAAATCAGCTTTTATTGGGTGGAGATTCTCTTTATAATGCGGATAACGTATCATCTACATTTGGAAATCAAGCTGAAAATTTAGTGCTTTCAGTTCCCACTCACGTTCAACGGACTACAAATTCTTTTAGAAATCAATCAATAAAACTTTGGGGAACTCAATACGTTGGTTGGAGAGCGGCTACAGCTTATGATGCTACTCAAGCGATTGTTACAGCATTACAGAAAATAGAAAGTAATCCCACCCGTCAAGGTTTGTACGAACAATTGAAAAATCCTTTTTTCAAAGCATCAGGTGCTACGGGAACCATTCAATTTAATCGATTCCACGACCGTCAAGTAGACCAAGCAGACGATAATCAATTAGGGGTTTTAGTCAAAGTTCAGCAGAAATGTCAACCACAGGATAATCCAAGGTATCAGTTTTGTTTGATTAATGAATAATTACGTGTAAGGGAATAAGAAATAGGGAATAGGGAAAAGAGATTAATATTTATTTTTGACAATATTCTCAGCAAGTTCAAAAAAATAATTTTCAAAAGCACTACTGAATATAGAGATAGCCAAAATGACTGACAAGAATAATGATGAATTTCAAAAGTTTCTTCCTAATGAAGGATTAGAAAGTCCACCAATTGTTTACGAAGTTCCTTCCGAAGTTGAAACTCCCTATCAAGAAAAAATTCCATCAGGATACGACCCGATGAGTGAAATAGAACTACGTGGTAGAGCTTATCGAGGTTTATCAGGAGGAAGAATTCCTTGGTGGGTACTGATTACTGGCTGGTTTATTTTTGGGTTCGTAGCTTTTGCGTTTCTGATTCCAATTGTGTCAGCTTTTATTACCTCTGGATTTTCAACCGCTTTGGTTATGCTATTACCAGCTTTACTTATTGGTTGTATTCCTTTAATGATTTTGTGGAGAGGAACTTCAGCAAAGTTATCTAATAAGAATAAAAATAGAAGATAATTATGTGGATTGAAAGGCTAATAGATTATATTTACTTAGATTTGGTTTAAGTAAATTAATAAATTAAATTAGCTCCAATCAAATCTATTTATTGTGTTATTAAGTCTTAATTGTTCCAATCGATTAAGATTATATTCTCATTGTGTTTGTTCAAATATAATTTTTTCTTCTTTCTCTTCTTCTGACCATTCAGGAGCATCCGAATTAAAATCAAAGCTTTTCATAGGACGATTCATCCATTCCCAAGTATGCGAATTATCTATATCACTAATTACCAAAGTTCCAATTAATTCCCCTTCATTACTATAAATTTCAAAGAAAATACCAGAATTATCCCATTCATCATCAGCATAACCTTGTATACAAATAGCAAAAGTTATAATTTCTTCAAAAGGAAGTTTGACAACAACTATTTCTCCCATATTGTGCTTTAAATACCAAGAAATTCTATCACAAGCATTTAAAAGATTTTGCGGAACCTTTTCGCGTTTGCTGATAGCTATACTTAAAGGACTAGGAGATAATTTTTCATACCTTTGTTGTTCATCTGAAATCATTTCGGGTTCATAACCTTCATGACCTATTTGAGACTTATATTTAAAATCAATTATTGACTCATCTGGACGATTTAAAATCTCTTGTTCGTAAAATTTTATGATTTTTCGCTTTAATTTTTTATCCATGTTAAATTCATTTATATATAGCGCGTTTCACTTGGGTGCAATACAATGCAGATAAACCTCACCCCCTTCCCCTCTCCTTGTCAAGGAGAGGGGTGTATTCTATTCAACTGAAAACTGCTATATATGTGTAAATTCAAAAATCACCTTCATAGAATGCTCCATCAAGATTAGCTCCCTCGAAATTTGCTCCCTCAAGCACGCATTCCATCATATTAACTCCTCTCAAATCAGCATTTTTAAGGTTAGCTTCAATAAAACCTGCACCTAAAGCACAAGCGTTTTTAAGATTAGCTTCTTCTAAATTTGCTCCGCTCAAATCTACTTCTGACAGAAAGGAATTTCTTAAATCTGCTCTTTCGAGGATAGCGTTTCTAAGATACCCATAATCAAAAGTAGTATCCCTTAAATTAGCTTCTGTGAGATTAGAATTACTTAAGTCAGCAGAGTTTAAATTTGCAAGCCATAAATTAGCTTTGCTCAAGTTAACCCCTCTCAGATTAGCACGACCTAAATTGCTTCCTCTTAGATTCGCTTTACTTAAATTAGCTCCGCTTAAATTAATTGAACCTAAGTTCATATCAGGTAACTGAATTTCTGTAAAATCCCTCTCCCCAGCAGCATAAAGCTCTAATAATTCCTTAATAGTTTTAATCTTATTCGCAGTCATCGCTCTAATTTTCAAGACGCAATTTTAATTTAACTCAAGCTACAAATTTATTGTAATTCACTTTACATTTACCCCTCTATCTTTAGAAGTTTTTATTTATAATAAATAGGACATCTCTTTCTTTGATAAGAAGAGGAAATGAGGATGAAATCCTAGATGTATTTAACTCAACAAATAAATATTAAATATTAACCTCAAAAAGAATAATTCCAAATACTCATCCTGTTTATTAATTAAAAAATTAATGCTTACTGCTCAAATACTTGAAGCTTTTAGTCAGAGAATTTCATGGTCTACGATGAGAGTCATCTTAAAAAATTGTGACTTACCTTTGGGACGTGGATGGGAACAAACAATTCAGAAGTTGACAGATGAAGAAAGCATTCGGAATAATATTAATAATAAAATTGAGCAGCTAAAAAAATGTTATGACCATCACCTATTGGTAAATGATAAAGCATTAAAAATTTATCCACTGGAAAGAAAAAAGATTGATAAGTTAATTGCTGCATTCAAAAAATACAAACCTATCGATACAGCATTTCATCAAACATATCCATTTCCACTATCTGATGATAATTTGAAAGAAGTTGGCTTCTCTCAGAAACTTGTTGAAATAAGAGATACAAAAGATAGTTTAGCAGTCATATTCTGTACAAAGCGTTTATTTACCGAACGAAGTCAAATAAACATCGAACAATTGAATGAAGATACTAGAAAAGAGTTAGTCGATTATGACAAAATCATTGGTATAAAAGAACATTACCGTCAGTTTTTTGATGTCGTTGTACTGTCCAAGAAGCGAAATACAATAGAAGTTAGAATTGATATTACTGGTAATTTGTCTTTAGAAGATAAAAGCAAAGCTTTCTTTCAAACGATACAACAATTTAATACGTTATCCGAAGATATTGCACGAATTAAAACACCCTTACAAGAAAGTATCAACTTTTTTCCGTTGATAGATAATTTATATGAATCCGACGAAGGGAAAGTCGTCGAACTGGCTTTTATTACCGATGAAGGCTCAACTAAATCTGAAAAAATGCGTAGAGGCTCGATTGATTTGAGAAATGAAACTTATCATCATGCAGGTAAACAAGCAGTAGACCATATAACTTCTTATCGACTGGCAATTTCATGGGATATTCAAATGAGCCGAGGAATAAATAGTCAACCAGAACTATTATTACCAGGTCGCGCTCAAATTTTGAGCAATCAAACTCAATATCTTGATGAAGTCTGTATACTAAACTGTAGCAGCTTAGATGATTATGAATTTGTTGTTGATAAAATATTTACCTATCTAGAATGATTGTGATTAGCAAGCAACAAATTGTAGAACAAATTCATCAAGACTGGTTGCAAAAACCTCAGTCACAAATTTGTATTGCAATATTTAATTATTTAGTTGGTAGCAATTCCCAACATCTTTCACATATTACCTATGGTAGTTTACGAAAAGTCCTAGGGAAAGCTTACGATAATCAAGACTTATTAGCCGCAATTCAATATTTATGCGGTGATAGAACGCATTTACTCGAAACTAAATTTGAATTAATAGAAAACGATAATTATTTTGAAATTTCCGATGATGACATGATTGAAGCTCGCGAAACCGGACAGCTACTTCATCCAGAAACCGGAGAATTAATCAACGATTTTGAAGACAAAGTTTTTATATACTTTCAACCAAGTTCTGTAGTAAAAAACCTTGCTTAATAAGAATGGATATTGAAAATTTAAGTTTACGCGAACTACAGAATTTAGAACAATACATACCTGGATTGGGTCGCTTTCCATCCAGATTTATAGCTACTGATTATTATAAATTTATTGAGATTCTCTACGATGATATTGACGACATAATCTATCAAATTCAAGAAAATCCTGAACTGCGTCAAAATGATGGCGAAGATAGATTAACAATAGATATTAGAGACCAATTGCGACGTTTGGGATATGATGCTTCTCATGACACAAAATTTGGCGGTCATGCAGACCTTTTAGTAAAGAAAGGCAATTTTACATGGATTGGAGAAGCCAAAATCCATAGTTCCTATAATTACTTATGGGAAGGCTTTTTACAGTTAACTACTCGATATTCAACTGGTGATTCTAATCAAAGAGATGGTGGAATCTTTATCTACATTCGTCAGAAGAATGTTACTGCAATTATTAAAAAGTGGAAAAATTATCTGTTGAGCAAAGAATTACCCGATTTCAACTCTGAAGCTTGTAAAAATAGAGAACTTTCTTTTTTCTCAACCCATAAACATGAAGGTTCTGGTCAAGATTTTAGAATAAAGCATATGCCGGTAATTCTCTATTTTCAGCCTCAAGATAAGAGTGGAAGAGGTAAAACTGAGAAAAAGATTTGATTTTGATATTTTGTTTCATTCGTGATGTTGAATTACACGTTAATAAACATTCTATTCTCAACAATAACAACCTACATCTTCACCACAATCATCAGCTAAATAACAAAGCGCTCGGAAACGCAAACCAATCAACTCTTCATATAAAGGATTAAGTTTACATAAGGGTGGAATACTTAAAATAGTACGTCCAAATAAACTAATATCTCGCTCAAAAGGACATTGTGTAGGAATCATCCGACAAATAAAATGAGCCAATGCTGGATTATTCATTTCAAGGTTATTTAACCACTGACGTATTGGATATAGCCCTTTAAATGAAGGCATTTGAAAATTAATTAAATTGAAAGTTTCGTTAGGAGCGGGTTTGATTGAATTAAACATGACTGTATGCAAATGTATTTAAATGTGTTTAACTTTTTAGCTATATCTGTAGTTTAAGCATAAGCTAAGCAAATGTAAATACGATTCGGATATAAAAATCATTTATAGTAAATAAGTAAAACTTAACTGTGGTTTGTCACGCATAGTCAGAGCTTATGTAGAAAGATAAGCTTAGCGGTCTTTTCTTAGTCGTTTTGATAGGAACAAAGTTTGTAATAAGCGATTTATAGCTTTCGGATTTAGAACTAAAGTCCACACTACAAACCCCTCATATTTTATGTGGTGGGTAGAGAAGCTTCCTCGTAGGTTGGGTTGAACGAAGTGAAACCCAGCACCCTACAGGATGAAGTCCTTTATCTTAATTTAGTTTTATCAGCTATTCTTAAAATTATCGTTTCTGATACTTCCATCAGGCATTGGTAGTCTTACCAAATACAGCATCATCTAAATTAGCACCTTCCATAGCAGCACCCTCGAAATTAACATCAGTTAAATTACAATTGCTTAAATTAGCATTCCTTAAATCAGTACCAGTGAAATTAGCTCCTCTTAAATTGGCTCCACTAAGGTTCGC
The DNA here is from genome assembly GCF_002368095.1 of Calothrix parasitica NIES-267. GTDB lineage: Bacteria > Cyanobacteriota > Cyanobacteriia > Cyanobacteriales > Nostocaceae > Rivularia > Rivularia parasitica. Next base: position 8,127,247 of record NZ_AP018227.1, on the reverse strand, counting down.
ATTTACAAGAATACCCAGCATCAAATTAGCAGATTCTAGGTAAATTTCATCCATTCTACTTTCTGTCAGATTGGCTCCACTTAAATTAATTTGAAACAAATCAGCATCATCAAAATAAATTCCCCTAAAATCTCTTTCCCCAGCAGCATACCTTTTTTTCAAATTCTTCTCGATTCATAATAAATATTTTAAATATCGAATAACCTACTTCCGTAATTTTGTGAATAGTAAATTAACTTCATTTATTCGCAAAATCATCAAGATTAAACCAAAAACTATCAAACCAACTATTCCAGAAACGCTCAATTGAACTAAATCAAATATTAATCCTTCAAACTGCCAAATTCTGGCAATTTCCCAACTTGTAAACCAAGCAGTCAAACCAGCAATCGTACTTCCTATAATCAAACCTAAAATTGGTAAACCCCAATCTTTCCAAGGTAAACCCTCAAGCTGACGATTTAAATATATCAGTAACATCCCTCCAGCAATCAAATTCACTTGCATCGAAGCGAATACCAAACCCGTCATCCCAAAATTATTTACCAAAACGTAATCTAAAACCACATTGAGCAAAATATTAAAAATGCTGATACGAAAGGGAGTTTTAGCATCATTCAACGCATAACATACCCGAGTTAATATTTGCCTTCCAACACTAGGAAACATTCCCAAACTATAAGCTACCAAAACTGAGGAAACCATCTGTACTGCTTTACTGTCAAAAGCCTGACGCTGGTAAACTATTTTGACGATGGGAGTTGATAAAGCTATCATCAAAGCACTCAAAGGTAAAATAATCAAAGCTGTAACTACAATACTTTGACGAACTTGTTCTTTAAGCTGATTCCATTCTTGATTTGCAGCCAATCTAGAAAATCTCGGCAGCAGGGGAACTAATAAAATACTTGATAACAATCCCCTAGGAGTTTGCGACAGTAATTCAGCATAGCTAAGAGTCGCAGCAGCTTGAGGAATAAAGGAAGCAAAGCGCAAATCAACATAAAGATTGATATTTGACATACCAGCCGAAAGGGTTCCCGGAGCCATTAACCGCATCACTTCTGCAACTCCCACAGAGCGAAAATTAAACCGGGGACGAATTATTAATAAACCTTTTCGAGCTTGGACAATCAACTGAACAACCCATTGCAAAATAGCACCAGCTAAAGTTCCCACAGCCAAAACTATTCCACCCAAAACCAGGTTTCCCGATGCGTTAATATTGTCTCCAAAACGCCAAGCTAAAATACCCAAACTGGATATAACCGCAATACTAGACAGCATTGGACTTACTGAAGGTAGCCAGTATAAATCTGCTGAATTCAAACTACCAATTCCGACTCCAATTAATCCTGCGAATAAAGCTAAAGGAGCCATAATTTGTAATTGTAAAATAGCAATTTCTCTGACCTGAAAATTCAATCCCGGTGCGACCAAATCAATTAAAAAAGGCGCAAAAACAATGATTGATATAGTAACGGGAATCAAAATCAAAGTTAATAAAGTCGCAATAGTCGCAATTAAATCCTTGTTATCCTCTTCATCACTTCTTGCTAAAACGCTGACCAAAGCAGTATGTAAAGGGCCATTCAAGCCGCCCACAACAATCAGTAAAAACCCAGGAACAATATAGGCATAATTAAAAGCATTTGCTACAGTCCCTACTCCAAAAACCGCAGCAATAAAAGTCGAACGTAACAACCCAAATAGCTTGCTAACAAGAGTTGCGATCGCGACTATTCCGGCTATATTTTTCAGTGAACGACGATTATTCATGAATTGAGGGAGGAGGAAGAGGAGACAAGGAGACAAGGAGAAAAATTAATAATTCTAACTTCTGACTCTTTCAATCATCAATTTCCAAAATAGTTTAATAACCTTTAACCTTTAACCTTATTATTTGCGGTTTCTAAAATCACTTCAATCAACTGCTGATAAGATAAACCGTTATTACGAGCAATTTGAGCAAAAGAACGCTGTGGATGTAATGTAGCATCAGCGTTGATATCTAATAAATACGCTTGATTATCGGCAGAAACTCGGAAATCAAAGGTAGCATAATCCAAGGGTTTGAATAATTGCATTAAATCTAAACTTATTTCTCGCAACTTCCGCAACTGTGGAATATACAAATCGAGATTTATTTTCTGAAAACCACCACGTCTTTTTGCTTGTAAATCCAAAACTTGCTTCTCTAAAGGTTTACCTTCTGCGGTTAGTGTTTCCACTGCTCCAATAAACACCGGTTTATCATTTCCTACAACACCAACGGTAATTTCCCGACCTTGAATAAACTCCTCACACAATACAGCAGCTTGAAACTGTTGCTGTAACTGCTCAACTAGATTTTGCAATTCCGCTAAACCCGAAGATGTTTCCCAAAACTGCAAACCCAAAGAATATCCTTCACAAGCAGGTTTGAGAATAGATTTTTCCCAAGGTGGTATATCTAATTTTTCGCCAATTCCATATCTATACCAATCTGGTGTTGAAATTCCCCTCCACTGCAAAACCGGTTTGAGAAAATCTTTATTCAAAGTCAGACTTTTAATCGTTGCATCTCCACCCGTATAAGGAATTCCTAATTGTTCTAAAATTGCCGGTGCTAAAGCAGTACGATTGCGCGATGTTGTTCTAACTGAAAGATTCCAAATGAATTCCGGTAGTTGATTATCTTTCCATCTTTCTAATAGATTATCTAGCGTACCAATCAAATCGACATCGTGACCTAAAGCTTTTAAATTAGTCGCTACAGCTTCAACTTCTTCAGTTTCTCTCCAGTGATAGTGAGTTTCAACACTAGCGCTAGGGTTTGACATGATGTCAGATTTATTCTCGAATAGGATTCCGATTTTTAGCATTGATTTTGAAAATAAAATGGAGATTAAACCCGTTTCTATACAAATAAAGTCCACTGAATCGGACATTAGATAAATTCATGTAGGTAGATATGAATATCAAAATTTCTTCCTCAATCCCAAACGGTAATCCTCAATTGTGAATTAAATAATTCAAAGATTTGCTTGTTTCACCCAATTAATAACTGTATTATGAGAAATTCCCGTCTTTTTCTCAATCGCTCTGAATCCCATCCCTTTTTTATATAAATCCAAACATTCCTGTTTCACTTCTTCTGGATAACCTTTTGGTGAATAAATCTCTAGAAACTGTTTTCCATTTTCCACACTCCTTACAAATGTATCGCTGCTTGTAGTTACGACGACCATATTTAGGGAATATTTAGTAATCAGTCTTTTGATGAAATTATCTGCTAATTAAAGACAGCTTTTTATACAAGACTGTGATAGAAATTTTATTTATCGCAGTAAATAAACCAAAATAAAAAGCTTTTTCAATTTATAAAGCTAATTTACGAAAACGAACTATAAGTAGCAACGAAAAAGCGGTTTTTTAACGATTTAGATTTTCTCTAAATATAAATACTGATTATAGATAATTATTTCAGTATCAAAATCTTTGTTGTCTTAACTTAACTCAATACTTGTACATTTAAATAAATCATTATTGGGGTAAATTGTTATAAAAATATACTTTCTCCCCTCTTACTGCTAGTGAATATCATTATTATTGAATTAATTCTCATTAAAGCAACGAATTCATTAGTGTATAAAAAAGTTAATTTTTACGAATCCGTGAATAATTTTGTATAATCAGTTGGGACGTTTGTGCTATGTTTTATATTTTTTTAAATTATAGATAGAGTAAATTGAATTAATAAAAATTTTTACAAATTAGCTTTAATTTTTTAATAGATGCTACAAAATCGGACAGGCTTTACCAATTGATTTTGTGCTATCAGTTATAAATTGAAAAAGACGTAATTCATCGTTTTCTTGATACACAATGGTGCGTTACGGCATTATTAAGCGGTAAGTTGTTACGCGTTTAATTCGTATACTATTAGCGACCAAGATGGTCGCACTACAATATTTTGATACTTTTGCATTATAAAAATTAGCTGCACATCAGCTTATCGCTTTTTAATCAAATTATCTCGTGCCGTAACGCACCCTACAATCGATTAATTTCAATCCTCACCCAACCAAACAGTATCCTCATTAATCTCAACTACCATCAAACCAGATTTATCTAAACCTCTTCTTACCTGGTGCCATCTAGCAACTAACTGCATGGGAGAACCTTTTATCAAACCGATTAATTCTAATTTCCCATCAGAGTGAGTCAAAATATAGCGAAAGCGTTTTACCGAACCATTACAGCGCTGACGTATTTCTTCTACTAGGTTCATCGCTTCGATTATCGATAATTGAAAATGAGTAGCGTATTTTACGGGTCGGGGATGGAATAAATATTGAGGAATTACACTCAATCGATGCAAGCGTTTGTATAACTCGGTCATTGTATCGACTTCTGCGTTAACTCCTCTCATCAAAGCAATTTGAGAAGTTAACAAACAACCTGCTTGTCGTAGATTAAATAATGCTTTTTCTGCTAAAGGTGTGATTTCACGGGGATGGTCAAAATGACATTGAAAGACGATTTGAAATCTGGAATTATACTGATTTAAAACTGATAATAATTCTGAATCTGTAGTGAAACGAGAGGGAAGAAAAGCGGGTAATTTACTGCTGATACGAACTTGCCAAATATGAGGAATTTGAGATAGTGCTGCCAAGAGGTTAGCCAAACGACGAGTACTGCAAACCATTGGGTCACCACCGGAAAGCAATACGTTATCAATTTCGGGATGCTGTTTGATATAGGATATAGCTTCTTGTAAATCCTCGATAGTTTCTTTGACCATCACGTCCTTACTCATCAACCGTCGTCGAAAGCAATAACGACAGTGACCCGCACAAGCTTGAGTGACGATTAAGACTGCTGTTTGCTCGTATTTATGCTGTAAACCGGGAATTACTGTAGAAAATTCTTCTCCGCTGGTATCTAACGAGCCGATATCGCTTGATTCCTCGTCGGATGGAATTAGCAATTGACGCAAAGGGTCCGATGGGTTTTGCCAGTCAACCAAATCAGCATAACCTACAGGAACCATTACAGGAAAACGCTGCTTGGCTTGATTAACTCGTTGTTTATCAGAATCGTCCAGAGACAACCAATCTTCGGCTGAGCTAGACAACTTTAGACTTTCGATTAATTCATCTCGCCAGTTTTTAACCTGTGGAATCTCGCGAACTAATTCTCTCATAGCCTATTGCTCCGAGCATATCTACTTAGTTTTAAGAGTACAGGATTAATGATTTTTTGGTTTTAAGTTTTAATAATGCAATCAAATTCTGAATTTATATATTTGAATATATGCCAAAACATAAGTAATATTACTACTATTAATTGTCAATTTTATCCTGGTTTAATCACAGATAATTTGTAAAATGATTTTTAATTAGCAGTTTGTCAAAATTTGAATTTTGGATTTTGGACAGTAATGAGAAACTCTTTACGCAGTTGGAAAGCTTATTCACAGCATTTACAAAAAACGACTAAAAATGTTTTGAAGGGGTATAATTTTGATTACGCTAGCAAAAAAAACAATTTAGATATTTCTCCCTATAAATATCAATGGAGCAGTTTTACAACTCCGATAAAAAAACGTTCCGGATTGGCAAACATAAACGAAAATCGCATTCATAACATGCAGCTAGCGGCTAACAAGATAGATGAATTAATTATTCAGCCACAGCAAATTTTTGGTTTCTGGAATCGCGTTCCCCGTCCTATTCAAAGAAACGGATTTCGTTCCGGTCCAATGCTAGTTAGAGGTAAATTAATTTATGATGTTGGTGGTGGTTTGTGTCAAATTTCTACAACGCTGTTCAATGCATTACTTTGGGGTAATTTTGAAGTTTTAGAGCGCTATAACCATAGTATTGACGCTCATGGAGACCAACGCTTTTTTACATTAGGTCAAGATGCGACTGTAGCTTACGGTTATAAAGATTTGATTGTTAGAAATATTAGTAATATATCTTTATTATTAAGGCTGCAAGTTTTTCCAGTAAAAGCTGAAGTTACAGCTAGTGTCTGGGGAACTGAAGCAATTCCATTTGATGTCAAGGTTGAATCAAAGGTTTTACGAGAATTAACTTTAGCTGATGGTGGAATGTCAGGTTGGGAAGTTGAAACTAAAAGGTTTATTTTAAATAAAAAAGAACTTGGAGCTAATTCAGATTGGCAAGGTAATTATCAAAACATTGATATTTATCAACCTTTTATTCCAGCAACTACAGCGTGAGATTAATAAAATCTTTAATTTTCAAATAAATATCTTACATACTTATACTTTTGCCATAAAAAAAGTCCACTTGATTGGACTAACAATTTTTAGCTATAAAATTTTAGGTTGTTAACTTATTTTTAATTCTCTATTTAATTACTCTTCATCAGTTTCTAATATCTCTGTAAATTGTTCTAAAACCACATCTATCACATATTTAATCACTGTAGAATAAACATAATATTCATCAGTTTATTCGCTCATCTGAACTGGTAAATTATCGACGAAAAGATGTTTACCTTTAAATTCAAGATTGTATTTAACATTCTTTTCTACTAAAGTTTTTTGGGAATGATTCATTTTACTTACCTTGAGATGTAAAATCGTAATTATATTTATCTGGCTATAAAATAATCATCCCATGCAAACCCGATTAATCCAACCACCGACTTTACACAACTTTTTGACACAGATACTCAAACCTCATTCCTTATCATCGGTAGCACAAACAGCATTAATTACTCATTTAGTAGAAGCCAATTTATGTGGTATAGATTCTCACGGTTTGCAGCAAATTATTGGTTATGACAAAAGTTTGAAAAGCGGAAGGATTAACCCCAAACCAGAGATAAAAGTAATTGACGAACGTCCGAGCTTGATTCGTATCGATGCAAATGCAGCACCCGGACAATACGCTGCGAAAGTTGCGATGGAAATGGCAATTATTAAAGCCCAAAAAACGGGAATAGCAATTGTTGGTGTCACTAACAGCAATCACTTTGGTGTAGCTGGATATTACACCAGGATGGCTACCGAAGCGGGAATGGTTGGGTTTGCGACAACAGATACTAACGTTGTCGATTTAGCTCCCTTTGGTGGAAGAATTGCGAAGTTGGGAAACAATGCGATTTCCTGGGGAATTCCGACTGGAAATAATCCGGTAATTATCGATATGGCCACAGGAGCGGTTAGTGGTGGAAAAGTAAAACACTTTGCTTATCAAGGTTTAGAAATTCCTTTGGGTTGGGGATTGACAGCAGAAGGTAAACCAACTTTAAATCCCAAAGAAGTAGCTGTTAATATACCAGCTTCTTATAAAGGTTCTGGTTTAGCATTGATATCAGATTTATTATGCGGGCCTTTACTCGGAACTGCAACAGCTATGTTTAAAGATAAATCGATTCATAATGCAGAAAATGGAACCGGACATTTATTTTTAGTTTTAGATGTAGCTGCTTGGACTGATAGAGAAAAGTTTTATCAAGAACTAGAAAAAGCAATTAGCTCTCTGAAAGAAACTCCAAGATTACAAGCAGAAGAACAAATTTATTATCCAGGTGAATTAGAAATAATTACTCGCGAACAACGCTTGAAAAATGGTATTCCCGTACCTCTATCTTTAGTTGAAACCCTCGCAGAACACTTTGGAAATAACATTGTTTCTAAATATCTTACATCTTGACACGCCGAAATAACCTTAACAATGCCATTCCTGTAATTAAACTAGATAGAATAGTAGTTGTTATTACTCCAATTACAAAGCTAACAATCCAAGCAGTATCTGGCTTCCAAACCTTAGAGAATAATGAATTAGCACTTAAACCTGTCAAAGAACCTAAAAACATGCTTGCAAAAATACCTATTAAGGATAGCACCAACCATATAAAGGAACTGTCTATTTGTCGCCGTACAGTTAATAATTTAACTATAGATGTTCCTCCCATCACTCCAATTACAGCACATAGCATTTCTCCATTAGAATCGAATATTCTTCCTGTAAAAGTTCCGACAAATAAACCTATAAGAAAACCTAACAAGGTTTCTATCAAATACCAAAAATTAAATATAATTCGCTGTTTTAGCACCAACCATTGCATAACTTCGACTGGAACCAAAGTAATAATTGCTGCTAACATTGCATAGTAATAAGTTTCATCCCGACCAAAAATATAATATACCGCTCCACGAAAAATAATACGTATAAATAAACCAATGCTGATACCGACGATATTCGATAACATCCATTGATAGAAGAAACCAGTATTTATAGTTGTTATTGGAGTTGTGAAAGTATTAATTTGGCTTGTCTTCGGTGAATTAGTAACCTTCAAATTCTCAGGATTATTAGTATTAGCAGCTATATTAGTTTGAAGCGTGGGTAATAATGAAATTGGTTTGATATCCAATAACCGCTGTAAAATTTCTTCAGTATTTGCTGGACGCTGAGAAGGCGATCGCATCATCATCCAATCAAGAAAGTCTGCAAACGGCTGCGAAATATTCGGTACTGCATCCCGCCATAATAATTCATCAGTTTGGGGATTATAAAATTGATTGGGGTCTTTTGCAGTGAGTAAATAAACGAACGTGCGTCCCAACGCGAAAAAATCCGACTGCTGCATAGCTTGACCGTTCATTTGCTCCGGTGGCGTATATCCAGCCGAAACTATCCCCGTGACCTGCCCTTGCGCTTGTGCTTGCCAGTAAGTATCTGTAACTACTCGCGCTGTACCAAAATCAATCAGTGCTAAACCACCTTCAGCCCGTAACATGATATTAGGTGGTTTAATATCGCGATGAAAAAAGTTCTGATTGTGAACCTGTTGTAAAATAACGGTTAATTCTTGCAACCATTGCATCGCCATTCTTTCATCAATAGGACGATAATCCCTTTGTTTGATGTATTCATATAAATCCATCCCCTCAATTTTTTCCATCACCAAACAGTGCAAAGCTTCCTGACTGTTTCGGGGATGATAAATAAAATATCCGTCCTCTTCAACTTGAGGAATTCCGGGATAATTTAATTGGGATAAAACTTCAGCTTCCCGTTGAAATAATTCGATTGCTTTGGGGAAATTATTGTGGAGAATTTTAAGAACCTTTAAATTACCATTGCGCTCTTTAATCTCATAAGTCTTACCAAAACCTCCACCACCCAAATATTTTACAACCTTGTAACGTCCTTGCAGCAGCAATTCCGAACCACAACCCAAACAAAAAATTGTCTTATCAGGATTATCATTGGGTTTTGGACAATGGGGATTTATACAAAGACTCATAATATTTGGGCATAGGGAATTAGGAATTGGGCATGGGATAAATTATATTATTACCCAGACGTTAAGGAACAACTTCTATTAATGTACCTATTTTTACCGCCTTATATAATTCATCCACATCTTGATTTTTCAACGACGGACAACCCCAAGTCCAATTATTTTTATTATCAATCATTTCATCGCTTCCTTGGGGTACACCATGAATACCCACCTCACCCCCAATCGAATCAAACCAAGAAATTTCACCCGTAGTTTTAGCTTGAAAATGCTTCCTCCAAGATGCAGCATTAGGATAATCCAACCAGATAAACTTTGACCATGAAGGATGAGGATATAAATCTTTTATACGAAAGATACCTTCTGGAGTACGTCTATCACCTTCTTTAAACTTATCTCCTCGTGGACTGCTACCAAAAACCACAGGATAAGATTTAATTGGCTTTTGATTGTAATAAAGCGTGATTCTATGCTTTGATTTTTCAATTAAAATTGAACTTTTGCTTTTATCTATATTTTCTCCGATTAATTCCTCAACTGTTTGACTGTAATTAAGTAATTGATTTCCAGAAATAACAGAATGTCTTATTTGTGGTGATTCACATTCCCTCAAACATAAAACTTCCGCAACATCCCTTAGAGGGAAAATAAATCCTAAACGAGCTAGTAGAAAATATAGTGCAAACGTGCTAAAAATTAAAAGCAAAATTATTTTAATTTGATTTTTAGATTTTGAAATCATTAAATTCAGGTAATAGATAAATATATTTTTTTTAGCGAATCAAACTTAACACAGCGGTAAACCTCACCCCTTCCCCTCTCCAAGTCATCGGAGAGGGGTTTCATAGCCAATTCCCAATCACCCAATTTTCAATTTTTATGACTAACGAAATGCGTCGCGAATTCTCTAACCGCGAAGAATTGATAGATTACCTCAAACAAGAATTTCCCGAAGCAACAGAACGAGACGAACACATCAGCGAAACCCCAGGTGGACGCAAAGCTGCTGAAAAAGCATTACAAAAAGTAGATCCGAGAAAGTACGCAAAAACACGTAATTTTTTAACTGGAGCAGTAACCAGACTTTCTGCTTACCTCCGTTACGGTGTTCTTAGTTTGAAAGAAGTAAAAGAATTTGCTTTAAATAAAGTTAGCAATGATAATGATGCAGCAAAATTAGTTAATGAATTAGGTTGGAGAGACTATTGGCAAAGACTGTATGTTAAATACGGTGGTGGAATTTGGGAAGATAGAGAAGAATACAAAACAGGTTTTAGCGTAGCAGAATACGCTCCGGAACTACCCCAAGAAATAAGAGAAGGTACAACGGGATTAGTTTGCATTGACAACTTCAGTCAGCAATTGCGAGAGACTGGTTATTTACATAATCATATCCGCATGTGGATAGCAGCCTATATCGTACATTGGCGGAGAATTCGCTGGCAAGCCGGGGCAAAATGGTTTTTAGAGCATTTACTAGATGGTGACCCAGCGAGTAATAATATGTCATGGCAATGGGTAGCGAGTACCTTTAGTCATAAACCTTATTTCTTCAACCGTCAGAATTTAGAGCGTTATACCGACGGAGTTTACTGTAAGCGATGTCCCTTGTATGGGAATTGTGATTTTGAAGGTAGTTACGAACAGTTAGAAGAGAAATTGTTTCCTAAAAAAGAGTTTAGTAATAAGCCGAATAGTCAGAGTTTTCAGAAAGGGAAAAGGAGGGGGAAGAGGTAATAGGTCAAAGGTTAGAGGTCAAAGGTAATATTATGTAGGTTGGGTAGGCGCACAAAAATTTAATAATATAACTAATAATTTACATTGCGCCGTAATCTAACATAGCGTTATCGGTATTTTCCAAAATCTTCCATGCGAACAAAAATTATAATATTAATTGGCAATTGCGGTATTGGGTTACAACACGATTAATCTAAATTATCTTTACCTTTAAACCTTTATTTATCGGAGTTCATCCAAATTATCCCAGAAAACAAGACGTAGAAATCCAAACTAGTTTAGTACGTCCCGATATTAAAATTGTTTATTCATTAGAAGACTTATCCAAACAAATTTTTAAATCAGGTTTCAAAAACACCTAAAAAATAATAAGCCTTAAGATAGATTTTATATTTATGTGAACTAATTGTATTATAAATTCCGTCAAGCAAAAATCAGCCTAATCCAGCTTACTTAATAAAAACTGGAGCGGAGGAACCATTGTTAAAGGGGCAAATCTTATTTATAGCTTATTCAAAGTTATTAAATCAGAAGGATACCTCTCAATCCTAGCCCGTCAGCTAACTTCGTAGGCATCGAGGGGAATTGATGAGAAATAGCATTTATATGTTCTGTTTTCATCACTATCCCAGGTTAATATCATTCGCGTCAATTGTTTTATTAACTATTACCTGGTGAATTGTCATGCATAATTATTTTCACTAATTCAAACAAAAATTACAGAGCTTAAGCATTTTAAATTCTATAAATGCTAATTTTTACTGCTTAAAAAATCGCTATATCTCTTAACCTCTTCCTTCAGATTTCTCTAGGTATCTGTTTTTTTTAATAAATTATCTTATCTATAAAAAGATTAAGATACAAAAATAATCCGGCTTCCCTCTCCGCTATTTTGGAGAGGGATTGAGGGTGAGGTTTTTTATTATCAAGAATAAAAATTGATAGTAAGTTTTCCATTACTAATAAAAAGGATTAAAGGTGAAAGTTAACACTTATTTTGACCCAATTAAATAAATCCAAAACTCCAACTAATACCACAAAATTCAAAGGAACAACGTAATGGCACATTGGCAAGCAATGTTAAGCAGTACCGTATTTATTGCTGTTATTGGTTTAATCATGACCGAATGGATAAATCTAACAGTAGCAGCATTATTAGGAGCATTATTATTAGTTTTTGCTAACGTCATGACTTTGGAAGAAGCCATCGGATACATTGCTCAAAGTCACGGAACGTTAGCATTATTTTTCGGAGTAATGGTATTAGTAAGAGCGTTTGAAGCAACAAAAGTTTTTGATTATTTAGCAATGCAAATTCTTCTTTTAGTAAAAGGAGAGGGTAAACGCTTATTAATCGGAATTATTGCTCTGACTACTCCAATTTGTGCTGTTTTACCTAACGCTACCACAGTGATGTTATTGGCTCCTTTGATTCCACCGATAGCGAAAGAATTAAGCGTAAATTTTGTTCCTTTGTTGATTTTAATGGTATTTGTGGCTAACAGCGCTGGATTATTAACTTCAGTCGGAGACCCGGTGACATTTTTAGTTAGCGACGCGATTAATTTAAGTTTTGGTGATTATTTACTTCGTTTAAGTTTGGTAGGAGTAATTGCAATTGCTGTTGTCTCATTGACATTACCCGTACTTTTTCGTAAAATTTGGCGCACAAAATTAGATAATTTAAGATATATACCTCATCCACAAATTCAACACCCGGAAGCTTTAACAATGGGTGGTTTGATATTCGCTTTTGTACTAATATTCTTTGTAATTGGTGATTATTTACCCGTTCCAATTTCACCTGCTGCTGTTGCTTTGCTTGGTGCTGCTTTAGCAATGCTTGTATCTCACCAAAGCAAAATTGATACTGTTAACAATATTTTGCGCGATATCGACTGGAGTACTTTGATATTCTTTATGAGTACTTTTGTTTTAATCGGAGGATTGGAAAAGACAGGAGTAATTCATGGTTTCGCGACCATACTAGCAACAACTATCGGTAAAAATGTATTTTTTGGCTCGATAATATTACTTATAATTACCGGAATTCTATCAAGTATAGTGCCGAATATTCCTTTAGTCGTAGCAATGATACCTTTGTTAAAACAGTATTTAGTTAACGTCGGATTAGTCGGAACAGAAGTATTAGCATCGGATTTTTCAGGACAATTACCACCGTCGGTATTGCCTTTATTTTACGCCATGCTATTAGGTGCTAGCTTAGGAGGAAACGGTACTTTAGTCGGAGCATCTTCTAATATTGTCGCTGCTGGAATTGCTCAACAATACGGAAGACGTATTTCGTTCAAAGGGTTTCTCAAATACAGTATTCCAATTACAGTATTGCAGTTGATTGCAGCGACAATCTATTTATTATTTCGATTCTTCGGTTAATTTTTTAGAGCAAATTTTCAAATGTAATAAACCGGGTTTCTATTAGTGGAGTCTCAAATATTATCGTTCTTAACCAACAATAAACCCGGTTTCTAAAAGACTTTATTTATTTAATATTCCCTAACTTTTCTTTTATCACCTCTTCTTTCTCCCGAAACCCCACCAATACAGCATTATCATCTTTGACAAACAAAGGACGTTTGAGTAACATCGCATCTTGAGAAAAAGCTTCTATCCATTGTTCGTCGCTCCAAGTTTTCTTTTTCTCACCTAATGCTCGATAAGATAGTCCTGAAGTATTTCGCATCGGTTTAGAAGTTAAACTTTTTACCCAGTTTTCAATCATTTCTTTACTGGGTGGGTTTTCTTTCGTATTAACAAACTCGTATTCAATATTATTATTTTGCAGCCATGTAAAAGCTTTCTTACAAGTACCGCAGTTGGGAATACCGTAAACTTGAATTGACATTATTTCTAAAAGGGGATTGAGAAATAAACAGCTATGGAGGTAAGCTGAATTTATACAATTTATTTTGCCTTAATTTGTGACATGAGCCAACAAGAAGATAAAAATACTATCAAAATTGACCCTGCAACCGTAGTGTTGATAATATTTGCTTTAATAGCGATTCCATTGTTAATTACAGGTTTTGTTGGTTAATAAAAATCACTTATTTCCATTTTTTAGAGTGTATTAGAGATTGTAAGGTGTGTTGTCGTGCAGCGCAACGCACCATTTAAAAGTATGAGTTGAAACTATATAAGTTATTAATCCCACCAATAACAAATTACTACCGCATCCTTACGTTGCTTGACTTTCTTATCATGAATACCACCTTCTAACTTTAATCTAAGTAGTGACTTTAGTTTCCAGTCATACTCTTCATTGTTCTTATCATCAATATAAACATCATCAGCCCGCCATTTTTTACCTAATTCTACCAATTGAGAAACTGTTGTATCCTGGTTTTCTGCCAAAACATATAAAGTGTCTGCTGGATAAGCAATAAATTTAATAATATTAGTTTCCGCTACTGGACGAGAATTTGCTAAAGCTAATAAAATATCAATCAAACCATTAAAACTTAATCCATCTTCATCTGGAGCGTATACAGGTTTGCAAAAAACAAAGCTTTCCCATAATTCTTGATTATTATATAAATCAGCGATAACTTCTTCACCATTAAATAAATTAAATCGTCGCTGCCATAATAAAGCTGCGAACATTTCCTGCGGTGAATAAGATTGAGCTAAAGTTTTGACTCTATCTAAACTAAACATTATTAACTTTTTCAAATATACTTTATTCTTATCTTAATATTGACTTTTTATTTGTTCGCAATCTAAAACTATATGTCTAACCAAATTATCTGGGTACACGGTGACTGTCTCAGCCCTAAAAACCCCGCACTTGATGAATATCCGAACACTCCAGCTGTTTGGGTTTGGGATGATGCTTTACTTCAAGAATGGCAAATTAGCCTCAAACGAATTACTTTTATCTACGAATGCTTGCTGGAATTACCCGTTGTGATTCGTCGTGGTGATGTAGCAAAAGAGGTTTTAGCTTTTGCAAAAGAACATGATGCAAATACAGTTGTTACAGCAGATAGTCCCAGTCCGCGTTTTGATACTATTTGTGATGAGATTGAAAGCTCAAAAGAATTAGAAATATTTGAAGTAGAGCCATTTTTTGAATACGACGGTTTTATCGACCTCAAGCGATTTTCTCGTTACTGGAAAGTTGCCCAAAAGTACGTTTTTGAATAGTAAACAACTAACAATTAGCAATTGCCATTAAAAATTACAACTATCTAAAGTTATAAACATCAAGAGGATACATTTATTAAATTACTTTGTTAATCTGAGTAAACAAAACTTTAATTAAAATGTTTATCTTGGAGAATAGATAGTGATTCAATCTCTGCCAGTTGGTGTTACCCTATTTGTCATCGCTGCAATTGTAATTGGTTTGGTTGGTACTAGGATGTGCAAAGTTGCCGACCAATTGGCAGATGCTACCGGCTGGGGAGAAGCTGTAGTTGGTGCTGTTTTTCTTGGTGGTAGCACTTCTTTGGCTGGGATTGTGACTTCTGTGACTGCTGCTTATGGAGGTCATGCGGAATTAGCTGTTAGTAATGCGGTTGGAGGTATAGCAGCACAAACCGCAATGTTAGCTATTGCCGATATGTTTTATCGTAAAGCTAATTTAGAACATGCTGCTGCTTCGATTGCTAATTTAATACAGGGAACTTTGCTGATGTCTTTATTGACTATTCCTTTGCTTGCTAGCTCTAGTCCACAAGTTAGCGTTTGGGGAATTCATCCAGCAACTTTTGCCATTATTGGAGCTTATTTATTTGGTCTGCGTTTGGTTTCTCAGGCTGAAGAACAACCAATGTGGAAACCGCGATACACGGAAAAAACCGAATTAGATGAACCAGCAGAAATAACAGATATTAATGTTAGTTTAACCAGACTTTGGTTAGAGTTTTTATTTTATGCTGTAATTCTCGCTTTAGCTGGTTATTTAATTGCTCAAACAGGTGTATTTATAGCAATTGAAACTGGATTATCGGAATCTTTAGTTGGTGGTTTATTTACCGCAATATCAACATCTTTACCCGAACTTGTAGTTACAGTGGCAGCCGTTAGACAAGGAGCATTAACGTTAGCTGTTGGAGGTATTATTGGCGGTAATTGTTTTGATTTATTATTATTAGCTTTTTCTGATATAGCTTTTCGCAGTGGCTCTATTTATGCTGTTATTTCTAAAAATCAAGTTTTTGTTATTTCTTTAACTATTTTAATGACAGGAGTATTATTATTAGGACTTTTACAGCGTGAAAAATATGGTTTTGCCAATATCGGTTTTGAAAGCGTTTTGATTCTAATTCTTTATATCGGTGGAATTGGTTTATTAATTTCACCCATTTAGGGAAGAGATGGGGAGAGAGGGAGAGAGGGAGATGGGGAGAGAGGGAGATGGGGAGAGAGGGAGAGAGGGAGAGAAGGAGATGAGGAAAATACAATAATTATTAACTCATAACTCATAACTCCTAACTCCTAACTCCTAACTCCTAACTCCTAACTCCTAACTTATTACTAGCTTAAATCATCAATCAATTTCATCACTCTTTCTTTTACTTCTTCACGAATACGTCGATATATCTCAATATCACCACCTTCTGGGTCTTCTAATTGCCAATCTTCAAATACTTCTCTTGTCACCCATTCTGGAGGTAAATTTACGCCGCAACCGCACAAGGAAATAACAGCATCGTAATCTTCAGAATTAAATTCGCTCAAAGCTTTAGATTCCTGATGGCTGATATCTATACTAATCTCAGACATAATTTCAACAGTTTTGGGGTCTACAAAACTCGATTCTAAACCCGAACTGGTAACAACAATTTTACCTTCCCCAAATTTACGAGCGAATGCTTCAGCCATTTGAGAACGGCGAGAATTTTTTTTGCAGACAAACATTACTTTTTTCATTTTTATTCCCCTGGTAAGAATTCACTTTCTAATTTAAAAAACAAAAAAATTAAAGAAATATCAACGACCAATTAACAATTAACAATTAACAATTAACAATTAACAATTAACAATTACCAATTACCAATTACCAATTACCAATTACCCATTATCAATCTTTTGCTTCCTCTCGCTATAACGGTCTGTAAGATAATCAACTTTATCGCGTAACAGCAAGGTAAATTTATACAATTCTTCCATAACGTCAATTACTCTATCTCGATAAGCAGAGTCTTTCATTGTTCCATCTTCATCAAACTCTTGGTAAGCTTTAGCAACAGAAGATTGATTCGGAATAGTAAACATCCGCATCCAACGTCCCAAAAGTCTCATAGAATTAACAGCATTGAAAGACTGAGAACCACCACTAACTTGCATTACTGCTAAGGTTCTTCCTTGAGTCGGTCTAATTGCTCCTATGTTTAAAGGAATCCAGTCAATCTGATTTTTCAAAATCCCGGTAATATTACCGTGCATTTCTGGAGATGACCAAACTTGACCTTCAGACCATTCACTTAATTCCCGCAATTCTTGTACTTTGAAATGCGTCTCTGGAACGCTTCCCCGAATCGGTAATTCTCGCGGGTCAAAAAATTTAACTTCGGCACCGAATCCTTCAATAATTCGTGCTGCTTCTTCTGCTAACAAACGACTGTAGGAACGCTCTCGCAGCGAACCATATAAAAACAATATTCTTGGTTTGTGGTCAAAATTTGTCATTTATTTAATTATCAAGTACCAATTACCCTTCGGGTATCTCTCTGCGAGAGACGCTCCGCGAACGCGCTTTTTGAGGGACGGAAACCGACACCCCTAACTAGACTCACCGTAACGCAGTGTTTCACCAATTACTTAATGTCCCGGAACCCGTAAGAAAGATGTCGGTAAACAATCATTGCTAACTGCGCTCCGACAATTGGTGCTATCCAATAAACCCAATGATGTTGCCAAATTCCACCTATCAAAGCTGGGCTAAAAGAACGCGCTGGATTCATACTTGCACCAGTAATTGGCCCCATGAAAGCAGCTTCGAGGAAAACCGTCAAGCCAATTGCTACTCCAGCAAAACCTACAGGTGCACGTCTGTCAAGTCCAGAGCCGAAAATTACGAGCATCAAAATGAAAGTGAGAACTAACTCTAGTACGAAAGATTGCAACCAATTGTCATTTAACGGCAAAGTTGCGCCTAAATTGGCTACTTTTCCTAAGCTAATAAAAAGTAAAGCTGAAGCCGATACTGCACCAATTAATTGGGCCAATATGTAGGGTAAAACTAAACGTTTAGGAAAAAATCCACTACTCCAAAAGGCTAAAGTCACTGCTGGATTAAAGTGTGCGCCGCTAATATGTCCCAAGCAGTAAATCATTGCTGCAACAACCGCGCCGAAAACTAAGCTGATGCCCAGATGCGTGACACTACCGTCACTTATCGTATTTACCATTACTGCCCCAGTGCCTGCAAACACTAAAGTAAAGGTACCGATACCTTCGGCCAAGGCTTCTCTTTTGCAAATGCCATTCCATAACTGTAGACGTGAATACTGCTTTACACTTGTATCCATAGCTTTTACTAGTGCGTCAGCACTTGAAATTTGAAACACACTTTACATAAACAGGTTATTTCAATAAAAGTTGATATGTCAAGCAGTTAGAAAACTAGTCCAGCGCGACGTAAGTTAACCAACTATTAAGCAGCTAAAAACTTTACCCTTACATGACAAATGCACAATTAATTTTGCCTAAGTACTTATGTTGGGTCACTCAGAAAGACTTTTAGACTTTGGTTAAAGTTTTTACTTCTTTCTTAAGATGTAATTATACAATTTAAGCAAATATAACGGATTAAAAAGCTTTCATATAATATCTAACGGTTTCCTAGGTTGTCTATATCTGGGAAAAAGTAATTTAAGCTTGTTTGCTATTAATAGCTATATTTCTCAATTGACAACTTGGTCTGTCCCTAACGTATTGCTTTAGAGGTATAACGTTGCTGTTGGTTGTATAGGAAAACAATTTATTCAACGCTTGCATTTATTAACTAGTTCTAATATTAGTGCATCTATATGGGATGAGAAGGACAAAGCCAAAGGAGTCTTTCTGCAATTAAATTGCTTTATCGGAGAAATAAACTCAAATTTGACGATATTACCTTCAAAGTGGTATTTCAATCTTCAGGTTTTTGCTGATTGAAAATTTTTTTCTAAGTCAAGCTCTTTAGCAATAGCTTTATTTCAAGATAATAGGGAACATGTTAGGATTAACGATAGCTTAACTGCGATTGCGTACTTAGATAATAGTTTCTTAGGAATAAGTTAGGAATAAGTGGGCAAAGTTTTGACCCCAGTATCATAGCCGAGTATTCCGAATCGCTAATCAAGTAAATATTCCATGCAAAAAACTCTACTGAAATCAACACGAGGACGAGCAAGTTGTGCTATCTTACCAATAGGTTGACAGTCAGCCGGTATGCCTGATTTGTAACCTTCATCCATGCTTATTCCAAAGTGTTCTTCAAAAATAACTTGGGTTTGCTCAAAAGCTTTTTTCAAGTTTTCTCTATCTATTTTCCCTCGCTCGCCAAAGTAAGGAAAATGATGAATAAATCTACCGAATAGCATTTCGCAGTCTTCAGAATATTTCATTGTATCGAGAATATGGTAATGCCATACTCTGTCAATCTCTTTGTTTGGAACAAGTTGACTGTTCGGGTAAAGATAAATTAACAGTAAGAACATCTGATACGCTGAAATCGCTTCGTTTGTTTTTTGAATATTCCATTTCTCTTCGTTAGAATGTATGAGACTATAGGCAATTGGTTGCAAGTCAAGCTGTGTTAATTTACCGATGAACTTCCGCACATCGGTAGGTAAAGTAGATTTAGTGAATAGCATTGCTTCCACTCCGAATAAAGGAATTGAGCGAACTAGTAACGAATTAAATTCGACTCATCAAATTCCATTGTTCTTAATTCTTTATCCGGGTTTTTTATAATACAAAGTATTTGTTTATACTTCCTTCATTTTGCTGTAAAGTTTCAGTGAAGCAACTGCAAATAATTTTCATTATCGCTGCTTATTTATTGGTTCGGATAATTTGGATTGTAAGTTCCTGGTTGATTGTTATTTCTTGTTGCTTGATTAGGGTTTGGAAAAGCAAATCCACCACCATTTGGTACTTTATACATTGTTGATAATGATTTAACCAAAGTATAGTCGTATATACTTAGTGCTTTATCCTGATAACAATTGGGTACATGGTCGCTTGAACCTGGTTCATCGCTAGGAAGCATAGTTGTTAATTTTCCGAGTTTAGTTGAATCAATTTTTTCCTCATAAATCATGTCATTGGCAAGAGCAGTAACAAAACATACTGTTCTTTCATACAGAGGGTCTTCTTTAGGAACTTTCCGATATTCAAGATAACTTAGTTGTGATTCAAAAGTATTCGGTATCAATACGTTCCAATTCTGAGCGCGAACATCTTGGTTTTTTAAGACTTCATTGTTTTTGGGAGTAACCATCAAGTCTTGAATTGCGGAAATAACTTGACTATTTAGGTTCGCAATCTGATACAGTTCTAGACTTTTTGTTGTAGAGTAAGAACCTTCTTTCGTACCACCCCTTATTTCTAACAAAGCATGATTGTTGTAAAGTTGAGCTTGTCTGAGATTCTCATCACTTGGGGAAGGTTGAGTTCGGGAAGTAGGAGGATTTTTGAGAAAGAAATCAACTAAACTCATACGAGCGAAACGAGTCTTACCTTCGAGATTATCTAAAGCAGCAGCATTTTTATAATGTTCTTTGCTAAATACAGCCTGGTCTTCACAGTAGTTTGTAAATAGTAACCTGGATATTCGTATCCAATAATGAAACTCCTCTCTTTATATTTTTTTGTAATACTTTTGGTATTTACGATTATATTTTTAACTACAAATAAACTAACGTCAGTAGTGTTTTTATTGAATTTTTATATATATCTAATTAGGTATGGGTGTAATCACAGAATAAGTGTTTAATAAAATATTATTTATAGTATTTCTTGTTAATAATTCACTCATTTAAACATTTGACGAATAAATGTGAATAAAATAGAAAATTTATCTGACAGCATAATTTGGAATAATATTTACTACAAACAAACCCGGTTCATGAAACCGGGTTTTTTTAATATCAAGAATAATCCAAAATGACTATGTATAGGATTTATGCAATTGTCACAAAATTAGGGTGGTGCGTGACACTCAAAACATTATTACTAAGTTCGGGTATTTTAAAAGTGTCACAGCACCCTACAAAAAAATGTGTCGGTTGTGTAGGTTCTATATGTATATTTATTGCTTATTTGATTATTTGGATGCAGTCCACCAAGCTAAAGCATAAGGTTGAGTTGGTTCGTTAACGCTATTTTTAAATTGGACGCGGATTTTATAATTACCAGTTGCAGGTACGGGACAGAAAATGTGTTCTACGCTATCAACTCTGCTGATAGAAGCACAAGCGCTACGGTTGTCTTTATCGTTCCTGTCTGCTTTTACCAAATACAAATCGAGATTATTTAAACCGCGATCGCGAAAAATTTCACCTTTATCGTATTTACCGTTTTTGTTCTTATCGCTGAGTTCTACCAACCGATTCCAAGCTAAAGTAACCGCAACAAAACTGCCTTTTTGTAAGGGTTTAGCCAAATTGTAATCAGCAGATGTTCCAGCAAATATTGAACGATAGTCCCAACCGATTGACGGTACTGCTTTTTTAGGAGTCCATTGTCCAGCACTAAACTGTTGATAAGCACGGAAAGCGTTCAAATGTCCGGTTCCCATTTGGGTATGTAAAGGAATTGCTGGGTCTTTATAAGCATCAGAAACCAACCAATCTTTATTTTGTTTATCAATTAAAGTGCGAGTCATTCCCAACTTCAAGCCATTTCCATCATCTTTAATTTTCTCGGTTGAATTGAGCAAAACAGCCTTCATCACTTCATGACGACGAGAATCAATACTCCAAGCAAGCTTCTGTTGAGCGGGGAGTTTTTTAGCTTTTCTCAACATCCTATCGCCAAACTCTTGTAGCAAAGCAACAGTACCCGTAACGTGAGGAGTTGCAAAACTCGTTCCAGTAACTTTTTTAGTTTGTCCGTTGGGATTGAGTAAACTAATTCGATTTCCAGGAGCAACTATGCTGATAGTACGACGGGGACCTAAATTAAGTTCCTTTCCAGATAACCGTTCAGTCATTGATTGATTAATAGCAACTAAATTAGAAACATCAAGTTTTCTAAAAATCTCTCCTCGGCGAGATGAAAAAGCCACGTTTATGCCATTAAAGTTATCCGTAGGAATAGGAATTCCGCCTTTGCCTTGATTACCCGCAATCGCATACAGCACATTATGAACTCGACTAGACCAATCAACACATAGTGTAAGTAAAGCCTTACCATCTAAAACTGGCTCCGGTCTGGGGTCACGGCTCAGGGGTTCGCCAAAACTGAAATTAATTGCACGAACATCATTACCATTTTGTAAAGCAATATGTTGAGCTGATAGACATTCCTCTGGCTGACCCATACCCTTGGTGGAACCGACAGCAGAGGAATACAAACGCGCTCCTGGAGCAACACCTCGAAACCCTTTATTATTGCCAACCATCACCCCAGCCACATTATAAGCGTGAGGGTCAACACCTTTATTCGACTTCGCAGGTCGATTGCGTTGAAAAACACCTGCTAAAGATATAGAACGATTTTTAGAAACAGATTTATCAACACCAAATTTACCAGGACGACCAATTTCCACTTGACCCAGAGCAATTTTGCGCCCAAATAAATTATACGGTGCTTGGTGCAGTCTCAAAGCATCAATACCTCCACTACCAACAGAAGTAGTCAAAGCAAAAACCGGAACGCTCAAGCACGAAGCACTTAATCCCCAAATCACCCAGGTCAATTTTTTCATAAGGTAGTTGTTGGTGGTTAGCTGCTAAACAATTTTAGATTTTAGATTTTAGATTTTGGATTTTGGATTTTGGATTTAAGTTAACAATGAATTAGGAGCTATTACATATTCCCAATTACAAATCCCCAATTCCCAAATTTCTATTACGAAAATTTAATTTTTGTTTTTTAATGAGAAAAATCTCAATATTTTGTTACAATGCATACAGAATAGGACGCTTTAAGACCCACTAGCCATGATCAATAAAAATAATAAAAAACCCGTTGTTATCGCTCCATCCATCCTGTCAGCGGATTTTAGCCGTCTCGGGGACGAGGTTCGTGCCATAGATGAAGCCGGAGCTGATTGGATTCACATTGATGTAATGGATGGCCGTTTTGTACCTAATATAACGATAGGTCCTTTGATTGTGGAAGCACTTCGTCCTGTGACTCAAAAGCCTTTGGATGTCCACTTGATGATTGTGGAACCAGAAAAGTATGTAGAGGATTTTGCTAAAGCTGGTGCTGACCATATTTACGTTCATTGCGAACATAATGCTTCTCCTCACCTGCATCGTACTTTAGGACAAATCAAAGAGCTTGGAAAAAAAGCAGGAGTTGTATTAAACCCTGGTACATCTTTAGACATGATTGAATACTGTCTGGATTTGTGCGATTTAGTGTTGATAATGAGTGTTAACCCTGGTTTTGGTGGTCAAAGCTTTATTCCTGGAGTTTTACCAAAAATTCGTAAGCTACGTCAGATGTGCGACGAGCGCGGACTTGACCCTTGGATTGAAGTTGATGGTGGACTTAAAGTTAACAATACCTGGCAAGTTTTAGAAGCTGGTGCAAATGCAATTGTTGCAGGTTCGGCAGTCTTCAAAGCTAAGAGTTACAAAGAAGCTATTGAAGGTATTCGTAATAGTAAACGTCCCGCACAAGATTTACCAAAAGCTTCATAACTAATTGTTAATAATCGTTAATTAAATATTCCCATCACCTGATACACCCTCCTCTTAAAATTAGTGGAGGGAATTTTTTATTTTTAACTATTATCTTATAAATTTTAAACAATGTAGAGACGTAGCACTGCTACGTCTCCATCAAAATGCGTATTAAAACTAGTTAATCAAATTGCAAGCAAATTTAATCCAAGAAACCCATCAAAGAAAAACTATCATCAATTTCGTTGGATGCTACCGGACGATTACCCATAACGGAATAAGTTTCCGAAACCACCAAATCGCTTTTAGCAATGGGACGAATTCCAGATAAATTAATAGTATCAGTAACTTGCATCTTGTTTGCTGTAATGGGACGGATTCCCATAATGTTCATAGTCTCAACTACTTGCAAATCGCTGCTAGTGATAGGACGCTGACCCGGTAGAGCAAGGGTTCCAGTGACTTCTTGTTTTGCGGACTCTTCCTTTGCAACTTTATTATTTGTACTCACGCTGTTATCTGTACTCACGCTTTCACCTTTTATATTTTCTAGTTTTGTACTGGGTTGCGCTCCAGTTTTGGCTCGTCTTTGCCGAGTACTGGTTCTTCTACCATTACTGCTGACGGTCATAATCTTATACCTCTAATAAATAAATGAATTTAACTATGCTTAGTAAAGTAAAAATTTACTTTTATTCACTAATTGTAACTTTAAAAAACCTTCTATAGGTATAAGTATCTTCAATAATGAGACATAAGTCAATATTGAGGATTAAGGATTGTAAAGATAAATGTATATAAATTCTATTTTTTAGATTTACATTCAAGGTTCCGAATGTGGCACTATTCGCTACCATTGAATAGGTTAAAGGTGTCACAAGCTGTTATGGAAAAATTTTTAGTAAAAGCTCCTTTTGAACCCACAGGTGACCAGCCCAAGGCTATTAAGCAGCTTGTGGAAACTATTGAAACAGGAAATCGCTATCAAACGCTTTTAGGTGCAACTGGTACGGGTAAAACTCACAGCATTGCCAGGGTGATAGAAAAAATAGGTAAACCCACTCTTGTTTTGGCACATAATAAAACTCTTGCTGCACAACTTTGTAACGAGTTGCGCGAGTTTTTTCCTAATAATGCGGTGGAATACTTCATTAGTTATTACGACTATTACCAACCAGAAGCTTATATTCCCGTTACCGATACTTATATAGAAAAAACGGCTCAAATTAATGACGAAATTGATATGTTGCGACATTCCGCAACCAGGTCTTTGTTTGAGCGTAAGGATGTAATTGTTGTTGCCTCTATTAGCTGTATTTACGGTTTAGGGATGCCTACAGAGTATTTAAATGCTGCAATTCCGTTTCAAGTGGGGATGGAAGTAGACCAGCGGGAAATACTCAGGGCTTTAGTATCAATTCAATACAGCCGCAACGATATTGAAATGGGTCGGGGAAAGTTTCGGGTTCGCGGTGATGTACTGGAAATTGGGCCAGCATACGAAGATAGAATTATTCGCATCGAGTTTTTTGGTGACGAAATAGATGCGATTCGTTATATTGACCCGGTTACCGGTGAAATCCTGCAAAGTTTACCAGCAGTTAATCTGTACCCCGCTCGTCACTTTGTTACACCAAAAGACAGGTTAGAAGTAGCTATTGCGGATATTGATGCAGAATTAAAAGCACGTAAAGCAGAATTAGAAGAAGCGACTAAATTATTAGAAGCACAGCGTATAGACCAGCGTTGTCGCTACGATTTAGAAATGTTGCGGGAAGTCGGTTATTGTAACGGTGTAGAAAACTATTCCCGTCATTTAGCAGGAAGAAAAGCTGGAGAACCTCCAGAATGTTTGATTGATTATTTTCCCAAAGATTGGATGTTGGTAATTGATGAATCTCACGTTACCGTTCCTCAAATTCGCGGGATGTATAATGGCGACCAAGCCAGAAAAAAAGTTTTAATTGAGCATGGTTTTCGTCTTCCCAGCGCTGCTGATAATCGTCCTTTAAAAGCTGAAGAATTTTGGGAAAAAGTAAATCAATGTATTTTCGTTTCAGCGACTCCTGGTAATTGGGAATTAGAAATATCTGAAGACAATATAGCCGAACAAATTATCAGACCGACTGGAGTAATTGACCCAGAAGTAATTGTACGACCTACTGATGGTCAAATAGATGATTTACTAGGTGAAATCAAAGACAGAGTAGACCTCAACGAACGAGTTTTGATTACTACGTTAACGAAGCGCATGGCTGAAGATTTAACGGAGTATTTAGAGGATAATAGTATTCGAGTTAGGTATTTACATTCTGAAATCAATTCGATTCAAAGAATCGAAATTATTCAAGATTTACGCGATGGTGTCTTTGATGTATTGGTTGGTGTTAACTTATTGCGAGAAGGTTTGGATTTACCTGAAGTTTCTTTAGTCGCAATTTTAGATGCTGATAAAGAAGGATTCTTACGTGCGGAGCGTTCTTTAATTCAAACTATTGGTAGAGCAGCACGTCACATTAGAGGGCAAGCTATTTTATATGCCGATAAAATGACCGATAGTATGATAAAAGCTATCGATGAAACCGAACGTCGTCGCGGTATTCAAACTGCATATAATAAAATGCATAATATTACACCGCAGCCGATTGTCAAGAAGAAATCTAGCAATGCAATTCTCTCTTTCTTAGAAGTTTCCCGACGATTGAATGCACAGGATTTAGAAGTGGTAGACGAGTATGTTGATGAAATACCCTTGGAAAATATTCCGCAATTAGTTAATAATTTAGAAGCACAAATGAAAGATGCTGCAAAGAATTTACAATTTGAAGAAGCAGCAAAACTTAGAGATAGAATTAAAAGCTTAAGAGATAAATTGGTGGGAAGGAATTAAAAATTTTAGAGACGTAGCAATGCTACGTCTTTATTGTTAAATTTGGAATTTTATAGTAGATACTAATTTATAAAAGTTATGAATTCAATTGCTCTAAATATTCCTAAACTTTCTAAAATCAAATCGGGAATGTTGCTCTAACTGTTCCCAACTGACATCCTACAGCAGAACATAAAAAATTTGAACGAAGTTTCTATTTAATACCGGGGAAGTCATGAGTTGAACCATCAACTGGTGGTTGTTCCTATCATAGATTGATTTTTTCGCGAGGATGATTTTCGCTTAAATCATGATAAAAACCATAAAAACCCGGTTGACTTAACAAACCGAGCTTTTGTAGTTGAAAATACTTATCAAGAATTACAAGTATATTAAAACTATTTCCTGCAAGCTTTTTAGTAAATTCTTGCATTAATGTTATCCACTTTACATTCTATTCAGATTGACCGATTCTGGTATCGGAATTTCTACTTGCTCTTTGGTCCCGAAATGCTTGTCCATTAGGGTTGATACTTGCTCTGCCTGTATTTTGGTGTAACGAGTTTTATCTGGCATTATCAAATTAGGTCCTGCTTTACATTTTTTCATGCAGCCAGTACCTTTGATGTTCACCTGGTCTTCTAATCCACGCTCGCTGATAGAAGCAGCTAAAGCCTGACAAAGCTTTTTACCACCGCGTTTCATACAGCTAGATTTCTGACACACTAATATAGTATTACCTTTCGCCGATTTCTCTTTTTTATTCTCTTTAGTTTTATCAACAGGTGCAGGAACCACCTCTGCTGTAATTTGAACTTCCTGTCTACAAGCCATTGCTCGCTCGGCTTTTAATTTAACTTCACCAGTTTTGGGGTCATACTTCTTTTCACCGACAACCTGCAACCAAGTTCCTGGTGGTAGACGTAAATCAAAAGTATGTCTTAAATGTTTTGCTAATTTGACATAACGTTCGCCTTCAGAAGTTCCTAGCAGCAAACCTTTGAGCTTATAACCATCTTTAATTACGAAATCTAAAAATCGTCCTTCCAGGCAAAATTCAGATTTTTCTTGACGATGAGATTTTCTCATGATTTTAAACCAATTCTGTACAACGAAGTCATGCAAAGTGAGTCTTACAGCAAGGATTTTCGCTTAGATAATCCTCTAATTTGAGTAGCAGTATCAAGTTAACTACAGGTGACGAGGACGATAATATAAGCACTCCTTAAGAGTACAGATTAAGTCTTGACGAGAAGCATTTAGCTGTCGCATTACGCTCCAAAGTTGAATAGCAGCTTCAGTATTCGTAATTTCAACTGTCAAAGGTTGAT
Source organism: Calothrix parasitica NIES-267 (assembly GCF_002368095.1). Classification (GTDB taxonomy): domain Bacteria; phylum Cyanobacteriota; class Cyanobacteriia; order Cyanobacteriales; family Nostocaceae; genus Rivularia; species Rivularia parasitica. The sequence goes on along the minus strand of NZ_AP018227.1, from coordinate 8,099,219 downwards.
TACTACCACACCAAGAAGGAATATGTAGTTCCTGCAACCGTTTATAAACTTGCCAACGGTCTGCCCAACTCACCTCAACGACGTGTTTTGTTTGCGATAGCGAATCAAACGATTTCATGCGGAGGTATCCTCTAAGTGCAATAAACTTGCAGCAGCTAAGCAGTAATTGTCGCTTTAACTTTGCAATCAAGATTCTCTAACAATTATAAGTTAAATGCAAACATTTCTCAGTAACTTTTGAAAAAAAATAAAAATTTCTCACGATTAATGAGGAGTGAGGGGAGTAGGTAGCAAGTAGCAAGTAGTAAGTAGCGAGTAGCAAGTAATCAGTAAGTGCTTAATTCTTAAATACTTGCTACTCGACCCGGACGGGTTGCTAAGACTATAAAAATTAAGTGCATGAAAATTTCGTGAATGAATTATTTATACAACGTCTTACAAATTTAACTTTCCATTCCAACTTGAAGCTCTTGACTCGCTACTTAAATAAATATCCCTTCTTTAATTTGATTCCTCAACCCCATTGCTAATAAAATCTGCCAATTTGGCTTGAAAGAAGAAAAATACTAGCTATCTTAGAATAAGTTTTTGCTAGTTTCTATCTATAAGTATTCCTATTAAATTGAAAAATCTATATTTTTAGCGTGAAACTTAGTTTGTTTTGATATACACGAGGTTTGAAATGTGGAGAATTTAAAAGCAGCTTTATATTATGTTGACTTCATTTAGATAAAAGATGTCAATAAGGACTATGAGAATATATTTATTATTAGTAAAATTTAAAAAAAATGAAATTAAAATTTCAAAAAATATAAAATTTGACAGAAAAAAATAATGTTTTATGATGTTAAGATATAAAAAATAAGCAGTTAGCAAATCAGACTGCTAATCAGAGATAATAAGCGAGGAGAACAATGGCTGATACACAAACTTTGTTGCAAAACTTTGGTCAAGTTTATGACAATCCAGTATTACTTGATAAGACCGTAACAGAGCCAGTTTGTGAAGGTTTTAATGTTGTATTGGCTAGTTTTCAAGCCTTATACATTCAATACCAAAAGCATCATTTTGTTGTAGAAGGTTCGGAATTCTATTCCATACATGACTTTTTTAATGATTGCTATGAAGAAGTACAAGGACATATCCACGAAATTGGAGAGCGATTGAACGGACTTGGTGGTGTTCCTGCTGCTTCTTTTAGTAAATTGGCGGAATTATGCTGCTTTGAGCAAGAATCTGATGGTATTTACTCTTGTCGTCAAATGATAGAAAACGACTTGAAGGCAGAGCAAGCAATGATTGGTGTAATTCGTCGTCAAGCTACTCAGGCAGAGAGCTTAGGTGATAGAGCAACAAGAGTTTTGTACGAACAAATTCTTCTCAAAACTGAAGAGCGTGCTTATCATTTATCTCACTTCCTCGCGAAAGACAGCTTAACTTTAGGATTTGTTCAGTCTAGTAACTAATCTTATCGAAGAGAATAAGTTTATCTGCTTTTAAAAGCACGCAGAATTTATTATTGAACTCAAGATTTTAATTAATGGTGGAGAATGCACGGTCATTTCTCTACCATTTTTAATTTGATATCTAATAAACTTCTTATCCTTACTCTAATTATTACTTATAGATGCTTTGATAAAGGTTTGGTGATAAGCGAGAATTCTTCTCATTAATTGGTGCTAGCAATATTTGGCAATCAGATATTTATTTAATTCAACTTCTGATTTTAATTAATTAAGATTATTTCTCAACATGTAAAAAGGATATACCTTTAAACAATAAAAATTTAATTGATAAAACAGTTAAGCAACAATTTACTAATTTGATAATTATAGGTTTAGTTTTTTCGATTTTTGAAATCTCTTGCTTTGCTTGCGGTAAATAAGTCGGCTTTATATAAACATAACTATATTGGATAAGGTAAATTACCCTATCCGACTCCAAAATTATCTTTAGTGCCCTATTCTCTACTCTCCTGTCATATTTATTTGGCTTTACAAAATTAGGAATGGCCGCAACTGGCACATTCTCTCGTAGGGTGCTGTGACACTTTGATTCCTACCCGAACGTAGAAATAAGGTATTCAGTGTCACGCACCAACCGCATATTATGACAATTGCGGCCATTCCTGAAAATAATTCAGAGCAGAAAATCCTATTGTCTAATAATTTTATATTCTTTCATTAAGTTAAATATTATACAGCCATTCAACTGCTTGTGGGGTGTAGAGTTACACCCTCTGATTAAAGTGCTTTAACGGCACCTAAGCGACAAGTTTCATCATGAAAATAAAAATCTTGAGAATAAGTAATATAAGTGGTCAATAAAAAACTTAAAATAATCGGGATTCATATTCTCGTATTTAAAGGTAAAAACTATGCCTCGTCGTCAAGACCTTCAAAAAATTTTATTATTAGGCTCTGGCCCAATCATTATTGGACAAGCCTGTGAATTTGATTACTCTGGAACTCAAGCGTGTAAATCTTTGCAGGAAGAAGGTTACGAAGTTGTACTGGTCAATTCCAACCCAGCTACGATTATGACCGACCCAGAAACGGCCGACCGTACATATATTGAGCCTCTAACGCCGGAATTGGTAGAAAAAGTCATCGAAAAGGAACGTCCGGATGCTTTACTACCTACTATGGGAGGACAAACTGCTCTTAATATAGCTGTTGCTCTGGCGAAAAATGGTGTTTTAGATAAATACGGTGTCGAACTTATTGGGGCTAAGTTAGCAGCAATTGAAAAAGCTGAGGACAGGCAACTTTTTAGCGATGCAATGGGAAGAATTGATGTAGCAATTTGTCCTAGCGGTACGGCTTCCTCTTTGGAAGAAGCTAGGGTGATAGCTAAAGATATTGGTAGCTATCCGTTGATTATTCGCCCCGGTTTTACTATGGGCGGTACTGGTGGTGGTATTGCCTACAATCAAGAAGAATTTGAAGAAATGGCGCAAGCAGGTATTGATGCTTCTCCCGTATCGCAAATTCTTATTGACCAGTCTTTGTTGGGTTGGAAAGAATATGAATTAGAAGTAATGCGCGATTTAGCGGATAATGTCGTAATTATCTGCTCGATTGAAAACATTGACCCGATGGGCATTCATACGGGAGATTCGATTACGGTCGCTCCCGCTCAAACCCTCACTGATAAAGAATACCAGCGCTTGCGGGATATCGCGATTAAAATTATCCGCGAGATTGGTGTAGAAACTGGTGGTTCTAATATCCAGTTTGCTATCAATCCCGTGACTGGGGAAGTTGTTGTCATTGAAATGAACCCGCGAGTCTCCCGTAGTTCTGCGTTAGCTAGTAAAGCTACAGGTTTTCCCATCGCAAAAATGGCGGCTAAGTTAGCTGTAGGTTACACCTTGGATGAGATTAAAAATGATATTACTAAGGAAACCCCTGCATCTTTTGAGCCAACAATTGACTATGTAGTTACCAAAGTACCCCGCTTCGCTTTTGAGAAATTTCCCGGTTCTTCCTCGGTGCTGACAACTCAAATGAAGTCCGTAGGGGAAGCAATGGCTATCGGTCGTACTTTCAATGAATCTTTCCAAAAAGCCTTGCGCTCGCTGGAAACCGGACGCGCTGGTTGGGGGTGCGATCGCCAAGAAAAATTGCCTTCTGGAGAACAAATCCGCGCTCAGTTAAGAACGCCAAATCCAGAGCGAATTTTCGCGGTGCGTCACGCTATGCAGCATAAGATTAGTATTGAGGAAATCTACGAACTGACCGGCATCGACCACTGGTTTTTGGATAAAATGCAGCAATTGCTAGAGGTGGAAAAGTTTATTAAGCGAACTCCTTTAGAACAGTTGACAAAAGAGCAGTTGTACGAAGTTAAACAGTACGGTTTTAGCGACAAACAAATTGCTTTTGCAACCAAAACCACCGAAGATGCAGTTAGAGAAACGCGTCAGAAATTAGAAATTATTCCCGTTTATAAGACGGTAGATACTTGTGCTGCGGAATTTGAGGCTTTTACTCCCTATCATTACTCTACTTACGAACAAGAAAGCGAAATTATTCCAACCGATAAACCCAAGGTGATGATTTTGGGTGGAGGTCCCAACCGTATCGGACAGGGAATTGAATTTGATTATTGCTGCTGTCACGCTGCTTACGCTCTCAAGGATGCGGGTTACGAGACAATAATGGTCAATTCAAATCCTGAGACAGTTTCTACCGATTACGACACTAGCGACCGTCTTTATTTCGAGCCGCTAACTAAGGAAGATGTTCTTAATATTATTGAAGCAGAGAACCCAGTGGGGATGATAGTTCAATTCGGGGGACAAACACCTTTAAAATTAGCGTTACCTTTACAGGAATATTTACAAAATTCAAATTCTATACAAACTCAAATTTGGGGTACTTCTCCCGATTCCATCGATGCAGCTGAGGATAGAGAGCGATTTGAAAAAATTCTTCAGGAATTGGATATAACCCAGCCACCTAATGGTATTGCTAGAACCTATGAAGATGCTTTGGTTGTTGCTAAACGTATCGGTTATCCAGTAGTGGTACGTCCGAGCTACGTCTTGGGTGGAAGAGCAATGGAAATTGTCTACTCAGATGCGGAACTGGAGCGATACATGACTTTTGCAGTACAGGTAGAACCAGAACATCCCATACTGATAGATAAGTTTTTGGAAAACGCTACAGAAGTTGATGTAGATGCGATTGCCGACAGCACCGGTCAAGTCGTGATTGGCGGCATCATGGAACACATCGAGCAAGCCGGAATTCACTCAGGAGATTCTGCTTGTGCGCTACCAACAATTTCCTTGCCTCAAGCCATTATCGAACAAATTCGCACTTCTACTATCAAGCTGGCACAAGCTTTAAAAGTAGTGGGATTAATGAACGTTCAGTTTGCGATTGTAGGAGTTCAAAGCTATTCTCCACAAGTTTACATTTTAGAAGCTAATCCTCGTGCTTCTCGTACCATACCCTTCGTTTCTAAAGCAACGGGGGTACCTGTAGCAAAGCTAGCATCCTTGATTATGTCTGGTAAAACTTTAGAGGAACTAGGTTTTACCGAAGAAGTTATACCCTCTCATATTGCTGTAAAAGAAGCAGTATTACCATTTAATAAATTTCCAGGAACAGATACTATTCTAGGCCCAGAAATGCGCTCAACTGGTGAAGTTATGGGTATAGATAGTGACTTCGGTAGGGCTTATGCAAAAGCCGAAATGGGCGCAGGAGAGCATTTACCTTTAAAAGGCACGGTATTTGTATCGATGAACGACCGTGATAAAGCTGCTGCGGTTCCAGTAGTTAAGGAATTTATTCAATTAGGATTTTCCGTAATGGCAACAAGCGGAACCCGAAAAGTGCTTCAAGAAAATGGATTAAATATAGAACAAGTACTTAAACTTCACGAAGGTCGTCCCCACGTTATCGATGCCATCAAAAATCGTCAAATTCAACTCATTATTAATACTCCTTCCGGTCAAGAAGCTCAAAGCGACGGTAGGTTGATTCGACGCACGGCTTTATCTTACAAAATACCCATGCTAACAACCATTGCAGGCGCAAAAGCAACTCTTGCTGCTATTCGTTCCCTACAGAATACTAACTTAGATGTGAAGCTAATTCAGGATTACTGTTTAGTTCGGTAATTTGATAAGTAGGAAATGTTAGCAAAAAAATGTTTTTAAAGTAGCGAGTAGCGAGTGATGAATAAAGAGTTTCGCGGTTGGAATAGGAGGTTAAGCAACTTTTTATAAGAATACTGATTCGGCAGTTTATTCGTCCTTCGCTACTCACTACTCACCTCTAACTCTCTTGACTAATGGGCTTACTATACGACTTTGCAATACATAAGTAAGGTAAAACTGATAATTATCATTTTTATACTAAATGTTGCAACTTTTCTTAACATAGGAAATGTCTCAAAATGAAGATTATTAGATATTCTTTAGGAAAAATTTAAGTTTATTCACCGATAACACAGGCGACAATAGAAATAACTATTAAGCAGTAGCCAAGAAGTTTTTATAAATGTTACAATTGTTTACAATATAAAAAAATGGAAAAATGTTTAATTAGTTACCTTATATCTAACTGTAGGTACTTGTGAATCTTGGTAGAAAACTGCAAATATTAGCAATTAATAATCAAATTTAAAATTATTCTTATGCCGAGTTTCTAGGGTGCTGGAAATGCACTTTGCAGGATCTGGGTTCTCGAATTATTTGAGGTATACCCGGTTTATGTATCTATCTAATTGTAAACTTACCGTCAATACTTATTTTCATTACACTTTATGCCTAGCGCTATGAAGACCGCCCAGACACCTAAAGACCTCGTGCGGACTTATCTGCGCGAGATTGGTCGCGTACCACTTTTAACTCACGAGGAAGAGATACTTTACGGAAAGCAGGTACATCGTGCTACAGCCTTGCAATCAGTAAGAGATTCGCTAGCAATAGAATTAAAGCGTCAGCCGACCTTAGATGAATGGGCAGAGCGTGCGAAGCTGGATTCCGTAGAGTTAGAAGAAACGATAGAAAAAGGCGAAGTTGCTAAGCGCAAAATGGTAGAAGCTAATTTGCGGCTTGTGGTTTCGGTTGCGAAAAAATACATTAAACGTAATGTTGATTTACTTGATTTGATTCAGGAAGGTAGCATTGGAATGCAGCGGGGTGTAGAAAAGTTTGACCCCAGCAAGGGTTATAGGTTTTCTACTTATGCTTATTGGTGGATTCGTCAAGCTATTACTCGCGCAATAGCTGAGAAAGGTCGTACAATTCGCTTGCCAATTCATATTACTGAAAAGCTCAATAAAATAAAGAAAGCGCAGCGTCAGCTATCACAAAAGCTAGGACGTGCGGCGACAGTTTCTGAATTGGCACAAGAATTAAATTTAACTCCCAAGCAGGTACGAGAGTACTTAGAAAAGGCTCGCGTGCCATTATCATTGGATTTACGCTTGGGAGATAATTACGATACAGAGCTTGGAGAAATGTTAGAAGACCCAAATGCTTCTCCAGAAGATTTTGTGATGCAATCTTCGTTATCCAACGAGCTAGAATCTTTGATAGCTGACCTGACCCCCCAGCAGCGACAGGTTATTACCTTGCGCTTTGGCTTAAAAGATGGAAAAGCAATGACACTTGTCAAAATAGGCGAACAGCTTAATATTAGCCGCGAACGAGTACGGCAAATTGAGCGCGAAGCTTTAAATAAGCTCCGTAAGTCCAAAGGTGATATGAATGAATATTTAGCGAGCTAACAAAGGGAAAATTCTATAAGAAAAATGCTGTTTGCGTTCACGAAGTGTGTCCGAAGGACATAGTGACTCGTTAAAATAAAACTCTGTGTCTTTAGAATTGGGGGTTTCAAAGGTTATAAAAAAGGAATCATGTGAAAATTTAAAAAGAGGAAGATTCGTGTTTCTTCCTCTTTTTTATATGATTAACTTTTACTAATAACTTAAAAAGCCAAGATAATTCCTATTTTTTAAAGATAAATATTTGGGTCTATTTTCTGTCGCTTGTCTTTACGGAGTTTTGCGGAGAAATACTATGCTTATGGTACGGTTAAACCTACTTTCAATCTAGAATAGATTTGTTACATTAGGTCTACGCAGAAAAATAATCAATATTTATAATTTAACCGACCATACAGGAAATCAAATATCAGTCATTTATTATACTTAATAATATAGGGAGGAAAATATGAGTAATTCATCCAATCGAGTTTCGGATTTTTTCAATAGCGATTCCCAAACTTCTAATTCACTGTGGCAATATGTTAGCTCATTAAGTCCTGAGACAGTTACCCAATTGTCTAAACCAGGCTCCCCTGAAGTATTAGCAGTAATAGAGCGTAATATCATAGGACTTTTAGGAAGTTTACCTTCAGATAACTTCAATGTAAATATTAATACTAATCGTGAAAGCTTAGGTAAGCTCTTAGCGTCGGCAATGATTAGCGGTTATTTTTTACGTAATGCAGAGCAAAGGATGGATTTTGAAGCAGCATTACAGGATATTGAAGTTAATGAAGAAAAGAGCGATTTTTAAGTAAAAGTGAATAGAATCGGGAACTAGTACACCACGGCTTAAATAAAGCAACCATTAAAAATGGCTGAAAAGCCCCAGATATCAAACTTTTTGTCTTGGAAATTGCGGTCTTGGGGGAAACCCCCAAGACCGCAATTTCCGCTACTTCTTACTTTTTACTTCTTACTTCCGCGAAGCGGTACTAGTGGTCTGTCCCATTTAAATTGACGGACTGTGACAATCAGAGGGAGCGGGGGGAAAAGAATGTTAAGTAAAAGAAAAAGAATTAAAACGACTGGGAGCAAACCAGTAGTACTTCACCACGTTAATTATGCTCCCATTACCAATGCTTTCCCCTCATAATTTATGTGGTGGGGTAATAGTAAATAGTATTTGCATATTGTTTATCTACTTTAGGACTTACGCAACCGGCACATTTTTTGTAGGGTGCTGTGACACTTTGAAAATGCCCGAACGTAGTAATAATGTTTTGAGTGTCACGCACCACCCTACTGTTGTGACAATTGCGTAAGTCCTGTACTTGTATTTAGGCAATTTTAAAGATTATTGCAAAGTAACAGGTAATGTCAGATTTTTGAATAGATAAATAATGGAGGAGATGGGATAAAAATTTTAACTAATTCCCAACTCCTAACTCTTAATTCCTAACTGTTAAACTGTTAATTCACTCATCTTTTTGTACTCGTCTTCTTACCGAGTCAGCATGGGATGGTAAACCTTCAGAAGTAGCTAGTACGTCTATTGCACCAGCGACTTTATCCAATGCTGTTGGTGAATAGTGAATAATGCTAGAGTGCTTCAAGAAAGTTTCGACACCTAGTGCTGAAGCATATCTAGCTGCACCGGAAGTTGGTAAAGTATGATTAGGTCCGGCGAGATAATCCCCTACAGCTTCGGGTGTAGAATGACCCAAAAATATTGCTCCAGCATGGCGAATTGAAGGTAATAATTTCCAGGGGTCAGACACCTCCAACTCTAAATGTTCGGGAGCAAATTCGTTAGAGAATTGGGCTGCTACTTCTAAGGACTCTACTACTACTACTAAACCGTAATGGGCTATGGCTTTTTCTGTATTTAATCGCCTTGGATGGTCAACCAATTGTCTTTCTAAGGCAACTTGTACGTTTTTCGCTAAACCAGCATCAGTAGTTATTAATATCGCAGCCGCCATTGGGTCGTGTTCGGCCTGGGCTAATAGGTCTGCTGCTACATGTACCGGATTTGCTGTTTGATCGGCAATTATTAATATTTCGCTCGGACCTGCTAGCGAATCAATGCCAACCGTTCCATAAACTAATTTTTTTGCCAAAGTCACATAGATGTTTCCCGGTCCGGTGATAACGTTGACTTTGGGTATAGTTTGAGTACCGTAAGCTAAAGCGCCAATTGCTTGCGCTCCTCCTACGCGATAAATTTCGTCGATTCCGGCTTCTCTTGCAGCTACTAATACAGCTGGGCTGATTCTTTTTTCCGCTCCTGGTGGTGTTACCATTACCCTACGTGGAACTCCGGCCACTTTGGCTGGAATGGCATTCATTAATACAGTGCTTGGATATGAGGCTCTACCGCCGGGTACGTATAAGCCAGCAGTATCGACAGGAGTATATCTTTTGCCCAGAACTACTTCATCATCTTCAAAGCTAACCCAATTTTTAGGAACTCGCTGTCGATGAAATTTTTCTATCTTGGAACAAGCCAATCTAATTCCTTCCAACAAATCCTTAGAGATATTCTTATAAGCTTCATCGAATTCCGAATCAGTAACTCGTAATTCTTCAGCGTTGAGGATTTGATTATCAAATTCGGCAGTGTAATGTAATACCGCTTTATCACCTTGGCGCTTCACCGCTTGCAGTACTTCCCGCACCGTTGCTTCTTTGTGAAGCACCTGCTCGTCGTTAGTGCGTTCGCAGATACGTTGCAATTCTGCTGTAACGTCTGCCTGCTGATTAATTATTCGCAGCATGGAGTAAGGACAATGCTTTCCTAGAGACAATTAGGGGTGTTTGAGGGATGGGAGTATTGCCCTTTGCCGTGCCTAAATGCAGGCAAAGTACGCACTTCTCTCTCCTCTAGCTTAACCTGTGTTTTTTTAATATTCCCACAGTTGATTGTGAGACGAAAAATAATTTAATTACTTACCAACATTATGGTGTTAATTCTACTTGAGCTATGACAGAATTTGTTAATAGAAAGTTTTATTAAATCTTAAGAGACGCAATTGATTATAACTGCTGGACTTGGATTTGACTCTCGCTTTAACTTGCTGTCAGTAATGGGGGCCGAGCATGTTTATACATGAATGTTACCCTCCTTCCTTAAAAATTTGTATGTACTAAGTATAATTTTTGTTTATCTTCTGATTTACAGACTATTAATGGTACAGACACGATATAGCCTTAAACCTCTACATTTACTTTGCAGGAACTATATTTGATTAATAGCTTTTGCTCATGACTAAACATATAGGTGGCATGGATTGAATTACTTTGTATATATGGTATTTAATTCTAACGCATTTCTAGCTTGGAGCGCACTTTTTACAATTTTGGATCGGGAGTTAATAATAGAAGAATCTAACCCATCTACTCCTGCCGAATAAATTCCTATGGTATGAATTGGGACTTGAGAAAAATTGCACATCGCGCCATACTTCATTGTCGTGACTGAATGCTGCAAAAATTACACCATGAAAAATTCGTTTTATAAGTCAATTCCTGCTTGTACTTGGAGCCGTGCTATTGGTTTAGGTTGGGATAAACCCTACACAGTCCGGAAGGATAGTAATATTGATGATGGTCCTTGGCATGGAATGCCCCTCGGTGGCTTTGGTGCTGGCTGTATTGGTCGCTCTTCTCGGGGAGATTTTAACTTTTGGCATATTGATGGTGGAGAACATACCTTCCAAAATATCGCCGCTTGCCAGTTTAGCGTGTTTGAAAGCAGCAACAACGAGAATGTTGCTTATGCTTTATCTACAGAACCAAATAATGATGCTGCTTTATCGGCTTGGAATTGGTATCCTGCTTCTGCATCTGAAGATGATTCTACTGGAGGCTACCATGCGTTGTATCCCCGCAGTTGGTTTGTGTATGAAAATGTTTTTCAAGCACAGTTAAGTTGCGAACAATTTTCCCCAGTTTGGGCTGAGAATTACCAAGAATCTAGTTACCCGGTAGCGATATTCGTTTGGAATGCTAGTAATCCCACAGATGCACCGATTACTTTAAGTATTATGCTGACTTGGCAGAATATGGTGGGGTGGTTTACTAATACTGTGAAGTCTCCAGAAGTGGAAATGCGGGATGATGGTAGTCCGGTTTATGATTATCAACCGAATTTAAACCAAAGTAAAAATAATTTTAATCAGTTAGTTACAGATTCTGAATATATTGGTTGTGTATTAGATAAAGTAGGCGACATAGAACCAGTTGAAGGAGAAGGTACCTGGTGTATTGCCACCTCAAAACATCCAAAAGTCGAAATATTTCATCATAGCCGATGGAATCCAAGCAGCGCTGGTGAAGATGTTTGGCAAAGCTTCTCTGAAAATGGTTCCTTAACTAATCTTACTGACGAAACCCCGGCAGTTGAAAACGAACAGATAGGGGCAGCAATCGCGGTACGTTTTACTCTTCAACCAGGAGAAAGTTTACAAATACCTTTTGTTGTTGCTTGGGATTTTCCTATCACAGAATTTGTATCGGGTATTACATATAAGCGCAGATATACTGATTTTTTTGGCGATAATGGTAAGAATGCTTGGAATATTGCGACCACTGCTCTCAAAGAATATCAAAATTGGCTTTCTCAAATTCAAACATGGCAACAACCAATTATTGAACGGTCGGATTTACCTGACTGGTTCAAAATGGCTTTATTTAACGAACTTTATGACCTTACTGCTGGGGGTACTCTATGGAGTGCAGCTTCAAAACGCGACCCTATAGGTCAATTTGCAGTACTTGAATGTTTGGATTATCGCTGGTACGAAAGTTTAGATGTGCGGCTTTACGGTTCCTTTGGCTTATTAGTATTATTTCCCGAATTAGAAAAAGCTGTAATCCGCGCTTTTGCCCGAGCGATTCCCGATAGCGATGAAAACACCCGTGTAATCGGCTACTACTATACTATAGGCGCAGAAAGTCCCTTAGCTGTTCGTAAAGCAAAAGGTGCAACCCCTCATGATTTGGGGGCACCCAACGAACACGTTTGGGAAAAAACAAATTACACCAGCTATCAAGATTGCAACCAGTGGAAAGACTTGGGTTGTGATTTTGTGTTGCAGGTGTATAGAGATTTTATTTTTACCGGTAGTAATGATATCGAGTTTCTAGCGGATTGTTGGAATGCAATTGTTGAAACTTTAGATTATCTCAAAGCCTTTGATAAAGATGGCGATGGTATTCCAGAAAATTCTGGTGCCCCAGACCAAACTTTTGATGACTGGCGATTATTAGGGGTAAGTGCTTATTGTGGTGGATTATGGTTGGCAGCTTTGGAAGCAGCTATTGCCATCAGCGAGGTTTTGTTAGACAAGCAAATACAAATTGAAAACTTGCAAGACCAAAAATCTGTTTACGAATCTTGGTTAGAAAAATCTCGTCCCGTTTACCAAGAAAAGCTATGGAACGGTAAATTCTATCGTCTTGATAGTGAAAGCGGTTCCGATGTGGTTATGGCCGACCAACTATGCGGGCAGTTTTACGCTCGTTTATTACAATTGCCAGATATTGTACCTTCCGAATGTACTATTTCTGGTTTAAATAGCGTTTATGATGCTTGTTTCCTCAAATTTAATGACGGTAAACTTGGCGCTGCTAATGGTTTGCGTCCCGATGGTTCACCAGAAAATCCCGATGCGACCCACCCTTTAGAAGTTTGGACGGGAATCAATTTTGGAATAGCTGCTTTTCTTGTACAGATGGGTATGAAATCGGAAGCATTTAAGTTAACAGAAGCTGTGGTAAATCAAATTTATGAAAATGGCTTGCAGTTCCGTACTCCCGAAGCTATTACTGCTAGCGGAACCTTTCGTGCTTGTGTTTACCTCAGAGCTATGGCTATTTGGGCGATTTATTTAGCGATTAAATAGAGGTAAGAGGTAGGAGTTAGGAGTTAGGAGTAAGAAATTAAATATGATTTATTTCATCTGAAACTTGCCACTCTTTACTTCTGAACTCAAAAAGTTGGTCATGGGAGTACATGTAGCGCAGCGCGAAGGTTGAAGTTCTGTATGTTAACAGCCAAAATTTAAGAATGATTTCAATCTTTATTAATGCCCTAACCGGTATTACGCACTGCTATATTTTTGATTCTCTACTTACTACTCCCTACTCCCTTACTCCTAACTACTCCTTGTCTCTTATTTTCTGTTTTTTGTTCCCTATGACCTATTCCAAAAAAATAAATCTTTATTTTTAAAAAGCAAATGATATTAGCTCTAATTATAATCACAGCTAATAACTTGTAATATATGTTCGTAATGAACCACTTTTATAAGAATTAACTCGATTGTAATAATTGTATTTTCTCTAAAAACTGTTAATTGTGGTGTTTTTATCGCGAATATTTATCCTAAAAGTATCTCATTCTAAATTATTTACTCCCCTTAGTTTGTACCTAAAAATACATAATTAAATTACTTAAAACAATGAACACAAATTAAAGTGGAAGTAAAACTTCAATAAAGTATAAGATGTTTATTGACGATAGGGGCAAAAATCTAATAAGAATGCATTTAATGGTAACTAATGCTCTAGTGGAATCAAAAATTGAGTACAACGAGCTAAATGTTTTATTTAAAACTTTTATACTTACGAACAAACACACAAAATAATAATATCAAATTTATGAGATAAACAGTAAATATTAATACAGGTATAAACAGCTAATCAGATAAAAATAAATTTTGATAAATCCCTATGCTGAGAGTATTTTAAGCTTTTTAAAGCTACCTCTGCAAATTTGTAAATCTAGTCAGTAAAGTTACTTTAATTAGAGATTAAACGATGGACTCGTACCCAAATTTGGGAGTTCAACAAGCTATTAATGATACAAACAATTCAACCTTCATTACTGCTTCCCAAGCTGTCACTCAGCTTTGGCTAAAAGTTATTGGAGATACTAAGGAGGCACATAAGTTTAATCAAGCTTGGAACTTTCGTGAGTTTAGTTTAGGTGATGAACTAACTCAGTACAATTGCGTCCAATCTTCAGATGCTATTTGTGATGTTTTACAAATAATTTGCCAAGGAAAGGTTCGGTTATTGGCATTTGATGCATCCCTAGAAAAGGAAGTATCGGTTCAATTACTTCATGGGAATCAAGTTTTTGGAGGGGATAATGCATTTTGCAACCAATATCGAGAATATCGAGCTGTTGCGTCCAGCAATGGAACGTTAGCACAAATTTCTTTAGAGCATCTTGATGTTTGGTTGCAGCTTTATCCTGCTTTATTCGATTATTTTTCACAAATCAGTAAATCGCGTCAAAAGTTAATCTTTTTCAAAACCCTGACCCAATTGCGTTCGGGAAAACAGCCCCTATCGCAAAATATTCCTAATTTAGAAAAAATACTTCCTTATTTTTTGGAAACCGAAATTGATGCGGGTTCAGCTTTAACAACAGTTTCTCCATCAGATGGGCGTTTTTGGCTTGTTAGTGGCGAAATAAGCAGTATTTATGGAAAAAACAGACCACCTGTAGTTGGGGAAAGTTGGGGGTATCCTGATGTAATTGAACCAGATTTGGTATCTCAAACCGATTTATCGCTACTTTATCTACCGAAACAACATTTTGATTTAGTAGTGGGAATCATACCGCAGTTGAAACCTGCTGAAGTTGTTTCTAGCGAAGAGGTAAATAACAAAGAAGTTGGGATTAAAGAAGATTTTATCGCTGAGTCGAAAAATGTTCCGCAGAAAGCTCCCGAATCTGAATTTACTGATGAGTATATGCAATTTCTAAATCAACATCCTCCTCAACGCTGGTTTGGAATTTACCCTTTTATCCAACAGCAAGGTAGTTCGGATTGTGGTGCAGCTTGTATTGCAATGATTAGTCGATATTGGGGTAAACGTTTTAATCTCAAGACTCTGCGTTCTATTGCACACATCAATTCTATAGGTGCGGAGCTTTCTGTTTTAGCGGATGCTGCTCTATGCCTAGGATACAAGGCTTTAGCTGTACGAGCTTCTTTAAAGAAATTAGAGTCGCAAGTATTACCTTGGATAGCTCATTATCAGGGTAATCATTACATAGCTGTATGGGAAATCAAAGACAAATTTGTCATTATTTCAGACCCAGCTATAGGTATAAAGCGAGTTCCTCGTGATGAATTTGAAGAAAATTTTACGGGATATGCTTTACTTTTATCTCCTACAGAAGATTTTTTTAGTAAAGAAGATGAAGCGGTTTCTTTTAGAAGATTTTATCAGTTTTTTGAAAATAATCGTTTTTTATTACTCTCAATCACTGTTGTTTCTATACTGCTAGCTTTTTTGGGATTAGTTCCAGCAATATTAGCTCAAAATGTAATAGATGCGGTTATCGCGGCTAAAAACCTCGATTCAATAAATGTTTTCACCTTTGGTTTTCTTGTATTCGGATTCGGACGCATTGCTGTAACCGCAGCCCGTCAGCATCTTCTAGACTATTTATCGAATCGCTTAGATACAGCCTTAATTGGCGATTTTATTAGTCATACCCTGGAATTACCGTTATCTTTCTTTGCATCTCGCAGGGTGGGAGATATTCTGAGTCAAATTCAAGAAAATAACAAAATTCATCGCTTTTTAAGCCGTCAAGCTATAACAACTATTTTGGATAGTTTGATGACGTTTCTTAGCTTTGGGTTGATGGCTTACTATAGCTGGGAACTTACTTTGGTAGTAATAAGTTTTGTTCTGAGCACAATGTGTGTTTTGACTGTTGGGAATCTATTTTTGAAGCAAGTTAGGCGACAGTATTCTTTTGATTTTAAGGCTCAAAACTCTTTAGTAGTAGAGATTATAACTGGAATTACCACTATCAAAGCTGAAAAAGCCGAAAATTCTTTGCGCTCCCGTTGGGAAGAATATTTTAGCAAGATGATGAAGACGCGTTCTTCAGGTCAAAATTTAGCTAATAGCTTGCAGTTTACTTCGGGTTTGATTAATCACCTTGGTACCACCGTAGTTCTATGGTATGGGACGCAGATGGTGATGAATCTTCAAATATCGATAGGCGCATTTATTGCTTTTAATATTCTGATTAGCAATACGATAAACCCATTGTTGGCATTGGTAAAGTTATGGGATGAATTTCCAGATATAGTAGCTTCTGTTGAAAAACTCGATGATGTTTTAGCTACCGAGACCGAACAAAATACAGAAAAATCTTTGGATGTAATATCTTCTATTAGCGGTGAGGTACATTTTGAAAATGTAAGTTTTAGCAAAAGAACCAACATAAATGAGCGCGATTTGCAGCAAGAAAATATTTTGCAAAATATTTCGTTTTGTGTGGAACCGGGACAAACCATCGGTATTGTTGGAACCAATGACTCAGCGAAAGAAGCTCTAGTTAACTTGCTGAGTGGTTTATACCATCCCCGTAGCGGAAGAATTTTGATTGATGGACGCGATATTAGCAAGATATCTCCTTATTCTTTGAAGAATCAATTAAGTGTGATACCGCAAGAATTTTTCCTGTTTTCTGGAACCATTTTAGAAAATATCACTTTGCACAATCGAGAGTATAGCCTCGAACAAGCTCAAACTGCTGCGAGAATTGCAGGAGCAGACGCTTTTATCAAAGAATTACCTTTCGGTTACAGTACTGTTGCTGAAGAAGCTGTAATAAGACTGGATGCTACACAGAAACAAAAATTGTCTATTGCTAGAGCTTTAATTAAAAATCCACGTATTTTAATTATTGATGAAGCTAACAGCGTTGTTGATCCGATTTTCGAGTATCAGTTACAACAAAATTTAGCCTGCTATCATCTGGCTTTTATTGATACTTCCGAAAAGTTACGCACTACTTTTATTATTAGCCCCAGCCTCAGTAGCCTTCTTAAAGCAGATGCTATTTTGGTCCTTGATGGAAGTATCTTGGTAGACCAAGGTACTCATGAAGAATTAATGGCAAGAAGTAAGATTTATCCGAGCATAATACGACGAAGATTAGATATTTGATTTTATAGTAATAGATTATTCACTCTAAATCATAAATATGAATTTTTTACTAATAGTTTTGCTGATTTATCATTCAGCAGAGTTATTTTTTGTTTGTAGATATATAAAACTAAATCAAAAATTATGACTTATTTGCATTCTCTTAGCAATTTGATTAAGTAATTTTTATGATGATTAATAATAAAAATATTCCGGATTAAAAATCATACTTATTTTCTGTATATTTCGCAACTAAATTGATGATTTAATCAATATCAATTCAAAATAACTTCATAATATTTTTTTGAAAAAAATATATTGTCTTTATCAGTATAAATCCTTTATGCACAAAGGCTATAGGTTAATTTTTATTAATAGAATAGCTTATCAATAGTTCAAAAAAATGTTTAATGATTTAGATAATTTTCATGATTTAAAGTGCTATACATGTTGCTATGATTTTAAATAAGCTCTATAAAAATATTAGATAAAAATACTATTAAAGCTTAGGGTAGTTTTAACTATAATTATCTTAACTTAGGGGGTCAGACCCCTCATTAATTAATATGTAAAGGACAAAATTTAAAGTTGCACAATACTTAAGTATTCGTATAATTATATTAAGTAGATTTAAACCAATAAATTGCGATAGAAGACAGATGACATTTAAAACGAAAAATAGTATAAGTACTAATGTTGCTATTAACGATAAAAGATGAAGAACTTTTATTTGCTATACTAAGAATAAGAAATTTCACATAAATGCTCTTAAAATCAAAGAGTCTATATTTATACAGAATATTATCAGGGTTAAGTAATTAAATTAAGGGTTTAGTAAATTAAAGAAAGCTAAACTGCTTCTACCAAGTGCTAGTTGTAAATTATTTATTACCAGTCATCTAAAATGACCCTAGGTAGATTTTTGAAGCATAGTAGTATTCCTGCTAACTTACTGTCACTAGAACTTGTATCTTGTGGGAGTCCTAACCATTCTTTCCTCGAAAAGGAAAGTTGGGTTTTTGGTCAAAGGTTCAATTAATGAAAAGGATCATCAGGTTAAATGCAGTCGAAAATATATGCCCAGCTATGCTTTTAGGGATGAACCAGCATAGTTTGCGCCCCAAAGAAAGTTTATCTCCCCAGAAGTTGACAATCACTGGGGTGAGTTTTCACTCACTAATCTTGGCTTCTCTGAATGCAGTAAATACAAATAATGTCACTAGCTTATTCACGGTTAACATAGTCTTCGGCAATATAAAATTATTCAATGCATTATTACCGAGCTTGCTTTCAAGGTCTTGCGAAGTGCTTTCATCTGCGGTTTTTTCGGTTAGCACCAATTGCGTAATTGCTTTCGAGATGGAAGCAAGAAGAAAAGTACAACAGGTAAGTGTTTACTTAAATAAACCCCAACTGGACTTGGTAAAAGTCCTCAATTGTATTAAGGCTAAATTTCTTTTGCCAGCATCACTACCTGTTCATCCACCAAGGCCATTTTGGGCAGTGATGAGCCTATTAATGGTGGTAAAAAATTGGAAAGCTAAAAATTCTTTCTCTTACTTGCTATCTGTTAAGTGGGTTATTAAAACTACTTCCTACTATCTACTTGCGATTTCCCACCCTTACTCAACTAATTTAGCCTGGTCGAATACTCAAGATAAAATACCTTTTCGCGGAAAGGTCGCTGTGTTAGCAAATAATTTACGACATGCTTTTGCTTTTAACTATTTTCAATCAATAAGACAAAGTTGAAATCTTGCTTTCACCTCTAATCAATAGTAACTGCAAGAAAATCGATGAAACAGTTGCTTGTAATTAAACAGATATTCTAGAAGGAAATAAAAATTAGCTGAGGCTTATAAAGTGGAATTGCGATGGTGGGGCAAAAAAGTAATTAATGGCATGAAAAAAGACAAGCAAACTGTTTTACTGAAAATCAATAATACAGTCGATGCATTCATTATAAGTCACTACCTTTTTGTTCGGATGCTTCTTTAATAATTCAAAACTGCTTCCTATTATCTCGCACAAATAAATGTAAAGAGGCTAATCTAATTTATTCTAGATAACCAAAACCATGAATCAAGACCCAATAGACATAAGTGGCAATTTAGATAAGACAATACATTCAGAACAGTTCGACCAAGTTGTTGAGGCAATTTTAGCAGGCAAGTATTCTTGGGCTTGTGTTTTAATGCTTCGTTTCGCTGGGTACAATCCTCTACATTACATTCCTTACCGTACTTATAACAGGTTAATTAAAGAACATTCTCCAAAAAAACCAAAGCCCCAGCACAATGAGAATATAAAAATACCCAAGAACGGTTCTAACAGAAGAAAAGATAATAATATGTCACCAAGTTGTTTAAATAAAATTAAAGACTTGGCTTACCTTGAAGTTGTTGGCAAGCAAAAAACAGAAATTCGCGGTGGGGCAAATGTTGATAAATGGTTGGAAACCCAAATCCGGGAGTATCAATCAATGAAGCCAGACTTTAACCCGGAAGAAAATCAAGAATTTCCGCTAAATTTTTGCGATTTTAATTAAAAATTAGGCGGTATTGAAAAAATATTTTCAACACTGCTAACTCTTATTTATAACCTGTCATCTTTTTATATATGTATGACAGGTTTTTCTATTAGGTATAAAGCTTTTCTTCAATTAGATAGTCGAACTAGTTAGTTTTAGATTTAAAAACTTTACTTTTTATGGGTCTTATATTATAGCATTAATAATTTAAAAATTAAACAAGAAATCAAGATATTAATTGAATAATATTTTTGTTGCAGTAGCCCTAAGAGGATGTTTTAAAAGCATCCGGCGCTTTAGGGAGATCCAAAGAATAAAATATCCATTCCCTCCGGGTATCTTTCTGTGCCCTCCGGGCAGGCTCCGCTAACGGCTTTTTGGGGGACGGAAACCGACACCCCTTTCCTTGTCTCACGACCTCCGTGGAATAGTTGGTTTTTAACCCACCCAGGTAGGTCTTGCTTGTGTAGTCGCGACTTACAGTCGCCAAGTCAAGTATAAAAAACTATCAAATCCGACTTTTAAAACATCCTCTAAGTGTTATTCAATGACCAAATAATAGCTTGGTTTGAACTTTTTAGGAATTGTCTTAGACGTAAATATATTTATCGTTACTTTGTAATAAATATGCCAAAATGGCAAATAGAATTATCTTGGATACATTAAATTATAGATAGCAACAATAAAGGTGGTTGAATAATAACTTTAGTGATGAGGTAAAAATGATGATGTTTTTTTAAACTTATAAACATTGATTTGATTGAGCAGGAAATATCAAAATGGGGCATATAGCTTATTGGCTCTTATCTATCTTTTCTCGTTGCTAATGGTGGTTCATTTTCAAGGAAAACCGAAAATAATAAATTATAATGGTGAATTTCCCCAATTTGATTTATAGAAGCTTTTACCTCCCCCTAATATCATAAAAGCTATTTCAAAATTTCCTTTAACTAAAGCTATATGTATTAACAAACTATTAGCTTGGTGGAAAATGGATAAGTAACGAGTAAAACCTTTATTGCTAATATTTTTATGTCTATATCGCCAACTTCTGCGATGAACCGCACCTAAAAGGGAATATAATCCTAATTATTTTTATGGATTACTTACCCCTAAATGTACTGATAATTAATACTCTCAATTCCTGGAAGCTAACAACAATCAATAGCTTCCAGTTTTTATTTGACTATCTATCAGGATTTACGCAATTAGAAACCGTCATTGCGACAATCAATACGTGGAGAGAATTTCCTACACCATCTCAGCATCTCTCTATGTCTTTCAGACACACTCCGCTAACGTTCCGTTCGCAATGACTATTCTGCTGTGCGTAAGTTCTAATAAATATTCAAAATAATCATAAATACGACAAGTGTTCGTTTTTTGCTAAGGTTCGAGTCCTCTAAGATACTTTACGGTGAATGGAGAAGTAACATCACAAGCTTTGAAATAAACATGATATTACTCGTTTGATGTCAGATTTATGAATAAAAAATCAGTATTTTCTACAATTATATTTATTGATTCTAAGATACAAACTTGAAATAACGTATTTACAAGGTTCATAAATTAAATATTTTAGGAGATTTTTGATAAAATGAAGCATCTAATACAATAAATATAATCCTTATCAAATAATCTTTGTATTTTATATTCTCTAATTTAGTACAAGTAAAATCTATATTCATATTCTTCTTAAATCACCAGAGTAATTTTACGTAAATATCCAGTATCAACCTTCAAGAGATAATAATAATTTAAAAATATATAAAATTATGGCCTAAATACTTTTTGGTGCAGTTTGGCTTGTCATGACAGCTTCCTAAAGGTTAAAAGAATAATCTGAGGCTTAGAAAATTTAAAAAATGTGATTCCTCAATATTTATAATCAATGCTATTTTTGCGGTTTTTTGAATCACTATGGGCTAATTGTTTAAAATAATTGCTATTTGAACTGTTCCAGTACAAAATATCATCTAATATCAGTAAAACTATTTAATAATATTTACCTATGAATAACCAATTAAAAATACTTATGGAGCCTGAAGAAATTATCAACTGTCTTAAAACAGAAACACAACTGAAAGAAGTATGTATCAAAATTTTATCTCAAAGGATTATTGAAAAGGTCGCACAACAAAAAGAGATAAGTATTAGTCCAGAAGAAATTGAGATTGAAGCAAATCGTCAGCGTAGAGAAAAGCGTTTGGAAAAAGCTAGCGACACACTTAGATGGTTGGAGCAGCAAATGTTAACCCCGCTAGATTGGGAAGTAGGGATTTGTAACCGTTTGCTTAAACAAAAGTTAGCTTTAAAGCTATTCGGTAAAGAAGTAGAACAGTTTTTTGTTCAAAATCGGTCAGAGTTTGAACAAGTTGTTTTGTACCAATTTGTTGTAAGAGATGAAAAGTTAGCTCAAGAACTGTACTATCAAATCGAAGAAAGTGAAATCAGCTTTTATCAAGCAGCTCGTCTTCATGATATTGATGAAAATCGTAGATATAAATGTGGATACGAAGGAAAGGTTTATCGATGGGCTGTCATACCTCAAATAGCACCTCTAGTATTTAATGCATCACCCCAACAGCTAGTTGGCCCAATCAAAACTGAAAATGGCTATCACTTATTTATGGTTGAAGACTATATACCAGCAGAACTCACACCCAAGCGATATCAAGAAATTCTTGATAATATGTTTCAACAATGGTTAGATGCTGAACTTGACTATATGTACTACAATTTTGAACTGAATAAATCGTGAAGTAACTATCCAAGCAGTATAAATATGTTGTAAAGATTTTTCTTTGATTGGAAAATAGCATTGACAGAAGTACGCACATTTACTAAGAAGTAAATAAGGAGGAAATATTAGATAGCCATAAAATCAATAATTACCGTTCAGTTTTTCAATCGACTTCAAGCTGATTTCACATATATAAATATTTGCCCATAGTGCAAGAAGTAAGCTCTGGTTAATGCAATAATAAAGATGTCGCATAAATACTTATTTCTTAGTTATCTGTAGTTTCCCTAATACTCAAATATTTGTTCGCTTTCTTATTTAATGATTAACTTCGTTTGATTTGAAAGTGAAGCGTATAAATAAATGGTTAGAAAGAATTTGGTGATATCCCTAAAGTTCAGTTTATAAAAATCTTCTTTTAAGAATAGGTTTACTATTATTGGTATTGCTAGTTATCAAACCATGGCCGCGCAATATAAGCTGGTAGTAGACAATTAATGAAAGAAGTATATAGCAGTTTTCAGTTGGATAGAATACACCCCTCTTCTTCTCAAGGAGAGGGGCTGGGGGTGAGGTCTATCAAAGTGTATTGCACTCAACCGAAAAGCGCTATATTTAATCATATTTTATGATTGCTTAGTAACTAGGTAATTAACTCTTTGCAAACAAATGATTATATTAAAGGATAATTTTGTTACTGTTATTGCATGTCATCTAAATCTTTAACGAGATTTGAAAAGTCTAGCTGCATAGCTGTTAAATATTTTGATAAATTATTTATTAATAATCATTAATTAAACTGAAGTAAAGCTGAATAATATTGAAACCATATAATCAAATAATTAATAACAGTTTTTGTCAGGTTACTTAGATTTTATTATTTAGGTATGTATGTCAGTTTGTAATAAAAAACTAGTAAATGATTATTGTCGCTACAAATATTTTTAGGTGAAACAGTGTTTTTACAAAATAGTATAAGTGAAAAAATCACCTCTGCTTTAGGTGAAAATGTTTCCGACCGAGAATTACAAAATTGTATAAAAACTTCTCAAACTATAGAAGTGACTGTTGCAAAACTTTTTTGGCAAGTAACAGAAGCCAAAAAAGGGTTATATATCATCCTTGAAGGAAAAGTTAGACTTTTAGACTACTTTGAAAATTTAGTTACAACCCTTTCTATAGGAGAATCATTCGGTGAAGCGAGTCTGTTTGAGGAAAAAGAGTTTATTCCTTACGCAGCTAGAGCATCTCATAACTTAAAACTTTGTTTTCTCTCCCAAGAGACTATACAGCCTTTAATAGATAAATATCCCCAAATTCGTCAAAAACTAGAACAAAAAGCGGATATTTGGGATTTAATCTTGCTATGTAGGCGAAATTCTCAATTTATTCAACATTCATCACAAGTTCCGGGACTACTGAAAGCTTTATCACTTTTTGATAAGTATAGTTTAGAGGTATCCGAAAAAATACCCGCACAAAAAGATTTTGAATTATGGTTGCTGCATCGGGGTGAAATATTTAATTCTGACGGTAATGCTTTAACACTTGGTCAAATATACCAATATAAAAAACAGGACGAGTTACAGTTAGAAAAACCAACTACTGCTTATTTTCTCACTAAAGAAAATCTGCAAGCAGCACTGCAATATTGTCCGGAGTTAGGAAAATTTACCGCTAGTGACCATAGCCAAATTCCTCCAAAATACCGTAATTTCCAGAAGCCTCAACGACCTCGGAGAAAATCTTCATCAGAAGTTCTCCAGCCCAATAATAAAATCATTCCCTTTCCAGGAGGAGATAAACAGCCAAAATCAAAATCCGAAAAGAATCTTACTTATTTTCCTAGCCCAAAGGTAAAAATGGGGCATTGGTGGGGACACTTAACAAAGCGGTACCCCTATTATGCTCAACAAAGTGCTTCGGATTGTGGTGCAGCTTGCTTGGTAATGGTTGGTCGTTACTGGGGTAAATACTTTAGCGTTAGCCGCTTGCGAGATATTACAAATGCAGGACGCAGTGGTGCTTCTTTAAAAGCTTTAGCATCTGCAGCAGAAAGTGTTGGCTTTGCAACTCGTCCGGTAAAAGCCACTTTAGAAAAGTTTGCGGAACAATCTTTACCCGCTATTGCTCATTGGGAAGGAAATCACTTCATTGTAGTTTATCAAATTACAAATACTCATGTAATAGTAGGCGACCCGGCTAAAGGTCAATGCAATCTCACCCGTAAAGAATTTAATCAAGGTTGGACTGGCTACGCACTATTGCTGCAAGCAACATCCTTACTTAAAGATGCCGAAAATCAAGAAGTTGGCTTGTGGAAGTTTTTTGAGTTAGTCAAACCCCACTATAAAGTCTTGATGGAAGTCTTTATCGCTTCGGTGATCATGCAGCTATTTGGACTAGTGACACCTATATTCACCCAGTTACTGCTTGACCGAGTTCTGGTACAGCGAAGCATTCCTACCCTTAATGCAGTTGGTTTGGGGATGATTGTTTTTGGTTTGTTCAGTATTGCGATGAGCGGGGTACGTTCATATTTACTCAGTCATACTGCTAACCGTATTAGCGTCTCGTTGCTGGTCGGTTTTATTAAGCATACTTTCAGGTTACCTCTTTCCTATTTTGAATCGCGTTATGTCGGAGATATAATCTCACGCATTAAAGAAAACCAGAAAATCCAAAGTTTCCTTACAGGACAAACCCTATCAATCGTGCTGGATATGATGACATTAGTTGTCTATCTTAGTTTGATGTTCACGTACAGTTGGAAAATGGCATTATTTGTGTTGATTACCGTGCCGCCATTTTTCATTCTAGCCCTCGCCAGCACTGGTATTTTACGCCGTATTTCGAGAGAAATTTTTAATGCTGGAGCGAAAGAAAGCAGTTACATTATCGAGTCTTTAACGGGGATTCGCACCGTGCGTTCATTAGCCATTGAACAGACTGTAAGATGGCGTTGGGAAGAGTTACTCAATGACCGGGTAAGAAAATCCTTTAACGCTAAGGTGATTGGGATTCGGCTGACGATGCTTAGTAGCGCCATTCAAACTTTTACAAGTACTGGACTAATGTGGTTTGGAGCTTGGCAAGTTATTCAAGGAGAACTTAGTGTAGGTCAATTAGTAGCATTCAATATGCTGGTGGGTAAGGTTTTGGGACCTTTCCAAAGATTTTCCCAATTATGGAATCAATTTCAAGAAATTGTTATTTCTACGGAACGACTCAATGATGTTTTAGAAGCAGAACCAGAGGAAGACTTACAGAATAAACCCCGTAAATGTTTGGATGAACTTGAAGGAAATATTCGCTTTGATAATGTTACCTTCCGCTATCATACTGAAAGTAAGGCTAATGTACTGGAAAATATTAGCTTTGAAGTCAAGCCCGAACAAATGGTTGCCTTGGTAGGACGCAGTGGTTCTGGGAAAACGACTCTCTCAAAACTAATTTTAGGTTTATACCCACCTACAGATGGAACAGTACTAATTGATAATCAGGACATTAATGGTATTGCTTTACAGTCGCTTCGTTCTCAAGTCGGTGTTGTAGACCAAGACACCTTTTTATTTGGTGGTACTATCCGCGAAAATATTGCTATTGCTCATCCAGAAGCGAATCTTGATGAAGTTATTCAAGCCGCACAATTAGCTGGTGCGGATGAATTTATTCGTAAATTACCACTCTCCTATGAAACTCAAATTGGGGAAGCAGGTGGATTACTTTCTGGTGGACAGCGGCAACGTCTGGCCATTGCCCGTGCGTTAATGGGTAATCCTCGATTGTTGCTATTTGATGAAGCTACCAGTCATCTTGATACAGAATCAGAACGTATAATTCAAAACAATCTAAAAACTATTTTGAAGGGTAGAACCAGCGTAATTATTGCTCACCGTTTATCTACAGTACGTAACGCAGACTTAATTCTGGTAATGGATAAAGGTATTTTGGTAGAAAGCGGTACTCATGACGAATTAATTGCCAAAAAAGGTCATTATTATTACCTCAATCATCAGCAATTATCTCAAACGGGATAATAGGTAATCAAAGGGTTACAAATTAGCAATGGTAGGAATTATATTTATGCCACATCCTTTATCGAATAACTCAGCAGTTACTAAACAAGAAGACACAGAAAACCAAAATCATTTACAAGAGGTTAAATCTACTAATGCACAAACACAATCAGATAAAGCCGTTGGAGATTTACATTACGCTACCGAAGAACTACTTGATGGTTTACCAAAACTGTGGACGAGGGGAATACTGTATGCACTAGTTGGCTTTGTATTACTGGCTTTACCTTGGGCTACTTTTTCTAAAATAGATGAGACAGGAAGCGCAAGAGGACGTATCCAACCAAAAGGTGCTACTCGAAAACTAGATACCAAAACAGGTGGAAGTGTAAAAGTCGTTAAAGTTAGGGAAGGAGACACTGTTAAATCCGGGCAAATTCTTCTAGAGTTTGACTCTGATATTTTACGAACCGAACTACAGCAAATTCAAGCAAAGCTCTCTGGATTACAAAATCAAAAAGTACAGTTGGACATCATAAAAAATCAGCTTTTATCAACCATAAGTATTCAAGAGCAGCAAAATCAATCCCAAGCCCTTGAGAAAACTGCTCAGGTCGAACAAGCTAGACAAAATTTAGATGCCAAACAAAGTGTTTACCGGCTACAAAAATTAGAAAAACAAGCTTTATTAGACCAAGTACGGCAGCAAATCCAAACTAATCGTAACGAACAAAAGTTTGCTCGGGGCCGTTTGGATATAGATAACAAACAAGTTGAGCGCTTTAGTAAATTAGTCAAAGATGGAGCTGTCTCAGCAAACCAAATTGACAGACTTAGGAAAGAGCAACAAGAAAGCAAACGAATTTATGATAGAAGTTTATCTGACGGTAAACAGGCTCAACTACGGTTAACTGAAGAAATGAACCGCTATCAGGCAACCATGAATCAGCTTGAAGCTGATATCAAACAAGCTAAATTGAGGTTAAAAGAACAACAAAATAGCTATAAAACTTTAAAACAAACATCTAAACTCTCTATTCTGCGAACTCAAGAACAACTCAAAGATACTCAAACCCAGATTGCGTCTACTGAATCTCAAATTGCTCAAACCTTGAGCCAAGTCACATCTTTAAAATTACAGTTAAAGCAAAGAATAGTGCGATCGCCAATTGATGGAACTATTTTTGAGTTTCCCGTAAGCAAGCCAGGGGAAGTAGTACAGCCCGGTCAGAGGATAGCTCAGATTGCTCCTCAAAATACCGACGTTGTTCTCAAAGCCAGTATGCCCATACAAGACAGCGGGTTTTTAAAAGTAGGAATGCCGGTAAAAGTAAAGTTTGATGCCTATCCTTACCAGGAATACGGCATTGTAGAAGGAAAAGTAGCTTGGGTATCTCCAGATTCAAAAATACAGCAGACACCCCAAGGAAGTAGTGAAAGCTTTGAGCTAGACATTACTTTAGATCGGCAATATGTAGATAATGGCGAAAAACGAGTTTCTTTAGCGCCAGGTCAGACAGCAGATGCAGAGGTGATTATTCGTCAACGTCGGATAATCGACTTTGTTTTAGACCCATTTAAGAGATTGCAGAAAGACAGATTAGAAAAGTAGATAAAAATAGGAGTTTCTATATAATTTAAAGGCTAAACTCCTTGCCTCAAATGATTTATTTGTTATTAGTAACGACTTAAAATACTATTTCATCGGGAATCAAAAAAATGCATCCTATAGATTTAATGAGAAAATATGACTGGTCTTACCATAAATTAGCTGAAGAATTCGGAGTTTCCGAAGCTGAAGCAAGAAGATGGGGATTCAGGAAGACTGCCAGTAATTACCGAAATCCGCCACAAATGGCTTATAAGCTAGCACAGAAAATCGATAAGGAATTATCGCTCATCTCAGAATCCGAATATTTATCAGAAAAAAGCATTATTGGAACCATTGCTACCTAGACTACATTTCTGAGTTAGGTTTTAATAATAATATATAGGATTTATCTGCGGGTTGTTGTATTCATCAGAATAAATGTAGCGATTAGTCTTAGTAAATAATTCATAAATTCCAATTATGAAATTCTGTTAGATCAAAAAGTTTAGGGTAGAGTTCTTCTACTTAAACAGTGAAGTATGCTACATAGTTAGGAATCGCCGCAACTGGCATATTATCCTGTAGCGTGCTGTGACACTTTGAGCAACTGTGAAGGTAGTAATAATATTTTCAGTGTCACGCACCACCAGAGTCCACCAGACAATTGCGGTCATTCCTGATAGTATCTGTTCAATGATGCTTCATATCATGTCCGGTTAATCAGTTGTCATTACGAACGCAGCGATAGCGTAGTGAAGTAATCCCAACACTTTGCGATTGCTATGTCCTGACGGACACGCTTTGCTAACGTTTCACGTAGTGACCCTCGCAATGGCATATCGCAACTAATTTAGCGGACACCATATCACATAGAATAAAAGACCTTTATGTGCTGAACGGATGTTCGGCACTGCTAAAAATACTTTGTGCAAAAATTACATATGTCCGAACATCTTAAGGTTTCAATTTTAGACATTATTCACAAGCTAAAGCACTCTTGTGAAATTCCCAATATTGTAGAGGCCATCGCATTTGAAAAAATTATTACCGAAGCAGCCGCAAAAGCTGGTATTGAGGTCACCGAAGCAGAACTACAGGAGGAAGGTGACAAATTCCGCTTAGAGAAAAAGCTCGCTACAGCTAAAGATACTTGGGCTTGGCTAGATAAACATCATTTGTCTATAAAAGATTTTGAAAAACTAGTTCATAACAGCCTGATTTCTAAGAAATTAGCGAATCACTTATTTGCACCTCAAGTTGAAAAATTCTTTTATGAAACCCGGCTTAACTATGAAGCTGCTGTCACCTATGAGGTGACTTTTGAGAACAGAGATTTAGCATTAGAGTTATTTTATGCCCTCGAAGAAGGGGAAATTACGTTTCCAGAAATCGCTCGCACGTATATTCAAGAGCCAGAACTTCGTCGCGCTTATGGATATCAAGGAGTTCAATACCGGAAAGATTTCAGACCAGAAATTGCAGCAGTTGTGTTTGCCAGTTCTCCACCTGGAATTATCAAGCCAGTTGCTACACCTAAATTGGTACATCTAATTTGGGTAGAAGAAGTAATTAAATCTGAATTAAATGATGAATTACGTGAAAAAATTACTTCGGAATTATTTACCAGTTGGCTACAGAAACAAGTTAGGTTAATAAACATATCTACTCAACTTGATAATAATGAAGAAAAACCTGCTGATGAATTATTAAAGCAAACCTAAAGATGTTAGTAAATATTTTGGATAATTTAATTGATTAAAGATATCTATCATTTTATAGAAATTATTTTTTTGCTTTTTTTAAAATATTCTTTAATCATATCTTAATATAATTTATTAATTTAGAATATTAATAGCTAACTTAAAAAATATAGTTATTAAATGAATAAAGATATATTTACATAGTGTATATATCATAACAAGTAGATTATATATCTCTTGATAAACCTATATGAATAAATTCAAGTTCGGGAAATAGTATTAGTTAATAATATATTTAATATATGACAGCAGTAATTATATTTATTGTTGTCATTTTATATTGAGATGAATAGCAATATTTATATAGCAATTTACCTTGACTTTAAAATTACTTTAATGAAACAAAATAGAATATAGATTGACTTTTATATTGAAAAAAACTATATTTTAAATGTGAGGAAAAACAAACAACTCACAAACAAATTCCTAAAACAATTAGTCAATTTACCGGGTAAAACAAATGATTATTAACGATATCAACTACTTAGAAGCTACCAACGAAGAAGTATTTGGTGGATTGCACATCAACAAAGATGTGAACATAGATGTTGACTTTGATTTAGATTTCGATGCTGACGTAGATATCGATGTTAACAAAGATATCGATGCAGACTTGAATTCTTCTGTAACTATTTCAGGTAACTTCGCTTCCGCACTATTTGACGTAACTGCTATTGGTAACAACAGCTTCGCTGAATCTGACGTTGCTGTAACTGTTACCGGTGGCTTGTCTGAAATTTCTGGTTTAATGACTGCTGCTGTTAAATAAACCTGATAGCTAAATAATAGCCGTTTGAAAGCGGCTATTATTAAAATTTCAAATGCGAGCAAAAATAAATTGTTCGCAAACAAATTTCCAAAAACAATTAGTTAATTTACTGGAGAAAGCAAATGATTATTAACGATATCAACTACTTAGAAGCTACTAACGAAGAAGTATTTGGTGGATTGCACGTCAACAAAGATGTGAACATAGATGTTGACTTTGATTTAGATTTTGGTGCAAATGTTGATATCGATGTAGATAAAGATATCGATGCAGACTTGAATTCTTCTGTAACTATTTCAGGTAACTTCGCTTCCGCACTATTTGACGTAACTGCTATTGGTAACAACAGCTTCGCTGAATCTGATGTTGCTGTAACTGTTACCGGTGGCTTATCTGAAATTTCCGGTTTGATGACTGCTGCTGTTAAGTAAACCTGACAGCTAAATAATAGCCGTTTTTCAAAAGACGGTTATTATTAATATCT
The DNA here is from genome assembly GCF_002368095.1 of Calothrix parasitica NIES-267. Classification (GTDB taxonomy): domain Bacteria; phylum Cyanobacteriota; class Cyanobacteriia; order Cyanobacteriales; family Nostocaceae; genus Rivularia; species Rivularia parasitica. The sequence goes on along the minus strand of NZ_AP018227.1, from coordinate 8,068,121 downwards.
TAACCAAGCTTATAAAGCCTGCTTGATTATAATAATTGAGCAGGCTTTATGTCTAAATAATAAGGAATCTAAAACCACAAGAACTGCGATTAATATTTACATAAGTTAAAGGCTGTAAAGCACAATAAATATTTTTTGTCATACATAGAATATTTTTACAGTAACAAGCAGAAATAAATCTTTAATATTTAAAATTATAGGAGATAAATCATATGGCTTTCGTAAGAGGAAGAAGAAGAAGAGACGATAATCTTGAAGGTACAAATTCCGCTGATACAATTTTCGGTTATAGCGGTAATGATACTTTAATCGGATTGGGTGGCGATGACTACATGCGCGGCGATGAGGGAGATGACAGCCTTGAAGGAGGAGATGGTAACGACCAGCTAATTGGAAATGAAGGAAATGACCAGTTGTTAGCTGGAAACGGTAACGATTTTGTAAAAGGAGAAGAAGGGAATGATAGTCTCGACGGGGGGAATGGAGACGACCAGCTATTTGGTAACGATGGAGATGACGAGATAATCGCAGGAGCGGGTAATGACTATCTAGATGGAGGTGACGGGGAAGATGGACTCGATGGTGGTGATGGGAACGATACTTTGCTTGGAGGTAGTAATAGTAGCGTTCGTACAACCAGAGAGGAAATTATTAAAGATGAAGAAGGTAACATAATCTTTACAGGCACGTTTCCCACTATTGAGTTTACCGGTGGTGACACTCTTATTGGTGGGGCTGGTGATGACTTAATTTTAGCTAACGCTGGTGATGACGTTGTAGATGCTGGAGTTGATAACGATACCGTTGTCGGAGGTTCAGGAAACGATTTAATCTTTGCTGGTAGTGGAGAAGATGAAATCACTGGAGGTTCCGGCAATGACACAATACTCGGAGAGAGCGGTAACGATACTCTTATTGGTAGTGGCGGTGAAGATTTAATCATTGGCGACCAAGATGCCTTGGGAGGCCCAGATGGTAATGACGAGATAAACGCTGGCTCTGATAATGATACAGTCTACGGTGGTGGTGGTTCCGACACTATAAATGGTGGTAAAGGGGATGACGTTTTAGATGGAGGAGATAGCAGAAGCGTTGGTTTGATTGGTAGGGATAGCAACGGTAACGACCAACTGTTCGGGGGTAGAGGTAATGACATTCTTCGTGGGGGTTTAGGGAGCGATACTCTTGATGGTGGCGGCACTACAGCCGGCGAAAGAGATGTTTTAATCGGTAGTGGGGTCCTTGATTCAGGCGGAACCTTTTTAGACGGCGTTTCAGATTTATTTATTCTTGGTAATGAAGAAAGTTTCTTGTATACAGGCGGTACTGGTGATGTAATCGGGAATAATATATTTGGTCAAGGCGACCGCGCTATTATTCAGTTGTTCGAGAATGGTGTAGATAAGATTCAGGTGACAAATCCCGAAGCCGTAATCGTTGACACTTTAGGAACAACTAATACATTTCTTCTGATTCCACGTAGCGGTGGTTTTGAAATTATTGCTGAGTTGCGAAATTTCACTGGAACTCTTGCTCCTGGTACTCTAGTCGCGCCACCAATTGATAACAGTGGAGATGACAATTTCCAAGGAACAGAAAGTAATGACTTCCTTGATGGAGGTGAAGGGAATGATATTCTGGCTGGACTTGATGGAGACGATATCCTTGATGGGGGTGCTGGTAACGATAATCTGGACGGAGGAGATGGTATTGATACGGCAAGGTATGAAAACGACACTGCTGGAATTCAAGTAAATTTAGCCGCTCAAACTGCTACAGATGGTTTTGGCGGCAATGATACGCTACTTAATATTGAAAATGTTGTTGGTTCCGGTTTTGCTGACTCAATTATTGGCGATGCTCAAGATAATAACTTGGATGGTGGAGCAGGTGATGACACCCTTGCAGGGGGCGCAGGTAATGACGTTATTGAGGGGAATGATGGTATCGATACCGTTAGCTATGAAAATGATATTGCCGGTATCCAGGTAAACTTAAGCGCTCAAGTTGCGATAGATGGTTTTGGCGGTAATGATAACCTGCTTAATATTGAAAACGTTGTTGGTTCTGACTTCAATGATGTAATTATTGGTGGCAATGGAGATAATAATCTGAACGGTGGAGCCGGTAACGATATTCTAGCCGGTGGCGATGGAAGCGACATTCTCAATGGTGGTGGAAGTCAAGCAGGACAGTTGGATCAACTATACGGTAGTGCTGATGGCAATACAGACGTATTTGTTATAGGAGATACTAACAGTGCTTTTTATCTTGGTGGTGGTTCTACCTTTGGAATCGCTGACCGGGCTGATATTTTCAACTTTGAGAATGGTGTGGATCAAATCCAAGTAAACACATCTGGTGGTTTATTTGTTAATTCATTAGGAAGTTCAACCGATTTGTTTGTTCTAACCCAGGCTAATGGTAACTTTGAAATCATTGCCAGGTTAGTAGACTTTACTGATACTACTATCGCTAGCAACGGTACTTTTACATCTGCTTAATGAAAGCGAATTAATGCAGTTTATATCCTGAAAATGTTTGTGGGAGTATCTCGTGAGTTAGATACTCCCGCTACAAAATTAAATACTGGGGATACCGGGAATATATCTATATAGAATTTAAATATAATCATGAATACTAAAAACAATATAGATTCTAAAACTAAATATTTAATTAAAATCGCTCTACAAAAACATAATTCAGGTCAATTTGAAGCTGCTGTAAATTACTATCAACAAATCTTAGAAATAAACCCTAATTTTGCTGAGGTTTATGCTAGCTTGGCAGATGCACTAGAAAAAGCAGGTGATTCCGAAGCTGCCATTAAATCTTATCAACAAGCCATAAATTTGAAGCCTGAATATGCCGAAGCTTATTGCAATCTAGGCAATTTATTCAAAAAGCAGAGCAACGTATCAGCAGCTATTGAATCTTATCAAAAAGCTTTAACAATCAAACCCGACCTGATTGAAGTTTATTGTAATTTGGGTAATTTACTCAAAAAACATGGCAATATATCAGCGGCAATTGAATCTTACCAAAAAGCTTTAATAATTCAACCTAATTTAGCCAGAGCCAAGTTTTTTATTTGTATACATCAACTACCAATTATTTATAATACTTTTACAGAAGTACAATTAAAGCGAGACAATTATCAAACATATCTTAAAGATTTAGCTCAAAACTATCAACAAGCTGCTTCTCAAGAACTAAAAAATGCTGCTGATGCTGTAGGTGCATCCCAACCTTTTTATCTAGCTTATCAAGGCTTAAATGACCGAGATTTACAAAAAATCTACGGGGAGATGATTGTTCGTATCATGTCACATCGCTATCCCCAAAATTCTCAAAATATTCCTCTGTCAGATTTGCAAGCAAATCAGAAAATTCGTATCGGATTTATTTCAGGATGTTTTCACAGACATTCTGTTTGGAAAATCCCTACAAAAGGTTGGGTTGGAAATTTAGATAAAAGTCAATTTGAATTATTTGCTTACCACACTAACACAACTTTGAAACACGATGGCGAAACTGTCAAAGCAGCACAAGCATTTGATAAGTTTACAAAAGGTCCGGCTTCGATAGAAAAATGGACTCAAATTATTCAGCAAGATAAATTACACGTACTGATTTTCCCAGAGTTTGGCATGGACCCCACCACTTTACAATTGGGATGTCTGAGGCTAGCCCCGATTCAGATGACTTCTTGGGGACATCCGAATACAAGTGGCTTGCCAACTATTGACTATTACTTGAGCAGCGAGTTAATGGAACCAGACAATGCTCAAGAAAATTATACCGAGAAGCTAGTTAAATTACCCAATTTATCTATTTATTACCAGCCACAAGCGATTCCACCCCTCAAAGTGACTAAAAAAGATATTGGCATCTCAGAAGATTCTGTGATGTTTTGGTGCTGCCAATCTCTATACAAGTATTTACCCCAGCATGATGATATTTTTCCTCAAATTGCTGAGAACTTAGATAACTGTAAATTTGTTTTTATTGAAAATGAAGGTGAAGGTGTAACCGAAGTATTTCGTCAGCGATTGGAAAAGGCTTTCAGGGATTTTGCACTTGATTACAAAGATTACTGCATCTTTTTACCCCGCATGAAAGCCAGAAAATTTGCTGGGACTGCTGCTATTGCAGATATTTTTCTTGATAGTATTGGCTGGTCTGGGTGTAATTCGACCTTAGAAGCTATTGCTCATGATATTCCTGTGGTTACCCTCCCCGGAGATTTTATGCGAGCAAGGCATTCTATGGCAATTTTGAAGATGATGAATGTTGAAGAAACTATCGCATCTAATAAGGAAGAGTATATAAAAATTGCCATCCATTTGGGAAAAGATGCTCAACATCGTAAATATCTCTCGGAGCTAGTTTGCCAGAACAAACATAAGTTATATAACGACCTTAAACCAGTTCGAGCTTTAGAAGAATTTTTGTTCAATATTGTTGGTAAACCAAAAATATCTAGTGCTGATGATGTTACAGATAATTTGCGTTTAGCTGTTCAAGAACATAGAGTTAATCATTTAGAATCAGCAGAACAAGCATATCTACAGGTTTTAGAAACACAGCCAAACCACCCTGAAGCTTTGTATGGGTTGGGTATGCTTTCGCAACAGATAGGGAAATTACAGCAAGGAGAAGAATTTTTAAGCTTAGCCGTACAAAAGCAGCCTAACTCAGCTAAAACCTGGTTCGCTTTAGGTAACTTATATCAGATCCAAAACAAATTACAAAATGCTGAAGATGCTTACAAAAAATCTATTGCACTGCGGTCAGATGCAGCGCCAATTTACAATAATTTGGGCTACAATTTAGAGCAGCAAGGTAAATGGAAGGAAGCTATCAAATACTATAAAAAAGCTTTGGAGGTTCAGCCTAACTGTATTGAAGCAGAAGTTAATCTAGGAAATCTACTTCATACTCAATCTCGACTATCTTCAGACAAGCAAAGTTATTATGCAAAATTGAACTACAAGTTAGCTTTGAGCCGCAAAAACGTAAGAGATTTTCAAAATGCTGAGATTTATTTAAAAAAAGCTTTAAAATTGAAGCCCAATTATGAAGAAGTTGTTAACTGCTTAAAAGAAATTGCTGAAAGCCATTCAGTAAAGTTTTAAAGGGTAAGGAAGTTACGACAATTATTATACAATTCTTAATCAATTGAATGCTTGAATAAATTGATTTTAAATTGCAAAAAATGTATCATAAAAAATAGACAACTAAAAAATAGTTGTCCAATATAAATTCCAAAAACGAATTAGTAAGTCTGGGAAAAACGACCATATTTCAGCTATCAACTATAAAGTTTTTGTTAGAGAAACTGGATGCTCTTTATCATTATTCTAAGTTGTCTAATCTGTGCAAATAAACAACTAAGAAAATAGATTAACTTTATATGTCGTTAGAGCTATATGGTTATATATCCAGATTAAAATATTGTATACAAAACTAAAACTATTGTCAAATTATCTGATAGCTATATGATGCGTTATTTACGCTCTGACTATCGCAATATTGATTTGGTGAAATACTGCCAGCCGATAAAATTGATTTTGGCTGGTTCATTTTATTTGGTTGCTGTATTTGTAGTTAAGTTTAAAGAGACGTTGTGCTGTGTATAGCGTCTCTAAAATCTATTGAAGTTATTTCGTTGCAAGCTTCAGGCTGGTACTACACAAGAAAAATAAGTACTTTCACTAATATTTTAAATTATCAACTTACAATTAGGCCTAACATATATTTAAGAACAGAAAATAATATCTTACATACATCAGCTTGATTTGAGTTAATGGAGTAAGAGGATGATTCCTTCAATAAAAGTCTCTAATTGCGTATAGTCTTGGATAATGAATTTTTTTATTACAGGATTATTATTTCAAATCTAATAGAAAAAATTCATCTCCCTTAGATTAAATCTTCAGCGACAAAACTAATGTAACCTATATAAATTTTTTACATTACTTTCAAGTATTTTAACACTTAAGCGTCATACACAAGAATTTTTTTTATGACTAGCAATATTTTTAACCTAAACGAATATATTTTTACTACTGGACATGATGTAGTCAATCCAAATAAGACAATCTTAAATCCCGAACATTATACTGTTAAGACATTAAAAGGTAGAGACCAAATTATTGGGAGTTCATCTATTCGTTTTAACTTAGGGGTTTCTGTTGAGGTTGCAGCCGAAGCTATTGGTCAAGGAGGAAATCCTGTTAACTCTGCTGAGTTTAGGACCAAATCAAAACTTAATATAGATGGAATTATCAACAAAGGCAATATTTATACAAATAGGGGTCGCGATGTTGTCAGCGGTACCGCAACAGCACAAATTACTGCAATTGCACAGACAGTATCTGAAGCCATAGCCATTGCTAATACTGTTGATGCTACCGCAGTTGCAAATAGTCTTGCTTCTGTTGAAATTGCTGCTGTTGCTAATGGAATTAGAAACTCTGGAAAAATTTCTACTGGTGCTGGGAGCGATACTGTTGTCGGAGAAGCGATAGCTTCTGTTGCAGCGGTAGCTACAGCTACTATAGATGTTACGGCTATCGTTAGTGCTGTTGCCCAAAACCCAATGTCTGATGGTCTTAGAGCAGTTGCATTAGGATTTGCAACAAGTTTGGCACAAGCTAAAGTTGTTGCTACAGGTATTAATAATGCAGGGGGTGAAATCAAAACAGGTTCGGGTGCGGATAATATCAGTGCGACAGCAAATTCTTATTCGGCTACCTATGCAGAAGCAGAACTTTCTGCTGTAAGTATTGCTGACCCTGAAAATCAGGCTTTAGCTTTGACAGTTGTAGAAGCCATTGCTCAGACTGAAGATGTTGCAATCGCGATTGGTAATAAGCACGGTAATATCAATACTGGATATGGAGCCGATACAATCGAGGCTACTGCTAATGCTTCTGATAAAGCAGTCGCCATTTACAATAAGCACGGCGATATTAGAACTGGATATGGAGTCGATACAATCACAGCTATTGCTAGTGGAAGCCAATCTTATGGTATTTACGGTGGGGATATTCGCACTGGATATGGAGCAGATAGATTAGAAGCTCGCGCTACCGGAAGCCAGTCTTACGGTATTTATGACAGCGATATTAGAACTGGATATGGAGCCGATACAATCATAGCTGTTGCGACTGAAAGTGAGTCTTACGGTATTTATGACAGCGATATTAGAACTGGATATGGAGCAGATACAATCATAGCTTCCAATTTTGGAGGTGGGGTAAACATCAAAACGGGTTATGGTCAAGACTATGTTGAAGGTTTTGGTGAAGCTAGAATAAATGGTGGTGAAGATTTCGACACACTGAATCTCGGCTCTTATAACAGAAACGATTTTAATATATACGCTAATAATGATTTCACTGTGTTTGAATTAGGTAGCACGACAATGATAACTAGTGAATTCGAGAAATATATCTTTGCTGATGGAGATTATAGTTCTCAGAATCTGATAGTTTAATAAATATTATTTGAGATAGGAATTTAGAATTTCAGATATAATCGCCGCTCTCTATTTAAATTGTCGAATCTAAATTCCTATAATTCTTATAAAAGAAGGAAGGAGTTAGGAGTAAGAAGGAAGAAGGTAATATATTTTTAAAAACTTTAGTTATGAGTCTAAAACTCATTAAAGAAAAAAACAATATTTTAAGGAGCGTAGTGCGATAAATATTTACGTCCTTGTTTCAATCTCACGTTTTAAAACTTGAGTTCTTCTTCCTTCTTCTTTCTTCCCTCTTACTTCGTGAAATGATAACTATCCTAGAGCATATTTAAATTCAAAAAATTCCTCTCAGGTGCGTTATATCTACGATTACATGTCATATTTTGTATCAGTTATAGAAACCCGGTTTCTTGAGGATTTCACTAAGAGATATTTATGTTTTCGCAATTAGAAGACGGGTTTATTTTAGCCTCTTGAGAATGCTGCTGAACGGTTACGTTAACTCCAAGTTTCAAATTCTCGGGTATTTATAACATGCCCTAATTTAGGATTATTGTACAAATGCTTTCTCAGTCTGAATATAAAATTGAATGTTAATTTGACCAACTTATAAAACCTTTTTTCAAACCTTTCTTTCAATAGAAAAGAGGGTTTAAAAAGCTACATAATCATAAATTAAAAATCGAATGGCAAATTCATTATCTGTCTCCGAAGCTCTTCAAATCGCAGAAAAATATTATCAAGCCAATCGCTTGAGCCAAGCAGAACAAGCTTATCATCAGGTACTAAAAGAACAGCCCCAAAATGCTCATGCATTATGCGGATTGGGTCTCATTGCACAAAAAATGAACCAGCCAGAGATGGCAGAAAAGATACTCAGTAATGCCGTATCGCTACAACCAAAGTTATTCAAGGCTTGGTTCAGTTTGGGCAATTTGCGTCAAGCTAGTGGGAATTTACTAGAAGCCCAGTCAGCTTACCAAAAAGCTATTGAATTACAGCCTAATCTAGCACCACTTTACAACAACCTTGGCTATACCCTGCAACAACAAAAAAAATGGGATGAAGCAATTAGCTGCTATCAAAAAGCGCTGCAAATCCAGCCCAATTGTATTGAAGCCGAGGTGAGTTTAAATAATGCTCTTTTTATCCAGGAAAAACTTCCTAAAGATAAGCACAGCCATTATGCAGCAGTAAATAACCAGTTAGGTCATAATCGCGCCAAAGCCAATGATTTTAAGGGCGCAGAGGCTTACTACCAACAGGCGATCGCCATGGAGCCAAAGCTAGCAGAAGCCCATTATAATTTAGCGGTTGTCTTGCAAGAACAAGGTAAATTTACGGAAGCCGCAGTTTCTTGCCAAAAAGCTTTGAGTTTGAAACCTAACTATGCTGAGGCTTATAAACAACTGGGTGATGCGCTTCAACAACAGGAGAAATTAGAGGAAGCAGCAGATTCTTATCGTCAAGCATTTAAGCTCAAACCCGATTATGCTGAAGCTTATTCTAATTTGGTAAGCGTTCTTAATAAGTTGAACTCTACAAGTATTTGGGAGCGATTTGGTAAAATTCGTCAAGCCTCCGGAATCAAAAGCGCGTTCTTAGATGCTTGGAAGTTCTTTTGGATGGGTTTTGCTGGCTTAAATTTTCTAGGACGAATCGCTACTTGGTTAGCTACCTGGTTTACTCCACCTTACTGGGGTCGCTGTCACCTATCTTATTATCATTCCTCCGGTTACGTATCTCCGAAAGCCGATATTTATCATCAGAATTTACAGCTTGGCGCAAATGTTTTTATTGGTGACCGGGTTACTATTTATAACGACAGAAATGGTGGTCGAGTAGAGCTAGGAGACCGGGTTCATCTGTACGGAGATTCCTGCATTCAAACTGGGAAGGAAGGAACTGTAAAAATCGGAGCCGATACCCACATTCAGCCTCGCTGTCAATTATCAGCTTATCAAGCTCCGATTAATATAGGCTCTAATGTTCAAATAGCAACTAATTGCGCTTTCTACCCTTACGACCACGGAATGATACCCGGTCAACTTATCCACCTGCAACCTCTGGAGACAAAAGGAGGTATTACAGTAGATGATGGTGCGTGGTTGGGCTGTGGAGTCATCGTCCTGAATGGGGTGCGGATTGGTAAGGGAGCCGTTATTGGTGCCGGTTCTGTAGTCAATCAGGATATACCAGATGGTGCGATTGCAGTTGGAGTTCCGGCTAAAGTAATTAAAATGCGTTCCGACTTAGCCCTTAAAAAACAAAATAATAAGTCTAAGTCTATAAATTCTTGGCTTAGCTTAGCTCAATCGCATCAAACTAAAGGTCAATTTAAACAAGCAGCACAAGCTTACCAAAAAGCCATCAAAATACAACCATCATTGTCGGAAGCTCATTACCGTTTGGGAATGGTGCTACAAGAACAAGGCGAACAAAATGCAGCCGTTGCTTCCTACAATAGAGCTTTGACAATCAAACCCAGTTCAGATATTTACTTTAAATTAGCCAAGATTCATCAACATCAAAACAACGTTCAAGAAGCGATTTCTGCTTATCGTCGGGGTTTAAAGTTAATTAATCCTCATTATGCTCGTATCATAGAAGCTCATAAAGCTTGCGAAATAGACCAAGAAATACGGACGACACCAGAAAATTCTAGAGAACAGGTAATCATAGGAGGACATCCTTTCCCATCAATTCCGACCGTTTGTAACGATAGGTCTAAACGACCTTTTTGGAGTGTTGTACTCCCGATATACAGTACTAATCGGCGCAGTAATTACTTACTTGAATGTTTAGTCAGCGTACTCAGACAGTGGACTGGTGAAGAGGAGATGGAAATCATAGTAGTTGATGATGCTAGCCCAATACCTCTGAAAGATTTGATTGATGAAATTGGTGGGGGAATAATCAAATATTATCGTAACTCCCAGAACAGGGGAGCATATAAAAACTTTAATACCGCAGTTACAGCTAGCCGAGGTCAGTGGATTCACTTACTTCACGATGATGACTACGTGCTTCCGGGTTTCTACGACCGTCTGCGAAAATCCTTGGAAAAATCTTCGTCTTCTATTGGAGCAGCTTTCACCGGCTATGAAAATGTTAACGAGCGGGGAAAGGTGATTTTTACTCAACAACTTTATAAACAACAGCAAGGAATTGCCAAAGGTTTTGTTGAAAAGATTGGAATCGCAAACCCATTAAATATGCCCGCAGTAGTGGTTCGTCGTTCTACTTACGAACATTTGGGAGGGTATTTACCGGAATTGAATTATACTGGCGACTGGGAGTTTTATAAGCGCGTAACTGCCTTTTATGATTGGTGGTATCAACCAGAAATTTTAGCTCGCTATCGCCAACATTCTCAAAATATTACAACAGATTCCACACTTTCAGGGTCAAATGGCACAGATATCCGTAAAGCAATAGAAGTGTCGGAAAAATATTTACTTGATGAAATAACTGTAAAGGCTAGGCATTATCACTTTGCTTGCTGTCTAAATAATGCCATAATTCCTTTAAAGGCTGGAAAAATATCTGGCGCAATTCTTCTACTGCAAGAAGCACTGAAAATCGATAATTCCCCGCAATCTGTAACAAAGTTATTTTCTTGGTTAAAACAAGATGAGGTATCTGCTTTACGCAATGAAATAGTTTCGAGGTTATTTCTGGAAGGTTTGAAGGTTAAACCAAATTAACTTCTCACCTAAGATACCGATTATAAGACTTATGTAAAACCCCCTTAAAGAAAAGGGGGAATCCCTATATTTTCTGATAACACTACGTAAATATTAAATTAAACAACCTAAAACCTAAAATTTAAAATCTAAAATTTAAAATCTAAAATTTAAAATCTAAAATCTAAAATCCAAAATCGAATGTCTACTATTTCTGAAGCTTTAAAAACAGCATTTCAATATCATCAAGCTAACCGCTTAACTAAAGCAGAGCAGATATATCGGCAAATATTAGAAACAATTCCCCTTCAACCCGATGCTTTGCATGGTTTAGGTTCGCTAGCGCTGCAACAAAATCAGTTCCAAAATGCCCAAAAATTTCTTACAGCAGCAGTACAGAACCAACCTTCTGCCTTCAAGCACTGGTTTGTTCTGGGAAATTGCTATCAATCCCAAGCAGAATTTTCTCAAGCGGTGAATGCTTATCAGAAAGCTTTAACTATACAGCCGAATCTTGCAGCAATTCACAATAACCTTGGTTATGCTTTGCAAAAATCGGGTAAATATTCGGAAGCGATTTCATCTTATAAAAAAGCTTTACAACTTCAACCAAATTGTCAGGAAGCCTATGTTAATTTAGGAAACACTTTACATGTTCAAGGTCAACTTGTCGAAGACCAACAATCTCACTATGCTCAATTAAATTATAAGTTAGGTCTTGCCCGCAAACAGGCAGGAGATTTAAACAACGCAGTTTCCTACTATCAGCAAGCTATAGCCTTATGGTCAGAAAATTGGGAATATCACTATAGCTTAGGGACAGTATTACACGAACAAGAAAAATTTCCAGAAGCAATCGCATCTTATTATCAAGCTTTAGAATTAAATTCTGATAACTGGAATATCTATAATAGCTTGGGTAGGATTTACCAAGCTCAAAATAAGTTAACAGAAGCAATCGCGATATATCGTCAAGGTTTGAAAAAGCTTAATCCTAGCTATGCTCAAGCAATTGCACGTGACCAAAATTGTACTGTACGGACGACTCCTTTTATTCCTCAAGGTAATGTAAAAGTTGGCGAGTATCAGTTTCCCGCTATTCCACCTTTAAAAGAAGCAGACGAAGCGCGACCTTTTTGGACTGTAGTGATTCCAATATATAAGCGTAGCGACTATATAATTGAATGTCTCGCAAACGTGCTTTTGCAATGGTCGGGGAAAACAGAAATGGAAATTCTGGTCATAGATAATGCAAGTACATCACCCCTATATGAATTAGTAAATTCTTTAGGAGGAGGGATAGTTAGTTACTATTGCAATTCTGAAAATATTGGGCCGACCAACAATATGAATGTAGGAATCTCCTTGAGCAGAGGTGAATGGGTTCATGTCCTACATGATGATGACTCAGTGTATCCCGGCTTCTATTCTAGTCTTCAACAGAGTCTGCAAAACTGTCCAGAAAATATTGGAGCAGCTTGTACTGGTTTTGAATATGTTAATGAAAAAGGTAAGACTGTAAGATTGGGAGAAATTAGTTCGAGTTCTGCACAACAAAAAGGGATTTTACAAAATTGGTTATCGCGTATTGGAGTATGTGGTTTGGTGATGACACCAGCACTTGTTATTCGTAGAAAAACTCACGAGCGATTGGGAGGATATAGTTGTGAAATACCTAATATAAATGATTGGGAACTGCATAAACGTATTGCTGCTTTTTATGATTGGTGGTACGAACCAGAGGTGCTAGCTCGTTTTCGCGTTCACTCTCATAGCGAGACTTCCGGTAGTTGGAATTCAGGAGAAATGGCCGTACAGGCTGGTAAAGCTATCGAGATTTCACACAGCTATTTACCAGTCGATTCTCGTGTAGAAATTACAGCCAAGGCCCGGATAAGTAACTTTAATTATTGTTTAGCTCATGCGTTAATTCCTTTAAAAAATGGCAATCTAGAAGGTACGCTAAATATTATTAAATTAGCTGTTTCTATTGATAACTCTTCTCAATCAATAGCAAAACTATTTCACTGGCTTGCCGAAGATGATGATGTATTGCCCGTTAGAGAAGTCTTAGCTTCTAATTTAATAGCTCTTAATATCTGAGTTTTTAGCTGTTGAGAATCCCTTCGTATCTAGCAATTATCAATTATAAGTAATGAACTATTTAATATTTGTCTAAGAGGATGTTTTAAAAGTCGAATTTAATACCTTACCTGGCGACTGTAAGTCGCGGCTACACATACAAAACCCACCTCCGTGGGTTAAAAATCAGTTAGTCCACAGAGGTGGTGAGACTAGTTGGGGGTGTCGGTTTCCGTCCCCCAAACTAGCGTTAGCGAAGCGTCTCCGAAGGAGATACCCGAAGGGACTTTGCTTATGTAGTAGCGGTTTTAACCGCCGGAGACTTTTAAAACATCCTCTAACTATAAAATCTACTATGCATAAAACTGCCTGATTTTGATTATGACATTAATGAATACTGAAACCTACTATTATTAAACCTTTAACCTGTAATATTTGAACTTTAAACTTTAACCTTTTTCTATGATAAATCTTAATTTTAATCAAACAGAAGAATCTGATTTAAAAATTCTTTGCTTGGGTGCCCATTGTGATGATATTGAAATTGGTTGTGGTGGTACGATTTTAAAACTAATCGAAGAGTACAGCAATATCACTGTATATTGGGTCGTCTTGAGTTCTAGCGAAAAAACAGCCCAGGAAGCGATGTTAAGTAGCAATACATTTTTAAAGGAAGTATCGAATAAGAAGGTAATAATCAAAAATCTTGAAGGTGGTTTGCTCTATTTCCAAGGTAAAGAATTACATGAATTTTTTGAAGAATTAAAGCAAGAATTTTCTCCCGATATAATTTTTACTCACCATCGACAAGATAAACATCAAGACCACCGTCTAATATCCGATTACACCTGGGACACCTTTAGAAACCATTTAATTCTAGAATATGAAATTCCTAAATACGATGGAGATTTAGGACTTCCCAATTTATTTGTGCATTTAGATGAAGCAGTCTGTCGTCGGAAAATTAAATACGTAATGGATGCTTTTCCTACACAGAATAACAAACAGTGGTTTACTGAAGAAACTTTTCGTTCTATTTTAAGAATCCGAGGAATTGAATCTAGCTCTCCAAGTCACTATTCTGAAGCATTTCACTGTCGAAAAATCGTGTTTTAAGATGAGAAGTAGCTAACAAGTAAATTTTTACTCATGTACTAAATTTTATTAGTATTAAATGAGAGCAGAAAAGGGAAAGCAATTTTTATAAGTCGTCTTGTTGAGCATATTTCAACATGTCAGCAAAAATGTATTTGGCAAAAATATCACTAGTCTATACAAAACTTGCTTATACTACTTGCATAAAGGTAAATATTTTGCAATTTAAAATTATTTTGTACCGCAGCAAATCATTTTTAACTGATGTCAAATACTGCCTATAGTAATAGCGTTGCTTACATCACAATGTTTTCGCTCTGACTTTTGGTAGATGTCAAGTATACAGTTACTTGCTATATGATTATTCTTGGCTGAAAGAAAAATAATATGTTTCGATTGTTGAATATAATAATATTCGATACATACCAATAAATAAAGTTATCATTTGGTTTTACAGTTTAGTTTATGTTTTTTCTCATCATCACTTAAACATACTTAATAAATTGTAAGCTCCAATAACAGCGATTATTTTTAATAATAAATTAAGGTTTATTTTTTTTTAAAGTTTACATGAAGTAACTATATTTTTTTGATAACATCTAGTTTCTTTTTGTGCTAAACTCTTGACAGAAGGCTGAAAAATCTATTATTAAGTACGATGGTCTTAATAATTGTATGGAGGACTACTAATATCTAATTCAATCTGTATTTCATACAGTTTTGCATGGGTAAAGGGTTTTTGATTAGCAAACTCCTGTATTGACAATTTCTGAGATAGCCTGTTTAAGCCATTCCATAGAATGCATAAAGTTTATAATATTTAAACTGTAAATATTTATAATCTTTTCGCTATCAATTTAAATCTATTCGTTTTAGAGTCTCAGATAATCGGCAATCATAATGCAAAAATTATTACTGCTGTGGCATTTTTTATACAAGCATCTCTATTGCAAGATTATAGGAAGTGCTGCAAGTCCGGTTTTATAGTTTTTCGTAAACCCGATGTCTACCCCAATAGCTATAGATAGCGGTTATTGTCAGATGTTGCTTGGCTATGGATAAAGTGCTAAGTATACATGCATGCAAAAATAATGATTTTTGCTAAGTTGATGGAGATACTTATAACTAATTGGTCTTTTTATACCTGTTAGATAACTATCACCAAGGTCAAATTTTAAGTTTTATTTCACAAGCTCAAAAATTTTCTTAATTCCTTAAGTCTTGCATAATCAGTGTTTTACAGGTGTATGTAGATAGTGCAAGTGCATTGTAAACTATCGGCCTATTGCATAAATGTAGAAAAATAAGCCTATATATTTATAGGGAAGGTTGAAATACTTATAATTGCTAAATATAATTTTTGAAGGTTTAGTTGTTGTAAAGGTTCAGACCCTTCTTGATAAAAACTAAATTTAGAGGCTCTAATAGTTAATAATTTCTTTTTGTTTGAGTCCCAAGAAACAAAACTTCAAGAATTAGGCTTAACAAGCAATCTAAGTAACCGTACAATGCTTGTAGGTAAATAAATTTTTGACTACAACTCTTTATCTGATTGCAAAGGCTTTGAAGGTTCGAGTTTACTATTTTTTTGTTAGGAGATTAATTGTATGGATAAAATTTGGGATGCTCGAAAACGATTAATTCATATGTATTAACCTAGGGTCATACCCCTAAGCTCTTTTAATGCTAGGGGAATTTCCCAAGGTTAGTCGCACAACAATACAGCAAATTAAGCATTACTGTAGAACCTTGGCGGGGATATAACCTACAGCGATGCCTTACTACTGATGGCAACTTATAAAAATTATGTCACATAAATTTAGTTTCCTACAAGCTTTTGCAGGATATTATTCTTGGCAACACAAATTGCTGAATCGTTGCAGGCGAGAAAAATTGTTAAAAAACTTACCTGTCAGCTTGCGTGCAGCATATAATCAGCAAGTTCCGAATATAAGATTACTCCCAAATACGAGTGAATCCGGAACTCATATTTGTCAAGTAGCAGGTTTTTCTCAAATAGCATCCGATTTCAGCCTATTAGTGGATGCAGATAGCGCTTATAAATACTATGGATTAGTAGCTGATAAATTTTTCAGTGTAACAAGTGAATATCTAAGTCAATATAATATTCAGCATTTGAAAAAATATTTCACTCAGCTTTGTCTGGGGTGGGGCTTTTTTAAATATGAATATTTGTTGCAACATCTAAACTTTGCCAGCATAAAATATTTCTCTTTTAGAAAAGAATATTGGTTTGTAGCTGACTTGCCAAGCACCCATCGCAACATCTATCAGTCATTTAGATTTTCTCAAAATTGTAATTAAAGAATTAGGGGAATTATGCAGAATGTAATTTCCCAAGAACAGCTATGCGAAAAAATTATCGCGACCTTGGGTGAAAATCTTACCAAAGAAGAAATACAAAGCTGTTTGAAGGGATTAGAAATTATTGAACCAAAGGTCACCAAGTTGTTTTGGCAAGCTGAGTCAGCTAAACCTGGTGTTTTTATCGTGCTTGCGGGTAAAGCTAGACTTCTTGATGATGCGGATAATTTAATTGCAACCGTTGCTTATGGTGAATCTTTCATAGAGCAGAGCTTATTTCCGGAAGAAAATTATATTAATTTTGCAGCAAGAGCTTCAACCGGTTTGAAACTCTGTTATCTGAGCGGGGAAATTATATATAAGTTAATAGTAAAATACCCCGGAATTCGAGAGCGTTTGCGGCAACGTGCTGAATTTTGGGATATTTTGCTGATGTGCCGTCAGAATTCTCAGATATCGCGAATTTCTTCCACAGAGGAAATATTTACAGCTTTATGTTTATTTGAGCGTTACAATATCGAACCTGGGAAAAGCACTAACGAGCTGTTTGAGGATAGTCAACTGCTATTGTTGAGACGAGGACAGTTAAAAAATGCAGCAAACAGAACTTTAACAGCAGGAAATATTTATACAGATACAGATGGAAAATGGGAGGTAACGCAATCAACTATAGCCTACAGTCTTAAAAGTTCTAATTTGCCCCAAGCCCTTGAAGAGTGGGATGATTTGCGAAGTTTGATTAGTCCATCATCAGAGCAAATTCCATCACGAAAGCTTAGTTATAAAAAGCATAGTAGTGATAAAACTTTTCCTAAAACCGGGGCTGTTAATAACAATAGTAAAGTAATTCCATTTCCTTCTCCTCCAGGTAAAAAGCAGACAGCAAGACCATTATTTCCTACTCCCACAACCAAAGCTAAGCATCTATGGCAGCGACTATCCAAACAATATTCTTTTTACGCACAACAAAGCGCTTCTGACTGCGGTTGTGCTTGTTTGGTAATGATTGCTAGACATTGGGGTAAAAGACTGGCTGTTAATCGCGTCCGGGATATTGCCAATGTTGGTCGTAGTGGTGCTTCTTTGCGGAGTTTAGCTGCTGCTGCTGAAAGTATCGGGTTTGCTAGCAAACCCGTGAAAGCCAGCTTTGATAAATTTATGCAGCAGCCTTTACCTGCTATCGCTCATTGGGAAGGAAAGCATTATATTGTTGTCTACGAAATCACTCAAAAACACGTTATAGTTTGCGACCCAGCTATTGGACAGCGCAAAATTAGCTATGGGGAGTTTAATGATAAGTGGACTGGTTATGCATTATTATTGCAACCCACCATTGGTCTGAAAGAAGTTAAAGAAGAAACTTCAGGTGTTTGGAGATTTTATGAATTAGTAAAACCCCATTCTTGGGTACTATTTGAAGTCTTTATGGCTTCAATATTGCTGCAAGTTTTCGGATTGATAACACCTCTATTTACGCAGCTTTTATTAGACAAAGTAATTGTTCAAGGTAGCATATCAACTTTAAATGCTGTCGGTTTAGGGTTATTGATTTTTGGTTTCTTCAGTATTGCAGTTAATGCGGTGCGCCAATATTTGCTGTTTCATACAGCCAACCGTATTAGTGTTGCGATGTTGGTAGGCTTTCTCAAGCATACTTTTAGCTTACCTCTGTCTTATTTTGAATCGCGCTTTGTAGGAGATATAACTTCCCGAATTGAAGAAAATGAAAAAATTCAGAGTTTTCTGACTGGGGAAACACTTTCAATCATTCTGGATTTAATTACCATAGTTGTTTATCTTGCTGTCATGTTTTGGTACAACTGGCAGCTAACTTTGTTAACTCTGTTGATTGTCCCACCGTTTTTTATCTTGGCTTTTGCAAGTACGAGTATTTTAAGACGCATGTCTAGAGAGATTTTTAACGCTGGAGCAGAGCAAGATAGCTACTTGATTCAATCGCTTACAGGTATTCGTTCCGTGCGAAGTATGGCTATAGAGCATACAGTGCGTTGGCGTTGGGAAGAACTATTAAATGATTTAATTAAGAAAAGTTTCCGAGCGCAGATCATTGGTACTCGCCTGCAAATTGTTAGTGGTAGCATCGATACCATCATGAGTACGGGATTGCTCTGGTATGGTGCTTATCTGGTAATTAATCAGCAATTAACCATTGGACAATTGATTGCTTTCAATATGTTAATGGGAAATGTTATCAGTCCCTTTAAACGACTTTCAGGAGTATGGAATGAATTCCAAGAAGTTATGATTTCTACCGAGCGAATTAATGATGTATTAGAAGCAGAACCAGAAGAGAATTTACTAGCATCCCCCCGTAGACATATATCTGAGCTAGATGGACATATTCGCTTTGAGAATGTCACATTCCGCTATCACTCAGAAAGCGAAATTAATGTGTTAGAGAATCTGAATTTTGAGATTAAACCAGAACAAACGGTAGCAGTAGTGGGACGTAGCGGTTCGGGAAAGACTACTCTGTCAAAGCTAATTTTAGGTTTATATCCTCCGACAGATGGAAAAGTTGTTATTGACGGTCATGATGTATCTAAAATTTCCCTAAAATCTCTCCGTAAGCAAATAGGTGTAGTAGACCAAGATAACTTCTTATTTGGCGGAACTATTCGGGAAAACATAAGTGTCGCTCACCCCGAAGCAACTCTGGAAGAAATTATCGAAGCAGCACATTTGGCTGGAGCAGATGAATTTATCCAGCAATTACCAATGGGTTACGAAAATCAAATTGGTGAAGGTGGTGGAATGTTGTCTGGAGGACAGCGACAGCGTTTAGTCATCGCTCGTGCTTTATTAGGTAATCCTCAATTATTAATTTTCGATGAAGCGACCAGTAGTTTAGATGCTGAAACAGAGCGTGTAATTCAAAACAATTTGAAAACAATTCTTAAAGGACGTACCAGTTTAATTATTGCTCACCGTCTATCTACAGTACGCAACGCCGATTTAATCTTAGTTTTAGACAAAGGTCTATTGGTCGAAAGCGGTACCCATGATGAATTAATTAATAAAAAAGGTCATTATTACTATCTCAACCAGCAGCAATTAGCTCAAGCTGGGTAGATGGAGATGGGGAGATGGGGAGATGGGGGGATGGGGAGATAAGG